>NZ_JBAZPR010000001.1:0-310088 GCF_041648115.1 Brevundimonas sp.
AGCTGGCCACACTCCATTGCGTACACCCCGAGGCGACAGCGTCTATGTAAGCAGACCCGTCCGCATCGCCTTGCAGCTTGCGCTCCTGCTCTTGCAGCGCCGGACCGAAATCGCAGGCATGGACCTGGCCGAACTGGATCTCGACCAGGCGGCCTGGCTGATCCCTGCTGAGCGGATGAAGTCGGACCGTCCTCATCAAGTGCCGCTGCCGCCGTACGCGGTCACGCTCATTCGCGAGGCAATAGCCCTGACCAAGCTTCCATCAGACCGATTGAAGGGGCCCGTTTTCCCACATCAACGGGACTACACCGAACCCATGCGCGCCGACGCGATGACCAGAGCAATGGACCGGCTGAGGGATTGCATCGGTGTGGAAGACGCGACGGTCCACGATCTGCGGCGCACTGGTTCGACCGCGCTAACCAGCGAAAGACTACGTGTCAGTCCTTTCATCCGCTCGAAGGTCTTGGGGCACGGCACCGACGCGGGCGGCGGTGCTCAAGTCTCCAGCACCCACTACGATGCAAACGAGTATATGGTGGACAAGCGCGCCGCTCTGCGTGCGTGGGAAGCGCTGCTTCTGCGGATTGTCGAACACGGGCCCAGCGCCGCGAAACCTTCCACTCACGTCGGCATCATCCGGAGCTCAATGTTCGGCCTGATGGCCGCCAACGACGTCGAGCCGGTGGTCTTGGCGCAGGAACACTAGGGGCAGGGCGTAATGGGCGTCTGCTTCATCTCGCCCGGTACAGCGATCGGCCGACTTGCGCCACAGCGTCCAAAGGCCATCTGAGTTTGCGCTTATGGTTGAGGCTGCGAAATGGCGGGTGGTTTTGGGAAATAGGTAGCCCTTGGGTCTATAGAATTCCGTAGAGGCTCTCGGGCCGCTTGGTGAGTTCCAAGAGGGCGCTGACGACCTGAGCCCCAGTCCCTGTTTCGTTTATGATACGAAACGACTGCTCTTTCAGAGGCGTGTGATCGGGGAGCGCCATCACCCAGGACTCGAACAAGCGCCCGGGAGCGGGCCACCTGCCGAGGATGACGATATTGTCGTGACGGGGGTCTGCGGCAACTCGGGCCATCAAGGCGTCGATCGCCACTCCGGGACCTTCAACCACCTGGGTGAAATGACCATCGGGTTGGGCAAGGCAGCCGGTAATGCGGTCGCGTTTATTGTTTCGCCGTGAGACTTCGAAGATGGCCTTCACGGCCGTTGTATCGTCCGGCGCCACAAGCGACCGGCTCCTGTACACCAGCCTCGTGAGCGACTTCGGCATCCCGGTCCTTCCATGCAAGACCAAGCGCCACACTCTGCCACGCTATGCGTGCGTCAGTCGCACCCGGATAGAAGTCTGAGCGGCGTCATTAGTTGCCGCGCATGTATTCCGAGGTCTAAGTTGACGTCCAAGCCAACGCTGCCGTTTCCGCGTGGCAGTTTCAGTCGCTGTGGCCCTGAGCCGGTCAGCCGTCAATCAAGGCAGCGCCACCAACCTGCTCTGCCGAGTAGACCGCATCACCCCGAAGAGGGCGCCGGGATTATTCACCGCAAGCCGGCGCCCGGGTTTGAGCGCTGGCGCCGATTTTTTGCACGAGGTTGACGCTTTTCATGGCGAAACCCATCGCCCGTTCTCTCGTATCGCCCCCCGCCTAGGTTGCCGTCGCGAACTCGGAACCAACTTCGTCAAACACTTCGAGGCCATTAGGCTTCGGCGGTGCAATGTGCCCCTGAAGGCGAGCCAGGAGGTAGTCCACGGCAAGCACCATGTCGGCGGCGTCGTAGGGCTTCGGCAGCGAGGCGATCGCAACCGTGCTCGCGGATCGTGCGCGGCTCACCTGGCCGCTAATCAGCAGGACGGGTATATCCAGGATCTTAAGAGCTTCGGCCAGTTCGACGCCGTCGTCTCCATGAGCAAGCTGAATGTTCACCAGCGCCAGATTGGGCGGGCTGCCTTGCGCGACTTCAAGCGCGTCGGCGATGCGGTCCGTCAAGTCGAGGACTTGGTATCCGGCATCTTCCAGTTCTCCCTTGAGGGCAGTCGCGATGAGTACATCGTCCTCAACGATCAGTAGGGTGTTGCCCGCTCGCAGTGGGGTCATCGTCTTTCCTCGAGATTCGGCAGCGATCGAAACTAGCGCCACGCGCTCACTCACACTCGCCCCCTGACCTCCTCAAGGCGCCAGGTTGTGCAAGGTTCCGCCAGCCGGCTTTCCGGACCGAACGTCGCGGATAGCGCCTGGGCGACGCGCTACCAGCTGCATCCAGCGAGACTTAATCGCGTACCGGATTGCGCCGCTTATTCCGGCTCGCTCTTTCGGAGGGCGGGCCCTTCGTCGATGAGCGTGCTTCAAAACCTGGGTGAGACGCCTCCGATAAGTCGTCTGAGCCGAACAACGAGGAACCCTACCGATCGTTGTCGGTTCAATCGGCTTCATAGGGAGGATCTACGTTATGGCTACTGAACATGAAGTGCGTCGGACTGACGGCACGGTTGAAAGGACAACCACCAATGGGACGGCTGTCGAGACGCGTCGCGGCAGCGGCATGGGCCCCATCGTTGCGCTGATCATCGGCCTGCTGGCGGTTCTTGTAATCGGGTACTTCCTGATGAACATGAGCAACAACGAAGCAGTGGAATCCAACGCGATCGCTGGCGCGGCCGAGAGCGTTGGCAATGCAGCGGACAATGTTGGCGACGCCGCGGGTTCCGCAGTCCCTTCTTCCGACCGATAAATTTGTTCACGGAACCCAGCCCGTCATCCGGAAAGGGTGGCGGGCCTTTTAGCGTGCCTCCCGGGCCACCTGGGCCGGGCTAGATTCCTGCAAACTCCATCGACTAATAGGCGCGAGCCTTCAGGCTCCGCTATCGACGCCAAGATCAGCGTTTGAATAGCGACAGAACCAAATCGTCGCCGTCCAACACATCCAGCTGCTGGATGCCCTGGTGTGCATAAAAGTAGTCGGTGGCGAGGCACGTGGCGTCGTCAATGTCGAAGCTCGGCAAACGCATCTTCGTAATATTTTGGCCAGGTTCAATGATGCGCATCCAGTACATAGCGTCACTCTAAGACGCTGCATTCCGTCTATCTACCGTCAACACGCCTAGGACTGGAAAGCTGTCGAGAGGGCCGTGTACATTTTGAAGGTCGTGTGTCCCCGGATCGAGCGGGCGGCGTAGATGTCGCCGATCCGCCGTGGAAAAGGTGGGGGAAGCTGTCGTCTGTCCACCTTCCGACACAGGCGAACGTCGGGGCTCCAAGCGGAT
Source organism: Brevundimonas sp. (assembly GCF_041648115.1). GTDB lineage: Bacteria > Pseudomonadota > Alphaproteobacteria > Caulobacterales > Caulobacteraceae > Brevundimonas. Next base: position 3,264 of record NZ_JBAZPR010000001.1, read on the forward strand.
TCGAATTGGATGCACACATTCGTCTTCGACAGCAATGCCGGGGCTGAGACCTCCTTATCCTGGTCCTGTGATCTACCGGACATCAACGTCGCGAAGAGGCAGGCGATAGAAACATTTGCGCACCTGCTGCTTCATGATGGCGCTGACTTTTGGAGCCGCCCTGCCGTTCAGATGACGGTGTCGAACCTAGAGGGGATGGTGTTGGTCAGGATCGATCTGGCGGCGATGGCGCCAGCATCGTCGCAGCGGCCCTAGAGGAACCGCGAGCGGCCCGTCAGCAGCTTGAGCAGGACGTCAGCGCCGATCAGTAGGGTGGCCAGCAAATTCATTCAAAGACACCATGCCGCCACTAGAGAGATCCAGTCACCATAACGATTGGTAATCCTCCAGGCTCCGTTTTCGAGGCCCCTCCCTCCGGAGAGCGGCCTTCTTCTGCGTTCACAGGTCTTGTGTTTTCGGGTCGCCGTCTCGGAAGCGCCATTTCATGAAGAGCACTCCCGACGCCATCACGAGCGCGAAACTGTTGGACACGGTCACCGGCCAAGCCTGGGTCATCACGCCGTACACGACCCACAGAATGAAGCAGGTTACGGTCAGCGAATATGTTTTGAGGCTGACTGACGAGGCGTCTCGCTCCCTCCAGATTTTGACGCCTTGCGGCGCAAAGCTGGTTATGGAGCAGATGGCGGCAGCTGATCCGACAATATTCGCTACGAGGTCGTTCATGCCTCCGCAACGGCGCTGGCCGAACCCATGTTCCAATGCGCGAGAGCGTACCCCGGCGCCCGCCTCACGGCCTGAAACATCGCAAGCCGCACCACCGCACGCCTGCGCCGATCAGTCGATGCGTGTTTTGCAAGAATTTTTGCAGGCTGTTGACCCGGGCCGACCAGCCGCCTCGGTCATCCAGAATCCCCCTCCAGTATAGACCTTACCCGCCGAGCCAGCGCCTTCAGTTCGAACGGCTTTGTCATGATGTGCATGCCGTCCTCGAGATTGCCTCCCGTGAGCACGGCGCTCTCAGCGTAGCCGGTGATGAACAGCACCTTCAGGTCGGGCCTCCTGGTCCTGGCGGCATCAGCCAGCTGCCGGCCATTCATGCCGCCGGGTAGCCCCACATCCGTAATTAGAAGTTCCGCCGAAGGCGTGGCGTTCAAAAGGGCGAGTCCCGACCGCCCATCCTCCGCCGCAACGAAGTCGAAGCCCGCGTCAGCGAGAGCTTCGGCCGCCAGCATGCGGATCGGCGCTTCGTCGTCGACAATGACGACCATGGCTCTCCGCGCTTGTTGCTGTGGTTGCTCATCCGCGTCATTTGCCGTCTCCGGCGCGACGACGCCCCGGAACCGGGGAAGGTGAATAGAGACGTTCGTGCCCTCGCCGGGGCGGGACGCGATGTTGATTTGACCGCTCGATTGCCTCACGAACCCGTAGATCATCGATAGTCCGAGACCCGTACCGTGGCCGAGAGGTTTGGTGGTGAAGAATGGATCGAAAGCCCGCGCGATCGTCTCCTCCGACATACCGACTCCCTTGTCAGCGACACTGAGCCGGACATAGTCTCCGAGCGCGCACTCAGGGCCCAGCACCGTTTCGTCGGCGATGGTTACGTTAGCGATCGACAGCGTCAGGTCGCCGCCGTCGGGCATCGCGTCCCTGGCGTTGATGCACAAATTCAATAGGGCGTTTTCGAGCTGACTGGCGTCGACGAGAACCGGCCATGGCTCTTCCATCGCGACCGTTTCCAGCTTGATGGCGGGGCCCACGGTCCGCTGGATCAGATCCTCCATCCCGCGTGTGAGAGAGAGCACGTCCGTCGCCTTCGGCTCTAGGGTTTGCCGGCGAGAGAACGCCAGCAGTCGGTGGGTCAATGAACTGGCCCTCTCGGCTGCGGTCTGGGCCACGCCCACGAACCGTTTGGTGTCCTCAATCCGTCCCTCTGCGATCCGCTTGGCCACCATCTCCAGGCTGCCGGAAATCGCGGTGAGAAGATTGTTGAAATCGTGCGCGATGCCGCCGGTCAACTGCCCTACGGCTTCCATCTTCTGGGCCTGCCGCAGCGCGGCCTCGCTGGCCATCAACTCGGTTGTTCTCTGCTCGACCGTGCGCTCGAGCGACGCAGCGAGCTTTGCAAGGTGGCGTTCCGCCCGCCGCCTTTCGCGTGCGGCAAGGGTGCGTTCTCCCACGTCGCGCATGAACTGCAACTCGTCATCCAACCAGACGCGGGGCGCAGCGTTGTTCGCGTAGAACAGGGCGACGGTTTCCCCTTGGTCGCGCAAGGGCATGTTGACAACCGCGAGCGCCGAAATCGCCTCCAGGGCCGCAGCCGTGTCCTTCGTGCGCGAGTCGAGACGCGCATCGTCGAGGACGACGGTCTCGCCGCGCTTCAGGTCCTCGATGTAGCTCCCGTAGTCCCGGAAGTTGAGGGTGCCTGCCAGGCTCCGAATCCCCGGGGCGTTCCAGTCTCGCTGGATGGTGATGGTTTCCGTCGGCCGGTCGACGACGCCGAAGCCGACGCGATCAACCTCGAGAGTCGTGCCGGCGATTTCGCAGGCCGCGTGTGTCAGCTCGTCAGGGTCGGGGGTGTCGCGAACCGCGTCCGCCAACGCCATCAGCGCCGAGCGCAAACGCTCGGCGCGCACGCGTTCTGTAATGTCCGTGGTCACGCCGGCGATCCGGAGCGGTCTTCCGTCGGCGTCATGAATGAGGATTCCGCGGGCCTCCATCCATCGGATCGAGCCGTCTGGCGTGACGACGCGGTGATTGACGTGATAATCAGCGCCCTGGTCGATCGTCGCGTCGCTCTGAGCCCGGACAGCGTCTCGATCATCCGGGTGGATGAGGCTCTGTCGGTCTTCGTAGGTGAACACCGTGTCGGCAGGCCAGCCCATCAGGGTCTTGTAGCCGTCGGAAGCGACGAGCGTGCGAGTGCGGACATCGACGCTCCAGGCGCCTAGTCCCCCCGCCCGCATCGCAAGGTCCAGCTCGCGCTCGCGCTCGCGATCGACATGCAGACGGGCGGTAAGCTTTGCGCTCAGCGCGGCATTGTCGGACTGCAGATCGTCAAGCCGCTCGCGTTCGAGCGTGACATCGACCTGACTTGCGAAGAAGTAAGCCAGCTTGCCGTCGGCATCGAACACGGGCGCGAGCAGCAATCGGTTCCAGAACGGCTGACCGTCCTTGCGATGGTTCCGGATGTCGATTTCCATCGGCTGCACCGATGCGACCGCGTCATGGATCCGTCTGATCGTTTCCGGATCTGTCTCCGGGCCTTGAAGGAAACGGCAGTTCCGCCCGAGAATTTCCGCTCGCGTATACCCCGTGAGCCGACAGAAGGAGTCATTGGCGAATACGACAGGGTTATCGGATTGCCGCGGATCGGTGATGATCATCGGCATCCGGGTCGCCCTTACCGCGGCCACAAACGGGTCATTGGAACTCTCGAGTCCCAGGACTTCACTGGCGATCCGTTCGGCATCCCGTTCGGCTTTGGGGGATCCGTCTGCAGTGGGCGGGCTCATGGGCTTCATCTGCCGTGAACTTAGCTGTGACGCCTTGAAACTCTCGTGACGCTCGCTGGTTCACACAGCAAAGCCAATGGGGGCGCCGTCCTGAATACAGGGCGTGGACGTGGTCGAACGGGAAAAGAGCCATTCGACAGCGTTTCGCCGCCGCTTGCCCGGGATCGAAGACGGGCGACAGGGCTGCAAGGGGTCGATTTAGGTCCTTCGCCTGGACGACAAAAGCAACGGCTGGTTAAGCGACGGCGGCAAGCTGAGTTGGCCAACCTGCAGCGACAGCGTGGCGAACCTGTTCCAGGAGACGCGTCGCCTCTATCGGCTTGGAGATATGGCCGTCAGCGCCAGCCGCCTTCCCGCACGGCGCGCCCGAACCATGGCTTTGCAGCCCCGCGCGCTGCTTCCGAGGACCGGCGATCCTTAGGCGCCCGCCATTTACGATCGTACGACCAACGCCCGCACATCTTCCTCTTCGGCCATCGCGGTACGGCCGCCATCTAAAGGATCGTGGGATGACGGACAAACCGGACCTGGCTGTCGAAAGCCCGCCACCATGGTCTCGCAGATGCAGGCCCTGAAATCTTCATCGTCCCCCCCGGACCGGACTAAACGGCGGCCTGAACGGTCATGACCATGGTGTCTGGAGCAGCGCTCAAAGGCGTACTGAACAAGGGGAAACCGAACGACGAGTTGATCGTTGAGCGCCGATTTCGTCAGTTCAGCCCAATATCCGCAGGTTCATGAGCACCACGCAGCCCGTTAAACCGATGCCGAGCAGGAGAAGGCCAGTCATCACAAGCCAGCTGCGATTGCGCCGTCGTTTCATGAGCGATTTATTATCGCGAGGGATCTCGGTTTTGAAGCAGATTTCAACGGAACGCGGCGAGCGGCCTGAACCTAGGAGAGGAAAGGCCGCCCGCCGCACGGAGTGGCGTGTGCTACCGGACCGCCACCCTCTCAGGCCGGCTCCGTCGAGACAACGACGTGAGGTTCACTGTGTTCCAAAAGTGCTGACCGGAGTGGCGGGCCGCATCCGTCCCTCCTAGGGCTGATGTCCGCTGACGGCCAAGAGATTCGGCGTCATCGAGGATGCGCCTCTTTGCGCCAAGGCCGCCTCACCAACAATGATGTCGGCCGCTCCGGCGTATGGGCGTTATCCGAGGGTCGGAACCTCAAGTGCGCGTGACGGGTTTCCCAGTTTTATAGGGAGACCCTTCCATGAAATATCTCACCCTCGCCAGCGTCGCATCGTTGGCCCTCCTCGCCGCCTGCAACCAGGGTGGCGACAGCGCCGCCCAGAACACCGGCGAGGCCGTCAACGCCACCCAAGACGCCACCTCCGGCGTCGTCGGTCAGACCTCGGCCATGACCATGGGGGCCAACACCGTCGACGGCTTCGTCACCGGCCTTGGCACCGGCAACATGTACGAGCTGGAAGCCGCCAAGGTCGCCGAGGCCAAATCGACCAACGCCGACGTCAAGGCGCTGGCTGCGATGATCACCAAAGACCACACCGATGCCGGCAAGAAGCTCGAAACCGCAGCCGCTGCTGCTGGACCCAATGTCGTTATCCCGACGGCGCTTGACGAGCGTCGGAAGGGCATGATCGACAATCTCAACGCCGCGACGCCAGGCGACTTCGACAAGGTTTATCTGGAACAACAGGTCGCCGCGCATAATGAGACCCTGACCCTTCTGAACGGGTTTGCCGACAACAGCGAAGCGCCCGGGCTGGCGAGCCTGGCTCGCGAACTGATCGCGCCGGTCACCATGCACCGCGATCGCGCGAAGGCGTTGCTGGATGCGATGAACTGAGAGCCTTCGACTGAATAAGAAGACCGCCGCCCTGGGTTAGGGCGGCGGTCAGGTCGAAACGGAACGAGACGGTTCTTCGCAACCGGTCCCGATTTCACAACCGTCATCAGATCTGTCAGGTTCCAATCCGGGATTGCGGACATGGCGACAAAAAGAAGCCTCATCCGATCGCGCCGGCGCCCGGCTCCAGCGCAGCCAGCGCCTCGCGTGCAAACCGGTCGCACAGTCCTTGTGGCAGCCCTCGACGATGCGACAAAATCAAGCCTGCCCATCGAAGAGATGACCGTAGCGGAAGACGCATCCGGCATGTGGTGATCGGCGGGGTTGACCAATCCCGTCATCAGACATGCAGCGGCGGGCAGTGATCGACTAAACCGCCTCGCAGCCCTGGAAAAGGCCACTCTTGCTGACCCGGAATATGTGGCGCACTTCTCCTTTCAACGGAGAGCCAAATGATCAGATTTCTCGATCACACACGAGCGCGAAGCGGGCATTGGAGGGTCGGCGTCTGGTTGGGCGGAGCCGGTCTTCTCGTCATCCCCTGGATCGCTATGCGGTTTACCCCGTCGGTCGCATGGACGGCTTCCGACTTCGCCGCCATGGCGGGCCTATTGATCGGCGTCGGTCTCGCCTTCGAGGTTTTGATTTCAAAGACGATGAAGCCCTTGCCGAGACTGGTTATCGCTTCGACGATCATCGCCAGTGTCGCGCTGATCTGGGCTGAGGGCGCGGTCGGCATATTCCACTGATCCTATATTGGCGGTCATTTCACTCGCCATAGCGCTGCAACTCGCGCCGATACCGCCATCGTTCCGCGACAGCCTTAAACGTCCGCGTACCCACACGGCACGAATATGGCCGCATCGCCTCGCCGGACGTCCTTATCGAACAGGCCACACAGCGCGTTCTGAGCCGATCGCGCAAAGGTAAAGATTCCCGATCGGCTGCGCTCAAAGCTTTTGCTGGAGGCGTGAACGGTCGCAATATCCGGAAATCTACAGTAGGCGGCGTGCTTCGATCGTCCAGTAAGAGTGCTCCTAGCGCCCTTGGTCGAAGACGACCTCGCGGCCGTAGCCGCTGAGACGCCACTGGAATGCGATAGATTTAAGCCTTTCACTGCTACCGCCACCAAGACGGCCAGGGTCAGTCTCCAGATTGTGAGGATTGGATTTCGCGGCTAAGCCGCAGTCGTCTCGGTTCGTGCTGGAACGGCGGCCGGCGGTCTGGAGGGCGGAAAAACGTCGCCCAGGCCGCCAATCGTTTGAAGCAACCAGCATTTCGAAGAGTGTGAAGGTGTGCAGACCGACGGCGCGGATTGGCTCAGGCCGCGCCCGGCGGCTTGGTCAGGTGAAAACACCGGCTGAGCCGCCACGTTCGGGTGCCGTGTTCCTTGAAAATGTGCAATGACGCGCTGGCGGAAAGCTAGTGCAGATTGGTCGACCGCAGGGACGCCCTGTATCGTCCCCCACGTCGGGGCGTCCCACCCGGGCTTCGGCGCCGAACACAGACCTTGGCCGTCAGGCCAAAACGCACACCTTCCACTTCCACTATGGGCGGCAAGCAGGCATTTGCCTTAGTCCGCAGAGCGGGTTTTGGCCAACAATTCTGTCAGCGGATTGACTGGTATACCGTGTCGAACAGGTCTAGCGCGGCGGAGTTTGGCGCGCGTTTTCGGCCGGCCGTCGCCAAGCCGACACAGGAACGCGCAGGGGCACGCGCCGTTGGCCTGCCATGCCTCGCATCTACGAATTTCGCTATCACTACGGCGCCTCGCCCGATCCGGCGATCGAACACGCGGACCTGACCGATGACGCCCAGGCGGCGGTCCGCGCCGTCCGAGAATTGCTTGGGATGCCGAGCCGCCACGCCGTCGAGGTCTGGCGCGAGGGGGTCCTGGTCTTCGGCCGAACGCGGGCTCGACACTTGCCAGGAGACGGCGCAATCCGCCATGACTTTACAGTCCTGCAATCAGTAACGACCGACTCGACAGTCTAGACACCGTTAATCGGAACGCCGGCCGGTAAGCCGAGCTACACCTTGCCGAGCCGCTTGATCGCGGGACCGAGAGGCCGTTCGCCCTCGCAATAGTCGTCCCAGGCGGTGAGTTTCCGAACCAGACCGGGGACGGTCCGGACAGTATATTTCATCGGATCCAGGCCCTTCTTCACCTGCGACCAGGTCAAGGGCATGGAGACCGGGGCCCCCGGGCGGCCGCGGGGCGAGAGCGGCGCGACAGCAGTGGCCATGCGATCGTTGCGGAGATAGTCGAGGAAAATTCGCCCCGTGCGGTCCTTTTTGGCCATGGTGATCAGGAAGCGGTCGGGAGCATCCTGGGCCATGGCTTTGCAGACGTCTCGCGCGAAGGCCTTGGCCGTGGGCCAGTCGATCCCCTTGGCCGTCAGCGGGGTGACCACATGCAGCCCCTTGCCGCCGGTCGTCTTGCAGAAGCTGACGAGGCCCAGATCGGTCAGCCGGTCGCGAACCTCCTTGGCGCTGCGGATGACTTCCTCGAACGCGACGTCCGGCGCCGGGTCGAGGTCGAACACGAGGCGGCCAGGCTGTTCGGGCGCGAAAGGCTCGCTGTTCCAAGGGTGAAGCTCCAGCGCGCCGGTCTGGCCGGCCGCGATCAAAGCCTCCACCCGATCGAACTGCAGATAGGGCTGGCGATCGCCCCAGACCGTGACCTCGGTGATCAAGGACGACTGGCCCTTGCCCGAATGACGCTGAAAGAACTTTTGATCCCCGTTGATCCCGTCGGGCATGCGGATCACCGAGCAGGGGCGGCCTTTCACATGGCGCAGCATCCACTCCCCGATGGCCTCGTAGTAATGGGCCAGGTCGATCTTGGTCACCGGACGGTCGTCGCCGGCGTCCGGCCACAGAACCTTCTCCGCGTGGGATATGGTGATCCCCTTGACGACCGCCGAGCCCTTGGGTCTCACGGTGGGGGTCTGGACCGTGGCGGTGGGTTTCACCTTGGCCGGAAGGGGTTCGGCCAGCTCGATTACGGCGGCTTCGGCCGGGACCTCCGCCTCGACCTCCGACGCTGGTTTATCCTCGCGCAGGCCCTTGAAGGCAGCCTGCCGGATTGAACCGTCGCCGGTGAAGCCTGCGTATTCGATCTCCGCCACCAACTGGGGTTCGACCCAGTGAACGCCGGCGGCCTTCTTGGGGGCGCCCTTACCCGTGAACGGACTCTCCGGCGTCTCGAGCGCCTTGAGCCGGGGCATGATGCGCGCGACGGTTTCCCGCCCAAAGCCGGTGCCGATCCGGCCGACGTGGACCAGGGCGCCGTCGCGGTACACCCCCGCGACCAGGGACCGGAAGGCGTCGCCCGTCGTGGTCCAGCCCGCGATGACCACCTCATGGCCCTGGCGGCATTTGGACTTGGTCCAGGTATCGCTGCGGCCGGAGTGGTAAGGCGCATCCAGGCGTTTGGACACGATGCCTTCGAGGTCCATGCGGCAAGCCGACAGGAGCACCGCATCCCCGGCCGTCACGAAATGATCGACATAGCGAAGTGTGGCGGGGGCCTTGGCGACGGCGACCTCGAGTCTGGCCTTGCGTGCGGACAGAGGCAGGGACCGTAAGTCCTCGCGCCCCTCGAACAGCAGGTCGAAGACGAAAAAGACCAGGTTCTTCGTCTTCCCCTCGGAAATCGCCGCCTGCAACGCCGCGAAATCCGGAGCGCCGGTCGCATCCAGGGCGACGACCTCCCCGTCGTAGATCCCGTCCTTGAGCTTCGCCCCGGCGGCGACGATCTCCGGAAATTTCGCCGACCAGTCGAGCCCTTTGCGGGTCAGGAGGGTGGCCTTGCCGCCGACCGCGCGCAGCTGCATCCGGTAGCCGTCGAACTTGATCTCATGAGCCCAGGCCTCGCCCTTGGGCGGCTTCTCGGACGATTTGGTCAGCTGCGGCTCGACGAAGGTCGGCAGGGTTGAGACCGTCTGACCCTTGGCTTTCGATCCGGACAGCGCTTGCCCGGCCGGCGACTTCGCCCTTTTGCCCGAAGGCTGCGGAGCGGAGCTTTCCCGCTCGCGATTGCTTTGCCAGACGGCCCCGGCGTCAGGTCCTGCGGCCGTCATGAAGGGTTTGACCTTCCGGCGCTTTCCCTCGGCGATCTCGGTCATGGTGCGCTTCGAGGCGATCGACCGGTCTGCATCGGTCGGGCCGCCGACATCGCCATCGACCGCCGCCTCGTCGCGGTGTTTGATCAGCATCCACCCCGGCTTGGACTTGGAGACTTTGTCGGCCTTGAACCGGACAAGGACCCAGGACCCGTGCATTCGCTCGCCCTCCATGACGAACTTGAGCTCGCCCTTGGCCAAGGCTGCGCCGATGTCCTCGAATCCCTTTTCGGGGGCCCAGTAACCGCGGTCCCACAGCATGACGGAGCCGCCGCCGTACTGACCCTTGGGAATGGTCCCCTCGAAATCGCCGTAGTCGAGCGGATGATCCTCGACTTCCATGGCCAGGCGACGGTCCTTCGGGTCGAGCGACGGTCCCTGGGCACGGCCCAAGAGCGGAAGGTTCCTTCGTACTCGAGGCGCAGGTCGAAATGCAGATGGCTGGCGGCATGCTTCTGAATCACGAAGCGCAGGGCCTCGGACGGCAGGACACGGGCGGCCTCACCTGAAGGTTCGGCTGTCTGCGCAAAGTCGCGCATCCGCTGGTAGGTCGAGAGTTTGGAAGGCGCCATGGTTCCGATCCTGTCCGTCCTACTCGCTCAACGAACACGGTCCACACACGATCCATGCAGGATCACCCGTCCGAATGAATCCTTTTCCAGACACAGGCGTTTGATCGGCAGGAGATCGCCATGCCCCCTCACGACACCCGCAGCTTTCGGGTCCACGCCCGCCATGTCGACGCCCACCTGGCCCGGGTGGTCGAGGAGGCCTCGTTCGAGGCGGCCGCTGTCGCCTATGTCGAGGATTTCCATCCGCCCGTGACCGACAGCCCGGACATCAGCGTCATCGTGCGCGATGTCGCCTCGGGACACGAACACTGCTTCAGAATCGACCTGGAGACGGGGGACACCGCGCCCTGCGGATAGGGAGCGATTCGTTCCCCGGAGTCGTTGTGGTTCCGAACGGCCCATATGCACGCAAAGGAATCTCTGATGGCGTCACGCCCAAGCTGGCAAGGACATCTGAAGCTGTCCCTCGTCACCTGCCCGGTGGCGCTTTACACCGCGACCAGCTCGGGCGGAGACGTCCATTTCAACCTGATCAATCCCAAGACCAACAACCGGATCAAAATGATCACGACGGATCCGGACACCGGGCCGATCGAGCGGTCGGACCTGGTCAAGGGTTATGAGGTCTCCAAGGGCGAGTACATTCTTCTGACGGATGAGGAGATCAAGTCGGTCAGGCTGGAGAGCACCAAGACGATCGACATCGAGCGATTCGTCCCCGGCGACGACATTGACCGCCTGTATTGGGACAACCCCTACTACCTCGCGCCGGACGGCAAGATGGCTCAGGAAGCCTTCGGGGTCATCCGCACCGCTCTGGAGCGCTCCGGCCAGATCGCCCTCGCCCGGGTCGTCATCTCGACGCGGGAACGGATCCTGGCTCTCGAACCGCGCGGCAAGGGCATCCTCGCCTACACGATCCGCACGGACGCCGAGGTTCGCAAGCCAGATGCGATCTTCGCCGGCATCAGCGACGCCGAGCCCGATGCGGACATGATCTCGATCGCCCAGCGCATCATCGAGCAACGGGAAGGGCCGTTCGACCCCAGTCTGTTCGTCGACCGCTACGAGGAGGCGCTGAAAGCGCTCATCGAAGAGAAGCAAAAGGGCCACAAACCGGCCAGGGTCGCCGAGCCCGAAGACACCAATGTCATCGATCTCATGTCGGCGCTGCGCGCGAGCCTTGGCGGCAAGTCCAAACCCGCCGCCAAGAGCCCGAAGGCAAAGGCGAAGGCGAAGCCAGCCGAAAAGGCGGCCGCAAAACCAAGAGCCAAGAAGAGCGCCTAATCCGTCCCGCCGGCCTTTCGGTAGACACTGCGCGCCTCGACCACGGCCGTCGTCGCGGCCCTGCGTCTCTGGACGTAAAAGGCCTGTGCCGCGCTGCGGGCGGCGTCAAGTTCCTCCTGTTGTCGCCGGAACGCGGCCTCCTCCGCCCTTCGCGCCCTGTCGATCGCGCTGAGCGACGCCTCAGCCTTTGTCAGGGCGCTGCGATCCGCGGGCTGGGCTCGGGGTCGTGACGGAGCGACCGGTTTTGCCGCCGGCTTGAGGGCCGGGCGCTCGGGCGCGTCGGGCAGGATGGGCAGACTCGTCGCTTCTTTGGCGAACGGCGCGTTCGAGCCGACCGCGCGCTTCAGCACGACGCCAGGCTGGGAGAGGGCAGCCGCGATCGCCTCCGGATCCTCGACCTCATGCGCCTGACCGAAGGCGAACAGATTCTGTCGTGTTTCCCACGCCCGCAAGGCGGCGGCCCGGCTCGGAACAGCGACAATGGTGTCATAGAATCCAAACGGCGCCTGGAAGACCTTGAGGCGGCGCACCGGCGTCTTTCTCATCGCTGATCCTGTCCCTGGGCTTCTCGACAATTCTCGGCCAGAGGAGTCGTTCCCGCCGGGTGGTTCGAGGCGTCAGAGGCTCGCGGTCACCCGGATCGTGTACTGGTCCTGCGAAGGTAAAACCCCTGGAGGAAGATCCCAGGTCGACAAGACCTGGCCGGCATGGCCCGTACAGTCGTCATCGCCAAAGCCGGTCGCCTGCAGAGTAGGCGGGGTCGACGCCCGATAGCCGCTCTCTCGCTATGGGGCGGTGGGCGCGTTCGGCCTCTCACCTTCCCGGCGCGTCGCCGCTACGCCGTCGATTTCGATCAGTTGCAACGACATTGGGCATCTCACGCCCAGCACAGCAGACTCCAGATGAACGCGTCCTCCCTCGTATCGCTGAACGTCTGGCAGGGCCGCTGGGCCAACGACAAAAGCCGCCTGACGAAGCAGCCCAACCCGGGAGCCGAAGTTGACCGCCCCTCTCACATGGACAGACTCCACAATCGCGTGACGCCGTGTCAGGTTCTGAAGGAACCAGGAGCATCGTCGATGGGAACGGAAAGCATCACCGAGGATGAGTTGGAGGCCTTCCACCAAAGGCTCCAGGGGCCTTTGGGTGAGGCGCTTCGAAAAACGGGCGTCATCCTGGAACGCCGGATGCGCGATCGTGGTACGTCGTGGGACGATCTTACCGATAATCAGGTGGCTGACGCCTTTGTCTCGGCATTTATGGAAGCGGCGCCCGAGGCCTACCCGGATGTAGATCGATGGACGATCAACAAAGCCCTCGCGGTCATGGCCGACACGCTCGCAATGGAGCTGGCCGCGAATGCTCCCGGCGGCCGCGCGGTGAACTAGGTCCCCTTGGGATGGGGATTGTGCAACGCCGGCGCCTTCACCGCGCTCAGATCCAGGCAAAATAGCATAAGGCCTGTCTCGTCCGAGACTGTCATCGTCACGTCTTCAGACATCCAGAACTGTGAGCCGTCTTCACTCAGCAGCTCTCCCAGCGTTTGGATCGCCTGAACCTGCGCCTCTCGAACGCTACCCAGGTCAGCGTCCCAGCTCTGGCGTCCGTGAACCCCGGCGTCGCTCTCAAATCGAAATATCATGGTCCGCTTACGGACTTGGGCTCATTTGGTTCCCGGCCTGGTATAGCGCCCGCGAAGCGAGAGAGCCGCCCGCTTCTGAGCGCTGACGGCCCGGGCTCTCACGCCAAGGAGAGTGGCGTCGCCAACACTCCACGCCACGTCTTAAAACCGCCGTGCGGGGTTTCTGTGCAGAGGACTGACCTGACCCTGGGAAGACGGACGACCCTCTTCAACTCGCGCGCGGGCGTGGAGCTGGAGTGCATCGAAAACGCCTTCGCCTTGAAGACCGTCGCCTCCCCGACGGATCCCATCATCCTCGACGGTCTGCAGCGCGGGCATATCGATTGACCGACACCCGACACAGGAACAGGTGGTGGATTGCTGAGTTTTTCCTCGGTCAAAGAAGGAGAAAATCGTGACGGACGACAAATCCAAAAGCGGCGGCGCGGATCGCCGGCGCATCAGTTTGACCGAAGATTACGAAGTTCGAGATTGGGCGGCCAAGTTCGGCGTGAGCGAGGAACGCCTACGCCAAGCCGTCGACAAGGTCGGCGATCAGGCCGATGCTGTCGAACAGGAGCTGCGGGGCCGATGAAAACCGATCAGCAAGCCGAAGCCGCCCTGCCGCCAGGTGTCGCGAAGGGCCGTCGTCTGGATACGACCCCGGAAGAGCAACAGCTTCAAGCCGGCGGCATTGGCCCCGGCGGTCAGGTCGGTCCGGATCCAACCACCCGCCGACTTCAGGAAGGCCGGACTTACGCGACTGACGAAACGCCAGGCCACGAGGGACCCATCTCCGGTTCCCCCGGTACGGCCAGTCCGACGCGTCCGCATGGGGACGGCGGCGCTGCCGCATCTGTCATCTCGACAACCGCACAGCGGAGGAACGCCTGATGGAAACCTTCCCCTGGGGGTTCGTCGTCATCGGCGGACCCGCGATCCTGCTTTGCGTCATCGTTTACGGCTACCTACGCGGCGCAAAGCGAGACAAAGAGATCGATCCCAATACACCGGGTGACGACCCTTCGAAGGGGATGAAATAGGCCCTAGAGCCGCGTCCGGGATGACTTCGCCATCCGACCTCTTCGTCCCTACGTCGCTTCAGCGGCGCCTCTACCGCCGGCCGTCCGGTTTCCAAGCGCTCTTGGGCCGGCGAAGGGCTTACAGCCAGCGCTGCGCTGGAAAAGCCCACCTCACCTGACGGCAGTCGATGATCAGTGAGACTGACTTCGGTTCAGAAGCCGAAGTCGATCTGATTGGGCGCGACTGAACGGCCGCGCCCTCTGGATCGCGCCCTCGCCTCAGGCTCTGGCGGCGCGGGCTCGGATTTCCGATCCGCCGCCTGCGCCACCGGGCCGGACTTCGGCCGTCTCGGCATGCCGGGCAGACGCGGGCGTTCCGGCGGTCGGAAGGCCGCTGTCGGGCGCGACCGCCTCCAGGCCATCACCTCCGTTTCCCACCAGCAGACTCGGCCGGGTGACAGGGAGACGGGCTTGGGGAAGGCGTCGATCTGTTGAAGCCGCCAGACTGTCGTGCGACTGATGCCGGTAATGGCCTGGACCTCGCGCCAGTTCAGCATCCGGTCGCCCGGGCCGCCGATGTCCACGTCCTTTGCGTCATCCATGGCGGCGCCCTCTCGCAGCGGCCGGGGCGCCGGTTCTGAGCTCGGACACCTGAGACAGCGCCCAAGCCCGCAGAAGCCCGCGTGGATAATAGGGTTTCGCGCGCACATGCCGGCATGGGGGACCGCCCGCGCCGACCGACCAGAGCCGCGCCAGACTGGCGGGCTTGAGCCGGATGCCGAACGCCGCGAGGAAGGCGGACGCCTCCTTGCGGGTCAGCAGGTCGTTCGCGCCATCGTCCAGGCCTGCCGCGTCGATGGGTTCGGGGATCATGGCCGCCCCTCCGGTCGACTGCAGGCCCGCGACGAACGCACGTCCCGGCCGGCCGTCAAGGCGAGAAAACACTCAATCACGGTGGCGACATACTGCTCCGTCTCCGGAATCCGCGGCACCCGTCCCAGACGCGCGACGCGCGCCGGCCCTGAATTATACGCCGCCAAAGCCAGCCTGAGATCCTGGAATTGGGTCAGCTGCTGCGCCAGATAGTTCGCGCCGCCCAGAAGATTGTCGGTGGGATCGAATCGATCTGCGACCCCCAGGTCGTGGGCTGTGCCGGGCATGAGTTGGGTCAGGCCCGCCGCGCCGGCCGGCGAGACCGCGTCGGGTCGAAACCCGCTTTCCGTCAGCACCAGGGCCTGAAGCAGCTTCGGGTCGATATTGTGCCGCGCCGCCGCCTGCCTCATCGCCTCCCGGAAGGGCGGGTCGAGTTCGGGCAGGCGAACCGCCTCGTTCCCGTGATCCGCCGGGCGCTCGATCAGGGTGTGGTCGCCGAACAGATCGCCGCCGGCCGCACGCCAGTCCGCCGTCTGCGCCCCGACCGGCCATGGCGCAAACATCAGCGCCGAAACCGCCGCAAGGCCTAGGACGTCGAGATGCCGCCTCACCATGTCAGCACCAGACGGTAGGCGCCGCGCAGGTCTGAGCGTCGGACCGGCCCGAAATACCGGCTATCGAAGCTCGTGTCGGTGTCCCCGAGCAGAAACACCTCGTCGGCCGACAGGCGCCGGCACGCTGACCAGACCGGCAGAGTCGCGCCCCGCCGGTCGTTCAGCGCCACCGCCGCCACCTGCGCCGGCAGGCGGATCCGGTCGCGATCCCGGCAAACCCGATCACCACCCTGCGCCGCGACCCGTTTGATGAGCAACATGTCCGGGGGCGCGCCCAGTTCGGCCAGATAGGCCCGCGCCGCCTGTGGCTGTTCCACAGCCGTGACGGCGCCCCGTTCGAGGCGGGCGCCGGGCTGCCGCACGTAGAGGCCGCGCGGCAGGCTCGCGCTTTCGTTGACAAGGGCGACGTCCGGGCAAACGGCGGCGGCGCAGGCGAGCAGCCCGGCGAGGGCGCCCGTCCCCGCCAAAACGCCCCAGCCTTTCAAGGTCAGGATCTGCATCATGGCGCATAAGGCTCCAATATAAGATCGCGGGTGATCAGCACCCGCGCCGCGCCGCCGGCCCTGACGCGGATCGCCGGACGGACGTCGAGCTCCCGATCGATCAGGCGGCCGCCGACACGGGCGCCTTCGATCGCGGCGGCGTCGCCGGCATCGCCCAGGAAGGACCCGCCGCCCCGCCCGCTTTCATCCCGCGCCGCCTGTCCCAGGGTGGTGACGGCGCCGGCGAAAAGAGTCGAGATCGCCAGGTCGCCGAGACGCCGGTCGACCCGCCCCGCGACCCCCGTCGCGCCCTGGGCGTCGACCCCGGGTTCGGCGTCGAGCACCAGGCTCTTGCCGTTCGGCAGGAGCAACCGCTCCCAGCTGAGGAAGGCGCGGCGGTCGCCATAGGCGCTGTCGCCTTCATGACGCCCGATCAGACGCGTCCCCTGAGGCAGCAGGAGATGACGCCCCGTCACGGTGTCGTAGATATTCTGCGTCACCGTCCCGATGACCGGGCCCGGCCGGCTCGTGTCCACGGCGGTGAGCAGAACGGCTGGGATCAGGGCGCCCGCCTTGATCTCATAAGGCGAACGCGGCGCGGTGAGGACGTGGCGGTTGTAGACCGCCTCTCCTTCCGACGTCGCGCCGGGCGGATGGCGCACAGAGCCTCCGGAAGATCGGAGCGCGACCGGCGCCGGTTGCGCCGTATCGGTTCGACGGGCGTCATCCCCGAAGACGATCGCAGACCGGACCGCCAGCTGGCGGGGATCGGGGCCGCCGCTCGAAATCGCCCCTGGGCGCGCCGCGTTTGCATAGGCGGGTCTCGCCGGGAGGGTCGGCCCCGGCGGGTCGGCCTCGGCCTCGGGCCGTTCCCCGGCTCCGCGAGGCTCCGGCAACCGATCGTAGCTGGCGGGCTGTTCCACCACGACATCGGCGGGCCTGACGGCGCCCTGATGGGGATCGTCCCGCTCCTGGACAGCCCGGGACCGGGCCGCGTCGCGCAGTTCCGGCTGGATGACGAAGGCCCAGGCGAGGGAGCCGGCCAGCAGGATGCAGCCGGCGCCGACCACGATCTGAACCACGGACCGACGCAGGCGCACGACCGGAGGTCGCGGCGCGCGACCGTTCAGACCGCGCGCCGGCGCCTTGACGGAAGCGGAGGCGTTATGCGGTGGGGGCAGGGTCATGGCCGCGCGCCCAGCCGTCGAATCCGCACCACCTGAGGCCGTCGGTCGCCCAGGCGAAGCTCGGCCTGATCCAGAAGCCGGTCGACGATGAACACGCCTTCGGCCTGGCGATAGTTGAGAAACTGCGCGTCACCGCTCGATCCCAGGCCGAACAGGGCCGGCGCTTCGGAAAGGGCCAGGTCCGGCGCGAAGGCGATGAAGGTGCGGCGGCCGTCGTCGAAGACGGCCGTCGGCGTCCACGCGGGTCGACGTCCCACAGGCTCGATTCGGTAGCGCGCGTTCAGCGGTCCTGACGGCGTGACGGGGCCCTGCACGGCCGGCGCCTCCGCCGCGGGCTCGGGCGCAGGCTCAACACGGGGGACATCCCAGGCGACCGCCGGATTGAAGGTCTCGACGGGTCCGCTGCGCAGGGCGATCAGATACACTCGCTGATCGGTCATCAGCATGAGATTGGTCTCGAGACCGCGTTGCAGGGGTTTGATGAGAACGTGCACCCGCCCGTCGGCCGCGCCGCCGGAACGCACCTCCCCCAATTGCCAGCGCACCGTATCGCCGGCGGCCTTGGACAGAAGCGCCTCGCCCGGCGCCAGGGTGAGCGACGTCACCCTCAGCGGCGCGGTCCAGACCTCATAGATACGTCCCGGCGCCCAGCCGAACACCTGCACTCCGCCTTCAAAACGGTCGGAGCGCGAGGCGGTGCGCGCCTCCTGATTGGCCTCGGCGATGGCGCGTCGCCCGAGTCGCGGCGTCTCGGCGGACACGGACAGGTAGGGTCGCGGCTCGGCAGGGTTGCCCGCGGGGGACGCCAGGGCGGTCGGCGCCCCGATCATGCTCGCTGCAGCGGCGGTCGCGATTACGACGCGTCGGGTGTCCATGACACATCCTCGATTTTCAGGCCCAAGGGATTCTTCATCAGCTCCGCCTCGGTGCGGGGCGGCTGGAGGGTGGTCGTGATCAGGGCGCGCCAGCGGGCGCCGCCCGCCGGCTGGCCGTTGACGAAGCGGGTTTCACGCCACTGCAGATCGAACGTGCGTCCGGACCGACGCACCACGTTCAGCACCTGCACATTGACCGCCTCGCGTCCCACGTCCGCGAACGGGTCGTGCGCCTGAGCCCAGCCATTGAGAAAGCCGGCGGCCTTGGGCGTCAGCAGATCGTAGGCGCGCAGCCAGTTCTGTCGCAGCACGATCGGATCAATGCTCTTGGACCGGACATCGCGAATCCATCCGGAGAGGGCGTAGCCGATCTGGGCGTCGGTGGGCTCGTAGCGTCCGCCGACGGCGGTGATCCGCTGGGTCTCGCCCCAGTCCGAGACCTCGACCACATAGGGTTTGACGACGGCCCGATCGGCCTGGACCCACCAGCCCGCGCCGAGAAACCCAGCCAGGGCGAGGTTGGCCGCCGCAAACCGGCGCCAGTTCCGGGCGTGGGCCAGGGACAGGCCCATTCGATCGTCCCACACCTGGCCCGCCCGTTGATAGGGCGTGGAGTCCGGCGCGGAGGTCAAAGGCCGCCGTGATCGAAAGAAGGGATGCATCTCACGTCTCCTCGGTGTTCAGACGGGGGGAGAGGACGCCGCTCGTTTCGCTGGACGGCATCAGACTGCGACCGGCGTTGGCGACGAAGAAGGCTTGAAGGGCGCGGCCGCGCCGGGTCTGTGAAGGGGCTCGCCCCCCCTCGCCCTCTGCGGCGGCCGCCTTGTGGAAGGCGGTGTTCGCCGCCGCCGCTTCGCGGTCGCGGCGGGGCTGCGGCCGCTGAGCGCCAGCGGAGGGATCGGCGCCCTCGCTCGACGTCGCCGCCTTGTCTGGACCCTTCGCATCCGTGCGCGTCCCCCCACGCGGCGCAGCGCCGTCGACGGGTCCCGGCTTGCCCGATCCCGAAGATGGAAATCCGGATGGACCACCGCCCCGTGGCGGCGCTGCGGGCGGGCTTGCCGACCGGTTCGCACCCGCCCCTGCAGCCGCCTGGGAGGACCCGGCGATACGCCCGGCGCCCCCGCTTGCTGCGGCTCCCAACCCGGCGAGACCTGCGGCGGCGACGAGCCCGGCGCCCCCGACGGCGAGACCGCCGGTCATGGCCGCCCCGGCGCCGAGTGCAGGTCCGCCGGTAACGAGAGCGGACGCAAGGTTTGGGATGAAGATCGCCAGCATGGCCAGAAGAATGGCCGCCACCAGGAGGCTGAGCGCCTCGTAGATGTCGGGCTGGGTCGAGGGCTGAAGCTGATCGAAGACGGTCCTTGCGCCCGACACGACGATCGCCAGGGCCAGGACCTTGAGGCCGGACGAGACGACGTACCCAAGCGGCCGCTCGGCGAGGAAGGCGGTGCGGCTCCAAATCCCGAACGGCAGAAGGACGAAGCCGCCGAGGGTGACGATCTTGAACTCCAAAAGCGCGACGATGATCTGGAGCGCCAGCACGGCGAAGGCCAGCATGACGCCGATCATGGCCACGCTCAGGATCAGGGCGTCAGCCAGATTGCCGACGACATCGAGGGGATTGTCCACCGCCCTCGGCGTCTCCCCGATCGCCTTGACGATCGCCCAGCCCTGCGCGAGCACGGCTCCGGGATTGAGGAAGTCATCGCGGGACAGGGAGCCCCCGCCCGCCGTCAGGCCCAGTTCGATGAAGCCGGCGTAGAGCGTCTCCGCCAACTGCTGCCAGTCGTTGATCAGCCAGGCGAAGGCGCCGACGAGAAGCACCTTGCCGAAGCCTGCCGCCAAGACGTCGCGATTGGGAGACAGCGCCCACTGGATGCCGGTCAGGGCCACGACCAGACCGATCATCAGGCCGAAGACGCCCGCGACCGATCCTTCCAGGGCGGCGAACCCGGCCGAGACGGTGTTCGAGAACACCACCATCAGTTCGTTGGGCGTGTCCATGCCGACGGCCATCGGATCAGTCCCGCGCGCGAGCCAGAGGATCGAACCGGGGCGGCGCCGGGACAGCGGTCGGTCCGCCCCACGCCTGGCGTCGCGCGGCATCGCCGGCCGCGCGATCGGCCTCCGCCCGAACCGCCTGTTCCGCCATCAGCCGTGACTGGGCCAACATGATGCCTCGAAGCGCAGCCAGATCCTCCGCCAGCACCGCAAGGATCTGGTTGGAGGACTGCACCGCCGCCGTCTGACCTTGGGCCGACTGGCTGGCGGACAGGGCGCCGCTCAGACGGGTTGATCGGCCGTCGCCCAGCCGCTCCAGCTCGGCGGCGTGACGCGCCAGATCGCCGGCCGTGCGCCGGGCGGCGTCGCTTCGCGCCTGTCCCTGCGCGATCAGATCCAAGACGCCGGAGGCGGACGGATCGTCGGGGTAGAGGCTGTCGAACTGACGCTCGAGGCCCGAGACCGTCGTGGCCAGGCCTTGGGCGCTGCGCGCCAAGGCCGCCATGTCCTGAAGCGTCTGACTGTTCTGGGTCAGGTGGCTGTAAGGCGACGCCGCCAGGCTGCGCGCCTCGTTGGCGAGACTTTCAAGCTGGCGGGCCGCATGAAGCGCGTTTTCAAGATGGTTGCGCGGGTCATAGACCACCATCTGGGCGGCGACCGGCCGTCCGCAGAAGACGGTGGCCAGGGTCGCCACGGCGGCGGTGAGGATCAGGCGCCTAGTCCGCGGCGAGCGGTCGGGCGTAGGCGTCGAGAACGGCGTCGACATTGCGCACTCCTTTGGCATTGAGAAACCCCCGCGCGAAACCGGACGGGCCGACCGTGTCCAGGACCGTGTCGATCAGTCGCTGGTCCTCGGGAGAGCCTGCGCCGCAGAGGGCCAGGGCCACGCCCGTCAGGCGCAGATCGAACAGGCGCCGCCCCTTGGGCTGACGCCAGTAATAGGCGCGCTTGGGCGGGGCGAAGGCGATCAGCTCGAGCTGCCGCCGGGTCAGGCCGAAGGCGCGGTAGAGCGCGGCCGAGGCGGGCTCGAGCGCCCGGGGATTGGGCAGGAAGACCTGGGTGGGGCAGCTTTCGATGAGGGTGGCGGCGATGGAGGACGCCGCGACGTCGTCCAGACTCTGGGTGGCGAACACGACCGCCACACGTTTCTTGCGCAGGGTCTTCAACCACTCCCGGATTTTGGCGGCGAAGGCCCCCTGACCCAGGAACAGCCAGGCCTCGTCCAGAACCAGCAGGGTCGGCCGCCCGTCGAATCCGGCCTCAAGCTGGTGGAACAGGGCGGACAGGACGGGGGCCGTGACCGATGGCGTCGCCATCAGGGTTTCGAGTTCGAACGTGTCGAACGGGCTGACGCGGAGACCGCTGTCGGCGCCGTCGAGCAGACTGCCGTGGGGTCCCTTCAGGGTCAGCGGCTCCAGCGCGGCGACGATGGCGCGGTGCTGCACCAGGGCGCAGAAGACCGTGAGGGTGCGCTGATCGCGCGGCGCCTCGCCAAGGGCGTTGAGAGCCGACCAGATTTCCTCGCGCAGTTCCGGCACGGGCTCCAGGCCGGCGAACCGGATCGCCTCCCCGAGCCATTCCGCCGCCCAGGCGCGTTCGGCCGGGTCGTCGATGGCGGCCAGCGGCTGCAGGGACACCGCACCGCCCGGCTCCAGGGCGCGCCAGCATCCGCCGGCGGCGAGCGTCGCCGCCCGTGCGGACCGGCCCTTGTCGAAGAAGACCACCCTGGCGTTCGGGTAGCGAAACCACTGCAGCGCCAGAAAGGCCAGCAAGGCGCTTTTTCCGGCCCCGGTGGGGCCGACGATCATGGCGTGACCGACATCCCCGACATGGAGAACGAGCCGGAAGGGGGTGGAGCCCGTGGTTCGCGCCGTCGCCAGCGGAGGCCCCGCCAGCGCGGTGTCGTCCAGCGGACCGGCCCAGACGGCGGAAACGGGCAGGAGGTCCGCCAGGTTCAGCGTCGAAACGAGAGGCCGACGCACATCGGCATAGGGCTCGCCCGGCTGTGAGCCCAGCCACGCCTCCACGGCGTTGAGGTCCTCGATCCGCGCCACCAGGCCCTGAGCGTTCAGGGCCGCCTCCACCGCCCTGGCCTTGTTCGCGGCCCCCGCTTCGGTGTCGTCGAGGACGGTGACCGTCACGGTCAGATACCCGTAGGCGCAGGCGCCGGACCCAAGGGCCGCCAAGGCGCCGTCGCATTCCTCGGTCTTGGACACCGAGTCGGTATCGAGAAGGGGCGTCTCCTCCTTGGTGATGGCCTCGCGCAGCAGAACGCCCACGCCTTTGCGTTTCGCAAACCAGCGCTTGCGCAGCTTGACGATCTCCAACTCTGCGGCCGATTTGTCGAGCGCGATCCAGCGGGCGGTCCAGCGATAGGCGAAGGGCAGCGCGCCCAGCGCATCCAGGAGGCCCGGCCGGGTCATCGACGGCAGGCTGCGGACGGAGACCACCTTGAGCCAGAGGTCGCCTAAGCGGGGCGCCACCCCGCCCGTCAGGGGCGTATCCGCCAGCCAGGCATCGAGGAACATGGGCGGATCGGTCGGCGTCAGGGTGAGCGTTCGATCCGACACGCCGTCATGAAGCCACGACAACAGGGCGGCGTCATCCAGCCGTTCGATCTCGTCGAGCGCATCCGTCAGCAGGTCGAAGGTGGCGGCGGCTTCGCGACGAAACTGTTCGAGCGCCAGTCGCCAGTCGCCGGAGCGCGCCGCGAGCCCATCGAACAGCCACCGTTCCATTCGCCGGCTGTTATCGACCGGCGGAAGCCAGGTCAGGGCGAGGCGGTAGTCGGTCTCGAAGGCGGGATCGGCCTCGTCGAAGCGGCTGCGCCGTTCGGCGTCGATCAGCCAGGCGACATCGAGGTCGAAGTCGCTCTCGGGATAGGCGGCCGCGGGTCTGCGGCGCGCTTCGACATGGAGGCACCATCCCGTTCCCAGACGACGCAGCGCATTGTTCAGTCGCGCCCGCACCGCCATCAGCTCCTCCTCCGTCGAGGAGTCGAGATCCGGACCGCGGAAGCGAAAGCCGCAGGTGAAGGAACCGTCCTTGTTGAGAACCACGCCCGGCGCGATCATCGCCGCCCAGGGCAGATGGTCCGCCAGACTGGCGGGACGCCGTTGATGGTCGTCTAGAAACCGCATCCCGCCCTCACGCGTCCAAGTGACCGGGCAGGGCGAGATGTCGCCTCAGCACGTCGAAGAAGCGAGGATCGGACCGGGCGGCCCACAGTCCGATCGCGTGGGCGGCCGCCCACCACAGGAGACCCAGCCACCAGATGCGCAGGGCCAGGCCCAAGACCAGGGCGATGGTCCCCATGGCGATGGCGTATTCGCGGGGCATGCCCGCCATCAGCACCGGCGCCGCGAGCGCCTGGGCCACGGGAAGGTCCCAGCCTTCAGGTCGGGGATCGCCGGCGGCCGCCATCACGCGATCTCCATCCCGCCGGCGAAGCCGAAGAAGTCGAGGAAGAAGGTGGAGGCGGCGAAGGCGATGCAAAGGCCGAACATGATGCCCAGGCCGCGTCTCATCGACGACCCGTTTTCACTCATGGCGACCCCGGCCCCGAAAACGACCACGGCCACGACTGCGGCGGCCTGGACCACAGGTCCCGTGATCGACTGGACCACCTGCTGGAGGGGGCCTTCCCAAGGCATGCCGGATCCGCCGGCGAAGGCCGGTCCCGCCGCCAGCAAGGCACAGGTTATCGCTGCGCCGCCGAGGCGGCGTGAAAGATGTCCACGCATCGTCTGCTTCCTGAAATGTCAGGGCTTTTCACCCCGTCCCACCTCATTGCAAACAGACTTATCCACAGACGTCAAACATTTTTTCTGATGTTTTTCAACGACTTGCGCAAGAGTTAGCTGCAAGTCGTCCGAAGTCTCCGCCCCCAGACTTGAAAGCGTTCAACGGCAAGAGGATTTTGGCCTGCCAAGTCACCGTAAGTTGCGAGAGCCTGGCGGGGCTTCAAAAAGAGCCGATCGCCTGCGCCGACAACACGTTGCGATTTCTATCAGGCGAGGAGCGGGGGCTTGGGCAAACCTCGGGATTCCGGTCCGACAGGATGTAACCACATCAACGGGATGGGCTCGCCTTCAAGTTCAGTGCGCCCGTCCCCGGCTTCATGCGTGCAATCCCGGCTTCTGTCATCCTCGGGGTCGCCGGCGCCACGACAGCAGGATTGTAGTTGGCGCCGATAGACGCACAGCTCGACAGGAACGGACTGCGGCTGGGGCCCCTTCGAATAAAGGGCGCGCAGACGGCGATTGGCCTGGCCCATGGGGCATTAAGAACGAAGCCAAAAACCGCCTCTGCCGACGCAGCGAGCACAATATGATCCCGTACAGGAACAAAGAGGTTGCAGTCTGGCACACGATCGTCGATAAGACTGATCCGGAGCGTTGAGTCATGAGCAAGTCCCCCCCCGTGAAAACGCCGCCGCGCTCGATCGCGGGGATGCACTACGGAACAGCGCTCAAGCCTGAGAAGGGTACGGGCAAGAGTCGTCTGGTCAAATACTCGTCCACCTTAAACGCCCTCAGAGCGCTCGCCGGTCCACAAGACACCCCTAGCGCCCCCTATTTGTTGACCGGATCACGCGGCAGAAGCGTCCCAGCGCCCCGCGCTGGCGAGAAGCCGTCGCCCTCAGAGCGATCAAAGCCCTCTACGGCTGCGCTCCGCCTTTTGCAGGCCCAGCCGGCGCTTACGATCAACGCAGCCGAATCGCCCGCCAGCGGACTTGCTGATCCCTCGCTACCCAAGCTTGCTGCAGCTCGGATCAGTGACGTCGCCGCGCTGGGCGAAGTCGTTCGGATTCGCCGACAGATTTTGCGGCTCAGTCAGCAGGAGCTTGCGGCGAGGGCGCATGTTGGCCGCCGTTTCGTCAGCGATCTTGAGGCAGGGAAAACCACCGCGGAACTCGGCAAGGCGCTCGCCGTCTGCCAAGCCCTTCGGATAGTACTGACTGCCGAGATGAACGATGGCGGATGAAGTCCTGGATGTGTGGATGGACGGATTTCCCCGTCCCGCCGGCCGACTGGCTCGAACGTCACATGGCGACACCGCCTTTCTTTACAATGCGGACTACGCCAGCGCCGGGGGACCGTCTCTTTCACTATCGCTTCCTGTCGACATGGAAGCCTTCGGCGACATCGAAACTCGCGCCTTCTTCGCCAATCTGCTGCCGGAGAATGCCCAACTCCAGCGGGTGATGGAGCGTGAAGGCTTGGCGCGAGACGACGTGGTCGGCCTTCTCAAACATCTGGGCGCGGACTGCGCCGGCAGCGTCTCTTGTGTGCCGACTGGCGCCGCGCCCATCAAAAGTCCCGGAGTCCTGACTGAGGATTACGAGCCGCTTGAAGATCGCGCCCTTTTACGCATCGCCAAATCCCTGCGCGACGAGCGCCGCCTTCCCGTAGAGGTCGCGGATCCGTCTCCTGTTGCCGGCGTTCAGAGCAAGATCGCGCTGACTGTGCTTCCTGGCGGCGCATTCGCGCTGCCTCGCGAGGGAACTCGCGTGCCTACGACCCATATTTTGAAGGTGCCCGGACGACGCGACGCCCGTGACACCCGAAACGAGGAAGCCGCCGCTATCCTGGCTTCGGCCGCTGGGCTCGACGTCTCGATACCGACAGCCATCAAGATCGGCGAGGTCGATGCGCTTCTGATCGCGCGATTTGACCGCCAAGTCCGCAACGGCGTCGTGACAAGAATTCATCAGGAGGACTTCGCCCAGGCGCTGGGCCTGCCGTCAGAACTCAAATACCAACGCCGCGGAAAGCCCGGCCGTTGGTTCGACGTCGAAGCCGCCCTCACTGTCCTGGACCGGACGAGAGACCCTCAGGCGGCGCGGCTCGCGTTCCTCCGCGCCACCGTCTTCAATCTGTGTATCGGCAATACCGACAATCACGCGAAGAATCACGCGGTGCTCTACGACGGGCCTGGCGCCCCGCGGTTCGCGCCGCTTTATGACCTGCTGCCGATCCGACTCAGTAAGGAGTACACCCACGAGCTCGCCTTCCAGATCGGGGCTGCCAAAACCTTCGACGACATCACGGGCGAGGATTTGATCGACTTCTTCGAGACGCTCGGGGCGCCTCCGGAACATCTCGACCGTCTGTTGCAAGACGAGATCCGACCAATCATCGAGTCCCTCGAAGCTGCCTCTCCACGCTTGCGGTCCTCCGGCCTCAAACCCTTCAATGATGTCCTCGGCAGAGAAATGGAAGAGCTGGCGGAACGCTTGCAGCTGGACGTCAAAATCGAGCCGCGGGACTATTATCCCACCGAAGGAACGTAGTCGCCCGATCGGCTCGAATCGGTCTTCAATCCCCGTAGGCCGCTTCCGCGACGTCGTCAGGTGCTGGAGCGCGAGCCCAACGGCGCGCCTAGGCCAGGGGCCGCAGCCGGACGCCGTCCCGGTCGTCGCGGTCGACCGCCAGAACCGCGTCGATGCGCCGCCCGTCAGCTGTTCGTCTTACGTGGACAAGGCGATCGACCGTCCGTGCGATTAGGCGACGCGGAGAGGCGACCATCACCTCACCGATCAGGTCCTCGAGACGCCGAAGCACATCTTCGGCCGAGTTGGCATGTAAGGTAGAAAGACCGCCGGGGTGTCCGGTATTCCAGCTCTTCAAGGTTTCGAGCGCGGCCGCGCCGTCTCGCATCTCGCCGACGACGATCCGATCTGGCCGCATGCGCAGCGCGTCTCTGACGAGATCCGCCACTCCAACGGCAGGGCCCGACCGCCGCGTGAGCGCCGCGACGCAGTCCCAGGCCGCGCATTGCAGTTCAGGGGTGTCCTCGATGAGAAAAACCCGGTCCCCGGCGAAGGCGGGGTCAGCAAGGACAGCATTCGCCAGCGTCGTCTTGCCCGAGCCCGTCCCGCCGGAGATCAGGATATTGCATCTCGCCTCGACCGCCGCGCGCAGTTCTGCAGCCTGAGCCGCGGTCATGGCGCCCTCCGCCACATAGTCTTCCAGCGACCAGATACGGGCAGGCCGCTTCCGAATGGCCCAGGCCGGTTCGCGCGCCAGCGGAGGGAGAAGCGCCTGAAACCGTTCGCCTCCGCCCGGCAAGACGCCGGACAATCTCGGCGTCTCGCGATTGGCCGTTTCGCCGACGTGATCGGCGATCAAACGGATGGTCCGCTCCCGCGCGTCTGCAGACAGCCGGATGCCGGTATCCAGACGACCTTCGCCGTGTCGGTCCACGATCAGGCGTCCGTCTGGATTAGCGAGCACCTCGACCACCTCGGGATCGGCGAGCGCGGCGAGGACCGCCTCGCCGAGCGCATGTCGCAGGGCGTCGAGACGACGATCCGCGCTCAAGGCGGGATCAGGCATGGGCCTCGTCATCCCGTCCGGTCTTCCCGGCGTCAGGCCGTGGCGTCCGGCCCGCGACGATCCGGGCGGCGGTCGAGTCCAGGAGGCGCTCGATACGCCGCTCGACGGCCGCCTGGACCGTCGGATCGTCATCGACGACCGCGTCCGGCAGCCTGAGGAAGAAGGCGCGCGCAACCTCGACCAGAAGTTCCTGCACGATCTGCATGTCCCGTGCGGTCGCCCGCATGTGATCGCGCAGAGAGCGTTCGAGCCGATCCATACGGTCCTCCGGATCGGCTCTGGGGTTGCCCTGCAGACCTCTGGCGATGGCGCGCCCGGCCGCTTGGCTCAGCGCCATCCGGCCGGCCTTGGCCTCGCGGTTCAGCCCGGTGACGACCTTGGGATCGGTGAGATAGACCTGCACGCGGCAGGCTGAGGCGGCGCGACGGGTCATGAACGTCCCCCCTGAAAATGATCCAGCACCGCCTCCTGCGCCGCGAGATCGGCGCGGGTGTCGGCGTAGCGCTGCGCCGCCAGGGCCGCAGCTTTCCGCTCGTCGATGGCGCCGGCCACCTCCTTGAAAAGCGGCAGGCTCGCGCTCTCATCCTCGCCGAGCCCGCGCCGACCCGACCAGGGATGGGGTCGCCGCGGCGGCGCGTCCGCCCGGGCGGAAGCCGGCGCAACACAGGCCGCCCGACGGCGGAATGGCCGCACCTTGTCATATTGGAGCTTGGCGGCGCGTAGCGGCCGTTGGCCCGCCATGAAGACCAGCTGGATATCGTCGGGCAGCGCCCGAACCTCGCCCGGCTCGAGCAACGGCCGCTCGATCTCGCCGCGCGAGATCGAGGCGTGACCCGCCCCCAGTCCGGCGGGGCCGGAGCGGCTGGTTCGCGTTTCCGTAACCGTGCCGGTCAGCTTCGAGACCTTGTCCTGGGTCACAGGGTCCAGCGCCGAGAAGGCGGTGTAGATCGCGCAATTGTCGAGCAGGGTGTTGTGAGTCCCATAGGTTTCGACGATGTCGTTCAGCGACTGAGCCACGAACATCGTCTTGATCCCGTAGCCGCTGAGCAGACGCAGCGCCTTTTCGAAAAACGCCAACCGGCCGAGGAGCGGAAACTCGTCCATCAGCATCAAAAGCGGCCGTCGCTTATCACGCCCCTCAGCGTCCCGCTTCTCTTCGGCCGTGAGCGCCTGGCTGGCCGCATAGAACAGCAGCCTGACGTAAGGCCGCAGAGCGACGGAGTCGGCCGGAGCGACCTGGACATAGAGGCTGACCGGCGCCGCCGCGCACATGAGATCTCCCAGGCTGAAGTCCGACTGCGACAGCACGACCTCAAGGTCATCGCCCGCCAGCCATTTGAGGTAGGACCGCGCCGTGCCTTGCACCGATGTCCGGAACCGGTCGTGCATCGCGGCGTAGCCGATCACGGCCATGCGGATGAAGGGATGGGTTTCGGGCCCCTCCGGCCCCCGACGGTGCAGGGTTCGTCGCATCACCTCCGCCGATCGATCGAGATCGGCGAGAAGGTCGCGCACCTTCAATAGGGTCTTGTCTTCGTCCGGCGCGACATGGAGGACGTGCAGGATCAAGGCTTCAAGGATTTCGGACGCCGCCTTGTCCCAGATTGCCTCATCGTCCCGCGCCCCGCCCGTGTCGGACAGGATGGCGACCAGCCGCTGCACCTGCGCCAGCTCCCCGGGACCAGGCCGGATTTCCGCAAGGGGGTTCCATCGGACCGATCCGGCGTCGCGGGGATCGAGCCGCAGCACGTGAGAGAACTCCGCCCTCCAGCCGGCCGTCAGGTCCCAGAGCTCGCGCTTGGGGTCATGGACCATGACGCTGTGCGTCCAGCCCAGGAGCGTCGGCAGGACATGACCACGCCCCTTGCCGCTGCGGGTCCCGCCCGTCACCAGGGTCGGCCTCAGATCGGCGCTGGTCAGAAGCCGACCGCCGAACCGGCCGATCACGGTTCCATTCCCGTTCAGGAGACCGCCGGCGCGCGCGTCCGCGAGGCCGCCCCATCCGCGACGCCGCCGCACACGACCGTTCCCCACAAGCATGCCGGTCCCGATTCCGCAGCAGACGCCGAGCAGAACGAGCGAGGCCGACCGCGACAGGACGGGTTGCGCCTCGGATCCGAAACGGCGCCCCCACACCAGGACGGACCATGGCGCGTAGATGACAACGCCGGCGCTCATCCGTATGCCGGGTCCGAGCACAGCGGCGTGGCCATAGGTCCACGCGAACATCTGGCTGGCGGCCTGCAAGCCCGCGACGAGGCCCGCGGCGAGAAAAAGACCCCGCATATTCATGCCTCGTCCTCATCGATCTCCGCGCCTTCCGCGCTCAGCACCAGAAGCGGTGCGGCCGCCACGCGGCGCGCGTGATAGCGCGCCAGCAGGCTCGATTCGGTCTCGGCGCTGGCGTTGAGCAGGGTCTCCGCCTCGCCCTCCAGGTCAGGAAAGAGCCGCGCCTCGGCCGCGCGAAAGCGGGCGAGCTGGCCCTGTAGCCGAAGGAAGGCGTCAAACAGGGCGGCGTCGCCGAGCGCTCCAAGGCGCCAGGCCCACACAGCCTGCAGCCTAACGACGGCCGTATCGGCGTCGATCAGACCCTCAGGGGGATCGACGGGACGATCATGGGCACACAGGAGGTAGAGACGCCGCAACTCGTATCGCCTGGCGACGAGGGCGGCCTCCAGGCGCGGGGCGAAGAAACCCCCAGCGCCGCCGCGCTCGACCAAGCCCTCGCCGCCGAGCCAGCAGAGCGCTTCACGTACGGGTGTCGTCGACAGACTCAAGCGTCGCGCCTCGTCGGCGATGACGATCGGTCGACCGGCTCTATAGCGCCCGGCCGTCAGTCTCGACCGCAGGGAGTCCAACGCGTGTTGAAACGGATCTCGAGCACGGGTCATGGGCGCGTAATTCCCCGGGGCGCAACTGATCGGCAGACGGACGGATTTCGCGCTCGCGCACAAGCTGTGCAGGCGCATATCGTCGGCTATCGCTGTATCGTCCGTCGATTTTCGCTGTTCGCCCCCTCAAAATGCGAGGGATCACCCGCCGTAAATCTTGCGTCGCACAGCCGGACGTTGCCAAGGTCAAGCTTGGAGTAGAGGACGCGTGATGACTGAGGCCTTCCCGGACGCCGTCGTTGGAGAACCTGTCTTGGGCGTCGCGCTGAAATCCATCCGCAGGCTCCGTCGGCTGACGGCGGCCGAGACGGCGACCCTGATGAACATCAGCCCCAGCGCCTATGAGCGGTTCGAGAACGGCGAGACCAAGCTCAACCTCGAGTACGTCCATCGCTTCGCCAGGGTGACGAAGACCGACTACTACGCCATTGTCGTCGCCCTCATCATCGGCAAGGCGGATTTCGCGCTGTACAGCGCAGGCAACCAGTTCGCCAGCATCCTGACGAACGGCCTGCATGATCTGGCGCGCGACGCCGGCGCCGATCTCGCCGCCCTGAGCACACGCGACATCCTCGAGATCGTTACCCCCATGTTCGAGGCGCTCGCCGCCAAGGCGCGGGAAATGCGGGCGCTTCAGGTCGAGATCGACGCCGCGTCCGCGCGCCTCGACGCCTCTCGGCCCCCGCCGGGGCGATAGGCGGCGACCCCAGATATTCGCCAGATATCGCTTCGTATCGCCGCCGCACGAGCGCTCCGTGGTCGGGCCGTAATCCTACGGCTCATGGAGAAGACCAATGACCCGTCCAACCCTCAATCGCCTCACGCTCGGCGGCGCCCGCGACCTGACCCGCGATCGCGAAGGCGGCCCGTACACCGAGATCCAGGCCTTCGACAGCAAGACCCTGGTCGCGTGAACGGCGAGACGGGCGACGCGATGGCGTCGCCTGTCTTTGCGCGAGCGACGCCGAAGCCTACCCATGCGTTCGCTTGACCCTTCGTATCGCACCCGCCACGCGCTGACTGATCCGGTCACATCCGCGGCGACCAAACCGCCGAGATCCAAGGCCTCAACCACGATCCCGCGTCGCCCTCGGCCGCGCACGTCAGGAGACGCGCGATCGCGACCGAACCCACATCGAGACGCTCGTCAGGCCTGCCGGGCTCCCCGGGCGGCTGAGCGCGTCGGCGGCGGCGTCCCTGCCGCCCCTTTCCCACAGGAGCCGTGATGGCCGCCCCTTTGTTCTTTCAGATTTCCCTAGGCCGGGTCCTTGAACGCACCCGCGACGGCGACGGGCCCTACACCGAGATCCAACTCTACGACAGCCGCTTCCCCCATCCCGGACACCAGGCCGCGCCCCCGCCGTCTGAGGCTCACAACCCGGTTGAAAGCGCGTCATGACGATCACCCTCTGGTCCGCAGGCGGCGTGTCGATGGTCGCCCTGCATGAGGATGTCGTGGTGCTGGACATCTCGGAGGATCGCTATGAGTGTCTCGTCGACGCCGCATCCTGGTTGACCCCGGCGCCGGACGGCAGCCTGGCGGTCTCCGACCCCGCCCTTGCAGACGACCTGATCCAGGCGGGCCTCGCCATGCGGCGCCCCTCTCCGCCCCGTCCAGTCTGCCCGCCGGCCGCCCGCGCCCTTGAGCCGCGCCCGCCCGGCTCGCGCCTTGCCACCGTTCGGGCGGGTCTGGTCGCGGCGGCGGCGACCGCCAGTTTTCACAATCGGCGACTGTCCGCGCTCGTGGCGCCATTGCCGGCCTCGCCCGCCTGCGGCGCCGACGATGAGGAGCGCCTGAGCGCTCTGGTCGGGGCGGTGCGGGCGGCGGCGCCCTTCATCCCGTTCGAAGGCGAATGTCTTCACCGCGCCTATGTCCTGCGGCGCTGGCTCCACCACGAGGGCTATCGGCCGATGTGGGTGTTCGGTGTCCGCACCTGGCCCTTCGCCGCCCACTGCTGGCTCCAGATCAATGCGCTTGTCGTTGGCGACACCCTGGACCGCGTTCGCCATTACACCCCGATCCGGGCGGTCTGACGTGGGCGACGTTCTGATTGTCTCGCGCACCGCCCCGGACGACGAGGCCGCGCGCCGACGCGCTCGCCAAATCATCGATCTCGCTCAGGATCGGGGCATGACGGTCGCGCCTTTGAACGCGACCACCGCGATCGCCACGGCAGGAGCCCATCCGCCCCAGGTCCGGCGGATCGGCGGCTGGGTTTTGATTGGGGACGTCCTCGATCGTCGAAACCCCGTCCTTCCGGACGGAGAGCCCGATACGGACTGGGGGTACGAACGCAAGATGTTCGCGCGCCTTTGGGGCCGTTTCATCGGCATCCGCTTCGGTCCGCACGACCGTCTCGACGCCCTGCTGCGGGATCCGTCCGGCGCCATGGATTGCGTCGCCTGGACCCAGGACGGACTGACCTTCGTGGCTTCGGCGCCGCCGGACTGGCTGATCGACGCCCTGCGGCCGAACTGGTCGATCAACGTCGGCAGGGTCGCCGCCGCCCTGCGCAGCCCGCAGCTCGTGCCGGGAGACCTCCTGCTTGACGGGCCGCGCGCCGTGGCCCCCGGAGAGGTTCAACCGATGCCGTTGGACCGTCCGGCGGTCCGGCTCTGGAAGGCGGCGACCTTCGCCCGCGCCAGTCTCGACGCCCCATTGCGTGTCGAACCGGCCGCGCAGCAGCTGCGCGCCGCCATAGAGGAAGCCGTCGAGGGTCTTGGCGGCCTTCCGGGCGTCCTCGCCGCCGAGGTGTCGGGAGGGCTGGATTCGAGCATCGTGGGCGCCGCCCTCGTCGCCGCGCCTGGCCTCGAGGTCCAGACCTGGCTCAACGCCTACGGCGCCACGCCGGAATCCGACGAGCGCTTCTGGGTGGAGGCGCTCGCGCAACGGCTGAACATCACGCCGTTGCGCATCGCCCACGCCTCCGCGCCTCTGTCCGGGGAGACGCTCGACCGCACCAACAGAGGCTTCCGGCCGGGGTTGGCGGCGCTGGACGCCGCGCACGACCGCGAATGGCGCCGTCAGATCGAAGGCGTCGGGGCGGACGCGCTGATGACCGGCAAGGGCGGGGACTCCGTCCTGATGCAGAACACCGGCGGCGACGTCTTTACGGATCTGTGGATGCGGCGCGGCTGGGGCATCCTCCTGTCTCGGGAGGGCCGCGACCAGGCGATCGCCGTCGAAAAATCCCTCTGGACGCTGGCCCGCGAAGCCCGCCGTTTCGTCCGCGAGGGGGCCGCGCCGCCCACGCGGGACGACAGCTTTCTCCTCCATCTCGAAGACACCCCCGCCATGGCGGCCTGGCGACACAACAGCGCCGCCTTCGGCCCCGCGAAGGCCGGGCAGATCAGCGGGGTCATCGACAACGTCACCCGGCACGGTCCTTCCCTTCTGACCGAGGGCGTCGACGTCCGTCACCCGCTGTGCGCCCAGCCCGTGGTGGAAGCCTGTCTCTCGACGCCGTCCGCGCTTCTCGTCCTGAACGGGCGCGACCGGGGTCTGGCCCGGCATGCTTTTCGAGACCGGTTGCCGCCGGAGATTCTGCACCGTCGCTCGAAGGGCGATATGAGCCGCCTCTATGGCAAGATCATTCTCGACAATATCGAGCGCCTTCGGGAATGGCTGATCCATGGCCGGCTGGTCGATCTTGGGGTGATCGACCCCGCCGGCGTGGACCAGCTTCTTCAGCGAGAGACCCTGATCTGGCGAGGCCGCTACGCCGCCCTGCTCACGGCGGCGGCGTTCGAGGGTTGGATAAGGGCATGGGAGCGCCGTCTCGCTTCCGCGCCGTCGCGGTGACGGTTCCGGAGGGCGGCAAGGTCTCTTCGAGCCAGCGGAAGATCTGATCATACTGGTCGCGGATGTTCGCCGGACTCCATCGCGCATGGTGCTCGCCCCAGTAGGTGACGATGCGGGATCGGCCGCCCAGGCGCGACAGGGCGCTGAAGACGCGTTCGGCATTGGTGAGGCCCACATAGTCCATGTCCGCCGTCAACAGCAGCACGGGCGCCGAGATCCGGTCGGCCCGCAGCCACGGGCTTTCGCGAACATAGGCGACGGGATCGGTCCAAGGCGTCGCGCCGAGCTCGCCCTGGCCGTTCTCGACCCAGCCCTGTTGATGGCCGAACGGAACCCCATACTCAGGCGTGCTACGGCTCGAGGCGTTGAACTCGCCCCACATGGCGAACATGTCGGCGGGGGGCGAAGACAGGATGTAACTCTGGTAGCGCGTCGTCTGTGTGGCGATGGCCAGACCGGCGTATCCGCCCATACTGTGGCCGAAGACCGCCGTCCGATCCCGAGGCAACTCGGGATGGGCGGCGAAGACGGCGTCCACCGCCCGATCGACGCTGTCGCGGTAGTGCGCGAAACTGCGCGTGCCCGGCCTATCGATAGGCATGGCCGGATTGATCACGGCATAGCCGGCCGCCGCCAGGACCTGCGCCCGGATATTGTAGGTCAGAATCAGCGGACCTGCCCAACGTCCTTCGTCCACAAAGCCCGGATAGACAGAGACCACGACGCCTCGGGCAGGCCCCGGCGGTAGAAACAGGGCCGACCGATCAGCCTCGCCGAGCGCATTGGCGTGCGCAATGAACTCGGGATCGATCAACCGCACGTCGGCCAAATCCGCGTTGACCTGGTCCAGCAGAATGTCGTCGCGCCCCCGTCGCAGGCGAAGACGCTCCACCAGTTCGTCGCGCACCAGCACAAGCAGGGCGTCGGACGATGCGGCGAGAATCTGGGTTTCTCCGGTGTCCGTCGCCGGACCGATCGTACGAATAGTGTCGTCCGTCACCACCACGGCCTGACCCGCGCCCTGCACCGCCGCGGTCCAGTCTTGCCGCGGCGCATCCAGAACAATCCGACGGGGCCGCTCCGGATCATAGGCGGGCATGGGCTGGACCGTGAGCCCGGCCGAGGTCAGCCGCTGCACGCCTTTCGCGTCCATGCGCCAGTAACCACCCTCGGCGAAAAGGCGAAGGGCGCCCGATTCCGGCGCCGCCGCGAGGCTGGCGGGCGGGCGGGTCAGCCCTGCCGTAAGGACGGTCTGACCGGCGCCGTCCAGACGGAACCAGTCCGCGCGCGCGCCAGGTGAAGGTCGCCCGTAGATCACCGGCGCGCCTTGCAGCCAATCGGCGCGCACGCCGCGAAGGATGTTGATGTCTCCCCCGAGATCGAGGGTCGTCGGCCACCGGCGAAGGGTCCCATCCTGCGCCATGGATCGAAGCCCGCCCTCGGACCAGCGCTGGTCATCGCGACGCGCCCAGAACAGCACCTCGCGCGAGTCAGGCGACCAGCGCAGCATCTGCGTCGCCACGTCCAGCCGGTCCGACGGCGCCGTCCGCCGTCCATCCGCCATCCGGACCATCAACAGGCGCTGGCGGAAAGGATCGTCGAAGGACAGGGGCGGGTCGGCGAGCTTGAGCCGTTCGGCTCCCAGCAGCACCGCTAGCATTCGACCATCCGGCGACAGCACCTGATCGGTCACGACGCCGGCGAACAGAACCCGGATCACCGCGCCGGTCACGGCGTCCAGTTCGACCAGATGCTGAACAGGCGTGGCCGTCTCGGGGGTCTGCACGCCCGCGTCGGTGTCGATGACCGTCCGACTTGGGGCGCGGCCCTCCGAGGTGACGCGCCAGGCTGCGGCGACACGGGCCTGAGCATTGCTCGCCGCGGCCAGCAGGGGCGGGAGGCTTCCGTCCGGCCGGGTCACGACCAGGAGCCGGTTCGGCGACGCCCAGACGACCGGGGCGCCCTTGGGCAGAAAGTCCGGGGTGAGGCCGGTCCATCGCACCTGTCGCGCCCCGACCTCCGCGATCCCCAACTCGTAACGGCCGCCCCGGAGACGGAACACCGCCATCCGGGCGCCGTCGGGCGACCACTCTCCGCGCAGGAGACCGAGACCTTCGTCCGGAAGAAGACGCTCGGGCCGCGGTGAGACCGCCGTCAGATCGATCCGCCAGAGATCCGTGATGGTCCAGACGGACCTCTGGACATAGTCGACGGCGCGAAGGGTGTCGTAGGCCCCGCGCCTTTCATAGACCGCCCACCGGCCGCCCGGGGCGATCGAGGCCCTCCCAAACCCCTCGAGCCCGACGATGTCGTCGACCGTAAGTTCCCGCTTCGCGCCCGGCTCGGCATGGACCGAGGCCGCCAGGCAGGCGCAGATCGCCAAGGCGCCCGCAAGACGCCTGAATACCGTGTTCATGGCGGCCCCCTACCAGCGCTTGATCAGCTGGAGCGCGACGACACGTCCATAGGGGTTGCCCTGACCCGGATCGAACCCATACCCGTTCGCGCCGTCGAAGAAGGGGGGATCGCCATCGAGGAGGTTCTGGACGGTCAAGGCGAGGCGCAGCCCCTGCCCGCTTCCGCCGCCCGGCGTCCAGCTCACGCGCCCGTCGAGCGTGTCCCAGGCGCCGACCCGGGCGCCGAGCCGGTCGTGTCCGGCCGCCGAATGGCTCCAGTGAAGCCCGCCCCCAAAAGCGCCGTGCGTCCAGCTTGCGCCGATCCGCGCGCGCAACCGGGAGGGATAGCCCGTCAGGCCGATGACGTCCTGGACGGCTGACGCAGGCGTCGGTCGGTTGTCGTACTCCAGCACCCAGGACCCCGTTCCCTCGAGCGTCAGGGCGCCGCCCGCGACGGCGATCGGATAACGGGCCTCCAGGTCCACGCCCCGGATCTGGACCGCCCCGGTATTGACCCAGCGGGCGTCGACGATCGCCCCGTAGGTCGTCAGCGGATAGAGGGAGGGAAACCCTGGCAGTCCGGCGAGGTCCTGAACACGGGCGAGATCGGACGGGTTCGCAGCCGGCGCGATCACCGTGACGAAGGGCGCGAGCGCAGGATCGCTCAAGGCGCCGGCGGGGTTGGCCGCGACGGGCTGGGCGATCCGATCCGTGAACCGGGTGTCGAAATAGCTGACATCCAGGTGCAGGCGTCCGCGCGGCCGCCAGCTGAAACCTGCGGTGAAGGTCTCGGCCGTTTCCGGCTCGAGGTCCGGGTTCCCCCCCACGAGCAGAAGTGAGAGGACCTGAGCGCCGCCGGGTCGCGACAGGAACAGGCCGTTGACGGCCGCCGCATCATAGATCTGCGGCAGGGAGGGCGCGCGGAAGGAGGTCCCCCAGGTCGCTCTCAACAGGAGGTCATCCACCGGTCCCCAGGCCAGCCCCAGTCGGGGATTGGCGGTCTCGCCGAAGTCGTCATACCGCTCAAGCCGGCCCGCCACAGACAGGTCCAGCCGACGAAGCCCCGGACGGCCGTTGCCCTCCCCCACGAGCGGGAAACGGGCCTCGGCGAAGACGGCGGCGACCTCCCGGCTTCGCGCCGGGGTTTCATAGACGATCGGCGCGGCCGAGGAGAGGAAGCTGGTCGCTTCCGTATCGAAATGATCCGAGCGCCACTGGGCGCCCAGAGCGAGCCGCGCCTCACCGCCCGGCAGGGACCACAGGGGGCCTTCCGCGAGCAGGTTGACGGAGCCGGCGCGGCTTCGGTCCCATCCGGCGGAATAGCCCTGGCTGATGAAGGCGAGCACGGCCTCGCTGTTCGCCTCGCCCGCGCCGAAGAGGTTGAGGTAGCCGTCCCGGGCGGCCGAATAGGACGTCGCCGGATCGTCCGCCAAGGCGCCGAGCGCCTCGTTCACGAAGCGGGAGTTGACCCGATTGCGCTGTCCCACCTCCCCGCGCTCAGCGGCGAGGGCGGCATAGGCGTCCAGGCTCCAGCCAGACGCGAAATCGTAGCGCGCCGCAAGCGTGCCGCCCAAGCTTCTCGACTGGCCGGCAGCCCGGGCCAGCCCCACGTCGTTCAGAAACGAATAACCGATCAGATGCGAGGCGGCGCCGACCGGCGAAAAGAAATGCGGATTGGCGGCGGTGACGTTGAAGATGCCGGCCGAGGCGCCGCGCAGCAACGCATAGTCGCGTTGACTGAATCGCAGGTCCGCCGACAGGTCGAGACGCCCCCAGACCGTTTGCGACCACCGCGCATAGGCGCTGTACCGCTCGACCGCCGGCGCGATGTCCCCTCCCCGTTCCAGGCTCTGGAGATTGGCGCCGCCCGCCACGAAATCCGCCAAGGACGTCGCAGACCCCGTGGCGTTCGGGCGGATGGCGTAGCGGGAGACGTAGCCGCCCGCTGCGGGATCGAAGGCGAGAATATTTCCTGGAGAACTATAGAGCGTCCGTCGATCCGTCCCGCCGTACGGCCGAAGGTCGCCGTCCGCCGTATAGGCCCGATCGAGCGTGCTGAAGGCGTTGGTGGTCTGGTACTCAGCGGAAAGATAGGCGCCGCCTCCCGACCACGTCCGACCGATCAGGTGCGAGACGACCACATCCTCCGCGCCGCCCTGGGCGGCCGAGGCCCGGACGCCACTTTCCTGGCCGTCGTACGTCCGACGCAGGATGACATTGACCACTCCCGCTACGGCGTCGGTGCCGTAAATCGCGGAGGCGCCATCCAAAAGCACGTCCGCACGCTCCACGGCCGCCGACGGAAGGGCGGAGATGTCGGCGAACTCGCCCCGGAAGCCCGACCCGGCCAGTCGTCGGCCGTTGATGAGGGTGAGGGTCGAGGACGGACCCAGGCCGCGCAGATTGACGCCCGTGGCATAGACCGAGTTGGACCCCGAGCGGTCAGAGCCCGCGCCTTGCACCAGCGGCGTCGAGGATCCCGCATAGTTCTGGGGCAGTTCGACGAGCACCTCGGCGACCGTGGCCCGCCCCCGCCGGTCCAGTTCGTCGCGGCCGAGCGTGACCACCGGAGACACGGCAGGTCCCGGATCCCGAAGCAGGCTGCCGGTGACCACGACCTCCTCAAGCTCGGCGGCGGGCGCCGCCGACAGGCTCACAGCGGCGATCGCCCGGATATAGATGACCCCCGGTCGCGGTTCGCTCCATTGCAGTCCGGACCCTTCCAGCAAGCGGCTCAGCGCCTGCGCGGGCGTATAGGCGCCGCTCAGGCCCGGCGAGCTCTTGCCCTCGACCAGCCGGCTCTCGAAGAACAGTTGCTGATCCGAGGCCGCCGCAAAGGCGTTCAGCACATCGCGCAAAGCGCCGGCTGGAATCTCGTAGTTGCGCGCCGACTGCGGCGACTGGGCCGACGCGGGTGCGGCCGCCGCCAACGCGAGGGCGCCGATCGCGCCGCTCGTCCATAAACCCCACTGATGCATTCGTTTCTCTCCCGGACGCCCCTCGCGTCAGTGAAAGAGACCGTTCGAACCCCGGCCTACCCCGGAGGCCCGGGAAAATATTTATCCGCGATCGGATCAGGCCGAGCGCGCGGCGCCGTCACCCGCTTTGTGACAGGACCACCGCACCATCCGACCGGGACCGAGCTTTCAGGCCCAGCGCCCCGGAGGCTGCGGCGACGAAGGCGTCCCGATCGCCGACCCGGAACGAGCCGTTAACAGGCGTGGACACCGGCGCATCCGACGCGAGGATCACGGGCTCCGTCAGATAGCGGTTCACCTCCATGACGGCGTCCTGAAGCCTGGCGTCCACCAGGACGATCCGCCCCTCGGTCCAGCTTGTGGCGGCCCGGGCATCGACAGGACGGCTCTCTACGCGACCGGCGCGGACACGGGCCTGGCGGCCCGCGGTCAGACGTTCCCGCCCGCCCCTGTCCGCCACATCGACGACGCCTTCCACCAGCGTCACTCGAAGGCCTGAGACTTCGCGCCGGACGTCGAACACCGTGCCGACCGCCGTCACCTGGGCCCCATCGACATCGACGACGAACGGGCGTCCTGCATCCTTGGCCACTTCGAACAGGGCCTGCCCCTTTTCCAGCGCGATGGTCCGGCGGTCGCCCGTGTAGCGCACCCGCACTCGGCTGTCGGTGTCCAGCCGCACCGACGAGCCGTCCGAGAGTTGCACGACCTGCTGTTCACCCACGGCGGTGCTGTAGACGTTGCGGACCTCGGTCCACCACCATCCTCCGACGCCGAGCGCGAGCACCGCGCCGATGGCGGC
Organism: Brevundimonas sp.; assembly: GCF_041648115.1. Classification (GTDB taxonomy): domain Bacteria; phylum Pseudomonadota; class Alphaproteobacteria; order Caulobacterales; family Caulobacteraceae; genus Brevundimonas. The sequence continues at coordinate 43,464 of NZ_JBAZPR010000001.1, forward strand.
CAGCCCGCCCAGCGCCAGGCCGGACGGACCCTTGGCCTCCCGCGCGCTCCTGCGTTGCATGGCCGCCGCCAGAGCGGTCTGAACCTCGGGCGAGGTCTTCAGGCCCTCCGCCTGTCGCCAGACCTGTTCGACACGCCGATAGGCGGCGGCATGGCCCGGCTTCGCGCGCCACTCAAAAAACGCCTTGAGGGTCTGCGGATCGACCTCGGACGCGCCAAGACGGGCGTGCCAGGACGCCGCCTCGGTCTCTTCCTTCGCAACCCGCACCGTCGGGCCGTTCATGTCGCGCCCCATTCTAGCGGAGCTGAGCGGCGCAATGCGCCAGAGCCTTCGTCATCCGCCACTCCACCGTCTTCGGGCTGATGCCGAGCCGCTCGGCGATCTGGGCGTTGCTCAGCCCCCCGACCCGCGACATCACAAAGACATCCCGCAGCGGCTCTGGCAACCCCAGGATGATTTGTTGGAGAAGGAGCGCGTTCTCCGAAGATGAAGTATCGTTGTGGCGTCCGAAACCGACAGCACCTTCGGCTTGCCCCCGTTTTAAGGTGCGGGCAGCCTGGTCCCGCGCGATGTTCGTCGCAACTCTGAACAAAAATGCTCTTGGATTTTCGATTTCCTCCCCACCACCGTAGAGGGCCGTGCGGAGGTATGTTTCTTGAACGACATCCTCGGCTGCACGGACACCGACGCCCGCGAGCCGCCGCGCTAACCACGCAGCATGGCGTCGGTAGAGAAGGTCAAGCCGGCCCCTTGGATCTCTTGGCGGATGTGCGTCTGAGGTGCTCATGGTCTCAGGGCAAAGCGTAATTCAACTAGCAGTATATTGCTAGCAGTTTAGCTCCTTTAACATCTGCCTGTGACCGGCGATCCCTCTTCGATGGATTGGAAGGACACCTTGGGACAGAACATTCTTCGCTGCAGAACCGATCGGGGTTGGACGCAGCAGGATCTCGCAAGCGAGGCCGACTTATCTGTTCGGTTTGTTTCCGGCATCGAACGAGGCGAGGAAAATCCTAGCCTGGAGACGACTTTCCAGATCGCAGTCGCGCTTGATGTTCCAATCTGGATATTGCTGAAACCCAAGGCAGACTAGCAATATACTGCTAGCAGCATATCACCTTTATCATTACTGCCTGATCGCTCACCCAAACCTTATGGATTGGAAGCGCTGCCTTGGGCAGAACATCTTACGACTTCGTCGCCGTCGCGATTGGTCACAGCAGACCCTCGCAGGGGAGGCTAACCTATCGCTTCGATACCTCGCCGGGATCGAGCGCGGCGAAGAGAACCCGAGTCTTGAGACGATCGTTGCTATTTCGACTGCACTCGGCACCGATCCTGCGCGCTTGTTCGACACCAAGGGATAAGTGAGGCCGCTCCTACAACCGTGACGGCCGGCCTGCCGCAATGACTGCCTCCTCAACATCGGACTGCTTCGGCTTCAATACCGGACATGTTCGACGTCCAGAAAGCCGACGATGGGTATCTAATCCCTTTGCCGGCTTGGCCGCGGAATCGGGGCGTGGCAGATGCCGTCGAATGAGCCCCATCCAAATCCGTCCCTATAATCGTGACGATCTGAACGCGATCATTGAAGTCTTCAATGACTCGGTTCGCCAGGTCGCCAGTCGCCACTATAGCCCTGCGCAGATCGATGCCTGGGCACCGATAGCGGTCAACACGGCCCAATGGTCTGAACGGCTTGAGCGCAAACCCACGTTCATCGCGGAGTATGGCTCTCATATCGCCGGGTTCAGTGACCTTGAGCCGACGGGCCAAATCGACATGCTTTTCGTGCACAGCGAGTATCAAGGCCTGGGGATCGCTCGGCGTCTTCTAAACCATATCCTGCTAAAAGCCCGCGAGCAGAACCATTCGGCGCTCACGACGGACGCGAGCATCACAGCGAGGCCGTTCTTCGAGCGCAGTGGTTTCCATGTGGTTCAGGAACAAGACGTTCAGCTCCGTGGCCAGACCTTCAAAAACTACCGAATGGCGCGGGCGATCTGAAACAGACTCAACGGCTTTTTTGCGCCAGAAGGAGACATCGCTGAGCCGGCAGAAAGCCGACGTTCAAATGAGCAGAGCCTTCAAGCTCCGGCGACCGGCTCCTCGACAGGCGCAAAGGTCATCTCTAGATGAATGATCGCAACCGGCCCTAGGCTGAGCGCTGAGCGGTCGTGGCGGGAACACAGTCTGCCTTGGACCGACCCGGCGATGGCGACCAATTCCGACGTCAACGGCGTCGGCGTCATAGCTTCTACGCCGGACCGAATACCAGCTCCTCTGGATCCGCTTAACGCATCGATGGTGTAGGCAAGCATGCCTGCAAGGGGTTGATCGGTATAGGCGGTGTCCATCGCGAAAAAGCAGCCGATCCCCTCCTCCGCGAGATATCTGGACGCGATGTCGCCGGTCGTCAGCAGAGGCTTTGCCTCGATGGCGAGTTCCGGAGCGATCTCATCGGTTTGGGCATAGATGAAGAAGTCGACTTTTCGGGAGTGACGGCCGGTGCGGGTGGCGCTTTCGACGAGATGTTCGGTGGCGAAGGCAACCTCGTGTTGCCGAAGGAAATGGCCCGCCGGCACCGCCGCGCGTAGGCGGCGCGCGATATGCCCCAGTTCTGCGGTTATCGCATCCTCGAGCGGCGTCTGAACCGTGGCCTTGCGTCGGCCCCGCACCTTCGGAACACTCAGGGCACCGCGCTTGCTGCTGAAGGCGGCCCACGCTTCGGGCGACCGCAACTCCGCAGCGGCTCCGTCGAGGATGAGGCAGACTTCATCCACAAACCGTGACCAGAGCTCAGCCCCCACGGGGGTGAAGCCGTACGCGACGAGCGCGTCCGCCAATGGCCTCGTCGGGTCAGCCGTCCCAGCCTCGCTCACGGACGGCCCGTCATGAAAGCGTTGAGGATTTGCCGGCTGTCCGAGAAGGCGCTGTCAATCGTCCAGCGGAAGAGCTCGAGAGGTTTGACGACCGTGACGCTCTCGGTTTCGACATCGTATTGCGTCGCCAAGCTATTGGTGAAGCTGTTCTCGGCAGAGATCGCGTAGTGCTGGAGCGCTTGCTCAGCGAGGCGATGCGCGGGTACCTGGCGCATTTGATCCTCGCGACTGAAGCCAGCGACAATGGCGCCGACGCCAAGGCGATGATCCGTCTGAACTTCGAGCTCGAACGCGTCGTTTCGACCCAATAGGGCCGCCAGGTTTCTCCTCAAGACGCCCGCGTAGGCCTGCACGAACTCATCGTCGGGCTCGACCAAGGCCATGCGCGGCACGTCGCCGTCCTTGAACCCCATCCTGAAGCCGAGAAACTCCGCGACCGCGCTCTTCAAGTCCTCCTCCAGCCCGAGGCATCTGAGCAGATAGTCTTCTAAGGCGTCAGCCCGACATTTGTTGATGCCGTCGATGCGAGGATCATCCAGCCCAGTGATGGGGACGACCAGAGCATTCAGGTCTTCGGGCTCTAGATTGCGACGATCCATCAACCACCGCCGTCCGGTGGTGGCGATGAGGTAGAGACCGATGTCGGAACGCAGGAACCGGCCGACCGCTTTCAACAACTCCAGTTCCCGCGTAGTGATGGTCGAAGCGGGCCTGTCGAAAAACAGTGCGGTCGTGCTGGATGTGAACCCGAGCGGGTACTCTACGACGCGGATGTTCTTCATGTTCCGCGGGATCAAGAGAACGTTTCCCCCGAACCGGTTCCGGTATGATGAACGCACATTCGATAACTGCGATTCCGGCAACATATCCACAAGCGTCGCCTCGCCAAGGCCTGCGCCATTCATTAGAGCGAATTTGGATGGCTTGCTGGAATCGTCGGCGAGCGGAGCATCGACCAGATAGGCCCTATCGACCCCAGTCTCTGCAGGATTCCCCCCGCGACTCACGCGCGCGCCTATCGCCGCGCCGAGAATTTGCAGGGTCGCCTGCTTGCCCGTGTAAACTCCGTCCTCGAGATATCCGTGAATCTGGCGATCGACCGGCCGCAGCATGAAGGCTTCGAACCAACCTCGGGGATTGCGGGCCACCGTGTCGTGCCGGATTATCTGGACATCCGCGCGATCCAACAAGACGGTCCACGGCCATTCCTTACGCGCCAAGGGCTGGCTGACCGAAAGCGGCGAGTAGATCCACGTCTTGTCGCGGGTCGTCGGCGGCGTTGCGCGCACGAATGCGGCGACAACAGCCTGACGGGCGCTGGCGAAAAGCCGATACCGAAGGTGCGCGAAGTTCGCCGCCCCGACCACCGTGTACCGCTTCGTGAGTTCTCGTCTGAAGGACCAAGATGTCGGATTGATAAACGACTTCGCCGGAAGGAGAACGGCCAGCATCCCAGTGTCGGTCAGGCGGTCCTGCAGGCATTTCCAGACGAAGAGTTCGGCCGCCTGGTCGTTTCCAATCGGAGCTGTCTTCGCGTGAGCGTCCCGCCATTCGATGGCGGCCTCGGAATCCAGCTTGGACAGCATCTGCCAAGGCGGATTGCCCACAATGCAATCGACCCTGGGCGGTATAGTACCCACCTCCGCTGCTTTCGCGAAGAAGTCCGCCGCGACCAGATTCCGTCCGATCAAAGCGGGGAACAGCTTCTCGGGATCCCTGCCCGCCGCGACGCGGGTGAGGTCCCTCGGATCCACGTAGTCGAGCAGCGTCAGGTAAAGACTGAACGCGGCGACATGGCAGGCGTCTCTATTGCGTTCGACGCCGAAGATATTGCGGACGAGCAATCCTCTGAGGTCGGCCACTCCCAGACGAAGGTCGGGCGTCGTCCACCGGGCGCGCTCGATGATGCGGCGATATGCTCCCACCAAGAAAACGCCCGAGCCAGCCGCCGGATCGAGTACTGAGACGCCATCAGAAAGTGCGGTGCTCTCTTCCAAACGATCCAGCATAAAATCGACGAGGTAGGGCGGTGTGTAGAAGGCTCCAGCTCGGCGACGCTCGCCAGCCTTCAGGTTTTCGAGGAATTGCTCATAGACTGCGGACAGCGTCTCGGTCCGAAGCGCCCCGAGGTAGAAATCTAGAAAGCTGAGCTGCACACCGCCCGAGCGCAGCGGCTCGGCACCATGCTTCATTACCCGGCGTACCAAGTTAATATGCGTGGCGTCGATCTCTGCACGTTCGTCCGACGCCAACGGGAAGATGCTACCGTTGAAGATGGAGTCTAGGTCGTCAAACATCCGCCAAGTGGCGGCGCAGCTCCAGTCGACGAACTGATCCGATAGACGAATATCGGCATGTCCTCGGTCCTCTAGCCAACTCTGGCCGATAATCCCTCTGTCCGCGAGGAAGTAAACATAGAGAAACCGGCCAATGAGCCCGTTCGCCGCTGCGGGAGACAGGGAAGCCGAAACCCCCTTCCCGCCGATCAGCACGGCGCTCAAGGCATTGAGGCTCTCAAGAAGCTTGCGATCCACCCGTCCGTCCACGTCGATCGAGTGGTCGCGCCAGAAGAGCGATGTCCTGAGACGGATAGCCCTCAAATCCCAGACCTCAGCCGCAGGTGTTTGGAAGGGGATCGTGTCCAACTGCGAGGCAGGCAGCGCGCCGAGCTCGTCCCACGTGAAGAGACGAGCCACCTTAGCCCAGTCGGTCTGGCTGTAGGAGAAGCCTTGGCAGATAACGAGATGGTCAGGGGTAGCTATGATGAGGAAGGGCGTTAGTCCCTGGCTCCAGACCCGCCGGTGGATCTCCTGAGCCTGAGCCAGATCGGCACCGACCGCGACGTACACTAGCGGCGTCGAGATCACGGCCTCCTTGACGCCTTGCCGCACTAGACAGAAAGCGCCGATGACATCCATCTCGTCACGCGCCTGTTGGAGCGCAAAACGGTGCGCTCTCAATCGGTCGAACTCTGAACAGGCGATCCAACCCGAACCTCGGACATAGCCTAAATTCGCGAGCAGCCCGCGAAGGCGAAGGTCGTTCACTTCAGGAGGCATCATCGCACCGCCATGGCCGCGAAGAGGCTTCTCTGCACTGACTTCTCCGTGACGCCGATCGCGCTTGCAATGGCATCCAGATGCGGCTGGAGACTCAGCACGCAGAACCCTTCCGGTGTCGCCACGTAAGACGCGTCAGGTGATCGCAACAGCATAGCCTGTTCGACGTCGAGCATCACGAAACAGCCGGTCAAGCCATGGAATGGTTCTCCAGCCAGACGCACTTGAAGGAGTCGCAAAGTGGACTTGTAGGCCGAGAGCTCCACATGCAACCGGTCGCGGAGAGTGGCGGCCAATCTCAGCACTAGCAAGGTCTGCCAGGAGAATCGTGCTTGCGTGCCCTTCCCGTGAGCGGGGATGTCTGGCGACACTAAACCCCGCCGCCCCGTCCACTCGCGCAGCCGGTCCGCGGACAGATCAGTCACGATCGTAGCTTCTCGGGATCCAACGAGTCTCATGGCAGCCTACATAAATCCGGGGCAGCCCCTTGGTCCACGGAATGGGTATCATGCCCATTAGGTGGCGTAAATCCTGTGATGCCAGCCAACTCGTCTTTGCCTAGCTTCGCCCCTGTGCGGAAACCGCAGAGCATTCCTGCTCTAGGAACGGATGTTCCGATCGATCATTGCCCGATGCCCATTTCATCCAAGCCGAGTTGCCTCCGAGAATGACCGACGATTTTGGCCAGAGCTGCAGCTCTGAAGCACCGCTTTGAGTCAGACCCTGCGCATTCGACCGTTGACTGTCTCTCCTGCCTCAAAGCGGACGTCGCCAAGGACCGCATTGAGTCAGGAGCGGCTGTGGGCATCAAGCGTCTGTGTGGCGCACGGAAGAGATCGAGCTGGCTCATCGCCACCTCCTGTGACTAGCGCCCCTCCCCACTCTACTCTCTCGGCCGCCAAAACGCGCCAACCGTGGCGATTGCGAATGCGCCGTGAAGCAGACACCCGTCGTCCAAGTTCGCGGGCCACCACAGCTGGCAGATTTCAGGGGAGACCAAACTCGACCTGGAGGTAACGGACGACGACTTGAGAGAAAGTCTTGCGCCGGCCATTCTCGGGTGTTTGCCACCGGGTGATCGCCGCTGCTTCTCCAGACCTTGCCGCCGCTCTGCCTCACGCGCGCGCAGTTCTGGGTATCAAAGTCGCCGCCCTCATACTTCCGTTGGCGCGGCGTGACCCAGCTCGATCGCTTTCCGCCGCTGTGCGGCAGTGAGCGCCGACCAAAACCTATGGACTCGCCCCGTTGGCATGGCCTCCAAGTCATCGATGTGTTGTTGGCGCTGAAGTTCAATCTTGAAGAAGCTTGGCTGGTAATCGATCCCGTTCGTCTTCAGGCGCCAGAAAACCACGTTGGCGTACTTCGGTGTGAGCTTGGAGTGGCGTTTGTAGTAATCAAGCGCGCCATCCAGGATCCGGTTGTCTTCCTTAGCGGCAAGGGTCTCCAACGCGGAGATGCATGATTTCAGCTGCATAGCATTCGTCAGTTCGATCAGCCGACGCTTGGCGTCCTTGAGTGAAAGCCGCATGCCGTCCTTCAGGACGGCAACGTCGAACTTCAGAATGCAGTGCGATCCCACCCACAGAGTTTCGTCTGTCAGCTCGTTGCCGATCTCGAAATGATACCGCAGGCATTCCTGCCCGCAGAGCTGGCATGTCTCGCAGGGACGGCCATGGTCTTCAGTCCGCTCCGTGAAACGCCACTCGCGAAACGCGCCCGGCAGGGTCGATGCCATGGAGAGGGGCAGGATACTCTCCCGAACACGATGGGTGAATTCCTGCACGTCGAATCACCTGTAAGTTTCAAAACACGCTTTCAATCTACGCGCGCACCGTCGATCAACGCTATCCGGAACCAACCGAGCTGTCATGACTGCTCTCAGCTATTGGCGTTCATGCATTAATCGATACTACTGGGATGATCTGGCGGCGCGTTGCGCTGCTGAGGGTGGGACTGGCGATTGGCGGGGATCAACAACACGGCGGCCGCACAGGCGGCCGGCTACATCTTGCAACTCGAACGCGCGCTGCACCATCTCGCCCACGCAGGCGTAGGCGCAGCGGTCGCGGTCGAGCACCTCGACGATGTTGTTGTCCTGAAGGACGGCAGGGCGGTTCTGCAGGAGCAAGACAAGAGCACCGCGAACGCGGGTGCAAGATTGCTGGCCGATCGCAGCAAGGCAATCTGGCGCACCCTCGAAATATGGCTGTTGCAGAGGGAGAGCACCGGCTCCCTACCCTGCGAACGTCACATGTTCTTCGTCAATCGGCCGGTTGAGACGGCGATCGCTACGCTTCTGAAGCGGCGGACTCGAGGAGAGGCGACTTCGGCTGAAGTGCTCGCTGCGTTTCGCGCTGAAGGCTCCACTCTGAAAGGCAAGGCCAAAAAGCCGACATTGGCGCAGGCGTTGATCGATCGCGTTCTGGAGCGGTCGGATGACAATCTCCTCGATTTGATTGATCGCATCGAGATTGTGGAAGCCGTCGGCGCTGCGGAGGACCGTGGCGCTATGGGCAATGGCCTTGGCTTAAGTCCGAGGGCGAATACTGACGACATTCTCGACGGCTTGCTTGGTTGGCTGACCCGATTGCTCCGCGAAGAGTGGGCCGCCGGCCGTCCAGGCATCGTCACGCGTGCGGCGGTGCTATTGCAGAAGGATGCCTTGCAGGCTCGCCAAGCCCGCAGCCGCCTTCTCCCTAAGGCTGCGTCAGATGTCCTTGTCTCCGAAGCCGACCGTGCCGGAGCACTGTCACGGACGTTCGTGGAGCATCTGGGCCGCATCGAGGCCGCAGACGACGATGTCGTCGATGCCGTCGACCATTTCCTGAAGTTCAATGTCGAGAAGCATCGTCTGGTCGTCGAGGGCGAAGTGGCCGATCGGGAATGGCGTGACCGGGGCGACCGCCTTCGCACCCGCTGGAGGACGCTCATGCGGAGGCACAGCCGTGCGCTATATCCGAAGCCTTCAGCGGAAATTGGCCAGGTTATTCTGGCGGACGCCACCTACGACCACCTCGAGCCGCTCGACAATCAGCCTTGTGGCGAGCTCTACATGACGTCCGGGCACTACCACCGCCTCGCTGACGAGAACGAAGTCTGGTGGGATCCGACCTATACCCCGGAGGTCACCGGTGAAAATTGATCACGAAGAGCTGCTTGCCAGGAACCCCGCTCTCGTCGCGAGCGCCTTCTGGCACCTTGCGCATCGCCATGCGAGCTCGGCTCGAGGGGAGCCGCCGACGCTCCCGGTGTTTGTAGTCAGCGCCGCGCTCCTCCTGCACCGCGCGACGGTCAACAAGATTCACGCGATGAATTTCGAGAGCGGAATGCTGAAGGCTGTCGTCGAAAGACCGGACCTGCTGGCCGGCCTTCAGGGGCGCGTCGAGGCGCACGCCGATACCGCCTTACGGGCGCTTCAGGTCGGCGTCTCTTCCGGTTTGCTCATTCGCGAGGGCGGAGAAGGATTTCCTCGCTTTCGAGCGACGAGTGGAAATGATCTGCCGCAGCCTATCCGCGATCTCGATGCTCCGGTTTCCTACGTCCTCGGAGCCGCGAAACGGCTTGGGACTTGGTTCGCAGCGGACGGGTTCGAGGCTGTGCAACGCCAACTGAACATCGAGTTCTGACGCATGAAGCTGTTCATCCGCGAGATCATCATCTGGCCTGAGGACATTCGCCACGAGCCTCGGGTGCTGTCGTTTGATCCGGAGGCGGTCTCTGTGGTCACGGGATGGAGCGGCACAGGAAAGTCGTCGATCGTCAACATCATCGATTACGTCCTGGGCTCCAGCACCTGCTCCATCGCCGTGGGGGTCATTCGAAATACGGTCTCCTGGTTCGGACTGACGATCGAGACGAACGCCGGTCTGATGAGGATCGCCAGGCCGAAGCCGGCAGCTCGCCAGGTCTCGGAGGACATCTGGCTTCAGCAGGGGCCGGAAGTTGAGGGAGACTTGCCCACCCGCCCGCATGCGAACTCAAACGTAGCGCGCCTGAAGGCGCTTCTGGATCTTTACTCCGGTCTGTCCAATCTGGCGCTCGACCCCGAGAAAGATCGAGGCTTCGGAGGCCGCGCCAGTTTTCGAGATCTTGCGGCCTTCAACCTTTTGCCGCAGCACGTGGTCGCCAACCCCTACACGCTCTTTTTCAAAGCTGACTCGTCAGAACACCGTGAGACGCTGCGCCACGTCTTGCCTCTGGCGATGGGCGTCGTGACGAATGAGGATCTCGTAAGGCTGCATCGCCTGCGATTGCTGCGGGACGAGCTGCGCAAGCTCGAAACCGAACTTCGGACCCGTCGGAACGCCATCGACAACTGGAGCGCCAACGCACGTGGGGCCTTCTTCCGGGCGCAAGAACTGAGTCTTCTGCCCGCGGGAGATCCGCCCGGCGACCTTCGTGGACTGTTGGTGGTGCTTGGCGATGTGGTGGCCGCCGGCGGTCAGTCCGTTGCCACACCTGGTCGAGTCTCGGCAGCAGTTACCCGACTCGACGAGATCCGCCGCCATGAGCAGCTTCTCGATCAACAGATGAACGCCGAGCGGCGTCGGCTTCGCAAGCTGCGGAGCCTTTCCCGTTCCGTCGTCGATTACGCCGATGTTCTCTCTGAGCAATCCGCGAGTGTGAAGGGGGTCGGGTGGTTCAAAGCACACCTTTCTGGAGAGTCCTGCGTTCTCTGCGGCTCTGATACGGAGGCCGCGAAGTATGCGTTGGAGGAACTCGCCGAGCCGATCGCCGAGCTCGAAAGTCTTGCGACCGGAGCGACCTCGGCTCGGCCCATGGTCGATCGCGATCTAATCGCAGTCCAGGCCAGGCTTCTTCAGATTGAGAGCGAACTGCTGACGCTTCAACGCACCCGGCGAGAGTTCGAGATCACTGTCGATCGGGAGCGGGGCCAATCACAGAGCCTCGAAAACATTTATCGTTTCATTGGCTCCACCGAACAGGCTCTTCGGATGCTGGGAGACATCCAGGGCGACGAAGGGCTTGAGGCTCAGGTCGCCAAGATCCGCGGGGACATCCGTGAGATTGAACGCCAAGCCAACGACGACGAGCGGCGCCGTCGGGCGCTCGAAGTGCATGAACGAATTTCTGGGTACATCACACGATTCATCGAGCAGCTCGGGATCGAAGGCGCCGAAGGTAAGCCGATGCTCGACGAACGCGAGCTGAACCTTCGCTTTGAACGCGAGGGCGCCAAGACGTCCGATTTCCTGTGGGAGATCGGAAGCGGCGAGAACTGGATGGCCTATCATCTGGCCGCCTTGCTAGCGCTCCACGGGATCTTCCTCAACCGAGGACAGCACAATCCGGTCCCAACCTTCCTTGTCATCGACCAGCCCAGCCAAGTCTATTTCCCAAGCGACACCTTCGAGCAGATCATATCGGAAGGCGACCAAGGGGCTCCAGTCCAGGTCTCGACCGATGCCGATCAGCGTCGAAAACGTCGCCTCAGCGATTTAGAGAGCACGCGCAAGATTTTCTCGAACTTGGCGCGGGCGCGCAGCGCCTTCGGGTCCCGCCTCCAGATCATCGTGTTGGACCACGCAGATCGTCACGCATGGGGAGACATCGAAGGGATCACAGAGGTCGCCAACTGGCGGGGCGCCGAAGATTTCTTGATTCCGGCGCACTGGATTGAAGGCGGTGTCGCTTCGGAAGCTGAGGACCCGGAGTCTGAGCGCGAGTAAGCCGACGCCCAGCGGATGGTCTGCCAGCGGTTTGTCGCTGCCTCTTGTCGAGCCCTCCAAGGGTTGCCAAAAAGGGCCGCAAGTAAAGGTTGCGACGTCTTCACGTGTCGCGCCCAAGGGAGCGGCGTCTTGCACATCGAACGTCTCGAAATATCCGGCTTCCGATGCTTCGGGCCGAGCCCGATTCCGATCTCTCTCGACGAAGGTTTGACCGCCTTCGTCGGCGTGAACGGCGCAGGAAAGACCGCGGTTATGCTCGGGCTTCAGCGGCTCTTCGGCGTCACCGCGGACCAACGGAAGCTCCGGCGACAAGACTTTCACGTCCCGGCTGCGGAAGTGAATCCGCCTAACGAGCGCCGGTTCGCTATCGAGGCGGTTTTGGCCTTTCCGGAGCTCGACGATCTGCTCGCGGACGCGTCCGCCGTTCCTGAGTTCTTCTCCCAGATGGCGACGGACGACAGCGGAAAAATGAAATGCCGCTTGAGGATGGAGGCGGTTTGGACAGATGACGGGTCCATTGATGGGGCGATTGATCACACTTATCGCGCCGTTCGGACCATGGGTCCGTTCACGGACGCTGAGTGTTCGGACCTAAAACCCAAGGATCGGGCCAGAATTCAACTGATCTATGTGCCGGCGTCACGCGACGGCATTTCGCAGGTGACGGCTTTCTTGCGTGGACGCTTATGGCGGGCGATCAACTGGTCGGAAGGCACGCGGACTACGTTCGCTTCGGCGGGCTCGGCTCTGAACAACGCGTTCTCCGGCGAGCCTGCGGTAGACGCCGTCGTGGCAGCCGTCACGAAACGTTGGCAGCAGGTTCACACCGCAGGCACGGACACCACACCGGTGTTTCGGCCTATCGACCTTCGGTTTGAACAGTTCATCCGCAAGGCTGAGGTTCTGTTCCGCCCCGACGAGGCAGGACGCGAGCGTGGCCTCGATGAGTTGAGCGACGGCCAGCGATCTCTGTTTCATCTCGCCATGACTGCGGCGACGCTCGATGTCGAGGCCAACCTCGCGAGGAATCCTCGTTCCGATGGATTTCAGCCCGGTGGTGTCAGCGTTCCCGCACTGACCCTGATCGCCGTCGAAGAGCCGGAGAACAACCTGGCGCCGTTCTACCTCTCCCGTATCGTCCGACAGATTCAGGAACTGACCGCAGGCTCGCAGGCACAAGCGATGCTCTCGAGCCACTCGCCGAGCATTCTGGCGCGGGTAAAGCCCGAGCAGGTCCGTCATTTCCGCATCGAGCCGAAGACTCGCGCCTGCCGCGTGAGGGGGATCAGATTGCCGCCGATCGCGGAAGAGGCTTCGAAGTTTGTTCGTGAGGCCGTACGCGCCTACCCCGAGCTCTATTTCGCCCGTTTCGTGATCCTCGGCGAAGGGGCCTCCGAAGAGGTGGTGCTCCCGCGCCTCGCCGAAGCCTTTGGCCTAGACATCGATCGGTCTTTCGTGGCGGTGGTCCCGCTTGGGGGCCGCCACGTCAACCACTTGTGGCGGCTGCTTGTCGATCTGGACATACCACACGCGACTCTTCTGGATCTAGATTACGGCCGTGCGGGCGGAGGCTGGGGGCGCATCAAGACCGCTTGCGCGCAGTTGATGGAAAATGGCGTCCGGCCTGACCAACTGTTCCAGAGCCCGAGTTCGGCGGGCCCTTCGGCTGATCTGGCGGCCTTCGACACCTTCCCCGCCGCCAACTGGACGAACGTCCAGGCGTGGGCGAGACACCTCCGAAGATTCAATGTTTTCTTCTGCGAGCCGCTCGATCTGGACTACTCGATGCTGATGGCGTTCCAGGCCGCGTATTCATCGCCAGAGCCCGGGCGTTACAGACCCTCAGCCGCCGGGGAGCCGCGAGACGCGGTGTTAGGCGACGGCGGCAATCACGCCCTCTACGATACCAGCCAGGACACCCTTCTGCGTTGGTATCGATACCTCTTCTTGGGGCGAGGCAAACCAGGCACCCATGTTCGGGTTCTCAGCGGTCTCGACAGTCAGACCCTCGCTGCGGCGGCTCCGGGAGAACTGAAGGCCTTGCTAGGCTCCGTCGCGGCCCGGCTCGATCCTCCGCTGCCGCTGCCGCCGCCGCCCGGGCCCATGACCCTGACCGTTTCGCCGACGACATGACGCTTCGGTTCATAGCGCCCGACGAATGGAGGCCGCGCGGGATCGATGCCCTCGAACCGGCCGCGTGGACCGCGCTACGCCACCCTGCCTCAACCTCCGTGGTCGCAGGCCCGGGGGCAGGGAAGACAGAGTTCCTAGCCCAGAAGGCCACCTATCTACTGGAAACGGGCCTTTGTCGCCCGCCTTTCCAGATACTGGCCATCTCCTTCAAGGGCGATGCCGCCGGCAATCTGGCGGATCGCGTCAGACAACGGTGCCCTGCTGAGTTTTCGGATCGGTTCACGTCGATCACGTTCGATGCCTTTACCAAGAACCTGGTCGACAGATTTCACACCGCCATTCCTGCAGAATGGCGCCCGACGAAGCCCTATGAGATTGCCTTCTGGGATTACAAATCGACCAACTACTGGCTCACTCGAGCACGGCTGGCCGCGCCAGATCCATGGAAGGCCGAGATCGAGGAGATCGGCCCGTCGAGTTTCGAGGGCCGCACAGTCGGGGCCAGACGAATGCTCGTTCCTCACCCGGAACCGCAATCCGGGGCAGACTTTGCGACCGCACGGTGGTGGTCAGAGCAACGGGGTGCGGGAGATCCATCCAACCTGACTTTCGTCACGTTGAACCGCATGGCCGAACTGCTTTTGAGATCGAATCCTCAGATCGCGAACGCGCTCCGCGCCACCTATCCCTTCATCTTCGTCGACGAGTTTCAGGACACCACTTTCGCCCAGTATGATTTCCTGCATTCGGTTTTCGGAGGCAGCAGTTCGGTGATCACCGGCGTCGGAGACGACAAGCAAAGGATCATGGGCTGGGCCGGCGCGAGGCCCGACGCCTTCGCCCGACTGGAAGCGGACTTCCACGCTCTACGGGTGCCGCTCCAATTCAATTTTCGTTCTTCACCGGATCTCGTCGCCATCCAGCATGTCGTCGCACGCGCCCTCGACCCGGCGTCGCCACAGGTTGAGGCCAAGGCAGGCAAACTTATCGACGGCGACGTGGCCCAGATTTGGAACAGTCCGACGCGCGGACAGGAGACCGGCCATCTGGCGACATGGATGGCTGACGACATGACGCGTCGAGGACGTCGCCCACGCGACTATGCGATCCTCGTCAAACAGAAGGCAGAGGTTTTTGACACCGAGCTGCGCGCGCCGATGGCCGCGAGCGGGCTACGTATCCGCAACGAGAGCGCACTTGTCGGCAAAGTCGCGCTTCAGGATCTGCTGTCCGACAGCCTTTGCCGGCTCGTCGTCGCTGCGCTCAGACTCGGGTCCGTCCAGCGGTCGCCTGCGGCTTGGCAGTATCTGTCTGCGGCAGTCTCGGCCTTGAGAGCCATTCCACCCGGCGACAGTGCTGCGGACGCGCGGGCCGAAGCCGCCTTGTCCCGTTTCTTGGTCGGCCTCAGGAAAGAGATGACTGAAACTCCGCCGTCGGCCGTAGCGGCCGTCAACGTGGCGGAGGCCGTGTTGACGTTCCTCGACCCCGCCGCTGTTCAAAGAACCTATGTTGAGTACGGAACAGGCAACCTTCTCGAGATCATCGTGGAAGGTCTCCTGCAGCATCTCATGGCTTCGGCGACCGGCGTAACCACTTGGACCGAGTGTCTGGATGCCTTCGAGGGCATTGATCAGATACCGCTGATGACCGTGCACAAGAGCAAAGGTCTTGAGTACGACACGATCATCTTTATCGGCCTCGATGATCAAGCGTGGTGGGCGCACAAGCCTGGAGACAAGGAGGGCCTCGCGGCGTTCTTCGTCGCTCTCTCCCGCGCCAAGCAGCGAGCCATCTTCGCATTCTGCCAACAACGTGGGCAGCGAACAAAGGTCGCGGAACTGTATGCGCTGCTGGGGCAGGCTGGTGTTCCGGAGATTTCTATCTAACCCGCGCGGACGTGGCCGTTTACTGAAGGCTCTAAGCCCGAGTCCTCACTGAGACCGCTGCAGTTGATCTAGGATGGCCAGAACCGGAAAGCAGACCTTCTTAACCGCCGCTTTGAGTCGATCCCGTTGAAAAAGTCGCCTGACTGATCGGCTTGAAGAGCGGCATGGTCAGGCTGTGGCGGGGTTCGTGACGTTTCAGGCCTTCAGGCGGGTGCTGGGGCGGGCTGTAGCGGGATCAGACGGGCCATTTTGCGCAGGTTCTGGGCGGTGGCGGCGAGAAGGAACTCGTCGCGGGCGCCGCAGGGACCGCGAAGGCGCAGCCGGTCCAGCCTGAGGATGCGCTTGAGGTGGGCGAACAACATCTCGACCTTCTTTCGCTCGCGCCGGGAGGTGACGTAGGCGTCGGTCCTGGCGATGTCTCGGGCGACGTCCCTGGCGTCTTCGTGGATGGAACGGGTCACCTTCCGAGCCGGCCCGTTGGGGCAGCAGTTGGGCTTCAGCGCACCGGCATCGCAATCGATCTTGGAGGCGCGATACCGATAGGTGTCATCCGGCGGTGTATCGGGGTGATCGGCGCGGAAGGCTCGCCGATATTGCTTCAGTTCCTTGTCTCCTGGGCAGCGATAGAGGTCGGCGGCGCGGTCGTAGGAGAAGTCGGCTCGGGAGAAGGTCCCGTCCGTCCGGCCGGACTTGTCGATGATCGGGATGTGGGGTGCGATCCCTCGGTCGTTGACCAGCCATTCCAGCATCTCGGCCGAGCCATAGGCAGTGTCGGCGGCAAGGCGATCGGGGTGGAGATCATGCTTATCCTGAACCCGCTCGATCATGGTGCGGGCCGCAGTCAACTCGGCCGGCCGCACGGCGGTGGACGCCTCGACATCGACGATGACGGCGTGCTTCAGGTCGATCAGGTAGTTGGTGGCATAGGCGAAGAAGGCCGGCCCCTTGTTGGCGGCGGTCCAGCGCGCGGCCGGATCCACCGGCGAGATGAACTTGGGCGTAACCGGCGTGGCCGCGCCGAACGCCGCGTCGTCCAGCACCGCCAGATACTCGTCGATGGCCCGGCTCGACGCCTCGGGCGGCAGACCGGGATCGCCAGGCACGCTGCGCTCGCGGTTCGCCTCGGCCTTGATCAGGCTGGCGTCCACGGCGAAGCCCTCGCCGCCGACCAGGCCTTCCGACATGCACCGACGCAGGACCGTGTCGAACAACTGACGCAGCAGGTCGCTCTCCCTGAATCGGCCGTGGCGGTTCTTGGAGAAGGTCGAGTGATCCGGCACGGCGCCGTCCAGACCCAACCGGCAGAACCACCGATAGGCCAGGTTCAGATGGACCTCTTCGCACAGCCGACGCTCCGAACGAATGCCGAAGCAATAGCCGACCAGCAGCATCCGGATCAGCAGTTCCGGATCGATCGAGGGCCGACCCATGGCGCTGTAGAACGGGGCCAGATGCGCTCGCAGACCCTCCAACTCCACGAACCAGTCGATCGACCTCAGCAGGTGGTTCGCCGGGACGTGATCCTCCAGCGAGAATGTATAGAAAAGAGCCGCCTGATCGACCCGCCGCTCACCCATCATCACGCTGCCTCCAGCCTCAATGACCAGAGTGAATCAGCCCCTGAAGCCCGTGGCAATTGCCGACTTTTTCAACGGTATCCGCCAAAAACGGACATTTGCTTTCGACTCGAAAGCAAACTTTCGGTGGGCGTCGGCCGTTCTTTAGCCGGCAAGCCACCCGCCTTGGTCGCCCCGGCCTGACTGCGCTCGCCGCCCCCCCCAAAACCCCAGCCCGGCCCCCAGCGCAAATATTCCGCTAGGGACGCCGATCAGCATGCCCACCCAAAGCAGCGGCCATGTCGCGAAAGCCTCTCCAGATTTCAGTCCAAGGTAGGCCACGACGACCGATGCAAAAGCCACGGGCAGGCAGCACCAGCCTATCAAGGCACGCCTGCGAAAGGGGACGGTGCGAGCGCGGCCGATCGCGACTCCCCCGAGAGCTCCAAGGGCAATCATCACAAGGCTGAACACAAACGCACCTCTCGTCGTCGGAAGTTGAAGTGAGCTCCGCGCATTGGGGTTGGAAGGGCTGCGCGGGCTTTGGACGTCCCCTTAACGCCTCAGCTCCGGCCATCCGTCAGTCGATCATACCGGTTTGCGGACTTAGAAAACCGTATTTGCACTCGGGGCTGTCGTCGCCCGAAAGACAGTCCGACCAACGGAATAGGTTTTCGATCTGGACGACGGGACCGTTCCTGTCTCCGCCGCCGGAACCTATGTCGGTCGTGCCCGAGATGCGACCGATGATCGTGACATTGGTCAGCTCATGAACCAGCCTCGGGTCGTACGCGCTCGCGGCGCAAGCTTCGAAGTGTTGATAGGTTGGCGTGTTGGTCCAGAGAGGCTCGCCATCCTCACCGCTGCGGGCATAAAGTATGGTCAAGCACACGCCCTGATCGGTTGCGGTGATCCGCTCTACGGCGCCTGCCCAACGGATGCGCTTGCCACGGTGTCGCTCCTCAACCCCCTGCTTAGGGCTCAACGCAGCAACCGAAACTGTCCTTAAAACCTCGAAGTCGTCGGAGGCCGCGCCCGCTTCCGAGGGCGAGGGCGCGGCGTAGGGCTCGGAAGACGCGAGAGCCGTCCGAGAGCCGTCCAACGCCACGGGGGTCGGAGACGTGACGCATCCCGACAAGACCGCACAGCTGAGAAAAACGCCTGCGTTCAGTCTGCTCGACATCTTGAGGAGGCGAATTTTCATTGAGCATGCACTTCCGGCTTGGGCAGATGCGCGCGCGATCATCAAACCATAGGTCGGCGGTGACCACACCCTTCGACGTTTGCCTATACGGCGGTTGGTATTTTGGGCCAGCGCGTGCAGCATCGGGACCTAACTGCGGCAAGGGTTGATGTGATGGTGCGAACGACGCAACAGTTTAAACAGAAGTCCGTCGGCTCGATTGTGTCGCACGCTCTGGCTTGCGCGCTGCTCGTTGCGGGCGTCTGGACGTCGAACGCCGTCGCTGCGACCGAACGTTCGGGCGAGGAAATCTTCGTCACCTGTCGAATCGAAGGGCGCGATCGGCAGGCATCGGTATCTCTCAGTGATAGCGGCGCAACCTATCGTTACGGACCTTCGTCGTCAAAGCCGGAGCTGACCCTGTCGAGCCCCTTGGCTGACCTCGACTATGTCCGCCACAACGGCCCGGCGGGAACGGTCGACGAGATCATGACCTTCGCGAATGGAGACACGACCTACCAGTTTGAGACAGGCCTTCGCAACGGCGCGCAGCCCGATCCCTCCGCCCTTCTGCCGTTCGGACACCTCACCATCAGTCGCAGCGGCAGCGAACTTGCTCGTCTGCCTTGCCGTCCCGACACGATTGAGCGCGCACACGACCGGCTGCTGGCGCGCATGCGCGACATCGGGCAGGAGCGGGCGTCGGACGGCGTTGGCTTTCCAAACTATACTATTCATGACCTCGCGGCCGCATCGGCATCTGCGCCTTGCGAGGTCGAGAACAACGTTGACACCTGCTGGAGCCGCGGCGTCAGCGCGGCACGGGGCGGCGATCTGAAGGCCGCGTTAGAACACTACGACATGTCCTGCGCGGCCCGCATCATGACTGCAGGCTGCTACGAGGCCGGCAAGCTGTATCTCCAGAACCGCCAGCTGCGCGACTACGTGCGCGCCAGGCAAAGTCTCGTGCGCACCTGCGACGGCGACGATTCAGGTC
Organism: Brevundimonas sp.; assembly: GCF_041648115.1. GTDB lineage: Bacteria > Pseudomonadota > Alphaproteobacteria > Caulobacterales > Caulobacteraceae > Brevundimonas. Next base: position 62,853 of record NZ_JBAZPR010000001.1, read on the forward strand.
AAGGACCCTACGCCTGCAAATACCTCGGCTGGATGTACCTCACGGGAACCGGCGTCGAGCGTGATCTAACCCAGGCCTTCGTCGCGCTATCGAAGGCCTGCTTCCTGCACAACGACGCCATCCTCATCGACGGGGAAGGCTGCCATTTCCTCGGCCAGGTGATTTTCGAGACGCGGGCCCCATCCGTCCGCAGCGAGACGAACGTCGATTACCTTGCTTTCCTGTCGTTCGCACAGGGGTGCACCGACGAGGCCGAGACGGTTTGCAATGAAGGCCGCGCCCTCCTCCGGCGGGGGCAGGCGAGCGCCGCGCCATGGATCAAGCGTTGCGATCGAAACGTCGGCCGTTACGGCGACATAGGCTCATGCGCGGAGTTGCTCACCATTTCGGCGGACTACGACGTCCGGCAGGCGATGCGGCGACAGCTCAAGTCGCTCTTCAACCAGGCCTTAGCCGCCCCGGAATAACGCCCTGGGTCGCGTTTCAAGAGCGGCAGCTGAGCAGCAACTTCACAGATCGGGCGGGCGGCGCGCTGGCGTGGTTATCTGCAAGCCACGCCCGATGACGAAGCGCACGGCGTCGAATGGCCTTGGGGTTCATTGTCATTCTCCAGATTGTGGTGGTTGCGCGCGATGGGTGCGCGCGATACCGTCCAGACTGAGCCTTTCGGCTCGCTCTAGCGGGGAGCTAAGGGCCGGAGGTTCCGCAGATGCCCCGGCCAGTCTTCCAAATTTGCCAAGCCGTGCAGTGAGGCGATACGGCAGAGCTGTCGCGGCTCATGCCCGAACTGCGTCGCGCGGCCCGGCTGGGCGAGGACACATTCGGCCGGGCCGCATTGCTGAGATGGGGGTTGCGATGGATGACGGGACGCTGGAGCGGCGCGCTATGGGGGCGGAGCAGCTGGTCGCCGCCAAGATCACCGAGTTCGGGGCGCACTTGACGGCAGGCGACCGAGCAGCGGCCGAGCGAGCGCGCACCGAAGCCCTTGCCGCCCTGGAGGTTCACCTCGACCTGACCGATCAGTTGATCAGCCAGACGTTCGCGTAGACCCTGTCATACGTAAAAACATACTTGGCAATTGATCGACTCGCGTTATCTGAAAGGTATCCGGGAGGGAATATCCGGACAGGTCCGTTCCGAACCTTCAGTGGCTCCGGGGCGGGCCAACTTTGTCAGGTCGGGTTGGGCGGCTGGCGCGCCTATCTGAATGCGCGATAGGCGCGCGCATGATTGCTTCAGATGATGGGCGCTTCCATCGCAAAGCTTCGATTGGCTTGCAGACCCGGCAGGCGCGGATCCGCAACCGCTGACGACAGCCGCACAGCCGATACCTGATCAGACAAGCGTATCATCCGACCCGTTGTAGACATTCGCCCCAACCTCACTTGACACACCTTTCGGCGCATTGCCGGTCGATTTGACCTTGGCAGTGCCAAAGCTGCGCCATACCGTCAACGAAACAGTTGGAGGGGCGGAAATAAATGCGGCATCTTCTAGAGAAGGGTTTTCCGCTTGTCGGCGTCCTCTTCCTTGCCCTGGGCGTTTTCAAGCTCATTCAAGGTGAGAACTGGGTGGTTTGGATCATCCTCGGCATCGTGTTCGGCGGCTTAGGGCTGTTCAGCCGACGCAAGGACAAGCAGCCCTAACAAGCCATCAAGCGGCAGGTCTGGCCACCCGCGCCAGACGCCAAGACCGAGACGGCCGTTGCGGACCTGGGACGGCTGTGTGAAATGCCCGGCATTACGCGGGAACTCACCATGAAGTTATTTCGTCCGATCGTGCCCGGCACGACGGCCAGAGATCGGATTTTGGCATGCGTGGGAGCGTTTGTCGGGATCGTAGCGACAGGGCTGGGCGCGCAATTCACGCTGGGGTCGAACACTGCAGCACCCATGTTGATGATCGCTTCCATGGGCGCCTCGGCAGTTCTGGTTTTCGCGGTTCCGGCTAGTCCGCTAGCGCAACCCTGGCCCGTGGTTGGAGGCAATGTGGTGTCGGCGACTATCGGTGTGGCGGTCGCGACACTCTTCGATGATCCGATGTTCGGAGGTGGCGTCGCCGTAGGAACGGCCATCGCGATGATGTCTCTTCTTCGCTGTCTTCACCCGCCGGGCGGCGGAACCGCTCTCATACCGGTGCTTGCAGGCGCCGGCTCGCCAGCAGCCGCGTGGCTTTTTCCCTTACTGCCGGTCGCGCTCAACGCCATCCTGCTCGTCGCAGTCGCCATGCTGTTTCACCGCTTTTCGGGGCGCCTGTACCCGCGGGTCATCACGTCTGTTTCTACACCGCGCCTTTCGATCAACGATGAAGACATCGCTCACGCCCTCTCGCAGCTTCACGAACCCCTCGACGTGAATCCCGTGGACCTGCGGACCATCGCGACCCTAGCGGCTGAGCACGCGCGACGTCGCGGGTGAGCCCCCCATTGGGAAACTCAGGAGACTCCGCCGCAGGGCCATATCCTGAAAAGTCCGGTTTCAGCGCTGACGCCCATGGCGCAAGCCGACGCATAGTGAACACTGATACGAACCAACGCCACCCGGTCATTTACCGGCTCTATTGAGCGAGCGCCCAAACTCGGATAGCCCTGATATCTACAGTCGGGGGCGTCGATGACCAACATCAGCCAGCGGAACGCCTTGCTCAGTCAACTTGAGCCGCAAGACAAAGCTGACCTGATTTCCATCATGTCCGATTTCGATTTTGAGGCGGGGCACGAGTTCGGCGAAGTCGGAGATGATATCTCCCACATATATTTCGTGAACCACGGCATCATCTCAGCCGTCGCGACGATGGAGGATGGTCAATCTGCCGAAGCCTATATGGTCGGCTGCGAGGGGTTCACCGGCGTCACGGCCTGGCAGGTTCCCGCCGAAACTTCAGTGCGCTTCTTCTGTCACCTTGCCGGGAACGCGTTTCGCGTCAAAGCCGCGAAGCTCCGAGGGCTTGCTTCGCAGAGTGAGAGTCTGCGGACCACTCTCGCGAGTTATGGCGCCGCTCTTCAAGTGGAACTTGAACAGGCCGCGCCGTGTAATGCGATCCATTCCGCAACACAACGGTTTGCGAAATGGTTGCTGCGCGCGCACGACCGCGCGAACGGAGACACGCTCTTCATGACGCAGGAGTTCCTAGCCAAAATGCTCGGTGTGCAGAGAACGACCGTCAACGATGCCGCCCAATCGCTCGCGGCTGCGGGCGCGATCTCGTACTCCCGTGGCAGGGTCACCATCAAGGACCGGGCCGCCTTGGAGCGCGCCTCTTGTGAGTGCTACCTGACGCCAGAGGGCACATAGTTGCGCGCTGAGAGGCGCCCTCTCAACCGCAATGTAGAGTTTTAGACAGACATTTCGCTCGGCGCCCTTTCCTACTGAGCTGGGAGGATGGGATGGCGCGCTACCTGCTGCATCTGCATGATGGACCGGCGACACCGCCGATTACCGAGACGCTCGACGTTTCTCATGACGCCGATGCGCTCGACTTGGCGCAGGTCGTTCTTCTCGTAACCGCCGTCTATACGCATGCTGAGGTCTATCGTGGTCCAACCTTGATCGGTTCGTGCAAGCGGGACAGCCACGCGGAGTAGGACGTTGCCGGACACTGCCCCTTCGCAGACGAACTTTCGTTCCCACCCGCTCAGACGTTGAGGACCTCCGCTGCGTAAGCTCATCGCCTAACGCCGATAGCGGACGATCCGAACGTATCAGATGGGTCACACACGTCCTGCCGCGCGACAAACCTCCGCGCCCGTCACCCCGCGTCCCAACCCGGTCATCGCCTCACCGCTCAAGCCCGCTCGATCGCCCTCTGACCACCTGGGCCATCCCATTCCCTCCAGCGGTCAGGATCAGGCTCTGACCCGCTCGAACCTGTGACTCCGACCTTAGGCGTGCGTAGTGCTCCACCCCTCCGGCATCTCTGACGACGACATAGGGCTGCAGGCCCATCTCATCATGGAACCCCGTCTTCACGACGACGCCCTGTACGCGGCCGCCCTCTAGCGCGCGCACCTCCCTCGCCCCCTCAAGCCGCCGCTGATTGAGCGTCCGGATAATGTCGCGCCGCGTCTGGAGCGCTCGCAATCGTGGTTCCAGGTCGGCGTCCAGCCGATATCTCCGTCCTGTCCGGACCGCCAACCCCAGACCTTCGAGAGTCCTGAGCCGCCCTCGCGTCAGAGCGGACCAGACATCGGTCGCGCCGACGCCGTCGTCCACCACGCCGGCCTCATCGGCCGCAGCGATCAAGCGACGATCGAGCCCGGTGAACCGCTCCGCCTGGGTTTCTTTCCAGACGCGTCGCTCCGCATCGATGCGCGACAGATCACCGAGCCGCTCTTGCGCGATCTCCTGCGCCCGGGCCCGGAATCCGTAGCCGACATAGTCACGCGGAATGACCAGATCCCGGCCGTCCGCCCGCCGCCCCCGCACCAGGACGTGGGCGTGCGGCTGGTCCGTGTCGTAGTGACAGGTCGCGACCCAGCGCAGCGACGGCTCGCCCAGGTCCGCCGCGACACGTCCCATCACATCCCGCACATAGCCGGGCAGATCGGCGATCCGGTCGCCGTTCTCCGGAGAGACGATGAACCGGAAATGATGCCGGTCTGCGCCCCAGCCTTCCGTCGCCATCCGCCCGTCCACCCCGTCGAGTTCACGGTTGAAGAAGTCAGGCCGCGCCCCTTCAGCGCCGGCGCCCGCCCGGCCCAGATAGGCGACGTGGGCCGCGAGGGCGGAGGCCCGTGCGGCGGCCTTGCCGACATGGCGAGACACCAGCGCCTTGACGATCACCCGCTGTCGGACATCGATCCGGAACGCCCGCCCCGACCGTCTCTGGGCCGCCCGCAACACGCCCGCGCGATCACCCAGAGCGAAGACGCGCGACGCCGCCAACCGAACGAACAGGGCGGTTCTCACATCGGTCTTGTCACACTTGAGACGCGTCGGAAGCTGGACAGGCACGGCCGCATCCGCAGGGCGGCCGGTTCGATCTTCGAGGTCGGCGAACCGGTCACGCACGAGCATAGGCGGAGCCTCCAGGACGACCTCGACCGCCTCGGCGCCCGTGACTTGCCACAAGTCGTCCGGACCGAGCGACAGGTCGCTCAACTCACGGAGAAGATAGCCGAAAAGCGCAGCGCCCGCCGCCGCCTTTTATCTTGCCCTAAGCCCCTATCAGCAGATTCTCGGGCAGCCTCATCAACACCGATCAAACGCCATCAACACCGATCATGAGCGTCGCCAGCCGGGTGCGCCGCCGGGCCGAGGATCTGCGGGGGCTTCACACGACAAACAAAAACCCGCCCGGCCGAAGCCGAGCGGGTCGTGGGACGGCCGACGTTTCAGGTCGATCGGGCGCGGATCGGCACATGCCGCAGCCCCTGGGCCAACGCCTTCTGCCCCAGATTGAGGGCGGGACCGAACGGACGCGGATCGCTCGCTCTCTCCCGATCCACCGACTGGACCAGGGTGAGGCAACAGCTCGGCTCGAGGGCGATGAGGTCGTCGTTCGCCCTGAAGGGGGCGGCCTTGCCATGGGCGTCGAAGTCCGCTCGGGCGAGGATCAACGTCACCCCCTTCTGCTGAGCCCATTTGATGGCCAGCTTCTCCGCGCCCTTGGCTCCAGTCGTCGCCAGGGCCATGCCGGGCCATTCCTGTTTCGCCCAGTTGAGGGCGTCGAAGATTCGCCCCGCATCCACCGCCGTATCGGCCGAGGGCGCGCCGCGGAAGGCGACGACCGGACCGTCAGGAGTCGCCTCTCCGGCCCGTCGGCTGCGGATCGCCCGGATCGCCTGTTTGGCCTCCAGCTGCGCCGCGGTCAGGTGGGTGCCGCGCCGACTGCCGCGCCAGGCCGTCCAGACCTCTCCGGTCGAGACCGTCCAGGTCTGGGAGGCGGCGTCGCGGATCAGTTCGCAGGCCCGGGTCGCCGCATCGCCGGCGCGGGCCTTTGCCGTCGCCTCCTGCAGCTCCGTATCCGCCGCCTCCGAGCCGTCGAAGTTTCGATCCAGGGCGCGCATCGCATCGCGCGCCCTGTCGGCGTCACGCTCGATCCGTCCCGCCGCCGAGTGGAAGGCGCCGATCAGCGCCTCTCCAAGAATTGTCTGATAGTCCTCCAGCGCGGTGTCGGCGATGACGTCGAGCAGCTCCGTCATCAGCGCGCGGCCGAGTTGCTCGAGCGCCGTCTCGCTGGGGTGCGGACGCGGATCGCCGAGGGCGCCGGTGAGATCGTCGAAGGCCGAGTCGGATTTCTGGAAGAAGGCGGGCGTGTTGAAGGTTTGCATTCTAGTCATCCTCTGAATGAGGTCGAGCGCCCCATGCGCAACGACTGAGGATTTGGGCACGGCGGGGTCCCCGGCAGTCACCGGAGCGACGCGCTCTTCGCGGCGTGAAGGGGAACGGCGCAGCCGTTGACTTCCGGGGTGACGTGACAAGATCAGAAGGCGTTGTGTGGGGGCATGTCGGCCTCGCCCTTCGCGAGGCCGACCCCGTTCGGCGCCGCGCGCCGATGCCGTCGATGATCCGGACAACATGTCGAAGGGCGGCGGCTATCGCCGCCGCCCCCTATCGATCCGCAGATCGGCGCCTAGTCCAGCGGACCGGCGTCCAACAGGCTTTCCGCCACGAACGGACGGCGCTGGTAGCCGAGGGCGGCGTGCGCCAGGCAGAAGGCGCCGCGCTGGACCTGCGCTCCGCATAGACCGAAGGTCGCGTCCCGGGGTCTCCCGAGCGGCCAGCGGCACTCTCCGGCCCGGATCGTCAGGATCGACCGGCGGACCGCCGTCTGTCCTGCAGGCGAAGCCGGAACGACAACCGGCGCAGTCGAACAGGTCGGCTCGGTGAGCGACGCCGCCGATGGCCCCTCACAAGCCTTCGGCCGCGCGGATCGGGCCGGAGGCCCCGCCAGCGCGCGCTTCAACCCCAAGCGGCGCGCCTTGCCCAAAACAGCGGAGCGGGACACGCCGTCTCCAAGCTGGGTCGCAATCTGCCCGGCCGGCAGCCCCTCAACCCACAGGGCGATCAGCCGGTGCGTTTTCTCCTTCGTCCAATAGCTCATGACGGAACTCCGTTCAGGCCCAAACGGCCCGACCGGCCCCGCCCTTCCCCCCGCCCTTCCCCCCGCCCTCATGACAATGACCCGGCGCTGTTCGCGCCGGGTCACCGTGCTGCGGACGACCTGTCTTCAGAAGGGGATGTCGTCGTTGAGATCGTAGCCGCCGGCGGGTTCCCCCACCTGACCGCCGTCCTGGGTTTCGTCGGCCGGCTTGCCGAACGCGTTCCGCCGGTTCTTCAGCCGGATATCGGACACGATCACGCGCAGATCGTAGTGTTCAACGCCGGACTTGCCGGTCCAGCTGTCGTTCTCGACATGGCCCTGGATCACGACCCGGCTGCCTTTCCTGGCGAAGGCCTGGATGTATTTCTCGGCCGTGGTCTCGTTGAAGCAGAGGCAGTTGAAGCCGGTCGTCCGTTCGCCGGGCGTCCCATCCGCCTTGCGGAACCGGGTGGTCTCCAGCACGCGGAAGCTCGCGCGCTTCCGGCCAGAGCCCTGGGCGGACAGGATGGAGGGATCGGCGGCCAGATAGCCTTCGAGGGTGAGGGTCTGCATGGTCAGTCTCCTGTGAATGAGGCGGGCGGTCAGGCCGCCGCGCGTTCGGCGGCGGGTTCGCGGGCCTCAGCCCAGTCGAGGACGGTCAGCCGGTTCACCACCAGCTCCTTGGCCGCGCGCTCCGTACCGTCTGCGGCGGTGTAGGCGGTGTCGATGAAGGCGCCGACGACGACCGCCTCGCAGCCCTGGGCCAGGCCGCGCGAGATGACCTTCTCATTGAGGCCCTTCGACCAGCTGACGCAGTTGACGCCGACGAGCCGGTCCTTGCCGCCGGCGTCAACGCCGCGTTTCTCGATCAGCCGGAACACCGCCTTGGCGTAGTCCGGGCTGATCTGGGGGTCGGCGGCGAGCCGGCCGGTGAACACCATGGTCTGCATGACAATCTCCTGTGGATTCTGAGGCGTCGGGGAGCCGATCTCCCCCATCCCGTCTCATCCTTCCCTGCCCTTCCCCTCTCCTTTGGCGCGCCCGCTTCCGGGCGATGCCGAAAGCGGGCGGAGCCGGCGACCGTCAGCGGACGCTCAAGCCGCCGACCGCCTCAGCGCGGCGGCGCCTTCCAGCGTGACGACAAAAACGCCTTCGCCATCGCTTTCGGGAATCCCTGCGTCCGCTTCAGGCGGCGTCGGTTCCTGTTCGGGCTCGCCTTTTTCGGCGGTTCCCAGCCCGTCCTCCGCTTCGGCATCGGCCTGCGCTTCGATCCGGCCGTCGCGATCGTCTTGGTCGTCGTAGCCGTTGGGGCCGCCGGGACCGGCGATCGCCTCGCCGCCCTCCGCAACGTCGGCTCCGTGGGCGCCTCGTGGCGCTGCGATCCAGGAAAGGGATGCCGGCGCCCAGGTCTTGCTGACCGCCGTCTCGACCACGCGCGCCATCAGCGCCGGCTTCTTCAGGCCGATCGCATCGCGCGTCGGCGCGTCCATCGCCTCCAGCATCGCCAGCAGGAGGGGCTTGGGATGGGGCTTGAGAAAGACGAGATCCGGCGTCCAGTGACAGGCGATATCGGCCTCGCAGAGCCGGGCCAGCTCCGCCGCCTCGGCGCGGGCCGAGGCTTTGATCGCCGACGTCCGCTCCTCATGGAGGTCGAGGGTGAGCGCCGTCAGATCCGCCAGCAGACCCTGTCGGTCGTCGTCGGAGAGGGCGTGCACCCAGGCGATGACCGTCTCGCCCGACGCCTCCCAGGCCGCACGCCGATCATCCAGCCGCCGGCGCACGACGCCATCCAAGGCGTCGATCACGCGCCCGCCCGTCGGTGCGAAGGCCTTGGCCGCGATCGCCAGCGCGCTTGACGGCCGGGCGCCGCGCACCGGTATCGCCAACTGGCTGAACAGGCGCGCGATCAGCGCCGTCAGGGCCACGGCCGGTGCGTCGGCCAGGGCGCGGATCAACCCGCGCGTCGCCGTCTCGGTCCTGACCCCGTGCAGGGCGTGGCTCACGCCTTCGGTATCGGGGACGGCCCCTTCCGCCTCGGGCGCAGCATAGGCGGCGCCCGTCGCGTCTGGCGCCCCCCCCGGGCGAGACGTGTCCGCTCCCGGGTCGGCGTCGGCCTCGATTTCGGGCTTCTGAGGCGCGTAACAACGCACCTCGATTCCGGTGCGCCGATCCGGACGAAAGACGAGGACCGTGGCGAGGCGGCCGCCGCTCGCGGCTTGGTCCATGGCCAGGCTGGCCTTCGCCAAGACGGTGAGCGCGGGCTCGACGCGCTCCGCATCCGTCGTCTCCTCCAGACACGCCGCAGCATCCTCCGCCGCCGCCTCGTAGCGATCCCGGGCCGAACGGTAGTCGTCGAGTTGGCGCTCGGTGAGATCGCCGCCGTAGACATAGTGGAGCCGTTCAAGATCGTCGGGCATGTCCGTCATCGGCCCGGTCTCAGGACCTGCGGCGACGTGCACCGCCAGGCCCTCCGCCTCGAAGACGAGGGCGAGTCTGCGCGCCCGCGCCGTCCAGGCGGCGGTTAGCCGATCCGGATCGAGCAGGACCGACGCCCGTTCGCCGAACAGATCCGCTTCGACCCGGCCGCCGGATGCGGCATAGCCATCGGCCCCGACGAGGGCGAACCGCGGGTCTTGGGTCGTCACCCGGTTCTCATCGAGCCGCTCCGTGACGCGCCAGTCCGCAAACCCGCGACCCTCGAGGGCGTCCTGGGCCAGGGCGGCCTGTTCCGAAGGATCGACGAGCCGCGCCAGCAGGCGCGCCTGACGCAGGTTCATCCGTCCGGCACGAAGGGCTTCGAGCGCGACAGGCGGCAGGGCGGAAAGCGCCGCCAGACGTTTGATGTCGATCTCGGCATAGCCGAGGGCCCGCGAAATCTCAGCCGGCTTCAACCCCGACGTCACCATCCGGCCGATCGCGGCGATGACGTCGGCGACATGGATCGGCGCAGCCGTATTGGTCAGAACGGCGGCCGCCGCCTGACGCGCCGGATCGGTCTCGACGAAGACCTCCACCGGATGATTGTCCGCGATCCGCCCCTCCGCCGCCAGGTGGCGCAGGGCGAGGAGACGTCGGCGGCCGTCCAGGGCCATGGCCGGGCGTTCGGCGGGCCCGCAACCCGGCCTCACGGTCAGAGGCTGCAGCTGGCCGGCGGCGAGCAGGGTCTCCGCCAGGACTTGAATGTCGTCGTCGGCGGGCTCGCCATAGCGGAGGTTTTCCGGCGCGATGTCGAGATCGGCGAGCGCGAACTGGCGCCGCTCGCGGGCGGCGGCGACGTCTGCCGGCGTCGGGGTGACGGCGCGGCCTTTGGAGCGGGAACGGGTCATGGCGGGATTCCGACCGGCGGCGAGGACCACCCCCGCCCTACCGGCGCCCCTCCCCGCCCTCCCTTTCCCGCTTCCCGTCTGACGTGAACGCCTCGTTCCAATCCCCCCACGGAGGCGGCGGGGTGGCGATGCGACACACGAGTCCCGCCCGCCTCAGGCGGCCGGCGAGGCTCGCAGCCGCGGCCTGACCCGCAGTGTCTCGGTCTGCGGCGATCAGGACCGAAGCGACGCCGGTCGGCGGCGCCCAGGCCGCCAGATTCCCCGCAGACAGCAAAGCCCACCCAGGCAGGCCGAACCGCGCCATGGCGCTCAACGTGGTCATCACCCCCTCCGCCACCAGAAGACGCGATTCCGGGACGCTCAACCGGACAGCGCTGCCGGGCGGAACGACCCCGACGGTCTTGCGCGCCGGCGTCGCATTCGGCGACCGATGGCCGTTGGGAGACAGATAGACGAGTTCGACGGCGGTGATCGCCCCCGCCGGTTCGCGTATGCCCGCCATCAGGGCCGGAAGGCGCCGGCTCCCCGGTCGATAAACGGAGATCGGGACCGCGCCGTGCTGGCGCAGATCCGGTTGCATCGCGCCGAACGCTACACCGCGAAGGCGGAGATGGCGCGCAGCGGGGCCGCCCATACAGATCGGACCGGCCTCATCCCAAAGGCGGGTCGCCGCCAGAATCCGCGCGCGGCGGTCGGGACGCGGCGCAGGATCCCGTCCGCCGTCGATACCCCCGTCATTACAAAGACGCCCCCGGTCATCGACGAGGCCGCGTCGGCGAAGATCTTCGAGCACGACGCGCCAGTCGGCGGCGCCGAAGCCATGAGCGACGACACGCCCCTGGCTCAACAGCAGGGACACCGATCGGTCGGAGGGGCTGTGGCCGGGAGCGGGGATGTTCGCCCGGCGGCCGCCCGCGTACAGATCGCCCCCGACCACGCGGACGACGCCGCCAAGCGTCCCGGGCCTCACATCAACCCCAGGGCGCGAAAGCTGGCGACGGCCTCACGCGCCACCACCACATGATCGTGAACCTCGAGGCCGAGAGCCCGGCAGGCGTCTACGATCTTGCGCGTCATGGCGATATCGGCCTGCGACGGCGCCGGGTCGCCAGAGGGATGATTGTGGACGAGCACCAGGGCGGAGGCGTTCAACTCCAGCGCCCGCCTGACGATCTCCCGAGGATACACCGGCGCATGGTCCACCGTGCCGTCGTTGCAAATCTCGTCGCGGAGCAGACGGTTCTTCTTGTCCAGGAACAGGGTTCGGAACTGCTCGCGGGGCCGGTACGCCAGGTCCGCCCGCAGATAGGCGAACAGCGCCGACCAGGACGACAGCACGGGTTCACGCGAGGCCTGGATCCTCGAGAGGGTGACCGCGAGCCGGCGAAGCAACATCAGGTCGGCAAGCGCTTCGCGCGGCAGGCGGCTTGAGCGCTGGATCTCGCTTGGATCGGCGCCAAGGACCGCGGCCGTCGATCCGAACCGTTCGATCAGCGTCACGACGGCCGAGGCGCAACGCTTTGGACGCAAGCTCCGGGCCAGGAGGTCGCGAAGGAGCGCAGCGTCGTCATGGAACGCCGGCGTCGGGGCTGAAGCCTGCCGCCGGGGCGGGGGCGCCTCCTCATAAGGCGACGGCTGACGGCGAGGTCGAGCACTGAGCGCGGCCTGAACGACAGGGACGACAGGGACGACAGCGGGATGGGACACGAGGGCCTCCTGGCCAGAACGCTCTCGAATCGGAGCGCTCTCCCCCGCCCTTCCTCCCCCTTAGGTTTTCGGCGCAGAGAGGAAGGCCCTGTCGAACCGCACCTGCTCGGAACCGGGCTCCAGGGTGGCCACGAAACCGAGGGGTTCCCATGATCGCGTCTGCGCCCCCTCAGCCCGCCACCATTCGGCCGTATTGGCGGCCTTGGGCAGCAGAGCGCCAAGACGCCGCTCGATCTCCGTGAAGCTGAGTTCGACCGCGGCCCCTTTTTGGCGCTTCAGAAATCTAGCGAGTGAATCGTACTTCCCCATTGGCGCTTAAGGCCGTATCCGCGCGGAAACATCAAGATCGGCGTTTCGAAGCGGTTCGGCCGACACGCCCTCTGGGAGGTTTGGGGTGGAGGACGACGTCAGCCTGCGCCCTCTTGCGGCGACGACGGAGCGGTAACCGGAGGCGGGGCTCGGCCTTCGCGCCACTGGTCGCCTTATCCATCGAAACGCCTTGCGCCGATGCCCGCGCCCAGTTCGTAATCGGCCCAGGACCTGCACCCGTCCAGACCGCGTCGATCCAAATCATCAACCTGAGCCTTTGGAACAATGATGCTCGGCGGCCTTTTTCAGTGGGCAACCCTGAAAGGAATGCCCAATGTTGAAAGCTGCTCTCGCCGTCTCGGCGACCGCTGTCCTCCTCACCGCGTGTGGGAATAATGAGCCTGCCGATGCGCCCGTCGAAGGTCCGGCCGTCTCGTCAGCCGAAGCCCCCATGAACCCGGCCGTCGACACCCAGGACACGTCTGAACAGGCTGCGCTCACCCCCGGCGCCAATTCCTTCACCGAGGGCCAGGCCAAGTCCGCCATCGAAAAGCAGGGCTACGTTGTTTCCGGCCCCCTGACGCAGGACGATCAAGGCATCTGGAAAGGCCAGGCATCTCGCGCAGGCGGTGAATCGACCACGGTCTCGGTGGACTACAAGGGCGTCGTAACGCCCCAGTAACGGCCCTGACTTTCCACTGTTTTCTCAACATCAAGGAGCCAACATCATGGCGACTGTTACGCGGCTGTTCGACAGCCACACCCAAGCCCTGGACGCCGTCTCGAAACTTGAGGCTGCCGGCGTCTCCCACGACAAGATCAGCATCGTCTCGAACAATGCCGACAAATGGCATTCGGGAACTGGAAATCATAACGCCGGACCTCTCGGGGACCGAAACGGCGATGGAGAGAACGATGTCGCTGACGGCGCAGGCAAGGGCGCGGCCACGGGCGGCGTGCTCGGCGCCGGCGCCGGCGTCCTGGCAGGATTGGGCATGCTCGCCATTCCCGGACTCGGGCCCGTGGTCGCCGCCGGCTGGCTCGCCTCGACAGCGGTCGGCGCCGCAGTCGGCGCCGCAGCCGGCGGTGCAACCGGCGGCCTGCTCGGCGCGCTGAAGGAAGCCGGACACAGCGACGAAGAGGCGCATGTCTATTCCGAAGGCGTGCGTCGAGGCGGAACACTCGTCAGCGTCAAGGCTGACGGCGACGACGCCCAACGTTTGCAAACGATCCTCGACGGCAGTCGCGGCTTCGACGCCACGACGCGTGGTGAAGCCTACCGCCAGTCCGGCTGGTCCGGTTTCGATGCCGCGGCCCAGCCCTATACATCGGAGCAAATCGAACTCGAACGCGCCAAATACCGATAGGCGGGGTTCTACGTGCAACGCCGTCTATAACCGCTGAGGAGCGGCCCGATGTCCAACATCGGGCCGCAACGGCGTGGGAGCCGCGCTGGACGAAGCTGGGCGTTACGGCGCGATCTAGACACGCGCCGTAACGCCCCCCTCGGACACAAGGCCAACGCCGCCCCGTCGGCGTTTATCCATCTTGCGATAGGTCGCCAGCGCCTGACCCACGACCTGGTCCATGTTGTAGTAGCGGTAGGTCGCAAGACGTCCAGCGAAGACCACGTCAGAGCGCCCTTCGGCCATCGCCTCGTATCGCTTGAAAAGAGCCTGGTTCTCCGCTCTCGGGATTGGATAATAGGGGTCGCCCTCGGCCGTCGGATATTCGTAGGTCACGCTGGTCTTGGGATGCACCTGGCCCGTCAAATGCTTGTATTCGGTGACCCGGGTGTAGGGCGTCGCCTCGGCCGGCGCATTGACGGTCGCGACGGACTGGAACTGCTCCCGGTCCAGCGTCTCATGCTGGAAGCGCAGCGAGCGGTAGGGCAAGGGTCCATGGCAGTGATCGAAGAACTCGTCGATCGGTCCGGTGTAGATCAGGCGATCAAAGGTCACCTCATCGACGATGTCGCGATAGTCGACGCCCGTCTCGACGCGGATGTTTTCGTGGTCGAGCATGCGCTCGAACATTCGGGTGTAACCCTCCAGCGGCATCGCCTGGAAGGTGTCGGTGAAGTAGCGGTCGTCGGTGCTGGTCCGGGTCGGGACGCGTGACGTCACCGACTTGTCGAGGTCCGAGGGGTCCAGGCCCCACTGCTTTCGCGTATAGCCTCGGAAGAAGGTCTCATAGAGCTCGCGGCCGACAGCCGAGACGACCACGTCCTCGCTGGTCCGCACCTTCTCAACCGGCTCCGCACGCGCGGCCAAGAATTGCGCTGCGGCTTCGTCCGTCTGCAGGTCGAGATCATACAGGATGTTCAGCGTCGTCCGATTGATCGGCATAGGCGCCAGCTTGTCGCCGACCTGCGCAAGCACCCGATGCTCATAGGGACGCCACCGCGTGAAACGCGACAGATAGGCGAAGACGTCGGCCGAATTGGTGTGGAAGATATGCGGCCCATATTCGTGGATCAGCACCCCCGCCTCATCGAGGCGGTCATAGGCGTTGCCGCCGATGTGCGGCCGTCGATCGACGATCAGAACGCTCATGCCTGCGTCCGCCGCCAACCGTTCGGCCAGGACGGAACCGGCGAAGCCCGCCCCGACGACCAGGGCGTCGTAGTGGTCGCGACGCGCGGGGCGTGTCGCCCGCGTCGCCGACGTCGCGCCCCGCGCGGTGGCGGCCCGATCGACAAGGGCGCTCATGCGGATGTGGGTCTGGTCCCATGACAGATCCGCCAAGGCGGCGTCCGCCTCGGTCAGCCATTGACCCGTTCTGTCGCCGGCCAGGACCAGGGCGGTCTCGCAGGCGGCGACGAAGGCTTCCGGGGTCGCCGCGATGGCGACGGCGTCCAGATCGCCGTAGTGGCGCACGACGTCGCGGATCGGGGTCGAAACGACAGGCCGCCCCCCCGCCAGATACTCCGGCGTTTTCGTCGGACTGATGAACTGGGTCGAGTCATTGACCGCAAACGGCATCAGGGCGACGTGCCAGCGGCCGAGTTCGGCCGGCAAGGCGTCGTAGGATTGTCCGCCAGGATAATCGATGTTGGGGCGACGCGGCAGATCGTCCTCCGAGATCTTCACCACCGGGCCGACCATGACGAAGGTCCAGTCCGGCCGCGCGTCGGCGACCGCAGCGATCAGGTCGAGGTCCATCCGTTCGTCGATGACGCCGTAGAAGCCCAGGGTCGGCGTCGCGTTCGACGGGACGTCGCGGGCCTGGGCGAAATGGGCCCGATCCACGCTCGAGGGGAAGGGGTGGATATTGGCGTGCAGGTGGGCCTTGGCTTCGTAGAGGCTGTAGCCGCCGGTAAAGACCACATCGGCCGTTGCGATCAGCTCCTGCTCCAGCGGACGCAGTCCGGGCGGAGCGAAGCGGAAGTTGGCCAGCTCGTCCATGCAGTCATAAACGACCGCCGCAGCCTGCAGATGCCGCGAGAACGGCAACATCATCGGCGTATAGTACCAGAGCACCGGCCGGACGACGCCTTGCTCGGTCAGCAGTCCGTCGAGCAAGGCCTTGAGTCGCTCTTGCCTCGCGGGTTCGGACAGGCCATTCGGCACCCGGGGCGTGGCGATGACGACGCCGCTCATCGGACAGACGCGCGTCTGCACCCAGGGCTGAGGACCGTCCTCTGGGATCGGTTCTTCGAAATAGATGACCGTCCTCGATTGGGCGAACCGCGTCATCAGATGCTGGGGGCGCTGAAAGACGAAGTCCCAGCGCAGATGAGAAAAACACACGATGGGATCGCGGCGGGCCGAGGGGGCGAGGTCGATGACCTCTGCGCCGGCGGGGGCGCGGTCTTTGGAGGCGGTGATCATCATTGGGATCCTTGGTTCTGGCGCCCGCGAGGCGGTCGCCGTGGCCTTACGGCCGGGTTGGCGTTTGCGGGACCGGGGCGGTCCCGAAGGTCGGGGGGTCAGGCGGCGAGAACGCCATCCGGCGGGTCATCGATCTCGGGATGGAAGCATCTTCGCTCTTCATGCGACCACCACCCCCCGCCTGCGGGAGGATCGCTCGCCTCTCGCCGAGCCAATCCCGTGAGCCATCGCGCCAGGTCGCCGGCGACGGGTTGGCCGGAGGAGACGTCGAACGCGCCAGCCTCGTATCGACCCTGCGTCCGGGTCAGGAGGCTGTCCCAGTCGATCGCGCCGAGCAGGGACCAGGTCGTCACGGCCTCGATCGTCACGCCCTCGGCCGACAGGTCGCTCGCCGCTCGCCAGCATTGGTGGAACCAGCGGATCTGTTCATCGGGCTCCGCCCCGATATGGCATTCCGTGACGGCCAGAGGCAGGCCGTACCGGTCCCAAAGCCTCGATAGATGATCGCGCCAGCCGCCAAGTCGCGGCGACATCGCCCTGACCGCCTCCACATCGGCATAGGCCAGTTCGGCGTTCGCGCCGTGCGACGCCGGCGGGTAGCGATCAAGCCGGTGATCGAGGAAGCGGTCGCTCGTCACATAGTGGTTCATGCCGATCACGTCCGGCGGGCACGGGTCTTCGGAAATGACGGCGAGCCTGTCGCCCAGGCCGAACGACACCAGACGCGGGAACAGGGGATGACCCGCCGTCACCCGGCCGCACAGAAGGTCCCAGGTCATCAGTCGGCGATCATTCTCGAACCGGACCTGGGACGCGCAGGGCGCTGTGCCGTAGGTCGCGCCGAAGTCCTCGGTCTGCACCAGCCTGGCCTCAGGATTGACGCGCCGGATCGCCTTCATCGACAGTCGCGTCGCATCGATCTGGTTCAGCAGCGCCAGCCAGAAGTCGCGTTCGTCGGTCCGGTGCGGATACCAATGGCCGTAGAGGGCGCTGAACCGCGCGGTCGTCAGCGGCTCGTTCACCGGCGTCCAGTCCCGGACCCATGAATAGCGTTCGGCGGTGCGGGCCGCATGGCGCGCCAGCCCCTCCGCGACGCCCGGATCAAGGAGATCGGTCCAGGCCGGTCCAGAACCGTGATGCAGAAGCCCGACGATGGGCCGCACGCCTAGAGACCTCAGCCGCGACAGGCGCCGGTCTGGCCACGTCCAATCCCAGACGCCCTGCGCGGTTTCGGTCCTCTCCCAAAGCACCGGATAGCGCAGGACCTCCAGACCCAGTTCGGCGAACCGGTCAAGATCGTCGATCCGGTCGTGATGGCCGCTCAGTCGCGTCTGATCGCGCCACACATCCCCAATCCGGTTGAGCGTGCATTCGGGTCCGCCCCAAAGCACGGGTCCGCAGCCGGTCATGCGGCGTTCGGCAGGATGGAAGCGCCGAAGCGCCGATTCCTGCGCCAGGCGACGGCTGTGGCGATGATCGTCTGGAGATCGTCGAACTCCGGTCGCCAACCCAGCCGCGCCGCCGCCCGCGACGGATCGGCGACGAGCACCGGCGGATCGCCCGCCCGGCGCGGGCCGACCTCGTAGACAGGTGGCCGGCCACAGGCTGCGCCCACCGCCTTGATCACCTCGACCACCGAAGCCCCGACGCCTCGGCCGAGATTCATCGCTTCGAAACCGCGGTCGATCCTGTCCAGACCGAGCGCCAGCACATGGGCCCGCGCCAGGTCCGCCACATGAATGTAATCGCGAACGCAGAACCCGTCCGAGGTGGCGAAGTCGTCACCGAACACGGTCAACGGTCGCCCGCCCGCCAAGGCCGCCTCGATGGCAAGGGGGATCAAATGGGTCTCAGGATTGTGCGCTTCCCCGATCTGACCCTCGGCGTCCGCGCCTGACGCGTTGAAATAGCGCAGCGCCACCGACTCCAGTCCGAAGGCGGCGCAGTGGGCGGCGATCATCCGCTCTCCCGCCAGTTTGCTGTCGCCGTAAGGGTTGATCGGATTGAGCGGGTCCGTTTCCTGAAGCAGGCCGGACGTCGATGGCGTTCCATAGACGGCGGCCGTGGACGAGAAGATCAGCCGTCCCACGCCCGTGTGCCGCATGGCGGACAGCACGGCGGCCACGCCGTTGACATTGTGATCCCAGTAGAGGTCCGGACGATGCATCGATCGGCCCACCTCGATCAGTCCGGCGAAGTGGATGACCCCCACGATTCTGTTGTCGCTCATCGCCTTCGTGAGGCGTTCCGCATCGCGCACATCGCCCTGGACCAGCGGTCCCCACAGCACCGCCCCTTCGTGTCCGTTGCTGAGATCGTCGTAAACGACCGGCTGGTACCCGGCCTGTGACAGGGCCTTGCACGTGTGAGAGCCGATATAGCCCGCGCCCCCCGTCACGAGGATCCGGTCAGCAGCCATGACGGTTGAATCCTCCCGCCATCATCCGACGTATCTTTCGTATTCCTCGGCGTAGCGCGCCGTCAGCAGAGCGGAATCACCCGCCTGGTTCCGAAGATCGAGAAACCAGCCGGACTCCTCTTCGAACATGTGGGTCAGGACCGCCCCCTCGATATGTTCAAGCTTGTCCAGCCACTCGGGTTTGGACGCCGGGATGCGCTCCAGCTCCGCCATCTGGGTCTTGGCTACGGTCTGCTCGAGGTACGCCTGGGCGGCGTGCGCCTTATGGTCGGCCTTCCCCAGCGCGGGATACAGCACGATTTCTTCCGCCAACGAATGGCCGTTCAACACCAGGGCCAGGGCCTTGAAGGCGGTCTTGCGCTCCGCCGCCGACCGCGCGGCCCGCGCCGTCGCGAACGCGTCGCGGATGAGATCGTGGTGGTCCAGAACCAGCGTCAGCCAGTCGCCGGGCTTCGCAGCAGCGCGCGCCTCCGCCGTTGCGTCCGCACGCTTTTCCGCGTCCGGCAAGGGCGTCACCGCCGCCATGAGCTTGTCGATCACAGACATTGTTTTCTCCGTCCAACTTCAATGGCTAAGCGACGGATCGATTGATGGTTCCTGTGTCGGCGTCCCGACTCGAAGCGCGCCGTTCTCAGTCGCCGCGCCGTCAGCCGGCGCGTCTCGGCCCCCACCGTCCGCATTCGGTTCCGGCGAGTGTGAGGACCAGAACATCCCCGGGGATGACCCGTGCCAGTCGTAGCTGAGCCTGTCCTCGCGCCTGCTCATCCGTCATGGCGCGCAGGCTTTCTTCAGAGACCGAACGGCCGTTCCGAACGGTCGACAAGGTGTATCTGGGCATCAGGAGAGATTGAGCGAGGCGCTCGCATCGACGCGATCAAGCGGCCGATCCTGAGCGCTCTCGGCGACAAAGGCCGCGATGCGTCCGTTGTAATGATGATCCCGCTCGAGAAACCCCATGTGATTGACGCCTGTGACCGGGTCCAGGGATCCAGCGGACGCGGTTTCGACCAACGCTTCGCTGGCCTCCAGCTTCGTGACCAGGTCGAGAGTCCCGCCGATGATCAACACCGGACACGCCATGGCCGCGATCGCCCCTGAGGCGTCCCAGTCGAACATAGCCAGGTTGCCCTTGGCGAGAACCGCTTGCGAATTGCGCGTCCCCAGTAGCGTCGTATGCTCGAGCTGGCTGCGAGTCACGGCCCTGCCAAACTGCAGACGGTTGGCGAGATGCGCGGTTCCGTTCAGGTAGGATTGCCAGGCGCTCAACCAGGCCAGAGGCGCACACAGCACCGTCAGCTTGAACATGGGCTCCAGAAGGGGGCGGCGCAGGGCCGTCATCAAGGGACTGAGCACCATGGTCCGCAAAGGATTCGTATAGGTCGTGTTGAGGAGCACGACACCGACCACGCGCGCACTGAACAGAGCAGGGCGATCGCGGGCGAGCGTCTGAATCGTCATGCCGCCGATGCTGTGCCCGATCAGGATGACGGGCCGAGGCGCCGCCTCCTCGATCAGTTGCGCCAGGTCGGTCGCGAAGTTCGCCACGGCGATCTCGCCCGTCGGGGGCGCCTTGGATTGGCCGAGCCCCGGCAGGTCCCAGGTGACAAGACGATGAGGGACAAGGCTCCGCTCTACGCCCAGGCGACGCTTCAGGTATTGCCAGATGGTGCTGTCGAGCCCCCAGCCATGGGTGGCGATGACCACGGGCCCGTCCTCCCCGCCCTCGCTTTCGACATAGAGCGTCGCGCCGGTTGGACTGGTCGTCATCACGCCGCCCCCCCGGTGCGCCCGCGTGGGTTCGATATCGGCTTTCGCGAGGAAAAGCAGAGCGAAGGCTCGCCCCCCCAGGCTCCAGCCCACCACGCCTACGGCGAGCCAAAGGCGCCAGTCCTCGCGCACGCGCAGGGGAACGCCCGAGGGGTCCAGCAGGACGTCGCCCCGCCACCAGGTCCAGAGGAGGTAGGCGACAAGGGCGAGAATGAGAAAGCCGAAGAGCGAGAGCAACGCCCGCACGAGAGGGATGAGGGGCATGGGACGTCCTGACAGCGCGGTCGTTGCGGCACAGGGCAAATGCGGCCCCATCGGCCGCGTTCCAATGTCGTCTTGGCGACAGAAACAGCCATCCATCCCCCTCTCTTCCGCCCACAGGATGGGCCCGACAGTCTCCGCCATGGCGAGACGCTTCGGCGAGGGAGGCGGGTCGGGCCCGTAGCCGGCGCTCCGGAAAAGCGTTCGGGAGGCCTACACACTCAACCCGGCCCTCCCCTGCGGGACGTCGCTCCGATCTTGCTCGGCGCAGACTCTGGGAAGGAACGCCTCAAGCCGAAAACTTCGACGGTCGCGATGTCCTTATCGGCGAGGGCGAGGCCTTGACCCGCGGGCGAGGCCTTGACCCTGGCACACGTCGCAGCGGATATCGCCGCCAGCCTCCGTTGCAGGACCCGTTCTGTGCGACGCCGCTCAAGCGGTCCTCGACACTGTGATGGCGCCCGACGCGGTCCGATCGATGTCACCGGACAGAGGGTGATGCCTTTCTAAACCCGGGGGTGAAGCACGCTGCGTCGCCTCGGGCACACTCCCCCGCGTCAGCTGGATCGGCTGGGCCTCACAGCGGCGCACGGGGCGTGATCCGAGACCGCGCCGGATCGACACAACGTGCGCGCAAACGAACTCGGACGTTGGGCGTTCCAGAGTCGTGAGGACGACTTTCGCATAGAGTATTCATCACCACGCCGGTCCGCATTCCTCTGCTTCAGTCAAATGTCGCCGAGCCGACATTCGCATGAATAGCGGCTAAGCCAACAAATCCATGCCTGGTTACTGGAACGACTGGCGAACCAAAGGGGTTGTTGCGTGAGATTCATAGCTTATCCCTAAAGGACGATCTCAATGTTCATGCACAACAAGAGGCTACAGTATACGGTACGGGTCGCTGAGCCCAATCCGGCGCTGGCATCGCTGCTCCTTGAGCAGTTCGGGGGACCGGACGGCGAACTTTCCGCCGCGATGCGCTACTTCACCCAAGGTCTGGGCGAGCTCGATCCCGGCCGCAAGGACCTCCTCATCGATATTGCGACGGAGGAGCTCAGCCACCTCGAGGTGATCGGGTCGATCATCGCCATGTTGAACACCGGCATCAAGGGTCAGCTCGCCGAAGCGTCGATGGCGGAAGCCGAGCTCTACATGGCCCTGAACGCCGGCGGCGACAGCCACACCCAATCGCTGCTCTACGGCGGGGGCCCTTCCTTGACCAACTCTTCCGGGGTGCCTTGGACCGCCGCCTATGTGGACAGCCGCGGCGATCCGACCTGCGACCTGCGATCCAACATCGCTGCGGAAAGCCGCGCGAAGATCGTCTACGAGCGGCTGATCAACATCACCGACGATCCCGGGATCAAGGATGCGCTTGGCTTCTTGATGACGCGCGAGATCGCGCACCAGAAATCGTTCGAGAAGGCGCTCTACGCCATCGAGGACAATTTCCCGCCGGGCAAGCTGCCGGGCATCGAGCGTTTCGCCAACATGTACGTCAACACCTCCCAGGGCGAAGGCGACGTCGACGGGCCGTGGAACAGCGGCGAACAGTGGGATCGTATCGACGACCTGGATCAGGTCATGCCGGCCGGTGATGGCGACGGCGGCGCGACGGTTGGCCTCGACAAGAAGACGCAAGGGGTCGTCGATAAACTCGCAGAGCGAACCCAGTCCGATCCGGCTGTGGATGCGGAGACGGGCGTTGATCTGGGGGCCGGCCCCGGCGCGGGGCGAGTCACCGATGAGGATTTCGGGGGGGCGGCAGACATCCAGGAGGCCGCGGCCCAGGCGAAAGCCCTCTGACCGAGCGGGGGGCCGGCGCAGGGGCGCCGGTCTCCTCAACGGCACAGGCTGGACTGCCTGGATGCCGATCAGTCCGTTCGGCTCGCCGTGCGCTTCAGAAATGATGGTGTCCTAGATCGGTGTTCAAGCGAAGCGTCTGCCGTCCCGCCTTGACCGCAAATCCGTTCTATCTGTCTCCGGCGTCCATTCCAGGCGACGGTTGGTGAAAGCCGACGTCGCAAGGCGTTCCTGGCGCGACGTCCGTCGTTCTGCAGCCTATCACCCGACATGCGCTCGCAACTCTCGCCGCGCGCGAGGCTTATGTCGTGGAGGCGACAGAAGTCCAGGCGCGACTCCTATACCGCCTCAGCGGTCGGGGTGGACGTCGTGGAGAGCGGGGCGGCATGAAAACGGCGGAAGCCAACGGCCTGTGGGCCGCAATGAACGACGAAGACAAGGTCATCCTGGGCCGGACAGCAGTCCTGTCCCATCTCCCGAAAGACGACGTTCTCCTCCAGCGCGGCGATGCGGTCGATCGTGTCTTCCTCCCGATCGACTCGGACATCAGCAACGTCATCCACCTCGCCAACGGCATGATGTCGATGGCGAGCAATGTGGGACGCGAGGGCGTGACCGGACTGGCGGCCTTCATGGCTGACGAACCGATCGGCTGGGACCTGCTGGTCGCGGTCGAGGGTTTAGCCCTGATGATCCCGACAGCGGCCTTCCGGGAGCGTGCGGATGCAAGCCCTCACCTTCAACAGCTTCTTCTCAGCCTCACCCACTACAACCAGATCGAGGCCGCCCAGAACGCCGTCTGCAACGCTCTACACCCCGTGCCCGCCCGCCTGGCGCGCTGGCTGCTCATGACGCAGGATCGGACGGGACGAGACGAGTACGACCTGAAGCAGGAAGATCTGGCCGACTTGCTCGGCGCCCAGCGCACGACCATCAACAGCGTCCTTCGCGCTTTTTCGGAAAGTGAAGCCGTGCAAAGTCGTCGAGGTCGGCTCCGGATCCTCAATCGAGACGCCCTGCTCCGGCAGACCTGTGAATGCTACGAGACGATCGGCAGCACCAGGTGGCGGAGGGGGCGCTAGGCTTGCGCCGCGAGGTTCGAAGGCTGGCGGGCCGGGCCGCAGCCAAGCACGCGCCCGCCTATCCGCCCCCCGGGCATCAAGGGCTCCCGACGCCAAGACCGTATGCGCCTGTTCCAACGGGCGGACCGTCCTCCGCCGTGCGGCCCTGACGTGAACCGCGGGCTTGCAGAGGTGTTGCACTCTCATGACCGCAAAAGACGCCTTGGCCTGCCGCCGCGCCCTGAGGGAAATCCGGGAGATCGCCGCCGTCGCCCTGCTGGACGGCGCTCGGATTTCTGAACAGGAATCGCTCCAGACAATTGCCGCCATCGCCGGATGGGCGGTCGACGACACCGGTTCTGCGCCGCCCGACTGCGGAGACATGATCCGACGCCTGGACGCTGCGATCGGCGAGGTGGACATCGAGGCCCTGGACGACCGTACCGCAACGGACCTGTTCCAGGATGTCGTCGCACTCCTCCAGACCCCTTCGGCGACCCGAGAGCCGACGGCGTGACGTCTCCGTGGCCCACCCGTCTCTGGATCGTCCGCCATGGGCAAAGCGCAGGCAACGTCGCCCGCGATCGTGCCCACGTCGCCGGCCTCGGGGAGATCGATCTCGATACCCGAGATGTCGATGTGCCGCTCAGCGATTTGGGGCAGGTGCAGTCCGAGGCTCTGGGCCGTTGGTTCGCGGCCCTTCCCCAGGCCGACCGCCCCACTGTCGTTCTGACCTCGACCTATCTGCGAGCGCAGCAGACCGCGACCGCGATCGCCGCAGCCGGGGGGCTCGCCAAGGCCGATCTCGCCTTCAGTATCGACGAACGCCTGCGCGAACGCGAATTCGGCGTGCTGGATCGGTTGACGAGCCAGGGCATCGAATCCCGTTACCCCGAACAGGCCGATGCCCGCCGTCGCCTGGGCAAATTCTACCATCGACCACCGGGCGGGGAGAGCTGGTGCGATGTGATTCTCCGGCTTCGGGCGGCGCTCGACACCCTCAGCCTGCATCATCGCGACGAACGCGTCCTGATCGTCGGCCACCAGGTCGTGGTCCTGTGCCTGCGCTATCTGCTGGAAGGACTGACCGAGACCGAGATCCTCGCCATCGACGCCGAGGGCGATGTCGCCAACTGCGGGGTGACGACCTATTCGCGAAACCGCGAGGGCGGTCTGACGCTCGAGGTCTACAACTTCGTCGCGCCGCTGGAAGACGAGGGGGCGCCGGTGACCTCGGCGCCGGACGCCAAGGTCGCCGCGCGATGACGACGCCCCTCGACGCCGCGGCCCTGTCCCATCATCCCCTCCCCGAGCTTCCTGCGGACGGCGACAAGGAAGACCGCGGCGCGGTCTTGGTCGTCGGCGGCGAAGCCGTGATGGCGGGCGCGGCGATCCTCGCCGGCGTGGCCGCCCTGAGCGTCGGGGCGGGCAAGCTGCAGATCCGGGCCGACCGCGCCTCGGCCGCCGCGATCGCCGTGGCTGTGCCGGAGGCCCGGATCGTCATTGCGGGAGCGATGAGCGCCTCCCCTTTGATTCAACAGGCCGTCAAGGCCTCGGCTCTCGTGCTCGGGCCGGGCATGGACACCGGCAAGGCCCGGCGGCGCCTGGCGTCGAGGTTGCTGGACGGAGCTCCCGCCGTGCCGGCCGTGATCGACGCCGGCGCCTTGCCTCTTTACAGCGAGGCCGACGCCTTCGCCCTGCTTGCCGGCGGCCGGACCGTCATGACGCCTCACGCCGGCGAGATGGCCGCAATCCTCAATCGGGCCAAGGACGACATCCGGGCCGATCCGCTCGGCGCCGCCCGTGAAGCGGCGGCCATGTTCCGGTCCGTGGTGGTCATGAAGGGAGCGACGACCTTCGTGGTATCCCCCGATGGCGCGGCCTGGCGCCATGACGGGGGCGTGGCAGGCCTCGGCACGTCGGGTTCTGGCGATGTCCTGGCGGGGGCGATCGGGGGGATTCTCGCGAGGGGCGCCCCGCCTATGGTCGCCGCCCTCTGGGGCGTCGTCCTCCATGCCCAAGCCGGGGCGGACCTCGCCGCCGCCGGCGAACCGCTGGGCTTCCTGGCGCGAGACCTTCCGGGTCGGTTGCCGTTGGTGCTCGCGCGACTGTGCGCCGCCTCGGGCGCTCCGTCCTGATCGCGCCCACAGGCCTGGGAGCGCTGCTGACCCGTCCGGCGCCGGAGGTCGCCGCCAGACTGATCGGCGCTCGTCTGAAAATCGACGGCGTGGGCGGGATCATCGTCGAGACCGAGGCTTACGATCGTCACGATCCCGCCTCGCACAGTTTCCGGGGACCGACGCTGCGCAACGCACCGATGTTCGGGCCGATCGGCCAGGCTTATGTCTACCGGATCTACGGCCTGCACTGGTGTCTCAACATCGTCTGCGACGCCTCAACACCCGGCAGCGCCGTCCTCATTCGCGCCCTCGAGCCTCTCTGGAACCTGGACGTCATGGCCGAACGCCGGGGCGCGGTTCGCCCCCGTGACCTCTGCGCCGGTCCCGGCCGCCTCTGTCAGGCGCTCGGGGTGACGGGGGCGTTCAACGCCCTGCCGGTCGCCGCCGCCCCGTTCGCGCTTGACCTTGGCCAACCCGAGCCGGTCCTCGTCGGCCCACGGATCGGCCTTCGACCGGGCGTCGAGACGCCCTGGCGGTTTGGCAGAGTCGGCTCGCCCTATCTCAGTCGCCCGTTTTCCGAATGAAAGCCGGATCCGATCCTGCGCGGCCCGTTCACCCGGCCACGCCGAAAGGGCGGTCACGTGGACTCGAAACCGTGATCTTGTCGTCGAGAGCGGGCTCATCGAGACCTGTCCATGCGGCGAGGAGATCCCTTCCGAGGCCCTGCTGGAGAGGGCGCGCCTATCTGATCGAGCCCTTCGGCTCTGCCTGTTTGCGATGCATTTCAGCGAGAACGGACTGGGGTGTGACAGCCGCCATCGCGGCCTGGACCTTGTTGCCGAGCCCGGCGACGACGTCGCCATCTCCGCGCTTCATCGCCTGATAGCCGATCTCGGCGACCCTGGCAGGATCCATCTTCGACTTGGACTGACCGACGGCGGTATCGTCCTGTCCGGCGCGGTGGAAGAACTCCGTGTCCGTCGGCCCCGGCATCAGGACGGTGACGCTGACCCCGCTATCCTTCAGCTCGTTACGCAGGGCGAACGAGAAACTGTCCACATAGGCCTTGGACGCATTGTAGACGGCGGCGAAGGAACCCGGCATCAGCCCGGCGATCGAGCCGGTCAGCAGGATTTGGCCGCGCCCCCGGGCGCGCATGTCGCGGCCGATCAGATGCAGCAGCCGGGTCGTGCCCGTGATGTTGGTGTTGATGACATGCAGAATGTCGTCGAAGGCCTGATCCAGAAACCCTCGGCCCAGGCCATGGCCCGCGTTGGCCGCCAGGACATCGACCGCGCGGCCCGCGACAAGATCGTAGAGCGACTGGACGCCGTCTTCCGTGGAAAGATCGGCCTGCAGCGTTTCGACCTGGGCGCCGTGCGCCTCGAACGCCGGCTTCGCCTCCGCCAGAGGCCGATCGGCGGCGACCACCAGGTCGAACCCGTCCCTGGCCAGAAGCTTGGCGAGTTCGTAACCGATGCCGGTTGATGCGCCGGTCACCACGGCGAGCGGGCGGACAGCATCGGCGGTCGTCAGCTGATCATCGGACATACGAGTCTCCGGGTTGGCTCTGTCGGCACAAGGGAGTGCGCGCGTCTCCGGTTCCGTATTGCGACGCTGGAACGCAGCCGCGTCGGACGGATTGGATAACCGACCAGACGGAGCACCCCCATGTCCTCATCCGAACCGATTTCGACCGACGCCGATGTCGCCTCCCCCGCCTTCATCGACAATGACAATGTCGAGGGCGATCACGCGGCTTCAACCATCCGTGCGGCCATGATCAACCGGCCTCGTCAAGACCTCTATGCCTTTTGGCGCGACTTCACGAACCTGCCGTCCTTCGCCGAGAACGTGAAGGCGGTCGAGATTCTTGACGGCGGCCGATCGCAGTGGACGATCGCCGGCCCCGCCGGCGCTGAGATCGATTTAGTGTCCGAAATCACCGAGGACATTCCCGGCGAGCGGATCGCCTGGCGCTCAAGCGAGGGCTCGGACGTCGATCACGAAGGGTGGATTGCGTTCAAGGACAACGCCTTCGGTCGGGGCACGGAGGTGCGCATCTTCATCAGCTACGACCCGCCAGCCGGCGCGATCGGCAAGGTCGTCGCCAAGGTGATGCAGCGCGAGCCCCGCATCCAGGCCCGCCGCGAACTCCGCCGCTTCAAGCAACTGATGGAAACCGGCGAGGTCTCGACCTCCAAGGCGCCTGACGCCGCACCTCGGGCAAGCCGTCACTTCTGATCCCGGGTTCGCCCGCCCACCCCCTTAACAGCGAGAGTCCCATGCGCGCACTCACATGGCACGGCAAACACAACGTTCAGGTCGACACTGTGCCTGACCCGCAGATCGTCAATCCCCGTGACGCCATCATCAAGATCACCGCCACCGCCATCTGCGGCTCGGATCTGCACCTTTACGACAGCATGATTCCGGGCATGTCCAACGGCGACATTCTCGGCCATGAGTTCATGGGCGTGGTCGAGGAAGTCGGCCCCGCCAACACCACGCTCAAGGTCGGCGACCGGGTCGTGGTGCCCTTCGTCATCGCCTGCGGCAAATGCTTCTTCTGCGATCATCGGATGCCGGCGGCGTGCGACAACTCCAATCCGGCGGACAAGGCGGATGCGACCGAGATCGCCTACGGCTATTCGGTCGCGGGCCTGTTCGGCTATTCGCATCTGACCGGCGGCTACGCCGGCGGCCAGGCCGAATACGCCCGGGTCCCCTACTCCGACTACGGCCCGATCAAGATCCCGGACGGTATCGAGGACGAACGCGTCCTGTTTCTGTCCGACATCTTCCCCACCGGATGGATGGCCGCCGAAAACGCGCAGATTCAGCCCGGCGACACGGTGGCGATCTGGGGCTGCGGCCCCGTCGGTCTATTCGCAATCAAGAGCGCGCTGCTTCAGGGCGCCGGCCGGGTCATCGCCATCGACCACCATCCCCGTCGTCTTGAACTGGCCAGGCAAAACGGCGCCGAGGTCCTCAACTATCATGAGGTCAAGGTGCGCGAAGCCCTGATGGAGATGACCGCCGGCATCGGGCCCGACAGCTGTATCGACGCCGTCGGCATGGAGGCGCACGGCTTCTCGCCTGACAACATCGTCGACGCCATCAAGCAGGAGACCAAGATCTTGGGCACCGACCGCCCTCACGTGCTGCGCGAGACCATCATGGCGGTGCGCAAGGGCGGCACGGTTTCGGTCCCGGGCGTCTATGGCGGCGTCGCCGACAAATGGCCGATCGGCGCTTTTATGGAGAAAGGCCTGACTCTGAAGACAGGCCAGACGCACGTGCAAAACTATCTGCCGCAGCTTCTCGAACTGATCCTCGACGGGAAGATCGACACCACCGATCTGATCTCGCACCGGCTGCCGCTGGAACAGGCCGCCGAGGGCTACAAGAATTTCAAGGAAAACCAGAATGAGTGGACCAAGGTCGTGCTGAAGCCCTGAGGCCTGACCCCATGCGCGCTGATCTGGACGCCCGCCCCATGGAGGCCCGGTCTCGGCCGGATCTGCCCGAGGGGGCGGAATGGATCTTTGAGCCCAAATGGGACGGGTTTCGCTGCCTCGCCTTCAAGCGAGACGGCCAGGTTCACCTGATCGCCAAGTCCGGAAAGTCGCTCAACCGCTTCTTCCCCGAGGTCGTCGAACGTCTCGCCGCCCTGCCTGAAACCCGGTTCGGTCTCGACGGCGAGCTGCTGGCCCGCGACGGCGACGCCTTCTCTTTCGAGGTGCTGCAGGCGCGTCTGCACCCCGCCGAGAGCCGAATCCGGCGTCTCGCCCAAGAGACACCGGCGATCTTCGCCGTCTTCGACATGCTGGTTGATGTGGATGACGCGGACCTGCGGTCGCTGCCCTGGTCCGAGCGCCATGTTCGGCTTGAGACGTTCCTTCGACGCTATCAGTCTGCGGAACTCACGCTCACACTCGGCGCGACAGATCGGGATCAGGCCCAGGTTTGGCTCGATGAAGGGAAACTGGAGGGCGTGATCGCCAAGTCCAAGGCCGGCCCCTACCTCGAAGGCGAGCGGGCCATGATCAAGGTCAAGCGCGCCCGCACAGCCGACTGCGTCGTCGGCGGTTTCCGCTATGCGTCGAACGCGCCGGTCGTCGGCTCGCTTCTCCTTGGTCTCTATGACGACGCAGGAAAACTCAACCACGTCGGCCATACGTCGGGTTTCGCGGGCATCGACAAGATCGCCCTGACCCGCGACCTGGAAGACTTGCGTGGCGGTGAAGGCTTCAGCGGTCGTTCCCCCGGGGGGCCGAGCCGATGGTCCACCGAGCGGTCGGCGGCCTGGGAACCGCTGCGGCCCGAGCGCGTGGTCGAGGTCGGCTTCGATCAGGTTTCGGACGACCGTTTCCGCCACGGCACGAAGCTGTTGCGCTTCCGCCCTGACAAGACGCCCGGCCAGTGCCGCATGGAGCAGCTGGAGAGTTAAGGGGGAACCTCCCTCAAGCCCAGTTGGCGAGGACCTCCGCGCTCTGCGCCGTTTCGACCTGCTGTCCGTAGCGATTGCGGTAAAGACCCAGCAGGGCGTCATGGCTCTCGTCGGAGGAACTGCACAAAGCATCCGTGACGACGATCACCCGGTACCCGAGATCGACCGCCCCCAGAACGGCGGCCAGAACGCAGACGTCGGTCTCTGCACCGGTGACGACCACCGTGTCCACGCCGCCGGTGCGAAGGGCGTCATCGAGCCCGGTGCCCGGCCACGGCGAATAGATCCGCTTGTCCAGAACACGGGCCGGCGGCGTGAAGGCCGCGAGGTCTGGGATCAAACTCACCCTCTCGGGGCC
This sequence comes from Brevundimonas sp., assembly GCF_041648115.1. GTDB lineage: Bacteria > Pseudomonadota > Alphaproteobacteria > Caulobacterales > Caulobacteraceae > Brevundimonas. The sequence goes on from NZ_JBAZPR010000001.1 coordinate 93,296, forward strand.
CAGCCGCTCGATCGTCATCTCCGGCCAGCGTTCCCAGTAGCCGCGCCAGGTTCCCCAACCCTCCCCCACCTCCGCAGCCGGCATGAAGCGGGTGAACCACGTCCGCTCGGACTTGCGCTTACAAATTCCGAGCACGATTGGAAGCACCCGCTCCATCCACGGCGTTCGCCAAGGGGTGTCCTCGGCGAACATCCGCTGCATGTCGATGCAGAGATGGACGGCGTTCTCAGGGATCGCGCCGCGGATCAGCCCGTCCGTCATGGCGGATCAGGCCGCTGCGGCCCCTTGGGCCTTCGCGTTGGCGGTGGCGTCCGCCAAGGCCGTCAGGCTTTCGTCCGTCGCCGATTCCTGCTGCAGGGTCTCGTCGAGAAGCGCTGCTGCGTCATGGAAGCCGAGCAGGGTCGCCCAACGCTTCAGCGTGCCGTAGCGGGTGATCTCATAGTGTTCGACCGCCTGAGCCGCCGCAATCAGGCCGGCGTCAAGCGCGTCGGTTCCCGCATACTCCTCGAGAATCTCGTCGCCTTCGGCGAGGATGCCTTCGATGGCGTCGCAGGTCTTGCCCATGGCGCGCTTGCCGATAATCTCGAAGACCTGTTGCAAGCGCTCGATCTGGCCTTCGGTTTCTTCGCGGTGTTTCTCGAAGGCCGCCTTGAGCTCGGGCGAGTTCGCGCCGCGCGCCATCTTGGGCAGCGACTTCACGATCTTGCGCTCGGCGTAATAGATGTCCTTGAGCGTGTCGTAGAACAGGTTGTCGAGGGTCTTCTCAGCCATCTGGGCGCTCCACGTTAAAGGGTGAACCCGTAAAAACCGTTCGCCGCGAAAGTGTTCCAATGTCCGATGGCGGAGGCGATCAGACCCGGCTGAGGCCCGTCGCCCCGCACGATCTGGCCGAGCTCGGCCTGTCGGCCGGCTTTCCGTTCGGTCTTCAGAGATTTAGCCGATGCGGCTCCTCATCCGACAAAGGAGTCTGTTGACGTCGGAGGACGTCCCGCCGGCGGGACGGATATCGGGGGATGTCGAGTTCTGGTCCATCTCGGTCTCCTGCAGGGGAAAGCCCTTGCCCGGTCGAGCCCGTTCCCGATCAGACCTCCGGCGTCAGTTCGGCCCGGTCCGCGCCGTGGCGCGCCAGAAGTCGCATCGGCCGCCCCCTCACCCACACCCGACCGATCTCGATCGCGGTCCAGCCCTTGGGCAGGACCACGGGACGGCGCGGCCAGGTCTGGGGATCGCCGTCGTCGATGACGAGCCCGGTCAGCCCGAGCATCAGACCCAGCAGCATTCCGCCGAGATTGGCGAAGAAGGGACCGGCCTTTACCTGGCTGTCGGGATGGTCGGGGCGGTATTCGAGGCACTGGTGGAAGCGCCCCTGGTCATAGGCCGCGTAGCCTTCCTCGAAGAGCTTGAGCGATAAGTCGCGGTCGCCAGTCATGGCCGCCCAGGTCGTGTACAGCGCCGGGAACATGGGGGCGCCGACGTATTCGGCCCAATGCTGCAGGTAGAAGTCGAGGGTGTTGCGTCGCTCCCGATCCGACGCGGGATGGTCGTAAGGAAAGAGCCCCGCCAGCGGCGACGGCGTCGCGCCCTTGGGCTCCGAGACCCGGAAGCCGTCATGGGCGGCGATCACCCCGTCGGACCGAACCGGCAGGTACAGGTCATCGGCTGTCGTCGTCCATTCGGGCGGGGCCGTCCGTCCGATCTGCTCGGCCGCCCGGATCGCGCGACGCAGGACTTGGATCGCGGCCATGATGGTGAAGGCGTCGTTGTCCGGCGGCTCAGGCACCTCGGCCGGTCCCGTGACGCGCAGGATCTCCAGCCCGCGCGTCGTCCTGGTCGTGCGGCTGACGATCCAGTCCGCCACCCCCGACAGGACCGGCCAGGCGTCCTCTTTCAGGAAGATCTCGTCGCCCGTGACGTCCGCATAGAGGCCGAAAGCCCGCGCCGTGTGCAGGGAGCCATGATCCTCGTGGGCGGCGCCGTCGCCGCCCCCGGGCGAAGCCTCCTGTCCCGACAGCGGCGCCGCCTCCCACGGGAATTGCAGACCCTCCCGTCCCGACAGTCGGGCGTTGGATCGGGCGGCGTCCAGGCCCCGGGTGCGAAAGTCGAGGATGGCGCGGGCCGCGTCGGGCTGGAAGAACAGCAACGGCGGGACGCAGAAGGCGTCCACATCCCACATCACGTGGCCGAAATAGTAGTTGTAGTCGTGCCAGGTCGCGAGGCCGAAGATCGAGGTCGCCGACGGCGAGGCTTCATGGGTCGAGCAGTTCAGGTAGAAGACCGCCGCGTCGATCAGGGCCTGATGCTCGCGGTTCGCGCCGTGCACGACGATCCGCCCCTTCCAGATTTCGGCCCAGGCCTCGCGATTGCGCCGGCGCAGGGCGTCGAATCCGCTCGCCTGGGCGCGGGCGACCCGACGAAGGGCTTCCTCGTCGGGCCGGTCGTGAAGGACGGACGGCAGGATGGCGACCAGCTGGCGCAACCTGACGGGCCGGTCGGGCCGGGCGCGCAGCCTGTATTCGGTGCGCAGCGGCCCGGATGCGTCCCAGGCCTGCACCGCCCGCTCCGCATCACCGCCGATGAGGTCCGTCGCCAGGGCGAAACCGCAGGTGCTGAGCGCGCCTTCCGCTTCCCAGAGCAATGAGCCGTCGCATGCTGGTTCCGGCTCGCCGGGGGTGTCGGTCCGGCGCCGGGCGACGCGCCCGCGCAGACCCCCGGTCTCGACCACGGCGCGCAAGGCCAGATCGCAGGGCTGATCGACCCGAACCGTGACCTCCTGCAGCACGATGGACGGAGCCGAGCGGCTGGCGAAGGTGACGACCTCCACCTTGGCGACCACGCCGGCGGCCTCATAGCGGAAGCCGCTGGTCAACTCCCCGGTCGCGAAGTCGTAGGCCTGCGCCAGATTGGACACTGCGGACGGCTGGTCGCTGAGCCAGACGTTGTTCAGCGCGAGATCCCCCGCCAGCGGATAGGGCGCAGGCGCGGCGGCCTCGACCCGGCGTTCGGGATGCTCGCCCGCGAAGCCGCTGACGATGGTCATCCCCGCCTGCAGCGGCTGTTCCCGGACGCGCAGGCCTATCAGTCCATTGCCGACATAGGCCGGCAGGTCGCCGTTGCGCGGACCCTGCGCCTCGGGCGGACTAATGGGCGTCGTGATCCGGGTTTCCGCCGTTCTAGGCATTGACGGGCGGATCCAGATGGATTTTGGCGTGGCCGCCCCGACGCTCGTGGGTCTCGTCGATCTCGCGAATGATGGCCTCGCCGCGCTCCTTGCCGACCAGCTGCAGAAGGGCGTCCAGCTTGGCTTCGGTGCGGTCGTCATTCTCCTTGGAAGCGGGCGAGCCGACGTAGAGGAAGTAGGCCAGGCCGACGACCTGCCAAAGCAGTTGGAGGAACTCCGACTGCCAGTTCTCGAAGGTGTCGCGCCCCATGATCATCAGATAAGGCGTCAGTTCGACGGCCTGTCCGTGCTGGCGGGCCTCATCGACATAGGTGAACCAGCCGAACAGCCAGTGGCCGAGAATCGAGATGGCGAAGAACCCCAGGGTGATCCAGGCGTAGGCGTAGCGTTTCATCGATCTCTCCGTGATCGTTGCCGTAATGCTGAAGCAGCCGGAGAGTTTCTTCGTCCATTCGCCGACATTGGAACTCGCATCGGACGCCCCGCTTGTTCCGAGGAGAGGAGAGTCTCCATGACTGACACAGAAATCCCCCGCCCAAACGCAAACGGCTCGGAGGAAGACGAAGGCTCCGGCGTTCGAAGTCCCGACCTGGTCAACCCGAATCAGCGGGGCCCCACGCCCCAAGGTTCTGCTAGCGGCGGCGAAGGTGCGGCCGGCGCCGGCGGCCCCGACGGATTTGGGACCGGCACATGAGCCGGCGCCTCTACAAGGTCGGGCTCGGACAGGATGGCGGCCCGTCCCGCCAGGTCCATGTGATGTCCGAAACCGATGTGCAGGCCGGGGACGCCGCCGCGCCCTTGTATGGCCCCAGGTGAGGCAATCCTCTCCATTGAGCAAATCGAGGATGATGGTTCGGTCTTGGTCGATGCGCCGCCGCCCAAGTCCCAGGCGGCTGAACTCGCTCCGGTCACGCCGGGGCGCCTGCAGCGCCGGACGTCTTAGGCCGGTCGCGGAGCCGGCTTTAACGGCCATTGTTCAGCGTCCGATCGGAATCCGGGCGGCTTGAGCGCGACGATGTCCTGCTCGCGGGCGACAAGCATCCGAGAACATAAAAGCCGCGTTCGGCAAGGCGTCTGTTCAACAATTCGATGTCGTCGGGACCAAACTCAGAGCGCGACGCAGTGTTGGTGTTGGCGTCCATTTGCCTTCCTCCCGGAGGGGAAAAACTCCCGAGACGTCGCTTCCGCAATTCACAGTCTCGGCATTATCGGAGGGTGATCCCGTCAAGCTGGACGGGGTGTTCGCTCCCGCCACGCAACGGAGCGCGTTCTCGCGATCCCCTTCGACCTGGAGGGCTCGATCGAACTGACATTCGGCCGAGCGTTGAGGCGCTTCGTGTCCATGGGCGCTGACTTTGTTCGACCCGGTTGGTCTGGAACTAAGCGGATGGACGCCTGCGTCGGAACAGCAGGCGAGGCCACGTGTTTTTCTGAGGACCTCCCGCCCAGAAAGCTGCCGATCATGACCGACCGCCTCGTCCGCCAGGACCCCCGCGAACAGTATCCGCGCCCTCCCTTTCCTGAGCAGCCGCAGCCCGAACCCGGTCTCGCAGCGCGGATGGAGCCCCGGCCTGACCATGGTGAGACGAGCTATCGCGGCGCCGGTAAACTCGCGGGCCGCAGAGCCCTCGTGACGGGCGGGGACTCCGGCATCGGCCGCGCCGCCGCCATCGCCTATGCACGCGAGGGGGCCGATGTCGCTATTTCGTATCTGCCTTCCGAGGGGGCGGATGCGCGAGAGGTCATCGCCTTAATCGAGGCCGAGGGTCGCAAGGCCGTGGCGCTCCCCGGCGATATCACGGACGAGACCTGGTGCCGTCAAATGGTCGAGACGACAGTGGCCGAACTGGGAGGCCTTGATGTTCTCGTCATCAATGCCGGCCATCAGCAATACCGCGAAGACGTGGGCGAAGTCTCGACCGAGGATTTCGACCGAACGATGAAGACCAATCTCTACGCCATGCACTGGATCGTTCAGGCTGCGGTCCCGCACCTTCCCGCTGGTGCGGCGGTCATCACCACAGCCTCGGTCCAGGCCTACGAGCCGTCGGCCATACTGCTGGATTACGCGACGACCAAGGCCGGCATCGTGGCCTACACCAAAGCCCTCGCGAAACAGCTCATCAAGAAGGGCATCCGCGCCAATGTCGTCGCGCCCGGTCCCTTCTGGACCGCGCTGCAGCCGTCGGGTGGACAGCCGCAGGAGAAGGTCAGAAACTTCGGTGAACAGAGCGAATTCGGAAGGCCCGGCCAGCCTGTCGAGATCGCCCCCGTTTACGTCCTTCTTGCCTCACAGGAGGGCAGCTACATCACCGGCGAAGTCTTTGGCGTCACCGGTGGGGCGGGCGTGGCCTGATTGCCCGGGGGCGATCGCGGATGACGGCAGTCGGCGGGCGTGCGCGGCGCCTCAGGTGAACGTTTCCGAACCACGGTTGTGGCCCGCAGGCGGTCGCTCCTGAGCGAGGACCTTTGGAAATTTGGCACGGTCGCCCATCCTCTGTCTGGTTCCGCCGTGCCAGCCGGAAGCTCGCTAGGCGAGGAGTTTTGAAGCTTATCCGGCAGATCAGGCCGTCGGGTTTGAAGTTCCGCCTGACGTCTCACGCAGGTGGCTGCGGGCACGCTGCACTTCGGATCGATCATTTCAACAACGCCGTCGCAGCTGAAAGCCTCAACGCGGCCCTCGCCAGCGTGATCGCCTACACCGCAAATCGCACCATTGAGAACAAGGAACGTTTCACGTGGCGCCTCGTTAGCCTCCGGGGAATAGGGCAAGCGCATTGACCACACTGCAAGATGCGGCGGACGACAGCCGATACCGGCTCTTGGTCGAGTCCATAACAGACTACGCCATCTATATGCTCGACGCCGAGGGGCATGTGACAAGTTGGAACCCGGGAGCCGAACGCTTCAAGGGTTACACCGCAGATGAGATTCTCGGCGCGCATTTTTCCCGCTTTTACACGCCGAAGGACCGCGAGGCCGGGCTGCCCTGCAACGCTCTGAAAATAGCCGCCGAGTCTGGGCGGTTCGAAGCTGAGGGGTGGCGTCTGCGTAAGGATGGGGCCCGATTCTGGGCCCATGTGGTCATCGATCCCATACACCGCGGCGAGGAACTGATCGGCTTTGCCAAAATCACGCGTGACCTGACCGAACGCAGAGCCGCCGAGCAGGCGCTTCGTCAGAGCGAGGAGCAGTTTCGGATACTTGTCGGAGGCGTGAGAGACTACGCCATCTATATGCTCGACCCCAACGGCCGGGTGAACAGCTGGAACGCCGGCGCCGAGCGTATCAAAGGCTATACGCCAGACGAAATCATCGGCCACCACTTCTCGCGGTTTTACCTTCCCGAGGAGGTGGAGGCCGGCGCCCCAACCGTCGCCCTCAGCATTGCTCGTGAAGCTGGACGCTTCGAAAAGGAGGGCTGGCGTCTTCGCAAGGACGGAACGCGTTTCTGGGCGCATGTGGTGATCGATCCGATCACCGGCGACGACGGCGAGATTGTCGGCTTTGCGAAAATCACGCGCGACGTTACGGAGCGTGCCGAGGCTCAGCGCGAGCTCGAGGCCGCGCGCGAGGCGCTCTATCAATCACAAAAGCTGGAGGCCATCGGGCAACTGACCGGGGGCGTGGCGCACGACTTCAACAACCTCCTGGCGGCGATCACCGGCAGCCTTGACCTTCTTCGGAAACGACTGCCGTTCGATCCCAGAACGACGCCGCTCCTCGAGAACGCCATCCAGGGCGCAGAGCGTGGTGCGATCCTGACCCAACGGATGTTGGCTTTCGCCCGCAAGCAGGAGCTAAAGCTCGAAGCGGTGGACATACCCCAGCTGGTCAGGGGCATGGGCGAGTTCATCCGCCGCTCCATCGGGCCGAACATCGACGTCCGGATGCGGTTCGCCGATGTGTTGCCGAGAGTGCAGACCGACCCCTATCAACTTGAGACGGCGTTGCTCAATCTTGTCGTCAATGCGCGCGACGCCCTCCCGAACGGGGGAGAAATCTCGATCACCGCCGAACAGCTGAAGATGGCGCGCACGCAAGGTGAGCGCCGGGCTGGAGACTATGTAAGGCTCAGCGTGAGCGACAATGGCACAGGGATGCCGCCCGAGATCGCCGCCAAGGTGACCGAGCCGTTCTTCACCACAAAGGGTGTAGGCAAGGGCACCGGCCTCGGGCTTTCGATGGTCCAAGGCTTAGCCGGGCAATCCGGGGGCTGGATCGAGATCAAGAGCGAAATAGGCCACGGCACCCGCATCGACTTGTGGTTGCCCCTCGCAGGCGCCGACCTTCCTGCGGCAGGCTTGGTGGTGACCGAGGCCGTCGACAATGCCGGAGAGCGGCTTGTCGTGCTGGTCGTCGATGATGATCCTCTGGTGCTGACCAACACGGTGGCGATGGTGGATGAGCTCGGCCACAACGTCCTCGTCGCAAACTCCGGTGATGAGGCGTTGGTCATCTTCCAGCGACACCCGGAGATCGATCTGGTTCTGACAGACGAGGTCATGCCCGGGCTCTCCGGCAGCCAGCTTGCGGAACGGGTCAAAGCGCTGCGGCCCACAGCGGCGGTGGTCTTGGCGTCGGGCTATGCCGACCTTCACCTGTCGCCAGGCCCCGACGTGGCCACTCTGCCGCGCCTGGCCAAGCCGTTCACGCTGGCCCAACTCGCGAGCTTTATCGAGGGTCTGGCGCTGGACGTATCTCAACGCGCGGTGGACTGAACGGCGGGCGAATATCGCCAGCGACGCTAGCCTAGGGAGCCCCACACTGTGATCGACCGTCTCGTGTACCGCAGTCACGCTGTCGCGATCTTGCCTGAAGTTGCGCTGGATCGGATTTTCCGGTCCTCCGTCCCGAACAACGCGCGTATGAATATCACTGGAGCGCTGGGTTTCTGCGAGCAGACCTACATCCAGCTTCTCGAGGGCTCCCCCTGCGCCATCGACGAACTGGTCAAGACGCTGGAGGCCGACGCCCGCCACACACAGCTGACGATCCTGCTCCGCGGCTCATCTGAGAGGCGCTTGCTGCCGGGTTGGTCGATGGCGCGCGTGGACCTCGCCAAGGCGGCCCCCGAGACGGCGACACTGCTTGAAGCGGACGATGGCTTGGGTTTGATCGCGTTGATGGCCGCCCTGGCGCATGAGGGTGTCGCAACCTGACCTCGGCTCTGGCGGTCGAACGGGCGCAGGCTTCCTTCGTGTGGAACAGACTCTCGCGGGCTCGCCGCTATCCTGGTGACTCCTCAAAGACGAGTTCATGGACAAGCTCGATCAGCACGTCAGGACGGACGGGTTTGGCGACATGGCGATCCGCTCCTGCCGCAAGCGCGACGGCTATGTGCTCGGGGAGAGCATTGGCCGACAGGATCGCAATGGGGGTATGGCCTCGGTCGCCTGTCGCCTCGATCTCACGAATGAGACGAACCGCCGTCAGGCCGTCCATGATCGGCATCTGCATGTCCATGAGGATGAGGTCGAAGGCCCCCGCTCTGAAAACCGCGACTGCGGCGGCCCCGTCACCGACTGTGGTGCATTGCGCGCCAACCTGATCCAAAATCAGAACCACGACCTTCAGATTGGTCTCGTGATCATCGGCCACGAGCACCGAGAGCGTGCGGTCAGGCGTTTCCGCCCGGACGTCAGTCTGCTGCGGCGTCGCAATCGGGCTCTCCGCAGCTGTAAAGGGCAGTAGAATCCAAAAGACGGAGCCTGTCCCGACTCGGCTGTCGTAGCCGATGTCGCCCCTCATGAGTTGGGTTAGGTCCTTGGCGATCGCCAAACCAAGCCCGGACCCACCGAAGCGGCGGGTGATTGAACCGTCGGCCTGCTGAAACCGTCCAAACAGATCGCCGGTCTCTGCAGGATCAAAACCGATCCCGGTATCACGGACAGCAAGCCGAAGACGGCTTTGATCGTCCAGTTCAGCCGACAGACGCACCTCGCCTCGATCGGTGAATTTAATGGCGTTGGCGACGAGGTTGGTGACAACCTGACGCAACCTTGCACCGTCGCCCAGTATCGCCCGATCGACCACTGGCGCGATCTCCAGAACGACCGTCACGCCCTTCTCCCGCGCCTTGAGACTGAATAGGGCGCAAACGGACCTGAGCATGTCCCCAAGCTCGAATGGCGCCGACTCGAGGGCGATTTCTCCAGCTTCGATGCGCGCCACGTCGAGGATATCGGAGAGAAGACCTGTCAGGTTCTGCCCCGAGGAGCGGATGATTTCGACCATCTCGCGATCGCTTTGCGCGAGCGGGGATTTGGCGAGGAGATCAGCCATGCTGACGACGCCGTTCAGAGGCGTGCGGATCTCGTGGCTCATATTCGCGAGAAACTGCCCTTTGGCGCGGTTGGCGCGCTCCGCCGCCAATCGTGCCTCCTCGGCGAGGCGAAGTTTGCGCGCCAGCTGGGTCGAAGCCACGCAGGCGGCGATGACGAAAAGCAGGCTGGCTCCTGAGATTTGAAGTGTCGCGAGAGGCGTGTGACCGGTCGCGACGGCGGCCCCTGCGATGCCAACGAAACACATCATGAGAGGAAGGATGGACGCCCACGTCAGGGCACGGGAACCTGCGCTGACGATGACCCCGTTGATGATGGCGCCGGCGATCAGAAGGGCGGCCGAGACGAGGCTCAGATCGCCGCCCTCGAACGCTTGGCGCACGGCGAAGGCGCCGAAGACCGCATTGTTCACCGCGACCAGGGCGAGCGCCCCTAGGCACCATCCCGTCGTCGGCGTCCACTCCGCAGGTCGCGACCGGAAGCTGAAGACACGCCATTCAAAGAGCTGAAGGGTGGCGTAGACCAAGAGCCAACTCGCCGCAAAGGCGCCGCCGGTGGTCATGAAGAAGGCGCTTGCGATCACGGCGCCGAGGCCTAGACGCGTCGGCCACTGGCGGGCGCGCGCCGCCATTGCGACACGCAGAAGCCGGCGGGAATTGGGGTGGGCCATACGGTCCTCGTTTCCCGGGACGTTGCGCCGGAAACAGTGGACACTTCGTTAGATTTCCACCCCCTCCTTCAGCCCGGGGCAAGTGAACGTCAGGATAGGCGGCACATCCCAACTGCGGCCCATCCTCCTCAGAAGGCCGCGGAATCACAAAGCGCCCTGCCCTTATGCTTCGGCGCATCCACGACGCGCCAAGGCAGACATTGGTGGGCTCCAACCTTTCAGACGTTGGCTCCGCGCCCTAGCGGAAACGCTGGGAATGGCTCGAGCTAAGCAATCTTGTCGCCGAAAAATAACAACGGAACCCGAGACGCATCTGCGGCTTAAACATGGCGAAATCGACCCTTGCCGGACCCATTCCTCAGAGTTTCAAATGAACCCTCGCCTTCTCGCCGCAGCGTCCGCGGCGGCGCTGTGCTGCGCCACATCCGCCTTCGCTCAGGCTCACCCTGAAGACAACGACCGGCTTGCCATTCCAACCGCGATCTTCGAGCCCACAGCGCGGGCTCCGCTGCCGGGGGATACGTCAGCGCTTAAGGTCCCTGATGGATTTGCGGTCAGCCGGTTCGCCGAACGCCTGGGCAATGTGCGCATGCTCGCGGTGGCGCCGAACGGCGACATCTATGCGACGCGGCGCGCCGAGGGCGACGTGATCCTGCTGCGTGACGCCGACGGCGATGGCAAGGCCGACGGCGACCCCGTCGTCGTGGCCCGTCGGGCCGGAGCGCACGGTGTGGCGGTCCATAGCGACAAGCTTTATCTCGCCACGGTCAAGGAGGTCTTCGTCGGCGACATCCTGGCTGATGGGACCCTATCCCCCCTGTCCCTGATCATTGGCGATCTTCCGGACTCGGGCCAGCATCCGAACCGGACGCTGAGCGTCGGTCCAGACGAGATGTTGTACATCTCTGTAGGCTCCACCTGCGACGCCTGCGCCGAGAGCAATCCGGAGAACGCTACGATCCTTCGGGCGTCGCTAGACGGTAAGAGCCGCACCATCTTCGCCTCAGGCCTGCGCAACACCATCGGGTTCGGCTGGCATCCGCGGACCGGCCAGCTGTGGGGCATGGACCACGGCATCGACAATTTGGGCGATGACCTGCAGCAGGAAGAGCTGAACAACATTCAAGCCGGCAAACGCTACGGCTGGCCTTACGTCTACGGCGTCGAGGAAGCCGTCAATCCGCAGGATGAGCCGCCGGCGAACATCACTGCCGCGACCTGGGCCGAGATGAGCGAAGCGGCTGTTCTGGGCTACACCGCCCACGCGGCGCCCATGCAGATGGCCTTCTATGCTGGCGGGCCTTTCCCGGACGCCTACAAAGGCGACGCTTTCGTCGCCTTGCGCGGCTCCTGGGCCCGCAGTACGCCGTCCGGCTATGAGGTCGTACGCGTGGACTTCGAAAACGGCCGCGCCCGCTCCATCGAGCCCTTCCTGACAGGCTTCATCGCTGACGGCGGCCAAGCCCGCACAGGGCGCCCCGCAGGGCTGGCTGTCGCCGGCGATGGATCACTTCTGCTGGGCGACGACGAAAACGGCATCCTCTATCGCATCAGCTATCCGCGGGGGCGTGGTCGCCCCGTAATGGCTGTCGCGCCCGCTGATGCGATGCGGACCCAGACTGGGCGCGGGTCCGGCGTGCCGCTGGCCATCGAACGACTCCAGGGCGCAGCGCCGATCACCGTTACCTCGACCGCATTCACGGACGGCGCGCCCATTCCCCGGCCACAGAGCGAATATTATGACGGGGTTGCCCCGGCGCTGAGCTGGACCCCCGTCGATGGCGCCGCAACCTATGTGATCATCATGGAGGACCCGGACGCCGCCGCGCCCAAACCCTTCGTGCACTGGCTCGCCTGGAATATCGCTCAGCCGATGACGCCGGAGGGCTTGTCCGAGGAGATCAAGCTCTCAGACGGCATCGTCCAGGGCGCCACCTCGCGCGGCTCGGTCGGCTATTTCGGTCCGCGGCCGCCGGTCGGCGATGCGCCGCACCACTACCACTTGCAGGTCTTCGCGCTGGACACCCGCCTGGACATCCTGCCGGGTTCTGACCGCGACACCCTGCTCGCCGCCATGCGCGGACATGTCATCGGCGAGGGTCGCCTCGTCGGGACCTATGCCCAGACAGACGCCCCCCTCAAATAACCGAGAAGAAGACCCATGAAACGCCTCTTGTGCGCGACCGCAACGCTGTCGTTGCTCGCCACCGCCGCCTCGGCGCAATCGTTCACCTACACCTGGACGCCCGCCGGCACCCTGGCTCCCACGCCGCCCGCGCCTGAATTTCTGATGTTCGCCGGCGCTGGTGACCTTTATGAGATCGAGTCGAGCAGAGCGGTGCTCGAGACAACCGCCAATCCGGCCATCCGCCGGTTCGCCCAGATGATGATTGATCATCATACCAAGACCACAGCGGACGCCGTGACCGCCGCTCGCGCGGCCGGCTTGACGCCCGCGCCGCCGATGCTGGATGCGCCTAAAGCCGCCATGGTCGCGGCCCTACGTCAGTATTCCGGCGTCGAGCGTGACCGCCTGTATCTGGTCCAGCAGCAAATGGCGCACAAGGAAGCCCTGGGCCTGCAGAAGACCTACGCCGAAACCGGCGAGACCCCGCAACTTCGCAGCGCCGCCCGCGCCACGGTGCCGATCGTCGAGGCCCATCTCGCCGAGCTCCAACGCCTGATGCGCTGATCGAACCCCGGGAAATCTGACATGAAACGCTTGACCACCATCCTCGTCGCGGGGGCCTCCGCCGCCGCCCTGTCCGCCTGTGCCATGACGCCGTCCGTGATGGACCCCGGCCTGACCAGCGCTCCTGCCTCGCCCATGGCGCCGATGGGCATGACCGCTCGTCCTGACGCTGACATGCAGGCCGTGCTCGACGCCCACGCCGCTCTCGGCGCTAAGCCGATCGAGACCCTTACGGTTCAACAGGCCCGCACCCAGCCGAGCCCCGCCGACGCCGTCAACCGGGTCAAGACGATGCGCGGCATGTCGACCGCGCCCGATCAAACCGTCACGGCCATGAACCTGACCTATCCGACCGGCGGCGCAACACAGCCGGTGCGCATCTACAAGCCGGCCGGCGCGATCGGGAACAACCTCCCGGTCGTGGTCTATTATCACGGCGGCGGCTGGGTCATCGCGGATCTGGACGTGTATGACGCCACCCCGCGGTCGATGGCGCGCAATCTCAACGCCGTCGTCATCTCGGTCGAATATCGCAAAGGTCCTGAGAACAAGTTCCCTGCCGCACACGACGACGCCAACAACGCCTACCGTTGGGTGCTGGACAATGCTCGCGCCTGGGGCGGGGACCCGAGCAGGATTGCGGTTGCGGGTGAAAGCGCCGGCGCCAACCTGGCTCTTAACGTCGCCATCTCTGCGCGGGACGGCGGCTGGACACAGCCCAAGCATGTGCTGGCGGTCTATCCGATCGCCGACGCCGATCCGAACCTGCCTTCAAAGATGGAGAATACCGCCAGCCTGCCGCTGCGCACGCCGACCCTGGCTTGGTTTGGTCAATACGCTCTGCGCGGCCCCTCCGATCAGCAGGACCCCCGCTACAACCTCGTCGCCGCCAACCTGCGCGGGCTTCACGGCGTGACCATCGTCAATGCTCAGATCGACCCGCTGAACTCAGACGGCGAGACCCTCGCATCCGCCCTAACGCGCGCAGGCGTCCCCACGGAGCGGCGCGTCTGGGACGGTTCGGTGCACGAGTTCTTCTCGATGGCCGACGTCGTCCGCGACGCCTACGACGCCCAGCAATGGTCGTTTGGCCGCCTGCGCAGCGTTCTTACGCGCTGACTTGGGTCCGGCCTCGCCGGCTTTGAGCGAAAAAGGCCCCGGTTTGCGCCGGGGTCTTTGCGTTTCGTGCTGACCCCGACGATTACGGGAGCGCCCTCGGTGGCCGCCTGCGGAGAGCGGAACGGCCAGGATCAGACATTGGCGGCACGCCGGAAACACGACGTTTAGCCATGTCGTCTAGGCCTGCGAAAGTCCGCTTTTCGATCCGGCGCCTTTGGCAGTTTCCGACACAAGGCGGACGGTGAGATGGCGCGGAACTCCACCCCTCCCGCTCCCATTCAGACCCTGAGCCATGGAGGACACGATGAGCCGCATCCGAAGCATTGCCCGTTTCAAAATCCATCCCGGCAAGACCGAGGAGGATAAGAGACTCTCGGCCAACTGTATGGACTTGGTGCGCGCAAAGACCCTGGCGCCGTCCGCTACGACATCTTCATGAACGACGATGAGAAAGAGACCGTTGTCTATGAGGAATACGAGAGTTCGGCAGCGGCGGTGAAGCACTTCGAGACCATGGGCGACGATGCCGATGCGATCTTCAAAATCGTCGATATGGAAGGCGAGACATGGGGTGAGCCGAGCGGTGAACTTCGCAAGGCTTTGGCGGAGCATGGCGTTCGCATCCTTAGACCGCTGATGCGTCTCACCGAGTGGAAGATCCGCTCGCCGTGCGTTATCGTTCGCGTCGTAGATGCGGTAGACAGAGCTTGATGCAGTGAGTTCCAGCAGTGAGCAGCGGCCACTCCGCGCATGTCGTGCCGACGCGGCAAATCTCTTCGCGGGTCCAGGCGAGGTCCGAGCCTTGGCGCGAGAGTTGGACTGGTCCGCGACTGCCTTGGGTTCCACCCGTCATTGGTCTGCGGCACTGCGGACCATGGCGAGGTCGATCTTCGACTCACCCTTTCCGATCTGTCTGTGGTCGGGTCCCCAATACGCGCTGGTTTACAACGATCCATACCGACGCATCCTCGCAGCGAAGCATCCTGCAGCGCTCGGTCGACCCGGCTCTGTCGTTTGGGCGGAAATCTGGAACGAGCTCCAGCCACAGTTTGAAGGCGTGCGAAAGGGCGGCTCGCCAGTCTATTTCGAGAACGCGCCTTTCCTGATGGCTCGCCTCGAAGGCGGCGAGGCCGAAATGGCCTGGTTCAACTATTCTCTTTCGGCGCTGAAAGACGACGACGGAAGTGTCGCGGCCGTGCTCAACATCACGCCGGAGACGACCGTCAGCGTCCTGCTGGAGCAAACGCTTAAGGAAGAACGGGCGGCCTTGGCGGCCAGCGAAGAGCGCCTTCGCCACCTCAACGAAACGCTGGAGGCCCAGGTCGAGGCGCGATCGGCAGAGCGGGACCGACTCTGGACCCTCTCCCAGGATATGATGGCGCGGGCCGACTACAGCGGGATGATGTCCGCGGTCAGCCCCGCGTGGACACAGGTGCTTGGTTGGACCCAGGAGGAGTTGCTTTCGCGCGGCTACGCCTCGTTCATGCATCCGGACGACGAGCCGCCGACGCTGGAGGCCATTGGGCAAATGGCCGAAACCGGCCTTCCGACCCGCTTCGAGAACCGGATTGCGACGAGCAATGGCGGCTGGAAATGGATCGAGTGGACCGTCGCGCCTGAGCCAGACGGCCTGAACTTTGTTGCAGTGGGGCGAGACCTGACTGCCACAAAAGCTCGTGAGGCTGAGCTGGAGCTGGCCCAGGAGGCTCTGAGGCAGAGCCAGAAGATGGAGGCGATGGGCAATTTGACGGGCGGGGTGGCGCACGATTTTAACAACCTCCTGACCCCGATCATCGGCTCGCTCGACATGCTGGTGCGCAAGGGTGTCGGAAATGACCGCGAGCGGATGCTCATCGACGGCGCCCTGCAATCGGCTGAGCGGGCCAAGACCCTGGTTCAAAGACTTCTGGCCTTCGCTCGGCGACAACCCCTTCAGCCGACCGCCGTCGATGTTACGCGGGTGGTTGAAGGCATGACGGGCCTTCTTGGCTCTACCCTCGGACCCAAGATCGAAATCCGTGTTGATCTTGCGGACGACTTGCCGCCGGCCCTGGCCGACGCAAACCAGCTTGAGATGGCTCTGCTGAACCTCGCGGTGAACGCGCGGGACGCCATGCCAGATGGCGGTGCTCTGGTCATTTCCGCACAACGCAAGAGCGTAAAGACACTCCACCCTGCCGGAGTGACGCGCGGGCACTATGTATCGGTAAGAGTGGGTGACTCGGGTGTGGGGATGGACGACGCGACCCTCCGACGGGCGACCGAGCCGTTCTTCTCGACCAAGGGCGTCGGCAAGGGCACAGGCCTGGGTTTGTCTATGGTCCACGGTCTGGCGGCCCAACTTGGCGGGGGGCTGGCGATCGAGAGCGCACCAGGGCGTGGCACGACGATCGAACTTTTACTGCCCGTCAGCTCACGCCCAATCTCCGAAGACGCAGCGGAAAGATCGGAAACGCACGCGATGATGACCCGCGGTGTCGCTCTCTTAGTCGAGGACGAGGAGTTGGTTCGGCTGAGCACCGCCCATATGCTGGCGGACCTGGGTTTTGACGTCGTGGAAGCGAGCTCAGGCGAAGACGCGCTATCGATCATCCGCACCGGATTAGTCCCGACTGTGGTGGTCACCGACCACCTGATGCCGGGCATGAGCGGTACCGAGCTGGCGCGGACCTTGAGGGCGGAACTCGCCCAGCTGCCGGTGCTCATTGTATCCGGCTACGCCGAAGCGGAGGGCGTCGACGCCAGTGTCGCGCGTCTCACGAAACCTTTTCGTAATTCTGAGCTGGCCGAAAGTCTGGCGTCGCTGGTGGGTGGGGCCAGCTGACGCGAACAGACCGGCCGCCCTGGGCTCGGGGGAAAGCGAAATCCGGCGCGGAAACGCACCCCGGTTCGCCCGCCTAGTGCGCTTCAATGCATCGGTCGGAACTAGCGGGTCAAGGCAGCCCTTAGCGCAACATTGCTCCGAACAGAATTCGCGAGCGTCCGCTTTGAGTTAGAAAAGGCCTATCGCCTGACTACGTGTCGGGTTTTCAGAGTTTCTGCTCTGATGCCGCCCAACAGGTAAGCGAATGAAGGCACAACGCCCGTGTCAACTCGTCGGAGGCGGTCCTTTCGATGGGTCGAACTGCTCTGCAATGGCGTTGATTTGCACGTTCGCGCCGTGGACCAGTTGCAGCCCCTCCGGCGAGCGGCGGAACACTAAGGTCATTCGGTCGTCTGAGGCAGGAACGATCGATCCATCAGGTGGACTGAACTGGCCGACCGACCAGCGCACGACCGCAATCACCACGTCGGGACCGGCAGACCTCACGCTCTCGATGGACTTGAGCGACATTGGCACGCCCTTGAACATGGTGTTCAGATACAGAGCGTGGACGCCGACGACCTGAGCCTTTCCGCGCCAGTGCATGCCGACAATATTGACCCATTCAACATCGTCGGCAGACGACCGGAACATTCGTTCCGCATCGCTGGTCGCCCAGGCGGCGGCGCATTCATCCAGCCAGGCCTGGACGGCGGTCCGGTCGGCGTCTGCGACTTGTGTTTGGCCCAGGGCCGGAATGGCGGTCATCAGACTGGCTCCTCCAAGAACGGTCATAAGGGTGCGGCGGTTCATCGGCTTCTCCTCGTTCACGCCAAGGATGCCGCCTGCGGCTACCGGCTCGCTAGGAAGAATCGGACATGGCCATCGCTTCCGAAACCAGGGCGCTGGGCGGCATACCCGTGAAAGCGTGGGCGTCGCGAAGTAGATGCGCCTGATCAAAATAACCAAAGCGGTGGGCCAGCGTCGTCCAGGTGAGATCAGGGTTTCGCTCGCGCGCCTCTAGCACGGCGTCGAACCGTACTGTCCGCGCGTAGAGTTTTGGCGTCAGACCCACTTGATCGGTAAAGCGCCGCTGAAGCTGGCGAGGTGAAAGGTCCAACCGGGCCGCCATCTTGGCGACTGGCGGCGCGCCGTTGGCATGTCGGATGAGCCGCGCGACGTGGTCCAAGGGATCAGCGGCGCGCGACCACGCCAACCGATGGGCCAGCCAGTTGTCGGCGACCCTCACGCGCGAAGGAAAATCAGGCGCCTGTCGGATGCTACCGACAAACTCGTCGAGCGGCTTCAGACCTAAGTCGCAAATTCCCACCGCAATGTCGCTCAACTGCCCCATGCCAATGCCGAACAGTCGGTGAAATCCAGTCGGCTGAAAGGCGACATGGAAGGCGGCGACAGGGCCGGCGAGCAATAACCGCGCGCTGTGTCGCGATGACGGGCCGACAACCACAGCCTCGGGAGCAGCGTCGAATGCACCGCCATCGATGCTGACGCGATAGGGCGTATCCAGATAGATTTCGAGAAACTGAGCCGGGCGACCTGGCAGCGGCACGACCACGCCTGGCCCTGCGCTGAAGCCCGTTCGCTCGCGATAACCGCGCACAACTGCCACCACGCCTGGCGAGGCCCGACACGCGAGCGCCGAAATCACAGCCGTTGCACCCGTTGAGATATCCGGCCCACCGCAACCTCCTGCTGATCCGACATTACCACA
Source organism: Brevundimonas sp. (assembly GCF_041648115.1). GTDB lineage: Bacteria > Pseudomonadota > Alphaproteobacteria > Caulobacterales > Caulobacteraceae > Brevundimonas. The sequence goes on from NZ_JBAZPR010000001.1 coordinate 111,774, forward strand.
GTCAGTCCTTGGTGGCGCGCCTCCCCTCGCGCTCCGCGGCAGGTATGCTTTTCGGACAGGCAACGACGAGGCAGAAGTCGCCACCGGCCCAGCGGATCAGACGCTGGTCGAGCGGCGGACGCGTGCCTACAAGGTGTTTTTGGTGCCATCGCCCAACCGCCGTGCCTGGACAGAAAAGGCAGAAGGCGGACTTCGCGAACCTCCGCTAGGAGTTAGGCACAGGCATTTGCTGATGATGCGGCAGACCAGACATTGGCAGCCCGCCGAAAACGCGACATTCGGGGGGCGCTGCGAAGGTCTGCTTCGTCGCCTGCGTGAACGCGCCGGTTCCGACCCTTAGCCGACATCAGCCATAGCTGCCGAGGGCCCGTTGTGCATGAGAGCCGCCTGTCGGGCTGAGGGGACGTAGCCAGCCATTGCATAAGCTGCTTTCAGGTTTCCAAATCTCCGGCGGATCGTGGCCGGCGTCGGCACACCCGGGGTCGATAGGATGAGTGGGATCGTGAGCCGTCCCTCCACCGCAAGAAGACCGCGTAGCTTCCTGATTATATGCTCGTCGGACAGCACACACCCTTTTTCGCGACGCCTCTCGGTGATCGCCTGCATGTTGACCAATGAGGTCTGCTGGCGTTTGGTCATCTTGAAGCCCGCCTGGGCGAAATGCGTTTGCAGATCGCCCAACCGCCGCCTGTAATATGCGCTGGTTCTTCCGCTGTAGGCACTGATCAGTGCTTGGCTCACGAAACCATGCTTTTGATAAAGCGCGTGTATCTCGGCCATGAGGTCTTCGTTAGTGGGCACGCGGCGGCGACGAAGGTACTCCCGTTGCGCACTCTCAAATGTCGCCTTCGTTACGATTGGCTTCACAAACCCCGGAAGGCGCACCCAGTCTTCCGGCGTGGTAGGCAGCGGCTTGCCGAGATGCTGCGGAAACCGGGCGCCGACATATGTGCCCGCGTACTTCTCGTTCGTGATGATCTGGCGGACAGTATACCAGCGCCAATCTCTTCCGTTCTCTGCCTTGAGCCCATCGCGGTTTAGGTGCGTTGCGATCTCAGCGAAGCTGAGCTGGTCTTGGATATACAAGCGATAGATGCGCCGCACGGTGGCCACCTCATCAGCTGGCCCATGCACCAATACGCACCGCGACTTCCGGTGAGGATTTCGCTCGCCATATTGGCAGACGCGGAGTGTTCGACCGGAGCGCGTCACCGCCTGTCTGCGCAGGCCATACCCCGGAGCACCATTGGTCCAATACCCCAAGTCTCGAAGGCCCTCCTTCGCAGCTTTCGTTTTGTGGGCCAGTTCGCGACTGAACTCCGCCGCCATCAGGCGCTTCATAGATTTCAGCAATCCAGAGGCCGGGCTTCCGTCGTTGGCAAATGGCTCTGCGCAGTAGTGAACAGGTACACCAGCCTCGACGCAGATGAACTCGTAGTGTGCGGCTTGGTCTGGGTTCTGGAAGCGCCCCCAGCGGCTGATGTCGTATACGAGCACGGTGGCGTACCGAGCGGTTCCCCCGACGACGTCAGCCAGAAGGGACCGGAGTGCTGGTCTGTTCGAAATGTCCAAGCCGCTGATGCCAGCGTCGGAGTACGTCTGCACAACTTCGTAGCCGTGCTTTTCGGCATACTCCGCTATGGCAAGCGACTGCATCTCAATCGAGAAGTCCTGCCTGTCTGTCGACATACGGACGTATTGAGCGGCTGGACGGGACCGGATGGTCGACGCTTCAAGCATTTCTTTGGACACCGTAGCGGGACGTCTGATCCGCTAACATTCACGGTAGTGACCAAACAGGAGCGACATTGCTGGTTAGTGTTCCATCCGTGTCGCCCAGTCGGCGTGACAACGCAAACATATGTCAGCTTCCCACCCTTCGCCGCCCGCGCGGACGTCGGCTGTCAGGCGGTCGACTGTTTGCGAACCGCTTAGTTGCGCGGCCCGACATTCGTCCGTTTGGTGACCGCCCTCCTCGGAAATAGCAGACATTGACTGCTCGCGAAAATGCGACGCTCCGATCCCGATCTCACATGGATATCGACACGCTGCTACGTGTCAGCGTCATCACCAGCATCCAGACGGCCATGGCGATCATCATCAAGTTTTCTGTCAGGGACAGAAATCCCAACGGGACATTGCTGTCGCCGCCGACGCAGGCGCATTTCAGTTCGCGCTTATCGATATAGACGGCCTTAAACACTGAGACCGCGCCGATGCCGCCGATGATTAAGGCGACCGGCGCCGAAAGCCAGGTCAGGGCGCCCGCCACCATTAGCGCGCCCGCCCCAAACTCGGCGAAAGGGTAGATCTTGCCGTAGGGAACCCAGCGCTTGGCCAGCAGGTCGTAGTTGAGAAACATAGACGAGAAACTCTCGATGTTCTGGAGTTTCAGCATCCCGAGCACCATCATCGACAGTGCGATGAACCACTCGCCGGCGCGCACGGTCAGAGGTGTGCCGTAAATGACAAGGCTGAGCATGGCGGCCATGACGGCGGTCGTCAGAAACACCACCAGCACCGGCGTATAGGTCGTCGCTTTGGGATCGCGCACCTTGAGGCCAAGATAGCGACGCAGATCGTCGTGGCCGCCGATCCGCTGTCCGTCGATGAACACCTGGGGCGTAGTCTTGACCCCATGCTCGGCCTTGAAGGCGTCGGTCTGCTCGCGAGTGGTCAGCAATCGGTCCTCGACCTGATAGCCCCGGCTCTTCAGTAGATGGCGCGCCTTGAGCCCCCAGGGACAGGTGTGGTCTGGCATCACCATGCGGTGGATGGTGGCGGTCTTGGTCACTGCAGCCTCCGTGATCTTCCAATCCGAGGGCCACGTCTTAAGTTCCGTACCATGATACGGAGTCAAGCATGGGCGTTCGAACGATTGCAGGACTGGCGCGCGAAGGGGGCGTCGGCGTCGAGACGATCCGCTTCTATCAGAGGCGGGGCCTTATGGTGACGCCGGAGCGATGGTCGCGCGACGGCGCGGGCGCGGGCATCCGCCGCTATGGCGACGAGGACGTGCGTCGTCTGAAGTTTATTCGGTCGGCCCAGACGGCGGGGTTCACCTTAGAGCAGATCAAGGAACTGCTGTCTCTAGATGCCGGCGAGGACCGGGCGCGCGCACGCGAGCTGGCGGCCGAACGGCTGACCGCGCTGGATCGCACGATTACGGAGCTAGAGAAGGCGAGAGCAGCGCTGCGGGGTCTCGCGGGTGCATGCGCGTCGAATGACAGCGGGCCCTGTCCTATAATCGAGGCGTTTCAGGGCAGTCCACTTTAAGACGAAGCCCATCTCGATATGACCAAGGTGGGCTTGGATCGACATCTCCGGCGCGGCGAGCGACGTCGCCGGCGGAAAACCGATCTTCAGGAAGCGTCAGCCAGCCTTCTTCCGACGGGTCTCCCAACCTTTTTTGGCAGCGGCCGAACGATCAGCCTTGGAACGCGAGACAGACGCTTTGCCACCAGTGCGGCCCCCCTTATGTGCGGCGGGATGACCGGTGGACTTGCCGCGACCGGACCCTCCCGGGTTCTTGCCCCCGCCGTCGTCCTTGTTGACCGTGGCCCAGGCCCGGCGCTCGGCTTCGCTTTCGGAGACCCCGCGCTTCTCATAGCCTTCGGCGATGTGGTCGGCCTTACGTTCCTGCTTGCCCGTGTATTTGGATTTTTCGCCGCGCGGCATGTTTAGCTCTCCCTTTTGGAGCGTGAACATTCGACTGAGCTGAGAGTTCCTCGACGGAAGGAACCAGCATTGCGCCGAACACTAAGCGCGGTCCGGGAAGCTACGGAGAGTGTCTTCAACCAGAACGATCCTGCGAACATCGCGGCGTCGCTCAAGCGATCCGCTGAACAAAGCCATCGACGCAGGGCACGCCGCTGCAGTCGGCGATGTCGATGCTGACGTTCCACGTCAACCGCACCGGCGAAATCTTGGCAGGGAACGGCTGGAGGCCCTGGAGGGGGCGAGGGGCGAGTCGCGTAAGGCGTTCGGCAAGCAGGAAGACCTCGAACTAAGCCGGGACTTTCGACGGTCCCTCCGCAACCCATTCATCAGGTCGCCGCAGACCGAGCCAAACATATACGCAATCTGCCGTCCTCAAAATGGCGCTTAGGTGCGAACCGCCTTAGCGCCTCCCGGTTCGGAGGACCCGTAATCGCCAGCACAGACGTCAGACCCTTAAAGAACTGCTCTGGCCGGTTATTCCCAATCAGGTCGACTGTGCGGTCAAGGCTACAATCCAACGGCGGTAATGAACGGCAGAGCGACCTGGGATCCCGTGAGACCGGCTGAAATAGGTTGGAAAGCTCAGTTCGGAATCAATAGCCCTGCACCCCACTTGTACCCCAGGAGCCCAACGCACGGGACAGTTCGACGCGAAGCCATTGAAAACATGGCGACCCCGGAGGGACTCCAACCCCCGACCTCGGCTTTAGGAAAGCCTTGCTCTATGCAGCTGAGCTACGGGGCCACGGGGGTGACCTAGCGTCTTGGGGGGATTTGAAAAAGGGGGTGCGGCCGCCGGCGATGAAAAAGTCTGGTGCGGGTGGTCGCGGCGGGTTGGAACGGGCTTGTGGTTAAGGCCCCTTAACCTACCACATGTCGCGGTGAACAAAGGACGAATGGGGCGGTGTCGGTGATTCGGTCCTGATTCGTTTCACGCTTGTTCCGCAGGATCGGGATAGGCTGTTAACCGGCGGGCGGAACGTGGGCGGTCAGGGCGCGCAGGCCTTCCAGCAGGCGGTCGGAATCGGCGGTGGCCCGGCCCTGATCGGCCAGGGTCAGGCGCAGGACGCGGACGTGGACCTCGACCGAGGGCCAGGACCAGACGCCGGCGGCGCGCATCCGGTCGGCGATCTCGCACAGGCTGAAGGCGGCTTCGAAAAAGGCGGGGACGTCCAGATAGCCGGCCATGTCGACCATGGCGGAGGCGAAGGCGTAGATCTGGGTCGGGGCGTCGTCGGGACGGCTGGCGCACAGGGCGTCGATGGCGTCGATATTGGTCGCCAGCAGATCGAAGACATGATCGCGCTGACCCTCCAGCGCCTGATTGGCGCGGGACTCGGCCTCGACGATCAGCCGTCCGCCGGGGCGGGCCATCTGACGCTGGAGCGAGGTGTGGACCTTGCGGATGGTGGGCTTGACCGGTGCGTCCGTCACAGGCTGACCTTCATCGGTTTCATCAGCATGTCGATGTCGTCCTGATCCATATTCTCTTCGACGGCGGCGCCCAGTTCGCCGGACAGGTCGCTCTCGCGACGGCCGTCGGCGCCGGCAGGCGGGCCATAGTTGCGCACCCGGCGGTCGGGTCCGACGTAGTGTTCGGCCTCGACGAAATCGCGATCCTCGGCGCCCAGCCAGATGATGCGCTTGAGCAGCAGCGACGGCGACAGGGGCTTGGCGACCATGAAGCTGGCGCCGCAGTCGCGGCCCTGATGGACCTTGGCCTGAGACGCATGACCCAGGATCATGATGACGGGCACATACCGGGCCGGCGTCGGGGCGTCACGACGCAGCCAGCGCACGAACTCATAGCCGTCCATATCGGGCATGATGCAGTCGATCAGGATCAGATCGACGGCGCGGCGGGCCAGCAGTTCGACGGCCGCCTGGGCCGAGTTGCACTTGATCTGTTCCTTGCAGCCGAAGCCCTGGACGATGGAGCCCAGCATATCCAGCGACGTGGGCTGGTCATCGATCAGCAGGACCGTGGTGTGCGCCAGATTGACCCGATCGCTCTTGGCCATGACATCAGAACAGCATCAGGTCGCCGGCGTCGGCGGTGGACGCCGGACGATGTTCGCCGGCGGCGGGCCGCAGGCGGCCGGCCATGTCGGCCAGCGACAGTCGGCTGACGGCCTCGGACGGACTGGCGCCGCCGCCCAGCATGCGCAGGACGCCGGACAGGGCCTCCAGCCGCTGGGTCAGGGCGTCGAGCGCCTGGGCCTGGGTCAGGGCGTTGGGGCGTTCCTCGGGCGGGGCGCGGCGGACCAGGTCGCTGACCAGGGCCTCGATCCCGTCGATGCCTTCGCGCACCAGCATCAGTTCGTCGGCGACGGCGGCCAGCAGGTCGGCATGTTCGGGAGGCGCGCTCATGATCAGAACAGTTCCAGCGCGCCGGTATCGACCGGCGGAGCCATGACGGGGACGGGCTTGGGCGCGACGACATCGGTCACGGCGCGTTGCAGGGCGCGGCCGGAGACGGGCCAGTAGTGCAGGCGCCGTCCGCCATCGCCACGCAGGCTGCCGCCCACGACCGGAATGCCTTCGTCGCGCAGGAATTTCTCGGCGAAGTCGGCGTTGCTGCGGCCCACGTCGCGCAGACTGTCGAACATGCGGCCGCCGCCGAACAGCTTGGCCTCCATGCGCTCGCGGCGACCGCCGGCCTTGAGCATGTCGTTGATCAGCAGCTCCATCGCATAGGCGCCGTAGCGACGCCCGGCGTCGGTCCCCGCCCCCGAGCCTTCCGGCAGCAGGAAGTGGTTCATACCGCCGACGCCCGCCAGCGGATCGCGCAGGCACATGGCGACGCAGGACCCCAGGATGGTGCTGAGCACGACGTTGGGATCAGACGTGATGTGGTGCTCGCCCTGACCGACGTGAACGCGCTTTTCCACGCTGTCCTTCAGAGCGGCGAAACTCATGTCAGGGGACCGAAGACGGCTTCCAGCTTGCCTTTGAGCTGAGCGACCGTGAACGGCTTGACCAGGTAGTTGTTGACGCCGAACTGCACCGCGCGCTGGACCAGTTCGCGGTCGGCCCGGCCGGTCAGCATGATGAAGGCGGTCTTGGACGTGGGCGGGTGGGCGCGCACGGCGCGCAGCAGACCCAGCCCGTCCAGGTTCGGCATGTTGTAGTCCGAGATGATCAGGTGCGCGGGCTTGGAGATGATGTCGCGCAGCGCGATCTCGCCGTCGGCAGCCTCGCGGATCTCGCGAACGCCGAGTTGTTGCAGACTGGTGCGGACCAGCGAGCGCATCGTCATCTGATCGTCGACGACCAGACAGTGGAGAGAGGCGGCGGCGGGCATGATTTACGCTCCCGGTTAGGCGACTGACCGCGCGGCCGGATCGGCGCACAGTTCGAGGATGGCGGGGGACAGGCGGTGCAGCGGCAACTGCCGCTCCACGGCGCCCAATTCGAAGGCGGCTTTCGGCATGCCGTAGACGACGCAGGTGGCCTCGTCCTGGCCCAGGGTGCGGCCGCCGGCTTCGCGCATGGCGAGAAGTCCCTTGGCGCCGTCCTTGCCCATTCCGGTCAGGATGACGCCCGTCATCGGACGCTTCAGGCGCACGACGGACTCGAACATCACATCGACCGACGGACGGTGTCCGTTGACCGGATCGCTGACGACCAGTCGGCAGCGCGGCGACATGCCGGACGCGACCTCCAGATGGGTCGCGCCGCCGGGCGCCAGATAGATGTGGCCAGGCTTCAACGGCGCGCCGTCCACGGCCTCGGTCACCGTCGGGGCGCAGACGCGGTCCAGGCGGGCGGCGAAGCTGGCGGTGAAGGTCGCCGGCATATGCTGGGTGATGACCGTGGCGGGGCAGTTGGCGGGGAAGCCGCTGAGCACCGTCAGCAGGGCCTCGACCCCGCCGGTGGACGAGCCGATGGCCAGGACGTGGTTGGGATTGGGCCGATAGGTGCGCGGCGCCTCGGCGGCGGCCGGGGTGTCGCCACGGGCGCGGACGCGCGAGCGGGCGGCCATCTTCACCTTGCCGATCAGATCGTGGAAGGCGTCCACGCTGGCGACCGCCGGCTTGGCGACGGCATCGACGGCGCCGATTTCAAGCGCAGCCAGGGTCACGTCGGTCCCCGCAGCCGTCAGGGTCGAGACCATGACCACCGGCATGGGCCGCAGCCGCATGATCTTTTCCAGGAACTCCAGCCCGTTCATGTTGGGCATTTCGACGTCAAGGGTGAGGACGTCGGGGTTCAGGGCCTTGATCGCGGCGCGCGCCTCGATGGGATCGGCGGCCGTGCCGACGACCTCGATCTCGGGGTCCGACTTCAGCGCGGCCGAGATCAGGCCCCGCATGGTCAGGCTGTCGTCGACGACCAGGACACGAACGGGGCTCATGCCGGGCCGCCCAGGCGATAGGTCGTCAGGCCGGCGGTCTGAAGCTGGCTGGTTGCGCCGCCGGAGACACGCTCGGAATGGCCGATGTACAGGGTCGCGCCGGGGTTCATCAGCGGCGTGAACCGCTTCCACACCCGCTCCTGCGTCGCGTCGTCGAAATAGATGACGACGTTGCGGCAGAAGATGACGTCGAACTTGCCCTTCATCGGCCAGTCGCCGATCAGGTTCAGCTCCTTGAAGCTGACCAGACGCTTCAGCTGTTGACCCGCCGTCCAGTTGCCCCGGTCCGCACGGTCGAAATATTTGCGCCACAGGGTGACGGGCGCCGGCTCCAGCGCCTCTTCGGAATAGGTGCCGTCGTGGCCCTGGGCCACCATGTTGGGATCGATGTCGGTGGCCAGGATGCGCACGTCCAGGTCCGCCGCCTCGGGCAGGACCGACAGGATGGTCAGGGCCATCGAATAGGGCTCCTGCCCATTCGAACAGGCGGCCGACCACAGGCGGACCCGGCCGCCGGCGCGCGCACGGGCGACCAGTTCCGGCATGACCCGATCGCGCAGGTCGTCAAAATGGTGCGGCTCGCGATAGAAGCGGGTGACGTTGGTCGTCAGGGCCGCCGTCATCTTCTGACGCTCGTCCACCCCGTCCACGCCTTCGACCAGGGCGCAGTAGTCGCGGAAGCTGGTCAGACCCAGGGTGCGCAGACGCTTGGCCAGGCGCGAATAGACCAGCGCGGCCTTGCCCTCGTTCAGGGCGATGCCGGCATGGGCATGCAGCATTTCGGCGATGTGTCGGAAATCGTCGGCGGTGAAGACGAACTCGCCCTCGACGATGGATCCCCGGCCGGCGGCGGCGTTCATGCGGCTTCTGCTTCGACCTGGGGCAGGATGTAATCCAGTTCGATCAGGCTGATCATGCGGCCGTCGATGGAGAAGATGCCCTTGACGAAGGTCTTGACCTGATCGCTGGCCACGTCGGGCGTCGGCTGGACCGAGGCCTCGCTCATCTGCAGGATGTCGGACACGGCGTCGACCAACAGCCCCACCATCCGGCCGCCGACATGGGCGACCATGATGACGTGGCGGGCCGTCGGTTCCGAGGTCGTCAGGCCGAAGCGCGCGCCCAGGTCGATGATCGGCAGGACGGTGCCGCGCAAGTTGATCACGCCCTTCATGTATCCCGGCGAACGGGGCAGCGGCGTCGCGGGCGTCCAGCCGCGGATTTCACGCACCGACATGATGTCGACGCAGAATTCCTGGCTGCCGATGCGGAAGGCGATGAGTTCGCTTTGGAGGTCTTTGGCTTCGGTCATGGATCAGCTCGCGAGCTTGAAATCGGGGCGGATGGATTTGCGGCGCATATCGGTGACGATGACGTCGACGTCGAGGATCAGGGCCACGCGGCCGTCGCCAAGGATGGTGGCGGCGGCGACGCCCTCGACCTGCTGGTAGTTGGTTTCGAGGCTCTTGATGACCACCTGGCGCTGGCCCTGGATGGCGTCGAACAGAAGGGCCGCCTGCTGGCCGCTCTCGGTCTCGACGACCACGGCGACGCCGTCGGTCGGATTCATAGGTCGCTCGCGGAAGCCCATGATCAGGGCCACGTCGATCAGCGGCAGGAACCGCTCGCGGAAGCGGATTACGGGATCGACGCCGCCGACGAAATGCAGGTCGGCGGCCTGGGGCGTCAGGCTCTCGACGATGGCCGGCAGGGGCGCGATCAGCGTCTGTTCGGCGGCGGCGACGACCATGCCATCCAGCACCGCGAGCGTCAGCGGCAGGCTGAGGGTGAAGGTCGATCCCTTGCCGGGGACCGAGCTGATGGAGATACGGCCGCCCAGGGCCTGGATCGAGCGCTTGACCACGTCCATGCCCACGCCCCGGCCCGAGATGTCGGACACGACGGCGGCGGTGGAGAAGCCGGGCGCAAAGATCAGGTTGTCGATCTGCTCATCGGTCAGGGGGGCGTCGGCGGCGATCAGCCCCTTGTCGATGGCGATCTTCTTGACGCGTTCGCGGTTGATGCCGCGTCCGTCGTCGGAAATCTCGATGACGATCCGGCCCGAACGGTGCAGGGCGGCCAGACGCACGGTGCCCTCGGCCGACTTGCCGGCGGCGATGCGCTCGTCCGGCTTTTCCAGCCCGTGGTCGATGGCGTTGCGCAGCATATGGGTGATCGGCTCGGCCAGGCGTTCGACCACGGTCTTGTCGACTTCGGTGTCCTCGCCGACGGTGACCAGGCGGACCTGTTTGGAGACCATGTCGGCGACTTCGCGGACCAGACGCGGCATGCGCTGGAACACCGACTTCACCGGCTGGGCGCGGATGGCCATGACGCTGTCCTGGATTTCGCGCGTCAGCAGCTCCAGGTCTTCGAGGCCCAGGGCGATGCCGGACGAGCGGGCCAGGCCGCTTTCCAGGACGCGTTGCGACAGCATGGCCTGCTGGATGACCAGCTCGCCGACCACGTTGATCAGGCGATCCACCCGATCCAGATCGACGCGGATCGTCACCGGCGCCGGAGCGACGGGGGCGGAAGCCGGAGCGGCGGCGGCAGGGGCCGGGGTCGGCGCCGCAGCCGCAACGGGCGGCGGCGCGACGACGGGCGCCGGCTCGGGCTCGAAGACTGCAAAGGGGATGGCCTCGGACGGCGTCTCAACGACCGCGCCGCCGGCCTTGGCCAACAGGGCGGCGATGTCCAGATCGTCGCTGGCCGGCAGGATCGCCGCCGGCTCGTCTTCGAACGTCGTGCTCATGTCCGACGCGCCTCCCATGTTGGCGCCAAGCGGCGTGATGGTCAGTTCGCAGTCGCTCTCGACGAAGTCGAAGACCTCGCGCACGGCGGCCTCATCGACGGCGGCGTCCAGATCGATGGTCCAGGTCAGGCAGCCGTCCTCGACCGACAGGGCGTCGAGCGGGTCGACTTCGCCGTCGTCCAGAGCCACCGTGATCGGGCCGAGGCGACCCAGTTCGCGCAGCAACAGGCCGGTCTCGTTGGCGTTGGCGTACATCCGGCCCAGCGGCTTGAACACGACGCGCCAGCCGACGGCCGGCGTTTCGGGCGTGGTGGCGGCGGGTTCGTCCAGCGGCATGTCGAAGGCCATCGGCATGAAGCCGAAATCGTCGTCTTCGTCCTCGACCACGGGCGGCGCCTCGCCGCCGTGGGTCAGCATTTCCAGTTCGACGACCAGGGCGGCGGAGCGCCCCTCGTCCACCTGCGGGATCAGGCCCTGCGCCGCCTGGATATGATCGGCCAGCACGTCCGACGCCCGCAGCAAGGTCTTGATCGTGACCGTGTCGCAGGGTTTGCGGCCCGCGCGCAGTTCGTCCATCAGCGTCTCGAAGACGTGGGCGAACCGCACCAGGGCTTCCAGCCCGAAGGCCCCTGCCCCGCCCTTGACGGAGTGGACGGCGCGGAAGACGGCGTTGATCGTCTCCAGGTCGGTCTGACCCTGCTCCAGCAGCATCAGCTTGGCCTCCAGGTCGGCGAGCAGTTCGTCGCATTCCTGGAAGAAGGTGACTTTGATGGCTTCGAAGGCGTCCATTAGGTGCGGGTCCGGCGGGCTTTGGCGATCAGACTGGGGGCGATCAGACTGGGTGCGATCAGGCGGCGACGCGGCGGACGGCGTCCACCAGTTTTGCGGGGTCGAAGGGTTTGACGATCCAGCCGGTGGCCCCGGCGGCGCGAGCACGCGCCTTCTTCTCGACGTCGCTCTCGGTCGTCAGCACCAGCACCGGCGTGGTGCGGTGGTTCGGATCGGCGCGCACGCCCTCGATGACGCCGAAACCGTCCATGCGAGGCATATTGATGTCGGTGATGATGACGTCGGCGCCCCTGGCGGCCAGCGTCTCCAGCCCGTCCACGCCGTCGACGGCCTGGATCACGGTGTAGCCCGCGTCTTCCAGCGCCATCAGCAGCATGTCGCGCATGGTGCGGGAATCGTCGATCGTCAGAACGGTCTTGGTCATGCCGTCAGCCCCTCGGTATTGAAGTCGGGCGCGCCGAAAGCCGCCCACTGTTCTGTCCAGTATTGGGACACAGACCCTAAGCTTAGGTTGACGCCGTCGGCGGCCCAGGTCTTGCGGGCCGACAGCAGCACTTGCAGGCACAGTCCCCCCAGCCGTTCGACCGCCGAGGCGTCCAGCGTCAGGGGATGACCGCGCAGGGCCAGCAGATCGGCCTTCAACGGTTCGGCCGCGTTCAGATCGAGAACGTCGGGCAGGATCAGGGTCTCGCTCATCAGAACTCCTCCCAGCCGTCTTCGACGGCCGCAGCTTGTGGTTTGAGGGCCGCGCCGCCGCGTCCGATGGTCTTCAGCGCGGCGACCATGCGGTTGGCAGGCTTGGCGGCAGGCGCGACGCGCCTGGGCGCGGGCGCCGAGCGGTGCGACGCCGCCGCGCCGGTCTGGCCCACGTTGAACTGGGCGACGGAGGATTGCAGCGCCTCGGCTTCCTGAGACAGGGAGTGGCTGGCGGCGGTCGATTGCTCGACCATGGCCGCATTCTGCTGGGTGACCTGGTCCATCTGGTTCACGGCCGTGTTGACCTGGGCCAAGCCGACGGCCTGTTCCTGGGCCGAGGCGGCGATTTCGGTGACTAGACTGTCGATCTCGGCGACCCGGTCCACGATCCGTTGCAGGGCCTCACCGGTCTCGCCGACCAGCTTCACGCCCGCGCCGACCTGACCCGTCGAGGCCGAGATCAGGGTCTTGATCTCTTTCGCCGCCTCGGCCGAACGCTGGGCCAGGGCCCGGACTTCAGAGGCCACGACCGCGAAGCCGCGTCCCGCGTCGCCGGCCCGCGCCGCCTCGACGCCGGCGTTCAGGGCCAGAAGGTTGGTCTGGAAGGCGATCTCGTCGATGACGCCGATGATCTGGTTGATCTGATTGGACGAGCCTTCGATGGCCTGCATCGCCTGGACGGCGTCACGCACCACCACGCCGCTCTTTTCGGCGTCGCCGCGTGCGGCTTGCACCACGTCCGAGGCCTGACGCGCGCCAGAAGCGGTCTTGTTCACTGTGGCGGTGATCTCGTCCAGGGCGGCGGCGGTTTCCTCTAGCGAGGCCGCCTGCTGCTCGGTGCGGCGCGACAGGTCGTCGGCGGCCTGCGAAATCTCGCCGGCGCCGGAGCGGATGCCCGAGATGTTGCCGACCACGACCGCAATAGCCTGTTGCAACTGGGCGATGGCGGCGTTGAAGTCCGACTTCAGGTGCGCGGCTTTCGGATTGAACTCGACATCGATACGGAATGTCATGTCGCCGTTGGCCATGGCCGACAGGCCTTGCCCCAAGGCCGTGATCGCCCGAATGTCTTCCGCCGCCTCGCGCGCCTTTTCGGCCTCGCGTTCGGTGCGCTCCTGCTCGGTCATCGAACGGTGAGAAGCGGCTTCCCTCTCGACGCGGACCTTGTCGACGGCGGCGTCGCGGAAGGCGACGATGGCCTGGCCCATCTTGCCGAACTCGTCCTTGCGGTCGGCGCCGACGATCTGGATCGACGTGTCGCCCGCCATCAGCTTTTGCATATAGCCGATCATCGTGAGGATCGGCCGCGTGATGGCGCGGGTCGCGACGAAACCGGCAGCCAGAGCGATCAGAAGCGCAGCGATCAGACCGATGACGACGGCATTCATGGCGCTGCGAGTGGCGGCGGACTGGGCCGCGCGCGCCGCTTCAAGAGCAGCGTCGTTGGAGGCCTTGATCTCGTCGATCGCTTCTTCCAGCGGGGCGACATAGGTGTCGGCGACGCCGGTGCGGCCGACCATCTGCACGGCCTCGGCGCCGCGGCCGTCGCGAACCATCGCGCCGCCGACTTCGACGACGTTCTTGTACCAGGTCGCATTGGCCTCGACGGCCTTGTCGACCGGCGCGGCGCGATCGGCGGGCAGATCCTTGCGCAGTTGTTCCATCGCGGCCAGGAACTTGGCGCGGTGAGCATCGACGCGTTCGAGATAATAGGGATCCTTCGACAGCAGATAGCCGCGGAAGGCGTTCTCCTGACGGGTCATGTAGAATTCGGCCGTGGCGGTTGTGCGGTTGTCCTTGTTCGCGACGCTGCGCGTCGCGCCGGCGCTTTCCATCTTCAACAGGCTGGTCACCACGACGGCGCCCATCACGGCGATCGCCGCGAGCACGAGACCGAAAGCCAGGAACAGCTTGCGGCCGACCGGCAGATTCTCAATCAACTTCAACTCTACATCCCCCGATAGTGTCTTTTTATTCAGAACGATTTAGCCGGCGGCGACATCGCGCCCCGGCGCCCGAACCTGGACCGTGACCGGCGACGCAAGGCTTGCAGCCGCGACGATCAGAGGCGAGAGGACGGAAAACGAACGAAGCATTGTGGTCCCTGGAAGCTTCTGCATTGTGCAGTCCAAGGATGAGGCGATGATTAATATTATTTCTGAACCACGCTCTAGGTAGGAATGCGTAGGGCCGGCACAGCTTGGCGCCGGGGCTCAGATCGCAGCGCATGGCTTTCGAAGCGAATTACGTATTTCCACGCATAACAAGATCGCGTATGGAAAATGAGTCAAAAAGACGGCAGGTAAATGTCCCAGTGATGTTGCTCACCCACGATTGTTCACAGTGAAACGGGATAACGCCAGTCTTCGAGGGTCTGATCGTCACCTCTGCACTCTGCGACGCACAAAGACTTGGTGGAGCGGCGCTTTCGTCGCCTGTATCTCAGTATTGATCGCCGTCGGCGTGCGCGTGGCGCTCGAACCCATTGGACATTTCTATTATCTGCCGATGGTGGCGGCCGTCATGGTCACGGCCCTGTTGGCGCGGCGCCTGTCGGTCATTCTGGCGATCACACTCTCCATAATCGCCAACGAAGTGATGGTGCAGAGGCAAGGCGCGCTCGATGCGACGGTGAACGCCGTCCTCTTCGCCGTCGTCGCCTGGGCCATCGCAGAGGTCTGCCGCCGCCTAGGCGGCGCCCTCAGGACCGCGCGAGCGCTGACGCGCGACCTGGCCATGCGGGAAATGCTTCTGGAGACCATCCTGACGTCCGTGCCGATCGTGACCCTGGATCGCGAAGGGCGCACACAGCGCGTGACGCCCGCCGCAGCCGCGCTTCTGGGCGTCAGCCGAGAAGAAGCCGCGACCCTGCCGTTTCACACGCTGGTGCCGTGTTTCGATGAGGCCGCCCTGGAGTCTGCACGGCAGGGCGGCGAGGTTCTGTCGCCGTCTACGGGCTTCTGGGCGGTTTGGCGCCCAAACGCCTGCCCCGTGCCGCTGACCATCCACGCCAATGTACTACCGGACGACATCTGGCCCGAACATATCGTTCTGGCCCTTGCCGAACAGAGCCAGTCAGAGGCGATGCGGCAACGCGAACGCGACCTGACCGAAAAACTCAACAGCGTCTGGCGCCTGAACTCGATGGGCGAGATGGCCGCGACCCTGGCGCACGAGATGAATCAGCCCCTGACCGCCGCAGCCGTCTATCTGCACGCCGGCCAGGCCGCCCTGGCCAAGGCGGGATCCCCGGCAGACGAAGCGACGCGCGCTTTGGAACTGGCCAAGGCGCAATTGCTGCGTGCGGGCGAAATCATCCGACGCATGCGTGAGCTTCTTGCGACCGGATCACGCAGCTTCACCGAGGAGCGCGCCTCTCAGATGATCCAGGACCTGGATCCGGTCTTCACGCTGATCGGGCGTGACACCGATGTCACCATCTACATCCAGGCCGATGGCGAGGACGATCATGTACTGGCGGATCGCATTCAATTGCAGCAGGCCCTGACCAACCTGGTCAAGAACGCCGTGGACGCGGCCATTGGACAGGAAAACGGCCGCGTGTCCGTCTCGGGTCGTTCGTTGGGCGCCGAAGGCTATGAGATCGCCGTCGAGGACAATGGGCGTGGCATTCCGACCGATCAGCGAGACAGCATCTTCCATCCGATGATCTCGACCAAGGCGGGCGGCATGGGTCTGGGGCTGTCCGTGACGAGGTCCATCGTGGAAAGCCACGGCGGCGCCCTGACCGTCGGTCGCAGTAAACTTGGCGGCGCCGCTTTCACCTTCCGACTGCCTCACAGCCAGGAGCTCGACGCCGCATGAACGCGCATTCCGTCTTCATCGTCGACGACGACCCAGCCATGCGGGACTCGCTCGTTCTCATGTTACGAGGAGCGGGCTTTCGAGCGCGCGCCTTCGCCAGCGCCGACGACTTTCTGGAGAACCTGCCGACCGACAAGAGCGCCTGCGTCGTCAGCGACGTGCGTATGCCCGGCGTCGAAGGGCCGGAACTGGTGCGCAGGCTGAAGACGCTGAGAGGCGAGCGCTGGCCCGTAATCGTCATCACCGGCCACGCCGACGTACCGCTGGCGGTTCAGTTGATGAAGGCCGGGGTCGTCGATTTCATCGAAAAACCCTTCGATCCCGAACATATCCTGGACTGCGTCGGTCGCTGCATCGCCTCGCTGACCAGCCTGGAGGCGGATCGGACGGCGCGCGATGAAGCCAACAGTCGTCTGGCGACCCTGACCACTCGCGAGCGTCAGGTGTTCGACGCCCTGATCGACGGCTGTTCGAACAAGGAAATTGCGCTGCGGCTGGAGATCAGCCCCCGCACGGTGGAGATTTTCCGCGCCAAGGTGATGACCAAGATGCAGGCGTCGAACCTGTCCACCCTGGTTCGCATGGGAATGCGCGCCGGCGACGCTTGAGCCGGAAGGGAATCGTCTCCACCTTAGGGCGGACATGAGCGACCGGTCCGCAGGCCTCGCCCCGTCCCGCGTCACTGCGGTCCTGGGGCCCACCAACACCGGCAAGACCCATCTGGCGGTCGAGCGGATGCTGGGTCACGCCTCGGGCATGATCGGCCTGCCGCTGCGCCTGCTGGCCCGCGAGATCTACGAGCGCATCGTCCGCCAGCGCGGGGCCGCCGCCGTCGCCCTGATCACGGGCGAGGAAAAGATCGTCCCGCCGCGGCCGCACTATTTCGTCTGCACCGTCGAGGCTATGCCGCTGGAGCGGTCGGTCGAGTTCCTGGCCATCGACGAGATTCAGCTGGTCGCCGATCCCGAGCGCGGCCACGTCTTCACCCAGCGACTGCTGCACGCGCGCGGGCGGTTCGAGACCATGTTCCTGGGCGCCGGGACGATGGAGCCATTGATCCGCCGCCTGGTGCCGGACGTGGAGATCGTGACGCGGGACCGGCTGTCGACGCTTTCCTACGCCGGGTCCAAGAAACTGACCCGCCTGCCCCGGCGCAGCGCCATCGTCGCCTTCTCGACCGAGCGGGTTTACGCCATCGCTGAACTGATCCGGCGTCAGAGAGGCGGTGCGGCCGTGGTCATGGGCAGCCTGTCGCCCCGCACCCGCAA
This sequence comes from Brevundimonas sp., assembly GCF_041648115.1. Taxonomy (GTDB): domain Bacteria; phylum Pseudomonadota; class Alphaproteobacteria; order Caulobacterales; family Caulobacteraceae; genus Brevundimonas. The sequence continues at coordinate 129,184 of NZ_JBAZPR010000001.1, forward strand.
CGCCCAGGTCGCCCTGTATCAGTCGGGCGAGGTCGATTTCCTGGTCGCAACCGACGCCATCGGCATGGGGCTGAACATGGACGTGGACCATGTCGCCTTTGCGGGTCTGAGGAAGTTCGACGGTCGGCGGACCCGCTGGCTGCACGCGCACGAGATCGGTCAGATCGCCGGCCGCGCCGGACGGCACCTGCGTGACGGCACCTTCGGCGTCACGGCCGAGGCCGAGGATCTGGATCCCGACCTGGTCGAACAGGTGGTCGAGCATCGCTTCGATCCGGTCGAGGGCGCCGAATGGCGCAACGCCAAACTCGATTTCGACACCCTGCCTGACCTGCTGCGGTCCCTGACCGTCACGCCTCAGCGCATCGGCCTGAACCTGACCGGCGAGGCTCTGGACGAGACCCTGCTGCGCCGTCTGATAAAGGACGAGGAGATCGCCCGCATCGGTCGATCGCGCGGCGCCATCATGCGGCTGTGGGAGGCGTGCCAACTGCCCGATTTCCAGAAGACGACGCTGGACGAGCATGCGCGGTTGGCCAAGGACGTCTTCCACGCCCTGACCGGCAAACGCGGCCGCCTGACCGACGACTGGATGGGGCCGCGCTTCGCCTTCGTGGACCGCGACGACGGCCAGATCGACCAGCTGTCGGCGCGGCTCTCGGCAGTCCGCACCCTGTCCTACATCGCCAACCGGCCCGACTGGGTTCACGACGCGCAAGGCTGGCGCGACAAGACCCGTGCGCTGGAGGACCGGCTGTCCGACGTGCTGCACGAGCGGCTGACCGCCCGGTTCGTGGATCGCCGCACCACCGCCCTGATGCGGGCCTTGAACGTGCGGGACGATACGTTCGCCGGGGTCGCCGACGACGGCGAGGTTACGGTCGAGGGACAGGTCGTAGGCCAACTGGAGGGCGTTCGCTTCCAGATGGAGAAGGGCGCCTCGGCGCTGGAAGACCGCACCCTGCGCCAGGCGGCCGTGCGCGCTGTGACGCCCGAGATCAACCGCCGCCTGGGCCGGCTGGCGGCCGAGACCGACGAGGCCTTTTCCGTCACGCCGGATGGCGCGGTCCTGTGGCGCGGCGTGCTGACCGCCCAGATCGTGACGACGCCGCAGGGGGCCGATCCGTTCTCGCCGTCCGTGCGTCTGCTGGGCGATCTGGGACCGACGCCCGCCCGCGAACGGGCGCAGCGCCGGATCGAGGCTTGGCTGGCTGCCGAGGCCGGCCGTGCGCTGCGAGATTTGCGCCGTCTGCGTCAGGCCGTCGAAAGCGGCGCGCTAAAGGGCCTGCCGCGCGGCATCGCGTTTCGTCTGATCGAGGCCGGCGGCCTGATCGACCGACGCGAGGTCGAACGCGATCTGGCGGCTCTCAGCCAGGTCGAGCGCCGCACGCTGAAGAGTTTCGCCATCCGCGTCGGCGTTCATTCGGTGTGGCTGCCCGGCCTGCAAAAGCCCCGCGCCCGACATTTCGCGCAAGGGTTCGTGGACGCGCCGCTGATCCCCGCGACGCCCGACCTGATCCCCGCGCCGGTCGAGCCGCCCTCGCCGCGCCTGCTGTCGGCCTCGGGCCTGCGCCAGGCCGGTCGCTGGCTGGTCGCCGTCGAGGCGCTGGAGAGGATGACCGAGTTGCGCGCCGCCCATCATGGCAGGTTGTCGGACGAAGCCCTGATCGACCTGGGCTGGAGCGCCGATCAGGCCAAACAGGTCATCGCCGCCCTGAAGACCGAACGCGCCCGCCTGCCTGACAAGCCCGGCGCGGCGCCCAGGCCGGTGAAAGATTCGCCGTTCGCGGCCCTGGCCGCTCTGACGGAGGCGCCGTCTGCGCGGCCCAAGCGTCGTCGCCAGCGTCGGAAGGCGACGGCTTGAGCGAGGACGCCTGTCGCATCGACATCTGGCTGTGGCGCGCGCGGTTCGTGAAGACGCGGGGGCTGGCCGCCGATCTGGTCGAGCGGGGCGCGGTGCGGCTGACGCATCACGGGCGGGAGGTGCGGCTCGACAAGCCCAGCCGCTGCGTCCACGTCGGCGACCTGCTGACCTTCGCCCAAGACGGGCGCGTCACCAGCCTGAGTGTGGAGGCGCTGGGCGAAAGGCGCGGACCTGCCGAAGAGGCCCGCGCCCTTTACTCAATTATTGCTTGAGAACGAACTCGCCCTCGATGTGCAGCTTCACTTCGTCGGACACGGCCGGCAGGGCGTAGTTGATGCCGAAGTCCGAACGCTTGATCGTGGCCTCGCCGTCGAAGCCGGACTTGTAGGCGCCCATGACGGTGCCGGCGCCGTTGAACTCGACCTCGATGGTGACGGGCTTGGTCACGCCGCGCAGGGTCAGGTCGCCGACCACGGTCGCCTCGTTGGCGTCATCCGAATCCACCGTCACCGAGCGCGAGACGAAGGTCGCCGTCGGGTGGTTGGCGGTGTCGAAGAAGTCGGCGGTCTGCAGGTGGGCCTTCAGCCGGTCGTCGTTCGGCGCCACGTCGGTCAGCGGAATGGTGGCGGTCAGGGTCGAGGCCGACGGATTGGCCGGGTCCAGCTTCAGCTCGGCCTTCACGTTCACGAACTGGCCGGTGTAGGTCGACAGGCCGAAGTGGTTCACCGACCAGGTGATCTTGCCGTGGCCGGAATCGAGATCGTAGTTCCCGGCGGTGACCTGGGCGGGGATCTTGGTCAGGGCGGCCTGGGCCACCACTGCGCCGCCAGCGGCGAGGCTGACGGCTAGCGCGCCGGCGACGGCGTATTTCATGAAGGGAGAGCGCATGGAGGGGTTCCTGTCGATGGGACGGTGAATATGCAATCAATACGGTTGCGATTAAGCCCGACTGTTGTCAAGCGGGCTCAAACCGGCTTGCGAACGTCTCTCGCCTTAAGCCCTGCTGTTGACAGTTGGTTGCGTGGCCGCCATGTCGCAGGCCTCCCGCTCACAGTCCGACACCCGTTCTTCGCCCAATGACCTACATCGTCACCGACGCCTGCGTGAAATGTAAGTTCATGGACTGCGTCGAGGTGTGTCCGGTGGACTGCTTCTACGAGGGCGAGAACTTCCTGGTCATCGCGCCCGACGAGTGCATCGACTGCGGCGTGTGCGAGCCGGAATGCCCCGTCGACGCCATCGTGCCCGACACCGAGGACGAGCCGGACGGCAAGTGGCTTCAGGTCAACGCCGAATACGCCAAGGTCTGGCCCAACATCACCGTCAAGGGCACGCCCCCCGCCGACCGCGAACAGTACGAACGCGAGACCGGCAAATACGAGAAATACTTCAGCACCAAGCCGGGCAAGGGTTCCTGACTTTACGGCTGGCGACGATCAAGCCTTGCCGCAAATCCACGTCCACCCTGTGGACGTTTTGAAATTCCGCAGATTTGTGATAGGTTCTGTTTCATTCGATCGGGCGGTCCGCGAAATCTTCGCGCCGCCCGTGTTTGCGACAGCATCCCGCCCATAGACGGGATCGGCCAGAGGTTTGGTGATCCGTTTCCGCATTTGACGCCTGACATCATCCCCTCCGACGGAGCGATCCGGCGGATGAGATCCTGTTTGCGTTTCCTGCGCCTTCGCGTCGCCCGGCCCTGACCGGGAAAGGACGATTATGACGAGCAAGACTGGTCTGGAGTTCAAGGTTGGCGACGCGGTCGTCTATCCGGCGCACGGCGTCGGTAAAGTCGCGGCGGTCGAGGTCCAGGAAGTCGCGGGCATGTCGCTGGAAGTCTATGTCGTGACCTTCGACCACGAGAAGATGACCCTGCGCGTCCCCACCAAGAAGGCCGCGACGGCCGGCCTGCGTTCGCTGGCCGCCGACGATGTCGTGACCAAGGCCCTGACCACCCTCAAGGGTCGCGCCCGCATCAAGCGCACCATGTGGTCGCGTCGCGCCCAGGAATACGAAGCCAAGATCAACTCGGGCGACCTGATCTCCATCGCCGAAGTGGTCCGCGACCTGCACCGCGCCGACACCCAGCCGGAACAGTCCTATTCGGAGCGTCAGCTCTATGAATCGGCCCTGGACCGTATGGCCCGTGAAGTCGCCGCCGCCAACAAGATCGACAAGGACGCCGCCGTCGAGCTGCTCGCCAAGTCGCTCAGCGCCAAGAAGCCGATCCCGACCGCCGAAGCCGCCTAAATACCGGTTGGGGCTTCGACCTCGGACAAACGAAAAGGCCCCGGAGCGATCCGGGGCCTTTTTGTTTTCGGGTTCTACTTGCCGGTTTTCCCCGACTTTCCAGGCACGGGAACCAGGTTCTTCAGGCTGGGCTGGGACGCGTTCGCCTTGGGCGGCGCGACCTTCTTGGACTTGCCCTTGCTCTCTTTCACGGTGATCGACCTTTTCTGTGAAAGGTCAGCCTAGCAGGCGGCCTACCTCCAAATGAGGCCGCACAGGCCCGCGCCCATGGCTTTTGAGCCAGGACTTCCCAAATAGGAGGATGGTCGCCGAGAGCGAACCGCCCTCAGGCGGTTGATCGGATCCGGTTTGACCACCATGCGAAACCTTCGATCTCATGATCTGGCTCATCGAGCTGTCCGTCGCGCGCGCCGCCGCGACGGGTTTTCCCCTTTCAACCAAGGGGAGGGCGGACGCATGATCGGCTATCTGATCCTGGTCCACCGCTATCCCGAACAGTTCAAACGCCTGTTCGACGCCGTCTATGACCCCGCCAACCATTACGTCGTTCACGTCGATCGCAACTCGGGCCCCGAGCTGGAACAGCAGATCCGCCAGTTCCTGGCCCCCTATGCCAACGCCGACGTCATCGAGAGCCGACGCGCCCTGTGGGGCGGCTACAGCCTGATCGACGCAGAGCTGCGCGGCATGAAGCGTCTGCTGGAAATGAGCGACGACTGGTCGGTCTTCATCAACCTCAGCGGCCAGGACTTCCCGTTGAAGTCTCAGGCCGAGATCATGGGCTTCCTGGCGAAACACAAAGGCCAGGAGTTCATTCGCGCGGTCGATCAGCGCAAGATCCGCCCCGACACCATGAACCGGGTCCGCAACATAGTGTTCGAGCGTCCCGGCGGCATCCTGCGCACCATCCTGCGCCGCCCGTTCCTGCGCGGGGCCACGCCCTATATCGGCAATCAGTGGATGATGGTCAGCCGACGCTTCTGCGACTTCGTCTGCAACGACAAGGCGGCGGATCGCTTCAAGGCCTTCTATCGCCACACCTTCATCGCCGACGAAGGCTTCTTCCAGACTGTGATGAAGAACACCGACGTCCATGGGCCGATGGTCAACGACGACATGCGGATGATCGACTGGATCCCCGACGGCGAGATCAAGCTGCGCCCGCGCACCTACACCCTGGCGGACCTGCCCGAACTGAAGGCCAGCCCGTCACTGTTCGCGCGCAAGTTCGACGCCGAGGTCGATGACGCCGTCATCGCCGCGCTGGAGGACTGGATCGCCCCCGTCGGCGCCAACAGACCGATCCCGACCGCCGAAGCCGCATAGACTTCGACCTCGGACAAAAGAAAAGGCCCCGGAGCGATCCGGGGCCTTTTTTGCTGCTCGCTATACGGGCCTCAGAAATACTCGGCGTTGGCCGGGCACTGGGCGCTGATGCGGCGTGCGGTGATGCTGGCGGGAATATAGGGGGTACCGCGCACGATCTGGGCGCCCCCGCGGAAGCTGAAGCTGGTGTCCGTATAGGTTCCGTTCAGTCGCACGGCGATGCGGCGACCCTTGCGGTCCTGGCACGTGCCCTCGAAGCGCGCATTGCCATCGCCCACCACGCGGGTCGGATAGGTGCAGCGCCACTTGTTGGTCGACAGGCCGCCGAAGAAGCGGTTGATCTCGCTGGGGCGGACACAGCGTTGCAGCGTGTCGCGCTGGCCCACGGCGCTGGTGGTATATTCCCAATAGCCGGGCAGGACTTCGGACTGGGCCGCCGTCTGGGCGGGGGCGGTGGCGGGCGCGGCCAGCATGAAGCCGCCGGCGACGACCGGGGCCAGGACGGCGAGCGCGCGCTTGGGCAGGCGGTCGATCAGCGACGGACGGGACATGGCGGCCTTCTGTTCTGCTTGGGTCTCTTCTGGGGTCTTCATGATATGGCCCATACAGCGCGGCATTTGAATGACGGCTGAACGAACCGCTGGCTTTATGCGTCCAGACTCAGCTTGACGCCGAACCGCCTCTTCCCTTATACGGCCCCCTCTCGCGCGGGCTGGTTCCCGCGCGCAACTGTTTCATGCGTCTTCTCCCATGCTCGGGCTGGACGCCGCACCTTAAGGATCTGACGATGTCGCGTCGTTGCGAACTCACCGGTATCGGCCCCATGGTCGGCCACAATGTGAGCCACTCGAACATCAAGACCAAGCGCCGGTTCCTGCCGTCGCTGAAGACGGTCAAGCTGACTTCGGAAACCCTGGGCCAGACGTTCAGCCTGCGTATCTCGAACGCCGCGCTGCGCACCCTGGACTACAAGGGCGGCCTGGACGTCTTCATCGTCAAGGCTCGCGACGAGCAGCTGTCGATCGCCGCCCAGCGCATCAAGCGTCAGGTTCGCGCCAAGATCGCCGAGCAAGCCGCCGCCGCCGCCGCCTGATCGGCGTCTGCGACATAGAGTTCTGGAAGAGGCCGGTGGAAACGCCGGCCTTTTTCTTTGCGCGTCATCCGGGCCGCGCTAAGCCTTCCCTGCCAGACCGAAGGGAAGTTGGATGCGCATCACGGTTCTGCTCGCCGCAGCGAGCCTTCTGGCCCTGACCGCCTGCGCCACCGCCCCGGCTTCGACGGCCGCGACGACGCGTGAATCCACCCCCTACACCCTGGCCACCGACCAGCCGTTGACGGTCGAACAACAGGCGATGCGGTTCGACAAGGCCAACCTGACGATCAAGGTCATTCCCGCCGACAAGGCCATCGACGCCGTCGCCGTTCTGGACTTCACCGCCAAGGCGCCGTTGGAGGCCCTGGTCGTCGATCTGGATACGCTGCTGACCATCTCGTCGGTCCAGATCGACGGGATCGAGGTCGCCGTCGACCGCTGGTCCAATCCCGAGGGCCGGCTGACGGTGCAGTTGGCACAGCCCCTGGCCGCCGGACAGTCCGTCGCCATGCGCGTCGCCTATGCCGGTCAGCCGCGCGTGGCGCCCCGCGCGCCGTGGGACGGCGGCTTCGTCTGGTCCACCGCCCCGTCGGGCGAGCCGTGGATCGCCACGGCGGTTCAGGGCGAGGGCTGCGACATCTTCTGGCCCTGTATCGACAGCCCGCACGGCGAGCCGGGCCGGGTCGATCTGCACATCACCGTCCCGTCCGATCTGTCGGCGCCGTCCAACGGCCGGTTCCTGGGCAAGGTCGATCACGGCGACGGCTGGACCACCTGGAACTGGACCGCCAAGTCGCCCAACACCTACGCCATCGCCCTGAATGTCGGCCCCTATCAGGAGGCCGCGGGCGCGTATCGCAGCCGGTTCGGCAACACGATCCCGATGGCCTACTGGCATCTGAAGTCCGACACGCCCGAACAGGTCCAGGCCCTGTTCGCCCAGTTTCCCAAGATGCTGGACTTCTTCGAGGCCACCGTCGGCCCCTATCCCTTCGGCGACGAGAAGATGGGCGTGGTCGAGACGCCTCATCTTGGCATGGAGCACCAGACCATCAACGCCTATGGCAACGGCTACAAGATCGACGGGCGGGGCTATGACTGGCTGTTGCAGCACGAGTTCGCCCACGAATGGTTTGGCAACCAGCTAACCAACCAGAACGCCGACGACATGTGGCTGCACGAAGGGCTGGGGTCGTACATGCAACCCCTGTACGCGCGCTGGCTGCTGGGCGACCGCTATATGCAGCGCGAACTGGCCAACCAGCGCGAGGGGCTGATCAACAAGTTCCCCGTCGTCTCGGGCACGCCCAAGACCGAGGACGAGGTCTACAAGGGCGATGTCGGGCCGGGCAACGACATCTATTCCAAGGGCTCGCTGATCAGCCATTCACTGCGGATGCTGATCGGCGATGCGGCCTTCCACGAGGCGATCACCCGGCTGGTCTATGGCCGACCCGATCCCCGGCCGGGCAATTTCGCGCCGCTGTATCGTTCGACCGGCGACTTCCTGAACATCGTCAACTCGGTGACGGGCCAGGATTATGGCTGGTTCTTCCGCGGCTATCTCTACAACGCCGCCCTGCCGGTGCTGACGCAGATGCGCGAGGGCGAGATGTTGCGGCTGGCGTGGGCCACGGGCGACGGCGGGCCCTTCCCCATGCCGCTGGAGGTCGAGATCGACGGCGTCGTCCAGACCGTGGCTATGACGGATAGGCGCGGCCAGGTCGCGGTTCCGGCCGGCGCCCATGTCCTCATCGACCCGCAGAACAAGGTGCTGCGCCAGATGGACGTCATCGACGAACTTCAGGCCTACAAGGCGGCGCAGCAGCCCAAGTAACGATCCTTCTCCCATTGGGAGAAGGTGGCCCGAAGGGCCGGATGAGGGTCGGCCGGTGGGCCAACTCGCACCACCCGCCCCTCACCCTTTCGCGCCAGAACGACGGCTATGCTGTCGTGCGCTCAAGCCCTCTCCCAATGGGAGAGGAACAGAAATCAAGCCGCCGCCACCGTCACCGACTGGCGCACCATCTGGCAGCGCTCCTGGGTCGTCAGGAAGGCGATGTCGGCCGCGTCGCGTCCGCAGGCGATCCGCACCAGACCCTCGACCGGCGCCAGGCCCGTCGCATCGACCAGCCACCAGCCATTGTCCAGCCAGACCTCGAAGATGGCGTGAAAATCGGGCGGCTCCAGCTGGTGGGCGAAGGCGCTGACGGCGCGCGCGGGAATGCCCGAGGCCCGGCACAGGGTCATGCCCAGGTGTGTGAAGTCGCGGCATACCCCAGCGCGGTCGATGAAGGTGCGGGCCGCCGTGGTCTCGGTATCCGAGACCCCGTGCTCGTAATCGACGTTGGCGGTGATCCAGTTCAGGATCGCCAGCACGCGCGCGCCCCCCGCCGTATCGCCGAACTCGCGCGTGACGAAGCGGCCGAACTGGTCCGACGGGCAATATCGGCTGGGCTGCAGATAGGGCAGGACCTCGGCAGGCAGTTCGCCCCAGTCGTGTTGGGATACGCTGGGCGGCAGGCCCTTCAGCACGCCGTTCTCGACCACCGCCTCATAGGTCAGGGTGACCTCGCCCTCGACATGGCAACGCAGGGTGCGGGCGCCGAAATCGACGTCCTCGTCCTCATGGAATTCCACAGGCGGATCGAAGGTCAGGGTCTCTTCGATGATGTCCTGGCCGGGCCAGTGGGCGACCTGGATCTTGTAGATGGCGTCCGTCGGCGGATCGAAACGATAGACGAGCTCGGCGCGCACGCGCAGTTTCATGAGGGCCTACCGTTCCGAGCGAAATGAAAATGGACGAGGCTGCTGAACGCCATGCGCCCTGGGCCGTTCCGTGTCCGTGACGCGCCTTCTAGCGCGGCTTCACGCCCGTGAAAATCGACAAGACAAGACAGTGTGTTAATCTGGCGCCCATGATCGCTTCCCCTGCCCTTCTCGCTCTTCGGGAAGCCGCCGACCACCCGTCCCCGCAACCGCAGACGCGGGACGCCTGCGCATGACCGAGACTCTGGAAAACGTCGAACCCGATCTGACCGAATGTGATCGCGAGCCGATCCACATTCCACAATCCATTCAGCCGCACGGCTTCCTGCTGGTGCTCGACCTGCAATCCCTGACGATCCGCCAGGGTGCGGGCGCCATCGAGGATCTGACCGGCCGCACCGTCTGGATCGACCGCCCGATCGCGGACGTGCTGGGCGATGTCGCAGACCGGCGTATCCGCTCGATGGCGGCCTTGCAGGAGACCGGTTTCGCTTGCCGCTGGCGCGCGACCAACCGGCTGGAATATGACGTGGTCGTCCACCGCGCGCCCAATGCCGCCGCCGCCGACGACCTGATGATCGTCGAGGTCGAACAGAGCTCGCAGCAGGCGCGCTTGGGCATCGACCTGGTCGCCAATCTGGACACCGCCGGCGCATCGCTGGAACGGGCGGTGACGGTGCAGTCGGTGTGCGATCGGGCGGCCGAAGCCTTTCGCAAGCTGACCGGGTTCGACCGGGTCATGATCTACCGCTTCCACGACGACGACGCGGGCCAGGTGGTCGCCGAAGCCCGTGCGGACGGAACAGGCTCCTTCCTGAACCACCATTTCCCGGCCGCCGACATCCCCAGACAGGCGCGGGCCCTTTATCTGCGCAACCCCGTGCGGGTCATTCCCGACAGCCGTTATAGGCCCCAGCCCTTGCGGCCTGTCGCGCCCGGCGAAGCGCCGCTGGACATGAGCGACAGCGGCCTGCGGTCGGTGTCGCCGATCCATCTGCAATATCTCCAGAACATGGACGTGCGGGCCTCGGCCTCGGTGTCGATCATCGTCGATGACGCGCTGTGGGGGCTGATCGCCTGTCACAACGCCTCGCCCAAACTGCTGCCCTACGAACTGCGGGTCGGCTGCACGACCCTGACCCGCAATCTGGCGCGCCAGCTGAAGGCCAAGGGCGACGCCGACCTTTATCGCGAGCGCACCCGTCTGCGCCGCATGGAAGACGAACTGGTCGGTCGGCTTCCGACGGATCGGCCGCTGCGCGAGGCGCTGGCCACGCGCGCCGATCCGCTGATGCAGCTGACGGGCGCCGACGGCCTGGCCATCGTCGGCGACGGCGAGATCCAGACCTTCGGCTATACGCCGCCCCGCGATGCGGTGGGCGCCGTCGCCGCCTGGGCGGCATCGCGGCCCGGCCTGCGCCCCGTGTCGTCCCACAACCTGTCCGCCGTCCTGCCCCAGGCCAAGGCCTGGACGACGCATGCCAGCGGCCTGTTGGCCGTCACCCTGCCCATCGACCAGCCGGTATCGATCCTGTGGTTCCGATCCGAAGTGATCGAGACGGTGCGCTGGGCCGGCAATCCCTCGACCGCCGACAAGACCGGTCCCAACGCCGTGCTGACGCCCCGCGCCTCCTTCGAAAGCTGGTCGGAATCGGTTTCGGGCCGCGCCCATCGCTGGAGCCCCGCCGCGATCGAGTCCGCCGGACGGCTTCGCGACGCCCTGGCCGACTATGCCGCCATCGACCAGCTGCGCCGCCTCAACCGCTCGCTTCAGGATCGCCTGTCCGAGCGGGATCTGCGGCTGGAGCAGCAGCAATATCTGATCCGCGAAGTAAACCACCGGGTCCAGAACAGCCTGACCCTGGTGTCCAGCTTCCTGGGCCTTCAGGCGCGCGAGCAGACGGGAGGCCCTGCGGCCACGGCCTTGAACGAAGCGCGTCGTCGCGTGCGCGCCGTCTCGGCGGTGCACAGCCGCCTCTATCTTGGCGACCAGGTCGCCTCCATCGACATGGCCCGCTACATCGGCGATCTGGTGGAGGATCTCAGTTCCAGCATGGGGCCGGACTGGACCGCCGCGATCGAGACGGATCTGGACCCGGTCTGCGTCGACGCAGGGCGGGCCGTCACCATCGGCCTGATCCTGACCGAGCTGATCATCAACGCCCAGAAATACGCCTACAACGGCAAGCCCGGTCCGCTGCGGATCATCATGGAAGACCAGGGCGCCCACTTCCGCCTGTCGGTCGAAGATGAAGGCGCCGGCGGCCATCTGGCGGGTAAGGGCTTCGGCTCGATGATGATCCAGAGCCTGGTGGGGCAGTTGGAAGGCACTATCGACTATCTGGACCGGGCGCCGGGCCTGGCTGTGAGCCTAAAGGCGCGGATCGATCCGCTGATCTGATCGCACGCCCTGTGGCGTCACGCCGCAGGGCGGCGTATGAGCCGCGCCATGTCCGCCTTGGTTTCGCGCGTCTCGCCGCGCGCCTTCGCCCTGATCGTCCTGCTGATCGCCGCCTGCGTGCTGGGCCTGGCGCCCATTCTGGTGCGGTTGACCGAGACGGGACCGGCGGCGGCGGGGTTCTGGCGTTTTCTGTTCGCCCTGCCGCTGCTGACCATACTGGCGACGCGCGAGCCGGGCGGGATCGCGACCCCGTCGAAATGGGCGCTGCTGGCGGGCCTGTTCTTCGCGCTGGATCTCAGCTTCTGGCACTACGGCATCGTCATGACGTCCGTCGCCAATGCGACGGTGCTGTGCAACCTGACGCCAGTGGTGGTCACCCTGTTCGGCTGGTTCGTGCTGAAGGAGCGGCCGCACCGGCTGTTCCTTGTGGCCCTGGCCCTGGCGATGGGCGGCGCTTTCGCCATGGCGGCGGGGGCGGACGGCGGACAGGGGACCAATCCGCCGCTGGGCGACATCTTCTCGCTGTCGGTGGCGGTCTGGTACTCGGGCTATTTCCTGGCGGTGAAGGCCGCGAGGCGGACGGCCGGCGCCATGCGCGTCACCTTCTGGGCCACATTGCTGGGCGCGCCTCTGCTGCTGATCGTCGCTCTGGCCCTGGGCGAGGACATCATCCCCGCCGGGCCAAGCGGCTGGGCCGCCTGTATCGCCATGGGGATCATGCACGTCTTTGGCCAAGGCGGCGTGGCCTGGGCGCTGGGCAAGCTGCCGGCCTCGGTCACGGCCGTCACCATCCTGATCCAGCCCGTGGTCGCCGGCTTGCTGGGCTGGTGGATCTTCGGCGAGACCCTGACGCCGGTTCAGGCCCTGGGCGGCGCCCTGGTGCTGGGCGCCATCGTCCTGGCGCAGAGGTCGCAGAGAGCGAAGACGGTCCCCGCCGCTGACGCTCCAGCCGGGCTCAAGTAGCGCGAAGCGCGATAGCCCAAGCAAAAAAGAAAACAGGCGCGGAAGCCGAAGCCGCCGCGCCTGTCTCTAAGCCTTGAAGGCTGATCGACTCAGAGAATCTTGAGGTCGATCGCCGAGGTCTTGCCGCGCTGGCTTTCCAGCTCGTATTCGACCTTGGCGTTCTCATCGAGGCCCTGAAGTCCGGCCTTCTGAACGGCGGTGATATGGACGAAAACGTCCTGACCGCCGGTATCGGGTTGGATGAAGCCGAAGCCCTTTGTGGGGTTGAACCACTTGACCGTGCCGGTCGCCATGTCTGCGTCTCCGTCAACGCGCTTTTCCAGGCGGATCCCCATCAGGGTGACCCGACAATCCATCTGGACAGCTCGTTCAGGCGAAGGAGCGAAACGCGGGTGTGGACCCCACGCAAAATCCGGACTGTATCGATGTTGTCACCCGGCTTTTCGAGGCGGTCAACAGCAAAGCGATTCGCACGGGACGCATTCAGGATTAACGGCAGATGCCCCGGGCGGCGCCGTCGATGTGCAGATGGTTGGCGTGGGCGGCGTTGTAGTCGGGCGTCAGCACAGTCGAGAACAGACGGCAGGCGCCGTCGCGAACGGCATGCAGGAACCGTGACCCCTGCTCGCCCGCAGGACCTTCGCCCCGCCAGTCGTTCAGCACACTGACGGTCCGCCCGTCCTTCAGCGTGACGCCTGCGACGTCCAGGGCATTGGCCCGGGCGTGTTCGCTGGGGCGCTCCTGCTCGTCCTGGGAGCCATAGATGCGGCGGCAGGAATAGGTGCCGTAGTTCTCGACCCGCGCCGGCTCCGACCCCAGGATGTCGCGCGAGGCCGGGCGCAGCACCTGTCGGTCCCAGATGACGTAGCGGACGGCCAGCGGGCACTGCATGACAACGCCGGCGGGCGCGAGAGGCGTCACCTCGCCGCCCGTAATCCGCACGGCTCCGCGCACCACGCAGAAGCCGCCGTCGTCGCGGTCGGCCGCCCGTTCGACCTGAACCCCCGCATTGCGCAACGCCTGCATACAGGCCTCGGTCGCGCCCTCCACGGCCTGGGGCGTCGCGGCGGTCGGCACGTCGAAGGCCGCGACCTTGGCCGAGGTCGCACGCCCCAGGGGTCGGTCCAGATCCAGCGGCTTCCACGGCAGATCCTGTGGCGGAGCGAAGACGTTCAGCAGGGCGAAGGCCGAGCAGACAAGCAGCGCCAGCTCCCACACCAGATTCCACATGTCCGCCAGATCGCGCTTCATTCCGCCCCGTCACGGGCCGGACAGGCCCCGCGCCCTTAACGCCCAGCTTCGCCGTCGGCTCCCTGAGAACGCACACCCCTTGCCCGCAGGCCCCGTCCGGCCCACTCTTTCACCATGGGAAAGAAATCAGACGCCTATGAAGCCGAGCTGGAGCAGATTCAGCTGGCCATCGTCCAGACCCAGGCCTGGAGCATCGAACACGGCTCGCGCGTGGTCATCGTGCTGGAGGGTCGCGACACCGCCGGCAAGGACGGGGCGATCAAGCGGCTGACCGAACACATGTCACCGCGCCAGACGCGCGTCATCGCCCTGCCCAAGCCCAGCGACCGCGAAACCAGCCAGTGGTATTTCCAGCGGTATGTCTCACACCTGCCGGCGGCGGGCGAGACGGTGATCTTCAACCGGTCCTGGTACAACCGCGCCGGGGTCGAGCCGGTGATGGGATACTGCAAGCCCGAGCAGTACGCCCAGTTCATGACCGACGCCCCGCGCTTCGAGCGGATGCTGACCGACGACGGGATCATCCTGATCAAGATCTGGCTGGACATCTCGCGCGAAGAACAGGCCAAACGGCTGAAGGAACGCCGCACCGACCCGCTGAAGAAGTTCAAGCTGTCGTCGCTGGACGCCGAGGCCGAGGCGCGGTTCGACGCCTATTCCGACGCCCGCGACCGCATGCTGGACGAGACGGATCGCCCCTTCGCGCCCTGGGTCGTCGTGGCCACAGACGACAAGAAGACGGCGCGGCTGAACATCGGCCGCTACATCCTGTCGATCCTGAACCACACCAGCGTCGAGGTGAAGAAGCCGGACCCGAAAGTGGTCCTCAGCGCCGCCAAGGCCAAGGGCAAGCTGGCGCGCTGATCGACCTCAGGCCGTCCTGACGATCCCGCCCGTCGCCGCCACAGGCCAGGGCGTCAGCCGCCCGCCCGCACAGGGGCCGCCCTTGCACTCGCCGGTCAGCGGCTCGAACACCGCCCCGTGCCAGCCGCAAAGGATCAAGGATCCGTCGGGCGTCAGATAGCGGTCGATCTCCATGGCGATGGGAAAACCCGCATGGGGGCAGCGGTCCACCCAGCCGGCGACCTGACCGTCCTTACGCACCACGAAGCCGTGGAAGAAGGCCTCGCCGATCTGGAGCACGAAACCGCGCGAGCCGGGGTCGGCGATGTCGCCCTCGGCGCACAGGGCCACGCCCGGCGGCGTCTTCCAGACCCGTTGGCGCTCTGCGGGTGCGTCCTCAGACACGTTCGGCCTTCAATGGACGCGACAACAGGCCGTCGATCAGGCCGTCCACGTCGATCTCGCCGGCCAGCAGGGCGGCGACACCTTCAGAGATCGGGATTTCCACGCCCAGACGCGCCGCCAGTTCGCGCACGGCTGGCGCGCTCTCATAGCCCTCGGCCACCGACCGTTTGCCGGCCAGGGCCTGTTCCACCGTCTGTCCCTGGCCCAGGGCCAGGCCCAGACTCATGTTGCGCGACTGGGGGCTGGAGCAGGTCAGGACGAGGTCGCCCAGGCCGCACAGGCCCGCCACCGTCTCGGCCTGACCACCCATAGCGACGGCGAGGCGGGTCATTTCGGCAAAGCCGCGCGTGATGAGGGCGGCATGGGCGCTGCGTCCCAGGTGACGCCCCTCGGAAATGCCGCAGGCGATGGCCAGGACGTTCTTCAGCGCCCCGCCCGCCTCGGCCCCCACCAGATCGGTCGCCAGATAGGGCCGGAAGCCCGGCGCCGACAGGGTGTTCAGCAGCGCCTCGCCCAGCGCCGCATCGGCGCAGGCCAGGGTGACGGCGGTGGGCAGGCCGCGCGACACCTCGCCAGCGAAACTGGGGCCGGACAGGACGGCGGCAGGCGCGTCCGGCAAGGTCTCGGCCAGCACTTCGGTCATCAACTTCATCGTGCCGCGCTCGACCCCCTTGGAGCACAGCACCACCGGCACGCCGGCGCGATAGTGGGGCGCAAACGCCGTCAGCGTCGCCCGCATATGCTGGGCAGGCGGCACGGCCAGGATCACGTCGCAGTCGGCCAGGTCGCCCAGATCGGCCGTGAACTTCAGTGCGTCGGCCAGCGGCACGCCGGGCAGATACAGGTCGTTGGCCCGCGTCGCCCGCAGGGTCTCGACCAACTGCTGCTCGCGCGCTTGCAAGGTCGTGTCCAGACCAGCCCGAACGCAGACCTGCGCCAGGGCCGTGCCCCAGGCGCCCGCGCCGATGACTCCTGCCGTGCGGAATTCCATACGCCCTCCCGAAGCTTCTTTATCGTTCACGCCTTGGCGCCTTTGCGGCCCGGCTTGTGCGAAGGATCGGACAGGGCGCGCGCTTCGTCCAGCGGCCATCGCGGCCGTGCGACGACGTCGATGTCGCTGGTCAGTCCCAGCGCCAGCCGCTCCGCCCCCGCCAAGGCGATCATCGCCGCATTGTCGGTGCAATAGGCCATGGGCGGGGCCAGGAAGTCGAAGCCGTGTTTGGCCGCCGTCGCCTGCAAGGTCGCGCGGATGGTCTTGTTGGCCGCGACCCCGCCCGCCACCACAAACAACCTGTGCTCATGGGTTTCGGCATAGGCCGCCAACGCGCGCTCCGACCGATCCGACAGCTGACGCGCGATGGCGTTCTGAACCGCGTCGGCCAGGTCCGCCTTATCCTGCTCCGTCTCGCAGGTCTGTGCGATGCGGAAGGCCGCCGTCTTCAGGCCCGAGAAAGAGAAATCGCAATCCTTGCGGCCCAGCAGCGCGCGGGGCAGGTCGAACCGCGACCCATCGCCCTGCATCGCCAGCCGTTCCAGCGCCGGCCCGCCCGGATAACCCAGCCCCAGGGCCTTTGCGATCTTGTCGAAAGCCTCACCCGCCGCGTCATCGATGGTGGCGCCGATCCGGCTCATGTCGCCGATGCCGCGCACCTCCAGAAGCTGGCAATGGCCGCCAGACACCAGCAGCAGCAGGAAGGGATAGGCGACCTCCGCCCCCAGCCGCGCTGACACCGCATGGCCTTCCAGATGATTGACCGCCACCAGAGGCAGGCCGCGCGCCAGCGCCGCCGCCTTGCCGAAGCTCAGCCCCACCATGACCCCGCCGACCAGGCCCGGCCCGGCCGTCGCCGCGATCCCGTCCAGCCCGTCATAGCCCATGTCCGCCTCGGACATTGCGCGACGCGTGACCTCGGCGATCATCTCCACATGGCTGCGCGCCGCGATCTCGGGCACCACGCCGCCATAGGCCGCATGATCGTCGATCTGGCTGTGGACGACCGAGGACAGCACCTCCGCCCGACCACCTGTCAGGCGCACCACCGAGGCGGCGGTCTCGTCGCAGCTGGTCTCCAGGCCCAGCACCGTCAGCGCATGACCGGGACGAGGGGGGACATCCCGTCCAGTTGCTGACTTGGCGCCGCTGCTATAGTCGGCGGACATCTCCATCGGGTCGAGGTAGCGACCCGGCGACCGGTGCGCAACGCTCATGACCTTTCCTCTCCGCATCGGCACCCGGCGTTCCAAGCTGGCCCTGGCCCAGTCCGGCATGATGCAGCGCGCCATCGGCCGCGCCCTGAACGTGCCCGAGGCCGAGATCGAGACCGCCATTCCCCTGGTCGAGATCGTCACCACCGGCGACCGCATTCAGGACCGCCGCCTGCTGGAAATCGGCGGCAAGGCCCTGTTCACAAAGGAGATCGAGGAGGCGCTACTGGCCGGCCGGATCGACATCGCCATCCATTCGATGAAGGACGTCCCCGCCGAACAGCCGCAGGGCCTGTGCATCGCCGCCATCCCCGAACGGGAGGACGCCCGCGACGCCTTCATCAGCCGCGACTTCGACAGCTTCGATACCCTGCCCTTCGGCGCCCGCCTGGGCACCGCCAGCCTGCGTCGCCAGGCCCAGGCCCTGGCCCTGCGGCCCGACCTGAAGGTCGAGATGCTGCGCGGCAACATCGACACCCGGCTGCGCCGCGCGGCCGAGGGGGATTTCGACGCCATCCTTCTGGCGGTGTCAGGCATGACGCGCCTGGGCGTCACCGAACACATTCGCGAGAAACTGTCGCTGGACGCCTTCCTGCCCGCGCCAGGCCAGGGCGCCCTGGCCATTCAGACGCGTGCCGCCAACATCGACGCGCCCCTGAACGCCCAATGGGTCGCCGCCCTGAACCACCCCGCGACCGCCATCGCCGTCGCCGCCGAGCGTGGGGCCATGACGGCGCTGGAAGGGTCGTGCCGCACCGCCGTCGGCGCCTATGCCCGCATCGAGCACGACATCCTTCACCTGACCACCGAAATGCTCAGCCCCGACGGGTCCGCCCGCTGGCGCCGCGTCGGCGACCTGCCCCAACCCACCGAAGCCGACGCCCGCGCCCTGGGCCAGCGATTGGGCGGCGAGGTCCACGCTTCCGCCGGCGATCAGGAGGTCGATCCCGCGACCCTGGACGGATGACCGCCCCCAACGCAGAAGCCAGGCCCGCCCGCATCTGGATCACTCGCGCCGAGCCCGGCGCCGCCCGCACCGCCGCACGCCTGCAAGCCATGGGGCTGGAGCCGATCATCGCCCCCCTGCTGACGATCCAGAACCTGACCCCGCCCGTCCCTGACCTGGCTCCCTTCGACGCGCTGGCCTTCACCAGCATCAACGGCGTCGCAGCCTTCGCCGCCCTGACGCCCGAACGCGACCGCCCGGTCTTCGCCGTCGGCGACGCCACCGCCCAGGCCGCCCGCGACGCCGGCTTCGACGAGGTCCGTTCCGCCTCCGGCGACCTTCACGCCCTCGCCCGCCTGATCGCCTCCGAGCTGAGCCACGCCTCCGTGCTGGTCCCGCAAGCCGAAACCCCCGCCGGCGACTTCGACGCCGCCCTGGTCATCGCCGGCGCCCGCAACGTCTCGATCCAACCCCTGATCGTCTATCGCGCCCAAACCACGACCGTCGCCATGCCCACGACATTCGATGCGATCCTGATCCACTCCCCCCGCGCGGCGAAGATCATGGCCGAACAGGACATCGTCCGGCTGTCGCACGCCGTCACGGCCTGTATCTCCCCCGCCGCCGCCGCCCCGCTGGTCGCCCTGGGTCTGACGCCAGCCGTGGCCCAAACGCCCGACGAAGCCTCATTGCTCACGATCTTGAAAGCGGCGCTTGGCAAGCGCGACACGGCCGTATAAAGACCCCGTCTCGCGCGGACCACTTCATCCGTCGCAACCGGGCCGCTTTAGCTCAGCCGGTAGAGCACATCATTCGTAATGATGGGGTCAGGTGTTCGAGTCACCTAAGCGGCACCACTTCTCCGAGCGCGGTTCGCGCCGGAAGCGACGGCGGGGGCGCCGTCATGTATCCTAATGGTTGAATTCATACTCATCAGCACACGTAGCACTCCTTAGCGAAGCAGCTTTGGCTTGACGGCGTTGATGTTTTGGGGCCTTGGCACGCCATTAGTCCTGTCCGTAGGCCCAAATGAACGACGCAGTAGATCCCGTAGACATCGCCATTGGCGGACGCATCCGTGCGCGTCGCGAAGAACTTCGTATCACCCAGGCGCAGTTGGCCGCAGGCGCCGGCGTCACCTTCCAGCAGATTCAGAAGTATGAGCGGGGCGTCAATCGCGTGTCCGCCGCCCGTCTTCTGCAGATCGCCTCGGTTCTGAAGTCGACCGGCGCCGCCCTGCTGGGCGAGTTGGAAACGGCCGAGGGCGACGAGCTTGCGCTGGCCGCCCCGGGCGTCGCCGAACTGCTGGCCGCCTTCCGCGGGATCAAGGACGCCGCGCAACGCGACGCCCTTCTGACCGTAGCCAAGGGCCTGCGCGGCTGATCAGGCGCGGTTGCTGACGCTCTTCAGCAACTGCTCCACCTCGTCTCGACGGTCCGACGACGCCTCCAGCGCCGTGCCGGCGAGCCATGACTGAATGGCGTCCAGCGCGCGCATGTCGCGGCCGTCCGAACGGCCCGCGTCCGCCAGGCTCTGGCGAATGATCTCGATCATGCAGACCGCCTCGACCGCCGTGCTGGGCGCATGATCCAGCAGGGTGGTTTCGGCCGCCTCCATCGGCGCAAGGTCCAGCTCGACCAGCAGGTTCTCGCCGCTGGCCGACAGGGATTGCGATCCGACCTGTTGAGCCAGATTGGCGGTCTCCAGCCACGAACGGAACAGGGGCATGAAGGCGGTGGGGGTTTGGGTGTTCATTGGACTGTGACCTTGTGTGGCGCGCGGACGGGCGCGCGCCGTGATTTGGGATGGGCGTAGGGGGCGGCGCGCGCCTCCCAGACACCAAAGAGGGCGAGAAGCAGGAGCTCGAACCAGACAACCATTCGGGTCGACACGATCGACCAGAGAAGGGCGTCGGAACCGGCGATGCCGGCGAGATGGGTCGAGACCGCGATGAGCTGAGCGCCGGCCGCCAAAAGCAGCCACCAGCGGTCGTATCGCAGCGCCAGGCCCACCAGCAGGCAGAACATGGCGAACGACAGTCCCGCCACCCCCCATCGGAAATGTCCGATGAACAGGTGATCGACCAATGGCGTGCCCCACTGCAAGGCGAACAGGGCGAGGACGACGATCCGCTCGGGCGTGCGGCCTTTCCACAGCAGAAGCGCCATGACCGCGTAGGTCAGGCCCTCCAGCAGCAAGGATAGCGGCGACCACATTCCGGCGCGATCAAGCGGCGACGGCGAGAACCGGGGCGAACCCAGTGGGTTTGACGGTCTTGTCCTCGCGAGGACCGTCCATGTACCAGCCGACCTGGTGTTCGTCGGCGACCTGGGCCAGTTCGCCGTGACTGGCGATGACCGCGCCGCGAACCTCGGCGAGTTGGCTGAGGCCGCGAACCATATTGGCCAGAGCGTCCTGTCCGACTTCCGCCGCCAGGCGGGCCTCGACCCGACCTTCCAGCGCCGTCTGGACCAGCCGGCAGACCTCGATCATCGCCTGATCGACGGCGTGTTCGGCGGTTCTGACCTGTCGCGCCACGCGGACGCCGACGTGCATATTCTTCATTGGCTCATCTCCCGTTAAGCCGTTTGGTCAGCGCATTTCAGCGGGAGCGAGCCGGTCGAAAAGGGATGGAACCACCATGCCCGCCGTCACGATCCCGATGGCGAACAGAAGAGCGATGGCGGCCCCGGCGACGATGATCCCCACCCTTGCCAGAGCGCCGCGGGGCGGCGCCGGCAGAAGCCAGGAAGTCGTTCGGTCGGAAACCGCATCGTCCAACTGTTCGGCCGACGTGGGATCATTCAGCGGATCGGGGCCGGTGTTGGGAATGAGTATCGACGCCTCTGAGTAGACGCTACTCAGCCGGCGCGCCGCCAGCTTGCGGTCCGACACCCCCAGTTTGGCGTAGGCGCGATGCAGGTGATTGCCGACGGTGCGAGGCGAAATGTCGAGACGCGCAGCGATCTCCTTGTCCTCCAGGCCCTGGCCGGCGAGGTGGACACATTCGCTTTCTCTGGTCGTCAGGCTGTCAGGCATTTGATCCCCCGCATCCTGTTTACCCTAAAATCCACCGGTGTCAGCCGATCTGCTTAGCTTGCAAACCACTTTCCGTCTCATCGCGCGATGTCAGATCACTTGAACATATAAGCATATCTTTATATGTCTGACCGCCTGACACAGACAGGAGCCTCTCTTGGCCGCTCGTTCTTCCTTCCTCTTCACCTCGGAAAGCGTTTCCGAAGGTCACCCCGACAAGGTCGCAGACCGCATCTCCGACACCGTCGTGGACGCCTTCCTGGCCAAGGATCCCGAGGCGCGCGTGGCGTGCGAGACCCTGGTCACGACCCAGCGCATCGTCCTGGCCGGCGAAGTCCGCGCCACCCGGCCGGGCGCCACCAAGGAAGAGAACGAAGCCTTCACCCAGGCCATCATCGACAGCCTGGAGCCGCTGGTCCGCGCCGCAGTCAAGGACATCGGCTATGAGCAGGACGGCTTTCACTGGGAAACGGCCGAATACGCCTGCTACCTGCACGCCCAGTCGGCGGACATCGCCGTCGGCGTCGACTCGACCAACGAGAAGGACGAGGGCGCGGGCGACCAGGGCATCATGTTCGGTTATGCGTCGAACGAGACGCCGGAACTGATGCCGGCGACCCTGCAATACAGCCACAACATCCTGAAGCGCCTCGCCGAGGTTCGCCACGCCGGCGGCTCGCAGCTGGAGCCGGATGCCAAGAGCCAGGTGACGATCGAATACCAGGACGGCAAGCCGGTCCGCGCCACTTCGATCGTCCTGTCGACCCAGCACGCCAAGGGCCTCAGCTCCGAACAGGTCGCCGAGATCGTCAAACCCTATATTCTCGAAGTGCTGCCGGAAGGCTTCACCGACGAGAACACCGTCTGGCACATCAACCCGACCGGCATCTTCGAGATCGGCGGACCTGACGGCGACGCAGGCCTGACCGGCCGCAAGATCATCGTCGATACCTACGGTGGCGCGGCGCCCCACGGCGGCGGCGCCTTCTCGGGCAAGGACCCGACCAAGGTGGACCGTTCGGCCGCCTATGCCTGCCGCTACCTGGCCAAGAATGTGGTCGCGGCGGGTCTGGCCGACCGCTGCACCATCCAGATCTCCTACGCCATCGGCGTGGCCAAGCCCCAGTCGATCCACGTCGATCTGCACGGCACCGGCAAGATTTCGGAAGCGGTGCTGGAAGACAAGATTCTGGACCTGATCGGCGGCGCCACGCCGCGTGCGATCCGTGAGCATCTGAAGCTGAACAAGCCGATCTACGCCCGCTCGGCCGCCTATGGCCACTTCGGACGCGAGCCCGATGCGGACGGCGGTTTCAGCTGGGAAAAGACCGACCTGGTCGATCAGCTCAAAGCGCTGGCTTAAGGCTTTAAGCGGCCTGGTCCACGACCAGGCCGCGCACGCCGGTCAGATTGGCGTCGGTCAGATCGGCCTGACGGGTCTGGGCGCCGTGCATAGTCGCACGCCCCAGGTCGGCGCCGATCAGGACCGCGCGCTTCAGATCGGCGCCCGACAGGTCCGCGCCACGCAGCACAGCCCCCGTCAGATCGGCCGGCATCAGGCGATCGGCGGTGATCAGCAACGGTCCCAACTGCGCCTCGCGCATGTCCGCACCGTTCAGCCTGGCCCCCTTCAAACGCGCCCCGCGCAGGTCGGCGCGACGCAGTTTGGCGGACCTCAGATCGGCGTTTTCAAGCTGGGCGCCCTGTAGCTGCACCCCCTCCATGTCCAGACCATAGAAAACTGCCCCCTTGGCCGACAAGGCGGTCAGGTTCAGCCCCGTGATCGACTTCAACGGACGCAGATCGACACCATCGAACACCGAAGGCTGCCCCTCCGTCCCGCCGGTCTCGCACCAGCGGGCGTGTTCGCGCAGCATCTCTGCGGCCGGCATACGGTCCACGGATTCGCACGCGGATTTGTTGTCGGTCAGGGCGCCCTGCATGTCCGCGCCGTCCGCGCGCCACATGGTCATCTTGCAGCCGACAAGAATGGCGTCGCGCAGATCGGCGCCCGACAGGTCCGCGCCCGACAGATCGGCCCCAGCCAGGTCCGTGCCCCGGAAGTTGGCCTGTTTCAGATTGGCCCGGACCAGCTTGCAGTCCTTCATCACCGCGCCGGAGAAGTCGGCCTTCATGGCGATGACGCCCGACATCTTGGAGCGTTGCAGATTGGCGCCGGACAGGTTGGCGCCGACGGCTTCGGTCTCCTCGCGATGGCGCGGCTCGATGACCTTGAAACCCAGCTTGGCGTCGGCGGCGGCGATGGCGCCTTCGCGCAGGTCGGCCTCGAACATGTCGGCGCCCGACAGGTCCGCGCCGCGCAGGCAGGCGCCGCGCAGGTCCGCACGTCGCAGGCTGGCCTCGGCCAGAATCGCGTCCTGCATGTCCGCGCCGAAGAAGTTGGCGTTGTCCAGCTTGGCCCCCGTCAGGTCGCAGCCTTCCAGACAGGCGGCGGCGAAATCGGCGTCGGACAGGTTGCGCCCCTTCAGGCTGAGCCCGGACAGATCCATCCAGGCGAAGACCGCACGGGCGCCGCCGGGTCGAGCCTGGAACAGCCGGTCATGCCGGGCGCAGACCAGGTCCAGCTCCGCCTGCGTCAGGCGTTTTCTCACAATGGGTTCAGCGGCGAGGGCCATCAGGCCACACTATGCGGTCTGACTTAAGAAACCTTTGAACAACCTTCGGTTTTCAGATGCTCAGCAGGCCCTGCTCGTCCAGCGCCTCGGCCAGCTCGCCCGGCCCGGTCCACAGACGCGTGTAGCCCGCCTCGCCCAACCGCTTAAGCTCGGTGACCAGATCGGCCTTGGGCGAGGCGACGAAGCGGCCGTCGAAGCCGACGCCGTCCTCGCTGATCCGCACCATGGGCCGGCCGGTTTCCAGCCGGTGCAGGAAGCCTTCGCACAGGGGCGCCCCCTCCTCGCACATCAGGCCGGTCTCGACGGTCAGGCCTTGCGCGCGCAGCCGCTCGGTGCCCCGCCCGGCGGCGAAGGGGGACGGGTCCAGACAGGCGATGACGACCCGCGCCACGCCCGCCTCGGTCAGGAAGTGGGCGCACGACTTGCGGCCCGACGACCGGGCGCCGCACGGCTCCAGCGTGACATAGACGGTCGAGCCGACGACATCGGCGCCGGCGGCGGGCACGGCCTGTTCCTCGGCATGGGGACGGCCGCCCGGCGCGGTGGCGGCCTGGGCGATCACCCGGCCGTCCTTGACGATGACGCAGCCGACCGCCGGATTGGGCCAGGTTTCGCCCATACGCCCCGTCGCCAGCGCGATGGCCTGGGCCATGAAGGCCTGGTCGGCGGCGCTCCAGCTCATGATGGGGTCGGCAGCGCTTCGGCGCGGGCGGCGTCGAGGTAGCGGGCGGCGGTCGGCTTCAGATCCGCGTCCAGATCGATCTCCAGCGGATTGCCCGTGGGGATCTCGACCCCGACGATCTGATCGTCCGGCACGCCGAACAGCAGTTTGACGATGGCCCGCAGGGAGTTGCCGTGGGCGGCGATCAGCACGTCCTCGCCCGCCTTCAGGCGCGGCGCGATCTCGGCGTCCCAATAGGGCTTGACCCGGTCCAGCGTGGTCTTCAGGCTTTCGGTGTCGGGAATGGCCTTGCCGGCATAGCGGGGGTCGGCGTTGAAATCGAACTCGCCGCCGGGCGCCAGCGGGGGCGGCGGCACGTCATAGCTGCGGCGCCAGACCTTGACCTGGTCCTCGCCGTGCTTCTGCGCCGTCTCGGCCTTGTTGAGCCCCGTCAGGCCGCCATAGTGGCGCTCGTTCAGGCGCCAGTCCTCGATCACCGGCACGTCGGTCAGGCCCGCCGACTGCAGCGCCAGGGCGCCGGTGCGCTGGGCGCGTGTCAGGACCGAGGTGAACATCACAGCCGGCTTGAACACGGCCTCGGCGATCAATTCGCCGCCGTGACGCGCCTGGGCCTCGCCCTCCGCCGTCAGATCCACGTCGACCCAGCCGGTGAAGCGGTTTTCGAGGTTCCACTGGCTTTGGCCATGGCGGAGCAGGATCAGGCGCGGCATTCGGTCGGTCCTTCGGAAAACGGCCTTTCGGGGTAGGACGCCGTCCCAGGCCGGTCAAGGCTCGCCGGCGCCGGGCCGCCGGCTCTGCTTGTCGCACCGGACGCACAGAGGTAACAGTCGACCGATGTCGGACCGTCTGTTCTTTCCCCTCGCGCTCGCCGCCGCCGTCGTGATGATCGCGCTGGCGACCGTCTGGCCCTGAGCCGCCGGTCTGATCCCCTAGAACAGGATCTTGCGCAGGTTGATGCGGAACACTCGCCCCTGCGGGTCCAGATAGTCCCGCTGGTAGTTGACCGGCTTCGCGCCGTCGCTGCTGGTCACGGACACACGGTCGTCGAAGATGTTCTGAACGCCGAAGCCGATCCGCGTTCCCTTCAGGATCGGGAAGCGTTCGACCCACGACGTGCGCTGGGTCAGGTCGGCGAAGGCGAACAGATTGACCGTCGTCCGTCCCGAGAAATCCAGATCGGGCGAACCGAGCGTGTCCCCGTTGACCGTGGTGCCCGCACGCCAGTTGGCGTTGACGAAGGCGCCCAGCCCGTTCTTGAACAGGCCGGTCTGAAGCTGGACCTCATGGCGCGACTGTCCGCCCGAGCCGGAGATGGAGTCGCCGTTCAACAGGTCCAGCGGCGCCAGACCCTCGCGGATCACGACCTCGTCCTGGACGCGCCAGGTGTGGGTCAGCGACAGGTTGAACATGCCCTGGCCCGGCTGCATCCCCGGCCCACCGGAGCCGCGAAGCCGACCACCGCCGCCGGGGCCTCCATGGCCGCGTGGGCCGCCGCCCATCATCATGCCGCCGCCTGGGCGTCCGCCTGGCCCCGCTGCCGCCAAGGCAGGGTCGGCCTTGCCGAAGGGGCGCGAGAAGTTGAAGCCCCACTGAACGTCCTGCTGCTCGCGCTTGAAGAAGTTCAGCGGGCGGGCGTCGATGGACAGCAGATTGCCGTCGGCGTCGCGCACGAACCGATCCGGCAGGGCCGCTTCAAGGTCGGGCGTGATCGTGGGGAAGCTGGAGATCTCGTCGTCCGCCTGGGTGCGGGTATAGGCCAGGTTCAGGCGGAAATCCTTGTCCGACACCGGCTGCCAGTTGACGCCCAGCTTCAGGATGCGCCGATCCTCGGCCTTCAGATTGGGATCGCCGCCGGTGATCTGGTTGATCTCGACGGTCTGGCTGTTTCGGAAGTCGAAGACCGGGATGTTGGGCGTCGACACCGTCGGGTCGTTCAACTGTTGGACGGTGGGGGCCTTGCCTTCGCCGGAATAGTTGGCGGACAGCGACAGCCGTTCGACCGGCGTCCAGTTCAGGCCCGCGCCGAGCGACGACACGCCGCCGAAGTCGGACAGTTCCTCGTAGGCCAGGTTCAGATTGGCCGACAGGTCGCCGATCCTGGGCAGGATGCCCCGCTCGACACTGGAGATCGGCAGGTCGATGTTGGCCTGGACGCTGCCCGTGTTGCGCGACTGCGACCGATCCACGGCGACGCCCGAACGCACGCTCCCGGAATCCAGCGACTGATAACCGGCGCCGACCTTGAAGGTCGAGGTGATGTCGCCCGCCGGCAGCTCGTACGGGCGGCCGTTGAGCACCAGTTCGGCCGTCGCGCTCTGGGCCACCGAGTTGGCTGTGTCGCGCGCATTGACCGTGGCCCGGCTGGTCAGGTCGCCGAAGGGATTGACCGTCAGGTCGCCGGCCGTCACTGCGGCCTGAAGTGCGATTTCGTCCACGCCCCGCCCAACCGAGGTGTCGGTCTCGACGCGGCTGTACTCCCCCGTCGCCGTCCAGCGCCAGTCGCCCACATAGCCGTCGAACACCGTGCCCAGTTCGGCGGTGCGCGTGTCGGTCTCGCGCGTCAGGGCGCCCGGCAGGTTCAGATAGCGGAACAGGGCCGCGTCTGCGCCCGACGGCGAAAACGGATTGGTCCCCGGCACGTTCAGGCTCACGCCGGGCAGGCCCTGGTAGCTGAGGTTGCTTGCGTCCTCGACACTGCCGCTCAGCGTCATCCCGATCTTGTCGTTCAGATCATGCTTGTATGTGCCGGCCACCGACGCCTGCGCCGTCTTGGGCAACAGGGTGCGATAGGCGATCGCCTCCTGACCGTTCGCGCCGCCGCCCGCCGTGTCGCTGCGGTCGATGTCGCGCTCGGTCTCGAACAGGGTGTTGGCGGTCGTGCCGTTGATGTCCAGCGACCAGCGGTCGGTCCCGGCGATGCTCAGGACGTTGTTCTCGCTGGCGGTCGTGGTGCGGCCGCCCTGCTCGGGCCGGCTGACGTTGACCGAGGCGGTCAGGGACGTGAAGTCCGGCTTCAGGACGATGTTCACCACCCGCTGATTGGCGCTGTAGCCATAGGACAGCGCCGTCTCTTCCGGCAGGACGTCGAAACGGTCGATGGCCTCGGGCGGGATGCCGCGGATCTCGCGGAAGCCTGAGATGCGACGCCCATTGACCAGGAAGACCGGCGAGCCGCCACGCGCGCTGCGGGTCTGAGCTTCCAGCAGCGTGACCAGTTCGCCGATGTTGGTCGCGCCGAACGCCTGGATCTGGGCGGCGTCATAGGAAACGATCGGCTCCTGCCCGCCCAAGGCCACGCCGCGCCGCGCCGCCGTGACCTCGACATCAGGCAGCACCGTCGTGGGCTCTTCCTGTTGCACCTGGGGCTGGGCAGGTTGAACGACACCGGCGGTGGGGGCCAGCGCAAGCAGGAGAAGCGCGGTCTGGGTCATGGAACGACGATCCGGGAGAAGGTTTCAGACCCCCGTGGGACGGCACAAACATGGCCGGAAAACGACCCAATTCATGAAGTTTCAGAAAGCGTTGCACCCGTTCAACACCGCGAAAAAAGCCGCGAAGGAATTGGCGTTCTGGAACGTTGAACATGATCGTGGTGCGTTTGAAACGCCGCCCAAAAGGCGCGTTGTGCGACGACATCCGGGTTCGCCATCGACCAACCCGTGAGTCGATCAAGGAAGACTCCGCGTTGACCGCCTCCGGGCTTTCGGCTATAGGCCCGCCCTCTTGAGATTTCCGCGCCGTGGACGTGTGCTCCGCGGCGTTTTCCGTTCGAAGGTTTGACATGGCCAACAACCCCGGCGCCCGCAAGGCGATCCGCAAGATCGAAGCGCGTACCGAAGTGAACAAGGCGCGCCGTTCGCGCGTCCGCACCTATCTGCGCAAGTTCCAGGAAGCTCTGGCCGGTGGCGACGCCGCCGTCGCCAAGACCGCTTTCGTTGAAGCTCAATCCGAGCTGATGCGCGCAGTCTCCAAGGGCGTCGTTCACAAGAACACCGGCTCGCGCAAGGTGTCGCGCCTGGCCGCCCAGCTAAAGAAGCTGTCGGCCGCCTGAGCCAAATTTAATCCGACGCAGACGGAGCAGCTGTCGCTGTTTCGTTGTGGGATTATAAAGCAATATCAACGGCGAAGGCGCGCAAGCTCCTTCGCCGTTTTGCGTTGTGTCGCTAAGGTGCAATTTTGAAATCCGCGCTCGTCGAGCAGCAGTTCGCCAGAAATTCCAAGCAGGATCAGGGTTTGACGGAGTCAAACAATTTAACTGCGAATCGACCAACGAATCAGCGTTGACCCACCCGGCTCGCAGCGTAAGTTTTGGCCTCTAACGCACTTCCATCCCAGCACGGATGAAGACGGCGCGAGGCTCAGGTTTCGCGTTGGCGGGAGATGTCTGTCCAGAGGTTCGACCCCGTCCGAAAAGCATCGCTTTTCGGCGCAGGAGAAGTCGTCCCTGAACCATCGCCCTGAAGCCGCGGAAGGTCGGATTTTGGTTTTGAACTGGGCGGGCAAGATGGTTGGGGGCGCAACGGCGATGGCGGGCGGAACGAATACGTCGGGAATGACGGACCCTGACCGCATCTGGAGCGAGGCGTCCGTGCGCCTGCGCGCCGAGATCGGCGACGGCCCTTTCTCGTCCTATATCGCCCCGTCGGCGGTCCGTCTGGACAACGCCGGCCATCTGATACTGGTCACGCCCACCGCCTATGCCCGCGACTGGGTGCGCAAGAACGCCCTGCGCCGCATGAACGAGCTGTGGCTGGGCCTGGACGGCCTAAACCGTCGCCTTGAGGTGCGTTGCCGCGCCGAAGTGGGTTCGGCCCCGCCGGCCTCGGCCGTTATGGCCGGCAATGTGGTGGACGCCGCCCCGCGTCTCGCCGCCTTCGCCTCCACGCCCCATATCGCTCCCGCCGCCCCGATCAGCGCCGCCCATATTAGCGCCGATGGGGCCCGCGCCGTGCGCGCCGCCGGCCTGCAGGACCGCCTGACCTTCGACAGCTTCGTGGAGGGTCAGGGCAACGCCTTCGCCCTGGCCATCGCCAAACAGGTCGCCAGCTGGGCCGACGGCCATTTCAACCCCGTCTTCTTCTGCGGCCCCTACGGCTACGGCAAGACCCACCTGCTGAACGCCATCGCCTGGGAGGCCCAGCGCCTGCGGCCCGAGGCCAAGGTGGTCTATCTGACCGCAGAGCGCTTCCTGTCGACCTTCGTCAAGGCGATGCAGGACCGCTCGACCGCCGCCTTCAAGGAAAGCCTGCGTTCGGCCGACATGCTGCTGCTGGACGACGTTCAGTTCGTGGGCGGCAAGACGAGCACCCAGGAAGAACTGCTCTCGACCCTGACGGCCCTGATCGAGGACGGCAAACGCATCGTCTTCTCGGCCGACCGCGCGCCGATGGCCCTGACCGAGGTCGAGCCGCGCCTGCGCAGCCATCTCGCCGCCGGCCTGACCTGCCCGGTCGAGGCGGGCGACCGCGAGCTGAAGATCGCCGTGGCCCAGAACCGTCTCAAGGCCCTGTCGGCCCTGGGCGTCGTCCAGGGCGAGGCTGACCCCGAGGTTCTGGCCCAGTTGGTGGACCGCACCCCCGGTTCGATGCGCGAGCTTGAAGGCGCCGTGAACACCTTGGCCGCCGCCGCCGGCTCGCGCCTGTCGGCCGTCTCGGTGGACGAGGCCTCGATCCTGCTGGGCGCCGCCCTGCGCGGCGGACCCGAGCGCCGCATCACCGTGGACGAGATCCAGAAGACGGTCGCCGACCACTTCAACATGAAACAGGCCGACCTGCTCAGCGAGCGCCGCACCCGTGCGGTGGCCCGCCCCCGCCAGATCGCCATGTATCTTTGCAAGCAGCACACGACCCGCTCCTACCCCGACATCGGCCGTCGTTTCGGCGGGCGCGACCACACCACGGTCCTGCACGGCGTGCGCAAGATCGAGGAGCTGATGCCGCAGGACGACCAGATCGCCCGCGACGTCGAGGCCCTGACGCGCAAGCTGCGCGGTTGAAGCTGTGGAGCAGCGGGACTGACCCGTTGCTCCCGCCGCGCAATCCGCTAGTGTCCAAGGTCACTTAACCGCGGCCATCTGCGAATCGGCCGCGCCGGGCGAGACGATATGCAGCTGACCATCGAACGATCCGCGCTCCTCAAGGCCCTGGGCCACGTGCAGAGCGTCGTCGAACGTCGAAACACCATTCCGATCCTGTCCAACGTCCTGCTGTCCGCAGGGCGTGACCGGCTGGCCTTCGCGGCCACCGATCTGGACATGGAGATGGTGGACGAGGCCGAGGCCCAGGTTCAGGTCGAGGGCCAGATCACGGCCCCCGCCCACACCCTGTACGAAATCGTGCGCAAGCTGCCGGAAGGCGCCGAGGTCTCGCTGCTCTATTCGGGTGACGATCCGCGCCTTGTCGTCTCGGCCGGTCGGTCGCGCTTCAACCTGCCGGTCCTGCCGGCGGGCGACTTCCCCGTCATGTCCACCGACAACGCCGGCGCCTCCTACGTCATGCCCAAGGAAGACCTGGCGCGCCTGATCGACAAGACCCGGTTCGCGGTCTCGACCGAGGAAACCCGCTACTATCTGAACGGTCTTTATCTGCACACCGTGTCGGAGGCCGGCGTGCCCCTGCTGCGCGCCGTCGCCACCGACGGCCACCGCCTGGCCCTGGCCGAGACCCCGGCGCCCGAGGGCGCGGCCGGCGGCCCCGGCGTGATCGTGCCGCGCAAGACCGTGGACCAGGTCCGTCGCCTGCTGGACGACGCCGGCGGCCCGGTCGAGGTCACCGTCTCGGCCCAGAAAATCCGCTTCTCCATGGGCGAGGCGTCCCTGACGTCCAAGGTCATCGACGGCGCCTTCCCCGACTATCTGCGCGTCATCCCCAAGGGCAACGACAAACAGGCCGACATCGACAACGCCCTGTTCGCCAAGGCCGTCGACCGCGTGGCCACCATCTCGGCCGAGAAGAGCCGTTCGGTGAAACTGGCGTTCGACAACGACCGCGTGAAGCTGACCGTGCGCAACATGGAGGCCGGTCAGGCCGAGGAAGAGGTCGAGATCGGCTATTCCGACGAACCGTTCGAGATCGGCTTCAACGCCCGCTACCTGCTGGACGTCGCCGGCCAGATCACCGGCGAGAACGCCGCCTTCCGCTTCGCCGACCCGGCCTCGCCCACCCTGGTCCTCGATCCGGCCGATCCGGGCGTTCAGTATGTGCTGATGCCGCTGCGGGTGTGAGCCGGCAACGGCGCGTCATAGCGATCAAACGGCTACCGTTCGTTCTGCGAGCTGTGTTCTTTGCGCTGTGCGCATGGGCGGCCTTCCAATTGATCGGGTTGGAAGATGGGTTGGTGTCGACAATCGGCTGGATTTGGTTCGCGCTGGCAGCGTGGGTCACCATCCGCATGGCGTTGAGCGCTCTGTTTCCCGCCAACCTAATTCTCTCCGAAGATGGTTTTCAGATCGACGGACTGAAGCGGCGGCCATTGATGCGATGGAGCGCAATCGACAGATTTTGGGTTCTTCGCACCCCTCTTTATGGTTACGTTTTGTATGCTTTGGTTGATCAGCCGCGGCGTGAGAACTTCGGCCTCTGGGTTTTCCGCGGTCTGCCTTCCGAGGCCGATGGCCGCCTGATGCCTTCATACGAACTGAAGGCCGAAGCACTGCTCGAAGAGCTCCACGTTTGGAAAGCTCGATACGGAACATGATACCGCGCATATCGGCGGGGCAGCCCGACTGGATCCCAGCTTCCGCCGGGATGAACGGATAGATTGAGCCTCACCTCCCTCACCCTTACCGACTTCCGCTCCTATGCAGGCGCGCGGCTGGAGATGACCTCCGAGCCTGTGGTGCTGCATGGGCCAAACGGGGCGGGCAAGACCAATCTGCTGGAGGCGATCAGCCTCCTGACCCCCGGCAAGGGGTTGCGCGGGGCTACGGCCGCCGAGATGGGCCGGCGCGAGCCCGGCGAGGCCACTGGGCGCGCCTGGGCCGTCATGGTCGAACTGGACGACGAGACCCGGCTGGGCACCGGGGTCCAGGCGGCGGGCGCGGCGCGGCGCATCGTGCGGATCGACGGCGAGACGGCGCAGCCGGGACGGCTGCTCGATTATCTGCGCCCCGTCTGGGCCACGCCCGAGCAGGATCGGCTGTTCTCGGACGCGCGGGCCGAGCGGCTGAAGTTCTTCGACCGGCTGGTGTTCGCCGCCGATCCCGATCACGCCGCCAGCGTCTCGATCTATGAAAAGGCCCTGCGCGAACGGCTGCGCCTGCTGAACGATGCGGCCGACGGGCGCGAGGCCGATCCCGTCTGGCTGGACGCACTGGAGCTTCGCCTGGGCGAGGCCGGCGCCCGCGCGGCCATCGCCCGTGTCGCCGCCCTGCACGCGCTCCAGGCCGCCATCGACGCCCGCAGCGACCGCCCCTTCCCCCAGGCCGACCTGGGGCTGGACGGCCCCGCCGAACAAATGGCCGAGACGGGCGCGGAAGAAGACGAGATCGCCGCCGCCATTCGTGAAGGCCTGGCCAAGGCCCGCGCCCGCGACGGCGCCGCCGGACGCTCCCTGTTCGGGCCGCACCGCACCGACCTGACGGCCATCCATCGCGAGAAACAGCGCCCAGCCGCCGAGGGGTCGTCGGGCGAGCAGAAGGCCCTGGTCCTGAACCTGATCCTGGCCCAGATCACCCGCCTGTCGGATCATGTCGGGACGGGGGCCGTCGCCGGGGCCGCCCGCCCCGTCCTGCTGCTGGACGAAGCCCCCGCCCACCTCGACGAACGCCGCCGCGCCGCCCTGTTCGAAGAGATCGTCGCCCTCGATCTCCAGGCCTTCATGACCGGCACCGAACGCGGCCTGTTCGCGGGTCTGGAAGGCCGCGCCCAGTTCGTCCGCGTCACCGGCGGCGCGCTGGAAAGCGATTAGATTGCCGACGGTTCGCCGTTCCGTTATCCTCGGCCCATGGCGACGATGACCCTTTCCCTGTCGGATTCATTGAAGGCTTTCATCGACGCTCAGGTCGCCGATCAGGGCCTGACCGCCGACAGCGACTACGTCCTGGCTCTGGTGCAGTTGGAGCAGGATAAGCAACGTGTCCGCGACATGCTGATCGAAGGTCGAGACTCCGGGCCGGGCCAGCCAATCGATGCGGCCTATTTCGAACGCCTGCGAGAACGCATCCGTCAACACGCGGCCAAGTGATCTTCTCGGTTTCGCCTCGGCTCGCTGCCGCACGCGATGTCGAGGAGACGGTGGACTATTACGCCATGGAGGCGGGCCAGAAAATCGCGGATCGGTTCGTCAATGCCTTGGCCAAGGCCTATGACCGTCTCGCTCATGCGCCGGAAGCCGGCTCGCCCCTTGTGGGCGCCGCGCTCGGACTCAATGGTCTTCGGACGTGGCCTATCGCCGGTTTCCCCTACCTGATCTGCTATCAAGCCGGGAATGGCGTCATCGACATCTGGCGCGTTCTTCATGCTCAGCGAGACCTCGGCAAGGCCTTGTCGACAAGCACACATTGAAGCCAGGCCGCTTCGGCGCCGGCGAACATCGTGTCGTTGTCTCTCTCCCTAGAACCAGCAGACGAGGACGGGCTTTGGGTCGTCGGCAAGAGGCCGCAGAAACCCCGCCCCAACGACCGTTTCGCTCGCAATTCCCGTCAAATTTCCTATATGTTGCGGGCTTCGGCGCGGTGCGATCCCGTGGTCGATTCGAGCGCTCTGTTCGGCGCTCCATCCCCGTCCCGGTCGGGACTTCAGAGCCAATGACTTCATGACCGATCCGATTGCCGACATGCCCGAATACGGCGCCGATTCCATCAAGGTTCTCAAAGGCCTGGACGCCGTGCGCAAACGCCCTGGCATGTATATCGGCGACACCGACGACGGCTCCGGCCTGCACCACATGGTCTATGAGGTGGTGGACAATGCCATCGACGAGGCCCTGGCCGGCCACGCGGACCTGGTCCAGGTCATCCTGAACGCCGACGGCTCGGTCACCGTGACCGACAACGGCCGCGGCATTCCCACTGGCATCCACGAGGGCGAAGGCGTCTCGGCGGCCGAGGTCATCATGACCCAGCTGCACGCGGGCGGTAAGTTCGATCAGAATTCCTACAAGGTCTCGGGCGGTCTGCACGGCGTGGGCGTGTCCGTCGTCAACGCCCTGTCCGACTGGCTGGAGCTGAAGATCTATCGCGACGGCAAGGCGCACCAGATGCGCTTCGAGCGCGGCGACACGGTCAAGTCGCTGGAGATCACCGGCGACGCCCCGATCCGCGAGGACACCGGCAAGGCCCTGAGCGGTACCGAGGTCACCTTCTATCCGTCCGTCACGACCTTCAGCCATATCGATTTCGACCTGAAGACGCTGGAGCATCGCCTGCGAGAACTGGCCTTCCTGAACTCGGGCGTGGTCATCAAGCTGGCCGACCAGCGCCACGCCGAGCCGGTCGAGATGATCCTGCACTACGAGGGCGGGGTCGAAGCCTTCGTGCGCCATCTGGACAAGTCCAAGACGCCGATCCTGAAGGACGTCATCGTCATTCGCGGCAAGAAGGAAGGGATCGAGATCGATCTCGCCCTGTGGTGGAACGACAGCTACCACGAGACGATGTTGTGCTTCACCAACAACATCCCCCAGCGGGATGGCGGCACCCACCTGTCGGCCTTCCGCGCCAGCCTGACCCGCATCATGGGCGGCTATATCGAGAGTTCGGGCGCCGGCAAGAAGGAGAAGGTCTCCGTCACCGGCGAGGATGCCCGCGAGGGCCTGACCTGCGTCCTGTCGGTCAAGGTGCCGGATCCCAAGTTTTCGAGCCAGACCAAGGACAAGCTGGTCTCGTCCGAAGTGCGCCCGGCGGTCGAGGGCCTGTGCTCCGAGGGTCTGTCGCAATGGTTCGAGGAACACCCGGTCGAGGCCAAGCAGGTCGTCGCCAAGATCATCGAGGCGGCGTCCGCGCGTGAAGCCGCCCGCAAGGCCCGCGACCTGACCCGCCGCAAGTCGGCGCTCGAAATCAGCAGCCTGCCGGGCAAGCTGGCCGACTGCCAGGAACGCGATCCCGCCAAGTCCGAACTGTTCATCGTCGAGGGCGACTCCGCCGGCGGTTCAGCCAAACAGGCGCGCAACCGCGAGAACCAGGCCGTCCTGCCCCTGCGCGGCAAGATCCTGAACGTCGAGCGCGCCCGCTTCGACCGGATGCTGTCGTCGGAACTGATCGGGACGCTGATCCTGGCGCTGGGCACAGGCATCGGCCGCGACGACTTCAACGCCGACAAGCTGCGCTATCACAAGATCATCCTGATGGCCGACGCCGACGTCGACGGCGCCCACATCCGCACCCTGCTGCTGACCTTCTTCTATCGTCAGATGCCCGAGCTGATCACGCGCGGCCACGTCTATATCGCCCAGCCGCCGCTCTACAAGGTCGCCAAGGGCAAGCAGTCGCGCTACCTCAAGGACCAGTCCGAGATGGACTCCTACCTGATCGAGGAAGGCTCGTCCGAGGCTGAGCTGGACATGTCCACCGGCGAGCGTCGCCTGGGTCTGGACCTGCAATCCCTGGTGCGTGAGGCCAAGGCCTTCAGCGCCAGCGTCGATCGCCTCAGCCAGCGCGCGCCCGCCTTCGCCATCGAACAGGCGGCCCTGGCCGGCCTGTTCGCCGAGAACTCCGACATGGCGACCGCATCGGCCGCCGCCGC
This sequence comes from Brevundimonas sp., assembly GCF_041648115.1. GTDB lineage: Bacteria > Pseudomonadota > Alphaproteobacteria > Caulobacterales > Caulobacteraceae > Brevundimonas. Next base: position 165,538 of record NZ_JBAZPR010000001.1, read on the forward strand.
CGTGCGCCTGAACCTCTATGCCGAAGAGGGCGACGGCGACTGGACCGGCGCGCCGGGCGAACAGGGCGCCGTGGTCTTCACCCGCACCCGTCGCGCGGTGCAGGAGACCATCGTTCTGGAAGAGACGCTGATCCGTTCGCTGGACGCGCGTCGTCTGGCCGAACGCGCCCAGGCGTTCGACGGCGTCTTCGTCGCCCCCGCCACATACCGCCGCAAAGACAAGTCCACGACCATTCGTGGGCCGCTGGACCTGCTGAACGCCGTGCTGGACGCCGGCAAGAAGGGCCTGTCGATCCAGCGTTACAAGGGTCTGGGCGAGATGAACCCCGAGCAGCTGTGGGAGACGACGCTGGACGTCAACGCCCGCACCCTGTTGCAGGTCTCGGTCGAGCACGAGGAAGACGCCAACGACCTGTTCGCCAAACTGATGGGCGACGTGGTCGAACCGCGCCGCGAGTTCATCCAAGAAAACGCCCTGGACGCCGCCGTCGACGTCTGACGACGAGAGGGACGCGGCCTACTGGCCGCGTCCGCCGGCGATGAATGCCGCAATCGTCGGAAACGCCGTGTTCTGGGGCCGCATCTCCTCGCAGGCGAAGGATTTGATGCCGCCGTAGATGCCGCCGCTGGGCGTCGCCTCCCACGGCGTGTCCTCGGAATAGCGGTCGGTTTCGGCGCCGTCCGCCCCATAGGTCACCGTCGCGCCTGAGCGCGACTGGCCGTCCGAACACCGCACCATCACCTCTTCGGTCTCATGGCTCAGATTGGCCACGTCGCCGTGCGCCGGCACCCGCGCCATCCGCGTCGTCGCCACGCCGTCCACCGGCGTCAGGCCGTCCAGATCGACGAGATAGACGGTGGCGTCGCTGCGCGAAAACGCGGCCCAGCTTTCCGCCGCCACGGGTGACGCCAGCGCTGCTGTCGCCATTATCGCTGCAAGACCGATTGTTCTGATCATTCTCTTCCCTCCCCAGGCAAGACGATCATTTCATACCCGAGCGCGGAAGAATTCAATCTTCCTGACGGTCCCGCAGCGGTTTTCCGATCAGGGCCGATCCCGCGAGGGCAGGGCCGCGATCTCTTCGGCCGTCAGCTTCCTGGCGATGCGGACGCGGCAAGGTTCAGGGCCGGTCGCCGGGCTGCGCAGGGTCGCCTGATCGCCGACGCACAGGTTCGATCCAGAGAGCGGCTCCAGCGCGACCGACAGGGCGCGGGTCATGTCGCGGCAGAAGGTGGTTTCGATCTGGAACACGTCGGCGCCGGACGTGCGAACATACAGGGTCTGGTCGTTGGGGGCGGTGAAGTTCCGCACTAGGCTGGGCCGGAAACATTGGGTGGCGTCGACGCGGCTGGCCGTCGTCGCGCCGGGCGATGGCGCACAGGCCGACAGCGCCAGGACGGCGGCCGAGGACAGGATGAGACGATGCATGCTTGGCTCCCGAAGCAGCCCCCCGCTCATCCTGCGCTCGCCGGCGACGGGGGTGCAAGGGGATTGCCGACGACCGCCGACCGGTGCGGCGAAACGCGCGCCGCCAGATCGCGCGGCAGCGGCGACGGTCGGTTCAGGATCAGGGCGGCGACATGCTCCGCCAGCACCGGCGCCACGCAGAAGCCGCGCGAACCCAGCCCGCCCAGCAGATAGAGACCGTCGTCCAAAGCGCCCGCCAGGGGCAGACGATCCGGCGTGGTGGCGCGGATCGCGGCGCGGCTCTGCGCCTGTCCCGCCGCCTCGATCTTGTCGGCCAGACCCGGCAGACGCGCCCGCAAGGTCGCCAGGTTTCTCGCGCTGTCGTCGTCACGCGGCGTCGTGTCGGTGTCGCCTCGGTCATGCGTCGCGCCATAGAGCACGCCATGGCCGGTCGGGACCGCATAGCCGCCCCAGGCCATGGGATGGGTAACCACGTCGCCCTCCACCCAATCCGCCTGACCCCGCACAGGCGTCAGGCGCGGCGCCGGATCATGCCCATCCAGCAGGGCGGCCGATCCCCAACCGCCGGCCATCAACACCGCATCGACCTCGGCCAGCACCGCGTCTGCTTCGCCGAACAGCCTCCAGCGGCCGTCGATCCGCTTCAGCTTCGTCACCCGTTCCGAGCGCATGTCCGCATCGCCCAGCCAGTCCGACAGCACGGCGGCGGGACGCACCGCACAGGCGCCCTTCATCGACAGACCGCCCTGCCCCGTCGTCTCGCCCGCCAGGGTCGCGGCCGCGTCTTCGTCCAGCACGGCCATCGCGCCCTCGGCCCAGATCGACTGGCACGCGATCTTTTCGAACCGGGCCGCATCGCGCGGCGCCTGGGGCAGTTGCAGCACCCCATGACCCGTCACGGCGTCCGGCGTCGCGGCATACAGATGTCCCGCCCGCCCCAGCGCCTGGGCATGCAGGGCGGCGATGCCAGTGTCGCCCGCATCCAGGCGCGGCGTGACCAGGGCCGCTGGAAAGCCAGATCCGCCCGCGCCCGGCCGTTCGGCCTCGAACACCACGGCCCGGACGCCTTGGTCCCTCAGGGCGCGCACCACAGATGCTCCCGCCACGCCGGCGCCGATCACGGCGATGCTGGGAAGCGGCACAGGCGCAAAGGCAGAAGGCAGTTGCGCCTCCAGCCGCTCGCGCTTGCGACCATGCCCGGGGCGTTTCTCGACCACGAAACCCTGCTCGGCCAGGCCCCGCCGCACGGCGCCCGCAACGGTGAAAGTGGCCAGGCGCGCACCCGGCGCGGAGCGCGCGGCGATCAGGGCCATCACCTGGGGCGACCACATGCCGGGGTTCAGCGCCGGCGAGAAACCGTCCAGGAACCAGGCGTCGGCCGCCCCCGACCACTGCTCCAACGCCCAGGCCGCGTCCCCGACCGCGAGGTCAAGCACGGCGTCGAAGCCCGGCAGGTCCACACGGTGAAACCCCGGCGTCGCGGACGGCCAGGCGTCGATCAGCGCCTGCGTCGCCTGCGCCAACTCCGGCCAGGCGCCCAGCGCCCGCGCCGCCTCGTCCGCAGTCAGCGGGTAACCCTCGATGGAAAAGATGTGCAGCCGTGCGCCCTCGGGCCGGGTCCGCCGCCACAGGTCAAGCAGGGCGGCGATGTTCAGCCCCGTGCCGAAGCCCAGCTCCGCCACCGTGAAACAGTCCCGCCCGGCCCAGGCGTCGGGCAGGCCGCATCCATCCAGGAAAACCGCCCGCGTTTCCGCCAGCCCGTCGTCGCGCGAGAAATAGACATCCCCGAACCGGCCCGAGCGCGGCTCGCCTTCTTCGGTCCAGGTCAACTGCGGCGAGGCGTCGTCATCGGAGATCATGGCCCGGCTCTAGCACCTTCGTCGCAAAGACGAAAAAGGCCGCCTCGTTCGAGGCGGCCTGATCGATGGCTTGCAGGCGAACCTAGTGGGCGGCGGGCGCGTGCGGCGGTTCGGCGGGGGCGGCGGGCGACGGCGCAGCGGCGGAGGCGTCCGCGCCCTGCATCGTCGTTGCCGCCGGGGCCGTGGTGGCGGCGGTGTCGTTCTGAATGGCCTGGTTGGCGGCGGCCTCGGCGTCCTTGGCGGCTTGATCGACCGTCAGGGCCGCTTCCTCGGCGCTGCCGGCGGCCTCGACCGCATCGGTCGCGGGGGCTTCGGCCTTTTCTTCAGGCGCCTTGCTGCAAGCGGCCAGGACCAGGACCGCAGCCGATGCGGCGACGAGGGCTTTGATACGCATGAGGACTTCTCCGAAGGCTTGCGCGAGGCTGCGCGCCCCGCACCGCAACGATAGGGCCTGCTTGCGCCGCAGGGCAAGTTACGATCCGGCAAGGCGCGATCGAAGCGGCGTCGCGCCGCAGCCGCGACTCTCAGTCGGCGGTGATGTTGTTCAGCGTCTCTTCCATCTCGCCGAACGACGGCTGGGCGGACGAGGGAATGTCGCCACGGCCGATCTCGACCGAGATCTGGGCGGCGTTGCCGTGCAGGTGGGCCACCAGCACCGACTGGATGATCTTGTAGTAGGCCGCTTCCTCATTGATGATCGCGGTCAGGCGCGCGGCGAACGGGCCGACCAGGCCATAGGCCAGGAACACGCCCATGAAGGTGCCGACCAGGGCGCCGCCGATCATGGTGCCCAGCACCTCGGGCGGCTCGGTGATCGAGCCCATGGTCTTGATGACGCCCAGCACGGCCGCGACGATGCCCAGCGCGGGCAGGCCGTCGGCCAGGGTCTGAAGGGCGTGGGCGTTTTCGAGATGCTCGTGGTGGTGCTTTTCCAGCTGCTTTTCCATCGCGTCCTCGACCTGGTGCGGATCCTCCAGGTTCATCGTCATCATCCGCAGGGTGTCGCAGATGAAGTCGACGGCGAAATGGTCCTTCAGCACCTTGGGGTACTTCTGGAAAATGGCCGATTCCTTGGGCTTTTCGATATGGCTTTCCAGCGCCACGACGCCCTTGGACTTCATGGTCTTGGTCAGCTGGAACAGCAGCGACAGCAGATCCTTGTAGTCCTGCTTCTTCCACTTGGGTCCGGCGAAGCATTTGCCCAGCCCCCCCATGGACCCTTTGATCACGGTCATGGAGTTGGAGATCATGAAGGCCGCGATGCCCGCGCCGCCGATCGCCATCAGTTCGTGGGGCGCGGCGTGCAGGATCACTTCGAACTTGCCGCCGGATATGGCGTAGCTGCCGAAGACGAGGCCGAACAGCAGCACGATGCCGATGATCTGGAACATGAAAGCGAACGATCCTGACGCGAGAGGCCTGGACTATCGCCGTTAATCATTAAGACGGCGTTTCGCGAACGCCGTCCCCCGACCTCAGATGCGACCTTCGCCGTTCAGGATGGCGGTGCGCGCCGCCGTCGTCAGCTTCTGATACCCGGCCTTGCCGCCGCGCACGTAAAGCGCCGTCCCGGTCTTTTCGGGATCGAAGCCGTCCGCGACCAGATCGGCCTTGCGATACTTGAACGTGCCGGTCGTTTCCGCCGACTTGATCAAGCGCAGGAACACCGGCTGGGCATAGGCCGGCAGCTTGGCCTCGACATGGTCGGAGAAGGCCTGGGCGTCGAACTTGCCCTCGACCACCAAGGCCGCCATCCCCGCCTTGCCGTCCTGGGCCGGCACCGGCACGCCATAGACGATGGCCTCGGTCACGCCGGGCGCATCCATCAGCACCTGTTCGACCTCGGAGGTCGAGACGTTCTCGCCCTTCCAGCGGAAGGTGTCGCCCATCCGGTCCACGAAGTAGAAATAGCCCTCGTCGTCCTGTTTCATCAGGTCGCCGGTGCGAAACCAGCGGTCGCCCTTCTTGAACACGTCGGTCAGGATCTTCTTCTGCGACGCGGCCTTGTCGGCATAGCCCGAGAAGTCGTGGCGGATGTCGTTGCCGATCAGGCCGATGGCCTCGCCCACCTCGCCCACGCGCGCCAGGCGGCACAGGCCGTCGGAGCCGCGAATGGGCTGTTCGGTCTCGACGTCGAACTCGACCAGGCGAATATTGATCTGCGACTTCAGGAAGCTGGGCACGCGGCCGATGGCGCCCTGTTTGCCGTCGAAGTTGAACAGCGAGACATTGCCCTCGGTCGAGCCGTAGAACTCAAGGATCTCGGGGATGCGGAACCGGCTCTGGAAGTCGGGCCAGACATCGGCGCGCAGGCCGTTGCCGAACGCCAGCCGCAGCTTGTGCTTGGTCTCGTCCTCATGCGGCGGACAGTTGACCAGATAGCGGCACAGCTCGCCGATATAGACGAACATGGTCGCGCCCGACGACCGCACGTCGGGCCAGAACGTGCTGGCCGAGAACTTCTTGCGGATCACCAGCCGGGCGCCATTCAACAGGGCCGCCCCCACCCCGACCAGACCGCCGGTCGAGTGATACAGCGGCAGGACGTTGAAGATCCGATCCTCGGGCGTCGAACGCGTGGCGCCGGCGAAGGCGCGCATATAGGTGCGGGCGCGCGAATGCGGGATGCGCGCCGCCTTGGGCAGGCCGGTCGTGCCGGACGTATAGATATAAAGCGCGGTGTCGCGGTTGGTCAGACCCTCGCGCGCCGACTTGGACGGCCGCACGGACGAGCCGCCACGCACGGGTTTGTCCAGGCCGCGACGGTCGCTGGTCTCCAGATCGTCGGGCAGGCCCAGCACCCAGAGCGCCAGATTGTGATCGACCAGAGGCCGCGCCTCCTCGATCTGGCGCCAGCAGTCCTCGTCGGCGACGACGTTGAAGGCGTTCGAGATGGCCAGACAGTGCGCCAGCCCCTGCCCGTTCAGATTGGTGTTGATCAGGGCCGTGGCGATGCCGACCTTGGAGAAACCGATCCACGCCGCCAGATATTCGATCCTGTTGGTCATCATCAGGGCGATGGTGTCGCTGCGGCGCAGGCCCCGGTTCTTGGCCCAGTGGGCGAAGCGGTTCGCCATGGCGTCCAGGTCGCGATAGGTCAGGGTGCGCTGACCGTCGTCGATGGCGATATTGTCAGCGAACTTGTCCACCGCCTCTTCGAAGTCGTCACAAAGCAGGACATCGCTGTCCAGCTCGATCGGCTTGATGCGCTTGAGCAGGCGGAACAGGCCGCGAGCGAACCGGACGTCCCGACGGATATTCGCTACAAAACCCATGCGCGCCGTGCCTCCGGTCAATGCGTGTTCCACCCGGCCCGGTGATGGACGAAGGGGGGGCGTCGGGTCAACCGCGCCGTCCGCGATCCCTCGCGCACCCGACGGATTGGCGTCAGCCGTGACCCATTTGTTCTGTTGACGCCGGGGAAATCCAGAGGCGGCGCCTGCTTTTTATTGCCGCATTCCCCGCCGATCCGGCCGCAAAGGGCGCGGTTGTCGCCGCATTCCGGGCGAGAAGGGTGTTTCTTCGGGGCTTTTGCGCCGACGGCGGAACGACGTTGCGAGACGGCGGGTTGGTTGATCAACGTTATGGAGGACAGAAACAATGTCGATGACCTACGCCAACGCCGAGACCGAAGCCCGCACCGAGGACACCGCCTTCGTGCCGCGTTACGCCCGCAACACCAAAGCCAAGAAGTCGGTGAAGACCTGGATGATCCTGGCCCCTATCGGCGCCGTCGTGCTGCTGGGCAGCGGCGTCGCCATGGTGATGGGCGGCGGTGAACAGGCGGCGCCCGCGCCGGCCGCCGAGGCTGCGGCCCCTGCGATGCAGACCGCGCCCGCCGCGATGACCGCCGCCGAGACGCCCGTAATGCCGACCGCTTCGATGGAGACCGCTCCGGCCCCGACCGCCGCGCCTACGCCGGCTGCGCCCGCCCCGGTCGCCCGTCGTGCTGAACCTCGCGCTGAGCCGGTCGCCCGTCGCGCCGCCCCGGCTGCTGAACGCCCGGCCGCCGCTCGCGTCGAGACGCCGGCTGTCCCGACGGGTCCTCAGCCCTATGCGGCCCCAGCCAGCCCTACGGCCAGCACCAGCCAGCTAAACGCCGCGCCTGCTGCGGCCCCGGCGCCGGCTCCGGTCGTGACCACGCCGGTCCAGCCGACGGCCCCGTCGATTTCGGTTCAACCGCTGAACTGATCGTCGTCAAATGAGAAAAGCCCCGGCTACGGCCGGGGCTTTTTTATGCGCCCGCCGTCACGCGCCAGATGGCATTGCCCACGTCGTCCGCGACCAGCAACGCGCCCAGCCGGTCGATCTGAACCCCGACCGGCCGCCCCTGGGCCTGACCCTGGGCGTTCAGGAAACCGGTCAGCACATCCTGCGGCGGGCCAGCCGGAAGACCGTCCACGAACGGCACGAAGATCACCTTGTAGCCGCTGCGTACGCTGCGGTTCCACGAGCCGTGCTGACCCACGAAGGTGCCGGATCGCCAGGCTGACGGCAACAGCGTGGCCCTGTCTCCGAACGTCAGCCCCAGAGACGCCGTATGGGCGCCAAGGGCGTAATCCGGCCGAATGGCGCGCGCAACCATCGCCGGATTCGCGGGCGGCCGCGCATCGATGTGCTGGCCGTAATAGCTCCACGGCCAGCCATAGAAGGCGCCCGGCGTCACCGAGGTCATATAGTCCGGCACCAGATCGTCGCCGATCTCGTCGCGTTCGTTGACCGCCACCCACAGCTTCCCGCTCTGCGGGTTCCAGTCCATACCCACCGGATTGCGCAGGCCCGAGGCATAGACCCGCCGCGTCCCCGTCGCCGGATCGATCTCCAGGATGGCGGCGCGGTCCACCTCTTCGTCCAGGCCGTTCTCGCCGACGTTCGAATTGGACCCGACCCCGACATAGAGCCGGCTTCCGTCAGGGCTGGCGACCAGGCTCTTGGTCCAGTGGTGATTGCGACCGGCTGGCAGGTCTACGATCTTGGTCGCGGCGGCGTCGATCCACGTCTGTCCCGTCTGGTAAGGGAATGCGACCACCGCGTCGGCGTTGGCGATGTACAGCCGGTCCCCGACCAGGGCCATTCCGAACGGCGAGTTCAGGCCGGTCAGGAAATCCGTCTTCGTCTCCGCCACCCCGTCGCCGTCGGCGTCGCGCAGCAGGACGATCCGGTTCGGGCTAGGCACGCCGGCGCCCGCCTTGCCCATGACCTTGCCCATCACCCAGCCGCGCAGACCGCCCTTCTTGTCCTCAGGCTTGGGCGGCGCATTGGACTCCGCAACCAGGATGTCGCCGTTGGGCAGTCGATAGAGCCAGCGCGGATGGTACAGCCCCGTCGCGAACGCCTGCACCCGCAACCCCGCCGCCGCGACCGGCGTCGCACCCTGGGACCAGCTTGCCGCCGGGGCGATGTTGACGGTCGGGATAAGACCCTTGCGGGGCGCCAGCAGTTCAGGATTGGCGCCGAACCCCGCCTCCGACGGCAGCGCCGTTTGCCCGGCACAAGCCGCCAGCCCCATCACGGCCGCAACGACGGTCGAGAGGAGCAGGGTCTTCGACGTGGCGGACATGATCGCGAAGCCTCAGCGAGGGGGTTGGGCGGGGAACTCCAGCCGATTGACATCATAGCCCAAGGCCCGCGCCCGTTCGGTCAGGCTGCGAACCTGCGCCGCGCTGGGCAACTCGCGCGTATAGATGAACAGGCGTTCGAACGTCGGATCGGCCGAGATGAACCAGCTGTAGTCGTCCGCCCGGTCCAGAACCCAGTAGTCCCAGGTCACGAACCCGGCCAGATACTTGACCCTCAGCTTGACGTTCGTGCCGGGATCGAGAATCTCGCCCCGCCCGCCGATGGCCTTTTCCTTGCCCTGCGGCGTGCCGACCTGACAGGTGTCGCGCACATCGACGCGCGTGCCCTCAACCGGCGTATAGATGGACGCGCCGGCGACGCAGCCGTCGGTCAGCCGATCCGGCAGACGCGCGATCTCGTGCCAGCGCCCGGACCACAGACGCTGGACATCCACAGGCTTGGCGGGCTGGGGCGCGCGGTATTCGGATGGAGACGGGGCCGTGACGCAACCGGCCATGGCGACGACGGCGACGGCCGAGGCCATCAAGGATTTCAGGCTGGACATGAGCGTTTCCGTTTTGAAGCCATAAGCCGCTTTCGGCGATCCTGGTTCCGTTACGTTCCGGCGCAGAAATCGGACGCCACGGGCCGAAAATCTCACAGCGGACGACAGTAACCCTCGCTTGTCCCCTGGCGCGCATTGGCGTTGTCACATGGCGTTCGACGGAGACGCCTCGGTGAATATCGCCACCCTGACCAGAAACAGCCTCACCCTGCCCCCCGCACGCCTGACCCACCTTCAGCGGCTGGAGGCCGAGAGCATCCACATCCTGCGCGAGGTGGCGGCCGAGTCCGAGCGCCCGGTCATGCTGTATTCCATCGGCAAGGATTCGGCCGTGATGCTGCATCTGGCGAAGAAAGCCTTTTATCCGTCGCGCCCGCCCTTCCCCCTGCTGCACGTCGACACGACGTGGAAGTTCCGCGCCATGTACGCCCTGCGCGAACAGGCGGCGGCCGACCTGGGCGTCGAGCTGCTGGTGCACCAAAACCCCGAAGCCGTCGCGCGCGGGATAAATCCATTCGACCACGGCTCGGCCCTGCATACCGATCTGTGGAAGACGGAAGGGCTGAAACAGGCCCTGACCCTGCACGGCTTCGACGCAGCCTTCGGCGGCGCCCGGCGCGACGAGGAGAAGTCGCGGGCCAAGGAGCGGATATTCTCCTTCCGCACGGCCGAGCACCGCTGGGATCCCAAGAACCAGCGGCCCGAGCTTTGGCGGCTCTACAACACAAGGAAACGGCCCGGCGAGAGTATCCGCGTCTTCCCCATCTCCAACTGGACCGAGCTGGATGTCTGGCAATACATCCATCTGGAACAGATCCCGATCGTGCCCCTCTACCTCGCCGCCGAACGGCCGGTGGTCGAGCGTGACGGCGCCCTGATCATGGTCGACGACGACCGGTTCCGGCTGCGGCCCGGCGAGACGCCGCAGATGAAGTCAGTCCGCTTCCGCACCCTGGGCTGCTACCCCCTGACCGGGGCGGTCGAGAGCACGGCCGCGACCCTGCCCGAGGTCATTCAGGAAATGTTGCTGACCACCACGTCCGAGCGGCAGGGACGGATGATCGACCACGACCAGTCGGCCTCGATGGAGAAGAAGAAGCAGGAGGGCTATTTCTGATGGCTCACCAATCGGACCTGATCGCCCGCGACATTGACGCCTATCTGGACGCCCACCAGCACAAGAGCCTGCTGCGCTTCATCACCTGCGGCAGCGTGGACGACGGCAAGTCCACGCTGATCGGCCGGCTGCTCTACGACTCCAAGATGATCTTCGAGGATCAGATGGCGGCGCTGGAGGCGGACAGCCGCCGCGTCGGCACCCAGGGCGGCGACATCGACTTCGCCCTGCTGGTCGATGGTCTGGCGGCCGAGCGCGAACAGGGCATCACCATCGACGTGGCCTATCGTTTCTTCTCGACCGAAAAGCGCAAATTCATCGTCGCCGACACGCCGGGCCACGAACAATATACCCGTAACATGGTCACGGGCGCCTCGACCGCCGACGCCGCCGTCATCCTGATCGACGCGCGGCGCGGCGTGCTGACCCAGACGCGGCGTCACGCCTATCTGGTCAGCCTGCTGGGCATCCGTCACGTCATCCTGGCGGTCAACAAGATGGACCTGATGGGCTGGTCTCAGTCCGTGTTCGACGCCATCGTCGCCGACTTTTCCGCCTTCGCCAGTCAGATCGGGCTGAAGACCTTCGACGCCATCCCCATGTCGGCCCTGCGCGGCGACAACATTACTGAGGCCAGCGCCCATTCGCCCTGGTACTCAGGCCCTCCTTTGATGAGCTTGCTGGAAACGCTGGAGGTCGGCGACGATCTTCAGGCCGATCCGTTCCGTCTGCCGGTCCAGTGGGTCAACCGGCCCAATCTCGATTTCCGGGGCTTCTCCGGCCAGATCGCCGCCGGAACCGTGCGCACCGGCGATCCCGTCCGCGTCCTGCCGTCAGGCAAGACCTCGATTGTCGCCCGCATCGTCACCGCCGACGGCGACCTGGATCAAGCCGTCGCCGGCCAGTCGATCACCCTGACCCTGACCGACGAGATCGACGTGTCGCGCGGCGACGTCCTGGCCAGCGCCGACGCCCCACCCGAGGCGGCGGATCAGTTCGAGGCCACCGTGGTCTGGATGGACGACGAGCCGCTGTTGCCGGGCCGGCCTTACCTGCTGAAGATCGGCGCCAAACTGGTCGGGGCGACCATCACCGAGCCCAAGCACAAGGTGAACGTCAACACCCTGGAGCAGCAGCCCGCCAAGCGGCTGGAACTGAACGAGATCGGCGTCTGCAACCTGTCGCTGGACACCCCCGTCGCTTTCGCCCCCTACAGCCAGAACAAGGACCTGGGCGGCTTCATCCTGATCGACCGGATCTCGAACCGCACGGTCGGGGCGGGCCTGCTGAACTTCGCCCTGCGTCGCGCCCACAACATCCACTGGCAGGCCCTGTCGGTGGACAAGGCCGCGCGCGCCGCGATCAAGAACCAGAAGGGCCGCGTCATCTGGCTGACCGGCCTGTCCGGTGCCGGTAAATCCACCATCGCCGACCTGGTGGAAAAGCGGCTGCACGCCGACGGTCGCCACACCACCCTGCTGGACGGCGACAATGTCCGCCACGGCCTGAACCGCGACCTGGGCTTCACCGAGGAGGACCGGGTCGAGAACATCCGCCGCGTCGCCGAGGTGTCGAAACTGATGGTGGACGCCGGCCTGATCGTCCTGGTCAGCTTCATCTCGCCCTTCCGCGCCGAGCGCCGCATGGCCCGCGACCTGTTGGGCGAGGGCGAGTTCGTCGAGGTCCACGTCGATACGCCTCTGGCGGTCGCGGAGGCCCGCGACGTCAAGGGCCTCTACAAGAAGGCCCGTGCCGGCAAACTGAAGAACTTCACCGGCATCGACAGCCCCTACGAAGCGCCCGAACGTCCCGAGATCGTCGTCGACACCACCACGATGTCGCCTGAAGACGCCGCCGAGCGGATCGTCGCCTGGCTGGACGGCCGGTTCTCGACCGAGGATTTCAGCATCTGACCCTTGGCGGTGGGGCGCGGCTAGGTCACCTTGGAACCTTGACCGTTCGACATACGCTTTAGAGGCCGATGACCAATCCGATCCAGAAGCTGGGCCTCGACACCATCGAGCAGTCGCAGATCGCCCGCATCGCCGGGATCAATCTGACGATCGGCGGCCTGATCAGCGCCGGGGTGATCCTGCTGGTCGCCTTCGCCGCCCACTGGCTGGTGACGCGGTCGCTGCGCCGACTGCGCGAGCGTGCGGATCGCAGCCGCCAGGCCGTCTATCTGCTGGAGCGTCTGGCCGGGTACGCCATCATCGTCGTGGGCATCATGTCGGCCCTGTCGGCGGCGGGGCTGAACCTGTCGTCCCTGACGGTCTTCGCCGGCGCTCTGGGCATCGGCGTCGGTCTGGGGCTTCAGGGCGTGGTCAAGGAGTTCGTCTCCGGCCTGTTCCTGATCTTCGACCGGATGGTGTCGGTCGGCGACTATATCGAGATCGAGGACATCGGCATCCGCGGCGCCATCATGGAGATCGGCCCGCGCGCCACCCGCGTCCGCACCAACGACAACGTCAATGTCCTGGTGCCCAATTCGCGCTTCATCGAACAGCCTGTGACCAACTGGACGCTGAAGGGCGACACTCGCCGCATCCATGTGCCCTTCTCGGTGGCCTATGGCTCGGACAAGGGTCGGGTTCGCGACGCCGTTCTGGCCGCCGCCCGCGCCAGCCCCTTCACCCTGCCCGAGACCGAGGCGCGCAAGAGCCAGGTCTGGCTGGTGGCGTTCGGCGACAAGGGCCTGTCGTTCGAACTGCTGGTCTGGCCGACGCGCGAGGCGGTCAAACGCCCCGCCGCCATGCACGCAGCCTATACCTGGCTGATCGCCGACGCGCTGGAGGCGGCGGGCGTCGAGGTGCCGGTGCCCCAGACCGACCTTCGCCTGCGCACCGCCTTCGGCCTTGAGGGCGACGAGGCCCTGAAACGGCTCGGCTATGGCGTGGGCGCCCTGCCCCGACCGGTCGCTCCCCAACGCAGCGCCCAAACCGCCAACGACGCCGCCGACGACGTCATGGCCGATGACGAGGTTGAGACGCCGGAGACGCTCCCTGCACCGAGCGTACGGACGGATTAAAATAACCCGTCACCCTCGGGCTCGTCCCGAGGGCCCACCCATCCGTCGCACGGTAAAGGACGTGGATCAGCGATCTCGATCCGCCCCCAAACGCCCGCGTCTGCATCAGCCGTAGGCCCTCGGGACGGGCCCGAGGGTGACGGGTTTTTAGTGTTGCGCCTTCGCCTTCAATCGCCAGGCATGCAGCAGCGGCTCGGTATAGCCGTTCGGCTGTTCCACCCCCTCGAACACCAGGGCCCGCGCCGCCTGATAGGCCAGGCTGTTCTCAGGGTTCGCCGCCATCGCCCGATACAGCGGATCGCCCGCGTTTTGCCCATCGACCTTGGCCGCCATGCGCAGGAAAGCGGCGTCCACCTGTTCCGCCGTACAGACCCCGTGCAGCAGCCAGTTGGCGATATGCTGCGAACTGATCCTGAGCGTCGCGCGGTCCTCCATCAGGCCGATGTCGTGGATGTCGGGCACCTTCGAACACCCCACCCCCTGATCGATCCAGCGCACCACATAGCCGAGGATGCCCTGGGCGTTGTTGTCCAGTTCGGCCGCCACCTCGTCCTCGGACCAGTTGACGCCGTGCGCCAGGGGCGGGGTCAGCAGGGCCTCCAGCCCCGGCGTCGGCTGCTCCGCGACTTCCTTCTGCACCGCGAACACATCGACGGCGTGATAGTGCAGCGCATGCAGGGTCGCCGCCGTCGGCGACGGCGTCCAGGCCGTGTTGGCGCCCGTCCGGGGGTGGGCGATCTTCTGCTCCAGCATGTCGGCCATCCGATCCGGCGCGGCCCACATGCCCTTGCCGATCTGGGCCTTGCCCGACAGGCCGCATTTCAGGCCGATGGCGACGTTGCGCGCCTCATAGGCCGTGATCCAGGCGCTGGACTTGATGTCCGCCTTTCGCACCACCGGCCCGGCCTGCATGGCGGTGTGGATCTCGTCGCCGGTGCGGTCCAGAAAGCCGGTGTTGATGAAGACGATCCGGTCCTTCACCGCCTGAATGCACGCCGCCAGATTGGCTGAGGTCCGCCGCTCCTCGTCCATCACCCCGACCTTGATCGCATGGCGCGGCAGAGCCAGCAGATCCTCGACCGCGTCGAACAGCCGGTCGGTGAAGGCGGCCTCTTCCGGCCCGTGCATCTTGGGTTTGACGATATAGACCGACCCCGTCGCGCTGTTGCCGAACCCACCCAGCCCCTTGATGTCATAGAGCGCGATCAGGCTGGTCAGGATCGCATCCATGATCCCCTCGGGCGCATCCGACCCGTCGGCCAGACGAATGGCCGGCGTGGTCATCAGATGTCCGACGTTGCGCACGAACAGCAGGCTGCGCCCCTTCAGGATCACCGACGATCCGTCCGCCGCCGTCCATTGGCGATCCGGCTCCAGCGCGCGGGTCAGGGTCTCGCCGCCCTTCCTGAACGTCGCCGACAGATCGCCCCGCATCAGACCCAGCCAGTTGCGATAGGCCTCGGCCTTGTCCGAGGCATCGACGGCGGCGACGGAATCCTCCAGATCGACGATGGTCGTCAGGGCCGATTCCAGCACCACGTCCGCCAGACCCGCCGCATCGCCACGCCCGACCGGATGGCTGCGGTCAATGACCAGTTCGATGTGCATGCCGTTGTGCGCCAGCAGGATCGACGCGGGCGACGCCGCCTCGCCCGTAAACCCGACGAACTGTCCCGCATCTTTCAACGCGGGCGACAGTGCGCCGTCGATGACCGACCAGCCGGCCACGTCCGCATGCGACCCTTCGGCCAGAGGCGCCGCCTCGTCCAGGAAGGCCTTGGCCCGCGCCACCACCCGCGCCCCGCGCGCCGCGTCATAACCGCCGCCGGCCGGCAGATCGCCCAGGGCGTCCGTGCCATACAGGGCGTCATACAGACTGCCCCACCGCGCATTGGCGGCGTTCAGCAGAAAGCGCGCGTTCAGCACCGGCACCACCAACTGCGGCCCGGCCATCTGCGCGATCTCGGCGTCCACGCCCTCGGTTTCGATGGAAAACGCCGCCGGCTCATCGACCAGATAGCCGATCTCTCTCAGGAACGCCTCCGACGCCCCCACGTCATAGGGCTGACCCCGCCGCGCCCGATGCCAGTGGTCGATCTGGGCCTGCAAGGCGTCGCGTCGCTCCAGCAACGCCCGGTTTTCCGGCGCGAACCGCTCGAAGATATTCGCCGCCCCGGCCCAGAAGCTCGCCCCATCCAGGCCCAGCCCCGGCAGCACATCCTGCTCGATCAGGGCGATCAGCTCGCCCGCGACCTTCAGCCCGGCGCGATCTTCATGGGTCGTCATGACGGCCTCTCCCCGGCGCGACGCCGGCCTGTAACAATGCGTGATCAGGTAAGCCGAGGCCGCGCCGCTCCGCAAGGGTCACGTCGCGTCATCGCGGTCGCTTTTCGTCAAAGACAGGCCGTTCGAGCCCCGCACCCGGTCAGAAACTCTTAACCGCGTCCGTGAACGGGACTGCAAGCGGCGGCGCCTATTGTGAGCTTACGGACGAACTCGCGTCCGGCCAGTCGAGCGTATCGCCCATGCTGTTTCTTTTGAACGATGTCGTGTTCGACCTGGACGAGGCCTGCCCGGCCACGCCCGCCGACACGCGCCGGTTCGAGAAGCTGGAGTTCGACTATGTGCTCGAACTGGGCTGCGAACTGTTCGCCGAGGACCCGCTGCTTCACCGCAACGATCCCGAACGTGCGCGCCGCCTGGCCTGGCTGATCGCCCAGCGCAGCCCGGACGTGAACGCCGCCCTGTTCGCCGCCCCGGCCCCCGCCTGCAACCCCGACCTGGTCGAGCCGCGCTTCTGCGCCCTGCCCGAGCAGGTCATGCATCAGCTTCAGGCCAAGGGCCGTCGCCTCGACGCAGTCTCCGCCGACCGCGCCGTCTGGAACCGCCTGGCCGCCTGATCGCGGCCTGAAACGCGGTCAGAAGACCGCGTTGAACACCACGTGGACCAGCGTCGCCACGACCACGATAAAGCCGAACCCGACCGCCAGCCCCAGAGCCGGATGAAGGGGCGCGTGCTCGCGATGCGTATGGGCGATACGGTCTTGAGGATGGATGACAGCCATCGTCTTTGTCCTTTCCCTAATGATCCCGGATAAATCCGGGAGGGGAGCGTCGGACTCTGACGGCCTGATCGTCTCCTCCAGAAGAGAGCATGACTCCAATATCCCCTGATGGCGAGGGTTATTTGATATGGTGCAATTCCGTGACTTTGAAGCGTGTCCGCGCTAGTCGCGCGCCATGTCCTCACTGACCCTGCCTGAAGAAGCGGCGCGCCGCCGGACCTTCGCCATCATCGCCCACCCGGATGCGGGCAAGACGACCCTGACCGAGCATATCCTGCTGGCGGGCGGCGCCATCCGCGCGGCTGGGGCCGTGCGGGCGCGCGGCGAGAACCGGCGCACGCGTTCGGACTGGATGAAGATCGAGAAGGAGCGCGGGATTTCCGTCAGCGCCTCCGTCATGACGTTCGAGCACGACGGCAAGATGTTCAACCTGCTCGATACGCCGGGGCACGAGGACTTTTCCGAAGACACCTATCGCACCCTGACTGCCGCCGACTGCGCCATCATGGTGCTGGACGCCGCCAAGGGGATCGAGCCGCAGACGCTGAAACTGTTCGAGGTCTGCCGCCTGCGCGACATTCCGATCATCACCTTCATCAACAAGCTGGACCGCGAGGCCCAGGATCCGATGACCCTGCTGGACGACATCGCGTCGCGCCTTCAGCTGGACCCGGCCCCGATCTGGTGGCCCGCAGAGAGCGGCAATCGCCTGCGCGGCATGGTCGAGGTCGGCACCGGCCGGTTCCAACCCTATACCCGCAAGGTCGCCGGCTCGGCCGAAGACCCGGACCACCCCCCCGCCCTGCCGCTGGACCAGGCGGCGCAATATTTCGAGGCGGGCGAGAAGGACAACCTCGCCGAGGCCGTCGAACTGGTCGAGGGCGGCTATCCCGCCTTTGACCGCCAGGCCTTCCTTGAAGGTCATATGACGCCGGTGCTGTGGGGTTCGGCCCTGCGCCACTTCGGCATCGACGAACTGCTGAAGGCCATCGGCGACTGGGCGCCCGCGCCCAAGACGATGAAGGCCAGGAAGGAATCCCCGCCCGAGACCCGCAACGCTCCCGCCCCGGTCGAGACCGTGGTCGAGCCGGGCGCGAACGAAGTCACCGGCTTCGTCTTCAAGGTCCAGGCGAACATGGACCCCAACCACCGCGACCGGATCGCCATGTTCCGCATGGCAAGCGGCGCCTTCAAGCGCGGCATGAAGCTGAAGGTCCAGAACACGGGCAAGTCGCTGTCGGTCAATGCGCCGATCATGTTCTTCGCCTCGGACCGGGAACTGGCCGACGACGCCTTCGCCGGCGACGTGATCGGCATTCCGAACCACGGCGTGCTGCGTGTGGGCGACAGCCTGTCGGAGAGCGGCGTGGTCCGGTTCGCCGGCCTGCCCAACTTCGCGCCCGAAATCCTGCAACGCGTGCGGGTCAAGGATCCGCTGAAGGCCAAACACCTAAAGAAGGCGTTGGAAGGCTTGGCCGAAGAAGGCGTGACCCAGTTGTTCCGCCCCGAGATCGGCTCGGACTTCATCGTCGGCGCCGTGGGCCAGCTTCAGTTCGAGGTCATGGCCGACCGCCTGGGCGAGGAATACGGCCTGGACGTCATCTTCGAACCGTCCCCCTACGCCGAGGCGCGCTGGGTCAACGGATCGGACGCGGACATCGAGGACTTCTCGGGCAAATACCGCCCGCAGATGGCCCGAGACATCGACCAGGCCCCCGTCTTCCTGGCCAAATCCAGCTGGGAAACCGGCTACGTCGGCGAACGCTTCCCCAAGATCGCCTTCACCAAGACAAAGGAGCGCGGCTGATCAGAGATCGCGGAACAGAGCGATATAATCTTCGTACACAAATATGCGATTTCGCTGCTGCCCAGTTGCTTCCCTTAGTATCCCCATGCCTTCCAACGCAAAGATGATTGTGTTTGCGTTGGCGTAGCTGACACCCAGCATCGACGCTGCGTCGTTCACTTCGATGTAGGGGTCCCGATAAAGCCGCTCCAAAAGACGGATCGCCTTGCCGGCGCGTGCGCCGAGTTCGTTGACCACAGCGTCGCGATGCGCTTCGCGAAGGCTCAAAATCCTCTTGGCCAACCGCGCGGCATCAAGCGCCGCTTCCGATACGCATTCCAGGAAGAAGACCAGCCAATTTTCCCACTCGCCTTGGTCACGTACAGCTTGAAGACGCCGATAGTACTCATCGCGCCGTCTCTTCAGCACCAAGGACACATAGAGCACGGGCTTGCTGAGAACCTGACGTTCGCAAAGCAGGAACGTTATCAGCAGACGGCCTAGCCGACCGTTTCCATCGACGAAGGGATGGATGGTTTCGAACTGGGCATGGGCAAGACCGACCTGAACCAGAAGCGGAAGATCGCTGGGCTGATGTAGAAATTTCTCCAGTGCGCCGATTTGCTCAGGCACCACGTCTGGCGGCGGCGGAACGAAGATGGCGGTGGAAAGCGTCGCGCCTGTCTTTCCGATCCAATTTTGGGTCGTGCGGAATGCGCCCGGCGTGGCATGGCCGCCACGAACGCCATTCATCAAAATCTCATGGATTTCTCGCAGCAGACGGCTGGAAATCGGGAGAGCCGACAAACGCGCAACACCGAACGTCAAGGCAGCCGTGTAGTTTATCACTTCATTCACATCACCCATCGGCCGGTCGCCACGAAGACGGGCTTCCGCAGCGACCAAGTCGTCCAGCGATGCTTGGGTGCCTTCGATCTGGCTCGACAGCACCGCCTCGCGGCGCACATACATGGCGGTGAAAAGTTCGGGGTGCGGCAGAGTCTCGACCGCGCCGTCCAGGCGCCCCAAAGCCAAATCTGCCTGGCTCAATGCCGCCGTGATGCGCCCAGTCAGATCAAGATCCGCAGGTGGCAAATGCTCGGGAATGAACGCCTTATAGCCGCTCATCTGCTTCACATATCGGCCCGCGCGTTGACTGCGGTCGCTATTATCCACTTGCGCCATAAGATATCTCGCAGCCATCCATATTATTCAAACCGTATAATATGGATGGCAATCCGTTGCCACATTACACATTTGAAAAACACTTGGATCCGCCGCAGAATGATTTGGCTCTCAAAGACATGGAGTTCTATGAGCTCGCTTCTCGCCTTAACCAGCGCTGTCTTTATGCTGCAGACCGCCCCGTCCGTGGGGCTGGTCTCGTATAACGAGGCTGTGCGCTGTGCGGGGCTGACCCAGGCGGCGTCGGAGCTGGAAGGCGGCGAGAGCGTGCAGGGGCGGCGGCTGTACGATGCGGCCCTTTACTGGTCGTTGGCGGCGATGCAAGCGGCGACGGCGGCGGGCAAGGCTGCGCCGGCTGCCGAGGCCGATCAGACGCGGGCGCGGATCGCGGCCGTGCGGCTGCTGAACGGCGACGCGCCCGAGGCCAGGGCTGCCCTGCAACGCTGTCAGCAGAAGACGCCCAAGCTCGACTAGATTGTCCGCATAAGGCCAAGTCGAACCGCTTTCGCGGCGCTGCGTTTGCACTGAACGCCCCGAGAGACGCAGTCTGCGTCCCGAAGCGGGATAACAGAGGTTCAGCGCATGTTCGAATTCGGCCGCGATCTTCGAAAACTCTTCGCTCAGGCGCGTGAGAGCGAAGACCTGGGCTGGGTCGAGCTGATCGGCGCGGACCTGTTGCAGGCCGAGGCGCGACGCGAGACGATCGATTCAGGCCGCGTGTCCTGCGCCCGCCCCTTCGAAACCGAGCACCGCGCCTGCGCCCTGTGGCGTGAGCATGCCCGGCGCGGCGGCGCTTCCGACAGTCTGGAGCGCGCCGAACGCTGCGCCGACAGCCTGGCGCGCACGGCTGTGGGCGAGGATCAGGTCGCCCTGGCCGCGATGGACAAGGCGGCGGTGCTGATGCTGCGTTTCGACCTGTGCGGCGATCCCGCGCGACTGGATCGGGCGCTGGCCACCCTTGCGGCCGTCGGTCGCCCGCGCAGCCGACGCATCGCGGCGGGCGTGGCTGCGCTGCACGCCCGGCTCAAGGTCCGCACCGCCCGGTTGACCGGCGATGTCGCCAGCCTGTCCGACGCCGCCGTGCTGATGGACGCAGCGGTGCACAGCGACGACACGCACGACATGGACCTGCGGATGGACCGGGCGGCCCTGTCGCTGGAGATGGGCGTGGTCCAGCGCGACGTGCGTTTGCTGGATCAGGCCGGCCGCGACCTGGGCGCCCTGGTCGAGACCGCCTCGCCGGATCATCGCCCCCTGACACGCGCCCGCGCCCTGGCCCTGTGCGGCGCCGGCCTGTCGGCGCTGGCCGCCATCGCCGGTCACGAAGAGGCCCGTGCCCAGGGCCGGATCATGTTCGACGCCGCCGCCGATCAGTTCACGCCCGACCACAGCCCGCTGGACTGGGCCGCGATTCAAGTGCTGCGCGCCGGCGACGACGCCCAGCCGCTGATGCTGCTGAACCAGGCCGAGAGCCTGACGCAAGGCGGCGAACTGATCATCGGCGCCTTGGTGCGCGAACGTCGCATCACGCGAGAGGTCGCCTTGGCCGAAGCCGTCAAGGACACGACGGCCCTGATGACGCTGGAGACCCGCCTGCGGGCGAGGATGTCGGAGGCCACGCCGCTGGACTGGGCCGCCGATCAGATCGGCATGGCCGAGATTCAACTGGCCCGCCATCGTCTGGGCGGAACGGCCCCGGCCGATCTCGGCCTGATCCTGGCCGAGGCCGCCATGACCGCGCGCGAACTGGGCGTCGAGGCCTTGGCCGACCGGGCCGAGGCCCTGCTGAACGCCTGAGGCTTCAGCCGCCCATGGCGACGAAGGCGCCGTTCAGGAACTTGGTCTTGCCATAGGCCAGACGCTGACCATCGTCGGCCAGCACGCGGCCGCCGGCGGCTTCCAGCACGGCCTGACCCGCTGCGGTGTCCCATTCCGAGGTCGGGCCGGTGCGCGGATAGGCGTCGAACCGCCCCTCGGCGATCAGGCAGAATTTCAGCGACGAATCCGTCCCCTGCCAGCGCGAGCAGCCGTGACGGGCGGCCAGACGCGTCGCCTCCTCGTCGGTGACGCTGTGGCTCAACAGGGCCATGCCTTCTTGAGGGCGGTCACGCACGCGGATCGGACGCCAGTCCTCGCCCGCATGGGCTTCGCCGGCCTGAAGGGCGCCGAACTGACGTCGGAACGCGCCGCCCTCGGGCTTGTCGGTGCGCCAGGTTGTCGCCGTCGCCGGCGCCGTCACCACGCCCGCGACCGGATGCTGACCGTGGATCAGGGCGATATTGACCGTAAAGGCCTCGCCGCCGCGCACGAAGCCGCGCGTGCCGTCCAGCGGATCGATCAGCCAGAACCAGTCCTCGGCCTTTTCAGGCGCGCCATCGGCCGAAACGGCCTCTTCCGCCACCGTCTGGACGCCGGGATAAAGCGCCGCCAGCCGTTCCAGGATCAGGGCCTCGGCCCCGCGATCGGCCTGGGTCACCGGGCTGTCGTCGGACTTGGTCTCGACCGCCGTGCGCGCGCGCCAATAGGGCAGGATCAGCCGCGCGGCCTCCTCCGCGATCTCGGCGATGGCCAGGGAAAGCGCGCCGGACTTCAGATCGCGCGCCAGAACAGTTGTGGAGGAGGTCGTCATTGGCGGGTCGATAGACCATCCGGGCGGTTCCATGAACCGGCAAATCACTCCAACTTCGCGCGCGACACGAACTGTGACCTGAGCGCGCCAGACCTATGACCCCGACCCACGACGCAGACGCCGCTCCGCTGGACCTTCCCGTCGACGGGACGGAGCTGGCCACCTACATCGCGGCCAAGCTGTGCCATGACTTCATCAGCCCGTCGGGCGCCATCGTCTCCGGCCTGGACCTGATGCAGGATCCGACGGCCCAGGACATGCGCGACGACGCCCTGGCCCTGATCGAACAGAGCGCGCGCAAGATGGTCGCCCTGGTGCATTTCGCCCGCGTCGCCTTCGGCGCCGCCACCACCAGCGAACGGTTCACGGCGCGCGAGATCGAAGGCCTGGTGTCGAACATGGTCCAGGGCGGCCGCGCCTCGCTGGACTGGCGCATCGCCGACGGCGAGTTTTCAAAGCCCCAGGCCCGCGCCCTGACCAACCTGGCCTATCTGACGGTCGGCGCCCTGCCGATGGGTGGGGTCGCAGCGATCCAGTCGCGTACCGAAAACGGCGCCCTTTATCTGGAAGGGTTCGCCGAGGGCGCCCGCGCCCGGCTGAAGCCCGAAGCCGTTGTCGGCCTGGCCGGCGAACGCCTGACCGAGGGTCTGGCGGGTCAGTGGATCCAGCCCTACTGGCTGTGGCTGACCGTGAAAGAGGCCGGCGGCGAATTACGCGTCAAGGTTGAGGACGGAAAGGTCGCGCTTGTCGCCCGAATGCCGGTCTGATTCCTATTTCCAAACGACTCATTAACTGGCTTCTGGGATAAAAAGGGTTCATGCGCCTCGGGCGAAAGCCGCCGTGTCTTTGAGGGATCGACCTTGGACTTCCGAACCTGCCTGATCGTCGACGACAGCCGCATCATCCGCAAGGTGGCGCGGCGCATCGTCGAGGGCCTGGGCTATGAGGTCGACGAGGCGGCGGACGGCTCCGAGGCCTTGGCCTATTGCACCGGCGCCATGCCCGACGTGCTGCTGGTGGACTGGAACATGCCCGTGATGGACGGCATCACCTTCCTGCGTCGTCTGCGCGCCATGCCGGGCGGCAAACAACCCAAGGTGCTGTTCTGCACGATCGAGACCCGCCCCGAGCGGATCGCTGAAGCTTTGGCCGCCGGCGCCGACGACTATGTCATGAAGCCTTTCGACGGCGAGATTCTGCAATCCAAGCTGACGGAGGTCGGAGCGATCGCCGCATGACCCCAGAGGACTTCGACAAGCTGCAGTCCCTTCTCGCCACCCGCGCCGGCTACCGGCTGTCGCGGGATCGCATCCACCTGGCCGAACACCGGCTGGGACCGATCGCGCGGCGCGAGGGTTACGCCAATGTCGAGGCCCTGCTGTCGAACCTGTGGGCCAATCCGGTCGCCTCCCTGGCCTGGTCTGTGATCGAAGCCCTGCTGAACGCCGAGACCTGGTTCCGCCGCGACCGCACCCCCTTCCGCATCCTGGAAACCGAACTGTTGCCGGCCCTGTCCAAGGCGCGGCCCGATGGTCGGATCAAGGTCTGGTCAGCCGGCTGCTCGACGGGGCAAGAGGCCTGGTCCATCGCCATGACCGCGATGGAGGTCGGGGTCGATGTCGATCTGGTCGCCACCGACCTGTCGGCCCGCGCGATCGAAAAGGCGCGCTCGGGCCTCTATACCGGCTTCGAGATCCAGCGCGGCCTGACGGCCAAGACCATGCTGCGCTGGTTCGAACCGATGGACGACCAGTGGATCGTCAAGGCCGAGCTGGCCGCCGCCGTGCGTTTCGGCCGCGCCAACCTGCTGGACGAACCGACCGACGACGCGCGGTTCGACGTCATCTTCTGCCGCAACGTCCTGTCCGACATGGAGCCGACGCGGCGCGCTCGCCTGCTGGACGGGCTGGAACGCCGCCTTGTCGATGACGGCTGCCTGTTCCTGGGCGCGGACGAAAAGCTGGAAGGCGAGACCGTCGCCTTCCGCGCCGTCAACGGCCGCCGCGGCCTGTACGTGAAGGCGCCCTCGGCGCTTCGACGCGCCGCCTGAACATTCGGCGGCTGAGTCAGACCGACCAACGCATCAGCATAACTCAGAAAAGGTTCGTCACAGCGATCACGACGAGGTCACGGCGAACACGACGGAGCCGTGTCCGGTTCGGAACGTCTTGATGGCCTGCGGCGGCGAAGCCGCAGATCGATCAACGGCCTGGACATGAAGTTGAAAGGAGCCGACGCGTATTCGGTCTCGTCGTGTTCGCCGTGACCTCGTCGCGCCCGTTGTGATGAACCCCTCCCAGGCCCCCATCAACTCAAGCGCCGATGGCTCTAGCCCGCGTGCAGTTCCTGCTTCACCCGTTCCGCCAGGGTCTTGATGTCCAGCGGCTTGGGCAGGAAGGACACGCCGACCTCGTCCTGCAACAGGTCCGAGAAGTCGCTCTCGGCATAGCCCGAGATGAACATCACCGGCGCATCGCCCAGATACTGACGCGCCTTTTTCAGCAGCGACGGTCCGTCCAGACCCGGCATGATGACGTCCGAGATCATCATGTCGATCTGGCCCGCGTGCTCTTCGGCCAGCAGCAGGGCCTCCTCGCCGTCGGCGGCCTCGATCACCTCATAGCCGCGCTGACGCAGCAGGCGGGCGGCGATGCCGCGAACGGCGTCCTCGTCCTCGACGAACAGGATGCGGCCGGCGCCCGACAGGTCGCGCGGCGTCTTGACCTTGACCTCGACCGGCAGAACCTCGGCCAGTTCCGCCTCGCCCGCCGCCGGCAGGAAGATGCGGAAGGCCGCGCCAGCCCCCTCGATATTGCTGACGGTGATATGGCCGCCCGCCTGCTGGGCGATGCCGTATACGGTGGCCAGGCCCATGCCCGTGCCCTCGTTCACCGCCTTGGTGGTGAAGAAGGGCTCGAAGATCTTGTCCGCCAGTTCGGGCGGCACGCCGGGGCCGGTGTCCGACACCTCGATCAGGGCCACCTCGTCGGTCGGCGCATCGACCCAACCCAGGGCGCGCGCTTCGTCGCCCGTCAGGCGGCGGGTGGCGATGGTGACGACGCCGGCGCCCGGCTCGACCACGCCGCGCATGGCGTCGCGCGCATTGACGGCCAGGTTCATCACCGCCGTCTCCAGCTGCGACTTGTCGGCCAGCACCACCGGCAGATCGCGGCCGTAATCCGTCTCCAGCCGCACGTCCTCGCGCAGCAGACGGCGCAGCAGGATGGCGAACTCGCCCACCAGTTCGCCCAGGTCGAGCCGCTCGCGCCGCACCGTCGACTTGCGCGAGAAGGCCAGCAGCTTGCGAACCAAGTCGGCCGCACGGATGGCCGTCTGGCGGATTTCGTTCAGCCCCTCGTACGAGGGATCGCCCACCGGGTGCCGTTCCAGCAGGCCCGACAGCTGAAGCTGGATCGCGGTCAGCAGGTTGTTGAAGTCGTGCGCCACGCCCCCGGCCAACTGGCCCACGGCCTGCATCTTCTGGGCCTGGTTGAGCTGAAGCTCCATCGACTTCTGGCCCGACACGTCGAACAGCCAGATGCGCCGCTTGTCGCCCTCAGGCGCTGCATACAGATGCAGCATCTTGTCGGGATAGGCGCGCGCGATCAGTTCGATTGGACCTGACGACCCGGCCGCCAGCTTCAGCCGCGCCTCGGCGACGCCGCCCGGATCGAACAGATGGCCGAAGGCCGCATCGCGCGCCGCGCCCGGCCCGGTCAGAACCGCCAGCGCCGGATTGGCGTCTTCCGCCCGGCCGGAAAACAGGTCGTCGCCGCCGATGACGGCCGAACCGAACGGCGCGCCGGCCGCCATGGCGCGGGCCTCGCCGGTCGCGGCGGCGGGCGCATGGACGGGCGCCGAGGCGATGGGCAGGACCGCGTCGGGCGCCGCGCGCATCAGGAACCGGCCCTCCCCCGTCCTGCTGTCGCCAACTTGACCGATCACGACCTCGATCTCGCGGGCGCCGATCATGACGATGGCGCGGCCTGGCTCGCCTTTGCGCGCCTGGGCGAAGGCCATGTACAGGGCCTGGGCCGACTTGCCGCGCGGCAGGGCGCCCGTCGCGCCGTTGGCCTCGGCCCAGGCGGCGTTGAAGGCCAGTATCTGTCCTGAATCCCACACCAGGGCGGCCGGCTCGGCCATGGCCTCCAGCACCTCAATGGCGGCGTCGATGCTCGGCTTGGCGTTGGCCGCCCGGCGGAAACCGAACAGGCCGATCAGCGCGATCATCCCCACCGTCAGGATCAGCACCAGCCCCGGCGCCGAGGTCGGATTGTCGCGAAACGCCGGATAGGCCAGGGCGGCGATAGCCGCCACCACGCCGAACGCCATCACGGCCGACAGCAGATCGAACGAAGGGCGTCGGGTGGACGTCATGCAGCCTCGCGAATCAGTGGCCAGATCATACGCTCAAATCCTGACGCACTCTTACCGACGCTTTCTGGACTGGAAGACGAAGCCGATGATCTTGGCCGCGGCGTCAAAATGCTCGCGCGGAATGATCTCGTCCACCTCGACCGTGGCGTAGAGCGCGCGCGCCAGCGGCACGTTCTCCACGATCGGCACCCCGTGTTCGGTCGCTACTTCGCGGATGCGCAGCGCCAGCGCATCGACGCCCTTGGCCACGCAGATCGGCGCGCCGTCGCCCTGATCCGGCTCATAGCGAAGGGCGACCGCATAGTGGGTCGGGTTGGTCACGATGACGGTGGCCGTGGGCACATTGGCCATCATCCGCTGGCGGCCGCGCTGCATGCGGATCTGCTTCAGCTTGGCCTTGATGTGGGGGTCGCCCTCGGACTGTTTGTAGTCTTCCTTCAGCTCTTCCTTGGTCATCCGCATCCGCTTGGCGAAGCGCATCTTCTGCCAGATGAAGTCGGCGCCTGCGGTCGCGGCCAGCAGCAGGATCGAGGCGAAGAACAGCGACACCGCCATGTCGCGCGCCAGCGGCAGAATCGCCAGCGGGCTCATGGACACCATGTTCTCGAACTCGCGCACATGGGGCTTCAGCACCATCCAGCAGACCACGCACACGGCGATCAGCTTCAGGAAGGTCTGGACGAACTGCATCAGTCCGTCGGGTCCGAAGATCCGCTTGAACCCCTGCAGCGGACTGACGGCCGACCATTTCGGCTTCAGCTTCTCGGCGGTGAAGATCAGGCCCGACTGCGCCAGATTGCCCCCCACGCCGCCCAGTATGGTCGCCAGCATGACCGCACCCAGGAAGGGCGCCATGGCCCAGACCGCCCGCACCATGATCTGGTTGCCGGCGCCCGAGTTCAGCGTGCCCAGCATCTCGTGCGGAGCGGCGATGAACGGCAGCATCTGTTCGGCGATGGACGAGGCGAACCAGCTTCCGCCCATCAGGATCACCGCCGCCGCACCCGCCAGCGACAGCACCTGGGCGACGTCGGGCGACTTGGCCGCATCGCCCTTCTTTCGGGCGTCCTCAAGCTTTCGCGAGGTCGCCTCTTCGGTTTTCGACTCGGGATCCGCGCCTTCAGCCACCAGGGCCTCCAAACACGAAATACTCCGCCAGGCGGCGGTAGCGGTCGATGAAGATGGTGCCCAGCGCGCCCAGGCTGAGGGCGAAGATCGACAGGCCCAGGATGACGCTCAAGGGCGCGGCGGCGAAATAGACCTGGAACGACGGCATGACCCGCGCCACCAGACCGGACGCCAGGTTGAAGATCAGGGCGAACACCAGCACCGGCGCGGACAGCTGGATTCCCAGCATGAAGCTGTCGCCCAGGGTGCGCACCGCCATCTGGGTGAAGTCCGCCATCACCAGCGGCTGGGCCGGCGAGATCAGGCGATAGGATCCCACCATGCCGGCGATGAACAGGTGATGGGTGTCGGTGGCGAACAGCAGCGTCACCCCCAGCAGGGTCAGGAAGGCGGCGATGGTCGTGCCCGGCATCGCCTGCATCGGGTTGGCGGTCTGCGAAAAGCTCAGGGTCGTCTGCAACGACACGATCTCGCCCGCCGTCGACAGGGCCGTCATGAACATGCGCAGCAACAGGCCGATCATCAGGCCCACGACCACCTCGCGGATGATCCATCCGGCCATCAGCCCCACGCTGTCGGGCAGGCCCGGCAGCGATCCGCGCACCACGGGCCACAGCGCCAGGCTGATGACCAGGGCCAGCGACAGCCGCACGCGCGGCGGCACATAGGCCTCGCCGAAACCGGGGATCAACATCAGGATCGCCGCGATCCGGGCGAAGATCAATCCCCCAGCCCAGACCTGATCGGCGGTCGCATAAGCCTCCACTACATCCCCGCGATGCGGGCCGCGATCTGGCGCATGAAGCCGCCCAACAGGGCGCCCATCAGCGGCAGGAACAGGATCAGGCTGATGAAGATGGCGATGATCTTGGGCGCATAGATCAGGGTCTGTTCCTGGATCTGCGTCAGGGCCTGGAACAGGCCGATCACCACGCCGACCACCAGGCCCACGATCAGGACCGGCAGGCACAGCTGTATCGTCAGCCAGATGGCGTCACGCCCGACGTCCAGAACTTCCGCGCCGTTCATCGGCTCACGCTCCCCAGAGATACTGGGCAGAAAATGCCGACAGGATGGTTAACAGGCCGCTAACCAAACGCGGATTCGACGCGGATCAGGCCGCCAGGGTGCGCGACAGCTTGCGCGCCAGTTCGGCCTGGGTGAACGGCTTGCGCACGATCATCTCCTCGCCCACGTCGATCAGGGCTTCCGCGTCGGCATACCCCGTGGCGAACAGGATCGGCGCGAACGGGCGACGCGCCTTCAGTTCCTTCGCCAGCTCGCCGCCGTTCATCCCCGGCATGGCGAAGTCCAGCACCATGGCGTCGATCCGGGCGTTATGGTTCAAGCTCTCCAGCGCCGCCCCGCCGCTGTCGGCCTCGATGACGTCATAGCCCAAGTCGCTGAGGTAGCCTGCGGTCACGTTCCTCACCGCCTCGTCGTCATCGACCACCAGGACGACCAGGCCCGCATCGTGGGCCGCCAGCAGTTCGCCGCTCGCCTCCCGCTCCTGCATCGGCTCGGCATCGGCGCGGGGCAGGAAGATGCGGATCGTCGTGCCCGTACCGACCTCGGTGTCGATGCTGACCCCGCCGCCCGACTGTTTGGCCAGGCCGAACACCTGGCTCAGCCCCAGGCCCGAGCCCTTGCCGACCTCCTTGGTGGTGAAGAAAGGTTCGAACGCGCGCGACAGCACATCGTCGGTCATGCCCGAGCCGGTGTCGCTGACCGACACCACCACATAGTCGCCGGCCGGAAGCTCTTCCGGCTGCCCCAGGACGCCGGTCTGGGCGGCGGTCGCGGCGTTCTCGGTGCGGATGGTCAGCGACCCGCCGACCTCCATCGCGTCGCGCGCATTGATGGCCAGGTTCAGGATGACCAGTTCGATCTGCGTCGGATCGATCATCGCCGGCCACAGGTCGGGGGCCAGTTGCGGCGGCTGAATCTGCACGCTGCCGCCGATGGCGCTTTGCAGCATGTCGCCCATGCTGCGCACCGTCTCGTTCAGATCGACGGCCCGCGGCTCCAGCTTCTGGCGACGCGAAAAGGCCAGCATCTGCGCCGTCAGCCGCGCCCCGCGCTGCGAGGCCTCGCGCATCATGTCCAGCCGCCGCAGGACCTTGGGATCGGTCTCGTTCTTCCTCAACTGATCGACATTGCCCAGGACGACGGTCAGCAGGTTGTTGAAGTCGTGCGCCACGCCGCTGGTCAGCTGGCCTACGGCCTCCAGCCGCTGCGCCTGACGCAGGGCCGTCTCGGCTTTTTCGCGTTCGAGGATCTGGGCGGCCAGCTCGCGGTTGGCGTCTTCCAGCTGGGCCGTGCGGTCGGCGACCCGGCGTTCCAGCAGGGCCTCCGCGCGCTGAATCTCGGCGATCCGCTCGCGCGCCTCATATTGCCGCTTGCGGCCCCGCAAGGCCGTATCGACCGCGCTGACCAGGGTCGTCGGGTGAAACGGCCGTTCCAGAAAACTGACATTGCCCAGCGTCACCGACAGACGACGCGCCGCCGGATTGCGCTCGACGCTGCCGCCGCGCCGGTTCAGCACCAGGAAGGGAAAATCCGACCAGGACGGCTGCCCCTCGATCCAGGCCGACAAGGCGTTGAGGTCGGTGTTGATCAGCACCTCCTCGACCACCACCGCCAGGGCCGCGCCCTCGATCATCCGCGTCAGAAGATCGTCCAGCGTGTCGCAGACCTGCGCCACCGTGCCCGCCTCCATCAGGATCTGGGCGGCGACGCCCGCATCGCGTCCGACGGGCGCCAGGACCAGTGCGCGTTCGGAGAGCTCCCCGCCGCGGCTCATGCGGACGGATCGCCCATCAGGCCTTCGCCGTCCTGGGCCACGAAGTTTGGCACGCCGCGCAGCACGCCCTGGAAGCCATACAGCGGCTCACCGACCGTCAGGCCGCCTGCGCCGATGTCGAACTCGCGGATGGTCTTCTCGTGGCCGCCGGCGCGCTTCTTGATCACCGAGATCGCACGCCTCACCAGACCCGCCGCCTCGAAATAGCGCAGCAGCACCACGGTATCGGCCAGATAGGTCACATCCACCGGCGCCTTCATGTCTCCGACCAGCCCATGCTGGGCCACGGTCAGATAGGTCGTGGCGCCCTGGCGGTTCAGATATTGCAGCAGCTCGTGGATGTGCAGCACCAGGAACTGCTCCTGCGGCATGGCCGCCTGATAGCCGTTCAGGCTGTCGATCACGACGGTCTTGATGTCCTGCTCGGCGACGCAATCTCGAACCCGCGCGGCGAACTCGCCCGGCGCCAGTTCGGCGGCGTCCACCTGTTCCACGACCAGCGACCCTTGGTCCTCCAGCGCCTCCAGATCGATACCCATCTGACGCATCCGCGCGAACAGCAGACCCAGTTCCTCATCGAAGACGAACATGGCGGCCTTCTCGCCGCGTGCGATCGCCGCCGTCACGAAGTTCACGGCGAACAGCGACTTGCCGGTCCCCGCCGGCCCCAGGATCAGGGCGCTCGACCCGCGCTCCACCCCGCCGCCCAACAGGGCGTCCAGACCCGCCACGCCGCTGGACATGGGCTCGCGCTTGAACTGGGTGCGGTGCTCCGACGCCACGATGCGCGGATAGACCTCCAGCCCGCCGGTCTTGATGGTGAAGTCGTGATAGCCGCCGCGGAACCGTCGCCCGCGATATTTCATCACCCGCACGCGGCGACGCTCGGCCCCGTATTCCGGCACCAGCTCCTGCAGCTGGATCACGCCGTGCGCGACGCTGTGAACCGTCTTGTCATTGGCGTCGGTCGTCAGGTCGTCCAGCATCAGCACCGTCACGCCACGCTTGGCGAAATAGTGTTTCAGCGCCAGCACCTGACGGCGATAGCGCAGCGACCCCTGGGCCAGCAGCCGGATTTCCGACAGGCTGTCGATCACCACCCGCTGGGGCTGAAGCCGCTCGACCGCCTCCAGGATCATCCGGCTGGTCTCGCCCAGTTCCAGGTCCGACGAATAGAGCAGGCTCTGCTGTTGCTGTTCGTCCAGCAGGCTTTCCGGCGGCACCAGTTCGAACAGTTCGATGCCGTCCAGCGACCATCCGTGCGAGCGGGCCGTTGCGCGCAGCTCTTCTTCCGTCTCGGACAGGGTGATGTAGAGCGTGATCTCGCCCAGCGACGCCCCGGTCATCAGGAACTTCATGGCGGCGGTCGTCTTGCCGGTGCCCGGATTGCCTTCCAGCAGGAACAGTCTGTCCCGCTCCAGCCCCCCGGCCAGAACATCGTCCAGTCCGACGATCCCGAAGGCGGCCTCATCTCGCTTGGTCTCGCCGTCCGTCATGCCGCCCTCTAGCCTGTAGCTGAGCCTTAACGCACGGAAATGCAGAAGGTTACAAGCGGCGCTTGTCGCGCAGCCGCGCCCCGGCTCCGAAAGTCTCGCGACAGGCCTTGAAGGTGGCCATCCGTATCCCGACTTGACCATTCGGCCGGACCTGAACCGCCTCGGATTTCAGACGAAGTGCACTATTCAGACGGTGTTTTTTGCGCGGCTTCGTCTGGATTTGAGACGAAGTGCACCATTCAGACGGTGTTTTTCGGGGCCAAGTTTCGGGGCCAAGGTCTGAAAACGGCCGCGCTTCGTAAAGGGTCGACACAGCCCCTCCCCTTCCCGTAACCGCCCCGCTATGTAGGCCCCATGACAGACGCCCACACACCCAAAGTCTCCCAGGCCGACGCCGAAGCCGCCGTCCGCACCCTGATCGAATGGGCGGGCGACGATCCCGACCGTGAGGGTCTGCTGGAGACCCCGGCCCGCGTCGCCCGCAGCTATCGCGAACTGTTCGAGGGTTATGAGGTCGATCCCCTATCCTATCTGGAGAAGACGTTCGAGGAGACGGGCGGCTACGACCAGCTGGTCGTGCTGAAGGACATCCGCTTCGTCAGCTTCTGCGAGCATCACATGCTGCCGGTCGTGGGCAAGGCGCACGTCGCCTATCTGCCGACCGACCGCGTCGTCGGCATCTCCAAACTGGCCCGCGTGGTGCGCGGCTTCGCGCGCCGCCTGCAAATCCAGGAGAAGATGACCTCCGAGATCGCCGAGGCCATCCAGACCGTCCTGCGCCCTCACGGCGTCGGCGTGGTCATCGAGGCCGAGCACAGCTGCATGACCCTGCGCGGCGTCAATGCGCCGGGCGCCAGCCTGTCGACCAGCCACCTGATCGGCGTCGTCCGCGACGACCCCCGCACCCGCGAAGAGTTCCTGCGACTGGTCCGAAGCTAGGATTTCCCCAATCGCGCGAACTGGCGCATCTCTTGCGACGAACCGACCAAAGGAGGCGCTGACGATGCCCTGGTCCCTGATTTCGACCCGCAATGAAACAGTTCAGATCGCGCGCGGCGGCTGGCTGGACGCTTTGCGTTTCATCGTGGCCTTCCTGATCATCCTGCATCACTTCCAGGCGGCCGGTCCCGTGCCCCTGGCGCACATGATCAATCCGATCTTCGAACGCGGCGGCTTCCTGCTGACCAACTTCTTCCTGATCGACAGCGGCTATGTGCTGATGCGCGTCTATGGCGCGGCGGTGGACAAGGGCCGGATGTCGCCGGGCGACTTCTTCCTGAAGCGGTTCCTGCGCGTCGTGCCCGCCCACCTGATCATGGGCCTGTCTCTGGTCGGGTTCGTTCTGCTGGCCACGGCCGCCGGCGCCCCGCCCCGCAATCCCGAATGGTTCGCGTGGGACCAGCTGCCCGCCCAACTGCTGTTGCTTCAGTCCTATGGCGTATACGGCGGTCTGGGCTGGAACGCCCCGACCTGGTCGATCTCGGCCCTGATCGGCTGCTACCTGGCCTTCCCCTGGATCATTCGCGGCCTGATGCGGCTGGGTCCGTGGTCGGCCCTGGCGGTCGGCGTCGGCGTCTATTTGGTCGCCAACCAGCTCTGCTGGCAATTCCTGGGCTATCCTGTCTATCAGATGCCCATGCGCTACGGCATCGTGCGCGCACTGCCGCTGTTCTTCCTGGGCATGTGCCTGGCCTGGTTCGCCCAGAAGGTCTGGATCGCCCCGCGTCTGGCCGGCTGGGCCGGCGTCCTGGCCGCCGTCGGCTTCTTCGTCCTGCAACTTCACGACAAGCACGCCCTGGCGGCTCTGACCCTGATCTCGATCATCATCCTGGCCGCCGGCGCGGTGCCGGTGAAGAAACCTTCGAAGCTGGTCGAGACGGCGGCGATGGTGTCCTTCTCCATGTTCATCTCCAACGAGGTGATCCGCATCGTCTGGTTCGGCGTCGTCAACGCCGTGGAGGCCCGCGTTCCCCTGCCCGTCGTCGCCCAATGGGGCCTGTGGGCTCTGGGCGTCGCGGCGGCCGTCGGCTTCGCCTTCGCCTTCCACTTCCTGATCGACAATCCGATCCAGACCCGCATCCGGGGCTGGCTGAAGCGTCGCAGCGCCCGTCGCGGCCAGGCCCAACCCAAACTGGGGCCGGTCATCTCGCTCGACGGCTGAGCTGGCGGCTTTGGCGACCGACGATCCTCGACCAAAGTCGCTCTCTCCAGCCGCCTCCCTCTCGGTCAATGTCGGCGTCCACGTATCCGCAGGGATGCGCAGAACGGCCGATAACGGCGACTTGGGAGGAAATGGATATGGCGAGCGACGCTCCAATTGCGTCTGGGGAAGAGGAACACACCGTCGATCGCAGCGATCGTCTGGTCATCCTCGCCTCATCGGTCGGCACCGTCATCGAATGGTACGACTTCTATCTTTACGGCTCGCTGGCGGCGATCATCACCGTCCAGTTCTTCTCGGGCGTCAACGAGACGACCGGCTACATCTTCGCCCTGATGGCCTTTGCAGCCGGGTTCGCGGTGCGGCCCTTCGGCGCCATCGTCTTCGGGCGGCTGGGCGACCTTTGGGGACGCAAGAACACCTTCCTCGTCACCATGCTGCTGATGGGCCTATCGACCTTCGTCGTCGGCCTGTTGCCGCCCTATGCGGTCATCGGCATCGCGGCGCCGATCATCCTGGTGCTGATGCGCCTGATCCAGGGTCTGGCCCTGGGCGGTGAATACGGCGGCGCCGCCACCTACGTCGCCGAGCACGCTCCCAAGGGCAAGCGCGGCTTTTACACCTCCTTCATCCAGATCACGGCCACCGCCGGCCTGGTGCTCAGCCTGGTCGTCATCCTGGGCGTCCGTCTCGCCGTGGGCGAGGAAGCCTTCGCCTCCTGGGGCTGGCGCATTCCGTTCCTGGTCTCGATCCTGCTGCTGGGCGTCTCCCTGTGGATTCGTCTGAAGCTGGCCGAGAGCCCGTCGTTCAAGAAGATGAAGGCCGAGGGCAAGGGCTCCAAGACCCCGCTGAAGGACAGCTTCGGCAAATGGCCCAACCTGAAGATCGTGTTGATCGCCCTGATCGGCCTCACCGCCGGCCAGGCCGTCATCTGGTACACTGGCCAGTTCTACGCCCTGTTCTTCCTGGAACGGGTCATGAAGGTCGACGCGACCCTGGTCTATATCCTGCTGACCATCGCGCTTCTGGCCGCCTCGCCATTCTTCATCTTCTGGGGCTGGCTGTCGGACAAGGTGGGACGCAAGCCGATCATCCTGGCCGGCTGCCTGATCGCGGCCCTGACCTACTTCCCGCTGTTCAACGCCCTGACCCAGGCGGCCAACCCGCGTCTGGCCGCCGCCGCTGCTTCTGCGCCGGTGACGGTCTATGCCGATCCGGCCGACTGTAATCTTCAGTTCGATCCGGTGGGAAAGACGGTGTTCAACCACTCCTGCGACGTGGCCAAATCCTATCTGGCCAAGGCCGGCGTGACCTATACCAACGTTGCGGCGCCGGCAGGCACCGTCGCCGAGGTCCGCATCGGCGATCAGGCCGTGGTCCCCAGCTTCCGCGGCGACGCCATGACCACCGCCGACTTCGCCGCCCAGAAGAAGACCTGGGACGCCGGACTGGGCGAGGCCCTGACCGCCGCCGGCTATCCGGCCAAGGCCGACAGCGCCCTGGTCAACAAGCCGATGGTGGTGTTGATCCTGTTCATCCTCGGCTTCTACGTGACCATGGTCTACGGACCGATCGCGGCGGCCCTGGTCGAGATGTTCCCGACCAATATCCGCTACACCTCCATGTCCTTGCCCTATCACATCGGCAACGGCTGGTTCGGCGGCTTCCTGCCGACGACCGCCTTCGCCATCGTGGCGGCGACAGGCAACATCTACTCCGGTCTCTGGTACCCGATCATCGTGGCGCTCGCGACGGTCGTGCTGGGCTTCCTGCTGGTCAAGGAAGGCAAGGACGTCGATCTGAACGCCTGATCCTGCTTTCAGGCGCAATGGTGAGGCGGGTCGTCGCGAGACGGCCCGCCTTTCGCTTGTCGAACACCCCCAGCCCGGTTCAGATGCCCCCATGTTCAGCCTGACGATCCTCGGCCTGGTCGCCGCCTATATGGCGGTGCTGTTCGCCGTCGCCTGGCATCAGGAGCGACCGGCGGCGCGGGCGCGCGGCAAGGGATTGGGGCCGTCGGTCTACGCCCTGTCCCTGGCCATCTACTGCACCTCCTGGACCTATTACGGCGCGGTCGGCACGGCGGCGCGGGACGGGTGGGAGTATCTGCCCATCTACATCGGCCCGGTGATCGGCCTGACGCTGCTGTTCCCGCTGTGGCGGCGCATCGCCGCCGCCGCCCGGCGCGAGAACGTCGGCTCGATGGCCGACTTCGTGGCCTCGCGTTACGGCAAGAGCCAGACCCTGGGCGCGGCCGTCACGGTCGTCGCCATCCTGGGGTCGCTGCCCTATATCGCGCTTCAGCTGAAGTCGCTGTCGATGGCCGGCGCCCTTCTGACCGCCGGCACGCCGGTGGCGGGGTCCGAGCGGCTGACGGTGCTGGTGCTGGCGGGGGTGCTGGCCTTCTTCGCCATCCTGTTCGGGGCGCGCCGTCCCGATTTGACCGAGCACAATCGCGGCCTGATCCAGGCCATCGGTCTGGAGTCGATGGTCAAGCTGGGCGCCCTCTTGTTCGTCGCCGTCTTCGCCCTGGTCCTGCTGCTCAACGAAGGCTCGCCGCCGCGCATCATCGAAGGTCTGGGCGCCCTAGCCTCCCCACCCGAGGTCACGCCGCGCTTCACCGCCATCACCCTGCTGTCGACCCTGGCCATCTTCTGCCTGCCACGCCAGTTCCACGTCGCCTTCGTCGAGGGCGCCCAGCCGTCGGACGTGAAGCGGGCGCGCTGGATCTTTCCCCTCTATCTGCTGCTGACCAGTCTGGCGGTGCTGCCGCTGGTGGCGGCGGGCGCCCTGTTTGCGCCGTCGATGAACCCCGACCTGCTGGTGCTGGCCCTGCCGTTCGGGCGCGGCGAGACGATGCTGACGGCGCTGGTCTTCGTCGGCGGTTTCTCGGCCGCCACCGCCATGGTCATCGTCGAGGCCGTGGCCCTGTCGGCCATGGTGTCCAACAGTTTGATCCTGCCCTTCCTGGCGCGCGACCGCTGGCGGGTGCGGGGCGACGCCTCGGACATGGCGGGGACCATACTGCAGGTGCGACGCGGGGCCATCGTCGCTGTCCTGCTGCTGGCCTGGCTCTATTATCAGGCGACGGATCAGTCGCGCGGCCTGGCCGCCATGGGCCTGGTGTCCTTCGCCGCCATGGCCCAGCTGGCGCCCGCCCTGTTCGGCGCGGTGTTGTGGCGCGGGGGCCATGCGCACGGGGCGCTGGCGGGGATGACGGTCGGGATGGTCGTCTGGATCGTCATGCTGGCCCTGCCCCAGCTGTCCCCGGGCGCCCCCTGGCACCTGCACGTCATGCTGGGCGTCAGGGATCCGTTGGCCCTGGGGGTGTTCGTCAGCCTGGCGCTGAACCTGGCGGCCTATATCGGCGTGTCGCGCTTTGCCCAGCCCCGGCTGATCGACCGGGTCCAGGCCCGCGCCTTCGTCGATCGTCTGGGGCCGGACTGGATGGAGGCCAAGCCCTCGCCGTCGGGCGCCTCGGTCGGCGACCTGCGCGCCCTCGTCGCCCGCTTCATCGGCGACGAGCGGGCCGAGCGCGCCTTCTCCGCCTGGGGACGCGAGACCGACACCCGGCTGCGCGACGCCGATCCGGCCGATGCGGCCCTGGCCCGCGCGGCCGAGCGGATGCTGGCCGGCGCCATCGGCGCGGCCTCGGCCCGGCGGGTCATCGCCGCAGCGCTGGCAGGCGTCGGGCGTGCGCCTGAGGACGTGGTGCGGATGCTGGACGAGGCGTCGCAAGCCGTTCAGTTCAACCGCGACCTGTTGCAGACCACGCTCGACAACATCGACCAGGGCGTGATCGTGGTTGACGAAGATCTGCGCGTCACCGCCTGGAACCGGCGCTATGTCTCCATGTTCGAACTGCCCGTCGGCTTCGTCCACGTCGGCCTGCCCATCGCCAACATCTATCGCCTGAACGCCGAGCGCGGCGAGAGCCCCGACGACATCGAGGCCTGGGTCGAACGCCGGCTGGAGGCGCTGAGCCGCCGCATCCCCCACGACCACGAACGCCAGCAGCCCGACGGCCGGGTGTTGCGATCCTCGGGCGCGCCCATTCCCGGCGGCGGCTATGCGACCAGCTATACCGACATCACCGCCCTGCGCCGCGCAGCGCGTGAGCTGGAAGAGGCCAACGAACGGCTGGAGGCGCGCGTCGCCGACCGGACCGCCCGGCTGGACGAGGCCCGGCGCGTGGCTGAAGACGCCACGGCGTCCAAGACCCGGTTCCTTGCCGCCGCCAGCCACGACCTGCTGCAACCGCTGCACGCCGCCCGCCTGTTTATCGCCGCCCTGAAGGAGGAGCCGGCCCTGGCCGAGCCGACCAGCCGCACCCTGGCCGTCAACGCCGACCGCGCCATCGACAGCGCCCACCGCCTGCTGACCGCCCTGCTGAACCTGTCCAAGCTGGAGGCCGGCGGGGTGCGGACCAATGTGACCAAACTGTCGCTGGGCGGCCTGTTCGACGAGTTGCGCCGCGAGTTCGCCCCCGTCGCCGAGGCCAAGGGCCTGCGCCTGACCCTCATGCCCAGCCGCCTGTGGGCGGCGTCGGACCGCGATCTGTTGCGGTCCATGCTGCAGAACCTGGTGGCCAACGCCATCCGCTACACGGACACAGGCCGGGTGCTGGTCGGGGCGCGTCGGCACGGCGAGACGCTGCAGCTGTTCGTCTGCGACACCGGGCGCGGCATCCCCGATTCCGATCACGAGACCGTCTTCGGCGAGTTCGTGCGTCTGCCCGGCGCGGTGGACGAGCCGGGCGCGGGCCTGGGCCTGGCCATCGTGCGCCGCCTGTCCAGCCTGCTGGATCACCCGCTGGAGCTGAACTCGCGCATCGGACGCGGGACGATCTTCCGCATCACCGTGCCGCGCAGCCCCGCCGACGTGATCCCCGAGATCGCGCCGGTGCGCGAGGCGCGCCTGCCGCTGGCGGGCCTGCGGGTGCTGTGCGTGGACAATGAGCCGGTGATCCTGGACGCGCTGAACGCCCTTCTGACCCGCTGGGGCGCGCGGCCGACGCTGGCCGCCAACCTCGCGGCGGCCAAGGCGGCTCAGGGTCCGTTCGACGCCGCCGTGGTCGATCTGCATCTGGGTGACGGGCCGGAAGGGTTCGCCGTCATCGACTGGCTGCGGCCTCACGGCGTGCGCCGTATCGCCCTGGTCACCGCCGACACCCGCGATGGTTTGAACGAACAGGCGACGACGGCCGGCGCGGTCCTGCTGCCCAAGCCCATCAAGCCGGCGGCGCTGAAGGCTTTCTTGTCCAGCTAGGGCATTTGGCGACTGAGTTGGCCGGGCAACTCATCAGTGTATTCAAACAAAGTGGTTCATCACAACGGTCACGACGGTATCACAGCGAACACGACGGAGCCGTGCCGGTTCGGAAAGTTTTGATGGCCTGCGGCGGCGAAGCCGCAGATTGATCGACGACCTGAACATGAGAATTAGAAGCCGACTCGCGTTCGGTCCCGTCGTGTTCGCTGTGACCTCGTCGTGACCGTTGTGATGAACGCCTTCCAGGAACGCATCAACTCAGGCGCCGATTGCCTTAAGCGGGGTCCAGCGACTTGGCCAGGATCACCGCCTGGGTCCGGTTGTGGACGCCCAGCTTGCGGAACACGCTGGTCAGGTGCGCCTTGATGGTGGCTTCGGACACGCCGAGATCAAAGGCGATCTGCTTGTTCAACCGCCCGGCCTTCAGCCCTTCCAGTATCCGCAGTTGCGACGGCGTCAAGCTGGCGACGCGACCGGCGGTATCGTCCTCGTCCGCCTCGGGCACATCGGGCGCCCAGCTATCGCCGGCCAGGATGGCGGCGATGGCTTCGACCATCTGGGGCAGGGACGAGGATTTGGGAATGAAGCCGGCGGCGCCCAGGCCCAGGGCGTGGCGCACCACGGGCGCGTCCCCGCTGGCCGACACCACGGCGACCGGCACGGTTGGCTGTTCGGCCCGCACGGCGGCGAGCCCGGCCATGCCCTCGCTGTCCGACAGCTTCAGGTCCAGCAGCAGCAGATCGACCGGTCCGGCGACCATCGCCGCCTTGGCCTCGGCCAAGCTGGCGCATTCCACCACTTCCGCCCCCGGCGCCGCCTTGTCGACGGCCGAGCGCAGGGCGGCGCGGAACAGGGGATGGTCGTCGGCGACGACGATGCGATCCATGGGCGTCCTTCCGTGCGCAGCGTCTGATCGGCCGCGTCGTCGCCATCATGGCGCGGTTCGACTTTGGTCGAAATTAGACCAATGGCCAATGGTGTCACACCTATGAAGGCGGAAAGGTTTTGTCAGGGACGCACGCGTTAGACGGGCGAGGGAGGAATTTTCACCATGATCAAGACCAGCCTTATGGCCGGCGCCGCCGCAGCCGCGCTTCTCGTCACGCCGGGCGCCGCCCTGGCCCAGAGCAGCCAGTCGGCGCTGGAGGCCCGCATCGCCCAGCTTGAAAGCGAGCTGAACGCCCTGAAGTCCGAGGTCGTCGCCTCGCGCACCCAGCAGGCGGCGCAACAACAGGACATCATCCGCCTGGAGACCCGCCCGGCCACGCCCGCGCCGGTGCAGCAGGCCGCCGCCCCGGCCGCGCCCAGCGACGGCTTCCGCATCGGCAACCAGACGGTCAAATACGGCGGCTTCATCAAGGTCGACGCCTACGCCTCGAACTACTCCGGCGGCGACCCGGTCAACGGCGACGCCCTGCGTGAGTTCCACATTCCCGGCTCCATCCCCATCGGCGGCGCCGACGAAGATACGGCGACCGATTTCAATGCCCGCCAGACGCGGTTCTGGTTGACGACCGACGGCATAGTCGGCGGTCACAAGATCGGCACCCGGCTGGAGATGGACTTCCAGACCCTGCCCGGCGTCGCGGACCAACGGACGACCAGCCCAGCCGACCTGGCCCTGCGTCGCGCCTTCATCACCATCGACAACTGGCTGATCGGCCAGGAGTGGACCAACTTCCAGAACACCGCCGTCCTGCCTGAATCCGCCGACTTCATCGGCGCGGCGGAAGGCACCGTCTTCGCCCGTCAGGTCCAGGTCCGCTATACGCGCGGCCCCTTCTCGGTCTCGGTCGAGAACCCCGAGACGACCGTGACCCCGTTCGGCGGCGGCGCACGCATCATCGCCGACGACAACAGCCTGCCGGACTTCACCGCCCGCTATGCGATGTCCCGGCCGTGGGGCGACTTCCAGTTCGCCGGCCTGCTGCGCCAGTTGAAATACCAGAACCCGGCGACCAACATCGACACCACCGCGACCGGCTGGGGTGTGTCCGCCTCGACCAAGATCAAGGTCGGGTCCAAGGACGACATCCGCCTGATGCTGACCGGCGGCGAGGGCATCGGCCGCTATGTCGGTCTGAACTTCTCCAACGACGCCGTGCTGGACGCCTCTGGCGAGCTGGACGCGATCGGCGTGGTCGCGGGCTTCGCCGCCTACCGCCACGTCTGGGCGCCGGGCTGGCGATCCAGCCTGATCTGGTCGGCGCAGAAGGTGGACAACGACACCAGCTTCACCGGCCTGACGGTCAACCGTTCGGCGCAAAGCGTGCATGCGAATTTGATCTGGTCGCCGGTTACGGCGTTCGATGTAGGGGCCGAGCTGATGTTCGCAGACCGCGAGATCGAGA
Source organism: Brevundimonas sp. (assembly GCF_041648115.1). GTDB lineage: Bacteria > Pseudomonadota > Alphaproteobacteria > Caulobacterales > Caulobacteraceae > Brevundimonas. The sequence goes on from NZ_JBAZPR010000001.1 coordinate 207,347, forward strand.
CCGGCGCCAGCGGCGACATGACGCGTCTGATCCTGTTCGCCAAATACGGATTCTGATTTCCGCCGGAGATGTCTCGCGTGCCTGATCCCGACCTCTATCCCGTCCCTGCCGACTGGGCCGACAAGGCCCATATGAACCGGGAGGCCTATGAGGCGGCGCGGATTGCGGCGCGCGAGACGCCCGACGTCTTCTGGGCCGAACAGGCCAAACGCCTCGACTGGATCACGGCCCCGACCAAGATCAAGGACGTCTCCTTCAAGAAGGACGACTTCCGCATCCGTTGGTTCGAGGACGGGGTTCTGAACGTCTCGGCGAACTGCATCGACCGCCACCTGCCCCACCGCAAGGACGAGACGGCGATCATCTGGGAAGGCGACGATCCCGCCGACAGCCGCCACATCACCTTCGGCGAACTGCACGCCGAGGTGTGCCGCATGGCCAATGTGCTGAAGGCGCACGGGGCCAAGAAGGGCGACCGGATCACCCTGTATCTGCCCATGATCCCCGAGGCCGCCTACGCCATGCTGGCCTGCGCGCGCATCGGCGCCGTCCACTCGGTGGTGTTCGGCGGCTTCTCGCCCGACAGCCTGTCCGGCCGGATCGAGGATTGCGGTTCCAACCTGGTCATCACCGCCGACGAGGGTCTGCGCGGCGGCAAGCACGTGCCGCTGAAGGCCAATGTCGACGAGGCCCTGAAGAAGGTGAAGGTCGACACCGTCCTGGTCATCCGCCGCACCGACTGCGACGTGCCGATGATCGAGGGCCGCGACTTCGACTATGGGCTGGAAGCCGCCAAGGCCGGCGCCGACTGCCCGCCCGAGCCGATGAACGCCGAGGATCCGCTTTTCATCCTCTACACCTCCGGCTCGACCGGAAAGCCAAAGGGCGTGCTGCACACCACGGGCGGCTATCTGTTCTGGGCCGCCTGGACGCACGAGATCGTCTTCGACTATCGCCCCGGCGAGGTCTTCTGGTGCACCGCCGACGTGGGTTGGGTCACGGGCCACTCCTATATGGTCTATGGCCCGCTCGCGAATGCGGCGACGACCCTGATGTTCGAGGGGGTGCCCAACTATCCCGACGCCGGCCGGTTCTGGCAGGTGGTGGACAAGCACAAGGTCGAGATCTTCTACACCGCCCCCACGGCCCTGCGCGCGCTGATGCGCGAAGGTGACGCGCCGGTGAAGGCGTCGTCTCGCGCCTCGCTGCGCCTGCTCGGCACGGTGGGTGAGCCGATCAATCCCGAGGCCTGGCGCTGGTATCACGAGGTGGTCGGCGACGGCCGCTGCCCCATCGTGGACACCTGGTGGCAGACCGAAACGGGCGGCCATCTGATCACCCCCCTGCCCGGCGCCACCGACTTGAAACCCGGATCGGCGACCCTGCCCCTGCCCGGCGTCGAGCTTGAGATCGTGGACGCCGAGGGCCAGCCGCTGGAGGGCGCGGCGTCCGGCAACCTGTGCATCACCGACAGCTGGCCGGGCCAGATGCGCACCGTCTATGGCGACGACCAGCGCTTCTTCGACACCTATTTCTCGACCTATCCGGGCCGCTATTTCACCGGCGACGGCTGCCGTCGCGACGAGGACGGCTATTACTGGATCACCGGCCGGGTGGACGACGTGATCAACGTGTCCGGCCACCGGATGGGCACGGCCGAGGTCGAGAGCGCCCTGGTGCTGCACGACGTCGTCGCCGAGGCGGCGGTCGTCGGCTATCCCCACGACATCAAGGGCCAGGGCATCTACGCCTATGTCACCCTGAACAAGGGGGTCGAGGCGACCGAGGACCTGCGCAAGGCCCTGGTCGCCCACGTCCGCCACGAGATCGGTCCCATCGCGGCGCCCGACGTGATCCAGTGGGCGCCGGGCCTGCCCAAGACCCGCTCGGGCAAGATCATGCGGCGCATCCTGCGCAAGATCGCCGAGAACGAGATCGGGTCGCTGGGCGACACCTCGACCCTGGCCGATCCAGCGGTGGTGGACGATCTGGTCAAGAATCGCGCCGGAGCGGAATAGACAGGGCGCAATAGGGGCGCGGGGTTCAATGCGGGGGCGGACGCGCCTATCTGTGCGTCAGCCTGCCGCAGCCTGAGCCGTCCATGCCCCGTTTCCTGTCCCGCCTGCCCATCGACGGCTATCTGCTGGCCCTGATCGGGATGGTGATCCTGGCGGCGCTGCTGCCCGCCAGCGGACAGGCCGCCGTGGTCATGGATTGGGTGGTCAAGGCCGCCATCGCCCTTCTGTTCTTCCTGTACGGCGCGCGGATGTCGCCGGCGGCCATCGGCGCGGGCCTGCTGCACTGGCGGCTCCAGGGCACGGTCTTCCTGTCGACCTTCCTGCTGTTTCCTGTGCTGGGGCTGGGTCTGGTCCTCCTGATGCGGGGATCGCTTCAACCCGATCTGCTGACGGGGATGCTCTACCTGTGCCTGCTGCCGTCCACGGTGCAGTCGTCCATCGCCTTCACCTCCATCGCCGGCGGCAATGTCGCGGGCGCCCTGACCAGCGCCAGCCTGTCGAACCTGCTGGGGGTGATCGTGACGCCGCTGCTGGTCGCCCTGATGATCGGTGGAGCGGGCGGCGGCATCCACCTGCAATCCATCCTCGACATCGGCCTGCAGATTCTGGTCCCGTTCGCCGTGGGTCAGCTGTGCCGTCCGCTGCTAAAGGACTGGCTGGGTCGTCACGCCAGGCTGACGGGCCTGGTGGACCGGGGGTCCATCCTGCTGATCGTCTACGCCGCCTTCAGCGAGGGCGTCGTCGCCGGCGTCTGGTCCCAGGTCGCGCCGACGGATCTGGTCAAGGTCATCGGCCTGAACATCGTGCTGCTGGCCATTGTCCTGGGCCTGACCCTGATGGCGGGGCGGCTGCTCAAGTTCGACAAGCCCGACCGGATCGTCATCCTGTTCTGCGGCTCCAAGAAGAGCATGGCCACGGGCATCCCCATGGCCGGCATCCTGTTCGCCGGTCACGCGGTCCCGCTGATCGTCCTGCCGATCATGCTGTTCCACCAGATCCAGCTGTTCGCCTGCACCATCATCGCCCAGCGCTATGCGCGAGAGAATGCAGCACGCGCCTTGAGCCCCGTCTTGCCTTGAGACCCAGTCTTGCCTTGAGACCCAGTCTTGCCTTGAGACCCAGTCTTGCCTTGAGACCCAGTCTTGCCTTGAGACCCAGTCTTGCCTTGAGACATGGCGCCCCTTGAGATAGACCGCCCTCAGGCCATCGCGGGCATGATGTAGTGGTAGCCTGGCAGCTTCCCATGCTGCTCGTGCGGGTTCGATTCCCGCTGCCCGCTCCAGCCTGTTGGTGAAGGCGCGACGATGCCGCCGCGCCTCCTTCCCGTTCTCAGTTCGCTGCTTCGACCGTCACGCCGCGCTTTTGCAGGATGGCCTGGACGCTGTCTTCGCCGGTCACGTGTCCGGCGCCCACGGCGATGAAGGCGGTGCCCGAGCCTTCGAGCATCGTCTGGATCTGATTGGCCCAGTCGGTGTTCCGGTCGACCAGCAGCGCCTGATAAAGGGCCGGCGAGGCCGCCTTCATCTCCTCGACCATGACGCGGTCCAGGGTGGCGACGTCGCCCTTGGCCCAGGCCTCGACCATGGTGTCCAGCATGGTGACGGCGTTCTCGTAATCCTTCAGCGTCTCGCGCAGGAAGGCCATCTGCACGTCGTCGGTCAGGTTGGCCAGGATGCCGATCTGCTTGTCGATGGTCTCGAAGGCGTGGATCGGCTTGCCCGCCGCCTCGGCGCGCGCCTTCAGAACCAGTTCGACGCCGGACTTGGGATCATAGCCGGCCTTGACCAGCGGGGCGACCGACAGGCTGAGCGCCGCCAGCCACGGCTTCATCGGCTGAAGCTGGGCGGCGGACGCGCCCATGGCCTGGGCGGCGGCCTCCAGTTCGACGTTCTCCTCAGGCGTCAGGCGGCTGGACAGAGGCGTTTGAGGCGACAGACCGTGCTGCTGGATCAGCGGCATGACGGCGGCCTGATCGTCGGGATTGCTGATCTCGAACCAGATGTCCGAGGCGCTGTCGAAGGCGGCCTCGACACGGGGGCTGGCCCAGCCGGTCGTGGGGCGCAGCACGTGGACCGAGCCGAACAGATACAGGGTCGAATCCGCATCCTTGATCACCCACAGGGCGGGGCCTTGACCCTGGATGGGCGCAGGTGCGGGCGAAGCGGTGGCGGTCTGGGCCAGGGCGTCGGCCGGGACGCCTGCGATGGCGACGAACAGGGCCAGGCCGCCGGCGACGCCGAGGGCGCCGCGCGCGAGGCTGGAAACCGAGGATCGGAGGCGGTCAGCGAGGGTCATGAGATCACTCTTGTCTTTGGAAAAGAGGTTGGAAAATAAAGAAGTCAGGCCAGGCCGCGACGGGCGCTGATCCAGATGGAGACGCCGAGATACAGCGTCATCAGCACGGCGTAGATGTCCCAGGCTGTGATCGCCGGGGCGGCGCCCAGACGCTCGGCGGCGGCCCACATGAAAAGGACCAGTTGACCGGCGAAGAAGGTGACGGCGGCGGCCTCCATCACGGCGCGACGCAGCAGTTCGTCAGCTTGGCGATAGACGCGCACGTTCATCACCGTGTGCAGCACCACCAGCAGGCCGATGGCGCCGAGGCCGAGCCCGGGGCTGACGCCCGTCAGGCTGAATGCGATCGGCAGGGTCAGGATGACGCCGGAGAAACCCATGACCGCCGCCTGGAACCGGGCCAGGGCGGTTTCCTCGGGCGAGGCGGCGCCTTCCAGATTGTACATCCGGCCCAGCCGTTTGGCGTCCAGGCTGACAAAGAGGGCCAACAGTGCGCCAAGGACCAGGGCGGCGCCGACCAGCATGGCCAGCATGTCCGACCAGCGTATGGCCTTGTCCATCAGGCCGAACCCGCCCGGCGCGACCTTGGCCAGCCAGCCGCCGACGCCGTATCCGACCACCCCGAACAGGGCGCCGAAGGCAAAGGCTCGGACCCAGCGGGGCCACGAGGCGGGGGAGAGTGAGGGAGACTTCATTTCGTCGGCTCCTGATCGTCCGAAAAGATGGATTCGATGGGCTGGCCGAAGACGCGCGCGATCTTGAAGGCCAGCGGCAGGGATGGGTCGTAGCGTCCGGTCTCCAGCGCGTTCACGGTCTGGCGCGACACGCCCAGGTGTTCGGCCAACTGGGCCTGGCTCCAGTCGCGCTCTGCGCGCAGGACCTTGAGACGATTGTTCATGGTTCAACCCCGCATCCGCGCCAGCCACCACCAGGCCCAGGCCAGGGTGTAGCCGCCCAGTTGGAACAGCAGGATGCTCATCATTCCGCCGACGATCATGTCGCCGGGGTTCGCGTCCGCCGGTAGAAAACGGGCCAGATCGACATCGCGTGTGGTCAGGGTCAGGATGGCGGCAAGACCGACGACCATCCCGGCGCTGCCGCCCCAGTACCAGGCCCATTTGTGCGCTTCGCGGGCAGCCTCGTCGAGGCGACGCCACCACCAGATGGAGACCGCCAATGTGGCGGCCATGACGGCGACCAGAAACACGCCCGATCCGATCAGCCCGCCGACGCCTGGCAAGTCAGACAGAAAGGCCGAGCCGATGCCGCCCAGCAGACCCAGCACGAACAGCAGGGCGATCATGCCGGCAAGGCCGCCAACGCCGAGCGGCTTGAAGGTTTTCATCTGAAGGGCCTCGCCGGGTTGCTGAATGCTTAGACAAGTGTCTTTTACATCAGCGATTGGCGATGTCAAATACCCTTTCCACCCATTTCGGTGGAGCGGTTCATTCCGACGGCTGTGAAGCAATCAGTTCTGGCCGGTTGAGGACACGGGGGGCGGTTTCGATCGGCGTTAGGTCCGGCAGGGCCTTGCCCTCGTGGTCCACCTGCAGGTCTTCAAAGCGGCGGGCCGAGACCATGACCTGGCTTTCCAGCGAGCCGACGAACTGATTGTATTTGCCAACCGCCTGATCCAGGGCGCGGCCGACGGCCGAGGCGTGGCCGCCCATGACCGACAGCCGCTTGTAAAGCTCGCGCCCCAGGGCGGCGACCTTGTCGGCGTTGGCCGCCTGTTCTTCCGCCCGCCAGCCATAGGCGACAGCCTTGCACAGGGCGAACAGGGTCGAGGGGGTGACGATGACGACGCGCGACGCCATCGCCTGGGTCATCAGGTCCGGCTCGTGGTCCAGGGCCGTGACCAGGAAGGCGTCGCCGGGCACGAACAGGACGACGAAATCCGGGCTGGGCTTGAACTGGTCCTGATAGGCCTTGGACGACAGCTGGCGGACGTGGGTCTTCAGGCTGGCGGCGGTGCGCAAACCGACCGAGCGGGCGCGCGCCTCCTCGTCGCCGTCGCCCTCGTCGAAGGCCAGGGGCACCTTGGCGTCGATCACGAACATGCCACCGCCTGGCAGGCGGACGATGAAGTCGGGTCGGTTCTGGCGACCTTCGTCGTCGGCGCTGGACGTCTGTTCGGTGAAGTCGAACCGGCCGGCCATGCCGGCGGCCTCAAGCACATTGCGGCAGGTCTGCTCGCCCCAACGCCCGCGCCGCCCGGTGTTGCCGCGCAGGGCCTCGGTCAGTTTGCGCGCCTCGTCCCGCGTCGCCGAGGACGCCGCCATCAGCTGTGTCAACTGTTCGCGCAGGCCCCCGGTCTCTTCGGAACGGGTCTTCTCCAGCGCGGCTACATGTTCCTGGAACCTGGTCAGGGTGTCGGCGACAGGCTTCAGTTGGGCCGCCATCCGCTCGCGCGCCAGCTGGTCCTGAGCGCGGAAGGTCTCGGTCGCGCGACTGACCATCTGATCCGCCACCACCTGGGCCGACTGGGCCGCCTGGGCCTTGAGCAGTTCGCCCATGGTGACGCGGCTTTCCTCGACCAGGTCGATGCGCGCCTCGGCGGCCGCCAGCGCGCCTTGCGTCCTCTGCCAGCCCATGAAGGCCCACAGGAAACCGCCCGCAAAGGCGGCGGCGAGAACGGCGAGGATGGGCACTAGCATGTTCATGCTCCGTTCCTAGCGGGAGTCGCCTTGCTTGAGAAGCGCCAGGGCATGGTCAGGAACGCGGCGGTTCCGATGACGTTGGTTTGGCTGACGATATCCACCGAGGAGAGACGCCGATGATCCCGCAAGAGCCCGAACGCCACGACAAGGCCGCCGACGCCGTCCACGAAGGCCGTCCGGTCGATGCCGAACTGGTGCGCAGCGGACGCAAGGGTCCGCGCATCCTGGTGCTGCTGGTGGTCTCGACGCTGGCGGCGGCGGTCCTGCTGCTGGGGATTTGGATGGTTTCGAACGGGGGCTTCAACGCCCAGAACGACGAAACGGGCCCGACCGCAGCGGACACTCGGGATTTCCAGGGTGACGGTCAAACGCCGCCGGCGGCCGATGCGCCGACGGATGCGACCGGCCGAGCCGAGCCTGTTCCGGCCGGTGAAACGCCGAACGTCAACGCCCCGACGACGCCGTCGAACTGATCGCCGTCAGGCGGGGCGGCGGGCCTTCAGGGCCTGGACGATAGTGCCGTCGTCCAGCCAGTCCAGATCCCCGCCCACCGGCACGCCGCGCGCCAGGGATGTGACCTCGACGTCCGGGCCGGCGATCCGTTCGGCGACATAGTGGGCGGTGGTCTGGCCGTCCACGGTGGCGGGCAGGGCCAGCACGACCTCGCGCACGCCGCCGCCCCGCACTCGACCGACCAGTTCCGTGATGCGCAGATGCTCGGGGCCAACGCCGTCCAAGGCGGACAGCAGCCCCCCAAGCACATGGTATTTGCCCCGGAAAGCGCCGGATCGCTCCATCGCCCACAGGGCGCCGGCCTCCTCGACCACGCAGATCAGGCCGTTGTCGCGCGATCCATCCGAACAGATGGCGCAGGGGTCGCGGGTGTCGGGCGTGCCGCACACCGAACAGGACACGACCTTTTCCGCCGTTTCGGCCAGAGACGCCGCCAGCGGCACCAGCAGTTGCTCGCGTCGTTTAAGCAGGGCCAAGGCCGCGCGCCGGGCGGAGCGCGGACCCAGGCCCGGCAGTTTGGCGAGAAGGGAGATCAGCCGTTCGATCTCCGGCCCGGCGGAGGCGGCCATCAGAACAGTTTCGGCATTCCGGGAATGTTCATCCCGGCCATCGGCCCGGCGGCTTCGCGCATCAGGGCGTTGTTCTGTTCGTCCAGCTTGCGCTTGGCGTCGGCGTGGGCGGCGACGATCAGGTCGGCCAGAATTTCGCCCTCGCCCGGGGTCAGCAGGCTGTCGTCGATCCGGATCGCCGTGATCTCGCCCGGCCCCTTCAGGGACACGGACACCAAGCCGCCGCCCGAGGATCCCTCGGAAGCGGTTTCGGCCATCTTGGCCTGGGCGTCCTGCAGCTTTTGCTGCATCGCCTGAGCCTGCTGCATCAGTTGGGTCAGATCTTTCATGCCCCCTAGATAAGGCGAAGATCCTCCCGGCGACAGGGGGTCGGCGCCGCGTTCATCATGCCTGTCATCGGAAATGAAAAAGGGCGGCCCGTCGGGGCCGCCCTTTTGTCGTCCTGGCGTCGCCGTCGCGATCAGTGGTTGGCCGGGGCCGGGCTGGTCGCGGCGGGCGGAGCCGCCGGCGTGGCCTGGGCTGCAGCAGGCGCGCCCTCGGCCGGGGTCGTGCCGGTCGCCTCGGTCGCCGCAGCGCCTTCGGTGACGGGAGCCTCTGCTCCGGCGGCGGGTGCGGCCGCGCCGGGCTGGCGGGTCGGATCCGGCGCCGGGATGGCGAAGCCGCCCGAGCCCTGCGTGCGCAGCCAGGCGATCAGATTGATGCGTGTCTGCGCATCCCGGATGCCGGCGAAGGACATCTTGGTGCCGGGCACATATTTGGCAGGGGCGGTGATGAAGCTGTTGATCTGGTCATAGCCCCAGGTCGGCGCCTCGGCCTTGTGTTTGGTCATGGCGTCCGAATAGGCGAAGCCCGGACGGTGCATGACCGGACCGCCGACCACGCTCCACAGATTCGGACCGATCTTGTCGGCCCCGCCCTGGTTCGCATCATGGCAGGCCTGGCACCGCGCGAACGCGGCCTCGCCGGCGGCCAGGTCTGCGGTCGGCAGGACCGTGCCCCAGTCGGGCGCCAGTTCAGGCGCCTCGGCGCCGGCGGCCTCGTCCGGCGCATCGACGAAATAGCCCATCTTTTCCGGCGGTTCGGATTGATAGACGAGGCCCGAAGCCTCCTTGACGACCAGGATGACGAAGGCCGTCCCCAGAGCCGCGCCGAAAATCTTGTTCCACTTAAGATCGCCGCTCATGCGCCTGGTCGATTCCCTCTGCCGGCCGGGCCCCTCGAAAACACGCCCCGGACATAATCTTGCTTTGGCGTCTCTGGCACGGTAGCGCCGCCTTCGCAACCAGCCCGGCACGCGGCGGGCAAGACAGGCGTCAGGGAAGTCGATGAATCCGTTGATAATGATACCCGCTCGCATGGCGGCGACCCGCCTGCCGAACAAGCCGTTGGCCCTGATCGGCGACACGCCGATGATCGTGCGCGCCTATCGCCAGGCCGAGGCGTCGGGCCTGCCGGTCGTGGTCGCCGCTGGCGATCCCGAGATCGTCGAGGCGGTGGAAGCCGCAGGCGGCCGCGCCGTCCTGACCGACCCGGCCCTGCCGTCGGGCTCGGACCGCATTCGCGCTGCCGTGGACGCCATCGACCCCGAGGGCGATTTCGACGCCGTCATCAACGTTCAGGGCGACATGCCCTTCGCCAGCCCCGGTCTGGCGGTCGCCTGCGCCGCGATTCTGCATGGCGAGCCGACCTGCGACATCGCCACCCTGGTCGCGGCCGAGGCCGAGGCGTCGGACCGGACCAATCCCGACGTGGTCAAGGCGGTGCTGGCGTTGGGTGAGAACGAGCGCCAGGGCCGCGCCCTCTATTTCACCCGCTCGACCCTTTATGGCGATGCGCCCATCTGGCGGCACATCGGCGTCTACGGCTATCGCCGCGAGGCCCTGAACCGCTTCTGCGCTGCGCCGCAATCGCCGCTGGAAAGGCGGGAGAAGCTGGAGCAGTTGCGCGCCTTGGAGATGGGGATGCAGATCTGGGCCGCCGTCATCGACGAAGCGCCCCTGTCGGTCGACAATCCGTCAGACCTGGAGGCGGCGCGGCGGTTGGCGTGAGTGCGGATGTTGGACTCTGAAAAAAACAGTCCAACGAGTCCAACTTCGACTTTCTATCATTGTTTTTGCTGAAGAATTATTTCCTCCCGACTTGGACAGTCCAAGTCGCCGACCTTTTCCGAACATGACGATGTCAAAGACCCGGCGGCGATTATAAACCGGGTCGGAACCCTGTATGGCAAACGGTCGATGCGAGGCTGCAAGCCGTTGAAACGGCGTGGGTTCGCTTTCTAGAATAGGATGGAAGACTAACATTCTCCCTCCCCGCTACGGGGAGGGTGGCCGAGCGCAGCGAGGTCGGGTGGGGGCGGCCAGGCGACGTCCCACTGATCGGTCCTGCATCAGGCAAGCGCGGCCCTGCTGGGCCGCCCCCACCCGGTCGCTGCGCGACCACCCTCCCCGGAGCGGGGAGGGAGAAGCATCTGTCTATTTCTCCTCGACCCACGCCCTGATCAGACTGTGGGCGATGGCGAAGGGGGGCGGGGCCTGGATGGTGGGGTGTTCGCCGGCCAGCACTGCGCGCGCCTCGGCCCGCGTCAGCCAGGCGACGGCTTCCAGCTCGGTCTGGTCGGGTCGGGCCTGGTCGTCCGAGACCTCGGCGATCAGGCCGATCATCAGTTGCGACGGGAAGGGCCAGGGCTGGCTGGAGTGATAGGCGGTGGCGATCACGGTCAGACCGGCCTCCTCCTTGACCTCGCGGGCGCAAGCCTCCTCGATGGACTCGCCGGGCTCCAGGAAACCGGCCAGGGCCGACATCCGTCCCTCGGGCCAGGCCGCCTGACGGCCCAACAGACAGATGGGTTCGGCCCCGCCTTTATAAACCGGCAGCATGATGGTGACGGGATCGACGCGCGGAAAATGCTCGGTCCCACAGGCCGGGCAGCGGCGCTTCCATCCGCCCGAGGCGGTCTCGCCCAGCGTGCCGCAGTTGGCGCAGAACCCGTGTTTGCGCCGCCAGTCGAACAGGCTCTTGGCCCCGCCCGCCATGGCCGCGTCCGCCGCCGGCAGGATGGCCGCCGCCGCCCGCAACTCATGAAAGGCGCCGACGCCGGCCAGCGGCCCGTCGGTCGGATCGACGGAGCCTTCGAACTCGACGGCGAAGACGGGTTCGTCATTCCAGAGGCCCAGAAACGCCTCGCGGTCGCGCACCAGGGTGCGCGCATGGCTCATCGCCAGCCAGGTCAGGCGCGGCCCCTCGGCCGTCTCTGCGATCAGGGGCCGACCTTCCCACAGGACCATGGCCTGGGCGTAAGGCTTGCCCGCCTGCCCGTCCAGCCATTCGGGATCGTTGCGCAGGTCGCCGGCCCGATCGAGCGGATTGCCGGCGAAGGTGTTCTGATGGGCCATGCGCGTTTTGTAGCTCTTGATTCCGACCGCCGCACCCGTCATATCTCCGCTCGGAGATCGCGGGCGAAGGTTTCGCCAACTTGGTCAGGGCCGGAAGGCAGCAGCCACAACGAATTCCCCTTCGGGTCGCGGTCTCTACTTCTCTCTTTTTTTGCGCTATCGCTCGCCGCGCGGCGGCTCGCTGCTTGAGCGCGTTTGGTGCGCCCGTCCCTTCTCCCCTCGGGGGAGAAGGTGGCTCGCGGAGCGAGACGGATGAGGGGGCTGCCGGATACAGGCTCGTTCTCGCCGTCAGTGGGGCGGAAAGAGCCCCCTCATCCGAGCCCTTCGGGCCCACCTTCTCCCCCGAGGGGAGAAGGAAGATTGAATCGCTTCTACCCGCCCCTGACCCGCTGTAAGACTTCACCCCATGACGGACAGCGACACGAATCTCGACGGCCCGCCCTGGGAAGAGGACGACGTCGTCGAGCGCGACGAGAACACCGACGACATGTTCGGGGCGCCCGCTGCGGCGCCTGAGCCGGTCGTTGCGCCTGTTTCTGCGCCTGTCGTCGCCAAGCCCGCCCATTCCGAAGTCGAAGCCCATGTCGACGACGGCGCCGCCTATCAGGTGCTGGCGCGCAAATATCGGCCGCGCACATTCGAGGATCTGATCGGGCAGGAGGCGATGGTGCGCACCCTGACCAACGCCTTCGCCACCGGTCGGATCGCCCACGCCTTCATGCTGACCGGGGTGCGGGGCGTCGGCAAGACGACCACCGCCCGTCTGCTGGCCCGCGCCCTGAACAATCAAACAGACACCATAGACAAGCCGTCGCTGACCCTGACCGCCCACGGCCGGCATGACGCCGCCATCATGGCCGGCCAGCATATGGACGTGATGGAGATGGATGCGGCGTCGCACACCGGCGTCAACGACATCCGCGACATTCTGGAGAGCGTCCGCTATGCGCCCGTCGAGGCGCGCTACAAGGTCTATGTGCTGGACGAGGTCCACATGCTGTCGACGCAGGCGTTCAACGCCCTGCTGAAGACGCTGGAGGAGCCGCCGCCCCACGCCAAGTTCATCTTCGCCACCACCGAGATCCGCAAGGTGCCGGTGACGATCCTGAGCCGGTGCCAGCGGTTCGACCTGCGCCGCGTCGAGCCGGAGATCCTGGTCGAGCACCTGGGCCGGATCGCCGACCGCGAAGGCATGAAGATCGAGACCGACGCCCTGGCGCTGATCTCGCGCGCGGCCGAGGGGTCGGTGCGCGACGGGCTGTCGCTGCTGGATCAGGCCCTGGTTCAGGCCGAGCGGGGCGAGACGGTCAAGACCGAGACCGTGCGCGACATGCTGGGTCTCGCCGACCGGACACAGACCATCGCCCTATTCGAAAGCGTCATGGCGGGCCGCACGCCCGAGGCGCTGGAAAGCTTCCGCACCCTGTATGGCTTCGGAGCCGATCCGGTGCAGGTGACGAACGACCTGCTGGAACATTGCCACGCCGCCTCGGTCGCCAAGATGCTGGGGCCGAACGCGACGCGCCTTCCCAACGACCAGGCCCAGAAGCTGGCAGCCCTGGGCGCGGCCATTCCGGCGGCGACCCTGTCGCGGACCTGGCAGATGCTGCTGAAGGCGCTGGACGAGGTGCGGCGTGCGCCCAATCCGGCCGATGCGGTCGAAATGGCCATCGTGCGCCTGGCCTATGCGGCCGACCTGCCGGGGCCGGAGGAGGCGTTGAAGCGGCTGCAATCGGGCGAGCCGCTGGGCGGCGGCTCGGCCCCGCGCGGCGGTGGTGGAGGCGGCGGCGGAACATCGGCGCAACTGGCCGCGCGCCCCGTCATGGCCCCCGCCCTGCCCGATCCGCAGACCTTCGAACAGGTCGTCGCGCTCATCGGCGAAAAGCGCGAGGTCGGGCTTCAGATGGACGTGGAGCGGTATGTGAAGCCGGTCTCGTTCAAGCCCGGCGCCATCGTCTATGAAAGCGTCCAGGGCGCCCCCATCGAACTGGCCCGCAAACTGTCGGCGCGCCTGCGCGAATGGACCGGTCGCACCTGGCTGATCGCCGCCAACGGCCAGGGCGGGGCCGAGACGGTCATCGAACTGCAGAAAAAGGCCCGCGCGACCGAACGGGCCGAGGTCGAGGCCAACCCCTTCATCAAGGCGGTGATGCTAGCCTTCCCCGGCGCCAAGCTGGGCGAGATCAAGACCATAGCCCCGACCGTCGTCACCCCCGAAATCCCCGACGTGGTCGAGGACGACGACGAGGATTGAGCGAAAAATCACGCGCTTCGGTTGTGGACTTTCTAATAAATAGAGCCTATTTGCTCGTTGAAATGGACTGGGGTTTCTCGGTCGGCGTAGGGCTCCCGGTTCACCGGGGGCCCTTCTGCTTTCAGGGAAAGATTTTTAGCCCGTCGGTTTTCAACTTCGGCTGCAGAAGATCGAACGCTCTGTTTTCCTGCAATGGACGCAGGGCCTTGAGCCCGATGGGACGCGCCATCAGATCGGCGAGTTGTAGCCCTGACGAATTGCACTTCTTATCGACGAAGACGGGCTCCAACTCAGGAAGCTGAAGTCGGGCTTTTTGTAACCCCAGTTCGCCTGGTTCGCCGCGACGCGTCGAAAATACAATTCCAACTCTGCATCTTCCCTCTTTCCTCGCCCCTCGAAGACGACGTGGACGAGCCGGTCCCCCTGTTCGAGCGCGCGGAGGCGGGCCAGCAGCTTCTCCATGCAGAAATTCAATGCGAGTTCGTAGGGATTCCAAGGCTGGGCGTAGCGCTCAGCCAGCCGAACCTTATCGATCACGGCCGTCACCACGTCGATGTCAGCGCCCGCAACGATATCGTTGATGCGGTTCAGGAAAGCTTCGCGAATGGCGGGGTCGGCTTGCAGAAAGGCAAAATTTTTCTGCTGCCGCCTTATGTCGCGCTCATGCAGCACGATCTGATCATGACCGACGAAATCGAACTTCAACTTCTGGAGCTGAGGCACGACTTGGTCGGCATAAACCGTCTTCGATATGAGCACACAGCTCAGGACGAAGACCGGAAATGTGGGGTCTGGCCCTTCCAGAACGGGCGAACCGCTTTCGTCGGCGAACACGATGAAGTCTGAAAAAGCCATGACATAAAATGACCGGCCAACGGGCACGGTCAATAAAACAAACACAACTCAGACGTTTGTCGCGCCTGCGCCAGCCCCTACCGCGGCGCGCGCTTGGCGAGGATGCGTTGCAGGGTGCGGCGGTGCATGCCCAGGCGGCGGGCGGTTTCCGAGACATTGTGGTCGCACAGCTCGTAGACGCGCTGGATATGTTCCCAGCGGACCCGGTCGGCGCTCATGGGATTTTCGGGCGGCTCGGGGGAATCGCCGGTGGCCAGCAGAGCCTTGACCACGTCGTCCGCGTCGGCGGGCTTGGACAGATAGTCGACGGCGCCGGCCTTGACCGCCGCGACCGCCGTGGCGATGGCGCCGTAGCCGGTCAGCATGACGATGCGGGCGTCCTCGCGCTTTTCACGCACGGCCTCGACGACCTTGAGGCCGTTGCCGTCCTCCAGCCGCATGTCCAGCACGGCGAAGGCAGGAGCCTTGTCGCGCAGAAGCTGGGTCGCCTCGGCGACGGACTCGGCGGTGGTCACCTGAAAGCCGCGCGCCTCCAGCGCGCGACCCATGCGGGTGCGCAGGGCCTGATCGTCGTCCAGCAGCAGCAAGGACTTGTCGGGCAGGGCGGCGATGCGGGCTTCTAGTTCGGACATTCGGTTCTCTCCTGCCGCTTCAAGTCGTGACGGGTAGCGTGTGGGTCAAGGCCAAGGTTCCGCCTGCGACGGTTAGACCCATTTGGCTCACGCCGCGACTTCCAGCGCCGGTCGCGCCCAGCGCACGGCCACGCGGGCGCCGCGCGGTGCGGCCTTGGCCTCCGATTGCGCCAGCCCCTGGCCCACACTGACCGATCCGCCGGTGCGTTCCAGCAGGGTGCGGGCGATGAAGAAGCCCAGGCCCATGCCGCCCTGGCTGGGCGCGATGGGCGCCTCGGCTGTCGGGCGGCGCTTGGAGGGGCGGGCGGCGGCGGCGATCTGGGCGGCCAGGGCCTGGCGCGCCTTGCCCTGGGGCCGGCTGGTCACATAGGGCTCGCCCAGTCTGGGCAGGATATCGCTGGCGAAGCCAGGACCGTCGTCGAGGAT
The DNA here is from genome assembly GCF_041648115.1 of Brevundimonas sp. GTDB lineage: Bacteria > Pseudomonadota > Alphaproteobacteria > Caulobacterales > Caulobacteraceae > Brevundimonas. The sequence continues at coordinate 222,964 of NZ_JBAZPR010000001.1, forward strand.
GTCGATCTCGATCCAGCCGGCGTCAACCACGGCCTGGACGCGCACGGTGGTCGCAGCGAAGTCGGCAGCGTTCTCGACCAGGGTGGACAGGCCGTGGATCACCTCGGGCAGGCGGCGCACGCGCGGCGCAGGCTGGCCGGGCGGGGTCTTCACCAGAACCTCGAACGCCAGGTCGAAGCCGCGGTGCGGTTCGACCACCTCTTCCAGCAGGGCCTTCAACGACACGTCGGCATAGAGGGCGTCATCGCCCTCGGGCTGTTGCGACAGCTGGGTCAGTATGCCCCGGCAGCGCTCGGCCTGTTGCAGGATCAATGCGGCGTCCTCGGCCGCGTCGCTGTCGGGAGCGGAGGCGCGTTGCAGCTCCTTGGCCACCACCTGGATGGTCGCCAGCGGCGTGCCCAGTTCATGCGCCGCCGCCGCCGCCAGACCGCCCAGGGCCGCCAGTCGCTGTTCGCGTTGCAGCACGTCCTGGGTCGTGGCGAGGGCCAGTTCCAGCTTCTCCGCATCGGCCGCCACCCGCCAGGCGTATCCGGCGGTGAAGACCACCCCCGTCACCAGGGCCATGGCCATGCCCAGGCGATAGAGGGTCGGCAGGTGGAAATGCTCGTACGGGCGCCACGGCAGCGGCTCGGACCAGAAGAACAGCACCCCGACCGCGATCAGGGCCAGGGCGCCCAGGGCCAGCGCCTGACGCGCCGGCAGGGCCGCCGCCGCAATGGTCACGGGCGCGACCAGCAAAAGGCAGAAGGGGTTCTCAAGCCCGCCGGTCAAGCCCAGCAGCACGCCCAGCTGAAAGATGTCGAAGCCCAGGTGGATCGCGGTCTGACGCCCATCCGGCAGACTGGCTTCCAGGCGCCGCACCCGCGCCATGGCCCCCACGTTCACCGCCGCGCTGATGGCGATGACGATCAGGCAGGGCCAGAGCGGCAATGGGAAGTGAAGACCCTGATACGCCGTCAGGATCGCCGCGCTCTGACCCACGATGGTCAGCCAGCGCAACACGATCAGGGTGCGCAGCGAAAAGCCGCGCCCGCGACGCGGCGCGTCGCTCCAGCCGTTCAACGGCTCGGAATATGATGCGCCGTGCGGCGCATTGCGGGCTTCTGTCGGGGTCACACCGCTTCTATAGACCGATCAGATCCGTTTCGTGAGAGGCCGTCATGCCGCGTCGTTCCATCCTGCTATTCGCTGGCGCCTGTATCGCCATCGCCGTGGCCCTGGCCATCATCACCGTCGTGGTGGTCAGCGGACGCGCGCCTGCGTCGAACGGCGCCGAGACCACCTCGACGGGTCAGCCTCTGGTCGGCGGGGACTTCCAACTGGTGAACCAGGACGGACAGACGGTCGATCAGACGATGCTGAACGGCAAATGGAGCCTGGTCTTCTTCGGCTTCACCTATTGCCCCGAGTTCTGCCCCACGACCCTGGCCGAGCTAGCGGTCGTGCAGCAACGGCTGGGCGATAAGGCCAAGGATCTGCAGATCGTCTTCGTCAGCATCGATCCCGAACGCGACACGCCCCAGGCGCTGAAGGACTATCTGTCGTCGGACGGGTTCCCCAAGGGGACCATCGGCCTGACGGGCACGCCGGAACAGGTAGCGACGGCCGCCAAGGCCTACCGCGCCTTCTACGAGAAGGTCGGCGAGGGCGAGGCCTATACGATGAACCACTCCCTGACCGTCTATCTGATGGGGCCGGACGGCAAGTTCCGCACCGCCGTCGCCTATGGGTTGGGGCCGGACAAATCGACCAAGATCATCGAGGACGCGATCGCGCGGGGGTAAGTCCCTCACTCATCGTCATCCTAGGTCTTGTGCCTAGGATGACGGAAGGTCGGGAGATATCCCCGACCAAGGGCTATTCCGCTGCCTCATAATCCTTTTGCAGGGTGATGCATTATATGTTGCCCTGCACAAACGGCGATGGGCCGTAACGGATCGTCATGCTCTACGCATTTCATGAACTCGCCTACCAATCGGCCCTGCCGTTCCGGGTCGGCGCCCAGATGGCGCGGAACTTCTGGACCTCGCCCTTCAATCCGGCGTCGGACACCGCGATCGGACGCACGGCCTACGCCTCGGCAGAGATGTTCGAGAGCGTCACCCGGCGATACGGCAAGCCGGACTGGAAGCTGGAAACCCTGGAGATCGGCGGCAAGACCGTGCGCACCACCGAACAGGTGATCTGGCAAAGCCCGTGGTGCCGCCTGGTCCGGTTCGCGCGCAACATCGGCGACCTGAAACGGGCGGGCAAACCCGTCGCCGCGCCCGCCGTCCTGATCGTGGCCCCGCTGTCGGGTCACTACGCCACCCTGCTGCGCGGCACGGTCGAGGGCTTCCTTCAGGACCACGACGTCTATGTCACCGACTGGATCAACGCCCGCCAGGTGCCGGTGCTGGAGGGGCGGTTCGACTTCTTCGACTATATCGACCACGTCCGCATGATGCTGGCCGAGATCGGCGGTCGCGCCCATGTCGTCGGCGTGTGCCAGCCCGGACCGCCGGTGCTGGCGGCCGGGGCGGTGATGGCCGAGGACGGCGACGAAAACCGCCCCCTGTCCATGACCTTCATGGGCTCGCCCATCGACGCGCGCCTGTCGCCGACCGTGACCAACCAGCTGGCGGAGGAAAAGCCCTTCACCTGGTTCAAGTCGAACATGATCCATACCGTGCCCCTGCCCTATTCCGGGTTCGGGCGCCGGGTCTATCCCGGTTTCGTCCAGCTCTACAGCTTCATGTCGATGAACGAGGCGCGCCACCGCGACGCGCACTGGGACTATTTCAACAGCCTGATCGACGGCGACGGCGACGGGGTCGACAAGCACGAGGAGTTCTACGACGAATATCTGTCGGTGCTGGACCTGACCGAGGAGTTCTATCTCCAGACCATCGACATCGTCTTCCAGCAGCATCTGCTGGCGCGGGGCCTGTTGGAGCATCGCGGGCGCAAGGTCGATCTGACCAAGATCACCGACATCGGCCTGATGACCGTCGAGGGCGAGAAGGACGACATCTCCGGCGTCGGCCAAACCCAGGCGGCGCATGGCCTGTGCCCCAACATCCCCGAGGACCGTCGCGTGCTCTATGTCCAGCCGGGCGTGGGCCACTACGGCGTGTTCAACGGCCGTCGCTTCCGTGACGAGATCTATCCCCGCGTCCGCGATTTCATCGCCCAGAACGAGGCTGTCGGTGGCGTACCGCAACGGTCAGCGGCTGCCGCTTGACGAAAGCGGGGCCGGCTCCGGCCCCGTCCTGAGACTGTCCGTCAATCCGCGTGCGCGGCGCCTATCGGTGCGGATCGATGCGCGGGCGGGCGAGGCGGTGGTCATCGCTCCGACCGAGCGCGGCCTGATACAGGCCGTCGCCTTCGCCCGGACCAAGGCCGTCTGGATCTGCGAGCGGCTGGCGGTGCGGCCCAAGAGCCGGCCTCTTGAGCCGGGCCAGGTCATCTCCCTGCGCGGTCGCCCCGTTCGGCTGGAAGCCGTGCCGGGCGCCGGGGCGGCGCGGCTGGTCGAGGAGGGCACGATCATCCGCTCGGGCGGCGAAGGCGAGGCCTATGCGCGGCGGGTCGAGAACCTGCTGAAGCGCGAGGCGCGCGATACCCTGCTGGAACGCACCGATCATCACCTGCGCGCCCTGGGCCAGACGCCGGTGAAGATGTCGATCGCCGACACCCGGTCGCGCTGGGGCTCGTGCAGCCCGCACAACCGGACCATCCGCTATTCCTGGCGCGTCATCATGGCTCCGCCGCCGGTCATCGACTATCTCGCCGCCCACGAGGTCGCCCATCTGGTCCACGCCGACCACAGCCCGGCCTATTGGTCCGTGGTCGAACGGCTAGTCGGGGATCACAAGCCGTGGCGCAAATGGCTGAAGGATTACGGCGGCGCGCTTCACGCCGTGGGGCGGTGAATGTTCAGATTGACTATACCGACCTTTTTGGGCGCAAAAAAATCGGGCTATTCGAATGTAGCTAAACTTGCGTGAGGGTCGAACCAGCAGCGAATTAAGCGCATCTGATTGTGCCAGATCACATCATCGCTCTGATTTTGACCCAGACCATTTATTCGAGCAAGCTTGTAAAAACCGTCACTTGGACGGCCCGTAGACTTCAAAACGACAAGTGCTGAAATTAGAAAGCCCTCACATTTAAGACTATCCCTGCTTAAACCATCCAAAGCAGACCCTATAAGTCTTCGATCATGCGGGTTATTACTAGATAAGCCCACAGCAGCCATTAGTTTTCCATACTCGACCGTTTCAGATCCAGTATGCCATATCACGTCACGAATTGGCTCTTTCAGGTCAGCAATTCGTGCTTCACGCGCTCTCAACGCCTCTCTTATTGAGGCCAGCGCGATACCTTTCACTTTGTGCCCATCACAATCAATGATGATTTCCGTGAGCTTTCCTTGTCGCACATGAGCGCGGATGGTCGGCTGCTCATACCCCAGAGATTTTGCCGCTACGGCAACTGGAACAAGTACATGTTTGGCTGATCGATCATCAATCCGCCCGAGATCAATGTACTCCTCGGCAGTCCATTCAAACGCTCGCTTCGTCATAGCGAAATCCCTTCCGTTATATCGCAATTGATATAACGGAAGGATCGAAATTTCAATATGTACTTGATCAAGCCACTGAACGCGCTTTTTCGAGAATGTCAGAAGAACAGCGCATCGCCCTTCCGCTCCGGGGCCGGGCGGCCTTCGGGCTGCTGGTTCGGCGAATCGTTTGGGCGGATCGTCGGCTGTTTCGGCGACGGCTGCTGGACCTGCGCCTCCGGGTCTTCGACATAGGGTTCGCCCAGCAGCGGATCGACGGGTTCGATCGGCACGCCGTTCTGGTCCAGGTCGCTCATCAGGTCGCCGACGGGATCGGGCGCGACCCAGCCCTCGGGCATGGCCGGACCGTCGGGGATGCGCGGGGCGTTCAGGCGCGGCAGGGCCGCCTCCATGAAGCCCTTCCAGATGGCGGCTGGCGACGAGCCGCCCGTCACGCCGCGCATGGCGGTGTTGTCGTCCTTGCCGACCCAGACGGCGGTGACGAAGCCGCCGGTGTAGCCGACGAACCAGGCGTCCTTGTAGTCCGAGGTCGTGCCGGTCTTGCCCGCCAGGTCGCGTCCCGAGATGGCCGCCGACCGACCCGAGCCGCTGGAGACCACGCCCCGCAGCATCTGGTTCATATAATACAGCGACGGATTGTTGATCGCCTGACCGCTCTGGCCCGTCTCGCGCTGATAGATGACGCGGCCCTGGGGCGTACGGATGCGGCTGATGCCATAGGCGTCCACGCGGCGACCGCCGTTGGCGAAGGCGTCATAGGCGGTGGCCATCTCAATCGGCGAAACCTCGACGGCGCCAAGCGCCATGGCCGGCTCCAGCCCGATGCGGCTTTCGATGCCCAGGCGGCGGGCGGCGCGGGCCACGCTGTCGCGACCGACCTGATCGGCGACATAGGCCGCGACCGTATTGGTCGACTGGGCCACGGCCTGGGCCAGGGTCATATTGCCGCTGAAGGTGCCGGAATAGTTGCGGGGCGACCAGGCGCCGATGGTGATCGGCTGATCGACCACCGGGGTTTGGGGCGTATAGCCGGCCTCGACCGCCGCCAGATAGACGAAGGGCTTGAAGGCCGAGCCCGCCTGACGCTTTGCATCGACCGCGCGGTTGAACTGGCTGTCGGCATAGGAGGCGCCGCCGATCATGGCGCGCACCCGGCCGTCGCCATCCAGGGCGACCAGCGCCGCCTGCTGCACGCCCTTGCCCGCGTCGCGGTCCAGGATGCGACGCACCGATCGCTCGGCCGAGGTCTGCAGCGTCAGGTCCAGGGTGGTCTCGACCACCATGTCCTCGGTCGGTTCGCCGACCAGGCTGCGGATCGACTTGTCCAGCCAGTCGATGAAATACTGGGCGTGCTGGGTCGCCAGGGTCCGCGAGACGATAACCGGCTGGGTCACGGCCTGTTCGCGCTGGGCGGCGGTGATGACGCCGGCCTCTTCCATCTCGTTCAGGACGACGGTGGCGCGGGCGGCGGCGCGCTCGCTCTCGGACACCGGCGAATAGCGCGACGGCGCCTTCAAGAGGCCCGCCAAAAGCGCAGCCTCTCCGACCGTCAGGTTCTTGGCCGACTTGTCGAAATAGCGTTGCGACGCCGCCTCGATCCCATAGGCGCCGGCGCCGAAATAGACCCGGTTCAGATACAGGGCCAGGATCTCTTTCTTGGAGAATTTCATCTCCAGCCAGACGGCCAGCATCAGCTCCTGCACCTTGCGGCGCATGTTCTGGTCGGGCGTCAGGAACAGGTTCTTGGCCAGCTGCTGGGTCAGGGTCGAGCCACCCTGAACGACGCGGCCCGCGCGCATGTTCGTCACCATGGCGCGGGCCATGCCGATCGGGTCGAAGCCGGGGTGGTTGTAGAAGCGGCGGTCCTCGATGGCGATGAAGGCCGCCGGGACATAGTCGGGCAAGGCGTCCAGGTCGGCGGGCGGCGCCATCTGGGTGCCTCGGGTCGCGATCAAGGCGCCGTTACGATCCAGATAGGTGATCGAGGGCTGGCGATCGACTTTGTACAGGCTGGAGGTGTCCGGCAGACCGCGCGCGAAGACGGCGAAGAAGACGACCAGGAAGATCAGCCCCCAGACGGCCAGAACCGCGCTCCAGTAGAAGAGACGCCCCAGAGCCGACCGGCGGGGCTTGCCCTGCGCCTGTTGTCCGCCGCCATTGCCTGGACCCGCCATGACTATCCTTCAGATGCCGCGCTGGGCGGGTTTTCGTTCAAGGGCTGTGTATCGCGTCTGAACGCCCGCCGAAACGGTCCCGCCGACTTCACGAGATCGTGAGCGGCTATTTCGCCGAAAGAAAGGCGTCCAGGTCGCCGTAGAAGGCCTGCGGCTGGTCGAACATGATGAAGTGGGCGCTGTCGTCGATGCGCTTCAGTTCGACGCCTTTCAGATTGGCGAATGAGGCCTGGTAGATGGCGTCGGTGATCTGGGGCGTCATGCGCGCATCGTTGAACTTGACGTACAGCACCTCGGTCGGGGCTGTGATCTTCGACAGTTCGGGACGCAGGTCGGTGGTGATCAGCTCGCGGAAGGCGGCGGCGGAGACCTTCTGGTCGCTGTTGCGCATGTCTTCCAGCGCCTCGGCGCGGCGGCTTTCGGTGTTGATCATGCCATTGATGCTGGTTGTGGCCTGGGCGACATAGACCTCGCGCGGGCTGGTGGATTGGGCGGTCCAGATCTGGTCGGCGACGGGGGTCACGCTCTCGGCGGTCGCACCCGGCGCGCCGAACATCGCCCCCATGAAGGGCACCATGTCCACGACCATCAGCTTGCCCACGCTGTCGGGATGGCGGGCGGCCAGCATCAGACCGATAGTCCCCCCCATCGAATGTCCGACCACGGCCGGCTTGGGCAGGCCCTGCTCGCGGATGTAGCGGGCGATTTCCTCGGCGACCGGGGCGGCGACGGCGCTGGGCGTCGCGCCCTGGGCGTTGCCCTCGGCCGGCGCGCCGGCGAAGCCCTGGACGTGGATGCGGTGGACGCGCCAGCCCACGCCGTCCTGGGCCGTCAGATGGTTCACCGTGCCCTGCCAGATCTCGGGCGAGGAGCTGAGGCCGGGGATCAGGATGATGTCGCGCCCGTCCGTGTCGCCATCGACCCGGACATGGATGCGGTCGGAGACGAAGGCCGCGTGGCTGTGGCCGTGTTCGGGATGCGTCCCGTGGCCGTCCTGGGCTGAAACGATAGCCGGCGCGCCCAGCATGGCGGCGGCGATGGCGAGGATGCGGAGCATGGCGAAACTTCCCTTGGACGACCTGAGCGGCGTTCTTCGGACAAGACATAGCCCCGCCGCGACAGGCAGGGGAAGCCTGCGCATCTTTCCTTTCGTCATCCTCCGGCGCGAAGCGACCGGGGGAGCCAGCGGCGCGCGTGCGCGCGAACCTGTCGCGGGTAGATGTCCAAGCATCGCGCAGTGGACACATCGCCTTCGGCGCCGCTGGCTCCCCCGGTCTGCGCCGCGAGCGGCTTGCCGGAGGATGACGAAAGGAGAGGAGGCTTTTGGACAAACCGTCCCGCTTGTCTCGGCGCACGCCCTCTATGGCTCCGCCGCCCACGCTGTTAAACAGCGCGGATGACCGCCGCTCCAGTCCAGCCCTCTCAAGCCCCCGCCATGGCCGAAGCCGCCCCGTCCAAGGCGGGCGTCAGTCCGTTCGGCAAGGGGTTCGTCACCGACGCCTGGTATTTCGTGGCCCTGGGTCGCGACGTCGCGCCCGCCAGCCTGAAACGCTACGAGATCATGGGCGAGCCGGTTCTGGTCGGCCGCACACGCGCGGGCCAGGTCTATGCCATGCGCGACATCTGCCCCCACCGCGCCGCGCCGCTTTCGGCCGGGAAACTGGTCGAAAAACCCGGCGAGGGCGAGACGGTCGAATGCCCCTATCACGGCTGGCGGTTCCGCACCAACGGGGTCTGCGCCGCCATTCCGTCCCTGGTCGAGGATCAGGCGTTCGAGGCCGACCGCATCCGCGTGCGGTCCTATCCGGTGCGCGAGAGCCAGGGGATCGTCTTCGTCTGGATGGCGTCGGACGCGCGCAATCCCATGGAGCCGGACCATGAGCCGCCGGTCTTCCCCGGCGTGGTCGGCGGCGAGGCCAAGCTGGTCGAGGCGATGGATTTCGACAGCCACATCGACCACGCCGTCGTCGGCCTGATGGATCCGGCCCACGGCCCCTACGTTCACCAGCAATGGTGGTGGCGATCCGAACATTCGATGCACGAAAAGTCCAAGGCCTTCGCCCCGACCGAGTTCGGCTGGGCCATGGTGCGCCACGCCCCCTCGTCGAACAGCCGGCTGTATAAGGTGCTAGGCGGCGCGCCTGCGACCGAGATCACCTTCCGCCTGCCCGGCTTCCGCTGGGAGCATATTCAGGTGGGCGAGAAACAGGTGCTGGCCCTGACCTGCCTGACGCCGATCACCGATACCAAGACGCGGATCACCCAGATCTTCTGGTCCGACCACTGGGTGTTCGGCCTGGCCAAACCCTTCCTGCGGATGGGGGTGGTCGCCTTCCTGAAACAGGACGGCGGCATGGTGAACCTGCAGAACGAGGGGCTGCGCCATGACCCCGCCCTGATCTGGATCGACGACGCCGACAGACAGGCGAAATGGTATCAGCAGCTGAAGCGCGAATGGGCCAAGAGCCGGGCGGAGGACCGGCCGTTCGTGAACCCGATCCAGCCGACGACGCTAAGGTGGAAGAGCTGAACAACGTCCTTCTCCCCTCGGGGGAGAAGGTGGCTCGCGGAGCGAGACGGATGAGGGGGCTGGTTCAGCAGCCTTAGCCCTCACCGCAGCGAGGCGGACAGAGCCCCCTCATCCGAGGCCTTCGGCCCCACCTTCTCCCCCAAGGGGAGAAGGGCTCAGATCTTCAACCCGTGCTCGGCGGCCAGATCGACCAGTTTCACCATCGGGCGCGGGCCCCAGTGGGCGATGACTTCTGAGGCGGCGAGAGAGCCCAGCTTGCCGGCCTCTTCCAGGGTCAGGCCGCGTGCGACGCCCAGCAGGAAGCCGGCGGCGTACTGGTCGCCGGCGCCGGTGGTGTCGATGACCTTGGCGATCGGATAGGCGGCGACGACGATGCGGTCCTCGCCCTTGATCACGACCGAGCCGTGCTCGCCGCGCGTGACAGCGGCGATCTCGACGATGGCGGCCAACTTCGCGGCGGCGGCGTCGAAGTCTTCGGTCTCGAACAGGGCGCCCAGCTCGGCCTCGTTGGCCAGGACGATGTCGGCGGACTGGGTGATGAAGTCCAGCAACTCCGCGCGCCAGCGGGCGACGACGAAGGTGTCGGACAGGGTGATGGCGACCTTGCGGCCCGCCTTGTGCGCGGCGGCGGCGGCGCGTTCGAAGGCGGCGCGGGCGGGCGCCGGGTCGAACAGATAGCCTTCCAGATAGACGATCTCGCTGGAGGCGATCAGGGCCTCGTCGATGTCGTCAGCGTACAGCTGGTTCGCGGCGCCCAGGAAGGTGGCCATTGTGCGCGCCCCGTCCGACAGGACGTTGATCAGGCAGCGGCCAGTGCCGAAGCCCTTGCCCGCCCCGCCCGTCAGGACCGGGGTGGCGAAGTGGACGCCGGCGGCGCGGATGTCGTGGCTGAACACCTCGCCCAGGGTGTCGTCCGCGACCTTGCCGATATAGGCCGCGCGCCCGCCGAACGAGCCGACGCCCGCCACGGTGTTGCCGGCCGAACCGCCCGAGGCCTCGACGCCCGGCGCCATGGCGTCATACAGGGCGGCGCTGCGTTCGGCGTCGACCAGCTGCATGGAGTTGGGGGCCAGGTCCTGGGCCGTCAGAAAGGCGGCGTCGCAGGGGCTGAGAACATCGACGATGGCGTTGCCGACGGCGCAGACATCATAGTGGGCGGTATTCTGGGTCATGGTCGCGCCTTAGCGGGTGAATGACCGCACGTCACCCGAAATCATATAAGGAAGCCCTTATATGCCGTGCGTCGCTTCGGTATGAGGATGGCATGACCCAGATCGCCATCCTGATCCCCGATCCGTCCGACCGCTCCTACATCGGCCGCTGGCCCGAGGTGCTGGAGCGACTGAAGGCGACGCTGGAAAGCACGGGCGCGACGGTTTCGCCAACGCCCTGGACAGATCATGTCGAGGACGCGTCGGGCCTCGCGGCCTACGACCTGATCCTGCCGGTCATCGCCTGGGGCTATCATCGCGATCATGGGCGTTGGCTGAAAGCGTGCGCCGCCTGGACCGAGGCGGGTCTGCCCGTCGCCAATCCGGCGCAGGTCCTGCGCTGGAACTCGGACAAGGCTTATCTGGCGCGACTGGCGGACAAGGGCGTGCCGATTCCGCCGACGCGGTGGACCGACGGCGTGACCCAAGGCGAGGTGGACGCCGCCTTCACCGAGACGGGCGCGCCGGTGCTGATCGTCAAGCCGACGGTGTCGGCCGGGGCGTTTCGCACCCTGCGGCTGACGCCCGGCCAGCCTCTGACCGAGGCGCCCGAGGGGGCGGCGATGATCCAGCCCTATCTGAAGTCCATCGAGACCGAGGGCGAGACCTCGCTGCTGTTCTTCGGCGGCCGGTTCAGCCATGCGGTCAACAAGCGCCCAGTGCCCGGCGACTTCCGCATCCAGATGCAGTTCGGCGGTCTCTATACGACCGTCACGCCGGACGCCGAGGCGATGGCCCTGGCGCATCAGGTGCTGGCGGCCATCGACGAGCCGCTGCTGTACGCCCGCATCGACCTGGCCCGCGATGAGGCCGGGGCCTGGGTCTTGATGGAGGCCGAACTGATCGAGCCGGACTTCTACCTGGACCACGACCCGGCGAACGGCGCCGGTTTCGCCCAGGCCGTGAAAGCGCTGCTGGAGCCTTAAGCCGCCTCGCGGATCGGGGGCAGCAGATTGTCCAGATCGAGCAGGCTGATCAGGTTGCTGTCGACGGCGAACACGCCCGAGACGACGCCAGGGCCCTGGGCCTCGCCCATATTCGGCGGATCCTGACGCGCCGCGTCGTCCAGTTGCATGATGTCCGACACGCCCTCGACCAGCAGGCCGACGGTGCGTTGGCCGCAGCGCACGACCACGATGGCGTGACGGGCGGACGGCTCGGTCGACGGCAGACCCAGACGCGAGGCCAGGTCGATGATCGGCAGCACGGTTCCGCGCAGATTGACCACGCCCTTCATATAGGCCGGCGCGCCGGGCAGCGGCGTGGTCGCCGTCCAGCCGCGGATTTCCAGCACCGAGGTGATGTCGATGCAGAAGGCCTGTTCGCCGACGCGAAAGCCGACCAGTTCACGCTGTCCGGGGGCGCGGTTAGGCATTAAAATTCCTCCCAGTCGGATTGGACCGCAGCGGCGCGACCGCCGCCGACGGCCATGCGCGCCCGAGCGGGCGCAGCCTGGGCGCGGGCGAAGCTCTCGATCCTAGCTTGGGCCTTTCGGATCGGCGTCGGAGCGGCAGCGACCTGGCTGATCTCGAACCGTCCGACCAGTTCAGCCAGTTCGGCGGCTTCGCGGCTCAGGCTCAGGCTGGCGGCCGTGGACTGTTCGACCATGGCGGCGTTCTGTTGGGTGACCTGATCCATCTGGTTTACGGCGGTGTTGACCTCGGCCAGGCCGACCGCCTGTTCCTGGGTCGAGGCGCGGATTTCGCTCATCAGGGTGGTGATTTCCTCGATCCGGCCGGCGATGCCGGTCAGGGCCTCGCCAGACTGCCGCACCAGAACCACGCCGTCCTTGACCTGGCTGCTGCTGGCCGAGATCAGCGTCTTGATCTCCTTGGCCGATTCCGCCGAGCGCTGGGCCAGAGCCCGGACTTCCGACGCCACGACCGCAAAACCGCGACCGGCCTCGCCCGCACGGGCGGCCTCGACCCCGGCGTTAAGAGCCAACAGGTTGGTCTGGAAGGCGATCTCGTCGATGACGCCGATGATCTGGCCGATTTCATTGGACGAGCGTTCGATCTCGCCCATGGCGGCGACGGCCTTCTGGACAACCACGCCACCGGTCTCGGCCTGGGTCCGGCCCTGCGTGACCACGACGTCCGCCGCCTGGGCGTTCTCGGCCGTCTTGCGGACGGTGGCGGTGATTTCATCTAGGGCGGCGGCGGTCTCTTCCAGACTGGCGGCCTGTTGTTCGGTGCGGCGCGACAGGTCTTCGGCCGCGCTGCTGATCTCGTGGGCGCCCGACTGCATCGATCCGGCGTTGACGCCGATCACGCCGACGGCCTCGTCCAACGCACCCATCGCCTGGTTGAAGTTCTCGCGCAGGACGGCGTATTCGCCGGGGAAGTCTTCCTCAATCCGATAGGACAGGTCGCCTTCAGCCATGGCCGACAGCCCGCGAGCCGTGCCTTCGACGACGGCGGCCTGAATCTGGGCGGCCTGACGTTCGGCCTCGGCGCGCCGTTCGCGCTCGTCCTCGACGGCGGTGACGTCCATGGCGAACTTCACGACCTTGTAGGGGCGGCCCTGAGGATCGAGAATGGGATTGTAGCTGGCCTCGATCACCACCCGACGCCCGCCCTTGCCGTAGCGGATGAACTTTTCGGCGACGAACTCGCCCGCGTTGAGCCGACGCCAGAACTCGGCATAGGCCGGTGTCTGGGCTTCTGCGGGATCCACGAACATTCGGTGGTGCCGACCGACGATCTCGCCGAGATCATAACCGACGACCGACAGGAAGTTGGGGTTCGCCTCCCGGACCGTGCCATCCAGGTCGAACTGAATGACCGCCTGAGAACGCTCGACCGCAGCCAACATGCTGCGCAGCTCCATCAGATTACTGTCGTATTTCGGTTTACTGAAAAATTGCATGGCTGGACCCCGCTGGATATTGTCCTTAAATGACACAATCTAGTTTAGGAGCGATGGCGGTATAGTTAGCACGCTAAGACTCAATCTAGACGATTATTATTGTCGCGTCATAAGCCTGGATCAGGACCAACACGCCGTAGACGGCCGATGAGGTTGCGTTGCCACATACCAGACCCATCTCGCCGGCTATTTCACGCGAGACACTGCAGCTGAAGGTCGCCATGCAGGTCATGTTGACCGCACGACGATGGAAATCTTGGGTTGCAGATATTTTTCGAGACGCCGGGCATACGGGCGCCCCGACCCTCGTGCTCTACTATCTCGTCGATCAGCCCAAGGGGCTTACGCTTTCGGAACTATCGAGCAGGATGGAGCTGTCCGGCGCCTCCCTGACCCGGCTGGTCCAGAGGCTGGAACGGGATGGCATGGTCAGTCGCCGTCGCATGATGGGCGACGGACGTTCCTGGCTCATCGCCATGGAACCGCCCGGACGCGTCGCTTTGGAAGCGTTCGAGGTCCATGCCGCCGCCATGCGTCAACGGGTGTTCGAAGGCATATCCGCAGACGACATGGCTGCCGCCCTAAGAGTGCTGGACGCCCTGGCGGACAAGCTGGCCCACGGCCCGGACGCGCCCGAACGATCCTAGCCCGCCTCGCCCAACGCCAGCAGACCGGCCCGCGAGGGGCACAGGTCGGCGATGAGGCACGACAGGCATTTGGGCTTCTTCGCCGTGCAGGTGTAGCGGCCGTGCAGGATCAGCCAGTGGTGCGCCTTGGGCAGCCACTCCTCCGGCACGACCTTGAACAACTGGGCCTCGACCTTGTCCGGCGTGTTTGCATTGGCCAGGCCCAGCCGGTGCGAGACGCGAAAGACATGGGTGTCCACCGCGATGGCCGCCTCGATCCCCAGTTCGTTCAGCACCACCGAGGCCGTCTTTCGCCCCACGCCGGGCAGGGCGTGAAGATCGGCGCGGTTCAGCGGGACTTCTCCGCCGTGCTGCTCCAGCACGATGCGGCTGAGCGCGATGACGTTTCGGGCCTTGCCGCGATAAAGGCCGATGGAGGCGATGTAGGGGACCAGCCCCTCTTCCCCCAGGGCCAGCATCTTCTCTGGCGTGTCCGCGACCTTGAACAGTCGATCGGTCGCCTTGTTGACCGAGACATCCGTGGCCTGGGCCGACAGGGCGACGGCGACGACCAGGGTGTAGGGATTGGAGAAGTTCAGCTCGGTCTTGGGGTCGGGCATGACGCCGGCAAGGCGTTCGAAGATGGTCTCGACCCGGTCTTCGTCGGGCGGCCAGCGCAGCACGGGAATGGACGCGCCGGTCATGATGGACGGGCGTTTGGCGGCAGGTTTCGTAGCCGGTTTCTTGGCCTTGGCGGGCTTCATTCCTCGCTGTCGCCGTCGTTGCGTCGCGGGTCAAGACCCAGGGCCGTCAGGGCCGCGTCCGCCGCCCGACGACCCTCCATCCATGCGCCGTGCGCCGTGCCGTAATAGACGGGCGCGGTGGCTTCGCCGGCCAGGAAGATGCGGTCCTCGACTGAGACACGCAGCTTCGCCCGGTCCGCCGCATGGCCCGGCAGGGCGTGGGAATAGGCGCCGCGCGACCAGGGATCGACGCCCCATCCGCTGACCGCGACCGCCTCCAGCCGTCTGCGCATGTCCGAACCCAGGGCCGCGACCAGTTCGGACAGGGCGAAGTCGAACAGGGCGGCCGGCCCTTGCGCCTCCAGCCCCCAGGCCAGGTCGGCGCCGAAATAGGCCTCGATCATCGGCCGCCCGAACGGCCGCAGGTGATAGCCGCCGGTCTCCGCCGTATCGGTTCGGGTCCAAAGCTGGGTGTCGGGTTGGAAATCGCCCGCGCCGCGCACCGTCATATGCACCTTGGACGCCAGGCCCAGCGGCACGCCCGCCGTCGCCTCCAGCAGGGCCGGAACGGGCGGGTCGATGCGGACGGTCTCGCTGGCGATCAGGCTGTTGGGCACGGTCAGGATCACGATCCGCGCGGTCAGTTCACCCCGGCTGGTCTCCAGCCGCAGCACGGGACCGGAGCGGTCGATCCGACGCACGGCGCAGTCCAGCACGACCATGTCAGACACAGCCTCGCCCAGCCGCGCGATCAGGCGACCATAGCCCTCGCGCACCCGCCAGTTCACGCCGGTGTCGCCATAGGCGTCGTAATCCAGGCTGGAGACCTCGGCGAAGCGTGCACCGTTCAGGGCGCCTGAGATGGCGTCCATCCTCGCGTTCCAGCGGTTGTCGGGATCAAAGAAGTCGGCGGCCGGCCGGTCCTCGCCCCGCGCGGCCGCCTCGGTGACGCGCTGATCGAAGGCGGCGAAGGCCTCGCCGAACGCGGCCTGATCCGCGCGGGTCATCTCGTGGTCGAAGGCCTGGGTGCGCCAGGGCGGCGGGGTCTGGTCCAGCGTCAGCCCCTCGGCCTCGACGCGGCCCGCCAGGACATTGTCGTCGGCCGAGTGCAGCCAGCCGCAGCCCATGTCCAGCCCCTCCCCCTCGGACCGAACCGTCCAGGCGCGCCCGCCGATGCGCTCGCGGGCTTCAAGGATCAGAAGGGACAAGTCCGGCCGCATCAGGCGACGCGCGGCGGCGATCCCGGCAGCGCCCGCGCCGATCACGACGACATCGACCTGTGACGGAAGGGGATTCGAGGCCTTGGGAAGATCGGTCATGCAGCGGGAAAGATACACGAAATCTCCCGCCGCCGTGGAAGCGTTCAAACATTCATGCGATTGGACATTGATTTTTGGACGTCGGGGTCCATTTTAGAGCCGCTTCAAAACGTCGCACCCTCCCCGGATGTCCCATGTCGCCTGAACTCAAGAAACGCCTGCCGCTGTTCGCGGCGGTCATGGTCGGCCTCGCCCTGATCGTGGGCGGCGTCTTCTGGTGGGTGAACGGCCAGCGATGGGAGAGCACCGACAACGCCTTCGTCAAGGCGGACACCACCCTGATCAGCCCGCAACTGTCCGGCCGCGTGACCGAGGTTCTGGTCGGCGACAATCAGAAGGTCGAGGCGGGTCAGATCCTGGTCAAGCTGGATGATGCCGACCAAAAGGCCGAACTGGCCCAGGCCGAGGCCAATCTGGCCGCCGCCATCGCCGCCGTCGGCCATGTCGACGCCCAGGCCGAGCAGGAACAGGCGACCATCGCCGCCCGCGCCGCCGCCGTGACCCAGGCCGACGCCCAGGCCGGTCTGGCCCGCGCCGAGGTCGATCGCTACGGCAAGCTGGCTGAACAGGGCTGGGTCTCGCAGCAGCGCATCCAGACCGAGCGCGCCTCTGCCGCCACCGCTTCGGCCGGGGTGCAGCAGGCCCAGGCCGCCCTGGTCGCCGAACAACGCACGGCGGGCGTGCTGGGCTCGACCCGTCAGCAGAGCGTCGCCGCCGTCGAACAGGCCCGCGCCGTCGTCGATCAGGCCCGCATCGCCCTGGAACGCACCGTCATCCGCGCGCCCGCCGCCGGCGTCGTCGGCGCCCGCAGCGTCCGCGCCGGCCAGTATGTCAACGCCGGTACCCAGTTGTTGTCCATCGTGCCCCTGACCCGGACCTATATCGTCGCCAACTTCAAGGAGACGCAGTTGGACAAGGTGCGTCTGGGCCAGACAGTCGAGATCTCGGCCGACGCCTTCCCCGGCCGCAAGATCGAGGGGCGCGTCGACAGCTTCGCTCCCGCCACCGGATCCGAGTTCGCCCTGATCCCGGTCGAGAACGCCACCGGCAACTTCACCAAGATCACCCAGCGCGTGCCCGTGCGGATCGTGGTCAGCGGCGCCGACCGGAGCCTGGCGCTGCGTCCCGGCCTGTCGGTGGACGTCAAGATCGACCTGAAGAGCCAGGGCGGTCAAAGCTTCGCTGAAGCCGCGACGACGGGAGCCGCAGGCCAGTGACCGCCGCCGTCCCCGCCGCAGCCGGCGGGGCCCCTGCCGCGCCCAAGGGCCCCGTCGCCGGCCATCCCGAGATCAACTGGACCATGCTGCTGCTCGGCTTCGCCGGGATGGTGGTTGGCCAGTTCATGGCCATTCTGGACATCCAGATCGTCGCCGCCTCCCTGCCCCAGATCCAGGCCGGGGTCGGCGCCTCGGCGGACGAGATCAGCTGGATCCAGACCGCCTATCTGATCCCCGAGGTGGTGATGATCCCGCTGTCGGGCTTCCTGTCGCGACTGTGGGGGACGCAGCGGCTGTTCTTGGCCTCCTGCGCCGGCTTCGTGCTGATGAGCATCGCCACGGGCCTGTCGTCGTCCATCGACACCATGATCCTGTTTCGGGCCATTCAGGGCTTCGTCGGCGGGGCCATGATCCCGACCGTCTTCGCCGTCGCCTTCACCGCCTTCCCACCGGACAAGCGGGTCACCGCCAGCGTGGTCATGGGCCTGATCGTCACCCTGGCCCCGACCGTCGGCCCGACCCTGGGCGGACACCTGACCGAGTGGCTGAGCTGGCGCTGGCTGTTCTTCATCAATGTGGGCCCAGGGCTGCTGGTGCTGTTCCTGGTCGGTCGCTACGGCAACTTCGACAAGGGCGATCCGTCCCTGGCCAAGGGGTTCGACTGGTGGGGCCTGGGCTTCATGGCCGCCTTCCTGATGTCGATGCAGTTCGTGCTGGAGGAAGGAGCCAAGAACGACTGGTTCGACGACACCCACATCCTGCTGCTGGCGGTGGTCGCGGCGGTGGCCGGGCCGGTCTTCATCTGGCGATCCCTGACCTATCGCCAGCCGATCGTTGAGCTGCGCGCCTTCGGCAACCGCAACTTCCTGGTCGGTTTCATCATGACCTTCATCGTCGGTTTCGCCCTGTTCGGCGGCACCTTCCTGTTGCCGTTGTTCCTGGGTCGGGTGCTGCACTATTCCTCGTCAGAGGTCGGCACCACCATGGTCGTGTCGGGTCTGGCCATGTTCGCCACCGCCCCGTTCGCCGGGCGACTGGTGCGCAAGATGGATGCGCGCATCCTGATGTTCGGCGGATTCATGCTGTGCGCCTGGGGCATGTGGGAAGCCCGCGTGGTCATCCAGAACTGGGGCTTTTGGGAGTTCGCCTCGATCCAGGCCTTCCGAGGCGTGGGCGTGATGCTGGCCATGATCGCCTCGCAACAGGTGACGATGGCGACCCTGCCGCCGCACATGGTCAAGAACGCCTCGGGCCTGGTCAATCTGGCGCGCAACGTCGGGGGCGCCTTCGGCCTGGCGATCCTGAACACCAGCCTGACCACCAACACCGCCCTGCACATGGCCGAACTGACCAGCGCGATCAGTGAAGGGGACCAGGCGATGCGGCAGATGCTGGCGGGAATGGCGTTGCGGTTCTCCGGCTCCATCGACCCGGCCGTTTCGGCGATGAAGGCCGTCTATGGCATTCTGCAACGGCAGGCGACGACGATGGCGTTCGGCGACGCCTTCGCCCTGTTGGGCATCCTGTGCGCCGGCGCGGCCTTCGTCACCCTGGCGGCCCAGCCGGTGAAGGCCCAGGCGGGCGCGCCGCCCTCGGACGTTCACTGATGGCGCGCCGTCGCGGGCAGGTGGACGAAAGAAAGAGCGAGGCGATCCTGGACGCCGCCGCGACCCTGTTCGCCGACAAGGGGTTGCAGGCCAAGATGGACGAGATCGCCAAACTGGCCGGCGTGTCCAAACAGACGGTCTACAACCGCTTCGCCTCCAAGCTGGAGATCGCCCAGGCCCTGGCGTCGAAGCGGGTGGAGGACATCATCGCCCCGTTGCGCGGGACCGGCGATCCGCAGACGGTGCTGGAGACCCTGGCCCTGACCCTGCTGAATCGGGTGTGCAGCGCAGACAAGGTCGGCTCGATGCGCGGCGTGGCCCTGGTGTCGGTTGAGGCGCCCGAGATCGCACACGCCATCTATGAGGCCGGGCCGCGTCGCAGCCTGAAGGAAGTGACTTTGTGGCTGGCGGAACAGACGCGGTTGGGACGGCTGGACGTCGCCGATCCCGAGGAGGCGGCCGAGATGTTCTCCGGACTGGTCCTGGGCCACGGCCATCTGCGCGCCATGCTGGATGTGCCGCAACTGGCGCCCGAGAAGCGCGCGGCGCGGGCGAAGGAGGCGGCGCGCATCTTCGTCGTCGCCCATGCTCCACGTCCGTCCGTGGCGAAGACTTCTTGACCCCGCCGCGTTAGAAGCGCTGGTGTTTTCCTAGCCTGAGAGTGTCGCCATGCTGATCCATCTGTCGTCCTGGCCCGAGATCGACGCCCGGCTGAACGACGGCGGTCCCCTGTCGAAGACGGTGATCGTGCCCATCGGCTCCAACGAGCAGCATGGACCGACGGGCCTGCTGGGCACCGACTGGATGTGCCCCGAGATCATCGCCCATGCGGCCGAGATGACCGACGCCAACCTGATCGTGGCCCCGACCTTCAACATCGGCATGGCCCAGCACCATCTGGCCTTCGCCGGCACCATCAGCTTGCGGCCCTCGACCTTCATGGCCGCGATCACGGACTGGGTGTCGTCGCTGAGCCGGCACGGGTTCGAGCGGATCTATTTCCTGAACGGTCACGGCGGCAACGTCGCCACCATCGAGGCGACGATCTCCGAAATCTACGCCGAGTGGAGCTTCGTGGAGGACGCACCGCCGTTCATTCTTAAGCTGAAGAACTGGTGGGATCTGCCGGGCGTGCACGGCCTGTGCAACCGCCTGTTCCCCACCGGCCATGGGATGCACGCCACCCCGTCCGAGATCGCGGTGACGCAGGCCGCCTATCCCGACCGGATAAAGACGGCTGAGTATTCACCCCAGATCGCGCCCAACGGACCGATCCGCGACGCCCTGGACTATCGCGCCCGCTTCCCCGACGGCCGTATCGGCTCGGACCCGGCCCAGGCCAGTCCCGAGAAGGGCCAGCAGATCATCGACGCGGCGATCCCCGCCCTGTTGAGCGATATCGCGGCCTTCGCCGCAGAGACTGAAGCCGGAGGTCCTCACTGACCCGCAAGACCCCCACCGCCGCCAACGCAGCCGTCGTCGGCGCCGAGATCCTGGCCGCCTCGGCCGAGGTGATCGCAGCCCGCACCGGTCTGATGGCGCAGGGCCTGACCAGCGCCAAGGGGCAGGACTTCAAGGAAATGTCTCTGATGAGCTCGGAGAAGGCCGAGGCCCTGTCCGCCTCGGCCGGCGCCGTGACCGCCAGCGCCGGGGCCATCGGCCAGCGGCTGGGGCGGGCGGCGATGGACGAGGGCGCGCACGCGCTGCGGGCGGCGGCGGCCGTCACCCAGGCCCGCACCCCGGCCCAGGCGGCCGAGGCCCAGTTCAGCTATGCCATGGGCTGGTGGAGCCGGGCGGCGGCTCAGGCCATGACCCTGAACGGCGAACTGATGAAGGCCCAGGTCGAGGCCATGGCGCCCATCCACAAGACGGCGACGGCCAACGCGAAGCGGCTGCGCAAGAAGAGCTAGCGCCTGCAGGCAAAACGAAGCGCGGGCGCCGCAAGCGGACATGCCTATGGTCTGAAAAGGGTGGAAGGCGGACTTTAGGCCGACTGGCCCGTGAACCACGGTGTGGCTACGATGAACCGTTCCGCGTGAGCAGGAGTTTGGAACGGTCCCACCATCTGACCCGAATGTCGCTCCGCAAACTTCGTCCCCTCGACCCACTCACTTTCGAGAAGGTAGGTCTGGCCGTTCGAAAACTCTCTAACGGCGGCTGCGCGTTTTCCATCCTCACTATAGAGGACGGACACGGTCCGAAATTCGGTCCCATCCAGTGCGGCCTTACCGTTCCGTCTAAACAGCCGCTTCCACCACGTCATCGGCCAAATCCTCACGCTGGCGAAACCGTATCAGATGCAATGGCCCGCCTAAAGCGGACCCTGCTCATCACTGCGAGGAAGGCCCGGATGAAGCGGCCAGTCTCAGGCCGTTTCGACGACCTTGAGCTTGGGCTTCTTGACCTTGGCGGGTTTGGCCGGGCGGTCGGCCTTCTTGGCGGCTTTCTCGGCCTTTTTGGCTTCCTTCTCGACCGCCTTCAGCGCCTTCTTGGCGGCCTTGGCTTCGGCCTTGGCGGCGTCGGGGGCGGCGTCGGCGGCGGCGGCCAGCTCGGCCAGTTGCGCCAGGAAGGTTTCGCGTTGGCCCTTGGGCAGCAGGGCCATGATCCGCTTGTCGGCGGCCTCGACCAGCGGGCGGGCGGCCTCCAGCCGGGCGGCCCCTTCCGTGGACAGACGAACCGCCTTGGCGCGGGCGTCCAGAGTCGAACGCTCCCGCTCCAGCAGGCCCTTGGCCGTCATGCGGGTGACCAGGTCGGCCAGGGTCGAGCGGTCGATGCCGGTCATGCGGACCAGTTCGGTCTGGGTCAGACCGGCCTTGATCGACACCGCCTCCAGCACCGCGAACTGGCGTTGGGTCAGGCCGTCGGCGCCGGTCTCTTCGGCATAGATGTCGAGCGCCAGTTGCAGCGCGCGGTGCATCAGGTGGCTGGGCGAGGTCGCCAACGGCCCGACCTTCCTTGCCGCTTTTCCAGCCTTCACCATCGCACCGCTCCCCTTAAGTTTCGTCCGAACACGTATCAGCTATGCTTTACGATTTGACGGGAAAAGCGCGTCGGTTCCGTGACAGTTCCGCCGTCGGACCTAAAGCCCGGGATCGGGCGAGATCGGGCCCGGCTCCTCGTCCTTGATCATGTTGCGCATGATCAGCGGCACCTGGGACAGGCCGAACACCGAAGCGGCGATCCACAGCACGCCCCGGAACCCGGTCCAGACGTCGTTGGGATTGGGCGTGTCGCGGCCCATGGCGTGCCAGAGGGCGGTCACGGCCTGCGGGCTGCGGAACACCTCGTTCAGGATGGCGACCGTCAGGAAATAGAGGCCGTAACGCAGGGTCAGGGTGCGCCAGGCGGCGTCGTTGACCTTGATCGCCGAACCCAGCAGGGCCTTGAACGGATATTTCTTCAGCGGGATCGAACCCAGCAGCACCGCCGCCAAGAGGCCATTCTGGACCGTCAGCTTCAGTTTGATGAACAGGTCGTCGTGGGTGAAGATCGTCAGCAGACCGAACACCAGGGCGAACAGGCCGGTGATCAGCGGCAGGGGCGCAAACCGCCGCTCGATGGCGAAGCCGACCGCCAGAGCCACGGCCGAGGCGCCGACCAGCACCCAGGTCGCCAGGATCATGTCGCGGGTGACGAAATAGCTGATCATGAAGGCGGCCAGGGCGCCGAAGTCGACGACCTGGCGGATCCACTGGCGGTTCTTCTTTTCGGGGGTCGGGGCGGCGTCAGTCATCTCAGTCTTCCAGTCCCACCAGCGAGCGGGAGAAGGCGCGGGCGTCGAACGGTTGCAGGTCATCGACCCCCTCGCCCACGCCGATCAGCATCAGGGGGGCGTCGGACGCCTGGGCCACCGGCACAAGAACCCCGCCCCGCGCCGTGCCGTCCAGCTTGGTCATGACGATGCCGGTGACGAAGGCGGTGCGGCCGAAGATCTGTTCTTGGGCCAGGGCGTTCCTGCCCACCGTGGCGTCCAGCACCAGAAGCGTGTCGTGCGGTGCCTCGGGATCGATCTTCTTCAGCACCCGCACGATCTTGAGCAGTTCGTCCATCAGGGCGGACTTGTTCTGCAGCCGGCCGGCGGTATCGATCAGGACCACGTCGAAGCCCTCGGCCTTGGCCTTGGTATAGGCGTCGAAGGCCAGGCCGGCGGCGTCGGCGCCGTCGCGGCGGCTCTCGAAATGGGCGCCGGCGCGTTCGGACCAGACCTTGAGCTGTTCGCGGGCGGCGGCGCGGAAGGTGTCGCCGGCGACGATCATCACCTTGGCGCCCTTTGCCGTCAGATCGGCGGCGATCTTGCCCAGGGTCGTGGTCTTGCCCGAGCCGTTCACCCCGACGAACAGGACGACATAGGGTTTGGGGCCGTTCAGCGGATCGAAGGTCGCCTGGCGCGGCGCCAGTTCGGCGGCGACGGCCTCGGCCAGCGCCTCCTTGACCTCATGCTCCTGGGCGTCCTTGCCGAACTTCAGGCTGCGGAAGCGTTCGACGATGCGGGCCGACGCGGCCGGGCCGAGATCGCTTTCCAGCAGATGCTCTTCCAGCTGCTCCAGCGAGGCCTCGGACAGGGGCTCCTTGACGAAGGTGGCGACGACCTGATCGGTCATCTGTTTGGAGGAGCGCGAGAGCCCAGCGGACAGGCGCTGGAACCAGCCCTTTTTCGGCGTGTCGGTCATGGGATGGCTTTAGCGGGGGCGAAGGCGAACGTCATCCGCATTCGCGAGCGAGGTGAAGGGCGGTTCGAGACGGTGGGAGCGAAAAACACCGTCTAATTGGTCTAATTCGTCTGAAATCGGGGGCTCCTCCTCAACGTGAGTGCGGTCGTGAGGATTATAGGCGTGGTGGAAACAGGGGATGGTGGAAGGCGTCAAGAAATCGGTAGTCCGTTGAAATCATTGATTTCAGACCAGCGTCATTGCGATGGCTGAGGCGCTTTTTTCTTTCGTCATTCTCCGGCAAGCCGCGTCTCGCGGCGCAGACCGGGGAACCCCTCGTCATCCTCCGGCCAAGCGAAGCTTGGACCGGGGGAGGCGCCGAAGGCGATGCGTCCAACGCACGGACGCTGGAAGATCGAGTCCGCGACAGGTTTGCGCTCACGCGCGCCGCTGGGTCCCCCGGTCGCTTCGCGCCGGAGGATGACGAAAGGGAGGGCGTGCTTTCTTGCGTCCCCAACTGACGTTGCATATACACTGCACATACGTTTCATATATCGCGAGACCGAGATGGGCATCGTCAACATCGAGGACGAACTGCACGAGCAGCTGCGTCGGGCCGCGAAGGCGTCCTATCGCTCCATCAACGCCCAGGCGGCGTTCTGGATCAGGATCGGTATGCTGTGCGAGACCCATCCGGGCGTGACGTTTCAGGAACTGGTGGCGCGCGAGCTGAGGGCGGCGGGCGTAGATTCACCAGTGCTGACGGACGCCGCCGCGTGATCAAGACACCGGCCGAGATCGAACTGATGGCGCAGTCCGGGCGGCTGCTGGCCTCGGTCTTCACCCATCTGGACGCGATGACGCTGGAGGGGCTGAGCACGCTGGAGATCAACGACCGGGTCGAGGCCTTTATCGTCGATGAGCTGAAGGCGCGGCCGGCCAGCAAGGGCCAATACGGCTATGGCTTCGTGCTGAACAGTTCGATCAATCAGGTCGTCTGCCACGGCGTCCCGACAGCGAGCGAAATCCTGAAGGACGGCGACATCGTCAATCTGGACATCACCCTGGAGAAGGACGGCTTCATCGCCGATTCTTCCAAGACCTATCTGATCGGATCAGTCGGACCGCAGGCGCGCCGCCTGGTCCGCACCACCTATGAGGCGATGTGGAAGGGCATCCAGGCCGTGCGGCCGGGCGCCAAGCTGGGCGACATCGGTTTCGCCATCGAGAAACACGCCAGGAAGGCCGGCTATTCGGTGGTGCGCGACTATTGCGGTCACGGCATCGGGCGCGAGATGCACGAGGATCCGCAGGTGCTGCATTTCGGCAAGGCGGGGACCGGCACGACCCTGCGTGAGGGCATGACCTTCACCATCGAGCCGATGCTGAACCAGGGCGTCCGCACGGTCCACACCGAGGACGACGGCTGGACCGTGGTCACCGACGACGGAAAACTGTCGGCCCAGTTCGAACACACGGTTGCGGTGACCAGGGACGGGGTGCGGGTGTTGACCCTGCGGCCGGACGAGAAGCAGGCGGGGTAAAGCGTGTTCTCAAGTCTCCTCCCTGCGAAGCGGGGAGGTGGCGCGGCGCTTCTCAGCGCGGTGACGGAGGGGGTCTTCGCCGCATCACTGGCGTCTGTGGGACTTCAAGAGCCCCTCCACCGCTTCGCGGTCCCCCTCCCCATTGCATGGGGAGGAGACGTGCATTTATCGCGCCGCCGACCAGGCCGCATAGGCGTCCAGCGCCGTCTGGGGCTGGGCGAGCCACCAGGAATAGCCGTTGCGGCGGCCGACGGAGATGCCGTTGACGTCGTCGTGGATGGTCTGGTCCTTGTCGCCGAAGATCGGGCGGCCGGTGACCAGGTCGTAGTTGCGCGACCAGATCGGGCCGGCGCCCGGCTTGTCGATCAGCTTGCGGCCGTCGTCGGTCATCTCGAACGACTTGTCGTAGGTGCGGTTCGCCTCCAGCCAGGCGACGCCGCCTCGGATGGCGGCCTGGACCTGGGGCGACGGATCGGCTTCGCCCATCAGGAACAGCAGGATGTCGGTGGTCTCGCCGCTGGCGATGGAGCGGGGTTCGTAGTTGCGGGCGCTGGTCGGGACCAGGCGCATCGGCTCGACCTGTTGCGGCCAGCCCAGCAGGCGGTCTCCCCCACTCTCGTCTTTTTGCCTGACTTGGGCGGCCAGGGTCACGTCGATGGCCTTCCTGGTCGCCTCGCCGGCGCGAACCTTCAGTTCGGCGGGGACGAAGTCGAAGCCTTCCGCACCCTTTGACACGTCGCGCAGGATCATGGCCGCCTCGGCCACGGCATTGTCGTTGAAGGTGATGGAGTCGTGGAAGCCGCCTTCCAACGGCCAGATCTGGGGCCAGCCGCCATTCGGATACTGGGCGTTCAGCAGATAATGGACACCCTTGATCACGCTGGCGCGCCAGGCGTCGCCCTGACGGCCGGGCGAGCGGGCCGCGACCTTGGCCAGATAGCGCATCTCGGTCCAGGTCGAGTTGTTGTCCAGGGTGCCGACGAAGGTCCAGAACCGGTCGGCGGGCGCGTCGAAGTTGGCCGGGTTCTGCTCCATCGTCTCGGCGTCGTTGGAGAAGCGCTGGCCCGGCAGGCGGGCGAGGCTGCGGTCCTGGTTCTTGCTCCAGCCCCCGGCGGGGGTCTGGAAGGTGACGATGGCGTCGGCGACGGCGCGAGCTTCCGCCGAACCATACCAGGCGGCGGGGCGATCCAGCGGCATGTGCGAACTGTTGCCGCGAATGGCCAGGGGCGGAGGCGGTGGGGTCGCACCGGCCGGCAGTTCGGCGGCAAGAGCCGCGCGATCCGCCAGATGCTGGGCCTGCGACCGCGCCAGATAGTCGGCCCAGGCGCCGCGCTCCACATCCGGCAGGGCGCCGATCCGGTCGATGGTAAGGCCCACCGCCGGGGTGTTGGCGCGAATGACCTCGGCCTGGGCCGCACCGACGGCGAGACCGGCGGCCAGAACGAGGGTCAGGACCGAGGCGGCGAGGGCGTGTCTCATGGTGCATTTCCTGGATGTGGTCCGGCTTCTGCGCCAGTCCCATTATTTGCCACATACTCTACATATTGAAACCAGACACGCAAGGCGGCGATGGCGGGTTTGATCGAACCTCCATTCGGCCTCCATGATCGCCCCGGTCGAGCGAGGGATTCTCGCCCTTCACCTTTCCGGCCTATATGAAGGGCGACGACCGGCGCGCGCCGGATGCAGCGGACGATCCGATGGTAGACGCCACCTCCTTCTTCTCGCCCAAGACGCACGGCTTCGTGCGCGTGGCGGCGGCGACGCCGATCAGCCATGTCGGCGATCCAAAGGCTAATGCGCAGGAACACGTCGCCCTGATCCGTCAGGCGGCCGATCAGGGCGTGGACCTGATGGTGTTTCCCGAGCTGTCTCTGTCGGCCTATGCGATCGACGACCTGCACATGCAGGCGGCGCTGCTGGAGGAGGTCGAGCGGCAGATCGCGGTCATCGCCCAGGCGACTGGCGAGCATGATCTGGTTGCCGTGGTCGGGGCGCCGATCCACAACGGCGACGCCCTCTATAACTGTGCGGTGGTGATGGGCGCGGGCGAGGTGCTGGGGGTCGTGCCCAAGACCTATCTGCCCAACTACCGCGAGTATTACGAGAAACGCTGGTTCGCGCCGGCGACGGCGCGCAGCGAGGACGTGATCCAGCTGAATGGCGAGACGGTGGATTTCGCGCCGGGCCTGCTGTTCGAGGCGGTCAACCGGCCCGGCTTCGTCTTCGCGGCCGAGATCTGCGAGGACTATTGGGCGCCCCTGCCCCCCTCGACCCGCGCGGCGCTGGCGGGGGCGCGGATACTGCTGAACCTGTCGGCGTCCAACATCGTCATCGGCAAGGCGGACGAGCGGGCGATGCTGAGCGCCAGCCATTCGGCGCGGACCCTGTCGGCCTATGTCTTCGCCGCCTCGGGCTGGGGCGAGAGCACCACCGATCTGGCCTGGGACGGCCAGGCGACGGTCCATGAGCTGGGCTCGAAACTGGCCGAGGGCGAGCGGTTCGCCCTGGACAGCCATCTGACGCTCGCCGACGTGGACGTGGACCGGATCGGGCTGGACCGATTGAGGAACGGCACCTTCGCCGAATGCGCGAGGAACGAAGGCGAGCCGGCGACCGTCGTGCCCTTCATGGCGCGCGAGGACCACGAAGCCAGCGAGCTGATCCGGCCGCTGGACCGATTCCCCTTCGTACCGGACGACGCGGGGCGGCTGGATCAGGACTGCTACGAGGCCTTCAATATCCAGGTGCAAGGGTTGATGCGCCGGATGACGGCGACGGGGGCGAAGTCGCTAGTGATCGGCGTGTCGGGCGGGCTGGATTCGACCCAGGCCCTGCTGGTGGCCTGCCGCGCCTTTGACCGGCTGGACCTGCCGAGGACGAACATCCTGGCCTTCACCATGCCGGGGTTTGCGACGTCGGACGGCACCAAGTCCAACGCCTGGGCGCTGATGACCGCGCTGGGCGTCACGGGCGCAGAGATCGACATCCGCCCCGCCGCCGAACAGATGTTCAAAGACATCGGCCACCCCTATGCCGAGGGTCAGCCGATCCACGACATCACCTTCGAGAACGTGCAGGCGGGGCTGAGGACCGACTATCTGTTCCGCCTGGCGAACCAGAACCAGGCCTTCGTCCTGGGGACCGGCGACCTGTCGGAACTGGCGCTGGGCTGGGCCACATATGGCGTCGGCGACCATATGAGCCACTACAACGTCAATGGCGGGGTGGCGAAGACGTTGATCCGTCACCTGATCCGCTGGGTGGCGGCCGGCGACCTGATCGGCGCGGGCGCGCGCGAGACGCTGCACGCCATTCTGGACACCGAGATTTCGCCTGAACTGGTGCCGGCGAAAGATGGCGTGATCCAGTCGACCGAGGGGACGGTCGGCCCCTATGCGCTGAACGACTTCTTCCTGTTCTACATCAGCCGGTTCGGGCTGAAGCCGTCCAAGGTCGCCTTCCTGGCGCACCAGGCCTGGGGCGATGCGGGCGCGGGCGAATGGCCGGCGAACACGCCCGAAGACGAGAAAGTCGAATACGATCTGGCGACGATCAAGGGCTGGCTGAGGAAGTTCCTGGTGCGGTTCTTCCAGACATCGCAGTTCAAGCGTTCGGCCCTGCCGAACGGGCCCAAGGTGGTCACCGGCGGGTCGCTGTCACCACGCGGCGACTGGCGCGCGCCGTCAGATGGAAACGCGCGAGTGTGGCTGGACGAACTGGACGCGAACGTGCCGGACTGAACCGTCTCCTCCCCATTTATGGGGAGGTGGCGCGGCGCTCTTGCGCGCCGTGATGGAGGGGTTCTGGACCGCATCGCAAGCGTCGGTGGGACTTCAAGAACCCCTCCACCGCTACGCGGTCCCCCTCCCCGCAAAGCGGGGAGGAGACGATGCGTGAATTCCCATAGGTTGAGTGTGGATATTCGCCGAACCAGTCGCTAGAAGCTTCGCCATGACCGATGACGTGACCAAAGATTCCAACGGCAACATCCTGGCCGACGGCGACAGCGTGACCCTGATCAAGGATCTCAAGGTCAAGGGTTCGGGCGGGGTGACGCTGAAGCGCGGGACGCTGGTCAAGAACATCCGCCTGACCGGCGACACGGACGAGATCGAGGCCAATGTCGACAAGGTGCGCGGTCTGGTCCTGCGCGTCGAGTTCGTGAAGAAGGCCTAGCCCCTCTTCCCAAGCGTGATGTCAGCCGCCATCTAGCGGCGATGACTGACACCCTCGCCGCCCCCGCCTCGACCGCCGCATCCTCTCAAGGCTCTGGGGGCAAGATCCCCGTCACCGTCCTGACCGGCTATCTCGGCGCGGGCAAGACGACGCTGCTGAACCGGATCCTGACCGAGGACCACGGCAAGCGTTACGCCGTCATCGTCAACGAGTTCGGCGAGATCGGCATCGACAACGACCTGGTGGTCGGCGCCGACGAGGACGTGTTCGAGATGAACAACGGCTGCGTCTGCTGCACGGTGCGGGGAGACCTGATCCGCGTGGTAGCCGGCCTGATGAAGCGCCAGCGCCCCGGCAAGCCCGCCTTCGACGCTATCATCGTCGAGACGACGGGCCTCGCCGACCCCGGCCCGGTGGCCCAGACCTTCTTCGTCGACGAGGACGTCAAGGCCAAGACCCAGCTGGACAGCGTCACAACCCTGGTCGACGCCAAACACGTGATGGCGCGGCTGGACGACTCCAAAGAGGCGCGCGAACAGGTGGCCTTCGCCGACCGGATCATCCTGAACAAGGTGGATCTGGCGACGGCGGACGAACTGGACGCGGTCGAGGCGCGTCTGCGGGCGCTGAACCCGCTGGCGCCCATTGTGCGGGCCGAGCGGTCCAACGTACCGCTGGACCAGGTGTTGGGCCTGCACGCCTTCGATCTGGAGCGGATCCTGGAGGTCAAGCCGGATTTCGTGAACCCGCCGCATGGCGCGGACGGCCATGTGCATGACGAGGCCTGCGGCCACGATCATCACGACCATGACCATGATCACGGGCACGATCATCATCACCACGATCACGCCCATGGCGCGCGAGGTCACGCCCATCAGGACGATATCAAGGGCATCTCCCTGTCGCTGGACCGACCGCTGGACGGGACTAAATTTACCGCCTGGCTGGACAAGCTGCTGGGTGAGCAGGGCCAGAACATCCTGCGCGCCAAGGGCATCATCGACGTCCAGGGCGAGGACCGCCGCCTGGTCTTCCAGGCCGTGCACATGATCCTGGAAGGCGACCTGCAACGCGAATGGGGTGTCGCCGAACGCCGCTGGAGCCGCGCCGTCTTCATCGGCCGCGATCTCGACGAGGCGGCGCTGAAAGCCGGGTTCGAGGGCTGTGCCGCCGCTTAAAGTTCTTGCTTTGTTCTGATTCGTACACAAGGATGGGTCTCGCACTTACGAGGACTATCCATGCAGCCCTACCTGACCCTTGGCGTCAAAGACGCCTACGAGGCGAACGCCTTCTATGACGCCGTTCTGGCCACTGTCGGCTGGAGCAGCCACGTGAGCTTTCCGGGATGGCGCGCCTATTCGGCGGGCGGAACGGGCGAAGGTTTTACGATCTGGGTCTGCCAACCGTTCGACGGCCAGCCGGCGTCAGCAGGCAATGGCGCCATGCTCGGACTGCCGGCAGACTCGCGCGAAGCTGTAGAAACCTTTCATGCCGCTGCAATGGCTCACGGCGGTACTGACGAAGGTGCGCCGGGACACCGGGCGCATTATGGTC
This sequence comes from Brevundimonas sp., assembly GCF_041648115.1. Taxonomy (GTDB): domain Bacteria; phylum Pseudomonadota; class Alphaproteobacteria; order Caulobacterales; family Caulobacteraceae; genus Brevundimonas. The sequence goes on from NZ_JBAZPR010000001.1 coordinate 253,749, forward strand.
CGAACTGGTTTGCCGCCTATGTCCGCGACCCATCAGGCAACAAGATCGGCTGCGTCTTCAACGGCTGACTAATTCTGGTCGATCCTTCTCCCCTCGGGGGAGAAGGTGGCTCGCGGAGCGAGACGGATGAGGGGGCTGCCGGACGCAGATGTTGCAATCGCCGCCAAGAACCCGGCAGTCACGCCGTCTTCGCGCTGACATGACAGGCGCGGAGACGATCCTTTGGTCGATGCTGCGTAACCGACAGCTGGATGGATTGAAGTTCAGGCGGCAAGCGCCAGTCGCTGGGGCCATCGCCGATTTCGCCTGTCATGAGATCAGACTGATCATAGAGCTGGACGGCGGCGTGCATGATCTGCACGAGGCGCGCGACGCTGTGCGGGACGAGCGGCTGCGTATCGCGGGCTATACGGTCCTGCGATTTAGAAACGGGGCGTTTTTGAAGAATCCGGCGGTCGTATTGGACGCCATACGTCAGCATGCCGCGATGCGGACACAGCCCCCTCATCCGACCGGCTCCGCCGGCCACCTTCTCCCCCGAGGGGAGAAGGAAATCGACGAGTAAGTCTTACTTGCCGAACAGCTTGTTCCAGCGGCGCTTGTCGCGGGCCTTCCAGGCGCCGCGATGATAGGCGTCGGAGCCGATCAGGGGAACGACCGTGGTGGCTTCGGCGAAGACCATCTGTTCGTGGGTGGTCTGGACCTTGCCCCAGGAGGCGGCCTCTTTCAGGGTCGAGGACGAGCAAGCGCCGTCGCGGACGTCGGCGACGGTGATCTGGACCGCATAGCGGTGCATCTCGGCTTCGACGCCGAGGATTTCGGCGCAGACGACGGTGTCCTGAGCGAAGTTCTTGGGCACGCCGCCGCCGACCATGAACAGGCCGGTGACGCCAGCGGCGATCTTGATGTCGGTCAGTTCGCGGAAGTCGGCGATGGCGTCCAGCATCAGATAGGGCAAGCCAGCGGCGGCGCGTTCCTTCTGGTGCTTGACCAGGCCGAAGCCGGCCGATGAATCGACGAAGGCCGGGCAGAAGATCGGCACGCCCTCTTCATAGGCGGTCTGGATCAGCGAGCCGGGCTTCTTGGCGTTGCCCTCGCTCAACCATTTGCCCATTTCCCAGATGAATTCGCGCGAGGAATAGCCGCGCGGCTCAAGCCGATTGGCGATCTCCAAGATGGTGTGGTCGCAGGCCTGGAGCTCTTCCTCGTCGATATAGGTGTCGTAGATCCGGTCGATGTAGTTTTCGCGCAGGACGTTGTCGTCCACCTCGCCGGCGGCCTGGTAGTGTTTGAAGCCCAAGGCCTCGAAGAAATCCATGTCCACGATGGAGGCGCCGGTGGCGACGACCGCGTCCACCATGCCGAACTTCACCATGTCGCGGTACACATGCATGCAGCCGCCGGCCGAGGTCGAACCGGCCAGGATCAGCCAGGGCGAGCAGTCCTTGTCCTCGATGGCCATCGAGAAGATGTCGGCGGCGCGGGCGGTGTCGCGCGAGCTGAATGACATCTTCCGCATGCTGTCGATGATCGGCCGGGCGTCGAAGGACGTGATGTCGACATGCTCGACGACGTTCTGCAGCAGCTGGGCCTTGGTGTTGGCGGTCATGGGTGACTCGTGAATCGTAAGGCGTGAACAGGATGAATGCGGTCAGGTCTTGTGGCGTTGCTTCAGTCGTGTCGAAAGGCCGGAGAGCATGCGCCCGATCCGCTCCATGTCGGCAAGCAAAGTCTGGAGATGGTCAGTCGTTAGATAGCCGAGACGCGAGGCGATGAGGAGATGGGTTTGGACCTCGGCGAGCGACCCGCGCGCGATGCCGATGAAGTGAACAAATTCGCCCGTTCCGTTTCGGCCCGCTCCCTCCGCGATATTGGCCGCCACGCTGACGGCTGCACGACGAACCTGACTGATCAGGCCGAACCGCTCGTCGGAAAGCCACGAGGCCGAACACCGATAAACGGCTTCGACCCAGTCGAGCGACAACTTCCAGGCATCAAGATCGCGGTGGGTTCGCAAGTCGCTCATGGTTGCCAATCACGACTCACGAATTACCTCTCACGATCAGCGTAGCGACCTACTTCCGGCGCGACTTGCGCTGACCGGCCTTACCCTTGGGACGTGACAGACGCACGATCTTGCGGGCGTTCTCCTCGGCCGTGGTGCGCACGGTGGGGATGGAACGGGGGGCCAGACCATAGAGCGAGGCCATCGGGGCGTCCTCGACCACGGCGAGATCGTGCTCGCCATAGCCGTTGAAGCCGGTCGACATCGCAACGCCATAGGCGCCCAGCATGCCGATCTCGATGAAGTCGCCTTCGCGCACATCGGCCGGCAGCCAGAACGGGCCTGGCATATGGTCGATGGAATCGCAGGTCGGGCCGTAGAACTGGAACGCCTTCAGATCGCCCGCCGCCTCACCGTCCCGCACCAGCTTGGTCGGGAAGGGCCAGCGCGAGTGGGTCGCGTCGAACAGCGAGCCGTACGAGCCGTCGTTCAGATACAGGGCGTCGCCCTTGCGCAGATCGACGCGCGCCAGGATCGACGAGGACTCGGCGACCAGCGCCCGGCCGGGCTCGCACCACAGCTCGGTCGTTTCCGACACGGGCATCTCGTTGAAGCCGCGATGGATGGCGTCGGCGTATTCGCTCATGTCCGGCGGGACCATGCCCGGATAGACCGAGGGGAAGCCGCCGCCGACATCGACGATATCGACGATCACGCCCGCACGGCTGATCGACCGGCTGACCTGGGCCATCGCCGCCTGATAGGCTGTCGGACGCATGCACTGGCTGCCGACGTGGAACGAAACGCCCATCAGGCCTTCCTTGACCGCTTGGCGCGTCTCCATCAGCAGGGCCGGAGCCTGATCCGCCGAAACGCCGAACTTGCCCGAAAGCGTATAGGCCGCGCCATCGGCCGAGACGGCCATGCGCACGATCAGGTTCAGGTCGTCCGCGCCGCCGGTGGCGTCGAGGATCTTGTTCAGCTCATCGACGCAGTCGAGCGAGAAGGTCCGCACGCCGTGGTCGAAATAGGCCTTGGTGATCGCGGACCGGCTCTTGACCGGGTGCATGAAGGCCAGACGCACATCATGGCTGACCGAGCGAACCAGCTCGATCTCGGCGATGGACGCCACGTCGAAGCCGCGAACGCCCGCCTCGATCAGGGTCTCGACGACCCAACGCGAGGGGTTGGCCTTCACAGCGTAGAAGACGTCGGCCTTTAGATTATCCTGGAACCAGCGCGCCGCTACGGAAACCGAACGCGGCCGCACGAGGGCGACGGGACGTTCAGGGGACCGCTCACGGACCAGGTCCAGGGGAAGCTGATACGTGCGCAATTCACGTAACCCCCTGCTAATTGTTAAACCCAGACCGGCGTTAGCGGCGCAGAAAGGACCTACGGGGTCCGCCGGAAGGCGCGATATGGGGACTTCGAACTGTCATGTAAAGTGGTAATTTCAAGGCAGAACCTCGCGCGCGCCTGTGCGTGAAGCGCCGCACTGGACGACATCGCGCCCGACGTGCGATTAAGGCCTTGCCTAGACGCCCTCGTCGCGTCATGCGGCGCCCCTTCGCCACAGCCTCCTAGCGAGTTCATGAGTTCATCCGCAGCCGCCGTCTCCCCCGGGCTCGTCCTGGCGCGTGACGTGTCGAAGACCTTCGGATCGCGAAAGGCGCTGGACGGCGTCTCGATTTCCGTGGCCTCCGGCGAAATGGTCGCCCTGATCGGTCCGTCCGGGTCGGGCAAGTCCACCCTGCTCCGCTCCATCACCGGCCTGCAGTCGATCGACGCGGGCAAGGGCACCATCCAGGTCTTCGGCGAGACGGTGCAAAAGGACGGCCGTGTCACCGGCTCCGTGCGCAAGGCGCGCGGCAAGCTGGGCATGATCTTCCAGCAGTTCAACCTGGTCGGCCGCCTCAGCCTGTTCTCCAACGTCATGCTGGGCGCGCTCGGCCGCCTGCCCGCGTGGAAGGGCCTGCTGGGGGCCTGGCCCCAGGCGGACAAGGACAAGGCCATGGCGGCCCTTCACCGCGTCGGCGTGTCAGACTACGCCGCCCAGCGCGCCAACACCCTGTCGGGCGGCCAGCAGCAGCGCGGAGCCATCGCCCGCGCCATCGTTCAGGGCGCCAAGGCTATTTTGGCCGACGAACCCGTCGCCTCGCTGGACCCGGTGTCCGCGCGCAAGGTGATGGAGCTGCTGGTCGAGCTGAACAAGCGCGACGGCATGGGCGTGATCGTCACCCTGCACCAGGTCGACTACGCCATCCGCTATTGCGACCGCGTCATCGCCCTGCAAGGCGGCAAGATCGTCTATGACGGTCCGTCAACGGCGCTGGACCAACAACGCCTGATCGAAATCTACGGTCCCGAATTCGAGGACGCGTTCTGGGAGACCAAGGCATGAGCCTGTCCCGTATTTCGCCCACACGTCGTCTGATGGCGGCTGCCGGCGCGGCCGTCATGATCATGGGCCTGGCGGCCTGTGGCGGCGGCGACGACAAGAAGGCCGGCGGCACGCCGACCGAGATCACCTTCTCGATCCTGTCGGCCGAGGGCCAGGCCTCGTCAGGCCCGATGTGGCAGCCGCTGCTGGACGACATGTCCAAGGCCATCGGCGTGCCGGTGAAACCCTATTTCGGCTCGAACTATACGGTTCTGGTCGAGGCCATGCGCGGCAACCACACCCAGGTCGGCTGGTTCTCGGCCAAGCCCGAGGTCGAGGCCATCGACCGCGCCAAGGCCGAGGTCATCGCCCGCACCGTCAACCGCGAAGGTCTGGACAGCTATCAGTCGACCCTGATCGTCAAGAAGGGCTCGGGCATCACGCTGGACAAGGTTCTGGCGTGCGGCAAGCAGTACAACTTCGGCATCGGCGACGCCCAGTCGACGTCGGGCACCCTGGCCCCGCTGACCTTCCTGTTCAATCCGCGCGGCGTGGTCCCGGCCCAGTGCTTCAAGACCGTGCGCTCGGCCAACCACCAGGCCAACGCCTTCGGCGTCGCCACCGGCGTGATCGAGGTGGCCACGTCCAACAGCGTCAACACCGTCTTCATGCGCCGCGAGAACCCGCAGCTGGCGGGCCAGATCGAGGAAATCTGGACCTCGCCCCCCATCCCCGAGAGCGGCATCGTCGTGCGCGAGGATCTGGACCCGGCGCTGAAGGAAAAAATCCGCAGCTTCTTCCTGACCTATGGCCAGGGCGAAGGCGCCGAGGCCGAGCGTCAGCGCAAGGTTCTGGCGGATCTGGAATATTCGCGCTTCGCCGCCGCCGACGACAGGTATCTGGATCCGATCCGCGAAATGATCGCCGACCAGAAGCTGGGCGAAGCGCGCGCCAAGGGCGACACGACCGCCGTCGCCGCCGCCGAGCGCGAGCTTCAACGCCTGCGCAGCCTGCGTGAGGTCCGGCCTTGACCGCAGTCGCGTCCCCCGCTCTCTCAATTCCTGAGGCGCCGAAGAAATCCACCCTGGCGTGGGCGGCCGATATTCTGGTGTGGGGCGGCGTCGCCGCCGTCCTGCTGTACAGCATCGACGCGGTCGACCTGCGCAACATCTCGCGCCTGTTCTCGGGCAACGAGAGCACCCAGTTGTTCGTGCACGACCTGCTGCGCCCCGATTTCGGCGACTGGAAGATGTTCGTCGGCAAGATGTGGGAGACGGTGCAGATCGCCCTGTGGGGCACATTCCTGGCCGTCTTCCTGGGCGTTCCGCTGGGTCTGGCCGCCGCGCGCAACATCGCGCCGACGTGGATCGTGACCCCGGTGCGCTGGGTGATGAATCTGCTGCGCTCGGTGCCCGACCTGGTCATAGGCCTGCTGTTCGTGACGGCCGTCGGCCTGGGGCCGCTGGCCGGCGTCCTGGCCATCACCCTGAATACGGCCGGCGTGCTGGCCAAGCTGTTCTCGGAAGCCGTGGAGTCGATCGACAAGGGGCCCGTCGAGGGCGTGCGCGCCACCGGCGCCGGCAAGCTGCACGAGATCGTCTGGGGCGTGCTGCCTCAGGTCGCGCCGCTGTGGACCTCGTTCGCCCTCTATCGTTTCGAATCCAACAGCCGTTCGGCGACGGTTCTGGGTCTGATCGGCGCCGGCGGCATCGGTCAGGTGCTGTTCGACAGCATGAACGCCTTCGATTTCCGCGCCGTCTCGGCCATCGTGATTGTGGTCGTCATCGCCGTGACCCTGATCGACACCCTGTCGCAGGTCATGCGTCGTCGCCTGCTGTAGCGGCGGGCTGTCCTTCGTCGGACTGTCACAATCCTCTGCTCTAAGCATCGCGAAATCGATGCTCAGGGAGAGCTCAGGATGATCCGCACACTGAAACTGGCGGCTTCGGCCGCCGCCCTTCTGGCCCTGGCGGCCTGTGGCGACAACGGCGGGGGCGGTTCGGCCTCCGGCACGCGCGCCGGGATCTGGGCGGCCGGATCTTCAACCGTCTTCCCCTTCGCCACGCGCGTCGCCGAGACCTTCGCCCGCGCCTCCAACGGCGCGGCGCCCCGCGTCGAATCGCTGGGCACCGGCGGCGGCATCCAGGCCTTCTGCCAGGGCGTCGGCCCGACCACCCCGGACATCGCCAACGCCTCGCGTCAGATGAAACAGTCCGAGTTCGACCTGTGCGCCAAAAACGGCGTCACCGACATCGTCGAGATCAAGATCGGCTTCGACGGCATCGTCATCGCCACCGCCCGCAACGGCAACGGCTTCAACTTCGAACTGAACGACCTGTACGAAGGCCTGGCCAAGGAAGTGCCCGGTCCGAACGGGACCTTCGTCGCCAACCCGGCCAAGACCTGGAACCAGGTCAACGCTGGCCTGCCCAACCAGCGTATCCAGGTCTATGGCCCGCCGCCCACCTCGGGCACGCGCGACGCCTTCCTGGAGCTGGGCATGACGCCGGGCGCCAAGCTGGTGCCGGCCGTCAAGGCGATCGAGGGCGATAAGGACCGGTTCGAGGGCATCGCCCACACCCTGCGCGAGGACGGCGCCTGGATCGACTCGGGCGAGAACGACAACGCCATCGTCCAGACCCTGACCCGCACGCCGGGCTCGCTGGGCGTGTTCGGATATTCCTTCCTGGAACAGAACCTGGACACGGTGAAGGCCGAGACCATCGACGGCGTCGCGCCCACGGCCGACACCATCGCCAGCGGCGCATACCCGCTGTCGCGCAGCCTCTACATCTATGTGAAGAAGGCCCACATCGGCGTCATTCCTGGCCTGCAGCAGTTCGTGCAGGAGTTCCTGTCGGAAGGTTCGGCGGGCAAGGGCGGCTATCTGGCCGACCGCGGCCTGATCCCGCTGCCGGAAGATCAACTGCTGGCCCAGCGCGCGACCATCGCCGCCATGACCCCCATGACGCGCCCCGCCAAATAGGGCGGAACCCGACGGCCGTCCCACCCCTTCTTTCGCCGGCTCGCACCGGTTAGAAGGGGCGGGATAGCTGTCAGGAAATATTGATGACCACCACGCCCGCGCGCCTGCGCAAGGCCGTATTGCCCGTCGCGGGCCTCGGCACCCGCGTTCTCCCCGGCACCAAGACCACGCCCAAGGAACTGCTGAACGTCGTCGATCGGCCGATCCTGTCCTACATCGTCGAAGAGGCGCGCGAAGCCGGGATCGAGCACATCGTCTTCGTCACCGGCCGCTCCAAGGGCGCCATCGAGGACTATTTCGATCACCAGATCGAGCTGGAAGCCCAGCTCCTGGCCAAGGGCAAGATCGAAATCCTTGAGATGATGAACGCCGAACTGGCGTCCGCCGGCGAGATGAGCTTCACCCGCCAGATGCAGCCCAAGGGCCTGGGTCACGCCGTCTGGTGCGCCCGCGACATCATCGGTCATGAGCCGTTCGCCGTCATTCTGCCCGACGTGATCGTGGATTCGCAGCCGGGCGCCCTGAAGCAGTTGGCCGAGGTCTACGCCGAGACCGGCGGCAACATCATCGGGGTTGAGTCCGTGCCCGAGGACCAGACCCACAAATACGGCATCGTCGATCCCGTCAGCCGCGACGGCTCGCGGATCGTCATGAAAGGCATGGTCGAAAAGCCCGCCGCCGGAACGGCGCCGTCCAACCTGTCGATCTCGGGCCGCTACATTCTGCAGCCGGAAATCTTCGATCTTCTGGCGACGCAGGAGAAGGGGGCCGGCGGCGAGATTCAGCTGACCGACGCCATGGCGCGACTGATGGCCGACCAGAGCTTCACCGCCGTCGAATATGCGGGCGTGACCCACGACTGCGGCGACAAGATCGGCTTGCTGCGCGCCAACGTCGCCCTGGCGCTGAAACGGCCCGACCTGGGCGACGCCGCCCGCGCGGCGATCTCGGGCCTGCTTTAAAAATCAGCATGGCGTCTTTCCCTCCCCGAGGCGGGGAGGGTGGCCGAGCGCAGCGAGGTCGGGTGGGGGCGGCCAGGCGACACCCCACTGACCTGCCTAAGACAAGCGCGCCCCTGCCGGGTCGCCCCCACCCGGTCGCTGCGCGACCACCCTCCCCGAGGCGGGGAGGGAAAAGTTGAGCGCTTGGCTCGCGCCTGCTAACCCTCCGCGCAAATCATCAGGAGACGAACCATGGCCAATTCCGAAGGCTGGGACATGCCGACCGGCGACCTCATGAAGGGCAAGAAGGGCCTGATCATGGGCGTGGCGAACTCCAGCTCCATCGCCTGGGGCATCGCCTCGCAGCTGGCGGCGCAGGGCGCGGAACTGGCCTTCACCTATATGGGCGAAAGCCTGGAGCGGCGCGTGCGCCCGCTGGCCGAAAGCGTCGGCGCCAAGCTGCTGATCCCGGCCGACGTCACTGACGACGCCTCGATGGACGCCGCCTTCGCCGAGCTGGAAAAGACCTTCGGCACGATCGACTTCGTCGTCCATTCGGTGGCCTTCGCCAACAAGGACGAGTTGAAGGGCAGCTTCGTGGACAACACCACGCGCGACAGCTTCCTGCTGGCCATGAACATCTCGGCCTTCAGCTTCGTGGATGTGTCCAAGCGGGCCGCCAAGCTGATGCCGAACGGCGGCAGCCTGATCACCCTGACCTATCTGGGGTCCGAGCGGGTCATTCCGAACTACAACACCATGGGCGTGGCCAAGGCGGCGCTGGAGGCGGCAACCCGCTATATCGCGCGCGACCTGGGCCCCAAGAACATCCGCGTCAACGCCATCTCGGCCGGGGCCATGCGCACCCTGTCGCTGGCCGGCATCTCGGGCGGGCGCGGCCTGCACTCCAAGTCGGCGCAGTTCTCACTGATCAAGGAAGAGACCTCGATGGAGGGCGTCGCCGGCGCGGCCCTGTGGCTGTGCTCGGACCTGGGGCGTTCGACCACGGGCGAGGTCGTCCACGTCGATGCGGGCTTCCACGCCGTGGGCCTGCCGGACGACGTCGAAGGTTGATCGGGGCGGCCTGATCAGGCTCTTCCGGCGTTCACGGTGACGGTTTAAGGCCGGGGCATGACTGCTCCGGCCTTTTCCATGCGCGCCCTGCCCGCCTCCGCCTTTTCGTCCGCCGCCGTGGCGACGGTGATCGGGTTCGGCGGGACCGTCGCCCTGGTGGTGCAGGCGGGACAGGCCCTGCGCGCGGACGCTAGCCAGATCGGATCCATGGTCACCGCCCTGTGTCTGGCCATCGGCGTGCCGGGCGCCCTCTTGAGCTGGCGGCTGAAGATTCCCGTCGTCCTGGCCTGGTCGACGCCGGGGGCGGCCTTGCTGGCGGCCTCGACCTTGGGCCTGTCGTGGCCGACGGCGATCGGCGCCTTCGTCTTCGCCGCCCTGCTGATGATCCTGACCGGCCTGATCCCGACGCTGGGGCGTCTGGCGGCGCGAATACCGGCGGCCATCGCCTCGGCCATGCTGGCGGGGGTGCTGCTGCCCTTTGTGCTGAGAGTGTTCAGGGTCGTGCCTGACGAGGCAGTGCTGGTCGTCGGACTGGTCGCGCTGTTTCTGGTATCGCGACGCCTGTGGCCCACCGGGGCACTACCGGCCGTGCTGGCGGCCGCCTTTGCGGTGCTGGCGATACGGGGACAGTTGGTCCTGCCGGCAGGGACAGGCCTGTTCGGCCATCTGGAGCCCGTTGCGCCCGTGTTCGACTGGAAGGCGGCGGTCAGCCTGGGCTTTCCGTTGTTCCTGGTGACCCTGGCGGCGCAGAACCTGCCGGGGCTGGTCGTGTTGCAGAGCGCCGGCTATCCGCCGCCCGCCAACCGGCTGATCCTGTCCACCGGCGTAGCCAGCCTGCTGATCGCCCCGTTCGGCGGACACGGGGTCAATCTGGCGGCGATCACGGCGGCGATCTGCACCGGGCCTGACGCACACCCCGACCCCGCGCGACGTTGGGTCGTTGGCGTGATCTATGGCGGCTTCTATCTGGTCGTGGCCCTGTTCGCTGCGCCGCTGGCCGGGCTCTTTATCGCCATGCCGCCGGCAGTGCTGGCGGCTGTGACGGGTCTTGCGTTGGTCGCGCCTCTGACGGGCGCTCTGCAAGGAATGGTGGCCGAGACGGCGTCACGTGAGGCAGCCGTGCTGACGTTCGCCGCGACGGCTTCGGGCTTGGCCCTGTTCGGGGTGGGGTCAGCCTTCTGGGGTCTGGTCGTCGGCTTTGCGGCCTTGGCTGCCGGACGCTGGATCAGACCGCAAGCCTGACCCAGCACCTCTCTATTTTAGCCTATCGCGCTTCGCGCTGCTTGAGGCGCGTTAGTCGCGCAGCGACGCCGGCACCTGACCGCCGTTTTCGGCCAGCTTCTTCCAGACCGCCTTGGACAGGGCGATGTTCTGTTCGGCTGAACCGTGCTCGCCGGCATGGACGTTCAGCTCTTCCGCCAGTTCCTTGCGGGCCGCCAGGCTGGAATCCAGGTCCAGCAGCTTCAGCAGATCGACGATCGAGGTGCGCCAGTTGCCGCCGCCGCCCTTGGACGCCGCCAGATCGCTGAGCACAGCCTCGACATCGACGGGCGGCAGGGCCGGAGCGGCGGTCGGGGCCGCCGTGCCGGGCGTCGGCGTCACGCTGGCGGTCGGCGTTGGCGCCGGTGTGGGGGCCGCTTTCGGCTTGTGGCCCGTGATCTTGTTCCAAATCGAAGAGAAGATACCCATCGGTCGCGCTCCTGTTTGTGTCGTCAGATAATGCCCGCCGGGCACGACGGTTCAGTGACGCGCCGGAATCTCCAGTCCGCGCTGCACGGCGGGGCGCGCCAGACCCCGCTCCAGCCAGGCGGCGACGCGCGGGAAGTCCGCAAAGCCGACGATCTCGCCCGCCTCGTAGAAGCCGATCAGGTTGCGGACCCAGCCCAGGGTGGCGACATCGGCGATGGAGTAATCCCCAACGATCCAGTCCCGGTCTTCAAGCCGCGTTTCCAGCACGCCCAGCAGGCGGCGGCTTTCGGCGACGTAGCGGTCGCGTGGGCGCTTGTCCTCATAGTCCTTGCCGGCGAAGCGGTGGAAGAAGCCCAACTGGCCGAACATCGGGCCGATCGCGCCCATCTGGAACATGACCCACTGGATCGTCTCGTAACGGGTCGCCGGATCGGCCGAGAGCAGCTTGCCCGTCTTTTCCGCCAGATAGATCAGGATGGCGCCGGATTCGAACAGGGCCAGCGGCTTTCCGTCCGGGCCGTTCGGATCGAGGATGGCGGGGATCTTGCCGTTGGGGTTCAGCAACAGATATTCCGGCCCCCAGGTCTCGTTGGCCATGATGTCGATCAGGTGCGGCTCATGGGCCAGGCCGATCTCCTCCAGCATGATCGAAACCTTCACCCCATTGGGCGTGGGCAGCGAATAGAGCTGGAGCCGGTCGGGATACTGGGCCGGCCAGCGCCGGGTGATCGGGAAGGCGGACAGGTCGGTCATGCGTTCAGCCTCGACTGGGGTGATGAACATCCATGTCGGGGTCGCGCGCGAGGTTCGCAACTGTCATCGGCACGATTTGATCGCGGGCTTGTGTCTGGAACCGTACGGGCGACGATGCCAGCTTGGCCGTGACCGATCACGGGTCGCAGACATGGAGACGCCCGATGGCGCACAAGTTCGAAGTCTATCAGGACAAGGCCGGCGAATACCGGGTCCGCTTCAAATACAATTCCGAGATCATCTTTTCGACCGAAGGCTATTCCGACAAGTCGGGCGCCAAGCGCGCGATCGAGTCGATCAAGAAGCACGTCGGCGACGCCCCTGTTGAAGACGCCTAGTCGGGCTCGCGCTCGCCCACCTCGGTCGGCGGCACGGCCAGAAGCCAGCCGTCGGCGAGGTGCAGCTCGGCCGTCGCTTCCTTGGTGAAGGGCAGATACCAGGTTGGGCCGCCCGTCGCGGGGGCGATCTCCAGCATGTCGTCGGCGCCGAAGTTCTGCACAGACTTGACTGTTCCCAGAACGGCGCCCGCTGTGTCGCGGACCTCGACCCCCAGCAGATCGGCGAGATAGAATTCATCCTCGTCCGGTTCCGGGAAGCGGTCGCGGGGGACGTGCAGCTTGAGGCCGCGCAGGGCGTCGGCCTCTTCCTTGGTGGCGATCTCCTTGGCCCGGCCGACGACGCCGGCCTTGTCGGGCCGCGTCGAGGTCAGGGTCAGGGCCACCGTGCCGTCGGCGCGCAGCAGCGGACCATAGGCGGTCAGAGCCAGGGGATCGGCGGTGAAGGCGGTCACCCGCACCTCGCCCCGCACGCCGAAAGCGCCGCCGATCTGGCCGACGAGGATCAATCTGCTGTCCGTGGTCATGCTGGTCCTTAACGCATGAAAAAGGCGGCGTCGAAAGACGCCGCCTTGATCGTGTCGAAACCGAAAGGCTTAGGCTTCGGTCTTTTCTTCGGTCGATTCTTCAGCAGCCGGAGCCTCTTCGGCGGCGGCTTCAGCAGCAGGCGCTTCTTCAGCCGGGGCTTCTTCGACAGCCGGAGCAGCGGCAGCGGCGGCGGCTTCTTCCTTGGCGCGAGCAGCGGCTTCAGCAGCTTCGACCTTGGCGGCGGCTTCGGCTTCCAGGCGGTCGGCTTCACGCTGGGCGCGTTCAGCGGCGCGCTCTTGCGCCTTCTTGCCGGGCTGGGCCTTGTTCGGGTTGTTGGACTGGGTCCACTTGACCTTCTGGCCCAGGGTCTCGTCCTGCGACAGGAAGCGGGCGACGCGGTCGGTCGGCTGGGCGCCCTTGCCGAGCCATTCGGCGATACGCTCGACCTTCAGGGCGACGCGCGGGGTGGCGCCGTCCTTGGGCAGCATCGGGTTGTAGCTGCCGACCTTCTCGATGAACTTGCCGTCGCGGGGCGAGTGCGAGTCGGCGACGACGATGTGATAGTAGGGGCGCTTCTTGGCGCCGCCGCGGGCCAGACGAATCTTCAGCATTTCAGGTCTCTTTCCAGGTAGTCGTTATTTCTTGGGAGGGAAGCCGGGAAGGCCAGGGAGGCCTCCCGGAAGTTGTCCGCCACCCCCGAGGGGGTTTCCAAGTCCGGCGAGCCGGTCCTGGATGGCTTTCAGTTCGTCGGCGCTGGCTTCCGGCGTCTTGCCGCCGCCCAGGGCCTTCAATCGGTTCAGATCCGGGCCGCCGCCCCCCATTCCGGGGATGCCGCCGCCACCGCCGAGGCCGCCCAGCATGGCGGCCATCTGCTGCATCTTCTTGGGTCCGCCGCGCGCCATCGACTTGACCACGTCGGCCATCTGGCGATGCTGTTTCAGAACCCGGTTCACGTCCTGCACGTCCACGCCGGCGCCAGCGGCGATACGCTTCTTGCGGCTGGCGTTCAGCAGATCCGGCTTCTTGCGCTCGGCCTTGGTCATCGAGGAGATGATGGCTTCCTGGCGCAGGATCATGCGGTCGTCGATGCCGCTTTCGGCCATCTGGCCCTTCATCTTGGCCACGCCGGGCAGCATGCCCATGATGCCCTGAAGCCCGCCCATCCGCTTCATCTGTTGAAGCTGACCGGCCAGGTCGTCCAGATCGAACTGACCCTTGGCCAGCTTCCGGGCCATCTTCTCGGCCTTGGCCTGGTCCAGGTCCTGGCTGGCCTTTTCGACCAGGGCGACGATATCGCCCTGACCCAGGATGCGGCCGGCGACGCGACGGGCGTCGAACACGTCCAGGGCGTCGACCTTTTCGCCGGCGCCCAGATATTTGATCGGCAGGCCGGTGACGGCCCGCATCGACAGCATGGCGCCGCCGCGACCGTCGCCGTCGGCGCGGGTCAGGACGAGGCCGGTCAGGGGCAGGCGGGCGTGGAAGGCGGCGGCGGTGCGCACCGCGTCCTGACCAGTCAGGCTGTCGGCGACCAGCAGGGTCTCGACGGGCTTGGCGATGTCGGCGACCTCGGCCACCTCGTTCATCAGCCCTTCGTCCAGGGTGATGCGGCCGGCGGTGTCGAGGATCAGGACATCGAAGCCCTGAAGTTTCGCGGATTGCAGCGCCCGGCGCGTGATCTGGACGGCGCTCTCGCCCGCCACGATGGGCAGGGTGGCGACCTCGATCTGTTTGCCCAGGGTGGCCAGCTGTTCCATCGCGGCCGGACGACGCGTGTCCAGCGAGGCCATCATGACCTTCTTGCGATCGAACTTGGTCAGGCGCAGCGCCAGCTTGGCCGAGGTCGTGGTCTTGCCCGAGCCCTGCAGGCCGGCCATCAGCACCACGGCGGGCGGGTTGGCGTTGGTGTTCAGCGGGACCGGCTCTTCGCCGCCCAGCATCTCGATCAGGCCGTCATAGACGATCTTGACCACCTGATCGGCCGGCTTGACCGAGCGGATGACCTCTTCGCCGGTCGCGCGCTCGGTGGCGAAGGCGATGAATTCCTTGACGACCGGCAGGGCGACGTCGGCTTCGAGCAGGGCCACGCGCACTTCGCGCATCGCCTCGGCGACATCCTTTTCGGACAGGGCGCCGCGCCCGGTGATCCGGTCGAAGACGCCTGTCAGCCGCTCGTTCAGAGCCTCGAACATTCACTACCTCATATCGACGGGTGAAACGGCTCCATACGACAACGGCCCCCGGCGACGATCACGTCGGCGGAGGGTTCTCGCCATCCTCGTCCATCCTGAGATGGGGGCGTGATGGTGGAGACGCAGGTTCACTTGCGTCGGAAGCGGCGGCTTATGGCGGAAAACCTCGACAAAGGCAACCGGAGCGAGTCGATAAGGGCTATAAGGCCAATGTTCGCCGGGGCATTTAGCGGATTGTCATCATCGTGCTAAGAGCCGCGCCCTTTATAGGGGCGGCGATGTCGCCAGAGCTTTTGACTTCAGGAGAAGCACACATGAGCAAGGTGCTGGTTATCGGCGCAGGCGGCGTCAGTTCGGTGGCCGTCCACAAGATGGCGATGAATGCGGACATCTTCTCGCATATCACCCTGGCGAGCCGCACCAAGTCGAAGTGCGACGCCATCGCCGAGTCCGTGAAGTCGCGCTTTGGCGTGAGCATCGACACCGCCGCCATCGACGCCGACGACGTGGCCGCGACGACCGCCCTGATCAAACAGGTGCAGCCCGCACTGGTCGTGAACCTGGCCCTGCCCTATCAGGACCTGGCGATCATGGACGCCTGTCTCGCCGCCGGCGTGAACTATCTCGACACCGCCAACTACGAGCCGCGCGACGAGGCCAAGTTCGAATACAAGTGGCAGTGGGCCTATCAGGAGCGGTTCGAGAAAGCTGGCCTGATGGCGCTGCTGGGTTCGGGCTTCGACCCCGGCGTGACCTCGGTCTTCGCCACCTACACCAAGAAGCACCTGCTGGATTCGATCGAGACGCTGGACATCCTGGACTGCAACGGCGGCGACACCGGCCTGCCGTTCGCGACCAACTTCAACCCCGAGATCAATCTGCGCGAAGTGACGGCCCCGTCGCGTCACTGGGAGAACGGCCAGTGGGTCGAGGGCCCGGCGCTGAGCCACAAACAGGTCTTCGACTTCGAGGGCGTGGGCGAGAAGAACATGTACCTCATGTATCATGAGGAGCTGGAATCGCTGGCCAAATTCTATCCCGAAATCAAGCGCATCCGCTTCTGGATGACGTTCGGCGACAGCTATCTGAAGCACCTCGAAGTGCTGGAAAACATCGGCATGACCTCGATCGAGCCGATGCAGTTCCAGGGCCGCGAGATCATTCCGATCGAGTTCCTGAAGGCCCTGCTGCCGGAACCGTCGTCGCTGGGTCCGATCACCAAGGGCAAGACCAATATCGGCGTCATCGCCACGGGCGTGAAGGATGGGGTCAAGAAGACGGTCTACGTCAACAACATCTGCGACCACCAAGAAGCCTATGCCGAAACCGGCAATCAGGCGGTCAGCTACACCACCGGCGTCCCCGCCATGATCGGCGCGGCACTGATGCTGACGGGTCAGTGGAAGGGCGAAGGCGTGTTCAACATGGAACAGCTGGACCCCGATCCCTTCATGGACATGCTGAACAAGCACGGCCTGCCGTGGAAGGTTCAGGACCTGGACGCCCCTCTCGACTTCTAAGGCTCAGACCATGGCCATGCAGACCCAAGCCGGCGGACCGGGCGCCTTCGCCCGGTTCGATCTGAACCGCGTTCCGTCGCCCGCCTTCGTGGTCGACGAGGCGGCGGTGCGTCGCAACCTGTCGGTCCTGAAGGACGTGGGGACGCACGGAAACGCGCGGGTTCTGCTGGCCCTGAAGGCCTTTTCCATGTGGTCGCTGGCCGATGTCGTCGGGGAATACCTCGACGGCGTCTGCGCCTCGGGCCTGTGGGAAGCGCGGCTGGCGCGGGAGTTCTACAAGGGGCACCTGACCACCTATTCGCCAGCCTACAAGCCGGCGGACCTGCCCGAGATCCTGCGCCTGTCGGACACGGTCATCTTCAACGCGCCCGATCAGATCGCCCGCTTCGCCGATGCAATCGCCACGGCCCGCGCCGGGGGTGAGACGTTCGACATCGGCCTGAGGCTGAACCCCGAGCATTCCGAGGCCGAGGTCGCCAAATACGACCCGTGCCAGTTCGGTTCGCGCCTGGGGTTTCCGGTGTCGCAACTGAAGCCGGAGCATCTGACCGGCGTCGACGGCCTGCACATCCATGCCTTGTGCGAACAGGGGTTCGAACCGCTGGAGCGGATCTGGGCGGCGGTCGAGCCGACGCTGGCGCCCCTGCTGGCCGACCTGAAATGGATCAACCTGGGCGGTGGGCACCATGTCACGCGGGCCGATTACAGACGCGACGATCTGGCCGCCTTCCTGCGTCGCTTGGGCGAAACGCACGGTCTTGAGGTTTATATCGAGCCCGGCGAGGCCGTCGCCCTGGATGCCGGCATTCTGATCGGCGAGGTGCTGGACACCTTCGACAACGGCATCGCGGTCGCCATCACCGATATGTCCGCGACCTGCCACATGCCCGATGTGATCGAGGCGCCCTACCGTCCGGCCATGCTGAACGAGGGCGAGGCGGGCGTGACCTATCGCCTGGGCGGGCCGTCGTGCCTGGCGGGCGACATCATCGGCGACTACGTCTTCGAGACGGCGCCGACGGCGGGAACGCGGATCGCGTTTCTGGACCAGGCCCACTATTCGATGGTGAAGACCAACACCTTCAACGGGGTGCCGCTGCCGGCCATCGCCCTGTGGAACAGCGAGACGGACGCGTTGAAGATCGTGCGCGCGTTCGATTACTCCGAGTTCCGCGACCGCCTGTCGTAAGCGCAAGAAAAAGGGCGGCTCTCGCCGCCCTTCCCTGACCTATTCGTCTTTCGGCTCGGCCGCCGCCGGCTCGGCGTCGGGCTTGGGCGTCGAGCCCGGCTCGGTGACGACGATGCCTTCGGGCGCAGCCGACAGTTTCGTCAGATCGCCACCGGCGCGCAGGACGTCCAGCGCCCGCTGCAGCTGGTAATCCTTTTCCTTGTCGAAGCTCTCGCCCGGTGCCTCGCGCGGCGTGTGCGGTCCCTTGCGCTCGGCGCCGATGGAGGCGTCCAGGGCCGTGGCGTAGGCGGCTTCGGAATAGATGAAGCTGGAGCGCGAGACGATGCGCGCCTCGGCTTCCGAACGGGCCACCTCCAGGTCCGGCTCGATGCCGATCTTCTGGATCGAGGCGCCCGATGGCGTGTAATAGCGCGCGGTCGTGATCGACAGGGCGCCGTCCTGACCCTGGCGCAGCGGGATCACCGTCTGGACCGATCCCTTGCCGAAGCTGGTCAGGCCGACCACGGCCGCACGCTGATGATCCTTGAGAGCGCCGGCGACGATCTCGGACGCCGAGGCCGAGCCATAGTTGACCAGCACGACCAGCGGCAGGCCGCCGGTGATGTCGCCGGGCTTGGCCGAATAGCGCTGGATCTGCTCGGGCTTGCGACCGCGCTGGCTGACGATCTCGCCGCGTTCAAGGAAGGCGTCGGACACGTCGATGGCGGCGTTCAGCAGACCGCCGCCGTTGTTGCGCAGGTCCAGGACATAGCCCTTCACGCCCGGCTTCTCGGCCTTGATCTTGGCGATGGCCTCGTTCAGCTCGCGGCCGGTGTTCTCGTTGAAGGTCGAGACGCGCAGGTAGCCGAAGTCGCCCTCGACCCGGCCGGTGACCGACTGGACCTTGATGACCTCGCGGGTCAGGGTCACTTCCAGCGGGTCGGAGCCGTCGCGCAGGAAGGTGACCTTGACGCTGGTGCCCACGGCGCCGCGCAGCTTCTCGGACACCTGGCTGACCGTCAGGCCGGCGGCGTTCTGGCCCTCGATCGAAGAGATCACGTCGCCCGCCTGGACCCCGGCCTTGGCGGCGGGGCTGTCGTCCATCGGCGAGATGACCTTCACCATGCCGCCGTCGGCGCTGATGGTCAGGCCGACGCCCGAATACTGGCCCTCGGTGCGTTCGCGCAGCTCATCGTAGTTGGACGGCGGCAGATAGTTGGAGTGCGGGTCCAGGGCCGTCATCATGCCGGCCAGCGCGGCCTCGATCAGCTTCTTGTTGTCGACCGGGACGACATAGGCCTGCTCGACGATGCCGACCACGTCGCCGAACAGCTCCAGCATGCGGAAGGTTTCGTTGCGGGGGGTCTGGCTGCTGACAGCAGCGGCGGATCCGCCGAGCACCAGAGCGGCGCAGCCGACGAGGAGCAGTTTACGCATTCGGTCTCTTTCGGTCGGGCCGATCATTCAAGGCGCCCGTGGGAAGGGTAAGGCGATGCAGACACGACCAAATCGTGGCGACGCAGCGTTACGCCGATAAAATCAGCGTCAGACGAGAATGCAAAGGACTATTGCAGGTTCACTGCAACCAAGGCCCAGGATCGATGGGCCGTTCGTCGCGGCGAAGCTCGAAATAGATATCGCCGTCAGGGCCGCTGCGGCCCAGGGTCTGGCCGTCCGAGACGCGCGCGTCCGGACCGACATCCACGCTGTCCAGCCCGGCGATGACCGCGCGCCAGCCTGGGCCGAGGTCCAGCACCACGACATTGCCCCATCCCGTCTGCGGCCCGGCGTAGGCGACCTTGGCGTCGGCGGGGGCCGTCACGGCCGCCCGGTCGGCGCGCCAGCGCCAGCCGGAGGTTCCCGCGCCCCAGGTCTGGCTGGGCGCGCCGGAGACGGGCGGACTGAGGCGCGCGCGTCCCGCGGGCAGGCGGGCCGTGGGGGTTTCCGCCGCCTGGGTGGTCGGCACGGCCCCGCCCAGTTCGCGGATACGACGTTCCAGCACGGCGGCGGCGCGTTCGGCGGCGCGGGCCTCGGCGTTCAGCACGGCGGTCAGCGCGGTCTTGCGCGACGTCAGACCCTCGATCTCTCCCCGGCGGTCGCCCTGTTCGCTCTCGGTCGTCAGCAGGCGTTCGGAGGACAGGACGGCGAGGCGGCGGATGCGCATGATCTCGGCCTGACGTGCGCCCAGGGCCTTGGCGCGGTTTTCTAGGTCCGGCGTCATGGCCTTGAGCAGGATTGAGGCGCGCACCGTGTCGATGGCCTTGTCGGCGGGCACCAGCAGGGGCGGCGGCGGGCGGCGGCTCATCATCTGAAGGGCGCTGAGCAGACGCCCCTGGGCGCCGCGTTCGCGGGCCAGGTCGGTGACCAGTTCGGCCTCGCGTTCGGTCAGTTGCTGCAGCCGGGCGCGCTGATCGTCGATCTGGCGGTCGCCGGTCTGTTCGTCGGCGCGCAGCAAGGCCAGGCGGCGCTCCAGCAGGACCAGTTCGGCCTTGGCGGCGTCGGCGTCGGCGCGCAGGCGGCGCGCGCGCACCGTCTCGTCGCGGTATTCGGCCTGGATGCGCGACAGCTCGCTTTCGGGCGCCTGCCTGCCGACGGCGGGCGCGGCGCAGACGAAACCCGTCAGCAGGGCCAGCGATAGGGGAATGGCGCGACGCATGTCAGTCGCGATGATACGGCGATCCGGCCAGGATGGTCACGGCCCGATACAGTTGTTCCGCCAGCATAGCGCGCGCCAGGGCGTGGGGCCATGTCTGGGGACCGAAGGCCAGGGTCGAGGAGGCGGCGGCCCGCACGCTTTCGTCCAGTCCGTCCGCCCCGCCAATGGCGAAGACCAGACGGCGCTCGCCCTGGTCGCGCAGCTTGGCGATGTGGTCGGCGAAGGCGCGCGAGGAATAGGTCCTGCCCCGTTCGTCGCAGGCGATCAGATGCGCCCCCTCGGCAGCGGCGAGGATCAGCTCGGCCTCCGGCGCCTTGCCCGACTTGCGGGCTTCAAGGTCGATCAGTTCGAGGGGACCGAGGCCAAGCGCACGTCCCGACAGGGTGGCGCGCTTGGCGTAGTCGTCGGCGAGCGCCGCCTCAGGCCCCCGGCCTGGTCGGCCGATGGCGACGATGCTCAGCTTCACGGTCTTAGTCGCGGACCATGCGGTGGGCGGAATCGACGGCCCAGATCTTCTCGATATTGTAGAAGGTGCGCACTTCCGGGCGGAACAGGTGCACGATCACGTCGCCGGCGTCGATCAGGACCCAGTCGCAGTGCGGCAGGCCCTCGACCTTGGCCTTGCCCAGACCGTTTTCCTTCAGCGTGCGCAACAGGTGGTCGGCGATGGCGCCGACGTGACGGTGGGAACGGCCGGACGCCACGATCATGCTGTCGGCCATGGCGCTTTTGCCCTTGAGGTCGATCAGCACCATGTCCTGGGCCTTGTCCTCGTCGAGGCGGCTCAGGATGGCTTCTTCAAGCGGGGTTGCGCCGACGGGGCGCGGAGCGGAATCGTCGAAACCGCGCGGGGAGGCGTCGGATTCAAAGCCGTCTTCGGAATGGAGAGGTTCGATAGCATCCATCTCGTGCGCCGTGTTCGAGACGGCGGCGTCTTGCGTATTATACGCGGGCGAGGGGGTCAGCGGAGGGCTCCGGGAGCGTTGACTAAAGAAGCCCTCTAGCACGGATGGGCCGCAACGTGAACCGGCGCCCGAATCATCCGGCGATCACGAGGCCGCGCGTCGCCCCGTCGAAGTCCTGATCGCGGTCGAGGACAGGGGATTGAGCGGCGCGGTCAGATAGGTCCAGGCGGGCGCCTCAAGCGTCGGCAAAAGCCCCGCCTGCTGGGCCGGAATGCGGAAACCGGCGAAACGGGCGGCGGCAGGCGCCGTGCGGCTGTCCAGCAGCGAACCGGGCCGGGCGATCACCGCCACGGGCATCAGCCGCATGATGTCGGTCCAGCCTCTCCAGCGATGGAAACTGGCCAGATTGTCCGACCCCATCAGCCAGACGAAATGCACGCCGGGATGCCGCGCGACCAGCAGGCGCAGCGTGTCCACGGTCCAGGCCACGCCGGCGCGGGTCTCGAAGTCCGAGACGATCATCGACGGGCCGCGCGCCTGCTGGCGGGCCGAGGCCATGCGCTCGTCCAGCGGCGCGCTGTGACGGGCCTCCTTCAACGGGTTCTGCGGCGAGACCAGCCAGACGACACGGTCCAGACCGAGGCGACGCATGGCGGTCTCGGCGACATGGGCATGGCCGTTGTGGGCCGGATTGAAGGAGCCGCCGAACAGGCCGACCTTCATGCCTGGGGACAAGATCAGGCCATCGCGCAGCGCCCCGGATCGGGGGCCGGCGCCTTTGGGCGCGGGACCGGCGTGGAAGAAGGACAAGCGGCGTCTCGGGCGGCGAGGGAGTTTTGCTCAGCGGCGCCCTTATAGCGCGGGTGTTTGTTCAGCCTACAGAAATCATTCTTAGACAGCAGCGTCGAACAAGGCGTCACGGGCTATGTCGGCGTGGGTCATGGGGAACAGGTGACCCCCGCCGGATACGACCTCGACCGTGACGTTAGGCAGGCCGCGAGGCGCGACCGGCACATGGGTCAGGGCGCCGTGTTCGGCTTTCAGGATGCGCACCGGCCCCGGATAGCGCCGTAGCGCCCGCCAGGGGTCGTGCGCCTGGGCCGAATAGTTGGCCGCCTCCCAGGCCGGGGTGGCGCTGAGGTTCAAGCCGCCCTCCCCCTCGCCCTTTTGCTCAGTCAGGCCTTCCGACAGATAGTCGGCCAGAACCATGTCGGGCCAACCCTTGAAGGCGCCGCGCCCGCGATAGGCGGCCATGGCCTGCTCGCGGCTGTCGAACAGACTGCGACGGCGCAGGGTGGCTTTGGCGATGGGGATGGCGCCCATCAGCCGGTGGGCGAAGGGCAGGTTGAAGGCGAAGACCGCCGACCGTTTCCAGATCACCGGGTCGAACAGCACCAGGCTGGAGACACGTTCCGGCTGCACAGCCGCCGCCATCAGTGAGGCCGTGCCGCCCATCGAATGGCCGGCCATCACCACCGGCGGACCGTCGATAGCCTTGAGCAAGGCCAGCAGGTCGTCGCGGTGATCCAGCCAGCTGGTCTTGGGCCGGGTGAAGACCGGCAGGGTCGAACGGCCATGCCCGCGCAAATCGGGCGCCCAGATGCGCAACGACGCCGACAGGGGCGACAGCAAGCTGCGGTAGGTGGCGGCGTTGAAACCGTTGGCGTGGGAGAAGATCAGATCGACCGGGCGTTTGGGATCGCCGAAATCCAGCACCGCCATCTCACCCGCGCCCCAGCGGTTGTCGATGGGAACGGCCAGGCGCCGAGAAGGAGACATCAGCGCCGCATCCATGCTCAAGCCGTCTCTCGGCACGCGGCGCAACGGCCGTGCGCCTCGATGGTGGTGCGGGCGATGGCGTAGCCTGCAGCTGATGCGGCGGCGTTCATGGCGCTCTGATCCGGGCCGCTGACCTCGCGCGTCGCGCCGCAGCAGTCGCAGATCAGGAAGGCGGCGGCATGGGCGGCGTCGCCGTCGTCGGTGCAGGCGACATAGGCGCTGATGGAGGCGATGCGGTGGGCCATGCCCAGTCGCTCCAGAAACTCCAGCGCGCGATAGACGGTCGGCGGCTTGGCGGCCTGACCGTCCTCGCCGAAACGCGCGATCAGGTCATAGGCCTTCACCGGCTCGCCCGTTTCCAGCAGCAGGGCCAGAACCCGGCGGCGCTGGGCGGTCATGCGCTCGCCCCGCTGGACCGCGCGCGCCTCGGCCGCCGCCAGGGCGCGATCCAGCGCGCCGCCGTTCAGGCCGGAATGGTCGTGATCGTGATCGCAGGCGGAACCCATGCGCTACAGCTAATGGCTGGCGTCCCCTACTGCAACCGACGCATCGCGGGTTTGCCGGTTGGGCGGGGTTGGGCTAGAAGGCGCGCCTCCGATCTCCAACCAGAGCGTCCTCGCTTCATGACCGACACGAACAACTCGCCGCTCGAAGGCAACGTCCTCTTCTACACCAACCCCGAGCCGCTGGATCAGACCATCCACGGCGGCCTGGGCGTCAACCCGAGCGACAAGCCCTACGCCTTCGTGGCCCAGACGAATGTCGTGCCGCTGACGGTGACCGAGTTCTCGGCCGCCGCCCTGTCCTATCCGATCATCTTCACCGGCGAGAACCGCCAGCCGGTGGCCGTGATGGGCCTGCGCCAGAACGAGAACCTGTTCGTCGCCGACGACGGCGAGTTCCGCGGCGACGCCTATGTGCCGGCCTATGTGCGCCGCTATCCGTTCGTCTTCGCCGACGACAAGCAGAACCAGCGCCTGATCCTGTGCATCGACCGCGGCGCCTCGATCGTCGCCGAGGGCGGCCAGAATCCGCTGTTCGTCGATGGCCAACCCAGCGACTACACCAATATGGCGATGGAGTTCTGCAACAACTTCGAGCAGGAGCGTCTGCGCACCGAAGGCTTCATGACGCTGATCAACGAGTTGGACCTGCTGGACATTCGCGAGGCCCACTTCACGCCTCGCAACCCCGACGGCACGCCGGGCGAGCCGCAGAAGCTGGCCGAATACTATGCGGTGTCGGAAGACAAGCTGCGCGCCCTGCCCGCCGAGAAGCTGGTCGAGCTGCGCGACAACGGCGCCCTGGGCCAGATCTACGCCCACCTGGTGTCGCTGATCGGTTGGGATCGCCTGATCGCCCTGGCCGTGCTGCGCCAGGCGCCGACGACCGTCAACTAAGTCGACGACGCTTCAAGACGATCAGCCCCGCCGGTTCCGCCGGCGGGGCTTTTCGTGGGCTCAACGCCGCGAGAACAGCGCCCGCGTCAGGCAGGAAAAGACTAGCCGCCCCGCCTCGTCCAACAGGTCGTGGGAGGCGATGACGATGCCCTTTTCGTCGCCGACCGGATCCTTGCCCATCACCGTCATCCGCCCACGCAGCAGCTCGCCGGCGGGCGGATTGCGCATGTAGCGCAGGCCGTCGACGGCCAGGACCTTGGTCTGGGCCCAGCCGCCGGACTTGTCGGCCGCCAGCCGGCTCCACAGCACATAGACCATGGCGTCCGGTGCGCCGTAGGCGACGTCCCAGCCCGGCGAGAACCGCTCGATGAAGACGTCCAGCGCCGCCTGATCGACGGCGCAGGCGCCCAGCGGCACGACCTGACCCACTTCCAGGTCTTCGAAATGGACGTGCAGCGGATCGCTCATGGACGGACCTTCGGCTTCAGGCGGGTTCTTCGGAAACGCGAACCAGCAGCTTGCCGTCGTGATCGCCGGTGAACAAGCGGTTCAACGAATCCACCGCGCCGTCCAGGCCGTCATCGACGTGAACCTTCCACTTCACCCGCCCGTCCGCCAGCCACGGCCCCATCTCGGCGACCATCTCGCGGGCGCGCGGAGCATAGTCCAGAACCAGGAAACCCTGGACCTGAAGACGGTGGGTGATGATGCGCGCGAAGTTCGGCGACGGCGGCGCCTTGGTCGCATTGTAGGAAGACACCAGGCCGCACACCGCCATCCGGCCGTGAACCTTCAGCCGGTTGAAGACGGCGATCATGATGTCGCCGCCGACATTCTCGAAGTTCAGATCGACGCCGTCGGGGGCCAGACGGTCCAGCGCCTCGCCCACATCCTCGTTCTTGTAGTCGATGGCGGCGTCGAACCCGAGTTCGTCGGTCAGCCAGGCGCATTTCTCAGGACCCCCGGCGATACCGATGACGCGGCATCCGCGCTGTTTGGCGATCTGGCCGGCGATGGAGCCGACGGCGCCGGCCGCCGCCGAGATGACGATGGTCTCGCCCTCCTTGGCCTTGAGCACATCGGTGATGCCGAAATAGGCGGTCAGGCCGGTCATGCCGAGCACCGACATATTGGCCGTCAGCGGCAGGCCCGGCGCGCGGTGGACGGGGCGAAGGCCGCCTTCAGGCACGACGGCGTAGTCGGCCCAGCCACCCGAGGTCGGCATGACTACGTCGCCGGACTTGAAGCGGCTGGACCGCGAGGCCTCGACCACGCCCAGGGTCAGGCCGCGCATGACCTCGCCCAGGCCCACCGGCGGCAGATAGCCTTCGGAATCGTTCATCCAGGTGCGGTTGGTCGGGTCCAGCGACAGATAGACGGTGCGGACCAGCACCTCGTTTTCCTTCAGGTCGGGGATGGCCGTCTCGACCAGTTCGAGGTCGCCGGGCTGGATCAGCCCCTTGGGGCGCTGGCGCAGCACCCATTGTCGGTTCGTCTTGCCGTTCGTCGAGGCCATGCGCGTTTCTCCCGTGGGTTTTCTTTGAGCGCCACCTTGGCCCCGGCGCGCGCGGCGGTCGAGCCATGACCAAGAAAAAAGCGGCCCTTGCGGACCGCTTTGAAGTGGCATCATCGAGAATGAGGCGCGGAGGCGGCATGATCGGCTATCGCTGATCAAGTCGGGGGGCGTCGCCGCCTCCGCATCCCGATAACGACGAGACGGAACGCGGGTTCCCCGACGGTTGCGACTTTTCCTGTCGACCCAAAAGAAAAGGCCCCGTCGCGGATGCGAACGGGGCCTCTTTGTCGTCTGAAAGACGGGCTGCGGCTTTACGCCGCTTCTTTCTGACGCGAAGGATGGAAGAACAGCGCCTGGCTGATCGCCGCCTTCACCGTTTCCGGCTGGAACGGCTTTGTGATCAGGAAGGTCGGCTCGGGACGCTCGCCGGTCAGCAGGCGTTCCGGGAAGGCGGTGATGAAGATCACCGGCACGTCCAGCGTCTTCAGGATGTCCTTGACCGCGTCGATGCCGGACGAACCGTCGGCCAGTTGGATGTCGGCCAGAACCAGACCCGGCTTGTGGCGGGCGACGGCGTCGATGGCTTCGTCATGCGTCGTGGCGGTGCCGGTGACGCGGTGACCCAGTTCCTTGACCAGGCTCTGGATGTCGGCCGAAATGATAGCCTCGTCCTCGATCACCAGCACGTCCGTCGCCAGTTCGGCGTCGATGTCGGACTGGGCGTCGGCGATCAGGCGTTCGACGTCGCGCGGATCGGCGGACAGGATCTGGGCGGCTTCCGAAGGGGTGAAACCTTCCAGAGCAGTCAGCAGGAAGGCCTGACGCGAACGGGGCGCGATACGCAGCAGACGCTGCGAGGCGTCATTGCCCGTGGTCTCCAGCATGCCGGTCTCCAACTGGGCGCCGGTGGACGACCAGATGGCGTGGAAGACATGATACAGGGCCACGCGCGGCGTCATGTCGGCCGACAGCTGCTGCTCACCAGCCGCCAGGGCCTCAAGGGCGACACGGACGTAATTGTCGCCGGTGGATTGGTCGCCGGTCAGCGCACGGGCGTAACGGCGCACATAAGGCAGGTGCGGCGCAAGTCTGGCCAGAAGGCTCATTCAGATAGTCCCCGACAAATCTCCGCCGTCCCAGCAATGGAAGGCGCTACAGCGGGTCTAAACGTATCATACGCGTCACGGTTCCGCAGTTTGGACAAAGCTTGAGCGTAAAATCGCCATCGCACAGGAACCCCGGCGCGGGGACGACGTTATCGGCGGGCATCTCTGCGAAGACCGTTGGGTGGGCGTGTTCTGTCTATGATTGATTCTACCGACTCCTCGCGCCCCAAGGGCGCCGAAAACAAGGGGGAGGCCGGGCTTGAAGAAGCTCGCCTTCGTCAGCAGGCCATCGGCGTAAAGCTGCGGCACATGTTCGACGAGGTCGTCAACGAACCCGTCCCCGACGAGTTTCTCGACATCCTGAAGCGCGCCGACGCCAAGGCGGCGGATGGCGCCGCATGAGTACGTCTCGCCTGGGGGCCGCCCCCAAGCCCGCCTCGGCCGACGACGAAGGCTTCAAGCGCGAACTGGTGGTGCTGATCCCGCATCTGCGCGCCTTCGCCCGCACACTGACCGGTGATCCGACCGCCGCCGACGACCTGGCGCAGGACGCGATGATGAAGGCGTGGGACGCCCGCGCCTCCTATCAGATGGGCACGAACATGAAGGCTTGGACCTTCATGATCCTGCGCAATCAGTTCTATTCCGAGAAGCGTCGCTCGTGGCGTCAGTCGCAGCTGGATCAGGAAGCCGCCGAGCGGACCCTGGTCGCCGTGGACGATCCCGAGGCGCCCGTCGCGCTGGACGAACTGCGTCAGGCCCTGAAGACCCTGCCCGAAGAACAGCGTGAAGCCCTGATCCTGGTCGGCGCCGGCGGCTTCGCCTACGAAGAAGCGGCCGAAATCTGCGGCTGC
The DNA here is from genome assembly GCF_041648115.1 of Brevundimonas sp. Classification (GTDB taxonomy): domain Bacteria; phylum Pseudomonadota; class Alphaproteobacteria; order Caulobacterales; family Caulobacteraceae; genus Brevundimonas. The sequence goes on from NZ_JBAZPR010000001.1 coordinate 281,539, forward strand.
GCGGTCGGCACGGTGAAGAGCCGCGTCAGCCGGGCGCGTCGCGCGCTTGCGGCCACGCTTGAAAAAGGCGGCTACGGCCGCGACGGAAAGGCGGCGGGCGACGCCATGCGCTCCATCCTGGGCGAGGCCGACAGGCTGGCCGGCGCCCGGAGCTGACCTGCGGTGAATGAGACGACCAGAGACGCCTCAAGGCCGCGCCTCGGTCGCACGTGGAATACGGACCGGTTTCAGGGCATTCGCTTTCGGCTGGGCGCGGCCATGGCCATGGCCCTGCTGCCGATCTTCGTCCTCAGCTTGATCCAGACCCAGGCGGATTTCCGCCGGCAGGCCGAGGACCGACAGGTCGACCTGCAACTGGCGGCCGAGCGCAGCGCCTCCAGCGCCAAGGCCCAGCTGGACAGCGCCCAGGTTCTGTTGCGCGCGCTCAGCCCCGATGCGCTCGGCCCCTATTGCGCGCCCCGCCTGACCGCGCTTGTCGGACGGCTGGAAGGTTATGAAGGCCTCTATCGCATAAGTCCGACCGGCGAGGCGGTCTGCGCCTCCGGCCGCACGGACGGGCTGCGTTCCGGCGTCGCGCCGGCCGCACAGGCCACATGGTTCCAGCGTCTGCGCAACGGCGAGGAACTGGTCGTGGTGCGCGCGTCAGACGGAGCCGGTTATCAAGGCGCGCTGATCGTGGCGACCCGCGCCGAGCGGCCGATGGGCCGGTTCGACGGGGCCATGGTCGCCGTCATTCCCCTGTCCGCCCTGCAACCCGACATCGGCGACCCCGCTCTGCCATCGGGCGCCGAGGCCGCGTTGACCGACGGCGCCGGCCGCATCCTGACCGCCAGTGATCCCGATGTCTTCAAGCTTGCCGACGGCGACGACATCGCCGGCTGGGTCGCGCGAGCGCGCGACCAGGGTTCGGCCGTGTTCGAGGCCAAGGACGTTCAGAACCACCGACGCGACTATGCCGGTGCGGCGCTGGCGGGCGGAGACCTCTACGCCCTGCTGTCGGCGCCGGCGCCCGGCCTGCTGTCCTGGGCGCGGCTGAACCCGATCGGAACGTTGCTGCTGCCCCTGGGCGCCTGGTTGACGGCGTTCGCGGCGGTGATGCTGCTGTCTGAGCGCATCTTCATCCGCTGGCTGGACTATCTGGAGCGGGTCGCCGCCATCTATGCGCGCGGTCGGTTCTCGGTGCGGCCTCTTCAGGCGATGAACGCCCCGGCTGAAATCCGCACCATGGCCCGCACTCTGGACGAAATGGCCGAGGCCATCACGGTTCGAGATCGGGAGCTGACCGACGCCCTGGCGGAGAAGGACGCGCTGATGCGCGAGATCCACCACCGGGTGAAGAACAACCTTCAGATCATCTCTTCCCTGCTGTCGATGCAGCAGCGCGCCCTGACCGACGCCCCGGCCAAGGCGGCTCTGGGCGATACGCGTCAGCGCATCTCGGCCCTGGCCCTGATCTATCGCACCCTCTACCAGAGCAACGACATCCGCCACGCCGATGCGCGTGAGTTCCTTAACGAACTGGTGGGGCAGTTGGTCGCCAGCGAGGCCACCCGCGGCCCGGTCGTCATCAGTTCGGTCGATGCGGATTCGCTTCACGTCGATCCCGACAAGCTGGCGCCCCTGGCGCTGTGGCTGGTCGAGGCGGTGACCAACGCACAGAAGCACGCCTTCGCCGGCAGCGGCGGTGAGTTGAAGGTCCGCTTCCGGGTCCAGGGCGAAACGTCCGTGCTTGAAGTCGAGGACGACGGACCCGGCGCCCAGGCCGGGGCTGAGGTCGGCGTGGGTCGCACCCTGATGAGCGCCTTCGCCAAACAGTTGCGGGGCGAGACCGATTTCATCACGCCCCGCGGCGGCGGCACCATCGCCCGCATGACCTTCGCCACGCCCGAGGCCTTGGCGCCGGTCGATCCGGCGGACAAGACGTCCAGCAACGGAACCGGAGCCGTGGCGTCGCGTTGATGCAGCAAGACCGGCGGAGTTTCACCCCGGCTAACCTTCGGAGTTTTCTCATGCGCAAGATTTTCGTTCTGGTCGCCGCCGCCGCCGCCCTGACCACCGCCGCCTGCAACACAGTCGAAGGCGTGGGCCGCGACACCCAGGCCGCCGGCCAAGCCGTCACCGGCGCCGCCCAAGACGCCAAGAACTAATCGACGGCCGCAGCCCTCGGCTGCATCGTCGGACTTGCAAGGCCCCGCATCGTCGGGGCCTTGTTCGTTTCAGGACTGCGAGAGGAGCTTTTGAGTGAACCATACCGCCCGCCAATCCGGCCTTGCGCTGCTGCGCCAGTACGCCCTGATCGCCGGAGAGCCCATCCTTGCGAACGGTGCAGGCATCGCCGTCGATGATCCGGCGACCGGAGAGATCATCGGCCATGTTCCCGACATGAGCGTCGCCGAAACCGAACGGGCGATCGCGGCGGCGGCGGAGACGTTCAAGACCTGGTCCCGGAGCGACCCTCATGAGCGCGCCGCCTTCCTGCGAAAATGGGCGGCGTTGATCGACGACAACGTCGAAGGTCTGGGCGCGTTGATGGCGCTGGAGAACGGCAAGCCGTTCGAGGAGGCCAAGGGCGAGGTGACCTACGCCAACGGCTTCCTGAAATGGTTCGCGGGCCAGGCCGAGCGGCTGATCGGCGAGACCCAGGACAGTCCGCTGGGCCATCTGATCCTGACCTATCGTGAGGCGGTCGGACCGTGCGCATTGATCACACCGTGGAACTTCCCCGCCGCCATGCTGACGCGGAAGCTGGGCCCCGCCTTCGCCGCCGGCTGCACCGCCGTGGTCAAGCCGGCCAGCCAGACTCCCTTCACCGCCATCGCCCTTGCCGAACTGGCCTATCAGGCGGGCCTGCCCAGGGGCGCCCTGTCCATCGTCACTGGCGACGCCGCGACCATCGGCAAGGTGCTGACGGACAGCCCGGCGATCCGCAAACTGTCCTTCACCGGCTCGACCGGCGTGGGCCGCAAACTGGCGGAACAGTGCGCCCCGACGCTGAAGCGGGTGTCGATGGAGTTGGGCGGCGCTGCCCCGCTGATCGTCTTCGCCGACGCCGATCTGGATTTGGCCGTCGCCGAGACCATCAAGGGCAAGTTCAGGAACTCGGGCCAGACCTGCGTCTGTCCCAACCGCGTCTATGTCGAGCGGTCGGTCGCCGAGACCTATGCCGAAAAACTCGCGGCGGAAGTCGCAAAGATCAACGTCGGGAACGCTTTCGAAGAGGGCGTGAAGGTTGGGCCACTGATCGAGGACAAGGCCATCGACAAGGTCGAGAAACACGTGGCGACGATCAAGGCCGACGGCGGCAAGGTGCTGACCGGCGGCTCGCGCCATGAGCTGGGCGGCCGCTTCTTCCAGCCGACCGTCACCTTGGGCGGGAACGACGCACTGTTCCGCGAGGAAGAGACGTTCGGTCCGATGATCCCCGTTTTCGCCTTCGATACCGAGGAGGAGGTTCTGGAGAAGGCCAACGCCAGCGATTACGGCCTGGCCTCCTATCTGTTCACCCGCGACCTGGACCGGGCCATGCGGTTTTCGCGTCGGATCGAGGCGGGAATGTGCGGCGTCAATACGGGCCTGATCTCCACCGCCGTCGCCCCGTTCGGCGGGGTCAAGCAGTCGGGCTATGGCCGCGAGGGTTCGATCCACGGGATCGACGAATATGTGGACATCAAGACGGTGACGCTGGCGCTGCGGTGATCAGACCGTCAGGGAAATCCCGCCGACGTTCAGGTCTTTGCCCGCATCGTCCACGGCCTTGAGTGCATCGGCTCGGTCATTCGTTTTGACAAGTCGGCCGCCGTCATCGGCCGCCGCCTTTTCCGCATCGTCAGCATCGCGGGTCTCGGCTCCATCGGGCTTTTGAGCGGCGGCCTGTTTGGCCATGGCCTTGATCTGGTTGACCAGACTGCGGACGTCGGTCAGGAATTCGCGGTCCGCCTGGATTGCTGCGCCGCGACGCGACGCATCGGCGAACCGGGCGTCCGCGTCCTGCGCCATGCGTTGATAGGGGTTGGCCTCGGGAGATCCGGCCGGCTCGCCGGCGGGAGCTTCCCTCTCGCCCTCGCCTGATTTTGCACTGTCTGCTGTGGAGACCGTCTGCACCGCTTGTGAGTTGGCGCTGGCTTCACCCTCGACGCTTGCAGAGACAGAGGCGGCGCTCGGATCAGCCGAGGCGGCGGCTGTCGCCGTCACGCCCAGATCACCGGCGGAACCGCCTGCCCCGGCATAGCTGCTGACCGCCGATTTCAGTTCACGCGCCAGCTGGGCCAGCACCTTGGGATCGACGGGACTGCTCATCCTCAGCATCTGCAGCCGGGCCTTGAGCTGATCAACGCGCTGTTTGGCGGCGGCCTTCTTCTGGTCCGAGGCGTCGGTGTTCATTTGTTTCAGCGTCGCCACCGCCGACTTGGCGTCACGCAGCCGGGCGGCGGATCGCTCGTCCGCCGCCTTCTCGCGCTGGACACGGCCCTCGTTCAGGACATTACCCATGGCGCTGGCGGACGAGACGTTCATGGGCGAAGAGTCTGGATCGCGTCGCTTAATGACCTATGAATTACGCGGCGCCTCGCCCTCGCCCTCGTCTTTTGGCATAAGCCCGCGATGAAGTTCCTCGACCAGGCCAAGATCTATATCCGCTCCGGTAACGGCGGCGCGGGCTCCGTGTCGTTCCGACGCGAGAAATTCATTCCCAACGGCGGCCCGGACGGCGGCGACGGCGGCAAGGGCGGCGACGTCTGGATCGAGTCGATGGACGGGCTGAACACCCTGATCGACTATCGCTACCAGCAGCATTTCAAGGCCCAGACCGGCCATCACGGCCAGGGTCGCCAGATGCATGGCGGCAAGGGCGACGACGTGCATCTGAAGGTGCCGGTCGGCACACAGGTTCTGGACGAGGACAAGGAAACCGTCCTGCTGGACATGGACACCCCCGGCAAGGTCGAACTGCTGCTGAAGGGCGGCAACGGCGGCTGGGGCAATGTGCGGTTCAAGGGCCCGACCAACCAGGCGCCGACCTACGCCAACCCCGGCCAGGACGGTCAGGAACGCTGGATCTGGCTGCGGTTGAAGCTGATCGCCGACATCGGTCTGGCGGGCCTGCCCAATGCGGGCAAGTCGACCTTCCTGTCGGCGGCCAGCGCCGCCAAGCCCAAGATCGCGGATTATCCCTTCACCACCCTGGCCCCTAACCTGGGGATGGTGGACCTGTCGCCTTCAGAGCGGTTCGTCATCGCCGACATCCCCGGCCTGATCGAGGGCGCCAGCGAGGGCGCGGGGCTGGGCACGCGCTTCCTGGGCCACGTCGAACGCTCGGCCAGCCTGATCCACCTGATCGACGGCACACAGGACGATGTGGCGGAGGCCTATCGCATCATCCGTGGCGAGCTTGAGGCCTATGGCGAGGGCCTGGCCGACAAGGCCGAGATCCTGGCGTTGAACAAGATCGACGCCCTGACGCCAGAGGCGCGCGATGAGAAGGCGGCCGAACTGGAAGCCGTCTCAGGTCGCCGCCCCATGCTGGTGTCCGGCGTGTCGGGCGAGGGCGTCGCCGCCCTGCTGCGCGCCGCCTGGGCCGAGGTGAAGAAGACGCGCGGCGCCCTGGCCGGCGAAGGCGACACGGATCAGATCAGCGGCTGGCAGCCCTGATCAGGCCTCCGGCGCAGGCTCAGGTTTAGGCTTGCGCCGGGCCGATTTCGGCTTGTCGGTCGTCTTGTCCTCGTCCGCATAGGGTTCGCCGTCGCCGGACAGCAGGATCGCCATCCAGCGCGACCCCTTGAACTCGGCCAGGATCGCCATGGCCATGACGGCCAGCGGCGTGGACAGGAACATGCCGATCACACCCCACATTTTGCCCCAGAAGGCCAAAGCCAGCAGCACCACCACCGGATCGATGTTCTGGTTGTCGCCCTGCATGCGCGGCTGGATGAAGTTGCCGACGACGAACAGGATCACCTGCAACCCGACCAGCAGGATGGCGGCCGGCCAGTAGCTTTCGAACTGGACAAGGGCGAACAGCGGCGGGGCCAGCCCCGCCACCGCCCCGCCCAGCACGGGGATGAAGCCAACGATGAAGATGACGAAGGTCCAGAACTCGGCGTTCTGAAGCCCCACCGCCCGCATCAGGATCCAGGCCACGACGCAGATCATCGCCCCCGTCACCGACTGCACCCAGATATAGCCCTCGACCCCGCCGCGCACGCGCTGGAACACCGCGACAGCCTCGTCGCGCTGGGCCTCCGAGGGGAACATGGCGATGATCTTGCGGCGGAACCCAACCTGGGACGCCAGCAGAAAGCCCAGATAGATCAGGACGAAGAAGGCGCCCGAGGCGATGCCCTGAACCTGGAAGGCCATCGAGGTCAGCCAGCCGCGCACATCCACGCCGTTGATCAAATCCTGGGCCGTCGGCGGATTGGCCAGCCGCACGATGCCATAGACATCGCGAATGATCTGATCGATGCGCGGGCCGATGTTCTGGGACACGCCCGACGCCTCGCCGAAGAAGCCGGCCGCGCCGTTCACGATGATGGCGATGGAGGCGAAGAAGGCCAGCACCACCAGGGTCAGGGCCGCGATCCCGGCCATACGGCTGTTCAACGGCGTGCGCGCCTCGACCGACCGCTTCACCCCGTCGATCATGATCAGCAGGAAGATGGCCATGGCCAGCGGCGTCAGGATGTCCCGCAGCCAATAGATGGCCGCTCCCGCCGCCACCGTGGCGATGATCCCGACGGCGTTGCGGGACACGGCCGAGGACGGCATGGCGACGGGGCTTTTCATGCCTGTGTTGTCGAACCGCTCGGCTTCGGCGTCAATCACTGTTCCGACCGCGTTTGGAACGCGCTAGACCTTTCTTCGAGACGCCATCGGAGATCCTCATGCCCGACGCCCTGCCCGGCCTGTTCCTCGGCCAGTCCGACGCCGACCAGCCGGAAAGCCTGTTGTTCAACCGCGCCAACCGCCACGGCGTCGTCGCCGGCGCGACCGGAACGGGCAAGACGGTCACACTTCAGATCATGGCCCAAGGGTTCTCCGACGCCGGGGTGCCGGTCTTCTGCGCCGACGTGAAGGGCGACCTGTCGGGCATTTCGCAGGTGGGAACCCCGAACGAGAAACTGATCGCCCGCGCGACCGAGATGGGACTGACCCTGACGCCGCGCGCCGCGCCGACGGTCTTCTGGGATCTGTATGGCCAGAAGGGCCATCCGATCCGCACCACCGTGTCCGAGATCGGCCCGGTGCTGATGGCGCGGATGCTGAACCTGAATGACGTGCAGGAAGGCGTGCTGACCGTCGTCTTCCACGTCGCCGACAAGGAGGGCCTGCTGCTGCTGGACCTCGACGATCTGCGCAGCCTTCTGGTCTATGTCGGCGAGAACGCCGAGCGGATCGGACGCGAGGTCGGCAATGTCGCCCCCGCCTCCATCGCCGCCATCCAGCGCTCGCTGCTGCAGGTCGAGCAACAGGGCGGCGACGCCTTCTTCGGCGAACCGGCCTTGAAGCTGGAAGACATGATCCGCGTCGGTCTGGACGGACGGGGCCAGGTCAATGTGCTGGATTCGACCCGGCTGATGAACAGTCCGCGCCTGTATGCGGCTTTCCTGCTATGGTTGCTGTCGGAACTGTTCGAGCAACTTCCAGAGGTGGGCGACCCGGAAAAGCCGCGCCTGGTCTTCTTCTTCGACGAGGCCCACCTGCTGTTCAACGACGCCCCGCGCGCCCTGCTGGAAAAGGTCGAACAGGTGGTGCGGTTGATCCGGTCCAAGGGGGTCGGCGTCTATTTCGTCACCCAGAACCCGGCCGATATTCCCGACAGCGTCCTGGCCCAGTTGGGCAACCGCATCCAGCACGCCCTGCGCGCCTATACGCCGTCGGAACAGAAGGGACTGAAGGCCGCTTCGCAAAGTTTCCGCGCCAACGCCGCCTTCGACACGGCCGAGGCCATTCAGGGTCTGGGCGTGGGCGAGGCCCTGGTTTCGGTGCTGGACGAGAAGGGCGCGCCCACCATCGTGGCTCGCACCAAGATCCGCCCGCCGGCGTCACGCCTGGGTCCGGCGACCGACGCCGAGCGCGCGGCGATCATGGCTGCCAGTCCCGTGCGCGGCCTCTACGATCAGGTTCTGAACCGCGAATCCGCCGCCGAAATCCTGGCCAACCGCCACGGCGCCGCCGATCAGGCAGCGGCTCAGGCGAAGGCCCAGGTCGAGGCCGACAAGGCCGCTCAGGTTCAGGCCAGGGCCGATGAGAAGGCGGCCCAGGCTCAGGCCCAAGCTCAGGCTCAGGCTAAGGCGCAGGCTCAGGCCGATGCGCGGGCCGCGCGCGCGACAGCGACCCCGGCCCGTCGGTCCACGCGTGAAACACCGATCGAGGCCATGACCAAGTCGGTCCTTCGCACCGCCGGATCGACCCTGACCCGCGAACTGATGCGCGGCCTGCTGGGCGGGTTGAAGCGGCGCTAGGTTCCGCGCGGGGTCTTGCAACGGGGCGGGGGCGAGCGCATCTCCCGCCCATGTTCATCCAGACCGAACCCACGCCCAATCCGAACGTGCTGAAGTTCCTGCCCGGCCGCGACGTGTCGCCGGCCGCCGCGCTGGAGTACCGCAACATCGATGAGGCGACGGCCTCTCCTCTGGCAGAGGCCCTGTTCGAGGTCGAAGGCGTCGACGGCGTCTTCTTCGGCGCCGACTATGTGTCGGTCACCCGCCAACCCCAGGGGCCGGAATGGTCGGAGATGAAGGCGCCGATCCTGGGCGTCGTCATGGATCATTTCGTCTCGGGCCAGCCGCTGACGCGCGGCGCGAGCGTCGAGGCCGACGGTCATGCCGAGGACGACAGCGAGATCGTCGCCGAGATCAAGGCACTGCTGGACAGCCGCATCCGCCCGGCCGTGGCCCAGGACGGCGGCGACATCCTGTTTGATTCCTTCGATGAATCGACAGGCGTTCTGAACCTGCGGATGCGCGGCGCCTGCGCCGGCTGCCCGTCTTCATCGGCCACGCTGAAGGCCGGCGTCGAGCAGATGATGCGCCACTATGTGCCGGAAGTGACGCGGGTCGAGCAGACCCTCTGATCGACCGGACGGTTTTCGTCCTCGCCAGACACGTTGCCGGGCGCCATCTTGAGTTGATGCCCCGCTTCGTTCCCGACCCTGAAGTTCTCCGCCTCGGCGAAGCCCTCGCCGCCCTGCGCCGCGAGCGCGGCCTGTCGCAGGCCGAGGCGGGCGCGCGACTGAACATGACCAGCCAGGGTTGGGGCCTGTATGAGGCCGGTCGCCGTCCCGGCCTGTTTCGACCCGATGTCCAACGCCGCCTGACCGGCGCTCTGGACTCCAGCCCCGAAGCCCTTGCCCTGCTGCTATCCGACGAGGCCGATCGACCGACAGCGGTCGATCCGAACGGCGTCGAAAACAGCGGACGCCCCTTCGACGGGCTATCGCGCGCACCGAACCGTATTGAAGTTCGTGACGACCACCTGTCACCTTGGGCCGAACCCGGCGTCGTTCTGGAGTTCGAACCGGGGATGCAGCCGCGCCAGGGGCAGGGCTGCGTGATAGAGATGGCCGATGGGACGATGCGTGTGCGGCTATTCGAGCGGACGGATGCTCAAGAGATGCACGTGCGCGGCGCCGGAAAGCTCGATCAAGCCGAGATCATCGACCGTCACCTCATCGTGCGAACATCGGCGGTCGTCGCCCGACTGGAGCGATGAAACGAAAACGTTGCATTCTCGGTAAGGTTGTGAAATCGTCTTTCTATGGAAAAGACGGATAGCGTTTCTCGCAAGAAGGCCCGCGCCGTGGAGCCTCTGGATGCTCTGGTCGGGAGGCGCATTGCGTCGCGGCGAACGGCCTTGGGTCTATCGCAGACGGCGCTGGGCGCGATGGTCGGCGTCAGTTGTCAGCAGCTTCAAAAATACGAGGGTGGGCGCAATCGCATTTCTGCGGCGCGCCTGCATCGGCTGGCTCTGGCCTTGGGCCTGCCCGTCGAGGCCTTCTTTCCGGATCGTCCTGAACCGGCCGAAAGCGCCGAACTAATCATGATCCGATCCCTGGCCGTAACGGCTGAGGGACGGGCGATGGCCGACGGGTTTTCCCGCATCGACGACCGCGCCGTGCGGCAAGCCTTGACGCGACTGGTGGAGGTTCTCGCCAGAGCGGCCTAGAAGGCCGCTCATGAGACTTCTGGTGATCGATACGGCGCTGGGCGCCTGCACGGCGGCGGTGTTCGAGGACGACCGCCCTCTGGCCGTGCGGTTCGAGCCGATGACCAAGGGACATCAGGAGCGGCTGGGCGGTCTGGTTCGCGATGCGATGGCCGAGGCGGGCGGCGGTTTCGATAGTCTGGACCGGATCGGCGTGACCGTCGGACCGGGATCGTTCACCGGACTTCGCGTCGGTCTGGCCTTCGCCCAGGGACTGGGCGCGGCGCTGGATCGGCCGGTTGTAGGTCTATCCGCCCTGGACGCCCTCGCGGCCTCCTCGGATGCCGTTACGGGGCCGGTCGCCGCCTTGATCGACGCCAGACGCGGTCAGGTTTACGCGCGGCTGTTCGCCAATGGCGAGCCTCTCGGACCCGACAAAGCCCTGTCGCTAGGCGACGCGGCGGGCCGGATCGCCGATCTTGGCCCCGACATCGCCCTCGTGGGCAACGGCGCTGCGGTTCTGGTTGAGGCCCATCCCAATCTGAAGTTCGCAAGCCGGGACGACCGCGTCGCGCCGTCGCCAGAGGCGCTGGCCCGGCTGAGCGCCGCCGCCGATCCGGCGGTTCACCTGCCGCGCCCGCTCTACCTGCGCGCACCCGACGCGACCCCGCCCAGCCGCCTGCCAGGCCAGCCGCGCCAACCGGCGTCATGACCGCTCCCGATCCGCACACTCTCGCCGCCCTTCATGCCGAGGCGTTCGCGGCGCCATGGAGCGGGATCGAGTTTGCGGACCTTCTGTCCCATACCGGGGTCTTCGTCGTCGCGGAACCCGACGGCTTCATCCTGATTCGCGTCGTGCAGGACGAGGCCGAAATCCTGACCTTGGCGGTGCGTCCGTCTGCGCGCCGAACAGGGCTGGGCCGTCGCCTGGTCGAACTCGGCGCCGTCACGGCGGCGCGGGCGGGGGCATCGCGATTGTTCCTGGAAGTCTCCGAGGACAACCTCGCCGCCCGCGCCCTGTACGACCGCTCTGGATTTACCCAGATCGGCAGTCGAAAGGCCTATTACGCCGCCGCCGACGGGTCTCGGACGGATGCATTGGTGATGAGCCGCGATCTCTGTGTGGATCAGGCCAACGTGCCGCTTCCCTGATGCGATCCGAGCCCCTATTCTAGGGTCATGGACCGGATCGAAAAACTCTGCGCCGACCGCGGCATGCGTATGACCGAACAGCGTCGGGTGATCGCCCGCGTGCTGTCGAACGCCGAAGACCACCCCGATGTCGAGGAGCTGTACCGTCGCGCCTCGGCCATCGACCCGCACATCTCCATCGCCACCGTCTATCGCACCGTGCGCCTGTTCGAAGAGGCGGGCGTGGTCGAGAAGCATGACTTCGGCGACGGCCGCAGCCGCTATGAAGAGGCGGGCGACGATCACCACGACCACCTGATCGACACCAAGTCGGGCGAGGTGATCGAGTTCTTCGACGCCGAGATCGAGCGGTTGAAGTCCGAGATCGCGGAACGGCTGGGCTTCCAGCTGATCGGCCACAAGCTGGAGCTTTACGGCGTGGCGATCGAGGGCGCCGAGCCGTCCAAACGCGAAGGCCTGATCTTCACCCGCCACGCCGCGCGGGTCGATCCCGCCGACGTGGATGCCGGCTGAACGCCCGTCTTGTCGGGGCGCGTGCGGGCGATCATAAGCCCGCAATGACTGAGACCCTGGTTCCAACGGCAGAAGCGATGGCGGCGCCCGAAAAGCGCCTGTTCATCAAGACCTACGGCTGTCAGATGAACGTCTATGACTCGGAGCGCATGGCCGATGTGCTGCGCCCGCTGGGCTACGCGACGACCGACGATGTTAAGGCCGCCGACTTCGTCATCCTGAACACCTGCCACATCCGCGAGAAGGCGGCCGAGAAGATCTATTCCGAGCTCGGCAAGCTGCGCGAGATGCGCGACGTCCGGCGCGAAACGGGTGGCGACCTGACCATCGCCGTCGCCGGCTGCGTCGCCCAGGCGGAGGGCGAGGAGATCATGCGCCGCCAGCCGGCGGTCGATATCGTCGTCGGCCCCCAGGCCTATCACCAGCTGCCCGAACTTCTGACCCGCACGGCGCGGGCGCGGGGCGAGCGGATCGGCGCCGACTTCGCCCCCGACGACAAGTTCGACGCCCTGCCCGCCGCCCGCTTCACCGAGGGACCGACCGCCTTCCTGACGGTGCAGGAGGGATGCGACAAGTTCTGCACCTTCTGCGTCGTGCCCTATACGCGCGGCGCCGAATGGTCGCGTCCGATGACCTCGGTGCTGGAGGAGGCGCGCCAACTGGCCGGACGCGGCGTGCGCGAGGTCACGCTTTTGGGCCAGAACGTCAACGCCTATGACGGCGAACGGCCGGACGGGAAGAAGGCGACCCTGGCGGAACTCGCCTATGCCCTGGCCGATATTCCTGGCCTGGACCGGATCCGCTATACGACCAGCCATCCCAACGACATGGCCGACGAACTGATCGCCGCGCACGGCGAGCTGGACGCCCTGATGCCCTATCTGCACCTGCCGGTTCAGGCGGGGTCTGACCGCATCCTGCGGGCGATGAACCGCAAACACGGCCGCCAGAAGTATTTCGACCTGATCGACCGCATCCGCGCCGCGCGGCCCGACATCGCCATCGCGGGCGACTTCATCGTCGGCTTCCCCGGCGAGACGGACAAGGAGTTCGAGGACACCTTGGATCTGGTGCGGCGTGTGAACTACGCGGGGGCCTTCGCCTTCGCCTATTCGCCGCGTCCGGGCACTCCCGCCGCCGGCATGGGCAAACAGGTCGAGCCGGAAGTCGCCAAGGAGCGGCTGCATCGTCTGATCGCCCTGCTGACCGAACAGCAAACCGCCTTCAATGAACTTCAGACGGGCCGGATCTTGAATGTGCTGTTCGACAAGCCCGGCCGACACGGCCACCGTCGCCAAGCGATAGGTCGATCCCCATATCTGCAATCGGTCCATGTCGACGACGCGGATCATCTGATCGGACAGATCGTTCCGGTCGAGATCGTTGCGGGCCAGCAAAACAGTCTGTCGGGCCGGCTCATAGCAGACGGGCTCAAGCAGCCGAGCCCCGCGGGCTCGGCGCTAGCCCAAAAAGAAAAGGCTGCTTGATGGCACGTGAGTCCGAATTCGTTCCTTTGAATGACGCCGAACTGCGTGCGGTCGTCGGGCCGAACAGCCGTCACGTCGCCCTGATCGAGGACGCCTTCAAGGTGCTGGTCGAGGCGCCGGGCGGCGGGGTCTCCGTCAACGGCGGCACGCGCGACCGCACCGACGCGCGCCAGGTCATCGAGGACCTGGCCAAGCGTGCGGCCCTGGGCGCCGAAGTCACCGAGGCGGATGTGCGCGCGGCCCTGGGTCAGGCGCGGGGCGGCAAGGGCACGCCGGGCATGGCGGCGGCGGGCGTGTCGCTTCCGGGCGGCAAGCGCGGCTCCATCGTGCCCAAGACCAAGGCGCAGGCCGCCTATCTGGACATGCTGGGCCGATGCGAACTGTCGTTTGGCGTCGGCCCGGCCGGCACCGGCAAGACCTTCCTGGCGGCGGCATATGGCGCGTCGCTGTTGCGGCGGGGGCAGGTGGACCGTCTGGTCATCACCCGCCCGGCGGTCGAGGCGGGCGAGAAGCTGGGTTTCCTGCCCGGCGATCTGAACGAGAAGGTCGATCCCTATCTGGCCCCGATCTGGGAGGCGCTGAACGACATCCTGGGGCCTGAGGACGTGCAGCGTCGCCGCGACAAGGGCGAGATCGAAGCCGCCCCCATCGCCTTCATGCGCGGCCGCACCCTCAGCCACGCCTTCGTCATCGTCGACGAGGCCCAGAACACCTCGCGCCTGCAGATGAAGATGGTGCTGACGCGCCTGGGCGAGGGCGCGCGGATGGTGGTCACGGGCGACCCGTCGCAGATCGACCTGCTGAACCCGCGCGACTCCGGCCTGGCCCACGCCCTGCGGATCCTCGACGGGGTCAAGGGCGTCGGCATCCTGAAGTTCGAAGCCTCGGACGTGGTGCGCCACGCCATGGTCGAGCGGATCGTGCGCGCCTATGACGCCGATGCTGAAAAGGGCCGCCCGGCCCCGGTTGCCGAAGACCCCGCATGATCGAGATTGAAGTCGAGGCCGAGGCCTGGACCGGCGCCCTGCCGGAAACGGAAGCCGTCGTGGAACGGGCGGCGCTCGCTGCGCTGGGGAAGGTCGAGGGCGACATCGTCGTCCTGCTGACCGACGACGAAAGCGTGCGCGAGCTGAACGCCCGGTTTCGCGACAAGGACAGGCCGACCAATGTCCTGTCGTTTCCCGCGCCGGAAAACGCCGCGCCGCATCTGGGCGACATCGTCCTGGCCTACGGCGTCTGCGCAACCGAGGCCGAGGCGCAGGGCAAGACCCTGGCCGATCATCTGAGCCATCTGGTCGTCCACGGCGTGCTGCATCTGCTGGGCCGCGACCACGAGGACGACGCCGAGGCCGAAGAGATGGAGGCCGAGGAGCGCGAGATCCTGGCCCAGATCGGCGTCGCCGACCCCTATTTAGCCGAGCAGGACTGACCGATGTTTCCCGACGCCCTGCTGGACCGTTTCGCCGCCCCGATCCGCGCCATGCCCGACAAGAAACGCGCCCTGACCTGGCGGCTGATCCGCATCGCCCTGGCGCTGCTGGCCGGGGCCGGGACCGCTTTTGCGCATCCACCGTTCGGCGTGTTGATCGGCTTGTTGGGTTATCCGCTGCTGATGATCCTGTCGGAGCGTTCGGACACAGTGCGCGGCGCCTTCTGGATGGGGTGGCTGGCCGGCTTCGCCTATTTCTTCATCGGCTGCTGGTGGGTGGCCGAGGCCTTTTTCGTCAATCCCGAACAGGCGTGGATGGCGCCCTTCGCCGCCAGCCTGCTGCCCGCCGGCCTGGGCCTGTTCTGGGGAACGGCGACGGCGCTATATCGCCGCTGGGCGCGGCTGGGCGCGGTGCGGGTGCTGTTGTTCGCGGCCCTGTTCTGCGCCGCCGAATGGCTGCGGGGCCATGTGCTGACCGGCTTTCCGTGGAACCCGGCCGGAGCGACCTGGCGCGCGGGCGGCGGCATGTCCCAGTTCGCCTCGGTGGTCGGCGTCTATGGACTGAGCCTGGTCACGGTCGCGGCGACCGCTGCCTTCGCGCCGCTGATCGGACCCGGCGCCAAGCGCAGCCGCCTGATCTCCGCCGGCCTGGGGGCGCTGGCCCTGATCGCCGTCGGGACGTTCGGCGCCGTCAGGCTGGCGCAGGCCGACCTGCAGTTCACCGACACCGTCGTGCGTCTGGTCCAGGCCGATGTGAAGCAGGAGACCAAATGGTCGCCCGACGCCTATCGCTCCATCGTCGATCGGTATGTCGCCCTGACGGGTCAGGCGGCGGCACGCACGCCCAATGTCGTGGTCTGGCCCGAGGGCGCCCTGCCCGCCTCGGCCAACGACGTCTTCGCCTCGCCGGACGCCCAGGCCATCGCCGGCGCCTTGCGGCCCGGACAGACCCTGCTGATGGGGCTGGCGCGCGGCGAGCCGGACCTGACCGCGCCGGAGGGCGGTCGTTACTACAACAGCCTGTTCGCCCTGGCCGACGAAGGCGGGGCGGGCCTGAGGGTCGCGGCCGTCTATGACAAGCACCGGCTGGTGCCGTTCGGCGAATATCTGCCGCTGAGCGGGATCATGACCAAGGTCGGCCTGCGCAGCCTGGTGCATATGCCCAGCGACTTCTCCGCCGGACCGACGCCGGCGCCGATCCAGGTTCCGGGCGCGCCGCCGGCCCAGGTGCTGATCTGCTACGAGAGCCTCTTCCCCGGCTTCACCCCCGGCGCGGCGGGGCGGCCGGCGTGGATCGTCAACGCCTCCAACGACGCCTGGTTCGGCGCGACCTCGGGTCCGCGCCAGCATCTGAACCTGGCCAGCTATCGCGCCATCGAGACCGGCCTGCCCATCGCGCGTGCCACGCCGACAGGGATTTCGGCCATGATCGACCCCTGGGGTCGCATCGTGGACGGCCAGCGGCTGGACCCCGGCGTCATGGGCGTGATCGACGCGCCGTTGCCGCGCCCGACCGGGATCACGCCCTATGGTCGGTTCGGCGATTTCCTGTTCTTTTTCCCGACCCTAACAGCATTCATCCTGTCCTTGTGGCCTTTGATCCGGCGATCTAGGGTCCGTGCGAATCGGGCAGCGATCTGAGCAAAGAGGGGGGATGGCATGGCGCGTGACAAGGACGAGGATCCGCATCCCGTCGATCGCCATGTCGGCCGTCGCGTTCAGGAAAAGCGGCTGGACCTGGGCCTGACCCAGACCGCCCTGGCCAAGGCCGTCGGCGTCAGCTTCCAGCAGGTGCAGAAGTACGAGAAGGGCACCAACCGCGTCTCGGCCTCGAAACTGTTCGAGATGGCCGATTTCATGAAGGTGGATATCCCCTTCTTCTTCAACGGCTACGCCAACGCCCAGCCCGGCATGGCGGAAGAGGTGGCCCCCGCCTTCGACCACGAGCACAAGCCGACCAGGAACAGCGTCGAGATCACCCGCCTTGCGCCGCGCCTGCCGCCGCGCAAGCAGAAGCTGATCCTGGACATGATGCGTGAGATGCTGGGCGACGAAGAGCCCCAGCCGTAAGGTCTAGCCGACCGCCACGATCTCCGCCGACTGACCCGCCACGATCACCTCGGCGCCGACCCGCTTGCCTACGACGGCGCGGGCCAGGGGCGAGACATGGCTGACGGATCCGGCCGCCGGATCGGCCTCGTCCTCGCCCACAATACGCCAGGTCTGGGCACGGCCGTCCTCGCGCTCAATGGAGACCGACCCGCCGAACCGCACGGCCCCCTCGTCCTCGGTCGGCTCGACCAACTGGGCCGAGGCGCGACGGGCGGACCAGTAGCGCAGATCGCGCGTCGCGCGCGCCATCGCCGTGCGGTCGCTCTCGATGGACCCCTTTACCTGGGCGGCGGTATAGGCGGCGCGCGCCGAGGCCAGTTCGGCCTCGATCATCGCCAGGCCTTGCGGCGTGACCAGATTGGGGTGGGGCGAGATCGGGCGGTCCGCCAGATCGGCGGCGGTGGCCTCAAGATCTTCTTCGCGGGTGAATGCAACGCTCATGGTACGGAACATAGCGATGCGGCTGCCTATAGCCAGCGCCGCCGCAAGCGCGCAAAGCGACGCCATGCAACAGTCCCCCCGCCTGACGCCCTCCCGACATGTCCATGTGATCGGCGCCGGTCCCGCCGGACTGATGGCCGCTGAACGGCTGGCGCAGGCGGGAGCGACAGTGATCGTTCATGAACGGATGCCCTCGGTCGCCCGCAAGCTGTTGATGGCGGGGCGAGGCGGGCTGAACCTGACCCATTCGGAACCGCTGGACCGGTTCACCACCCGCTATGGCCTCGCTCAGCCGACTGCCGCCGCCTGGATCGACCGATTTCCCCCCGCCGACTTGACCGCCTGGGTCGAGGCCCTGGGGCAGGAGACCTTCGTCGGGTCCAGCGGCCGGGTGTTTCCCAAGGCGATGAAAGCCTCGCCCCTCGTCCGGGCCTGGCTGGCGCGGCTGAGCGAACTGAACGTCGAGATCCGCACCCGCTCGCGCTGGACCGGGTGGCGCGACGGCGCGCTGGCGTTCGAGACACCGGACGGCGAGCGGCTTGAGAGACCGGACGCCGTGGTTCTGGCCCTGGGCGGCGCCAGCTGGCCGCGTCTGGGTTCGGATGGGGCCTGGGCGCCGTGGCTCGAAGCGGCCGGCGCATCCGTTACGCCGTTCCGACCCGCCAATGTCGGTTTCGACGTCGCCTGGTCCCCCCTGTTCCGTGACCGCTTCGCCGGCCAGCCGCTGAAGGGCGTCGCCGTCACCCATGGCGACCGGACGGCGCGCGGGGAGGCGATGATCGCCCGCTACGGCATCGAAGGCGGCGCGATCTATGCGCTGTCCGCCGCGCTGAGGACGACGGTCGAGACGGACGGCCGCGCCGATATCCAGATCGACCTGAAGCCGGACGTGGCGGTCGGCAAGCTGACCGACCGGCTGTCGAAGCCGCGCGGCAAGGCCAGCCTGTCGAACCATCTGCGCAAGGTGGTGGGGCTGGATCCGGCCGCCGTCGCCCTGCTCTACGAAGCCGGCCCCCTGCCCGCCTCGCCTCGCGCCCTGGCGGAACGGATCAAGGCCATGCCGCTGACCCTGACGGGCGTTCAGGGGTTGGAGCGAGCCATTTCCTCGGCCGGCGGTGTGGCGCTGGACGGCCTGGACGAACGGCTGATGCTGGTTGCGCGACCGGGCGTCTTCGCCGCCGGAGAGATGCTGGACTGGGAGGCGCCGACCGGCGGCTATCTGCTTCAGGCCAGCTTCGCCTCTGGCTTGGTCGCGGCGTCCGGCGTCATCGACTGGCTCGACAGCCGGGACTGAGGAAGGCAGGGTCGCCCGGTTCGATCAGGAGTTCCCGATGCGCCGCACCCTTCCCGCCGTTTCCGCCCTGGCTATGATGATGGCCTGTTCCTCCGCCCTGGCGCAGGAGGGCGCGCCAAACATCGACGCCGCACGGATGAACGAATCGGTGCGGGTTTTGGCATCGGATGAGTTCGAAGGCCGCGCCCCCGCCTCGCCAGGCGAGGAAAAGACCGTCGCCTGGCTGGTCGAACAATTCCGCGCTGCCGGCGCCCAGGGCGGCGGACCGGACGGCGCCTTCGTCCAGGTCGCCCATCTGTCGCGCACCCGACAGAACGGTCCTGCGACCGTGGCCGCGACCGTCGGCGGCAGGGCGATCAGCCTGGAGCGCGGTCCCGACGTGCTGGTGTCCAGCGACCGTCCGACCGACCATATCACCGTGACCGACGCCCCCGTGGTCTTCGTCGGCTATGGCGCGACCGCGCCGGAACGCCAGTGGGACGACTTCAAGGACGTGGACGTGCGCGGCAAGGTCATCGTCGTCCTGGTCAACGATCCCGATTTCCAGGCCCCCGAGGGCGATCCCGTCGCCGGCAAGTTCGACGGCGCCGCCATGACCTTCTATGGCCGCTGGACCTACAAGTTCCAGGAGGCAGGCCGTCGCGGCGCCGCGGGCGTGCTGGTGGTGCATGAGACGGCGGGCGCCGGCTACGGCTGGTCCACGCTGCAGAACTCGTCGGCCGCGCCCAAGTTCGACATCGTGCGCGCCGATCCCGACGCCGAGCGCGCGCCCTTCCAGGGCTGGATCCAGCGCGCCAGGGCCGAAGAACTGTTCACCGCAGCCGGCCTGGACTTCGCCGCCCTGAAGGACAGCGCTCGCCGCGCCGACTTCAAGCCTGTCGTGCTGCCGGGCCTGACCATGAGCGTGGACTTCGGCCAGATCGCCGACAAGGTGGAGACCAAGAACGTCATCGCCCGGATTCCCGGCGCCGAACGTCCGAACGAGACCGTCATGTACGGCGCCCACTGGGACGGCTACGGCGTCGGCACGCCGAACGCTCAGGGCGACAAGATCTATAACGCCGCCGTGGACAATGCGACCGGGGTCGCCGCCCTGCTGGAACTGGCCCACGCCTTCTCCGACGGTCCGCGTCCGAAACGGTCGGTCGTCTTCGCCGCCTGGTCGGGCGAGGAGGCTGGGCTTCTCGGCTCGACCTATTACGCCGCCAATCCGGTCTGGCCGCTGGAAACCACGGTCGCCAACATCAACGTCGACAGCCTGCTGCCCGGAACCCAGATCGACCCGAACGTCGTCGTCATCGGCAAGGGCAAGAACCAACTGGACGACGTTCTGGCGCGCCACGCGACCCAGGCCGGCCGCACCCTGATCGCCGATCCGGCGCCCCAGGCCGGCGCCTTCTATCGCTCCGACCACTTCCCCCTGGCCCTGAAGGGCGTGCCGGCCCTGTTCCCGGCGGCTGGCTTCACCGGCGCCAGCGCCGCCAGCCGCGACTACGTCCAGAACCGCTATCATCAGCCCACGGACGAATGGGATGCGACCTGGAAAATGGATGCCGCAGCGGCGGATGTGGCGCTGATCTACGCTGTCGGCCGTGAGCTGGCGGACAGCGACCAATGGCCGGAATGGAACCCAGGCGCCGAGTTCGGTCCCTCGCGCGATACGTCGAAAGCTTCGCGGCGCTAGGCTGACGATTGCGTCGTCTCCCCGGCGCAGCCTAAGCTTCGCCTTTGGGTTGGGAACGCGGAATGACGATCGACATGAAGGCCTGGGTCCATCCGGTGGACCTGGGCGAGCGGCGTTTCCTGCATCCGGGGCCGCTGCGGTGGTTGCGGGCCGTAGGCTGGGCCGTGGCCCTGTTCTTCCTGGTGGTGCTGGTTTCCCTTCCGACGATCCAGGTGCTGGGCGATTTTCTGCCGAACACGGGGCCGGCGCAGCTGGCGGCCAATGTCGTTGGGGCCGTCGTCGGCCTGGGCTTCTATGCTCTGGCGGTCTGGCTGGCCGAAGGCCGCAGACCGTCGGAGATCGCCCTGCGGCCGCTCCTACCTCAGCTTCTTGTCGGCCTGCTGATCGGCGCCCTGATGTTCGCCGCCGTCATGGCCATAATGGCGGTGTTCGGCCTTTATGAGATCCGCGCTCTGGGCGTCGCCCCGGCCTGGGCCGCCGCCGGCGGGGCCATCCAGTCGGGGGTGGTCGAGGAGATCATGCTGCGCGCCGTCCTGCTGCGCCTGATCTGGCGGGCGTTCGGTCCGTGGATCGCCTTCGCCGCCTCCGCCGCCCTGTTCGGCTTCGGCCATATCACCAATCCCAATGCGACCGTGTTCGCGGCCATCTGCATCGCGCTGGAGGCCGGAATCATGCTGGCCGCCTTCTATGCCCTGACGGGACGCATCTGGGTCTCGATCGGGGTTCATGCCGCCTGGAATTTCACGCAGGGCTATCTGTTCGGCGCGGCGGTCAGCGGCGGCGACTTCGGACCCGCCATCGCCAGCAGCACGGCGCGGCCGGGCTTTCCAGAATGGCTGACCGGCGGCGCTTTCGGACCCGAGGCGTCCTTGCCGGCCCTGGTCGTCTGTATGGCCGTGGGGGTTCTGGCGACCTGGATGGCTTGGCGCGCCGGTCAGTTCGCCACCCGTCCGGCGCGCGTCGAAAAGACCTAGATCGAGAGGCGCTAGAGTTCCAGCTGAAGCTCGGGCGCGGCGGCGGTGGTCGCGGCGCCCAGCGGCAGGTGCAGGATGAAGGCCGCGCCCTTGCCGGGCTCGCTTTCCACCTCGGCCCAGCCGCCGTGCAGTTCGACCAGGGCCTTGACCAGGGCCAAGCCCACGCCGGGGCCGCCGCGCTCGCGACGCACGAAGCGGTCGAAGACGTGGGCCTGCAGATGATAGGGGATGCCGCGCCCGGTGTCGGACACGGTCAGGCGGATTTCGGACGGGCCGGTCTCGGCCTTCAGCTCCACGACCCCGCCGTCTGACACGGCGCGGGCGGCGTTTTCCAGCAGATGATCCAAAGCCTGGCCAATGCGGTGCTCGTCGGCGCGGATCGGCTTGAGGTCGATGGGACAGGAGAGGATCAGAGTCGCGCCGCGTCCCTCGACCCGCGCACGAACCTTCTCTGCCGCCTGGTTCAGCAGGTCGCTGACGCGCATGTCGCCCAGCGACAGCTCCATCTCGCCGGCGTCGATCTGGGCCATGTCCAGCACGTCGTCGATGGAGCGGGCCAGTTGGCTGGCGGCGATGCGGATGGCGCCGGCGTGCTGGCGACTGCGCTCGGGCAGGTCACCCATGGTCTCCAGCAGTTCGGAATAGCCGACGATGGTCGTCAGGGGCGTGCGCAGCTCATAGGAGACGCTGCCCACGAACTCGCGTTTCAGCGCCTGGCTCTCGGCCAGGGCCTGTTCGCGCTGGACCAGGGCCTGTTCCAGCCCGCGTCGGGCAGTGACGTCCGAGAAGGCGACCAGGGTCGCGCCATCCGGCAGCGGCCGGGTCTGCCAGGCGGCGACGCGGCCATCGACGGTTCGGCCCTCGCCTGAAATCGCGACACGGCTTTCGGGATCGGGATCGGCGACCCGCGCCTTCAGCCCCAGCCACAGGGCCGGATCGGGCAGCACCGCCTTGCACAGTTCTGCCAGGGCGTCGAAATCCGACGCCGCCGCGATCCGATCGACCGACAGGTTCCAGAAGGTCTCGAACGCCTCGTTGTGCAGCCTGAGCCGCCCGTCCGAACCGAACACGGCCACCGCGTCGTTCAGCTTGTCCAGGGTCGCGCGCTGGACCTGGATCTGGGCGTTGAACCGGCTGCGCAGCTTCAGCTCGTCGGTGATGTCCGAGAAGATCAGCAATATGCCGCCCAGCGGGTGCGGCTGGCGCACCACGCGCAGGGTGCGACCGTCCGGCAGGGACCAGCTGTCGTCGGGCGAGGCCTCCGACGCGCCATAGAACTCAAGCTCGCGCGCCTTCCAGCCGGCATAGTCCACGACTTCGGGCAGGCTGCGACGCTGGCGCAGTCGGTCCAGCAGTTCGGCATGGGTCGGGCGTTCGTCCAGCCAGGCGGCGTCGATGTCGAACAGGGTCTGGAAGGCGGTGTTGTGGAAGGCCAGGCGCTTTTGCGGGCCGAAGATGGCGACAGCGTCAGCCAGGTGGTTCAGCGTCTCGTCATGGGCGTCGACGTGGCGGCGCAGGGTGTCGCGCGTCTCTTCCGCCTCGGTCACCTCGATGGCGAAGGCGGTGACGGCGCCGCCGCCCGCCGGTTCGGCGATGATGCGCCAGGCGCGGCGCGCGCCCCCGCCAGTCGTCCAGCGGAAGCCTTCCTGGCGCACGCCCAGGCGCGCGGCCTCGGCGACCAGGGCGTCCGCCCCCCGGTCGAACGACAGGCCTTCCTCGATGGCGGCGTCGATGGTTTCGGCGTTGATCTCGGCCAGCCAGGCGCGGTTGGCCCAGGCCAGTTTGCCGGTCCCGTCCACGACCCAGGTCGGCATGGGCGAGGCGTCGCCCAGCATGGCCAGGCCGCTTTCGGTCGCATCGGCGCCGGTCAAAGTGAAGCGCGACGCGGGCGACAGCCGCAGCCAGGCCGAACCGCCGGCGACCCGCCCCTCGATCCGCCACGGCTCGACGTCGTCCAACGCGACCAGACCCTCGAACGCCTGGCCCGCCTGCACCAGGGCCTCGATCAGTGCGTCGTGGGTGATCTTGAGCTTGGCCAGGACCGCGGCGCCGACCTCGTCGCTGTCGCCCGCCAGGCGCGCGATCAGTTCGGCCGAGCCGATGGGCGCGCCGGCCGCCTGACCGTCCGGCGTCAGGGCCAGGCTGACATCGTCGAAGGCGCGCAGCATGGCGTCGTGGCGGCTGAGGTCCGCCAGGGCCTCGACCCGCTCGCGCTCGGCCTGAACGGCCGTCTCGTTCAGCCGTCCGCGCAGCAGCAAGGCCCAGGCGCTGACGGCCATGGCCAGTCCGGCTGCGCCCGCTGTGGCGACATAGGCGATGTCGGCCTCGGCCATTCGTGTCCCTGGAGAAAGGTCTGCGCCCCGATTCGGTAACCATACCCCAAGCGCGCGAAAAAGCGGCAGTCTCGTGATCGCGTCATCGCGCCCCGTTGCGCCGCCCCCTCGGGACCGCGATATCGCAGTCATGACCGACGCGCGCCCCCCTTCGTTTCTGGCCCCCTCCCTCGACGACTTCGCCAGGCTGGCGCAAGAGGCGTTCGACGCCCTGCCGGGGCCGTTCAGACAGGCGGCGGGCGAGGTGGTTATCCGCATCGATGACTTCGCCGACGAGGCGACGCTGGCGGAGATGGAGATCGAGGATCCGTTCGAGCTGACGGGCCTGTATCACGGCGTGGACATCGGTCGGCGCGACAGTCTGGGGCCGGCGGCCGAGCCGTCGCGAGTCTTCCTCTATCGCCGCCCGATCCTGGACGAATGGTGCGAGCGCGGCGACGTGGGGATCGCCGAACTGATCGCCCACGTCCTGATCCACGAGATCGGCCACCACCTGGGCCTGACCGACGACGACATCCACGCCATCGAGGACGACGAGGACTGAAGCCTACTTCGCTGCGGGATAGGGCGTGGTCACCGCGCCGGAGATCATGCCGGGGATGGCCTCGCCCAGGCCCAGCAGGATGAACTGGATCGCCAGGGCGCACAGGATTAGGCCCAGCACGCGCACGATGATGGCCATGCCGACCTCGCCCAGCAGGCGGCTGAGCGACCCGGTCAGGGCGAAACAGACGAAGGAGACCGCGCAGGCGGCCGTGATGGCGGCCAGCGACCCCATGGTCCCGGCATAGCCCAGCTTTGCCGCCTCGCCCGCCTGGATGATGACGGCCGAAATGGCGCCGGGGCCGATCATCAGCGGAATGGCGAAGGGCACGACCAGGCGCTGGAAGCGCCGGCGGGCATAGCCGCGCACGTCCTTGGTGTCGGCGAGCGCGTCCTTGTCGGCGAACATGGCCAGGAAGTCGCCGCGCGCCATATCGAGCCCCAGGAACAGCAGCAGAATGCCCCCCGCGATGCGGAACGCCGCCAACGAAATGCCGAAGAACTGCAGCAGGCCCAGGCCCGTGAACAGGAAGAAGGCCAGGAAGACGGCGGCGAAGGCGCAGATCAGGGCCGAGACCGAAATCCGCTGGCGCAGCGTCGCCCCGGCCGTGGCGGCGGCGAAGATCGGCAGATTGCCGATCGGGTCCAGCAGGGCGAACAGGGTCACGAACAGGTTGACACCCAAATCGACTGCGTTCATCGCCTGCCCTCGCCCTCAATCAGTCACGCCGCATGCCGACGCGCCCCCACAGGTCCCGGCATAGCCGCTAAGCGCGAGTCCGTCGATGACCCAGACCCATACCGCATCGCCCAATCGCCTGCCTGACGAACGGATCATCTGCGCCCTGGACGTGCCGACGACGGCCGAGGCCGCCGCCCTGGTCGCGCGGATCGGGGATGCGGTCGGCTTCTACAAGATCGGGCTTCAGCTTTTCGCGGTCGGCGGCATGGATTTGGCGCGCGAGCTGAAGGCGCAAGGGCGCAAGATCTTCCTCGATTGGAAGCTCCACGACATCGGCGCGACGGTGGAGAAGGCGACGGCCAACCTGGCGAGCGCCGACTGCGACCTGCTGACCGTCCATGCGCGGCCGCAGGTGATGGCGGCGGCGGCGCGCGGTGCGGCGGGGTCGACTATGAAAGTGCTGGGCGTCACGGTCCTGACCAGTCTGACGGCCGAGGATCTGTCCGCCGACGACCACAGCCTGTCGCCGGCCGACCTGGTCGAGCGACGCGTGCGTCAGGCGCTGGACGCCGGCATCGACGGCGTCGTCTCCAGCCCGCACGAGGCGGCGCGTGCGCGGGCTTTTGCCATTGAGGCGGGACGGCCGGACTTCCTGATCGTCACGCCGGGCGTGCGGCCGGTCGGCGCGGCGCTGGACGACCAGGCGCGGGCGGCGACCCCGCAGGCGGCGCTTGAAGCCGGCGCCACCCATCTGGTCATCGGCCGGCCGATCACGGCCTCGGCCGATCCTCTTGCGGCGGCGCAAGAGATCGCACAGCAGATCGCCCTGATCTGAGACAGACCAGGGCGACCTTTCGTCTTCGGTTGTCCTGCCGCGAGGCGATCAGCCCCGCTCGCCCGGCTCCTGGGCATAGCCGTGGCGGGGCGGCGCGTGGGGCGCGGGCGCTTCGGGCGGCGGCAGATCGCCATAGTAGCCCGAAGGCGGCGGCGGCGGAGGGGGCGGCGGCATGGTGTTCACCTCCGGCGGGGCCACATAGATCTGGGCCGGGGCGACGTTGACCGGTGCGGACTGCACATAGACGGGCGACTGATCGACATAGACCGGGCCGCCGGTCTCGATCTGCGGCGGGGCCATATTGACCTGGCCTGGGGCGACCTGGATGCGTTGCGGGCCGATGTTGACCGGGGCCGACTGCACATAGACCGGGGCCTGATCGTAATAGACCGGACCGCCCGTCTCGATCTGCGGCGGGGCCAGGTTCACCTGCGACGCGGCGACCTGAACACGCTGAGGCCCGATGTTGACCGGCGGCGCCTGCACATAGATGGGCGGTTGCTCGATATAGGTGGGCGGTCCCATCTCGATCTGGGGCGGCGCGAAGTTCACTTGCGACGGGGCGACATAGATGCGTTGCGGCGCGACCTGCACCGGCGGCGCCTGGACATAGACCGGGGGCTGCTCGACGTAGCGTTGTTCGTAACGCTGCTCATAGCGCTGTTCGTAGCGCACCGGCGGACGTGCGGGCGGGCGGCAGTTGCAGTCGGCAGGGCGGCCCTGCTGATACGGACGCCAGCCGATATAGTCGCGACCGAAGCCATAGACGGGATAGCCGACCGGGGCGCTGACCGGGGGACGGCCGACCAGGACCGAGGTCGTGCTCACGCCGCCGCCGCCGTATCCACCGCCGTAATATCCGTCTGAATAGCCGCCGCCGCCGACGTAGGTCGTGCCGCCGCCGACATAGCCGCGCTGGAAGCTGGACGAGCTGGAATAGGATCGGGCGTTGATCGCCGAATAGCTGGACGCGCCCGCATAGGCGTTCGCGCTCGCATTGGTGTAGGCCCCGCCGTTCACGTTCACATTGGCGTTGTGGTTGGCGTTGTAGTTGCCGCCGCCGTAATGGCCGCCACCGCCTTGGTAGCCGCCGCCACCGCATCCGCCGCCGCAGCCGCCGGATTGACCGCCATGGCCGCCGCCATAGCCGCCGCCGTGGCCTCCAGGCCCTCCGGCGAGAGCGGGCGCTGCCGAGAGCAGCAGAGCCGCCGATGCGGCGGTAAGTATCGACTGTATCGTCACGGGACAGACTCCTCTGAGTTGTCCCTGCACTGGCAAATCCGGCGCCTGTTTCTTAAGCCGTCGTTAACCCTTCCCCCCACCCCGACAGGGCCAGAGGGTCAGAAATCGACCGCCAGCCCCTTCTTTTCCCAATCGCCGAAACGGGTCGGTTCGGGACCGGACGGGCCGCCGTATTCCGTGTCCGCCTGAATCGACGGCTCCGCCGCGCGACGATCGGCCGCCTCCTGCAAGGCCCGGCGCGCGGCCTCGCTGACCGGCCGCTCCGGCGTGGCGTTGGGCACGTCGGCGTTGAAGACGGGGGTCGCCGGAGCCGTTTCGGCGTCGTTGTCCGGGCCGGGGGTGGGATGTTCGGTCACAGGGCGGCTCCCTTGAGGCTTGATGCGCCTTCTCTCAAATAGAGGATCAAACTCGTGACGCCAGACAGAACGGCCGGATCGAGTGACGGAACCGCGATGAACCATCTGAAGACCTTCATCCTGCTGGCCGCGCTGACCGCCATTTTCATGGGCCTCGGCTATCGGATCGGCGGCGCGACCGGCATGGCCATCGCCCTGCTGCTCGCGGGCGGGATGAACCTGTTCAGCTACTGGAACGCCGACAAGATCGTGCTGAAGATGTACCGGGCCCAGCCGGTCGACGAGCAGCATCCCAACGCCGTGGTCAGGAACTATGTCGCCGACGTGCGCCAGATGGCCCGCGACGCCGGCCTGCCCCAGCCCCAGGTCGCCATCATTCCCAACGACCAGCCCAACGCCTTCGCCACGGGTCGGAATCCCGAGAACGCCGCCGTGTGCGCCACCACCGGCCTGCTGGACATGCTGACGCGCGAGGAGGTGCGCGGGGTGATGGCGCACGAGCTGGCCCATGTGAAGAACCGCGACACCCTGATCATGACGGTGACGGCGACCATCGCCGGCGCCATCGCCGCCCTGGCCAACTTCGCCCTGTTCTTCGGCGGGGGTCAGGATCGCGAACGGCCGGGCGGCATCATCGGCGCCCTGGCCCTGATGCTGCTGGCGCCCATGGCGGCCGGTCTGGTGCAGATGGCGATCAGCCGGGGCCGCGAATACGAGGCCGACCGCGTCGGCGCCGAAATCGCCGGCGACCCCCAGGCCCTGGCCTCGGCCCTGCAGAAGATCGACGCCTACGCCAAGCGGATCACCAATCAGACGGCCGAGCGCAATCCGGCCTCGGGCCAGATGTTCATCATCAATCCGCTGGCGGGACGCGGAGCCGACAATCTGTTCTCGACCCATCCGGCGACGGTCAACCGCGTCAAGGCGCTGATGGAGCTGGGCGCCAAGATGGGAATGCAGCCGCGCCCGCGAACGCCGGACCTGACCCAACCTCGCCCCGCCGCCGGCTTTGCCGCCTCGACCACCGGCGTGCCTGCCACGCCGACCGAACCGCGCGGACCCTGGGGCTGATCGTCGCGGCCTGAATACGGTTTGCGGTTTGCACTCCGTAGGCGGATCGCCTCAGATGCGCCCCTGTTCAGCTCAGGGGAATCCATGTCGCGTCTGCTCGCCTTCGTCTCCGCCGCCGCTCTTCTCGCCACGCCGGTCGCCGCCCAGTCGGTGGACCGCGTCGCCGTCAACGGCATCATCGACCAGGGGCTGAACCACAGCCAGGTGATGCAGACCGCCGCCTATCTGACCGACCGGATCGGCGGGCGGATGACCAACTCGC
>NZ_JBAZPR010000002.1:0-304577 GCF_041648115.1 Brevundimonas sp.
TGACATGTCGACCATGGGTCAGACCCAGCCCGCGCCGGCCATGCCGGCGGGGCACGACATGTCGGCTATGGGCCAGACCCAGCCGGCTCCGGCCGCCGCGTCCCCGCATGCCGGCCATGACATGTCGACCATGGGTCAGACCCCGCCCGCGCCAGCCATGCCGGCGGGGCACGACATGTCGACGATGGGCCAGACCCAGCCGGCTCCGGCCGCCGCGCCCCCGCATGCCGGCCATGACATGTCGACCATGGGTCAGACTCCGCCCGCGCCGGCCATGCCGGCGGGGCACGACATGTCGATGATGGGCCAGACGCCGACTCCGGCGATGCCGGCCGGTCACGATATGTCGACGATGGGTCAGATGCCGGCCGGACACGACATGTCCGGAATGGCCATGCCGCCCGACGTCCCGACCAGCGCGGACAATCCGGGCCGTCCGCCGGAAGCCCCCGCTCCGGCGGGCGCGGCAACCGGGCCGGCCAATGCCGCCGACCTGCTGTTCGACCCCGCCGAAATGGCGGCGGCCCGCGCCCAACTGCGGGTCGAGCATGGAAATGTGCGCACGACGGCGGTCATCATCGACCAGCTCGAAGCGACCTTCGCCGAAGGCGAAGAAGCCTACGCCTGGGACGCCCAGGGCTGGACCGGCGGCGACATCAATCGCTTCTGGTGGAAGTCGGAAGGGGAAGGCGCCTTCGACGGCGAGGTCGAGGAGGCCGAGATTCAGGCCCTCTACAGCCGAGCGTTCCGACCCTTCTTCGACTTCCAGACCGGCCTGCGGCAAACCTACCGGCCCGAAGGCGACCGGACCGACCTGGTCGTCGGCATCCAGGGTCTGGCGCCCTACTGGTTCGAGGTCGACGCGGCGGCCTTCCTGTCCAACAAGGGCGAACTCACGGCAAGGGCGGAGGCCGAATACGATCAGCGCATCACCAATCGCTGGATCGTCCAGCCCCGGGCCGAGGTGGTGCTGTCGGCGGAGGACATCCCAGAACTCCGGATCGGCTCCGGCCTGTCGTCGCTCCAGATCGGGGCCCGGCTGCGGTACGAGTTCCGCAAGGAGTTCGCCCCCTATGTCGGCGTGGAATGGACCAAGAGCTTCGGCAATACGGCGGACTTCCTGGAAGCCGACGGACGAAGCTCGGAAGACACCCGACTGGTCGTCGGCATTCGGGCCTGGTTCTAGCGAAGGCTGGCGGGTTCATCTTGGTGCCGGGCCCGCGCAGTCAACCAGCGGGGGGGCATGAGGATGCCCTCGCGTGGGTCAGTGCGCCACTATAGCCAGTGTCTTGCGCACGCTGGTGTCCGGCCGGGTGGGGTCCAATGACAGCGACTCGGCGAACCCGGGCCGTCGCTATCGATCTGGATGACACCTTGATCTCAGCCTATCGCCGCCCGGACCTGGCGTGGCGTAGGGTCTGTCAGTTGTACCAGACCGAGCTTGGCGACCTGGCTCCGGACCATGCGGCGCGGGCCCTGACGGAGGCGGGGCGGGCTTTCTGGAGCGATCCGGAAAGCCACGCCATCGGCCGCGGAGCCCCGAGGCAGGCCAGGCGCATCATCGCGGCCAAGGCCTTTGAGGCCCTGCGGCGCGACGGATGTGCGACGCCCTCTCCGGAAATCGCCGAACGCCTCGCCGACGCCTTCAGCCTTCATCGCGACCGGCAGATGCGGCTCGAACCCGGGGCGGACGCCGTGTTGGTCCATCTGCGGGATGCTGGATACCGGCTGGCGCTTCTCACCAACGGCGCCGGTCCCCTGCAGCGCGCCAAGATCGAGCGTTTCGGCCTGGCTTCGCATTTCCACCACATCCAGATTGAAGGCGAGGTCGGCGTGGGGAAGCCCGATCCCGCAGCGTTCAGGCGAATGTTCGCCGCCCTGGCCGTCGAACCGGCAGAGGTCTGCGTCGTCGGCGACAGTCTGGTATGGGACATTCGCCCGGCCATGGCGCTGGGCTGTTTCACAATTCTGTACGATCCGGAGGCTGGCGAAGCTGTTGGACGCGGTTCAGGGGACGCCCACGTCGTGGTCCGGACCCTGGCGAGCCTGGCGACCCATCTCCCCGGAGCGGCGAGGCCGCCTGGAGCGAGTGATCGCGCCGGGTTGCGACCGCCCGGAGCCGACAATGCTCACGGCGGAGGGTGACCTCCGGCGCCCGGACCGGGAGGCGACGGAAGCCCATCCACGACGAAAAACGCCGCGCAGCAGGTTGCGCGGCGTTCCTCCACATCAGGCGTCGGCCCCCCAAGGGGACGGGAGGCCGACTCCTCAGTGAACCATGAAACGGACGACGCCGTTCATCTGATGGCCGTCGGCGCCCTTCGCGGCCCAGGCGGCGGAATAGGATCCCGGCGCAAGCGTGGGCAGAGGCGCGGTGACGGTTGTGGCCGGCGGCGCCTCGGATGACACCACCACATCGACCGGCTGGCCCGCGGCGCCCGTCAGCCTGAGCGACGTCAGGGTCATGGCGTGCGGAAATGTCGCCGAAAACGCCGTCGGGGCAGCGGCCAGCATGGCGTTGTCCGCCGGCGCGGTGACGACGCCGTTGGCAGGCGCCTGCACGGCGGCGTGTTCCTGGGCTGACACGCCGGCGTGCGAATGACTCTGGGCGTGGGCGAGTGAGACGGGAGCCAGCGCCGCCACGGCGGCGAGGCTGGCGAAGATTGAACGGTTCATGAGAAAGCTCCTGATGCTTACGCGAACTATTGTTTGGGCGGCATGGTCATGCCGTCCATCTTCGACATGTCATGCCCGGCCATCGGATCGGCCGGCGGCGGGGTCGGGGCGGGTGCTGGCGCCGGCGCGGGGCGGGTCGGTCGGGGCGTCGAGGCCCGGGGGGACGGCGCCGGGGCTGGTGCGGCGGCCTGCGGCTGCGCAGTCGGCTCGGGCGTGGCGACCGGCGCGGCCTCCATCGGGGTCGTCGCCGAGGCGTCCGGCGCCGTCTGGGCCTCGACCGGTTGAGGTTCGGCGGCCGGCTGGCAGGCGCCCAGGGTGATCGCCGCTGCGGCGGCTAGGATCGGGACTCTCATGTGACAAGCTCCTGAAAGGAAAAGGCGATGATCGGGTCGATTTCCCGCGACGCCCTCATACTAGATTACGCGGACGGGCGCCGCATCCCTCGCCGCCCGGATGTCGATCGACGGAGCGCCGCTGCGGCGCGAGCGGGGCTAAGGCGCAACGAAGGTTCCAAGGACCCTCGAGCTGATCACTCAACGGCCCGGACAGCGGGCGTGTCGTCCAGCGCCTCGGACAGCTTGCGACGAGCCCGCGCCACGCGGGTCTCCACGGTCTTGATGGAGACACCCAGCATCCCGGCCGTTTCCGCCTGACTGCGGCCTTCGATCGCCGTCAGCAGAAGCGGAGCCTTGAGGTGCGGCGGCAGACGGCTCACGGCCTCGTTCAACCGCGCCAGCCGGGCGTTGGCATCCATCCGGTCATCCACCGCCTCGGCCCCGTCCGGCACGGACATGGCTTCCGGCGACGACAAGTCGACGCCGCCCCGGATGAGCCGCCGAACGAAGCGGCGGCGGCTCCAGTCCCGGCATTTATTGAGCGCGATGGTGCGGATCCAGGCCTCGAAGGGCCGTGTCGGATCGTAGCGTCGGATGCTGATCCAGGCCGCCGCATAGGTGTCCTGCAACAGGTCCCACGCGTCCTGCTCGTCGCCGACATAGCGCCGGACAAAGCGGAACAGGCCCGTCTTGGTCTGCCGCATCAACTCGCTGAAGGCCGCCCGGTCGCCGCCGGCGGCGCGGGCTGACAGGTCCGCTGGACTCTCCACCCGGATCGTCAGCCTTCGGCGGGTGCGAGGGCGGCGACGATGCGGTCGTCGAACACCTCCGCCTGGGCCGGCGTCAGCACGGACCGCATCTCGAAGACGTGGGCGATCGTCTCCTTCTGCAAGGCGCCCATGGCGACGTGGAAATGGTCCACCGCCGCCTGCACCTGGGGGCCGTCGCCGTCGCTCTGTTCGATCGCGCGCGCCAGTTCCACGTTGGCCGCGCGGACGTCCGCTTCGAGCGCGGTCCGGCGCACGGCGAACCGGGCTTCGACTGCGTCGATGCGGGTCAGCTGGTCGGGCGAGAGCTTCAGGTCGTGGTGCACGATGTCGTGCAGGGATGGCGGTTCGCGCCGGCTCAGCACCCAGCTGGCGCTGATCCAGGTGCCCGCGCCGCTGGCGACCGCCGCCAGGACGGCCGTCAGGGCGATGGCCCGCCAGCCGCGCATCATCGGCCGGCCTCCAGTCTCACCAGAGGCGACAGACCCGCATCGACCGTGAAGATGGCCATCTCCCCCGGCGGTCTGGGGGCGGCGATCGCGCCGACGCCGCCTGCCGTCAGGCCAGTGACCAGGGCCATAGCGACGGCCCCCAAACGCAGTTGCGACGCGAACCTTTCGCCGCGAAGCGCGTCGACCCGGCTCCAGACGAGCGGTTCGAGCCCGTCGAGCGACCGGCCTAAGGGCGTCGCCGTCGATCCGGCCAAAAGATCATCCAAATTACGCGCCATCGAACACTCTCCTTGCGCCCCTAATCCCTACTACGCCGAAACTAGCCAAATCCCTCAAACGAGGGGACGGCCTCTCCGGTGCGTAGTTAGCAGAAGGGACGGGATGGGAGATAACAATGTCGATACGCAAATTGCTGTCGGGGCTCGCCCTGGTGGCGGCTCTGTCTGTCAGCGCGCCCGCGTTCGCGCACGAGGATCATGACAAGCAGGCCGCGGCCCGCGCCCAGGCCGCCGCGCCGGCGGGCGCCGTGCCAGAAAGCGGCGTGATGGCCATGCCGGGGATGGCCATGGACATGGACCACGGGGCCATGACGGTGGACGAGGGTCCCAAGCCTATGCCTCAGCGCCTGTATCGCTGGCTCGGCGCCATGCATCCCGCCGCCGTCCATTTCCCGATCGCGCTGTTCCTCGTCGCCGCGCTCCTCGAGATCGCCGCCCTGACGCTGCGTCGGCCGGTCCTGACGCAGGGCACGCGCGTGATCATCGCCCTGGCGGCGATCTCCGCGGTCGCCGCGGTGGCGCTGGGGTGGTTCGCCATGGGACTGCCCGGGAAGGACGACGTGACCCACCTCTACCATCGGTGGCTCGGCACCTCGATCGCCGCGCTGGGCCTGTTGAGCTGGTGGGCCAAGGAACATTGGGTCCGCCGGCCGGGGCGCGGGCGTGAGCTGATCTACATCGGCCTGTTGACCGTCACCGCCGCCGCCGTGGTCGTCAACGGCCTGCTGGGCGGGATGCTGACCCACGGCATGCGGCATCTGATGTTCTGAGGCCCCCCCGGGGGCCGTCGTGGTCAAGCCACGTCGTTTTCAATCCATTCCGCCGGACCGGACGCTACCGTCGCCGCGGCAAACCAGGAGACTTGACCATGATGCATCGTTCAGCATTCGCCGGACTGGCTGTCGCCGTCCTCGCGACCTCCGCCCAGGCTCAGGCGCCGGCCCACGCTCAAGCCCCCGACCCGGCGCATACGCAAGGCTCGGAACACGCCCCTGGCCATGCGCAATCCGCTGACGAGGCCCAGGTCCGAACCGTCGTCACCGCCTACAAGGACGCCATCGAGCGGATGGACGTGTCCCAGACCCCGGCCCTGTTCTGGAGCGACTCGGAGATCTTCGAGAACGGCGGCGTCGAGGGCTCGTTCGCCTACTATCTCGAGCACCATCTCGGGCCCGAGTTCGCCGACCTGGCGGGCTTCGACTTCCGCAACCACGAGATGAAGGTGGAGGTCGACGGCGACACCGCCTTCGTGAGCGAGACCTACACCTATCACATCACCTTCAAGGACAGCGCCCGGGCCCCCATCGAGCGCCGCGGCGCCGCCACGAGCGTCCTGCGCAAGCGGGGTGACGAGTGGAGGTTCGACGTCTATCACTCCTCGGCCCGGCCCTTCCGCCCCACCGCCTGATCGCGGCGGCGACCGTCATCGGCGGCCTCCAGATATCGCTCGCCAGAGGGACCCATGAGATCGATGCCCACGCTTTCACGCCGTGCATTTTTGGCCGCGGGGGCCGGCTCCGTCGCCGTCGCGGCCTGCGCTCCGGGCGCCCGTTCATCGACCGAGCTCGCCGTGTACAAAACCCCGACCTGCGCCTGCTGCACGGCCTGGGTCGATCACATGCGCGCCGCGGGCTTCCAAGCGCGGGTCAACGAGCTGCCGAGCCTGCGCTCCATACGTAGCAGCCAGGGCGTGCCCGAGGCGCTCGCCTCCTGCCACACGGCCCTGATCGGCGGCTATGTGCTGGAAGGGCACGTGCCCGCCGAGGACGTGCGCAAGCTCCTGGCCGAACGTCCCGAGGCCGTGGGCCTGGCGGTGCCGGCCATGCCGCTGGGATCTCCCGGCATGGAGACGCCCGACGGCCAACGTGAGCCTTATGAAACCCTGCTGATCCTCAAGGGCGGCGGCACGCGCGTCTTCGCGCGTCACGGCCAGGCGGCGCCATGAAGGTTCTCAGGCTCTCCACCCAGCTGCACAAATGGATCGCGCTCGTCGTCGGGCTCCAGGTTCTGTTCTGGGTGGGCGGCGGTCTGGTCATGACGGCCATTCCGATCGAGACGGTGCGGGGCGAACATCGCGCGGTCGAACTCAAGCCCGATCCGCTGGAGCTCGGCGGCCTTCCGGCGCTGGGGGAGATCGCCCGCCGCACGGGCGTGGCGCCGGTTCAGGCGGAACTCCACACGACGCCGCGGGGGCCGGCCTGGACCCTGAAACCGGCGACGGGCGAGCCCGTCGTCGTGTCCGCCGCGACCGGTCGGCCGTTCGGATCGATGTCGGCGGCCGAGGCTTCGGCCTTCGCCAAGAGCGCGTACAAGGGGGAGGCGCGGGTTTCCGGCGCGGTGCTTCTGGCGACGGCGCCCGAGGAGACTGGACGCACCGGACCGCTGTGGCGGGTGGACTTCGCCGACCGCGAAAAGACGTCCTTCTACCTGTCGCCGGCGACCGGCGAAGTGGTGACGCGCCGTTCGGGCGTCTGGCGGATTTTCGACTTCTTCTGGCGTCTCCACGTCATGGATTGGAATGACGGCGAGGACTTCAATCACCCCCTGATCATCATCACTACCGCCTTGACCCTGAGCATCGTGATTTCGGGCTTCATCCTGCTATGGATACGGATCTCCCGCGACCT
Organism: Brevundimonas sp.; assembly: GCF_041648115.1. GTDB lineage: Bacteria > Pseudomonadota > Alphaproteobacteria > Caulobacterales > Caulobacteraceae > Brevundimonas. Next base: position 7,136 of record NZ_JBAZPR010000002.1, read on the forward strand.
GAAAATGGTGCGTGCGGCTCGCAGGCGGGAGCCATGAGCCGGGCGACCACACGAAAACGCTCCGCCAAGAGACGACAGCGACCGGACTTCACAACCGCGTCTCGCTGCCCTGGCTACCGCCTGGCCGCCGTACATCCTGCGGCAGGAGGACGTAGCGGCCAACGGGGCCGAGATGTTCGCCACGACCTTCGGCGGTTTCGAGCGGCTGGCGCCGATCTATCGCAACGCCTTGATCGACACACGGCATTCGTGCGTGCCAATCGACTGGTATCTGCAGCCACACAGCTTCGCGGAGCGGAACGACCTGTTCTTGGAACACGCAGTCGCCCTGATGGCCGAGAGCGCGACGAGCGCGCTGGTGCAAGCGGGGCTGGGCCCCGAGCATATTGATTGCATCGTCACCGTCTGCTCGACAGGCATCGCCACACCATCGCTCGAAGCGCGGCTGATGCAGGTGATGCCTTTCCGACCCGACGTACGGCGGGTTCCCCTGTTCGGCCTGGGCTGCGCTGGCGGCGTCATGGGGCTGGCTCGGGCGGCCGAGATGGCCAGGGCCTACCCGGAGAGCCGCGTCCTTTTGCTCGTCGTCGAGCTGTGCGCCCTGACGTTCCGCTTTCAGGACCGGTCGAAGTCGAACCTGGTCGCCACCGCCTTGTTCGGCGACGGCGCGGCGGCTGCGGTCGTGTCGTGCCGCGACGACGCCGAGGGACCGGTGCTGGGCGCCAGCCATGAGCACACCTGGCCCGACAGCCTGGACGTCATGGGGTGGGACGTGGCCGACGACGGACTGAAGGTGGTGTTTAGCCGCGACATTCCGAGCCTGGTCCAGAACGACTTCAAGCCCATCGCCGAGGCCTTCCTGGCCGCCAACGGCCTGACCGCCGCCGACGTCGGCGGCTTCGTCTGCCACCCCGGCGGGGCCAAGGTCATCGAAGCGCTGGAGGGCATCTTCGCCCTGTCGCCGGGAGAGATGCGTCATACCCGCGAAATCTTGCGCGACCACGGCAACATGAGTTCCGCCACCGTGCTGTTCGTGCTGCGCGCGGCGCTGGATGCCAGGGAGCCGGGGCCATTGTTGCTGACCACGCTCGGCCCCGGCTTCACCACCGCCCTGATGCTGGTCCACCCAGAATGATGTGGTTCCCGGTCGTCCTTGGGCTAGTCGTCTTCCAACGGCTGGGCGAGCTGTGGCTGGCGCACGGGAACACCAAACGGTTGATGGCCGAGGGGGCGGTCGAGATCGGGGCCGGCCACTACCCTCTGTTCGTCATCCTGCACGCGGCATGGCTCTCGGCTCTGGCGATCTTCACGCCATGGACCGGGAGTCCGAACTCCTGGCTGCTGGCGATCTATGTTGTGCTGCAGTTCGGTCGGGTCTGGGTGATCGCGACCCTCGGCCGGTTCTGGACCACCCGTATCATCACCCTGGCCGGCGCCCCGCTCATGCGGTCCGGCCCATTCCGCGTCGTTCGTCATCCCAACTACTGGGTCGCATCTCTAGAGATCGCCATCCTGCCGCTGGTCTTCGGCCAGGTCTGGATCGCAATGGTGTTCACCGCGCTGAACGCCATGCTGATCGCCTGGCGGGTGCGGCTGGAGGATCGCGCCCTGGCCGATCGGGCATAGGAGTTCGAACGACCTGGGGGCGAGGCCGTCCGGTCGACGACGATCAGGTCACGCGGTGCGAAATCTCGGTCAGAGCCCTGAGACCGGTTCCGAAGCGGGCGATAGACGCCCGGTGCCGTTCCAGTTCTCCGTAGGGCAGATAGCGCACATTGAGATCGGCGATCCGGCTGAAGGCCGGACGTTGCAACTGCGCCCTCACATCGTTTTCGCGGCTGTCGGGAGCGACCAGGAAGAGGCCGGCGGAGATGTTCAGTTCGCCTGACAGGGCGAGGTCCAGCATTCGCACGACACCGGAGTAGATCGTGGTGGAATGCTCGACCTCGAAGGCGGCCGCCACGCGGTCCGTGTCTCCCTCCAGCCAGAGTACGTCGATCAGCCGGATGGACTCGGCCCCTGGACCGTTCGCCAGCGACGGCGGTAGATGTTGGAGGCAGCCCTCGCTCAGGCGTGCGCCCTCATGCTGGCGGCCGCGGTCATTGGACGCGATCCAGACCCTGTATCCCAGCGCGCGACCCAGATCACGGACCCACCCCTGGATCTCTGTGTGGGTCCGATCCGTCTCGCGCTGCTGGAGCGCGGTCTTTTCGAATTTGACCGCTTCGGCGCGCGCTTCGGCCAAGCGCGCGTCCCAGCCGCTGGCGGACAGACTCTCGCCGTCCAGGGGCGGCGCCGGATAGCGGCCGGAGCCCACGTCGAACAGGAAGCCCGCGATCGCCCCGAGATCGTTGGACAAAAGATCGCTGTAGCGAGCGTTGAGGGCTAAAATTCCTTGCCGCATCGCAAGGTAGTGCTCCCAGCTCCCGAGCTTGACCTTTGATCCGGTGATCGCATTGTAGCCGTTGACGATCGCGGTATTGAACGGCGAAACGTGGGTGGGGTGAAGAAAATAGATCAGGTTGGCCACTGCGGGCCCGAGGCCCTTGATCCGGAGCTGGTCGATCGTGCGGATGCCCGTGAGAATTTCCGTTGCTGTCGAACAACAGCTGCAATGATGCAGGAGCCGGCCGAAAGCGCGTTGATTGGCCGCGTTTTCGTAGATGTCCGGGATGCGAAGCTTGGGTTTCCACAGGAAGGCATGATCCGCGCCCTTGAAGATCTGCCGTTGTTCGGCGACCGAATGAACGATCGTTTCCAGCGATGACCCGCGATAGGCCACGCCGAAGCGGCCGGCTTCGATCTCCTCGACGACCTGGCCGATGCCGCGTCGGATGGAGCGGAAATTCTTAAGACGCTCGTCCCACAGGAACCAGGTCTGGTAGGTCGCAGCCGGGTCGCGCCGCCACTGTTCAATAAGATCACGAACTCGATCTGACACGGCGCGCCCCCTCAATTCTTGAGCAGTCTAGGCGGGTCCAGGTCGCTGGGCCAACGGCCATTCGCAGCCGGTCCCAAGAGCGCGTGCGACGCACCTGGCTCCAGCGCGTTCGGCGCGCGCCAACGGCTACATCGCCATTTCCATGGCCGAGACCGGAGCCAGGGTTCCCATGATGGACACCAGGGCCAGCAGCCCCAGGGCGAGGAGGGTCTCCATCACCAAGCTGCGTTTCAGCCGTGAAATGGCGGGGCCAAGATACTCGGGGTCGTCCAGGGCGCTGCCGAGGTCGGGCGTCAGATGAAAGCGGTTCGCGGCCGCCAGAACCAGCATGAGCGCGAAGAGCACGAGCTTGCCCGTCAACAGCAGACCGTAGGGGGTGCTCAGCAGGCCGGCGATACGATCTGGCCCGACCATGAACCAGCTGTTCACCAATCCGCTAAGAACCAGGACGGCGACCGATGCGGTTCCGACGCCGGCAAATCCGTGAAGCGCTCGATGAAGGATCCTATCGCCATCGACCGTTTCTGACCGCCGCCGCAACGTCAGGATCAGCAGGGCTGCGAGCGCACCGAGCCACACCGCCGCCGCCCAGCTGTGCAGGATCGCGGCCGTCAGATGGACATAGCGCCCCGCGCCTTCGGTGGCCGCGCCGTGTCCCGTCCAGGCGAAGCTGGCGCAGACGATGAGGCCGGCGACAGCGACGAATCTCCACAGGCCGCGGGACGGCTTGTCTTCGATGAGCGCAAGAAGCGCGAGTAATGCGGCCAGCGTCCGGACGAGAAAGGCGGGCCCAAGGCTCGTGCCCGTGATCATGAAGCCGAGCGTCGCCGGCTTGAGACCTTCAGTCAGCGAGCCCGCCATCACAGCGGTCTGGGCCGCGAGCGCGGCGGCGGAGCCCATGGCGACCACGGCCGCCGCGCTGACCAGCAAGGATCTCGTCCAGCCGAGGGCCACCGCGTCCGACCCGCGCAACCCGTAGAGGAGGAACAACGGCGTCCCGAGCAGGACGACCGCGCCGCCGTACTGCGCGAGCCGGAGCAGGATGACCAGAACGTCGAGCACGAGGGGTCAGCGTACCGTGAAGGCAATGACGCCGGTCATACGGTGGCCGTCTGCGGAGGCGGCGTGCCAATTAAGGCTGTAGGCGCCGGCCGCGAGCGGGCGCGCCGTCCGTCCCGTAACGGCCATGCCGTCATCGGAGACGGTGGTCGCGACCGGGAATTTGGCGCCGGCGGCGTTCACGACCTCGAGGCCCGAGAAAGCGGGAACGACGCGTTCGCTGAAGGTGACCGTCAGCGAACGCGGCGAGGCGATGCTCGCGCTCGCCGCCGGGTTGGAGGCGACGACGCGCGCGTGGGCGGCAGCCTGCGTCGCCCCCAACAGCAGGGCGCCGACGGCGCCGACGACGGAAAGGATTTTGCGAGTGGTCATAGGGAGGCTCCGGAATCAGAGGGGTTCAATGAGATATACGGGCACCGGGCTTTAATCCCTCGTTCGAGCTTCGGGCGGCCCCACGCTTATTCGGAGCACGGCGTTGGGCGCGCCCGACGCCGGCCCGGAGACCTGCGAGGTCGATCCTTGACACGGCGGGCTGACTGACGTGGGATGAACGCCCATGTGGCACCTCGTCCGCACCCTTCTATTCGCCCTGGCGGTGGCCGGCTTCGTCGGCCAGGCGTCCGCGCACGCCACCCCGTTCCAGGTGTTCGAAGCGACGGGCGGCATGGCGGACATGGATTGCGCCGAGATGATGGTGATGGCGGAGGAGCCTTCGGGCGGGCCGATGAGCCCCTGCGAGGAAATGACGCCCGACTGCATCACCAAGATGGGCTGCGCCGCCGTCGCGGCGCCCATGCCGCCGGCGCCGACCGTTCAACGGCCTTCGGCTCCGCGGGGAATCCGGTTCGCGGCCGTCGATGTCGTGCGAGAGGGCGCAGGTCCGCTTCCACTCAAGAGTCCGCCGAAACGGCTGGCGTAGACCGCTTCCGCTGATCGAAGGCCGTGCCCGCCGTTGCGCGGGCGACCGCCGATCGATCCGAGCGCTTCGCCGATGTCCCGCCCTCAGGGCGGGACCCATGGTTTCGAGGAATTTCATGACCTATCGTTTGAAGCCGGCGGCGCGCGCGTTTGCGTGTCCGCCGCCCCGTGCCCGCCTGCCGCGCGTCGCGACACGACGAGCCGGGGCTTCGGCGCCGTCCCGGGAACCTGGGCTGAACGCAAGCTGGGCGATCCTTCCGGCTTCCATTCTGCTCCTGAGCGTCTGGACCGCGCCGGCCAAGGCCGACCCGCAGACGTTCGACGAGGCCCTGGCCCGCGCGGCGGCCGGAGCCCCCGGCCTGCGCGCCAGCGCCCTAGGGGTGGACGCCGCGCGGGTCGCGGCTCCGGCCGCCGGCCGGCTGCCGGATCCGCGCCTCACGTTCGGTCTCGACGGGTTTCCGGTGACCGGCCCGTTCGCGGGGCAATTCGACCAGGACGACTTCACCATGCTCAGGATCGGCGTCGAGCAGGACGTGCCGAGCCGCGCGCGCCGTCGCGCTGAGCGAGACATCGCCGAGGCGCAGATCGGCATCGCCGGCGCCGAGGAGTCCGTCGCGCGGCGGGAGGTCCAGATCGCAACGGGACTGGCCTGGATCGACCTCTTCTACGCCGAACGCCGCCTCGCGGCCCTGGATGACGTTCTGAAAACCCTTGAGCCGCTGTGGAACACCGCGCCCGCCGGAGTCGCATCGGGCGCCTATCTGACCGAGCTCGACGACTTCCGGGCCGTGCCGCTTCGCACGGGGGCTGGAGGGGTTCCGATCAGCCTCGGAGACGTCGCGACCATCCAGATCGGCCCGGAGATGCGGCGCGGCATAGCGGAGCTGAACGGCGAAGGCGAGGTCGCCGGCGGCGTCGTCATCCTGCGGTCCGGTGCAAACGCCCGCGCGACGATCGCGGCGGTCGCTGAAAAACTCCAGATACTCAAGGCCGGATTGCCGCCGGGCGTAGAGGTGGTGACGACCTACGATCGGTCGCTGCTCATCGACCGGGCGATCGACAATCTGAGCGGCAAGCTGATCGAGGAGTTCATTGTCGTCGCCCTCGTCTGCGGCCTGTTCCTCTGGCACGCCCGGTCGGCGCTAGTCGCCATCCTGACCCTGCCGCTGGGCGTGCTGGCGGCCTTCCTGATCATGAATCTTCAGGGCGTGAACGCCAACATCATGTCGCTGGGCGGCATCGCCATCGCCATCGGGGCCATGGTCGATGCGGCGGTGGTCATGATCGAGAACGCCCACAAGCATATCGAGCGATGGGAACACGACCACCCGGACCACAAGCTCGTCGGCGAGGACCGGTGGAAGGTCATCACCGAGGCGGCCGTGGAGGTCGGACCCGCCCTGTTCCTCAGCCTGTTGATCATCACCCTCTCGTTCATTCCAGTGTTCAGCCTACAGGCCCAGGAGGGCCGGCTGTTCGCGCCGCTGGCCTTCACCAAGAGCTATGCGATGGCGGCCGCGGCGATCCTGTCGATCACGCTCGTGCCGGTTCTGATGGGCTATCTGATCCGGGGAAGAATCCCGGCCGAACAGAGCAATCCGATCAACCGCTGGCTGACCCACATCTATCGGGGGCCGCTGGACTGGGTGCTACGGCATCCCAGGAAGACCTTGGTGGCCGCCTTGCTGGTATTCGCCACCACGGCCTGGCCCCTTAGCCAGCTCGGCGGCGAGTTTATGCCGGCGATGGACGAGGGCGACCTGCTTTATATGCCCTCGGCCCTGCCGGGCCTGTCCCCGGCCAAGGCCGCGGAACTGCTGCAGCAGACCGACAGGATGATCCGAACCGTGCCCGAAGTGGCGACCGTATTCGGCAAGGCGGGCCGGGCGGAGACGGCCACGGACCCGGCTCCGCTTGAGATGTTCGAGACCACCATTCAGTTCAAGCCTCGCGATGAATGGCGGCCCGGCATGACCCCGGAGAAACTGGTCGAGGAGCTTGATCGCGCGGTTCAGGTTCCCGGATTGTCCAACGTCTGGGTGCCTCCCATCCGCAATCGCATCGACATGCTGGCGACGGGCATCAAGAGCCCCGTCGGCGTCAAGGTGTCCGGCGCTGACCTGGCCGCGATGGACCGTATCGCGGCCCAGGTGGCCGAGGTCGCCAAGACCGTGCCGGGCGTGACCTCGGCGCTGGCCGAACGCCTGACCGGCGGGCGCTATGTCGACATCGACATCGACCGAGAGGCGGCGGGCCGCTACGGCCTGAACATCGCCGATATCCAGTCGATCGTTTCGGGGGCTGTGGGCGGGGAGACGATCGGTCAGACAGTGGAGGGGCTCGCCCGCTATCCGATCAGCGTCCGCTATCCCAGAGAACTGCGCGACAGCCCGGAGCAACTGCGCGCCCTGCCGGTTCTGACGCCGTCGGGTCAGCAGATCACCCTTGGCACGGTCACGGATATCCAGATCGCCGACGGCCCTCCGATGCTGAAATCCGAGAACGGCAGACTGACCACCTGGGTCTATGTCGACGTGCGCGGCCGCGATCTGGCGTCCGTCGTCGCCGATCTGCGTCAGGCCGTCGCCAGCGAGGTGGAACTCGCGCCGGGCGTCAGCATCGCCTACTCGGGCCAGTTCGAATATCTCGAACGGGCGGCCGAGCGGCTGAAGATCGTGGTTCCGGCCACGCTCGTGATCATCTTCATCCTGCTCTATCTGACCTTCGGTCGCTTCGACGAAGCACTGCTGATCATGGGCACCCTGCCGTTCGCCCTCACCGGCGGGTTCTGGCTGCTGTATCTGATGGGCTTCGACCAGTCGGTCGCGACCGGCGTGGGTTTCATCGCCCTGGCCGGCCTTTCGGCCGAGTTCGGCGTGGTGATGCTGATCTATCTCAAGCACGCTCTCAGAGACCGGGGGCCTGACCCGGATCGAAGCAGAGAGTCGGCTGAGCCACGGGCTCGCGAACTGCGACTGCCAGGTGACGCCCACGGTGAAGGATTCAGCGGTTTCCTCCTCAAGCAGAGGGTTGCCGCCGGTGAGCCCGGAGACTTGCGAGTTGGAGAATGTGAACGAATCGATGACCTGGCCCGGGACGTTCTGCGCCAGGCACAGGGCCCGCACAGCGTTGGCGTCGGGCGCGCCCGGCGCACGGTACGCCCCGCGGATGTCGCAGGGGTCGCCCGAGAACTGGCGCACACCGGTCGAGGAGACCGGCACTCCGATCGACGGGAAGCTCAAATTCTGCGCTGCGAACAGTTCGCCGATCGAGGGCGCGCGGACCGCCCGCTGAACGCCGCCGCGGAACCGCAGCCCGGTCACCACCTCCCAGCTGAGATCCGCCTTGTAGGAACTCACGCGCCCGATGGTCTCGTACTCCGAGGCGCGGTAGCCGAGGTTGGTCTCGAGGTTTCGCACGAAGGGCAAATCGCTCAGCAGCGGGATCAGGATCTCGCCGTAGAGTTCTGAAACCTGATCCGAGCCCGCGAGCGGCAGGCCGGAGTTTCCGGCTAGTTCGGGCCCGACGACTCCATTCAGAGTGAAGGTGCTCAGCAGAAGGTTGTCGGGAACAAAGTCGTAGTTCTGCTCGCGGTAGGAGGCCCCGACGGCGGCTCGGACTTCGCCGGCGGGCAGGGTGAAGACGCCGCCCTGCAGGTTGAGCTCCGCGACCCTCTGATCGTTCGTCGTCGTATTCTTGGCGACACGACCGACGTAGCCGATGCATGCGCTGCTCAGCGGGTTTGTTCCGAACGGGTTGAAGCCGCCAGCGCAGATCGACGCACCGCCGTCCGGAGCGTCCAGAAGACGCTGCAGCGCGGAGCGCGAGAGGTAGCCGGTGTAGACGGTGCCGTTGTCCACCCGCCCGTAGGAGACATAGGCATCGTACGTCCAGTCGCGGAAGCCGGCCAGATCACCGCGCAAGCCCGTGGTGATCTGGTAGACGTTGTAGTTCTCGGTTTGGCGTCGCGGGCCGAGCTCGTTGAAGCGTTTGTCGAGGCGGAAGTTTCCGGCCGGGTTCGGGCGGGAGTTCAGGACGCCGCGCAGTTCGGCCGGGATGAACGGGTTGGTCGACGGGATGCGGAACCCGGTGGTGGGACCAGTGGCGGGATTGGACGCGAGCTGATTGCCGCTCTCGTACTGAGAGAACATGAAGTCGGCGTAGAGCTCCGCCGCTGCGTTGATCTCGTAGTCCGCGGCCGCGTACACATTGTAGCGCGTCTGCGGAATGATCATGTAGTTGCGGTCACCGGTGGCGTAGGTGAAATCGGTCTGCTGCAGCGGACCCGGCGTCCGGAATCCTTCATAATCGATGCCACCCGGACTGACGTAGTCTCGCGCGCCCTGATAGGTGAACAGCGTCCCGTTGTTGTTGAAGCCGAAGGTGTCGCCACGCGCGGCCCCGGGCACCGCGGCGTTGACGGCCACGGCCGTGGGAAGGTTGGTGGCGTCAAACACCGTCGAGCCCAGAGGAGAGGTCCCCGCGAACCCCCCGATCAATGAGAACGAGCGGTCGGCGTTGAGGACCGAGGCGCGGTTCGAATAGGTCGCCGACAGCACGGCGCTCCCACGACCTTCGGCGATGTCACCGCCGACCGTCAGGCTGACCGCTTCCGCTCCCGCGTCCCCGCGGGCCGAGGCGCCATACTGCAGGTCCAGCTGAACGCCTTCGAAGTTCTGGTTCAGCAGGAAGTTGAGGACGCCGCCGACTGCATCCGATCCGTAGGTGGACGAGGCGCCGCCGGTGATCGTCTCGATGCTGGAGATCAACGGCGTCGGCAGTCCGAACAGCCGACTCGTGTTCCGCGTTCAGGAAAATGTTCGACGGTTGCGCCAACCAATCGTCCTCCAGCTCTAGGTCGCCATCGCCACCCCAGCGGTCAATTCGTCTAACCAATCTATTTTGGAGTCGGCAGCTAAGGTCAAATGATAGGACAAGCAGCTAGAGAGCGATAAGCTTCGAAAGCGCGACCCGCGCAGCGCGAGCTCGATCGGCCCCTGAACTGGGATTCCGAACCTGCCCCGCGCTGACGCAGCGATCTGGTGCAAGGATGGGTGACCGTCGCCCCTCCGGCAGCTCGACCATCAAGGCTCAGGTATCGGCGACGCAGAGGCGAATCCCGTCGCTCAAATTCTACGGTCCCTATGTTCGCGGCATGCTGTGCGAGGCGAGCATATCTTGTAGGCGCGGGGAGGGGCCGTTGCGGCGCGTCCCCGGTCACAAACGCCGCCGGCTCGGTTTGATCGTGGAGAGAGACGTCAGCACGACGAACCCCAGCATGGCATCAGGCATTTGCGTCGGATTACTGAGGGTCTATGCGCTCCAGGAATTCAACCACAGCACTGAGAAAGGCGTCGTTGCGATCACCCGCCACCATGTGTGAAGCCCCGGCGACATCGGTGAACTGGGCGTTCGGAAGCTGGTCGACGAAGGATTCCGCCGCTTCTAAGGATACCAGCTCACTGAGGCGACCGCGGATAAGATGGACCGGCAGTTTCAACCCAGGCAGCCGAGCCCGGAATGCCTCCGCGTCATGCAAGGACTTCCCGCTCTGCATACCGGCGACGACGCCGGGATCCCAATGCCAGCGGTATCGGCCGTCGGCGCCCTTCCTGAGGTTCTTGGCCAACCCGGATTGATCTGAAGGTCTCGGGCGGTGGGGCAGATAGGCAGCAATAATGTCGGCCGCTTCGTCAAGACTTCCGAAACCTTCCGTTACATTGGCGCTCATGAACTCGATCACCCTGGCGGCTCCGTCCAGGTCCATGCCGGGAACGATATCCACCAATGTGATCGAGTTGAAACTTCCAGGCGCGAGTTCCGCCTCCGCGTACAGTCCGGCGAGACCGCCCAGCGACGCCCCGATCAAGGCCGGACGGTCACCCATCGTCTTCGCAACCTCCACAAGGTCGGCCGCGAACCGCTCGATCGCGTAGCTGCCCGTCGTCGACCAAGCACTGTCGCCGTGGCCGCGAAGATCGAGCGCCACCACTTGCCAACCTCGATCCGCAAGCACCGTCGCCGTCTTGGCCCAGGAATGTCGGGTCTGGCCCCCGCCGTGCGCCATCAGGATCGATCCGCGTCCGGGCCGACCATAGCGGTCGGCCGCCAAATCTAGACCGTCGGTGGTCCTGAACGCTGCTCTGGCCGGTTCTTTCATTCGGAAGTCTCAATCTTTGGTTCGGAGTTTCGCTTCGTTTCTGAACCGGCCGCAGGATCAGCCCAGGCGTTGGAAACCGGCGGAACTCTGCACCACCCCCTCAAATCGCCGGTTTCGATCACGCGCCTGGCCCATCCCTTAGGGGTGGAACCTTGGGTTCCAAGGCGTCCACCCACTGGTTCAAATAGGCTTCGAACAACGCTTTCGACGCTCCCAAATGAACGTCAGCGTGCATGCCTCGCATCAACCATTGGCTCAACATGAATGTCCGACCGACAGACAACTCACCGGCGGGGCCGCCAAACCCGGCGGAATCAGCGGGATGAAAATCCTGCACCATCCGATAAAAGCCTGTCCAAAGACGGGTGAGGATCTCCGCGAGTTCCGGAGCCCTGCGGCTGGCGTGGCTGAGTTCCGCCAAAACAACGCCTTCACGCGCGAGGAAGATGTCTTTCCAGAGCGCCAGTGAAAACTGCCTGATCGGATCAGGGTCTCTCTGAACTCGCTTCCAGATCTCGAGCATCTTCTGGGACACGTCAGCGACGAGAGACGCCGTCGCAGCCTCGACCAGGGCGGCTTTCGATGTGAAGTGATGCAAGGGAGCCCCGCGTGAGACCCCTGCCACGGCCACGACCCGGCCGATCGTTAGTTCGCCATAGCCATGCTCGTGAAGCGTCTCGAGCGTCGCCTCGATCAGCCGCCGTTTCATCGCGGCGGATCGCTCGGTCTGGGTTCGGGGGTGAGGTCGACCGTCATGTGCGAGATGTGTCATGGCCTCTCACGTTTCGGCTGGATTGCACAAGGAACCAAAGGTCACGGGCCAGACTAGAGCGCCCGGGAGATCAGCTCTCGCATGATGTCATTGGTGCCCCCGTAGATCTGGTGGGCGCGGTTGTCGACGAACGCCCGCGACACAGGATACTCCCACATGAACCCGTAACCGCCATGCATCTGAACACACTGGTCTATGACGCGGCTGCACATCTCTGACACCCACATCTTGGCCGCCGCAGCCGCCATCGGCGTCAGGGTCCCGGCGATCTCCGCCTTAAGACATTCGTCTACGAAGGTGCGGCCGACGCCGAGTTCGGTCTGCATGTCCGCCATTCGGTGGCGCATGGTCTGGAAGGCGGCGACCGGACGCCCAAAGGCGGTACGGGACTTCACATAGTCGCGAGCGATGTCGAAGGCGACTTCTGCGCTCGCCTGCGCCTGGATTGCGATCATCAGGCGCTCCCAGGCGAGTTGCTGCATCAGCATCAGGAAGCCGGCGCCTTCGCTGCCCAGCAGGTTCTCCTTGGGAACCCGGACATCCTCGAAGAAAAGTTCAGCCGTGTCCTGGGCTCGCATACCCATCTTTTTGAGCGGTTTTCCCTTGGTGAACCCAGGCGTACCCGCTTCCACGAGCATCAAACTGGTGTCCGCGCTCCCCTTGCCGGTTTCTCCGGTCTTGGCGACGACGATCACGAGGTCAGCGAGAAATCCGTTGGTGATGAAGATCTTTGATCCATTGAGGACGTAGTGGTCGCCGGCGTCGCGGGCTCGGGTCCGAATATTTTGGAGGTCCGATCCCGTTCCGGGTTCGGTCATGGCAATCGCGCCGATGAGCTCTCCAGACGCCATTCTGGGCAGATACCTCTCCTTTTGGGCCTGGCTGCCATAGTGCTTAAGGTACGGCGCGACGATTTCGGAGTGGAGCGAAAAGCCTGGCCCGCTGGCGCCCACGCGCGCCTGCTCCTCCATAACTATAGTCGCGAAGAGGCGGTCCGCGCCGAGCCCTCCGAAGGCCTCAGGCATCGTCACACACAGCATCCCGGCCGCACCCGCCTTGTTCCATAGGTCTCGGTCGACATGCCCCTGAGCCTCCCAGGCTTCCCAGTGCGGGTAGACCTCAGCCTCGAAAAAGTTTCGCACGCCCCGGCGGTAGTCGTCGTGTTCCGACCCGAAGACGGTGCGATTGAGCAGGGGAGTGGTCTCCGGCGGAGCCATGAAGATCGGCCTAGCGTCCTTGGACATCGTCATCGCTCCGCATACCAAGCGTCACGTGCCTGGGAAAAGTTACATGTTGGACGTACAGTATGTTGTCTGGCATGATCAGCCTGTCAAGGTGAGATGACGGTCTTCGACCGCAGCGGTTTCGATAACGATTTGGAGTCCAGCCCGATGAATCCGGCTTCGACCTATGACAGGCATCGCCCATTGGCAGGATTCAACGTCATCTCCCTGGCCCAGAATCTGCCCGGGCCGGTCGCGTTGTCGATGCTCGTCGCGGACGGCGTGACTGCGACGAAGATAGAACCGCCTTCGGGCGATCTGCTTCACCTTGCATGCCCTCCCTGGTACGAAGACCTGCATCGGGGAGTCGAGGTCTACGCCCTGGATTTGCGTGAACCGTCACAAATGGCCTCGCTCCGCACCATACTGGCGCAGTCAGACCTGCTCATCACCAGCCAGAGACCCTCTGCCCTGTCGCGCCTGGGAATTACAGCGCCGTCGCTGATGGAGATCAACAGCCGGCTTTGCTGGGTCGAGATTGTGGGCGACACCCGGGCGCCGGAAGTGCCGGGTCATGATCTGACCTACCAGATGGACGCAGGCCTGGTCGCTCCCCCGTCGATGCCTCTTACCCTTATCGCTGATCTCGGGGGGGCAGCGGAAGCGGCGCGCGCTGGGTTGGCGCTGCTGCTCGGTCGGGAACGTGGATCGCAGGGTCGCCATCGCACCGTCGGCCTGAAGCAGGCCGCACTCGCGTTCGCAGCGCCGGTCGGCTATGGCCTGACCCGGAGCGGGGGAGCCTTATCGGGTGCGTTTCCGGGCTACGGAATCCACCCATTGAAAAATGGCTGGGCGGCGGTTGCAGCGATCGAGCCCAAATTCGCCGCTCGCTTGATGGAGATCACCGCGGGGGATCCGGAAGGATTTTTATCAGATCTTTCGGTGTCCGAAGTTGATGAGATAGCCAAGATCAACGACCTGCCGATCAGCACAGTGTTCGGTTCTGAAGAGACTTCCTAGCTCGGGATTGACGGGCATAAGAGTATGAGGCCGGCTCGAAAATGACGGGCGGCCCGCACAAACTCACCACAGAAACGATCGAGCATTACAGCACTGAGGCCCGTTTCGGCAAAGGCGTTCAATAGTCCCCTTGCCGTCCCATCGCGCTCTGCGATGTTGGACCACATCGCCTCGCGGCCTCCCGAGGTCCGGCCATCCATCACTCGCCCGTCGACGTCGTGGACACGCCCTGGGTCCAGCAGGCTGGTCGGAATGGAGAGACGCGATGTGTCGCGCGACGACCTCGGCTTGGCCAGCTGTGCGAAAGGATAATGGCTTCAAACGCACGGATACCAAAACCTTCCCACGTCCGCCTTCCGGCGTTGATGAGTTTGTCGACGAGATCCACGCCCGTGGGGACAGTCCTAGGCTCCGGTCCTGTCGCTCTGACCTGCCCTGAAGCAGTCAGCCGCGGGATGGTTCGCTTGGGCGTCGCGCCTGTCTGTGATTGACCCGCTCTCGGTCGCTCTTCCCTAGCTACAGGACCCGCGGCTGCAGACCGGCTTGACGACTATCGCGGCGATCAAATCCCGATTTCGCCTACAGCTCGGTCATCTGACTGACGTGAACTCGTGGGGATGTGGAGCCCATCAGGCGCCCAGGCTTGTAATACACGGTCGAAGCCTAGCGAATAATGGAACGCTTTGGTACCAGCGACGTTTTCAGGACGTTCACAAGTGGACATCCTTCCTTCCAAGCCGGCACGGTCTATGACCGTGCCGGTCCTTCCCGGCGATGACAGACGAGCACAGGGCTCCAGACACTTAAGCCATGTTCGCTGCGGCCGGAATCTTGAAGAAGGCCGTCAGTTGCTCGGCACGACGGTCGTTGTTCAATCGATGTGGCCGGTTAGCATCGTCGCTACCAGAACGTCCGACTAGGAAGCCCAGGAAGTTCAGAGCCCGGCGCTGCGACTTGCATTATGAAGTCGCCGGATTGCCCCACGCTTTGGGACAGCACTCTTCGGCCGCTGCCTTGCTGCACGATCATCGAGGCTTGAGCAGGCTGGGGTTCTTTCCTTTGGGGGCCGAGCCGACCGGGATCGCGCTCTAAGGAAATCGGTACGTCATGACCAGACCTGCGGTATCGATACCTTGGTTGCGCCCGTCGCCCAGGATTTGTCCGTGCGAAAGATGGACCCACTGGAGACCGATCCTCGTGTCTTCCGAGGCCTTCCAATCAAGGCTGAGGGCGGACCGGAAGAGATCCCGTGAGCCCAGCAGAAGCCGTGATTGCGCCTCGACAGGATTGATCGTGTCCACGACCCCGTCATGCAACGCATAACCGAACTGGATCTCGCCGCTGAACCGCTCGGACAGGTCGCGACGCCACGCCAGGCCGACCGCCGCGAAATTCGTATCGCCGTCGCTGTTCACCGAGCCGCTCACATAGACCCTTGGACGGCCGACAGTCGCCAGGGCCGCGATGGGCCGGCTCAACAGCGCCACTTCGAGGTTGAGGCCGCTTTCGCGATCGCCCGCGCCCAGATGGAGGACGTCGTGCTGCATGACGGCGACGCGGATCTGCCGACCGTCATCTTGGGCATTGGCGACGCCGGCAAGGGACGGAAAAGACAGGCCGATGGCCGCCGCTGAGATCAGCGGACGGAGATTTTTACTAGAGGGCATCGAATGTCTCGTTGGCGTCAGGGGTTCTGAGGACCGGGTTGCCCGCCGGATCCGCCACCCGGTGGGGAGGGGGGCTCCACCAGGCCGACATTCAATGGCGCCCAGCCATCGCCGGCCGCTGCGCGCCGACGGCCCTCCTCGAAGAGCGCCGTCATCGAATCCTGGTCGAAATCGAGCGCGGAAGCGTCGACCTCTGGCGGAATCGCCGCCACGTTCACGCGCATTCCGTTGCGGCGAGCGAACGCGCCCTGGGCCGCAAGACTGGTTCGCAGAAGAGACTGGGTCATGCTCTGGTAAGACCGGACGAAGACGGACGGCAGACTGCCCTTGGTCTGACGATAGTCCTGCCCGAGCTTTCCGTTTATGATGACGTAGAGTTCGCTGCCGCTCCATCCGGGAAGGGCTTCGCCACTCAGGATCATCCCTTCCGGAACGCCGAGAAACGGGGTGTTGACCCCGCCATCGACATGCATCTCCTGCCGAACGGTCCCCGCCTCGGTCACTCCGGCGATCAAGACCGGGGGGAAGACGCCCGGAATACTGGCCGATGCGAGAAGCACCTGACGGAACAACCGCAGGGCGTTTTCATCGCCGCCCTCGGCCAGAAGGCCCATGTCCCAGATCACCGTCTCGCCGGAATCGAGGTTCGTCGTGGCGACAAAGAGCCTCCTCCCCTTTTTGTTTTCCAGGGCGATTTGCGCCAGCAAAGCCGGCGTTACGTGCTCTTCGACAAGCGCTTCAAGCGTTCGCGGACTGAAGAGACCTGGCGACAGAAAAGCAGCGAAGCTGCGCCAGCTTAAGAGACCCTCGGTCTGTCCTTCGGAATAGGCTGCCGCGAGTTCATCGTCCCAGTCAGGACCGAGGAAGGCGTAGGGCGCTGCCAGGGCTCCTGTGCTCACGCCTGTGACGATATCGAAGTCCGGGCGATCGCCGTGCTGAGTCCACCCGGCCACGATGCCCGCCCCATAGGCACCGTTTGCACCCCCTCCAGACAAGGCGAGAATCGACCGGCGGCGGTCACTGCCGGCGAGCCGATTGCGAAAATCCTCTGCAATCCGCTCCAGCCGGCCTTGATCGCTCGGTGCGATCCTGGGGTCCTGGGTCGCGACGAGGCCCCGCTCCAACTCGTGGAGCGACATCTCGGGCGCGCGATCCACCGTCGCACACGCACTGAAGGCCAGGCCGCAGGCTGCGATCAGCGCGATACGAACTCTCTGCATAAGTACTTTCTAGCGATGAGGGTAATACGCCGTAGCGTTACCCCGCAGGAACTCGCCCGTGCGTGTTGAGTTCCCTACAGTGTGCGAATGACCTCTGATCTCTCACATTTTGACGAGCCGACGGAGCGTGATCCGAAAATTGGTCGTCCGAGCCTTCGAGAAGCCGACATCATCGACGTCGATCTGCTGGCCACCACCTGGCGACTCTTTGTAGATCAAGGTTATTCCAGAACCACAATCGAGGCGGTCGCGCGACACGCGCGCATGAGCAAGCGCACGATCTATCAAAGATACAGTTCCAAGGATCAGCTCGTGGAAGCGGCGATCCGCGATGCTCTGGAGCGCTGGAGAAGCCACGTCCGGGCATCTCTGACGAATACGACGTCCCGCTCCGAGGACTGGCTGGGAGAGTTCGTTCGCCGCTGCCTTGAGATCCTGGTCTCGCCGGAAGGAAGCGCCCTCATGGGCTTTCTGCTCACGGAAGACGAGACCTTCCGCACCATCAGAGAAACTGTGTCGGCTTCAGTTCGCCAAAGCGTCGATGTTTTCTCGGTGCTTCTGGCGCAGCGGACGCCGGGCCTATCCGAGAAAATGGCCGAGGACCTCTCTCTGGCGGTTCTCGACCTGCTGATCGGTTTCGCGACCCGTCTCAACGCTCTGCAGCCTCATGAAGCCATGGATGAAATTCGCACGCGAGGGTCGCGATTCACGGCGGTTATTCGCACCCTGGTGGATAGGCAATGCGCACAAACCCCAGCTTAAAGCGACGGTCGACCGACGACGTCGGCATGCCGGGCGTCACGGAGTCTCCGACAGTCCGCGTCCGCAAGTCTTGCTCAAGCGCGAACCCGGCTTCGGCTCCACGCCGGCATCACGCGCGTTCGACGGGGTTAAAGCGCCTCGTGGAGAATCAAGATCGGGGCCCGGGCGCCGATAAAGACAATCGCTGTGCCGGAAGACCGTTGCGGTACAGTGGCAGCCCAAGGTTAACCGGCTTTATGGCGACCAAAACACCAATGACAGATGGAGACGTCCGGACCGTGCGTCGGGCCCTTTCCGCCCGATCTTTGAGGTCTTCAGGAGTCCAGAGGCCGCAGCTTGTCACCCCCGAGCCGGCGGACTTCGTCCAGTTGGTTCTGGGCCGACAGGCTGGCGGCCTGGGCATGAGCCTTTAGGTGTGGATCGTCGGTGTGAAGAGAAAAGGTGGTATGCAGCAGAGAAGAGTCGAGCAGTACGGTGATCTGCTGCGCCAACCACAGGCGATCCCGCTCCTGCGGAGCGGCGGCTTCGAGATCGGCGACATAGGCGGCATGTCTGGCCGAGAGGCGGGTGGGGGCCGCTGTCCCGCCGACATCCGCGAGCAGGTTTGACTGGGTCGCCAGCAGCTGGACATGTTGCGCCTCCAGGCTGTTGGCCAAAGCCTTCATCTCGGGGGCCGCGGATCGGGCCTTGATCGCCCTTGCCGCTGCGACAAGATACAGGTCGTCATAGCAGGCGGCGACAAGGTATCCCTCAGGCGTATTGACGTCGTTGATCTCCGGGGCTCCGCTGGCCGCCATTGGCGTCTCAAGCGCAACAGCGTCGACCGGTTCCGGATCCTCACTTTGTGGTCCGCAGGCCGCGACGGCCAGCATCGCGCAAGCCATCAGGATCGTGATTTTCCACACAGGGAAACTCCCACAAAGCGCCTTCAAGACAAAGGCCAAAATGGAACGACCGGGTACCCTAAAGAGTTTCGTCAATGCCCCCGTTTGGGCGTCCTTCCCATTCGCAGTGCGGTCTTTGGCCGCGCTGCGTCGTTCTTCCGCTCGTCTGATTGAGGATCGTCATGCTGCGACAATACACAGCGCTCCGCCGTCTGTCCGGCGCGGAACAGCACAGCCGCCGGGTTCAGCAATCGATTCAGGCGGGGTTGGTGCGCCGATCGTTCCTCAAGGGCGTCGGCTTGCAAAGAAGCTGCCGTCCGCCCGCCGCGCCGCTAGGCGTTCGCCCCCTGCGCTAGGCTCGTGTCAACCCGCCAGTCGTTTGGGGCGCCTGGCCGAAGGCGGTGCTGTTTCCTCTGGTCCGCATCCATACAGTTCCAGAAATCGGTCGGCCGCGGTGCGGGCCTCTTTCGACGCGTCGCCGATCTCGGCGGCGTCGAACAAGCCGGCGAGCATTCGCACTTGGGTCCCCGCCACTGTCAGGGCGCGGAACTCGGCGGCGGCCTCGTCCGGATCCGGGCATTTCAGGCGCCCTGCTTGCATCTCCCGCACGAGAAAGTCTCTGAGGCTCGACGAGCACTCTTGCGAGATTTCAGCGCAGATCGCATTCGCCCGAGTGATGTCTTCAGGCAAAACCCGTTCCATGGCTCGAAGCGCACGGTGGTACCGAACGGTGCGCATTTGCCTCAAGGCGGATTCTGCATAGGCGGCCAAGGCGGTTCGAGTGTCCGGTTGGCCCGGGACCTGCTCAAACGGTTCCAGAAGCGCCGCCCGGCACGAGTCGAGAACCGCAAGCTTCAGGCCCTGCGCCCCACCGAACTGATTGTACACGGTCTGGCGCGATACGCCGGCCCTGCTGGCGATCGCGGCCAGGGACGGCCTCGCGCTAACCGCAACATCAATCGCCGCCTCAAGAATGGCGTTCTGCTTGTCCCGGTCGATCGCTCCGCGGTGTCGACTCATCTTCCATCCCGTCGATCAGCCGACCTCGCGAGGGCCCAGGCGCTCCAAGAGATCGCGCTCGCATGCCAAAGGCGTGGCCACATCCGAGCACCAAGTTGACGCTCCGCGTCCGCCTCCGTCAACTCAAGCTTTTGAGTGTCTTGAACGCCAGCGAGCCGCCGAGAGAGGGCCATGTATGCCGGTCAGTCCTCCCGTCCTTCGTCGGAGCGGTGGCAGGCGCGGTCAGCAGTGACGTGCTGCTTAGAGGGTTGGCCGCAAAACGACTGGTCGCCTTCTCCTGCCTTGCCTTGCCTTAGCCGCGATCAGCAGCGGCTTTAGTCTTATTGTGCGCTTGACCCCGCTGCTTCTGGCAGCAGCAGGCGTGGTCTGGGCGCTCCACTTTTCGCCTTTCAACGACACGGGGCAGCTGAGATCGCCTCAGTGGGTCGTCGACCGGCCTTGGCCATGCAGAGGCCGGCGTTCGGCGGAATGGCCACCGATGCGTGGCCCTGGGTCCTCGTTGCTGAGGCCGAGGGTCTTTGGGCCGCGCACTGCGGGGCAGCGGCAGTCCTGCTGATCTGCCCGCTGCTGGGACGGCGCACGCTGGGTGGGTCACGACCTCTGTGTACGTACCTCGCAGCCCGGCTTAATGAGCCGGAAGACCGTCCCGGCCACTCCCCGCTGCTCGCCCTCGCAGCTTGGCAAACCATGCCCGCGTTAACCGCCATGAATTTGCCGCCATCAGGCGCGCAAGTCTTCAGGTGGAGAATGTTCCAGGAGTTTCAAATGATCGGCAGCGTCTCGGTAAAATTGGGACGGAGGGTGTATTCCGCCACCCTGGAATACGACAGCCTTATCGGCCGCGGGTTGAGGGGTGTTCGGCGCCGGCTTGAGACCCAGCCCGGTTCTCCTTTTGGCGAGGTTCCGGCTTTTGCAATTGCCCAGACGATCGAGGACGTGACCGTTGAGGTCGATGCCCCTGGGTATGCCATCGGAGATATGGTCCTGGAGGTCACTCCCACTCGTTTGCGTCTGCGTGCGGCCGGCCGTCACGGGCGGCCCGGGACCATTGGGCGTCCGTTCGATCTGAGCGTCGATCTCCCGGAGCCGGTCGATCCCGACGAGGTGACGGCGACCCTCGAAGACGGCGTTCTGACCGCGAGAATGGTTAAGGCCGCGTGGGTGCGCGGGGAAGCAAGACGTGTCCCCGTGCGCGAAGCCTCAATCCCGCCGGAACAGGCGACTCACGAAAGCGGCCAAGCCCACGCCTGAGAGGGTGACGATGGCGATCCGGCCGATCGCGGCGGCCTGATCGTCCTTCGCGACGATGACGACGGCTGCAGCGACGATGAGGGCCGCGACCACGATCCCGAGCGACAGGGTATCGCTCGCCCGTCTGACCGCTCGCGGCAACTGGGCCAAGTCTGAGCTTGAGACCTGGATGACAATGCCGTCACGGCTGATGCGGCCGATGCCGCGCCGGATCGCCTCTGGCCCGATGGCGAGGATCTGATCTAGTTCCTTGAACGTCCGGAAGGCGCGGTTGGCGAGCGCTTTCGGCGCAAACCGAGACGCGAAGGCCCCGAGAACCACTGGCGCGATAGCGGCAACGACATCGAGGTCGGGATCGAGCGTCCTGGCCAAGCCTTCGGCGATGCCCAGAGCGCGCATGAGCACCAGCAGGTCCGGCGGCAAGGTCAGTGCGTTGTCTCGGGCGATGGAAATGAATTCGCTGATCGCCTCCGCAAGCCGGATTGGTCGCCGGGAATCGGCGGCGTAACGCAAGAAGAATCGCTCGACACCTTGTTCGAGCCCGGTCGGCGGGGGGCCCGAGCGGCCAGCCCATTCCATCAGCACATCAGAAACCGCCGCGACGTCGGCATCCACCAGGGAGCCGAGGACCACGAGGACCTGCTCTCGCCTTTTCGCCGAGAGCCGCCCGACGGAGCCGAAGTCCAACAACGCAAGGCGACCGTCCGGAGTCACCAGAATATTTCCTGGATGAGGGTCCGCGTGGAACACCCCGTCCAGCAGGATCATGCCCAGCAGCCCCCTCGCCGCATCGGGCGCCAGGGCGCGCGCCAAGGCAGGCTCTTCGTTGCGGAACGCGGCGTTAGGACTGCGGCCACGGATGCGGGCGCTGACCATGGTCCTTTCCGTGGTAAATCGCTCATGAACGAGCGGCACATGGAAGACGCTTGCGCGTCTGCGGACCTCCGTTTGATTGCGAGCCTCGATCCGAAAATCGATCTCCTCGAGAAGGGCTTCGCTGAGCTCCGTTACGACACGCACAGGCTGATGTCGACGCAGGCCCGGCGCGCGACGCTCGATGACGCGGGCAGCGGCCAAGAGTAGCCGCAGATCAGCGCGCATGACCGCCTCGATCCCCGGTCTGCGAACCTTGAGGACAACGTCTTCACCGGTCATGAGCCGCGCAGCGTAGACCTGCGCGATGGACGCAGCCGCAATTGGCGTCGTCGAAAATTCGGCGAAAAGCTCTTCCGGCGGCGCGCCCAGATCGATCGTCAGCTGTTCGCGCAAATGGTCGAAGGGCACTGGAGCCACGTCGTCGTGAAGCCGGCCGAGCCGCTCGGTCAGCTCTGGCGGAAGCAGATCGGACCGTGTCGCCATGATCTGGCCTAGCTTCACGAATGTGGGGCCGAGGGCCTCAAGAGCCGCAACGAAGGCCCCGTATGCCGAGCCCTCGTTCGCCTCGTCGGAAGCCGCGCCCCGGAGCAGACCCAGCCGCACCAAAACAGGCCGCGCGGCTGTAGGGGCTAAGGTGTGGATCACCTTGGCAAGACGACGATAGTCGTTGGGCGAAAGGGTCAAGGGTAACATAGAGCCTCGATGCTTGGTCGTCCCCGGGGGCGCAAGACCCTGGGCGCGAACCTGTGGGCCCCTCACGGGTCATCTCTGGCGGCCCATGTGGAGGATCAGTTTGTTGACTAGCTACATGATCGGCGGGCTGAGCGCTCTCATGATTGTGGCGGGCGTTGCGGGCCTGACTTTCGCCATCAGACGCCTTCGAGATTAGATAGCCGATGACTAGGCATCCCGCGATATCGCCATGTGATTACATCGGGATATCGAGGAGGTGGTGCGAACCGGCTACTGCAGCGTCGGTGGCGGGAAGGCGCGTCTAAGCCTCCAGGTCGGCCCTCGGCCGCACATCTCCAACGAAGACTTTCCCCTAAGCGACAGGCCCGTCCCGGTGAGTTTTTGCACAGCCTGCCCCGCAACGCCCCCCGTTCCTGCCGCAGCGGCGAGGCTGGCGAAAGGCGTAAGGCTCCGCCGAAACGAGAGGGAGAGGGCCGCGGCTGTCGCCGTGACGGGTTTTGAAGGTCGAGAGAGGAGCTCCCCCCGGCCCGTCGCGGAGACATGCGATGACACGCTCAGCTTCCAGGAGCCGCGCCCGGACCGATCGGGCCAACATCTACGACGAAATCACCAGCCGAATCATCGGCGAGCCGGAGGCCGGCCGCCTGCCCTGGGTCCAGCCCTGGGGCTCCAGCGCCGTGGCCGCGCCACTCGCCATGCCCAGGAACGCCGCCACGGGCCGCGGCATTCGGGAATCACCGTCCTGATCCTGTGGGGCGCGGTCGTCCAGCACGGGTATGCGACGCAAGGCTGGCTCACCTTCCTTCAGGCGCTCAGCCTCGGCGGTAATGTGCTCAAGGGCGAACACGGGACCACCGTCGTCTATGCCGCTCGTTTCATTCCCGACGACGAGCGCCGGCGCGCGCGTGAAACCGGCGACGAGGCGGCCGCCATCCCGTTCCTCAAGCGCTTCACCGTCTTCAACATCGCCCAATGCGAGGGCCTGCCCGAAGAGCTCGCGGCCCCGCCGCCGCCGGTCCCGGAAGGGCTGATCCTTCCCGAGGCCGAGGCCCTGCTGCGGGCCAGCGGCGCCGATCTGCGCCTGGGCGGCGACAAGGCCTTCTATGTCCCGGGTCCGGACTACATCCAGATCCCTCGCCCAGAGGCCTATTTCAAGCCGATCAACTGGCACCGGACGGCCTTGCACGAGCTCGGTCACTGGTCGGGTCACCCCAGCCGGCTGGCCCGCGACCTGAGCGGAGGGTTCGGCGAGATCGAGACCGCGCTCGAAGCCTTCGACAACCGTCCGCCGGTGTTCGATTCCGATGATGTCGCCCGCGCCGGCGCCTTCGTCAGCCTTGCTGGCTCTGGCGATCTGAAAATCGAACGCGGCTATGTGCGTCCCGAAGACGAGGCCATGGCCGAACCCGAGCCTGTGGATGGCGAGCACGAGGGCGGCGCAGCCCCCTCCGCTTCCGAAGGCGGCGTGCAGCGCGCCATGATCACCTTAGGGAGCGCCGCGCAGCCGTCTCCTGAGGCGGACGAGGAGGAGGACGCGATCAAGCCGCTTCCCGAGCGGCTGATGACCGAACTCACCGCGCACCGGACGCTGGCGCTGCGCGATGCCGTCGGCGGGGATCCCGACACCGCCTATCTCGCCGTGCTCCACGCCCTGGCGCTGAAGACCTTCTTTCGTTTCAGCACCGCCACCTGCCTGGAGCTGGAGGTCAAGCGTTCGACCTTCGGCCATCAGGCCCCGGATCTGAACGAGACGGCCTCCGCCAAGGTGATCGTCGAACGTCACGCGCGCTGGGCCGAGCAGCTTCCCAAGGAGCCCGGTGCGCTTTGGCAGACCCTGGTCGGGTTTGACACCGACAGCCGGCAAGCCCTGTTCGCCCACCGCGTCGGGCTCAGCGTCAACGCCGTCCACCAGTCCTGGAACCAGGGCGAACGCATGGCCCACGCCGATGCGCTCGCCCGCGCCGTCGATCTCGACATGGTCGCGGCGGGCTGGACGCCGACCGCCGAGGCCTATCTGGGCCGAGTGACGAAACCCCGGATCCTGGAAGCCCACTCGATTACTCAAGTGCTCGTAACATGCTATTATGAATACCATTTTCAGAGCCCAACCGACTGCGCGACCGGCGAGAAAACCCAACAAGCCTAAGGATCTTGAAATACAACAAGATTTTCGGCGTATGAAATTCTTGTGATGTCGGTATCTTTTTCAGCCTATCTCATCATTCGATATCGATATTCGATACACCATGCCGGTCGACGGTAATATGGACCGCTCTAGATTGCGGTGACCATTTAGCTATTTGAGCCATAGCATGATGGCGGCGAGGGTTACGAAGCCCATGAAGGTGGAAGCCAGCTTGTCGTATCGGGTGGCGATGCGGCGGAAGTGCTTGATGCGGCTGAAGAAGCGCTCGACGCGGTTGCGCTCCTTGTAGAGGGCCTTGTCGTAGGCGTGCTGTCGCTTGCGGTGGCGGCGAGGCGGCACGACGGGATCGCCGTCCTGGTCGATGATCTTCCGATAGAGCCGATCGGCGTCGTAGGCCTTGTCGGCGAGGACGTAGTCTGCGGCGATGCCGTCGATCAGGTCGCAGGCCGGGGCCATGTCGTTCTGCGGGCCCGGCCCGAGCAGGATGCGGATCGGCAGGCCCAGCGCGTCTACGCAGACGTGGATCTTGGTTCCGAAGCCGCCACGAGACCGGCCAAGCGCCTGGGCGTCCGGTCCCCCCTTTTTCGCCGCGCCCCGGCGGCCTGGGCATGAGCCCGGATGACGGTGGCGTCCAGCATGACCCACTCCAGATCGGGCTCCGCCGCCGCCGCCTCGAACAGCCGGTTCAGCACTCCCATCTCGATCCAGCGATAATACCGCCGCTTGGCCGTCTGATAGGGCCCGAACCGCTCCGGCAGATCACGCCACCGACCCCCCGACCGCGCCATCCACAACAAGGCGTCCACGAACAGACGACCGTTGCTGCGCGGGCCCCGCTTGCCCTTGCGACCACCCGGCACGAACGGCTCGATCCGCGCCCACTGATCGTCCCGAAGCACTTCGCCTTCCATCAACGCCTCCAAAGAGAAGCGTTGAATCAGAACAGCGTCAGTCAGGGAATCCTAAATCGTCACTACGACCTAACGTCTTTCGGTGAAAGCATCGTAGGCGAACGTATCACGGTATCCGCGGCATCCGCCATTGACCTCCGCCGTTTCGACCGGCCTCCAGTCGGGCGCGGGGCGGAACATCCCGGGTCAACGACGCCATCGGAGCCAACGTCACCTTGTTCCGCGCGGACGATCCGGCCTGCCGACGCCTGAAACAGCGGGTGGACACCGCCCTGGAGGACGCGGGGGCGCAGATGAAATCGGGCTGGGCGAGCGCGCGGGTAAACCAGGCGACAGGCGTTTCGCCGACCGGGAGTGCTCGATTTTACCTCTCACAGGCTGGCGACTGGTAAAAAGGGCTGGGGGATCTCCGAGCGATGGTTGGGCGAGAGCGGCCTGCGAGCCTGTTCACGAGGCCCTTTGGCGCCGACCGGCCCCACATGGGTGTATGTGAATGCTTCAACAGTTGCAGAGAACGACATGTCCAGTCATGACCACAGTTCCGTCGCAGGCCACGTCTGCTCCGCGGCGAAGACTTCGAGCGGCGCGGCCATGGTCAAGGATCCGGTCTGCGGTATGATGATCGATGCCGCGACCACGCGTCATCGCACTGCCCGTGACGGCGAGGACTACTTCTTCTGTTCCGCCGTGTGCCGGGACAAGTTCGTCGCCGACCCGGACCATTACCTGACTCCGGAGGTGGACGCCGAGCCCGTCGTTCAAGGCGCGATCTACACCTGCCCCATGCACCCGGAAATCCGACAGGAAGGGCCGGGATCATGTCCCATCTGCGGCATGACGCTCGAACCGGAAACCGTCACCGCCGAAGCCCCGCCCAACCAAGAACTGGTCGACTTCACCCGTCGCTTCCGGCTCGGACTGATCCTGACCTTGCCGGTCTTCGCCCTCGAGATGGGCGGGCATCTGACCAACCTGCACATACTGGTCCCGGGTGAGACGTCGAACTGGGTCCAGTTCGCGCTGGCGACGCCCGTGGTCCTGTGGTGCGGCCTGCCCTTCTTCCAGCGCGGCTGGGCGTCGCTGCGCACCCGCCGGCTGAACATGTTCACCCTGATTTCGATGGGGGTCGGCGCGGCCTGGCTCTACAGCGTGGTCGCCGTCCTGGCTCCGGGTCTGTTCCCGCCCGCCTTCCTCAAGGCCGACGGAAGCGCGCCCGTGTATTTTGAGGCGGCGGCGGTCATCACCGTGCTGGTGCTGGTCGGACAGATCCTGGAACTGCGAGTCCGGGAACAGACCTCGGGCGCCATCCGCGCCTTGCTGGACCTCACGCCCAAGACCGCGCGACGGGTCCGGAAGGATGGCGTCGACGAGGACGTTTCGCTGGACCAGGTCATGGCGGGGGATTCCCTCAGGGTGCGTCCCGGGGAGAAAATTCCCGTTGACGGCGAACTGCTGGAGGGCCGCGTGGCCGTCGATGAATCGATGGTGACCGGTGAATCGATGCCGGTGACGAAGGATGTCGGGGACCGCGTCGTCGCCGGCTCCCTGAACACGACCGGCTCTTTCATCATGCGCGCCGACAAGGTCGGGACCGACACCCTGCTGTCGCAGATCGTCCAGATGGTCGCTCAGGCCCAGCGCAGCCGCGCGCCGATCCAGCGGCTGGCCGACACGGTCTCCGGCTGGTTCGTCCCGACGGTGATCGCGATCGCCCTGCTCGCCGCCGTCGTCTGGGGCCTGGTCGGTCCGGAGCCTCGACTGTCCTACGCCCTGGTCGCGGGGGTTTCGGTCCTCATCATCGCCTGTCCCTGTGCGCTGGGCCTGGCGACCCCGATCTCGATCATGGTGGGGGTGGGTCGAGGCGCGCACGCTGGCGTCCTGATCAAGAACGCCGAAGCACTCGAGCGCCTCGAGAAGGTCGATACCCTTGTTCTCGACAAGACCGGCACCCTGACCGAGGGGCGTCCGTCCGTCACGGCGGTCCTGGCCGCCGGGGGTTTCAACGAGGAGGATGTCCTGCGTCTCTCGGCCAGCCTCGAGCGCGGTAGCGAACATCCCCTGGCTGACGCGATCGTCCGGGCCGCCAAGGATCGCAATCTCACCCTGTCAGGGGCTGAGGATTTCGACAGCCCGGTCGGTCGGGGCGTGCGCGGGACGATCGAGGGACACCCGGTCGCCTTGGGCAACACACGCTATCTCGGAGAGCTTTCAATCGATGTCTCCGGCCTGGAGTCGAACGCCGAAGCGCTCCGCAAGGACGGCGCCACCGCCATCTTCGTCGCCATCGACGGACTGGCGGCCGGCGTCCTTGGCATTGCCGACCCGATCAAGGCGACCACCCCGGCCGCGATCCTCGCTCTCAAGGCGGCGGGCCTGCGGCTGGTCATGATGACCGGGGACAACCGGACGACGGCCGAAGCCGTGGCGCGACGCCTCGGCATAGACGAGGTCCAGGCAGAGGTCCTGCCTCAGGACAAGGCGTCGGTGGTCCAGCAGCTGCGGTCGCAAGGGCGGATCGTCGCCATGGCGGGGGATGGCGTCAACGACGCCCCGGCGCTCGCCGCCGCCGATGTGGGCGTCGCCATGGGAGCGGGCTCGGACGTCGCGATCGAGAGCGCCCGCGTGACCCTGCTGGGCGGCGATCTGCAGGGCATCGTCCGCGCGCGGCGTCTGTCGCGGGCCGTGATGGGCAATATCCGCCAGAACCTCGTATTCGCTTTCGGCTATAACGCGCTTGGCGTCCCGGTGGCGGCCGGCCTGCTGTACCCCGTGTTCGGCTGGCTCCTGTCGCCCGCCCTGGCGGCGCTCGCCATGGCGCTCTCCTCGGTCAGCGTCATCGGCAATGCGCTGAGGCTGCGGGGGGTGAAACTCTAGGCCGGCGAGGGAAAGCGGCGTGGGCCACGTATTTCTGAGATATCGGCGCCCGTCTCGCCGGCCAGCGCCGCCTGCCTCGCGCGCCGGCCGCCGGCTCGCCCGCCGGGTCCATGCCCTGGTCACGCGGCGCGGACGCGGACCAGCCTGTCAGGGCGCGCGCGAACTTGGTGACATCGGCCTGGGTGTAGCCCCCCGTCCGCGCCGACCCAATGGAGCTCCAACACCTCCCGCGCCAGGTTCTCGTTCAGCCCGACCTCGCGGCGCAGACCCGCCGGGCTGTTCGGCCCAATGGACTGGGCCTGGTCGAGCTAAAGCAGCATGGCGGGGTGCTGCTCGGCGGCGACGGTCAGATCTTCGAACCGCCCGAACAAGTTCGGCTGGATGGCCTCACGTTCGTACTGGCCCATGAAGATCGCCGACTGGAACTTTGTCGCCGAGGCCGTGAAGACATTGGCCCAGAAGAGAGCCCACCGCTCGGCGAAGCCGGCCTCCCCGGTCGCGCCCAACGGCCCGGCCAAGGAATTCCTGCGCCGTGTCGCGGGTCCAGGCGCGCCGGCTATCGCGTCGCGCGACGAACCGGTCTTTGGCCGCGGGATCGTCCATGGCGGCGCCCTCACCGGGCGCCGGGTGCGCGCAACTCTCCGGGCGGACCTGACGAGCATCGGCCGCCTCCCGCTGATAGGCTTGCACCTGCCGCATCCGCTCGTCCGAGGTCGTGAAGCCGCCGGGAGGGTTGGGCGCCTTTGGGGTCGGATCTGCGCCTCCAGCCAGCCGCGCGGATCGGAGGCGACGGCGGCGAGGTCGCCGGGTCGGGCGCCGAGGCCGAACCGAGTGACGGCGACGGCGGCGTCCAGAGCTCTGTCTCTGCGCATGGGCCTGTCCCTTTCGATCGTCGGGAATGAAACGCCCGACGGAGTGGATTCCGTCGTTCGGCGCCGACGTGTGGATCGGTGCCCAGCCCTCCGGATCGCACCGGGGAGTCGTAACCTCGGCATGAGCGACGTCGGCCAGACCCCGGGGATGGCGCGACCTCGAGTTCCTGCCCATTGCGGGCGGACTCCCATCAATACGCCGGCCCCTTTCGAGGGCCGAAAGCCACTTTTACTGTAAATATCCGATTTTATCTGCGACCATCAATGCTTGAACTCTGTTTTTAACTTTCAATTTGGAGAACAGATTGCGGACGTGCCATTTAACAGTATCTTCACTTATACGATGCTTGATTGCGATATCACGATTCGATAGTCCTTCTTTTATCCTTTGAAGGATGGCCAGTTCTTTTCTCGTGAGCGCAACGAAACTCGCGCTATTCAGCGGCGGGACGCGGTTGTTCCCGAGAACAGGGTCTCGACGCCCCAATCCCTCCTCACTGGAAATAAGATTCAACAGCGGCGTTGAGATGGATCCAAGAGCTTCCAGATGCCAACGTTCGTCGAGGAGCGTGCGATAACACCCAAGGCGCGAAGCAATGTCGATCGCGTCGGCGACGCGCTGTTCCGAGAGCGCCGTTCTTCCTAGTCCAGCGCAAGAGACGGCGGCGCAGAGCAACGCCGCGACCTCCATTCGACCAAGGTCAAATCGGCGTGCATGGTCCAGAGCGATATTTGCCAAACGGTTGGCAAGGTGAAATTTCCCCTGTTTTGCCGCAATGCGAGATTCAGTCAGAGATTGCCGAGCGCGGAGATACGGTCCTTGAGTGGTGAGAAAGACAGGGTGACTGAAGTTCGGTAAAATAGAGACAGCTCGCTCCGCGCTCTCTACAATGAACATGTCCGCGAGCGTCAATCTCGCTAGAATTTCTAGCCGGGAGAATCCGTACTCTCCAGCTATAACGCGCATCTCCTGGAGCAGCTCGATAGCACGTTGTGAATTGCCATTTCGCCGGGAAATTGCCGCAGCGGTACGATAGGCGGAAAATGTAAAATCGACAATTCCGTGACGTCTTACAAATTCGAGAACCTCATCAACGCGCGCCTCCAGTCCGTCAAGTTGATCGGCCTCGTAGTTGATCTCAAGTTCTAACGTGTTCAAAAGATTTACAGAAAATGGAGTCATATTGATTTTGGCATTCTCATCGTCACGAGCCTTCTGAAGTAATTCAGCACCTTCGTGCATGTTCCCCCTGGAAATCTCAGCAAGAGTCATAGCCGCGTAGAGCCAGCCCAGCGCGTAGCGGTGATCAGCAATGTTGTTTACTGATGATGCTTCCAGAAACAACGTCCGCAAATCATCAAAACGGTGTTCGCTGGACGCAAGAAAGCAAAGACATGTGAGCACAGCACCTTTGCTGACCAGATCCGCCCCGTCATAGGCTTTGATCCAGGCCTCGCATTGACGTCGACTTTCCGACAGATTATCGGCGGTCGCTGCGCCGATAGCCGCGACGAGATCGCACCAGCACTCAATCTGTTTTCGTATTTCTTGATCAGAACCGCCGAGGTCCGCGGCGCGCAAATCCGCCAATAGCCCGTCTGCCCTCCCATTGTCGTGACTGAAAATCTGGGCCCAGGCCAGCCCCAGGGCAATCGTTGGCGAGCCCGAAATGACAGCAGCGGAAAAGCTGCCCTGCCAGAATTGGATTTGATCTATCTCGCCTTCCCGCAGCGCGATATCCATCATGTTTTCAGATGCGACATCAGCGGCCGATTCGTTCTCGCCCGCGCGTAAGGATAGGTTGATGCTTTCGCGGCTGTTGTTGTTTTGCCTTTGCCACTGGGCTGCGCGGGCGAGCAGAGTCGATTTAGAGCCGCGATGCTCTATCGCGAATCTGTGTTCCAAAAATTCACGAATCAGGGGGTGAAACTCATATGTCAGACGAGATCTGTCCGCTGCTGTCAAAATGAGTTGCTCGGTAGAGAGTTTATCAATATAGTAAGCCCCATCTTCCCTGCAGAACACATAATTGAAATACTCCTCTGATACACAACCAATGATAGATGCACAGAGACAGAACTTAACGACGTCGTCAGGAAATGAGTTGAGTATTGTGGTACGGAAATATTCATTGAGGTCGATATCCCTACCGGTTATTCTATCGGCAGAGAGATTCGCGGGCAGTGATCGCTTTTTTGATGCCGCTCGCATGAGGAGGCAGAAGATTTCGGGCCAGCCCTGGGTGCGGTTCCAGAGCAAGTGAATTTCAGCTTCCGAGATTGCCGGCTTTTCCCCGCTGCATAGCGATCTCGCCTCCTCGAGTGTGAAGGCAAGGGAGTCATGCCTCAACTGCCGCATACCTTGTCGAGCCTTCATTCGCGAAAATCCGATGTCCGCCGAGCTGGCCCCGATAAATTCCACTCCGCCGGGCGTCGCGAGCATGAAGGCCTCGATCTCATCTATCGCGTGCAGATCAAATTCGAGATCATCGAAACAGATAAGAACCTTCATTCCTGGTCGATCCCAGGTTTGCCAGAGCCAGGTGGCGAGATCATTGAGGTTGAGAGGACCTCCTTTCGGAGGCGGAAGCGGCGTGTCCTGCTGGGGAGCGGAGAGTTGCGCGCAGATGAGATCCGCAAGGCGTTGCAGATCGCCTTGGCACTCCCGGACCGAAACCCATGCCGCCGCAGTATAGGCTTTGCGATGATCTGCCCAATACTGAGCCATAGCGACAGTTTTCCCATAGCCGCGGGGCGCGCAAAGGAGATACCAGCGCGTCGGATTATCGACGTCGAAGATGCGAGGGCGCGACAGTGATCCGGAGGCCAGCGACGCTACTCGCGAACTGATAGGCCCTGTGCGTGGCTGCGGGCCTTGTTTGTTTCTCCGGCTGTTCGTCAGGCTGCGATCTCCTTCAAGGCGATGCCCGGGTCGCCCAGCTTGCCGGGGTCAACCGACTCGCGACTGGCGATCAGCTGTTTGCCGAAGATGAAATCTTGCGGCGAGTTGAGCGCCTCGACGCATTGGACCTGATCGCCCCTCAAATGGAAGACGGAGAACCTGGCGTTCGCCGGTTCGCCGCGCAGAAGGACGCGGTCGACGTCGAAGGGGTAGCCGGCGATCTGCAGCTTCAGATCGTACTGGTCGGACCACTGCCATGGCACCTCGCTAGGCGGCGGCGCCCGACCGACGATGGCGCTGGCGGCCTGTTTGGCCTGTTCGAGTGCGTTGGGTACGCTCTCCATGCGAAACATGCGATCATAGATTGGCATCGGCCGGCGCGTCACATCACCGATCGCGAAAATGGCCGGATCAGTGGTGCGGGCTTCCAGGTCGACGATGACGCCGCCGGCCGTGTCCAATCCTGCGTCCCGCGCGATCTCATCATTTGGGGCGGCGCCGATACCGATCAGGGCGGCGGTGCAGGCGATCGTGCCGCCCCCGTCGAGCTTGACGCTGGTTACGCGTCCATCGTGGCCCTCGAAACCCGACACCGCCGCTCCCAGTTCGAAACTAACGCCTCGCTCCCGGTGATAGTCGAGGAAGAATGCGGAAAGGTCCTTGCCGGCGACCCGCGCGAGCAGCCGCCTTTCGCGCTCGATAACTACCACCTCCGCGCCGAGGGCGCGCGCAGACGCGGCGACTTCCAGACCAACATAGCCGCCACCGATGACGGCCAACCGCTGACCCGCCTTGATGACCGCCCTCAGCCGTTCGGCGTCATCGGCCGTGCGCAACGCCAGCACCCCGGCCAGATCCGATCCCGGGACTGCCAGTTTGATCGGTCGGGCGCCCGTGGCGATGATGAGAAAGTCATAGGTCAGGACTTCGCCTGTCGAGAGATGAACCGCCTTGGTCAGACGCGTCAGCTTTTCCGCAAGAACACCAGGTCGGAAGTCAATGCCGTGTCCGGCGTAGAAATCGACCGGTTTCAAGGGAAGCCATGCACCTTCGAGACCGGTCCGGAGCCAGGCTTTGGAAAGGGGCGGGCGATGATAGGGCGCGATGGGCTCCTCACCCACCAGCGTTACGTCGCCGTCAAACCCAAACTGGCGAAGCAGGGCGGCGGCTGTTCCCCCGGCATGGCCCGCGCCAAGGATCACCACCTTCAAGTTCGATCGGCTCATAGAAGCCCTCCAAACCGCGCGCCTTGTGTGGGACATCCAGACACCAGCCGCAGCTTCGAGCCTACGCCGGATAGATGCCCTGACGTAGGCTGAAAACCACACTTTAGTGGGGTTGTTCGTCTTCTCCGATCAATCCTAGTTGCTGAGACGGTCAATCAGAACCGATCTTACGAACACAGTGAATGTGTCTGCATTGGGAAAAGGAGACGACAGGTGAGCACCCTCGCACGAAATCCGTCCGCCGATAGCGCGCCGGACCACTATGTGGACAGGAAACGCTATCTGTGGATGTTGTCGGTCGTCTGGCCCGCAGCGCCGTTGATCGGCCTTTACCTGGTCAGCTTGACCGGGTTGGGTGTTTTTTACGCCTTTACACTGGTTGTCTGGTATGCCGTCATTCCGGCTCTGGACATCGTATTTGGGAACGATCCGAACAATCCTCCGGAGGCGGCTGTGGCGCGCCTTGAGGCGGATCGTTACTATCGTGTTCTAACCTATCTGACCGTCCCCGTGCATTATGCCTCGCTCATCGTCTCGGCATGGTGGGTGGTGACCCAGCCGATGGCCTGGTGGGAAGTCGTCGCGCTTGCCCTGTCTCTGGGCATTGTCAATGGCCTGGCGCTGAACACTGGCCATGAATTGGGACACAAGAAGGAAGCCTTTGATCGCTGGATGGCCAAGATCGTTCTGGCCGTGGTCGGCTATGGCCACTTCTTCATCGAACACAACAAAGGTCACCATCGCGACGTTGCAACTCCGGAAGATCCGGCTACGTCCAGGATGGGTGAGAGCATCTATAAATTTTCGCTGCGCGAAATTCCGGGAGCCTTCAAGCGCGCCTGGAATCTGGAAAAGGTGCGGCTTGAACGCGTGGGCAAGGGTATCTGGAGCCTGGATAATGAAATCATCCCGCCGCTGCTGATTTCCCTGATTCTCTACGCAACCCTTTTGCTGGCGCTCGGACCAGATCCCAAGCTGCTGGTGTTCTTGCCCATCCAGATTGCGTTCGGATGGTGGCAGCTGACCAGCGCCAACTACATTGAGCACTATGGATTGCTGCGCGAGAAAACGGCGGACGGGCGTTATGAACGCGCCCTGCCCCGGCATTCCTGGAACAGCAATCACATCGCCTCGAATCTGATCCTGTTCCATCTTCAACGTCATTCCGATCACCATGCTCACCCGACGCGCAGCTATCAGTCTCTCCGTGACTTTAAAGGGCTTCCGGAGTTGCCGAGCGGCTATCCGGGCATGTTCTTCATGGCGCTCATCCCGCCCGTGTTCCGGTCTGTGATGGACCGCCGCGTTGTAGAATGGGCTGGCGGCGATCTTGGCAAGATTCAGATCGACGGCGCGCGCAGAAAACAGATTGAACGCAAGTTCGGCGCGGCTTCACGCCGGCCAGTTCGGGCGGCGGCCGAGTAGAAACCCACCTCGAGCGACTATCCGAGGAGGCTCGTTCCCGGGTCTCCTCGGCCGACCGTCGCGGGCCGGGATGGCGTCCTGAAAAGCGGGGCGCGGGTGATCGCATCCTCGTCACCAGCCTCGTCGCCGGAACTCAACTTTCAAAGACAAATCGATAAAGGAGCAGGACATGGCCCGGTTTCAGTGTCCCGATTGCAGCTACGTCTATGATGAAGTCCTAGGAGAGGCCCACGAAGGGTTCCCACCCAGTACATCATGGGCGCAAATTCCCGATGACTGGGCCTGCCCCGATTGTGCCGTGCGCGACAAACCCGATTTTATTCCATTGGGCTCGGGCGAAACCACAGAAAACACCGGACGCCGATCCAGCGCCGGGGCCGGAGCCGGGGGATGATCAGCGCCGGCCAGGGGACAGAACCGTCGGGTATTGCTGCGGAACCCGAGCCGTTCGCGAAATGGCACTGCGTGACCTGCGGTCACATCTACGATGAGGCTCTGGGTGATCCCGATACGGGCCTGGCGCCCGGCACCCGATGGGCGGATGTCCCCGCAGACTGGTACTGCCCGGACTGCGGCGCGACCAAGGAAGACTACGATCTCTATGGGTGATCCGTTCGAGTGGACGATCATTTTCCGGTCGGCAATCTCGGGAATTTATGAAGGAGAACGGAATGACCGTTCACGCAATAACGGCAACCAGCATGATGTCGGGTAAGCCCCGCGTCGAGGATACGATCGAGTCCCTGTTCGCGCTGCAACGTCAGTCGGCTGTTGATAATCGGGCGAAATTTACACTGAACGCAAGGCTGGCCGTTCTGTCGCGCTTGAGGGCGACGCTCAAGCGTAGAGAAAACGACATCATCGGAGCCCTTTACGCAGATTTCAGGAAGCCTGAGTCCGAGGTGCGCCTGACCGAGCTATTCCCGGTCTACCAGGAAATATCACACGCCCAGCGCCACCTCCGATCCTGGTTAGCGCCGCACCGGGTTCCCGGCTCGTTGGGGATGTTCGGAACCGCCGCGCAGGTCCGCTATCAAGCCAAGGGGGTCTGTCTGATCATTTCCCCTTGGAATTATCCGGTCAATCTCAGTTTCGGCCCGCTGGTGTCGGCCCTGGCGGCTGGAAACACCGCCATAATCAAGCCGTCGGAAATGACTCCGCACACCTCCGAGTTGATAAAAGACATCGTCGAAGAAACTTTCCCCAGGGAACTCGTTTCCGTTTGCGAAGGCGACGCCCAAGTTTCTCAAGCCCTGCTGAATCTGCCCTTCGACCACATCTTCTTCACCGGTAGTCCCAGTGTCGGCAAGATGGTGATGGCGGCGGCGGCGAGACACCTGACATCCGTGACGCTTGAACTGGGTGGCAAATCACCGACGATCGTCGATTCGACCGCGAATATCGAACAGGTCGCCCGCAAGCTCGTCTGGGGCAAGTTCGCGAACAACGGCCAGACCTGCATCGCTCCTGACCATGTCTATGTCGCTCGCGACCGGGCAGCGGATCTGGTCGACGCGCTTCGGCGCGAGATCAGGCGGGTGTACGGACAGACGAGCGGACAGCAGAAGGCCGGACCGGACTATTGCCGGATCGTGAACCGTCGGCATTTTGAGCGACTGAGCGCCCTAGCCGACGACGCCACGGCCAAAGGTGCGACGGTCCTGGAAGGCGGGACGCGAGATCCAGAGCAGAACTATTTCTCACCGACGATCCTGGGCGGGACGACGCCGCATATGGCGATCTCGCAGGAAGAAATATTCGGCCCAATTCTTCCAATCATCGAATACGACGACCTTGGCGCCGTTCTGGATGAGATTAACGCCTCTCCAAAGCCCCTTGCAATCTACGTCTTCAGCAATAACGCTTCTTTCTATGACGCTGTTATTCAGAAGACCAGTTCTGGTGGCGTCTGCATTAATCATAACGTTGTCCACTTTCTGCATCCAAACCTACCGTTTGGAGGAGTCAACAACAGCGGAATTGGAACTGCTCACGGGTTCTACGGCTTCAAAACCTTCTCCCATGAACGATCTATTCTAAAGGACAAGTTTTCCATTTTGGGTCTTCTCTTCCCTCCATATACTGCTCGCGTAAGAAAGCTCATCGAGATGACCGTTCGCATACTTGGATGAGGTGAGAACAAACGAATGATTGGGAGGGAAATTATGTTTGACTATATCATCGTCGGGGCGGGATCAGCCGGATGTCTACTGGCCGAACGTTTGTCGACGAATCCAAAAACGCGCGTCTGCCTGCTCGAGGCAGGTCCGCCGGATCGCAGCGCGCTGATACACATGCCCATCGGGATCGCCCTGCTGTCAAAGAGCAAGACCCTCAACTGGGCTTTTGACACGGAGCCCCAGCCCAATCTTGGCGACCGCCGTCTGTTCTGGCCGCGGGGCAAGACGCTCGGTGGGTCCAGTTCGATCAACGCCATGGTGTACATCCGCGGCCACGCGGACGACTACGACGCGTGGGGCGAGGCGGCGGACCCGATCTGGTCGTACAAGAACGTGCTTCCACTGTTCAAGCGGATGGAGGCCAATGAACGGTTTGGGAACGACGAGTTCCATGGCGGCGACGGGGAGTTGCACGTCAGTGACCTGCGAACGGTCAACCCGCTGAGCGAGGCTTTCGTCGAAGCGGGACGGGAGATCCAGCTTCCGCACGTTCAGGACTTCAATGGAAAAACCCAGGCCGGCATCGGCCGCTATCAGGTCACGCAGCGCCGCGGCCGACGTTGGAGCTCCGCGCGCGCCTTTCTGTCCAAGGCCCGGGAACGCTCGAACCTCACGATCATCACCGGCGCGCGGGTGACGCGGGTCCTTCTGGAAGGTCAAAGGGCGGTTGGGGTGACCTACTCCGTCGGGGGCAGGCTGATCGACGTCCGCACCGATGGAGAGGTCATACTGTCCGGTGGGGCGGTCAATTCGCCCCAACTGCTGCTGCTATCGGGCATCGGCGACGCGGCGGAGCTGAAAGCCCATGGCATTCCGGTGGTCGTGGACAGCCCGGAGGTCGGGAAGAATCTGCAGGATCACCTCGACATCACGATCATGCATGAATCGAAAGACCGCACGCCGATCGGCGTCGCATTGTCGTTCATTCCTCGGGCCTTTGCCGGTCTCCTGTCTTACGTCTTCCTGGGAAGAGGGTTCCTGACGAGCAATGTGGCCGAATCCGGCGGGTTCGTGAAAAGCTCGCCGGAGCGGTCGCGGCCGAACATCCAGTTCCACTTCCTGCCGACCCTGCTGAAGGATCATGGCCGGGAGTTGGCGTTCGGATACGGCTATACCCTGCACGTCTGCGATCTGCTGCCCAGGAGCCGGGGAAGGATCGGGCTGAAAAGCTCCGACCCCTTCGACGACCCGCTGATCGATCCAGGTTATCTCTCGGCGCCCGAAGACCTTGAGACCATGGTCGCGGCGGTGAAGCTGGGGCGGCGCATCCTGTCGGCGCCGTCGATGGGAGTCCATTCCAGGACCGAACTGGTTCCAGGGGCATCGGTTCAGACCGACGCGGACATCGTGGCGGACATCCGAAGGCGGGCCGAGACGATCTACCATCCCGTAGGAAGCTGCCGGATGGGGCGTGATCCGGCCTCGGTCGTCGACCCGGCGCTTCGGGTGCGAGGGGTGCAGGGCCTTCGGGTCGTGGATGCGTCTATCATGCCCGCGCTTGTGGCCGGCAACACCAACGCCCCGACGATGATGATCGCGGAAAGAGCCGCGGAACTCATTCTCGGCAAAACGAAACTCGCATCCGGCGCAACCGGGGAGGCTGTCCACTAGGCCATGGCCACAACGAACCGGAGCCGCGCCGAACGGGCGCGCTCCCGATGCCCGAATTCATTACCAAACCATCAACAAACGCCGATCCCGCCAACAGGGACGGCATACCAGGGAGGACAGTTTCATGAGTGCGAACGGCAAGCCCAACGCTGTACGGCTTTCACAACTCGCCGCAGTGATCGCGGTCTTCTGTGTCTTTTCAGCGCAAGCCGCTTCGGCCCAAGAGGCTCAAGATTTCAAGCGATGGGCCGTCAGCGTGAATGCAACGCAAGTTTTCGTGGATGAGGAGGCATCGGGCCTCACCTTGGGCGGCGGACCCGTCCCCGGCTCCAACGTCAGCATCGAAGATGTAAGCTCGGTAACGGTCGATGTCGGATACTATTTCACGCCCAATATTGCGGTAAATCTGTTCGTCGGTGTGCCGCCCACTGCCGAAATTGACGGCGCCGGTTCCATCGCGCCCCTCGGATCTCTGGCGGAAGTTGACTTCGGGCCAGTGATCCTGTCGGCCCAGTACCATTTCAACGGTCTGGGTCAGGTCCATCCCTATCTCGGGCTGGGCGTGGGGCGAATCGTCTTCCTTAACAAGAACGACAAGGCGTTGACCAACTTTGACATCGACGACAGCTGGGCTCCGGCAGTCCAGGCAGGCGTTCGTTACGACCTCAATCCGGCCTGGATGCTGAATGCCGACGTCCGATACGTCCCCTTCTCCGCCGACGCCTCCGGATCGCTTGGGGGCGCGCCTGTTCAGGCGACCCTGGATATCAAGCCGATCCTGGCGAATGTCGGGTTGGTCTATCGGTTTTAGGTGTGATCGGGTCCTTCCGAGCGGAGGATCTGAGAACTAGGGAGAAATCCAGTGTTTGGACTTATGATGGACCGTCCGTTGCTGATATCGCAACTGATTGAACACGCGGCGGAGTATCACGGCGACACAGAGATCGTTTCACGCTCGGTCGAGGGACCGATCCATCGTTATACCTACGCGGATGCCGGCCGGCGCTCACGCCGGCTCGCGAAAGCGCTTGCAGCATTGGGCGTCGCCCCGGGCGACCGGATCGGCACCCTCGCCTGGAACGGCTATCGGCATTTTGAAGTGTATTTCGCGGTCTCCGGCATCGGAGCCATTTGCCACACTATCAACCCGCGCCTGTTCCAGGAGCAGATTGCCTATATAATCAATGATGCAGAAGATCAATTCATCTTCGCCGACCTCAACGTGCTCGCCATTCTCGAAGGCCTAGACAAGAGCTTGAGCGGCGTTCGCGGCATCATAGTGATGACAGATCGGGCACACATGCCTGCACAGAGCGTCCTAAAAAATCTGCTTTGTTACGAAGACCTCGTTCTGGCCCAGGACGAAACATTTGAATGGCCCGAGTTCAACGAGAACACCGCTGCCTCGCTTTGCTATACATCTGGGACGACTGGAAACCCAAAGGGCGTTCTTTACAGCCATCGATCGACAATACTTCATGCATTTGCGGTCAACGGCGCAAACGCCATAGGCCTGACGGCCGATGACACAATCCTCCCCGTTGTGCCGATGTTCCACGCCAATGCCTGGGGCATTCCCTACGCGGCGCCTATGGTCGGCGCCAAACTCGTGTTTCCGGGCTTCAAGATGGACGGCGCAAGTCTGTTTGAACTGTTCGAGGCTGAGGGGGTTACGGCAGCGGCTGGCGTACCGACGGTTTGGCTTGAGCTTCTGCGCTTCTGCGAAACCGAATCACGGAGCCTGGACTCGCTGCAACGAACACTGATTGGCGGATCGGCGCCGCCGCGCGCGATGATCGAACGGTTCGACAAGGCTCACGGGGTTCGGGTTCTTCAAGGTTGGGGCATGACCGAGATGAGCCCTCTGGGAACGATCACTTCCATGCGGCGCGGCGAGCGCGATTTGCCGGCGGAGGCGCAGTACGACCTTATCGCCAAACAGGGACGCCCGATCTTTGGCGTGAGTTTGAAGATCGTCGATGACGCCGGTCGCGCTTTGCCTAAAGACGGGGTCGCTTTCGGGGATTTGCTCGTTCGAGGTCCATGGATCTCGGGGTCCTACTTCCACGGTGTTGACCCTTCGGCATTCACAGAAGATGGGTGGTTCAAGACCGGGGACGTCTGCACGATCGACCCGCACGGTTATATGACCATCACTGATCGCTCCAAGGATGTGATCAAATCCGGCGGCGAGTGGATCGGTTCGATCGACCTTGAGAATATCGCGATGGGCCATCCGTCCGTGCAGGAGGCCGCGGTCATTGGCGTTCCACATCCCCAGTGGGACGAGCGTCCCCTGCTCATCGTCGTGAAGCGACCGGAGGCGGACGTGACCCGCGAGGACTTGTTGAAGACCTTTGAAGGCAAGGTCGCAAAATGGTGGATGCCGGACGACGTCGTCTTCGTCGAGGCCCTTCCGCACACCGCAACGGGAAAGCTTCTCAAATCAAGGTTGAGAGAAGATTTTCGCGACTACAAGCCGATTTCAGCCGAGGAATGAAAGCGAAGGCGACATAGGCTGCTCATTCGCTCTGAACGAGGCGATCCATCGGCCTCATCTCATCGTTCAAACGGCGGTCCACCCGTAGGGTACGCGTTCGGTCAGTGCGTCAAGAAACATCAGCGTCGGAGACCGCGTTTCAGAGGCTCGGCGCCCAGAAAATGTTCGAGACCGACGACCCGCCCGCTGAGCGTAGATTTCGAGGATCCGAGCAGTCGAGGCGCCTGTGTAAACCCTCCAGTCTCCACCACCTTGGCGAAGACATCCAGATCGCGAGGTCCAGCATCTGGGCATCCGGCCAAAGGCGAATGCGCCAGAAGCGATCCGGACGGAGGCGTCGTCAGGGCGAGCCGGTCGGATGTTCCTCGGGTCCGTGAACCACCGCCCCACATTCGAGCGCCCTCACGCCGTGAGCCTTGAGACGAGCCTGAGCAGATCGGCGGGGCGGATGGGTTTGGACAGGTATTCGTCGGCCCCTGAATCGGATGCGGCCGCGATGTGCTCGGGCATGACGTTGGCCGACAGGATGGCGATCGGGGTTCGCGCGAGGCCCAAGCGTTCTTCGAGGGCGCGAATCTCCCGGACGGCGGTCAGCCCGTCCATAACCGGCATCTGCATGTCCATAAGGACGAGGTCGAACCGTCCGGACTGGAAGGCGGCGACGGCTTCGGCGCCGTCGACGGCCGTGGTGCAGCGCGAGCCGATCTGCTCGAGGATCATCGTGGCCACCTTGAGATTGATCGGATGATCGTCGGCGATCAGGACGGTGAGGGTACGGCCGATCTCGATCTCGTCGCCTTCGATGACGATCGATCCGACGGCTCGCAGGGCTCGAACGGGAGGTCGATCCAGAATGTCGCCCCCTCGCCCGGGATGCTGTCATAGCCGATCCGTCCTTTCATGAGGCAGACGAGTTCGCGGGAGATGGCCAGCCCAAGGCCGGAACCGCCGAATTTGCGCGTGATCGTGCCGTCGGCCTGCTGGAAGCGGGCGAAGAGATCGCCGGAGGCCTGTGGGTCGAACCCGACCCCGGTGTCGGCGACCACTACCCGGACACAGCCGGCCTCGGGCAGGGTGACGATGACGGTGACCTGGCCCCGCGTCGTGAACTTCACCGCGTTCGAGATCAGGTTGTTCAAGACCTGACGCAGACGATTGCCGTCACCTAAGATGAAGCGATCGGCGTCCTCCGGCAGTTCGAGGACGACGGCGACTCCCTTCTCCTGCGCGCGCAGGGTGAACAGGGCGCAGGCCGAGCGAACCATGTCCCCGAAATGGTAGGGGACGTATTCGAGGGTGACCTCACCGGCCTCGATGCGGGCCATGTCCAGGATGTCGGACAGCAGGGTGGTCAGGGTGTCCGCTGAGGACTGGATGATCTGGACGAGTTCACGATCCGGTGCCGAGAGCGGAGATCGCGCCAGCAGATCGACCATGCTCACCACGCCGTTGAGAGGCGTTCGTCTCTCATGGCTCATGTTGGCCAGGAACTGGCTCTTGGAGACGTTGGCGCTTTCGGCCGTCAGCCGCCCCTGCTCCATGAGCCGGAGTTTCTGGGCCAGCTGGTTCGAGGCGGCGATCGCAAGCACGACGAAAAGCAGGCCGGCGACGCCCATCTGGGCGGTGAGCCAGGGCGGATAGCCGGCCATCAGCACCGAGGCGGTGACGGCGCAGAAGCAACCAATGTGGGGCAGGATGGAGGCCCAGGTCAGGTGCCGGGAGCCTGCGCAGGCGATCACGCCGTTCACTATGGCGCCGGCGATAACAAGGATGGCGGCGATCACCGAGAGATCCTGGCCGCCGAAGGCCTGCCGGACTGCAAAGGCGCAGAAGACGAGATTGTTGAGGGCGATGAAGCCGACCGCCCGCCATGCCCAGACGGTCGAGGGCGTCCAGTCCTCCGACTTCCGCGACACCCGAAAGCCCCAGAACTCGAGCGCCTGGAGGATCGAGTAGACCAGCAGCCAGGCCAAAGCGAAGGGCCACCCTGTCATAGTGAAGAAGGCCAAGGCGATGACCGCGCCGAGTCCGATGCGGGTTCGCCACTGCCGGGCCCGCGCCACCATGGCGCCGCCAAGACGGCTGAGATCGCCCTGGTTCATGTCATCGCCCCTTCACAGGCGCCCGAGAGCCATTGCGACCATCGAATCAACGCGTTCGCGCAAGCCTGGCGCCGGAAGACACCGACGGCCAGGAGCGGCACCATAACAGCATGCTGAACAGCGCGACGAGGCCGACGACGCCACCAGCGCGCCATTGAGTGCCCGCCCACCCCGGCTCACACGACCGTTCACGGTCCGGAAATTCGCTGTCTGCTGTCAGGCCGCTCAACTGAGATCCACGACCTGACGAGCCGGTCGCCGGA
Source organism: Brevundimonas sp. (assembly GCF_041648115.1). Taxonomy (GTDB): domain Bacteria; phylum Pseudomonadota; class Alphaproteobacteria; order Caulobacterales; family Caulobacteraceae; genus Brevundimonas. The sequence continues at coordinate 50,614 of NZ_JBAZPR010000002.1, forward strand.
GATGGTGAAAAACGACGCTCCGCGCAGCACCACGCGCTCCCCGGCCCTGAACTCTCCGAGGTCCACGGCCGGCGTACCGGTCCAGTCCACCTCAGGCGCCACATGATCCCCGGCGATGACCGCAGTTCGAACCTCCAGCCGCCGGAGGGTGAAGGTTTCCGCCGCCTGGGCTGCGAGGCGGGCGAAGGCATCGCGCCCGTCGATGCGCAAGGAGGGCCTGGTGTTCGAGACGTTTTCGAACAACACCGTCTCCGAGACGCACGCGACCAGGGCCTCCACATCCCTCCGATTGTAGGCGTCGAGATATCGGTGGATGATGTCCGGCAGGGCGGTCCGTTCAGGCATCGCCGGGCTCCTGGCTCGCGGACCAAGACATGTCGCTGACATCCTTCCCGATGCCCCCGCAATACCGCGCATAGAGGGCAATGACGAAGTAGCAGACCACCGGAATGACGAAAGCGATCCGCAGGGTTGAGACGTCTGCGACATAGCCTGTCAGCGGCGGGACGATGGCCCCGCCGACGATGGCCATACAGATGATGCCGGACCCCTCCGCTGCGCGTTTACCGAGACCGGCGGAAGCCAGGGTGAAGATGGTCGGGAACATCACCGCATTGAACAGGCCGACGGCGAGCAGCGCGTAGCCGGAAATTGCGCCGGTCGTGAACACCGACAGGGCGATCAACACAACGGCGCCAAGGGCGACGCTGGCCAGTACCTTCCATGGGGCGATGAACCGCATGACCCACGCGCCGATGAAGCGACCGACCAGGGCGCCGCCCCAGTAGAGGGCGAGGCGCTCGCCGGCGCCCTGTGCCGGCAGGGCCAGGGTGTCGGCCTGCATCAGATAGTTGGTCATCAGGCTGGCGACCGCGACCTCGGCGCCGACATAGACGAAGATGCCCAGAGCTCCGAAGGCGAAGCGTGGCTGCTTGAGCAGGTTGAAGGCGCTGAGGAAGCCGATGGTCGGCGCCTGGTCTTCCACCAGACGATTGCGATTCAGCCAGACCACACCAGCGACGACCGCCAGGGCCACGGCTATGCCGATGTAGGCGTGGGTGATGACGGCGGATTCCGCAGCGCGGTAGGCGGTCAGGGCCGTTCCGCTCAACTCCGCGGCGCTCACCGTCGCCAGCGACCCCAGGATCAGCGTGGCGCCGACCCAGGGAAAGAGTGTGGTGCCGAGCGAGTTGAAGGCTTGGGCGAAGGTCAGACGGCTCGAGGCGGTGTCGGGCGCGCCCAGCATGGAGATCAGCGGATTGGCGACGACCTGGACCAGGGTCACCCCCGCCGCCAGGACGAACAGGGCGCCGAGGAAGGCCCCGAACAGGCCCGCGTTGGCGGCAGGAATGAACATCAGGCAGCCGGCCATCATGATCAGCAGGCCGACCACGGCGCCGCGCATGTAGCCGACTTTCTGGACGAGGGCGGCCGCTGGCAGGGAGACGATGAAATAGGCGGCGAAAAAGGCCGTCTGGATCAACATCGCCTGGAAATAGCTGAGCGAATAGAGCTCCTTCAGCTTGGGCACCAAGACGTCATTGAGGCTGGTGATGCCGCCGAAGATGAAGAACAGCCCGAAGACGAACCATTGCAGATAGCCGACGTCTCCCTTCGGGCCGCTCGACGACGGGACGGTGTCATTTGCGGGCGTGGCGATCATGGGGTGGTTTCCGGTCAAGGGCGGCGTCTTCTGGAAGCGGGGCTTTGTGTCAGGGCGCCGTCGGCGCGGTTTCGGACACGACGTCTGGATAGCGATCCAGAAGGACGCGGGTGACCCCGTTGGTCCAGCCAAAGCCGTCCTGCAGGGGATACTCGCCGCCGCCGCCGGGCCGCTGTTGCTCGACGTCGTATTTCTCGAGCATCTTGCCGGTCTCGCGGTAGACGCGGTCGACCGTGCCGAGCCAGCGCGTGCCAATGGTCTCGGCTGTGGCGCGATGCCCGTAACGGTCGAGGCCCGAGATTGCGACCCATTGCAGCGGCGCCCAGCCGTTGGGAGCGTCCCACTGCTGTCCGGTGGTCAGGGCGGTGGTGCGCAGGCCGCCGGGCGCGATTAGGACGGCCTCGGTCTGGCGCGCCGTGTCGCGGGCTTGGCTGCGGTTCGCCCAACCCGTGAACAGGGGATAGAGGCCCGCTGCGGAGACGCTCGACGTCATCCGGCCGGTCCGGCGGTCCCAGTCTCCGAAGCGGCGCTCCGAAACGCTCCAAAGGTACCTGTTCATGGCGCGTTTTCGGGCTCCCGCGCGGCGATCGAAGTCCCGCACGCAGGCGCGCTCAGCCAGGGCCCGGCAGTGGGCAGCAATGGTCCGCTCGAGTGTCCAGAGCAGGCTGTTGAGGTCGACCGGCACGATCTCGGTCGTGTGCAGGGTGGCGATGTTCTGCGGATCGTCGAACCAGCGCGAGCTGAAGTCCCAACCGCTCTCCGCCCCAGAGCGCAGGTCGCGATAGACCTCTGCAGCGGGCCGGCCCGTCGCCTCGCGCGCTGTGGCGACGTCCTCGGCCCAGCTTTCATCGCGCGGCGTGTCGCGGGAGTCCCAGTAGCGGTTGAGCAGGGCGCCGTCCGGCATCCGCACGACGTGGTCGCAGGCGCCGGTCGCGGCGACGCAGTCGGCCCCCTTCATCCAGAAGGCGTACTCACTCTGCATCGCCGAGAGCTGGGTCCGGCGACTTTCGGAGTCCGTGCGGTCGGACAGTCCGACCATCAGGGCGAAGAATGGCGGCTGAGACCGGCTCAGATAATAGGTCCGCGCGCCGTTGGGAATGTGCCCGTGCTCGGCAATCAGGACCTCGAAATTCTCCAGCATGGACTCGACCAGGGCATCCTGCCTGTCGGCCTTGAGGCCCAGCATCGTGAAATAGGTGTCCCAGTAGTAGATCTCGCGGAAGCGGCCGCCGGGGACGACGTAGGGCGACGGCAGGGCCAAGGCCGAAGAGCCCTCGACGGGCTCCAGCGGCGCGCGTGTCAGCACAGGCCAAAGCGCCGCGATATGGGCCCGCAGCGAAAGGCCTTCCGCGACGAGAGGGGAATCCGATGCGGGCGACGCGTCCGGGACGATGAAACGGGCCTCGACGAAGGCCCGCAGGGCTGCTTCGCCCTCCGGGCGTTCGCGCGCGTAGTCCGCCATGATCTCGGCCACGGGGCGGCGGGGCACGGCGTCCACGAAGGTCTTGCCGTCCCCGAACACCTTGCCGGCCTGAATCGCTTCGAACAGGGGACCATAGAGGTCGGCGGGCGTCGGGTCGGATACCCGCGCCGCAGTCAGCACAGTCGCGGCCGCGACGGCCAGGACAAGACGATGGAGGAAAGGGCCTGTCGAGAACATCAGGGGAGACTCTGGAAATTGACCGAGGGCCGGCCTGGCGCACAAGCGCAGGCAGCGGGCTCTCTGTTTGGGGTCAGGGAGGCAGAAAACCTGCGGTTGCGGGTCACGGCCGTGCGGCGTCCCGGGCCGTTGCGGCGGGCGGTTCGCCAAGATGCTGATCGAAGAACCGTGCGATCAGCCCATATGCCTCCTTCGACTCCGGCAAATCCGGCCAGACGAAGAAGGCGTGCCACAGACCGTCGAACAGGAAGAGGTGGGACTCGACACCGACCGCCGCCAGCCGGCGATGCATGGTCGTCAGGGTGGAGGCGGCGAAGTCGCGACCGCCGGCGAGCAGCAGGGTGGGTGGAAAACGCGCGATGACGGCGTCGTCGGTCGCGGGATAGGCCTCCGGGTCATCCAGCGCCACTCCCTCCATATACTTGTTGGGGATGCCGATGCTTTCCGCGGCGGCGGGCGGCGGCGCCGTGCCGCCCGTCGTCGCCTGGCCGAGGAAGATGCTGTCCCCGCCATAACCCGAGCCCGTTCCGCAGAAGGTGCCGATTGCGCCGGGGGCAGGCAGGTCGTGGGTCTGGAACCAGGCGGTCGCCTGGGCGACGACGACGCCGCCGGCCGAGCAGCCATAGAGGCCGATGTTTTCGGGCCGATAGGTCTTCAACAGCTCGCGATAGACGGCGGCGACATCCTCCGACGCGGCGGGATAGCGGTGCTCGGGCGCCAGACGATAATCGACAGCCACCACCTTGATCCGGCCGACCGCCGCGACGGGAATGGCCTCGACCAGCGCGCCGCTGCCCGATCCCCACATCCAGGCGCCGCCATGGACATTGATCAGGACCCGATCCGTATTCCGCTCCGACACGCCTTCGGTCGGCATGACGACGTCGACCGGCACGCCGCCCAGGGTCAGTCGCTCCTCGCGCGTCGAATAGAGGGCTCGCATTTCTGCGAGGCGGTCGTCGTTGTAGCGCCCGTAGTGCGCTCGAGCCCTGGCGATATCGTCTCCGAAGACGAAGGGCGGTTCATGCATCAGCCGACCCGCCAAAACGCGCGCCTCGGGGCTGGCGAAGTTGGAATAGGGCAGGACAATCGGCGGGAGATGCGCAGTGGACGGGTCCTCGACGGCACCGGCCGCCGGGGCCTGCGCCAGGGCTGAAGACGTTCCGGCAATCAATGCGGCCAAGACGGCCGCTACGAGGCGGATCCGGTTCATCATGAAGCGAGCCCCTGAGATCGAGAAAGGTCAGACCCGGCGATATCCGCGAGGACGCGAGCGCTCGGCTTGACCGTGCGTTTGAACGTCGTGCGATCCACGGCCACGAGCCCGAACTTTGGACCATAGCCGGCGAACCACTCGAAATTATCCAGCAGCGACCAGTGCAGATAGCCAATCACCGGCACGCCGTCGCTCCGGGCCGCGAGGACGGCCGCCGTCGCTGCGGGGATGAAGCGTGCCCTCACGCGATCGTCCTCAGTCGCCAGCCCATTCTCCGTGACGAGGATCGGGCGGCCGGTCTGCGTATAAGCGTAGCGGATCGAGCTGCCGATGGCCTGCGGATAGAATTCGTCGCCCATCTGGGTCCGCTCCGCGCCTTCGGGTACGGGGAGCGGACCCTCGGCGCCGATCAGGCTGCGGCTGTAAGTCTGGACACCCAGAAAATCATCTTGGCGTGCCTCTGCGAAGAAGGGCGCATAGACTGCCGCTCTCTTGTCCTCGATCCGGCTGTCAGCGTCTTCGGCCTGATCGTCCGGAATGGCCAGGGTCATGCCGACCGGAAGGTCGGGTCGAACTGTCTTGATCGCCTGTCGCGCCAATCGGTGCGCCTCCAGGACGGGGGCGACCATAGCCGCCGCATCTCCCGTGTTCATCAGGGAGAAGCGGTCCGACCCGCTGGCCTTCGCTGCGGCCGCGAGCATATCCGTCATGGTCTGGCGAACCGTCGGGTCCGGGGTTCGGCCCCATTCGCCCAGAAGCTGGAGATTGGGTTCGTTGAACGTCACGACATGGCTGACGCCTTCGCCCAGGTGGCGAATGACCCGCTCGGCGTGGCGGGCGAAGGTCGTCGGCGCATCCAGGTGGAACCAGCCGCCTTTGGCCGCGAACCAGCGCGGCGAGGTGAAGTGGCTGAGGGTGACGATGGGGGCCAGACCCGCCTCACGGCAGGCGACGACCATGCGCCGGTAGTGCTCCAGGGCCGACAGGGAGACCTGGCCCTCGGCGGGCTCGATGCGGGACCATTCGACGGAGAACCGATAGGCGTTGAGGTTCAGTGACCGGACGATTTCCACGTCCTCGCTCCAGCGCTCGAAGCTGTCGCAGGCATCGCCGGACGGCTCGCTGAACAGGGTCGGCTTGACCTGTTCAAGCAGCCAGATGTCGCTGGCAACATTGTTGCCCTCGACCTGGTGCCCGGCGGTCGCCGCACCCCACAAAAAAGGCACCGCGCCCTCGCCGCGAACGGCGTTTGCCGCGGCGGGGGCCGCTGACGTCCGGGTGGCGAGGGCGGCGGCGAGTGTCCCGGCCGTCAGGATGGCGCGCCGGCTCGGGGTGGGGGAGGATAGGCGGGTCATGAGGCGCTCCGGCTGTCGAGAACGTCTTCTCCCAGGCGAAGACGCAGCAGCTTCTTGTCGATCTTGCCCACGCTGGTGCGCGGCAGGGCCTCGATCAGGATCAGCCGATCGGGCGCCGCCCAGCGGCTGAGCTGGCCGGCGGTCACCATGGGTGACATCCGGTCTTTTAGGGTCTGGAGCGAGGGTGTGCAGCCGGGGCGCGCCACCGCGAAGAGCACGGGGCGTTCGCCCCATCGCGCGTCCGGTGCGCCGACGACGGCCGCCTCGGCGATGTCCGGATCTCGCAGCGCCAGATCCTCGATCTCGGCGGAGGAGACCCATTCGCCGCCCGTCTTGATGACATCCTTCAACCGGTCGCAGATGACGATGTCGCCCTGCGGCTCACGTGTGGCCACATCCTGGGTATGCAGCCAGCCGCCGGACCACAGAGCCTTGCCGGCTTGGGCGCTGTTGGGGTAGGACTGTGTCAGCCAGGGCGCGCGTACGACGATCTCGCCCTGTCCATTCGCCACGCCGGAAACATCCTCGCCGCTCTCGTCGTGCAGCCGGATTTGCACCAGGGGAATCGGACGGCCGGCCCAACGGCGAACCGTTTCCGGTGGCCGGACATCCTCCAGGTCATGCCGCGACAGGGTCAGCACTGGGCACGTCTCCGACATTCCGTAGCCGGCCACGGCGGTGATCCCGGCGGCGGCGGCGGCGCGCATCAGGGACTCAGGCAGGGCCGATCCGCCGATGATGATGGTCCATGGCCCGAGCCGGGCGTCGGGCCCCGCTTCATCCAGCATCATCTGCAGGATCGTCGGCACGCAGTGGGAATAGGTGACAGCCTCGTCCCGCTTCAGCGCCAGCAGGCGGGCGGGAACGTAGCGTCCCGGATAGACCTGTTTAAGCCCCAGCAGGGTCGCCACATAGGGCAGACCCCAGGCGTGGACATGGAACATCGGCGTCACCGGCATGTAGACCGACTCACGCCACAGCCCCTGTTCGACCGGCTGCTGCCCCATGGCAAGACCCACCGCCAGCGTGTGAAGCACGAGCTGGCGGTGGCTGAAGGTCACGGCCTTGGGCAGGCCCGTGGTGCCCGTGGTGTGGAAGGTCGTGGCCAGGGCGTTCTCGTCGAAATCGACGAAGGAAAAGATCGCATCGCTGGCTGACAGCAGGGCCTCATAGTCGCCGACTCTGGTCTCGACCTCGACCTCGACGGCGACGCCGTCGTGGCAGGTTATGATGACGCAGCCCGGTTGAAGGGTCGGCCGCAGCGCCGCGAGATCGTCCGCGAAATCCGAATGGACGATGATTGCGCGCGGACGTGTGTCCTTGAGGACGTAGGCTATCTGATCCCGGGACATCCGCACGTTCACGGTCTGCAACACCGCCCCCATCATCGGGATGGCGAAATAGGCCTCCAGATAGCGATGACTGTCCCAGTCCATCACCGCGACGACGTCGCCCTGTTCCACCCCGTGGGCGGAGAGCACGGCGGCCAACCGCCCGATGCGGTGGTTCAGCGTTTGATAGTCGTGACGCCGGCCATCGGATCCGACGATCTCCCGCCCACTGCGGGCGTCCAGGGCGCTCTGCAGCAGATGCCGGATCAGCAGGGGATAGGCATAGGCGTCCGGCGCCGGATCCGCGAAGCGAAGCGCCATGGATTAGGGCGCCGGCGCCGCAGCCGGCATGACCGGGGTCGGCCGCTGGCCCGTGGTCGTCCAGGTCTGAAGGGCGTCGAAGGCGGCGCCGAGCTGACCCGGGGTGAAGCCGCAATGGGCCAGGCCGTCCAGTCCCGTGCCGGTGAGGGGCATGGTGATCTCGGGGACGGTGATGGCCAGCAGGCGATCGGCGTTGCCGGCGGCTTCGACCTTGCGGATCAGGCCCTCGAACTGGCTGTAGGGAACGAGGGAGTCGATGCGGTTGTGAATGGCGACGAGGGGGATGGAGAACCGGCCCGTCGAACGTCGCCAGTGATCCGCATAGGCCACTGCCGAGGGGGTGGCGCGGACACGGCCGATGTCGCGGTTGAGGGCTGCAGCCTCTTCGGCGGTCAGCAGGGGGCTGACGTAGACCTTGGTCGAGCTGTCGTAGACGCCGCCTCCGAAGGTGGCGTTCATGTCATCCATGCCCAGGGACACGGTCATGATCGGCACGATGAAGGAGGCGGGTTCGGGCGTGACGCCGGCGATCGAAGCGATCCTGTCGATGATCTGCGCCTCGCGTCCGCCCGGCGTCTCCCTTGCGGCCTTGAACAGGGTGGCGATGGGATCGGCGATCCGCTTCATCTGCACCAGACGGAAGGGTTCGTTGAGCGCGCCGATGGCGTTGGGCGCGATCGGGGACAGGGCCGAACGATTGAGGTCCGTCTCGCCGGGGAGGGCGTATTCTGTGTCCCTGGTATAGTAGGCGTAGAGGGCCCGCAGATCGATCAACAGGCCGACCTCATCGGTCCAGTTATCGACCAGACCGCAGCCGGACAGGGCGCCCCTGAAGGCCGTCGGCTGGGTCTCGATGATGGCCATGACGATATTGCCGCCCATCGAGCCCCCGGCCACATAGGCCTCCGTCACGCCCATGCGGCCGAGGAAGGCGCGCAGGCGGAGGGTGTTCTCTACGGCGGATTCGACGCCGACCCCGGCCTTGTCGAAGTCGCTGTGGGCGATGGCGAAGCCCTGCGCATAGGCGCCCTTCATCAGCCCGCCCGAGGGATCCTTGTCCGCCGGGTCTTCGGATACGGCGATCGAGCTGCCGGGCACCGAATAGCCATGGGCGAACACCAGGGCCTGGCCGTTCCAGTTCGCGGGGACGGCCATGGCGAAATGGTCGCCCTCCAGCTTTCCGTTGACGGTGAAGCCGCCATCCTCCCGGGCCTTGACCTCCACGTCCGTCGCCTGCTGGGCCGAGGCCCTCGCCGCGAAGGAAGCCTGTGCCGGTTGCAGGTCGGCATTGGCCGGGGTGCTGCAGCCGGCGCCCGACAGGACGGCGGCGACGGCCAGGGCGGCGATAGACGCTCGCTTGAATCCGGGATGCGGCTTCATCAACATAAGGGGTCTCCTACCAGCTGTAGCGCAGGGTCACGCCGTACTGGCGCGGGTCGCCGAAGGCGGCGCCGACCAGACCTGTGGTGTTGTAGGTCGCGTTCGAGGTGACGCGGTATTCCTCGTCATTGACGTTGGTCCCGTACAACGACAGGGCCACGTCCGAGCCGGCGATATGCTCCCAGTCCAGACGAACGTTGAGCAGGCCATAGGCGGCAATGACGCCGAAGGGCTGCAGGTCCGAAGACACCTGCTGGTCGTCCTGCCAGGCGTATGAGGCGCGAACGCTGACGTCGCCGATCGTCGACGGGACGGGCAGGTAGAGCTTGGCGTCGACGCTGTATTTGTTCTCAGGGACGTACTGGAACGGGAAGCCGCTGCGATCGACGCCGAGGCCGTCGATGTATGTGTCGTAGGTGGCGTCGTTGTATGAATAGGTCGCCGTGATCGTCAGCGGCGCGATCGGCTGGATCACGCCTTCGAACTCGAAGCCTTTAACCGTCGCCTCGGCGGCGTTGGTAATCAGTTGGGTGTTGAAGCCGCCGATCAGGGCGTAGTCGCTTCGCTGGATGTCCTCATACTTCATGTAGAAGGCCGAGAAGTTGGTGCGGGCGTTGATCCCCGAGGCCGACCAGTCATGCTTCAGGCCGATCTCGCCGTCGGTGACGGTCTCCGGCCGGACGCGGAACAGGGGGCTGGTGGCGATGACCAGCAGGACCGAAGGGTTGATCCCGCCGCTCTTGTAGCCGTGACGGCTGACGCCATAGATCAGGGTGTCGGGCGTCGCCTGCCAGTCCAGGCCCAGCTGCCAGGTGTCGCCGTCGCTCTCGCCGTCGAAGTCGCGGCTGCAGTTGGGGAAAGCGAAACCGGGGTTGGTGCCGCAGGCGTTGCCGAACTGCGGAATGTAGATGCTGATGTCGCCGCCGAACTCGTCCCAGGTGTAGCGATAGCCGGCGTTGGCGGTCAGGGTGTCGGTGATCGCATAGGTGAACTGGCCGTAGACCGCCTTGGACGTATCATTGGCGTGGGCGCTGTCCTGCAGCAGGGTGACCGCTCCGAGGTTGGCGCGCTGGATGAAGGTCAGGGGCGTGACCGTCGAGGTGTCTGAATAGAAGACGCCCGTCTGGAAGGTCAGGCGGCCCAGTTCGATCCGGGCCTGGAGCTCTTCGGTCCAGGTCTCGTTATCGACGTTCCAGCGGCCCGGAATGGCGCCGTTAAGATCGTTGATCACCAGGATCGAGGCGTCGCCGTCGGAGCCGAAATCGGCGCGGGTGCGGGTGTAGCTGAGGACGTTCTTGAGGGTGATGTTGTCGGTCAGCTGGAAGGTGGTGTTGTTCAACGCCAGCAGGGTCTGGCTAACGTTCTTGGTGTCGGCGCTCAAGGCGATCCGGTCGTTGCCGCGCGCCTGCTGGGCCGCCAGCAGGGGGTTGAGCAGGGCCGCCGCCGGGCCTGCCGGGTTGACAGCGAGCAGCACCGTGCCGGGGCCGTTCTCGTCGATGTCGACATAGTTGACGGCGGTATAGCTGCTGATCCGGTCGTTCGGCTGGAACAGCAGGCCGCCGCGCAGGCTGAAGTTGTTGCGGTCGTTGTAGTCCTTGCCCGTGTTGACGTCGGTGACGAAGCCTTCGCGCTGGTCGAGCTGGCCGGCCAGGCGCAGCGACAGGCTGTCGCTCAGGGGCAGGGTCACGGCGGCGCGCGCCGATCGGCGATCCAGATTGCCGACCGTCCCTTCGATGTAGCCGTCCGGCTCGAAGCCAGGCTTGACCGGGTCCAACAGGACCGCGCCGCCCGTGGTGTTGCGACCGAACAGGGTGCCCTGGGGGCCTTTCAGGACCTGGATGGACTGCAGGTCGAACAGCAGGCCCGGGCCGCTGGCCGTCGACGGCACCTCGGCGAAGTAGGCGACCACGCCCGGTCCGCCGCCCGTGCCCAGGCTGCCGATCCCGCCGATGCCGCGGATAGTGTAGTTTTCCTGGTTGCGGTTGGTGTTGCCGACAACACTGAGCGACGGGGTGAAGTTCTGCAGGTCCGTGCCGGTCTCGATGCCGCGCTGGCGCAAGCCTTCCTGGCTGAAGGCGGTGACGGCGACAGGCACGTCCTGGATGTTTTCCTCGGTCCGGCGGGCGGTGACGACGACTTCGTCGAGTGTCGTCGCCTGGGGTTCGGCCTGTGGCTCCGCCGTTTGGGCGAGAGCCGACGATGCGGCGAGAGCGAACGCGAGCGCACTGACGCCCGTCATGATGGTCTGCCGCATGGCGGTCCCCTTTTCCCTATGTGAACGGCCGGCTTGGCGTCGGCTCATTGGATGTCCGTCGATCGGACGCCGGGACTAAAGCCGAGGACATCTGGGGCGTCAACAAACTTTATTGGCGTCAAAATAAAGAAGTTTAACCGGCTGGTCTCGCCCGACCGTTCCTCCTATCAATCGGTCAGATCCGGTTTTCAGCCGGCACCGATGGCAGCGCCCTGATGACCGACAGTCTCGCCCGTCCCGCCAATACACGATCCGCCGCCCATCCTGAGAGGAAGCGTCCAGCCCGGCGCGCCCAGTCGGAACGGCGCGAGGAAGCCACCAACACCATCCTCGACGCGGCGGAGAAGCTCTTCGCCCTGCACGGCCGCGACGGCGTCACCCTCAAGGCGATCGCGACAGGGGCCAATGTCGATACGGCTCTTATCCATTACTATTTCGGCGACAAGGACCGGGTCTTCCGTGCGGTGTTCGCCCGTCGTTCAGGCGAGGTGAACGCGGCCCGGATTGCGGCCATGGACGCCTATGAGGCCCAGGTTGGCACAGACATGACCATCGAGGGCGTCCTCGATATCTTTCTGCGGCCCATCTATGAGATGGTCATCGATAAGGGGGAGGGCTGGGTCTATTTTGCCGCCATCGTCGGTCACGCCAACGCCTCCCATTTCGGCGGCAAGGACGTCATGGCCGAGAACTTCGACCCCATCGTCCAGCGCTTCATCGACATGCTCAGGGCCCTGGCCCCGGAAGCGCCGCCCGAGCGGATTTACTGGTTCTTCGACCTCGTCTCATCCAGCCTGACCCACGGTTTGGCCCAGACGGGCCGGATCGACGACGTTTCGGGCGGGCTTTGCAAATCATCCGATCTGGGGGCCGCCCTGGAAACCATGATCACCGTGTTCAGCGAAGGATTCCGGTCAGTCGGCCGCTGAGGCGTCGGAGCGCTTCGCTGCAATCCCGATATCGACGCGACGCACAGACAACTTTTCAGCGGATATAACGGCCGGTTCGGAACGGCGCTTGGAGGCTCATGTAAGCTTCACGTGCCAGCGATACGCTTTCGCTAAGTGGGATTTGTCGGTGCCGCCGAGCCGCCGTCCTCAGGCAAGAGCGGGGCTGACTGTTGCGAGAAGAGGCTCACGCTGCGGGCAGATTTGATCCTGGACGCGACTGCACAGTGGGAACGCCAGATAGCGGGCGACAAACCCTCGATGTAAGGGGAGGCACCACGAAGCGGAAGGGTCGCGCAGCCAAGCAAAGAAAGCATTTGGCGAACCTCGAGCGTCTTCATCCGGTTTCAGGCAGCCAGCGTAAGAACGAGAAGTCGACCTCAACCGTAGGCCTGACAGCGCCATGAGCGGACGCTCTCCTTCCGGACCACACATTTTTCAAGGAGGTTGCAGGCGATTTCAGCCGAGCACGGCCAGAAACGGACCGACAAGAAAAACTACCACAAAAATATTCTGGTAGCGGCGTGGTAGCGGCGACGAAAACAGGGTGGGCGATCCCGCTGGGATCGCCCTGCCTTAACCTATTGATTGCCTTAGCAATCTCGACTGGAGCGGGCGAAGAGATTCGAACTCTCGACCCCAACCTTGGCAAGGTTGTGCTCTACCACTGAGCTACGCCCGCACTCCGTAGGAGCTAGGTGCGCTCCCCGTCGAGGAGGGGGCGTATAGCGGAGGGTTGCGGCAGGCCGCAACCCCTTTTTTAGGGGCTACCGCACTTCGTGCTGCTTGAGCCCCGAAAACTCCCGAACGGCCGCCGCCAGAGCGCCTTCGCGCTCAAGCAGCGAGCGACCGCGTCGCGAGCGTAGCGCCCTTCCGCGCGTCAGCGCGGCGCCAAGCGAATAGCCCCGTCCAGGCGGATGCATTCGCCATTGATATAGACGTTGCGGGCCAGCTCCAGCACCAGGGACGCATAGTCGGCGGGCGTGCCCAGGCGGCTGGGGAAGGGGATGGCGGCGGCCAGGGCGTCCTGGATTTTCTGGTCCATGCCGGCCATCATCGGCGTCCACATGATGCCGGGCAGGATGGTGTTGCAGCGCACGCCTTCCTGGGCCAGGTCCCGCGCGACCGGCAGGGTCATGGCGTAGACGCCGCCCTTGGACGCCGAATAGGCCGCCTGGCCGATCTGGCCGTCCTGGGCCGCCACAGACGCCGTATTGACGATCAGGCCGCGTTCGCCGTCCGCCATCGGCTCCAGCGTGATCATGCCCGCCGCCGATTGCGACAAAACCCGGAAGGTGCCGAACAGATTGACCCGCACGGTGCGCTCGAACGCCGCCATGTCGTGGGCGCGGATTTCGCCGGTGTCCTTCTTGCGCGACACGGTCTTCTGGCCCGTGGCGATGCCGGCGCAGTTGACGGTCAGCCGCTCCTGTCCGTGGGCGGCGCGGGCTTTTGCAAAGGCTGCGGCGACGGATGCGTCGTCGGTCACGTCCACCTGGCAGAAGACGCCGCCGATTTCCCTGGCGATTTCCTCGCCGCGTTCGGCGTTCAGGTCGAACAGGGCGACCCGTGCGCCCGTCGCGGCGATGGCGCGAGCGGTGCCTTCACCCAGGCCCGAGGCGCCGCCGGTGACCACGGCGGCGATGGTGTTGTCGAGTTTCATCCTGGTCGTTCCTATGTATTGTTTGAACCTGAGTTTCGTTTGAGGATTTAGCGGCCATGACCGCCAAAGCCAAACCCGCCGATCCGGCCCCCGATCCTGCCGATGTCCTGGACCCGAAAAAGGCGCTCGTCCCTTCCGTCGTGAAGGTCAACGAGGCGCGTGTGACCAAGGGGTTCTGGCCCAAGATCACCCGCACGGCCGCCCGCATCCCCTTTGCCGACCAGGCCTTGGCCGCCTGGTACGCCGCGCGCGATCCCGAGACGCCGATGGCGGCCAAGGGCATGATCTTCGCCGGCCTGGCCTATTTCGTCCTGCCCGTGGACGCCATTCCCGACATCTTCGCGGGCATCGGCTACACCGACGACGCCGCCGTGATCACCGCCGTCCTGGCCATGGTCGGCGCCAACATCAAACGCCGCCACCGCGACAAGGCCGAGGACGCGGTGCAGCGGCTGAAGGACAAATGACGATCCTCACCCGAGAAGCGTAGCGGAACGGGGGAGGGGGACCGCGAAGCGGTGGAGGGGGCGAAGGCGCGCGTTGCGCTAACTGTTTCGCATCCAGTCCGCTTCCGCCCCCTCCACCACGCTACACGCGGTCCCCCTCCCCCGCTGCGCTGGGGAGGATTAGCTCTCCACCGTCACCACGATCTTGCCCAGGGCCTGACGATCCCCCAGCGCCTTGATCGCCTCGCTGGCCTTCTCCAGCGGGAAGGTCTTCGACACGCGCGGCTTGATCTTGCCGTCAGCGTACATCTGCATCAGTTCGGCCATGTTGGCGGCGTGGCCCTTGGGATCGCGCGCGACGGCGGCGCCCCAGAAGACGCCGATCACCGACACCGACTTCAGCAGGGTCAGGTTCAGCGGCAATGACGGAATCCCCGCCGGGAAGCCGACCACCAGATACCGCCCGTTCCAGTCCATGGCCCGCAGCGCCGGATCGCAATAATCCCCGCCCACCGCGTCATAGACCACGTCGGCGCCGTCCCGGCCCGTCGCCAGTTTGAACTCGCCCGACAGTTCCTTCTGCGCCGCCCGATCCATCGGACCGGACGGATAGATCAGGCCGTTGTCGGCCCCTAGGTCCAGGGCGAACTGGACCTTGTCGTTGGTCGAGGCGGCGGCGACCACGCGCGCGCCCATGGCCTTGCCCAGTTCGACGGCGGCAGCGCCCACGCCCCCGGCCGCGCCCAGCACGAGCAGGGTCTCGCCAGCCTTCAGCTGCGCCCGGTCCTTCAGCGCATAATAGCTGGTGCCATAGGTCATGATGAGGGCCGCCGCCTCCTCGAAGCTCATGGCCTCGGGGATCGGGATGACCGTCTCGGCCCGCACCGCCAGCCGTTCGACCAGACCGCCCCAGCCTGGCACGGCGATGACGCGGTCGCCCTTGAACACGCCCTTGACGCCCTCGCCCACCGCCTCGACCACGCCCGCGACCTCGGCGCCGGGCGAGAAGGGCCGTTCGGGCCGGAACTGATATTTGTCCTCGATGATCAGGGTGTCAGGATAGTTGATCCCCACCGCCTTGACCTCGATGATCACCTCGCCCGCCTTGGGCGTCGGATCGAGCATGTCCTCGACCACCAGGGTTTCGGGGCCGCCGGCAGCCTTGGACAGAACAGCGCGCATCAAAGTTTCCTTTCTTGGCCTATCGCGCTTCGCGCTGCTTGAGGCCGTTTTCCCTGGACCGACATGGCGCGGCCTTCATCGCGACGCTAAAGAGCGCCACGCCCGATTGAAAGAGGCGACGAAAACCAGGCTCAGGAAGACGACATGACCGCCCTCATCCTCCACGGCGGCGCCGGCGCCCGGCGCGAACGCAACTATGACGCCGAGGTCGTGCATATGCGCCAGGTGGTCGAGGCCATGAAGGTCCGGCTGGACGCGGGCGACAGCGCCCTGGATGTCGCCACCGCCGCCATCGTCATGCTGGAGGATTCCGGCCTCTATGTCGCCGGCAAGGGCGCCTCGCCGAACCTGGCCGGCGCCTATGAACTGGACGCCAGCATCATGGACGGCTCGACCAGGCGCGCCGGCGCCGTCGCCGCCCTGCAGGCGTTCCGAAACCCCGTCGTCGCCGCCCGCGCCGTGATGGACCGCACGCCGCACGTCATGCTGGTGGGCGAGGGCGCAGCCCTGTTCGCCCATGATCAGGGGCTGGAGCCGATCGCCGACGAGGCCGCCTGGTTCACCGGCGCCGGCCAGGGCGAAGACAACCACCCGCCCGGAACCCTCAGCCACGGCACCGTCGGCGTCTGCGTGCTGGATGCTCAGGGTCGCCTCGCCGCCGCCACCTCCACCGCAGGCGTCTTCGGCAAGATGCCGGGTCGCGTGGGCGACACCCCCATCCCCGCCGCCGGAACCTGGGCCGACGCCAGGGCCGCGACCTCCTGCACGGGCCAAGGGGAGTATTTCATCCGCGTCGCCGCCGCCGCCCAGGTCGCTTGGCGCGTCGCCGCCGGACAGACCCTCGCGGAGGCGACCCAGGCTGTCATCGACGAGATCGGATCCATGGGCGGCGACGGCGGCATGATCGCCCTGGACGCCGCCGGAAACATCGCCGCCCCCTTCAACAGCCAGGGCATGAAACACGCCTGGCTGACCCCCGCCGGCGAGATCGGCGTCGAGGTCTTCCGCGACTAAGTGGGGGCGGCTGAGTTGGACGAGGCGACCCCTCAGCTCCGTTCAGACAGTGGTTCATCACAGCGGTCACGACGAGGTCACGACGACACGACGAAGCCGTACCGGTTCGGAACGTCTCGATGGCCTGCGGCGGCGAAGCCGAAGATCAATCCGCCGCCCGAACATGGAACTCAGAACCGACGCGCGTTCGGTCCCGTCGTGTTCTCCGTGACGTCGTTGTGCCCGTTGTGATGAACATCTTTCAGGCTCGCATCGACCAAAGGCGACGATTGCTCTAGGTCCGGGCGGCCATCACATCGGAGATCGTGGTCAGCAGCACCTTCAGGTCGATGGGCTTGCTGACCACTGCATCCATACCCGCCGCCAGATAGGCCTCGACCTGCTCCACCATCGCATTGGCCGTCAAGGCGATGATCGGCGTCCGCGCCAGGCCTGTGTCGGCCTCGCGTTTGCGAATGGTCTGCGTCGCCGTGGGGCCGTCCATATTCGGCATCTGCACGTCCATCAGGATCAGGTCCCAGGCGCGCGCCTGCGTGGCCTTCACCGCCTGAAGGCCGTCCTCGACGATCTCGACCTCGATCCCGACCTGGCCCAGCAGACCCCGGATCACCTGCTGATTGACCGGATGGTCCTCGGCGACCAGGACCATTAGCGCCTCTTGGGGCTCGGCGTCGGGCGCATCCTCGTCCACCTTCACAGGCTGCGCACGCTTCAGCGGCAGGGTGACGACGAAAGTCGCCCCTTCGCCGGCCTCGCTCTCCACGTCGATCCGACCGCCCAGCAGCTCCACCAGCGTCGCCACGATCGACAGCCCCAGCCCCGCCCCGTCGCGCCGGTCAACGGCCGCCGCCTCGATCTGGGCGAAGCGCGTGAACAGCTGCCCGATCTGGTCGGCCGGAATGCCCCGCCCGGTGTCCGAGACCCGCAACACCACCCCGGCTTCCGTGCGCGCAACGTCCAGCGCCACCTGGCCCTCGGCCGTGAACTTGATGGCGTTGGACAGCAGGTTGAACAGGATCTGGCGCAGCCGCACCGGATCGGCGCTGACCCAGCCCAGGCCCGCCGACCTCACATGGAAGGCCAGCCCCTTGCTGTCCGCCAGCGGCCTCAGCGTCTCGCTCACTTCATGGATCAGGGCGTCGGCGTCGATGGCCTGGGGCACGATCTCCAGCCGCCCCTCCTCGATCCGCGACAGGTCCAGAATCTGGTTGATCAGGTCCAGCAAGGTGTGGGCCGACCGGTCCAGGATCTCCAGACGCCCCTTCTGCCGATCCTCCAGCACATCGCCCGCCATGATCTGGGCCATGCCGATGACGCCGTTCAGGGGGGTGCGGATCTCATGGCTCATATTGGCCAGAAAACGCGACTTGGCGGCGTTGGCCTCATCCGCCTCAGCCCGCGCGCCCTGGGCGGCGTCCCGGTCCCCCACGGCCGCCGCGTGCGCCGCCTGGACTTCGATCAACAGGGCCTTGTTGCGCTGGTCGGCGGCGAACAGGTCACACCACAGGGCGTGGGTCGCGCGCGAGATGATGACCAGGATCGCCGCCAGCATGACAAAGGCCGCCCCGACCGCCAGCCCGTGCGGCCCAGCCAGCGACGGATAGATCACCACCAGCACCGTCGCGCAGATCGGCGCCGCCGCCAGACCCAGCAGCCTCGGCGCCGCGCTGAACTGGACGAAGGCCACCCCGATCGACCAGACCTGGATCAGCACGACCACCAGCATCACGTCGGGGCGGGGGTTCATCAGCCAGGCGACCAACGGCCCCGATACCCCCAGGCCGAACCGAACCGCCACGATGCTCATCAGCACGAGAGGCCAGCCCGACGCCGGCGCCGCCTCGTTCTGATAGCGCCTGACCCGCCGCTGCGCCCAGGCGTCGAACGCCATGCCGACGGCCGCGAACCCCAGCCCAAGCCAAGGCTGGCCCAGGGCCGCCAGGATCAGCCCGGCCGCCGCCCAACTGCCGTACAGAACGACAGGCGAGGTAACCATATTTTCGAGGACGAAGGTCCAGACCGCGATCTTTTCGTCTGAGACAGAAGTCGCTTTCGCTCGTCTCGGCACGCAACCTCGGCATGGGGTGGTCGCTGGGATGCGACCTTTCGGCAATAGATCGCCGTCGGGAACTTGTCCATGAACGACCTGACCGAGGATCCGGTTCATTACATCTCGGTAAGGTGCAAGTCGGCAAATCACTGATACGGTCTGCGCGCCCGGCGTTCCGGGCTTCGGAGCCCTTCATGAAATTCCGCCTGACCGCAACTCTCAAAGTCGGGGCAGCCGCCTCGGCCCTGATGCTGGGCCTCGCCGCCCCCGCCTTTGCAGAGGGCGCCGCCCCTGCCGCCGTCGTTCAGGCGCCCCAGGGCGTGACCGTGCCCCCGCTGGGCTTCGCAAAACGCGTCCTGCCGAACGGACTTGAGGTCTATACGGCGCGCGACGCCGACACCTCCAATGTGACGGTCCAGGTCTGGTACAAGGTCGGGTCCAAGGACGATCCGGCGGGCCGTTCGGGCTTCGCCCACCTGTTCGAACACCTGATGTTCAAGTCCACCAAGAACCTGCCGCCCGAGACCTTCGACCGGCTGACCGAGGACGTGGGCGGTTCCAACAACGCCTTCACCGCCGACGACACCACCGCCTATTTCGAGACCGTGCCCGCCAACCATCTGGAGCGGATGCTGTTCGCCGAGGCCGACCGCATGGGCTCGCTGGTCCTGGACGAGCCGACCTTCGTCGCCGAGCGCGACGTGGTGAAGGAGGAGTATCGCCAGCGCATCCTGGCCAACCCCTACGGCCGCCTGTTCGGCCTGTTCGTGCCCGAGACCATCTACAAGGAAAGCCCCTATCGCCGCCCCGGCATCGGCTCGATCGAAGAGCTTGATTCCTCGTCGCTGGACGACGTGCGCCGCTTCCACGCCACCTATTACCGGCCCGACGCCGCCTATCTGATCGTGGCGGGCAACTTCGACCAGGCCCAGCTGGACAGCTGGATCGACCAGTATTTCGGCCCGCTGAAGAACCCGACCACGCCGGTTCCGACCAACAATGTCGTCGAGCCCGAGCCGACGGCGCCCCAGAACGTCACCTACTACGCGCCGAACGTGCCCCTGCCGGCCGCCGTCCTGGCTTGGCCGACCGTCAAATACGCCGACGCCGACCGCCCCGCCCTGACGGTGCTGGACGGCATCCTGTCCTCCGGCGAATCGAGCCGCCTGTATCGCTCGCTGGTTTATGACAAGCAGATCGCCGCCCAGATCGGCTCAACCCCCGACTTCTCGCAACAGGCCGGCAACCTGTCCGCCCTGGCCATCATGGCCCAGGGCCATACGGCCGAGGAGGGCGTCGCCGCCCTGAACGCGGAAATCGCCAGGCTGCGCGACGCCCCCGTCACCGCCGACGAACTGTCCGAAGCCAAGAACGAACTGGTCGCCAGCGCCCTGCGCGGCCGCGAGACGATGGACGACCGCGCCACTGCTCTCGGTTTCGCCCTGATCAACACCGGCTCGGCCGCCGCCGCCGACGAAGAGGTCGCCCAGATACAGGCCGTCACCGTCGCCGATATCCAGCGCGTGGCCCGCAAATATCTGACGCCTCAGCGCCAATCGACGATCACCTTCCTGGCCGCCGATGACGCCAACCCCGCCTCGGTCCAGAAGATGAACGTCGGCGCCCCCGTCACCGTCGCCGACCTGGCGCCGGCCGGCCCGCCCGCCGTCCTCCTGCCCGAGGCCGAGCGCACCCCCCTGCCCCAGCCGGGCGCCGAGGTCGCGCCCACGACCCCGACCGTCGCCGACTTCCGCCTGGACAACGGCCTGCGCGTCCTGGTCGCCCCGACCGACGGCGTGCCCTTGGTCTCGGCCCGTCTCAGCTTCGACGCCGGTTCGTCAAACGATCCGACGGGCAAGGCCGGGATCGCCGCCATGACCGCCGCCCTGCTGACCCAGGGCACCAAGACCAAGACGGCCCCCGAAATCGCCACCCAGATCGAACAGCTGGGCGCCTCGGTCGGCGCCTCCGCCGGCGTGGACTTCTCCAACGTCTCCGCCAACGCCCCGTCCAACGCCTTCCCGGCGACGCTCGCCCTGATGGCCGACCTGGTGAAGAACCCCACCTTCGCCGCCGAAGAGCTTGAGCGTCAGCAGGCCCAGACCCTGGACGGCCTGCGCGTCGCCCTCAGCCAGCCGAACGCCATCGCCGGCATGACCGTGGGCCGCGTCGTCTATGGCGATGCTCCCTATGGCGCGACGATCACGCAACAGACGGCGCCGGCCATCACCCCGGCCGACGTCGCCGCCTTCCACGCCTCCCGCTATCGTCCGTCGGACGCGACCCTGGTGTTCTCGGGCGACATCACGCCCGACGCCGCCCGCGCCCTGGCGCAGCAGGCGTTCGGCGACTGGCGCCCCGCCGGCGCCGCGCCTGCCGCAACCGCCAACCCCGCCGGCCAGCCCCTGGCGCCCCGCATCGTCGTGGTGAACCAGCCCGGCGCAGGCCAGGCCGCCGTGGTCGCCGCCGTTCGCGGCGTCTCGCGCACCGACGCCGATTATTTCCCGCTGACGGTCGGCAATTCCTTGCTGGGCGGCGGTTTCTCGTCGCGACTGAACCAGGAAATCCGCATCAAGCGCGGCCTGTCCTACGGCGCCTCGTCGTCGCTGGGCGTGCGGGCGGATGCGGGCCTCTTCACCGCCGCGACCCAGACCAAGAACGAGACCGCCGACGAGGTCGCCGACCTGATCCTGGCCGAGATCGCCAAACTGGGCGCCAAGACCCCGAGCCAGGCCGACCTGGCCCCGCGCCGCGCCACCCTGATCGGCGGCTTCGGTCGCTCGCTGGAGACGGTGGACGGCCTGGGGACCCTGGTCGCCAACCTGGCCCTCTATGATCTGCCGATGAGCGATCTCGCCGACTACGCCGGCCGGGTCCGCGCCGTGACGCCCGAACAGGTCCAGGCCGCCTTCGCCGAACACCTGCCGGTCAACCGCGCCAGCCTGGTCATCGTCGGCGACGGCTCGCTGTTCCTCGACGCCCTGCGCGCCAAACACCCGAACCTCGAAGTCATCGAGGCCGGCGCCCTGAACCTGAACAACGGTTCGCTGAAGTAGGGCGCGCAAATACCCTCTCCCTCCCCCGCTAGGGGAGGGAGAGACGCCGTCTCATACTCGCCAGCCATCCTAACCCGGCCGGCGCCGCCCAAGCTTTTCAATACCTTGAAGACCCGCAGCGTCTTTCACCCATACGCGGCCCCGACCGGGGTTATGATCCATCCCCCGGTCTTTGACATCGCGATCCCGCCGACTTGGACTCGTTGGACGACTTGGACTGTTTTTTCAGAGTCCAACTTCGAGTTTCGACTCGCCTTCAAATTGCACAGTGCAATTCGAGTGCAACTTTTTTTTCAACGATTACAGCTGATTGACAGAGAATTTCACTTCGTTGCACTGTTTTTCGCCGAGTGCAATTTCGCCGCCTAGACCGACAGACACACCACCTGGGCCACGCGCAGATCGCGCCTCAGCCGGTTCGACACCCGCCCATAATCCTCGGTCGTCACCGCCTGGCCCCGCGCATCCTCGCCCGCCGTCTGTTCGCCCCGGATCGCCGGGCCGAAGGTCTCGGGCGCCGTCGTATAGATCCGGCCCCGGCGCGGCGCCTCGGCGATGGTGACGCCCACGACCCGGCCCTGACCGTCCATCGCCGGCGCACCCGACAGGCCCGACAGCGTCCCCTCCAGCCCATTGGTGCGCCCGACCTCGGCCCAGGCCAGGACCGGCTCGTCGCGTGCGCCGCGTCCGAACACCTTCAGCGTCTCGCGGCCCAGCAGGCGCGAGGTCACCTCGCCCGGCCGGCCTTGCGGGAAACCGGGGTGAAAGGCCCTCTGCCCCTTCCTCAACGGCGCCTCGGCCGCGACCGGCAGCGCCGCCGGCCCCCCGTCGGTGATCAGCAGGGCGATGTCCGCGCGCGGCGCCAGGCGCACGTCGGCCGCCACCGCCCGGCCCTGTCCCACCACCAGGGCCGGCCTGCGACAACCCTCGACCACATGGCGCGCGGTGATCCAGCGCCCCCGCCCGGCGATGGAAAAGGCGGTGCCCGACGACGGCTTGAACGGCGCCTCGCCTGCATCCACCGTCACGGCGGCGTCGAACGGGGTGATCGGTCCCAAGAGCGGCCCTTCGACCTCGGAGGCCGGCGCCGACGCGGGCGGCGCATCCGCATTCTCGCGTCGACCCAGCGACACCGCCAGAAACACGGCCGCCACCGCTCCGTAGATGGCCCAGTCCGGCAGGCGGGGAAACTGCATGGGTTCCGGCCGATCAGCCGGTCAGCGCGGCGGACAGGATCACGGCCGTCGCCAGCTTGGCGCCCAGCAGCACCACCGCCGCCGCGATCTCGCCGTCCTTGATCCGCTGCGGCAGGCCGGTCAGCAGCAGGTCCACCACCCGGAACGCCAGCAACTGCAGCACCACCGTCGCCACGCCCCAGATGGCGATGTCGCGCACCGAGGTCGAGACCGACAGCGACACCGCCAACGGCACGGCCAGACCCACCAGGATGCCCGCAAAGGCGATGGCGGCGGCCGTATTGCCCTGACGAATCAGGGCGACCTCCTTCCACGGCGTCAGCACGGCATAGACAGTCGCCCCCGCCGCGAGCAGCAGCAGGGTGACGATCAGGTGAATGACCATGACCGGGAAGCCCGAGGCGAAAGCCTGCACCTCGGCGCTGGAAAGGACGTTCGACAGGGACGGATCCATACCCAGACGCCTTGCCCGATTGTCGCCCCAATCCGCAAGCGCGGCCGGGACACAGTGCGTGACATTATGTGTCGAGGGTTGTGTCTCCTCCCCATTTCATGGGGAGGTGGCTCGAAGCGAAGCGGAGAGACGGAGGGGCTCTTCAACACACCACCAGCGCCCGTGGGACTTCAAAAGCCCCTCCACCGCTTCGCGGTCCCCCTCCCCACGGCGTGGGGAGGAGACGACGGCTCAGGCCGCCTCAGCCCCCGCCGCCTGCTCCGCCTTCCTGAGCGTGCTGGCGCGAACCTTCTCGCTCTCGGACTTCAACTGACCGCAGGCGGCCAGGATGTCCCGGCCGCGCGGGGTGCGGATCGGGCTGGCGTAGCCGGCCTTGTTCAGGATGGCGGCGAAACGCTCGATGGTCTTCCAGTCCGAGCATTCGTATTCGACGCCCGGCCAGGGGTTGAACGGGATCAGGTTGATCTTGGCCGGGATGCCCTCGATCAGCTTCAGCAAGGCCCGCGCCTCTTCCGGGCTGTCGTTGACGCCCTTCAGCATGACGTATTCGAACGTCACCCGCCGCGCGTTCGACAGGCCCGGATAGGCCCGGATGCCCGCCATCAGCTGTTCGAGATTGTATTTCTTGTTCAGCGGCACCAGCACGTCACGCAGCGCGTCGTTGGTGGCGTGCAGGCTGATGGCCAGCATGGCCGCCGTGCGCGTGCCCAGGGCGTCCAGTTGCGGCACCACGCCGCTGGTCGAGACCGTGATCCGGCGACGCGACAGGGCGATGCCCTCATTGTCCGAGATGATGTCGATGGCGTCGGCGACATGGTCCAGATTGTAGAGCGGCTCGCCCATGCCCATGAAGACGATGTTCGACAGGCGGCGGTCTTCCTTGGGCGAGGGCCATTCCTCCAGATCGTCGCGGGCGACCTGGACCTGGGCCACGATCTCGGCGGCGGTCAGGTTGCGGACCAGCTTTTGCGTGCCGGTGTGGCAGAAGGTGCAGTTCAGGGTGCAGCCGACCTGGCTGGACACGCACAGGGCGCCGGCCCGGCCGACGTCAGGGATGTAGACGGTTTCGATCTCGATGCCCGGCGCGGTGCGGATCAGCCATTTGCGGGTGCCGTCCTTGGACACCTGGCGTTCGACGATCTCGGGCCGGGCCAGGGTGAAATGCTCAGCCAACTTGGCCTGCATGTCCTTGGCCACATTGCTCATGGCCGCAAAGTCAGTGACGCCATAGTGGTGGATCCAGCCCCACACTTGGCTGGCGCGCATCTTGGCCTTTTCAGGCGGACAGACGTTGGCGTCGATCAAGGCCTGGCGCAGGCCCGCGCGCGTCAGACCGCTGAGGTTGACGGGAGCCTTGACGGCGGGGGCGTTCGAGACGCGCGAAAGGTCGAGCGTGATGCTCAAGGCGGCGATCCTGCGTGAGGTTTAGCCGGCCTATATAGCACGTATCCCGGCGATTGCATGGCCGGGGCGGATTCGACGGCTTTAGAGGCCCACGTCCCAGACGCCGGCGTCGCGCATCCGGGTCTCGCGCGCCTCTTCCGCCCGGCCACCCATGTCCTTGGCCATGCCGCGGATGGCCGTAGAGACGGTGGCCTTGTGGACGCCCGGCACGATGGCGTGGGCGAATGCGGCGGCGGCCAGACCCAGCAGTTTGAAGCCGAACCCGGCCGAGGCGACCATATGCTGCAGATAGGTTTCCTCGACCTCGCGCGGGTGGTCGCGGAACAGACGGTCGAAGGGCGTCGAGCCCGAACGGCGGCGGTCGATCGTCGTCTGGCTCATGGCGGCGGCCTTCCCTGTTTCGTCGCGCCTATGGTCACGCCGTACGGCGCCGGACGCAACCCCTATCGCGATCTGTTCATTCGGCATGTTCAACGCGCGCCAACCCCCGTCAGACCCATCGTCAGAAGCGAAAACTCGGTTTAGGGTCGCGGTTCGATCAAGGAATTGCTCATGCCGATCCGCACCCCGATCCGCCGCCAAGCCGTCTCATCCCTAGCCGTCGCCCTGGCCCTGCTGGCCTCGGCGGCGCCGGTGCTGGCCCAGTCGAGCGCTGCGGGTTTGCCCTATGATGCGCGGCGCGGCGTGTTCACCTTCTCGTCGGGGCTGGAGGGTTCTCTGCCGGCGGTGGTGCAGGTCACGACCCTGGGCCAGTCGCGCGGCCCAAGCTCGGATTCGACCGATCCCAAACCCTATGCCTCCGGCTCCGGCGTCATCCTCGATGCGGCCGAGGGCCTGCTGATCACCAACAATCACGTGGTCGAGGGCGGGCGCAAGTTCACCGTCGACCTGACCGACGGCCGCCTGTTCGACGCCGTCCTGGTGGGGGCGGACAAGGCCACCGACATCGCCGTGCTGCGGATCGTGCCCGACGGCCGGCCGCTGAACCTGAAACAGGTCCAGACGGTGGATTCCGACACCCTGCGCACCGGCGACCTGGCCTTTGCGGTCGGCTATCCGCTGGGCCTGGACCAGACCCTGACCATGGGCGTCATCTCGGGCCTGAACCGATCCGGCCTTGGCGACGCGGTCGAGGACTATATCCAGACCGACGCGGCCGTGAACTCGGGCAACTCGGGCGGCCCGCTGCTGGACAGCCGGGGCCGGCTGATCGGCATCAACACCTCCATCCTGTCGGGCGGTCTGGGCGGCGGCAACGACGGCATCGCCTTCGCCGTGCCGACGCGGATCATGTTGTATGTCGCCGACCAGCTGAAGAAGAACGGCGAGGTCAAGCGCGGCGAGACGGGCGCCATCTTCGGCTCGCTGAACGCCGAGCGGGCGCGCGAGCTGCACCTGGGCATCGTGCGCGGCGCAGTCGTCGCCGATGTCGCGCCGGGATCGCCGGCCGAGCACGCGGGCCTGCGCCACAACGACGTCATCACCCGCATCCAGGGCCGCCCCGTCGCCAACGCCGGTTCGGTCAACGCCACGATCGGCATCGCCGCGCCCGGCTCGGACCTCAGCGTTTCCTATCTGCGCGGCGGCCGCGACGCCACGACCAGCCTGTCGGTCGAGAACCCCGTGGATCAGCCCGTGGTCGTCGGCGCCCAGTCTGTGCTGGCCTATGGCGCGACGCTGCGAAACCAGGACGGCGGCGCCCAGGTCGTCGCCGTCACCGCTGGATCGCCCGCCGCCCAGGCCGAGCTAACGGCCGGCGACCTGATCACCGCCATCGGCGGCGCAGCCGTGGCTGACGCCCAAGCGGCCGCCACCGCCCTTCAGGGCGCGACAGGCTCGGTCGAGGCGACCGTGCTGAGGAATGGAGAAACCCTGAACCTGAACCTGACCCTGTCGCTCTAGGCGGCGGGACTCCAGGCCGGGTCAGGGCGTCCTGACGCTGTCGGGCAGAGGTCCAGACAGCGAAACGCCCGCCTTGCCAGGGAGGGGGAGGGGAAAGGCAGGGCGGGCGCTCGCTTGGAGGAAGCATCGGCCGCCGGAGCCCTTCGTGGAAACATCCAGGGGAGCTGGGGGGGCTGTTCAGGATCCGGGACGCTTCCGAACTCCGACGAGCCGATGATCGATATTTCGTCGCCCAACCGGGCGGGCGAAGGACCGAAACGGGGCCATTTCGTGTCTGCGTCGTTTTCCTTGCGCCCACTGGCGCCGGGCCGCCTCGTCCTTAAGTTGAGGGGCATGAGCCTGAACCCTCACGAGGCGGCGCCCACCGCTGGCCCCGTCTTCTTCGATCGCCGCGAACTGGACCCGATCCTGCGGGTCTATGGCCGCATGGTCGCGCAAGGCGAATGGCGCGACTACGGCATCGTGGGTCACAAGGATTTCGCCGAGTTCGCCGTCTTCCGCCGCTACGGCGACGCCCCGCTCTATCGCATCGAAAAACGCCCGGCTTTGCAAGGCCGCCAAGGCCAGTGGGCCGTCATCGGCGAAGGCGGCCAGATCCTGCGCCGTGGCCGCGACCTGGCCCAGGTGCTGCGGGTCTTCGACGGCCGCAAGTTCCAGGTCGTGGATTAGGCAAAAAGAAAGGGCCCCGAGAGGGGCCCTTTCCATATCCGTCTTGCGACAGACCTTAGTTCCGGTTGCCGCCCATGAAGGCCAGCAGGAATTGGAACAGGTTCACGAAGTTGATGAACAGGCTCAGCGCGCCGAAACCCGTGGCCACGCCCATCGCGTTCTGGTCGCCGCCCAGGGCGTAATAGGTCATCTTCAGACGCTGGGTGTCGTAGGCGATCAGGCCCGCGAAGATCAGCACGCCAAGACCCGAGATGATCAGGTAGAAGGTGCCCGACTGCAGGAACATGTTCACCACCGAGGCGATGATCAGGCCGATCACGCCGAAGATCAGGAAGGTGCCCATGCCGGTCAGGTCCTTCTTGGTGGTGTAACCCACCAGGCTGAGACCGCCGAAAGCCGCCGCCGTGACCAGGAAGGTCGAGGCCAGCGAGGCGCCGGTGTAGCGCAGGAAGACGATGCCAAGGCCCGCGCCGATGGTGGCGACCACAGCCCAGTAGAGCAGGTTCACGCCCTTGGCCGACGGGTTCTTCATGAAGAACATCGAACCGAACAGCATCACCAGCGGCGAGAACTGCACGATCATGCCCAGCATGGTCAGGCCGATCCGGCCGTCCGCCGTCTGGACGAACAGAAGTTGCTGCACGGCCGGCACATTGCCGGTGACGTAGGCCAGGGCGGCGGCGACCACCAGGCCCAGGGCCAGTTTGTTGTAGACGCCCAGCATGAAGCTGCGCAGGCCGGCGTCGACCGACATGTCGGCCGTCTGCGGCAGAGGACGGGCGTAGCCGTTGTTGAAATCGCTCATGGCGACGAACTTTCTCCGATTGGCCGGAGAGGCTTCTCCGGTCACAGGGTTTGAATATCGTGAGCCTAGGGCTCCGCTGCAAGGAAAACCGGACTTGGAGGCCGTTGTTCCTGCCGCTACCTTCGGTCGCATGCTTCGCCTGTTCACCGCCCTGACCCTGCCGCCCGATGTCGGAGAGACGCTGAAGCGGCGCCAATCCGGCCTGCCCGGCGCGCGCTGGCGGCCCTTGGACGTCCTGCACGTCACGCTCAGCTTCTATGGCGAGACCGACGAACGCAGCGCCGACGACCTGGCGTCGGAGTTGGCGCGTATCACCGGCGGCCCGTTCGAGATCGCGCTGAAGGGCGTCGGCTGCTTCGGCGACGATCACCGCAGCCATACGCTGTGGGCCGGGGTCGAGACGCCCAACGAGCGGCTGTCGGTGCTGGCCGGGCGCTGCAAATCGGCGGGCGAGCGGGCCGGGATCAAGATGGAGGCGCGCACCTACAAGCCGCACGTGACCCTGGCCTATCTGAAGACCCAGACCAATCCCGACCGCATCGGCGCCTGGATGGCCGGGCACAATCTGCTGCATTCGCCGCCGATCCGCATCGACCGCTTCGGACTGTATTCCAGCGTCCTGACTGACAGCGGCAGCCATTATGAGCTGGAGCGGGAGTATCTGCTGTGAGCCCCAATCAGGACTGGGCCGCCTACGCCGTCCCGCCCCATGTCGTTCTGGGTCCGACGCTGGAGACCGAGCGGTTGATCCTGCGACCGCCGGCGGTCGAGGACTTTCCGCGCTGGGCCGAGTTCATGGCCGATCCCGAGACCGCCCGCTTCATCGGCGGGGTCCAGCCCGCACCCAATGTCTGGCGCATGATCTGCACCGTCGCCGGCATGTGGGCCCTGACCGGCGAAGGCATGTTCTCCATCCTGGAGAAGTCCACCGGCCTGTGGCTGGGCCGGATCGGGCCGCTGCATCCCTATGGCTGGCCCGGCCGCGAAGTGGGCTGGAGCCTGCATCGCGACGCCACCGGCAAGGGCTATGCGGTCGAGGCCGCCGCCGCGACGATGGATTACGCCTTCGACGTTCTGGACTGGGACGACGTGATCCACTGCATCGATCCCGAGAACCTGGCCTCGGCGGCGGTGGCGGCGCGGCTGGGATCGCGCAATCGCGGACCAGGCGTTCTGCCCGAACCGCTTCAGGATCACGCCGTCGATCTGTGGGGCCAGACGCGCGCGGAATGGGCGGTCAATCGGTCGCGCTTGAAGCGGTAAAG
The DNA here is from genome assembly GCF_041648115.1 of Brevundimonas sp. Classification (GTDB taxonomy): domain Bacteria; phylum Pseudomonadota; class Alphaproteobacteria; order Caulobacterales; family Caulobacteraceae; genus Brevundimonas. The sequence goes on from NZ_JBAZPR010000002.1 coordinate 79,847, forward strand.
GCAACCGATCGCGCCGATGCGTCGTATCCCCTGCAAACCGAACGAGGATACGCCCATGTTTCGCGCCAGCCTGATCGCCGCCTCCGCCGCCCTGGCCTTCCTGCCCTCCACGGCTTTCGCCCAGGCGCAAAGCGTCGATCTGAACCGCTTCGACGGCCGCTGGTTCGAGATCGAGCGCAATCACAACACTGTCCAGAAGGACTGCAACCGCGCCCAGATCGACTTCACCCCGCGCGACGCCGCCGACCGCTACGCCATCGACGTGACCTGCACCCGCCGCAACGACGGCAAGGTCGAGGTGCTGCGCGCCAACGCCCGCGTCACCGACACCACCACCAACGCCAAGTTCAGGTTCAGCCTGACCGGCCTGCTCAGCTTCGGCGGCCTGGCCGGCCAGAACTACTGGGTCTACGACCACGCGCCGGATTACAGCTGGGCCATCATGGGCCTGCCGGACAAGTCGAACTGGTGGATCTGGCACCGCAATCAGAATGCGTCGCAGGCGGAGCGGGACCGCATCCTGGCCCGCGTCCGCGCCCTGGGCTTCAGCACCGGCCGCCTGGTCCATACCGGCCTGTAAAGGCGACGCTTGCGATGGGAACGTAGGCGGAACATAAGCTGTCGGCATGTCCGCCGTCGCCCATCTCGAACTCGTCTTCAGCCGTCCCGAGACCACATTCTCGGTCACGCGTGGGGCTGCGCGACTGATGATGGACATGGGCTATGCGCCGCTGCTGGAAGTCTGCCTGCCGAACGGCCGCCGCGCCGACGTCATGGCCATCGGGCGCAAGGGCGACATCGTCATCTGCGAGGTCAAGTCGGGCGTCGACGACTACCGCGTCGATCGCAAATGGCATGAGTACGGGCCGTTCTGCGACGCCTTCTATTTCGCCGTCGCGCCCGAGTTTCCGCAAGACATCCTGCCCAACGAGCCGGGCCTGATCGTCGCCGACGGCTTCGGCGGGGCGGTGTTGCGCGAGGCGCCGGCGATGGCTCTGGCGCCCGCACGACGCAAAGCCCTGACCCTTGCGTTCGCCCGTCTGGGCGCGATGCGGACGATGCGCGACTAAAGGCGGCGGAAGACGGCGGCGGCGAAACCGTCGGCGATCAGCTGCGCCTCGACCTCGGCCAAGGGTTCGATGACCACCCCCTTGCCGCCCGTCGCATGGATGATCCGCTCGCCGTCGATCACCAAGGCCGAATGGCCGGTCCAGTCGTGATCGCCGTTCGGCGCCAGCCACACGGCGATGTCGCCGCGACGGGCGTCGGAGGCCGACACCGTATGTCCGAGTTGGGCCTGCGCGTCCGACCGGCGCGGACCGGGCAGGCCGCACGCCAACAAGGCCTGCTGCACCAGACCGGAACAGTCGGTGGAGATCGAAGACCGGGCGCCCAACTCATGCGGGCGACCCAGCAACCGTGCGGCCACGGCGACCAGATCGGTCTCGAAATCGCCGACAGGCCGCAAAGCGTCCTCGGCCAGACCCGCCTTCACGTCGATCACCAGAGCATTCAGCGGCAGGGCCGCGTCCACGGCGGCGACGCGATAGGTCGCCAGCGGCGCGCCGCTCGACAGACTGTCCAGCACGACCCAGCCGACCACGCCGTCGCGACGCGCCCGACCCCAGGCCCGGCCGTTCGACCGGTCCAGAACGTCGAAGATTTCGCCGTACAGCAACTGGTCGATCCGTCCGGCGTCGTCAGACAGGATGTCCGCCACGGCCACGCGGCAATGCATGGCCTCGGTCGCGCGATAGGCCTCGGCGCGCACCAGCCCTTCCAGCGCCTGTTCGGCGAGGTCGGGGCGAGCAAGGCGGTCGCCGGGCGGAAGAAGATCGAGAACGTCTGTCAACGTGAACTCGCGTGATTGAGCCCACAGCCTTATCCCCCGATGGCTTAGGGGCCGTTAACGCGCGTCGCTTTTGCGAAAGAAAATCAACAGAACCGCGTTCTCAGATAGTGGAAGCAAGCCCTCAACGCCTGCGCCTCGCCACCTTCGGGGAAGCCGGGTCGGGCGCGGGGGTTCCAGGCGAAGATGTCCATGTGCCCCCAGGCGCCGGTGGTCGGGGCGAACTTTTGCAGGAACAGGGCGGCGGTGACGGATCCGGCCTGGGCCCAGGCGGAGGAATCGTTCTTCAGATCGGCGATCTCTGTATCCAGAGCTGCGCGATAACCGGCCCACAGCGGCATCCGCCACAGGGGGTCGCGCACCTGCCCCGCCGCGGCCAGCAGACCGGCGGCCAAGACCTCGTCGTCGGTGTAGAGGGGCGGCAGGTCCGGCCCCAGCGCGACCCGCGCCGCCCCGGTCAGGGTGGCGAAATCCAGCGTCAGGTCCGGTTGGTGCTCGCCAGCCCGGGTCAGGGCGTCGGCAAGGATCAGTCGCCCCTCCGCGTCCGTATTGCCGATCTCGATCGTCAGACCTTTGCGGCTGTTCAGGATGTCGCCGGGCCGGAAGGCGTCGGCGGACACCGCATTCTCGACCGCCGCCACAATGACCACCAGCCGCACGGGCATGTCCGCCTGCATCACCAGTCGCCCCAGGGCCAGGGCGTGGGCGGAGCCGCCCATGTCCTTCTTCATGTTGCGCATCCCTGCGGCGGGCTTCAGGTCCAAGCCGCCCGTGTCGAACACCACCCCCTTGCCGACCAGGGCGACCAGCGGCAGGTGGGTCCGGTCCAGCTTCCAGCCGATCTCGATCAGGCGCGGCGCCCGATGCGGGGCGGCCGCGCGCCCGACGGCGTGAACGGCCGGATAGTTTTCCTCCAGCAGGGCGTCGCCGGTCGTCACCGCGATGGCGGCCCCGGCGCTTTCGGCGATCTCGCGGGCGATGGTTTCGATCTGCAGCGGCCCCATGTCGGCAGCCGGCGTATCGACCATCTCGCGCGCCAGGGCGCAGGCGGCGGCGATGCGCGAAATCTCGGCGACATCCACCCCGTCCGGCGCAACCAGCCGCACGGGCGCCCGATCCGGCCGGGCCTTGTAGCGGTCGAACACATAGGCCCCAAGCAGGAAGGCCAGGGTCGTCAGTTCCGCGTCCTCAGCCGCCACCTCAAGCCGATACAGGCCGCCTGGCAGCCGGGCCGAAAACCCCCGCACGCTCATCGGATCGAAAGTCGTTCCGGCTCCGACCAAGACCTGGGCGACCTCGCCGTCCGCGCCTGGCACGACCAAAAGCTGACCCGCCTTGCCCTCGAACCCGTGCAACTCGCCCCAGCGGCGGGACGCACCGTCCAGCGCTCCGCCCGGCTGAACGAAGCGGATCGGGATCGCGCCGTCGCCGTCTTGGGTGGAAACCAGCAGGGGATGCGAGATGGACATGCGGCCCTCGAAACGAAGTTAACCATCAGTTGACGTGAACAGGCGACCCTAGAGGCAAGACCCAAGGACCGCCTGGACCCGCCCCATGTCGCGCATGCCCGCCCTTCTCGCAACCGTCGCCCTGATCGCCCTGTCCGGCGGACCGGCCCTGGCGGCCGACCCCACGCCGGCTACGATGGCCCAGACGCGCGCGCCGTCGTCTGCGGCGGTTCGGGCCACCTATGACCGGATGGACGCCCTGTCGCGCTCAGTCTTCTGGGCGTCGGAGCAGCAGGCCGATCCGACCGATGCGACAGCCGGCGTAAAACTGGCCCAGGCCTTGCGCGAACTGGGCCGCTACGACCAGGCCGCCGAGGCCGCCCAGGCGACCCTGACCGTCCAGCCGAACAATCTCGACGCCCTGCTGGAGCTGGGTCGCGCCCATATCGCGCGGGGCCAGGCCTTCTATGGCGTGGCCCCGTTGGAACAGGCCCGCAATCAGGCGCCGCGCGACTGGCGCGCTTACTCCCTGCTGGGCGTGGCCTATGAACAGGTGCGCCGCACCGACGACGCCCGCGCGGCCTGGAACCAGGCCCTGGCCCTGTCGCCCGACAACCCCGATGTCCTGACCAACGCCGCCACCGCAGCCCTGACCCAGGGCGATGCGCCGGGCGCCGAGACCCTGCTGCGCCGCGCCGTCGCCCAGCCGACCGCCTCGGCCAAGGTGCGCCAGAACCTGGCCATGGTGCTGGGCCTGCAAGGCAAGATGGGCGAGGCCGAACAGATCCTGCGCCGCGAACTGCCGCCCGAACAGGCCGAGCAGAACCTGCAATGGCTGCGCGCGCGCGGCACGGCCGGCGCCGCGTCGTCCAGCGGCGGCGCACCGGCGAACACGCCGACGACCGACACGGCCCGCACCTGGAATTCGCTGCAAGGCGGCTGATCCGCCCGTTGCGGTCGGGCCGCGCGCGTGGTGGATGAGGCCATGACCTCCCTCCCCACGCCCCCCGCCTACCAGGCCTTCCTGTTCGACATGGACGGCACCCTGATCACCTCGACCCTGGCCGCCGAGCGGGTCTGGACCCGCTGGGCCGGACGTCACGGCCTGGATGTTCCGGCCCTGCTGTCGGTCATGCACGGGGTGCGGGCCATCGACACCATCCGCAACCAGAACCTGCCCGACATCGACCTGGACGCCGAGGTCGCCTGGGTCGAGCGGGGCGAGATCGAGGACGTGGAGGGCGTCGCCCCGATCGCCGGCGCCATCGACTTCGTCAAACGCCTTCCGCCCGACCGCTGGGCCGTGGTGACTTCCGCGTCCGTCTCCCTGGCCCGCGCCCGGCTGAAGGCGGCCGGCGTGACCCCGCCCGCCGTCATGATCACTGCCGAGGACGTCGAACGCGGCAAGCCCGACCCCGCCGGCTACTTGAAGGCCGCCGCCACCCTGGGCTTCGCCATCGCCGACTGCCTGGTGTTCGAGGACGCCGGGGCGGGGATCAAGGCGGGCGAGGCGGCCGGCGCCGACGTGATTGTCGTCACCGCCGCCTGGACCCATCCGCTTGAGACGGATCACCCCAAACTGGCGAACTATGCGGATGCCGGGCTTGAGGTCGGGGCGGACGGGACGCTGACGTTTAAGGTCTGACACATCATTTTCCCTCCCCGTTCCGGGGAGGGAGAGGGTTCCTGCGACTTCCCCCAGGCCCTTACGCATCCTATCTTCGCCGCATGATCGACGACCTCTACAGCGCGCGCATCCTGACGCTGGCGGCAAACCTGCCGCATGCGGGCCGGTTGCCTGCGCCGCAAGGCACCGGCGAGCGGGTGGCGAAACTGTGTGGATCGCGCGCGACGGTGGATGTGACGCTGGACGACCAGGGCCGTGTCGCCGGCTTCGCCCAGGACGTGAAGGCCTGCGCTCTGGGTCAGGCGGCGGCCGGGGTGCTGGGCCAGCACGTGCTCGGCGTGTCGGTCGATGAACTTCGGGATGCCCGCGATGCCATGTTCGCCATGCTGAAATCCGGCGGCGACGGCCCCACCGGCCGGTTCGAGGATCTGCGTCTGTTGAAACAGGTCGCGGACTACCCCGCCCGTCACGCCTCGACGCTAGTCTCCATCGACGCGACAGTGGAAGCGGTGAATGCGGCGCTGAGCGCCCGAACTCGTCTCGCCGGCGCGGCCTGAGGGGCACGACCGGTTGATCCCCCTGCGATGACGGGGGATAAGCGCGGCGAACCCATCCAGCCCCCGGCGAAGGGACATATGTCTCTCTATGAACGAGGCGTGCGCGCGGCCCATCGGGGCTACAAGCTGACGCTGTCCCCCCTGATCGGCCAGCAGTGCCGGTTCCTGCCGACCTGTTCGGACTATGGGCGCGACGCCCTGATCCAGCACGGACCGGTCAAGGGGGGATGGCTCACTGTGCGCAGGGTCTGTAAATGCCATCCCTTCGGCGGGTCGGGATACGACCCGGTCCCGCCTGCCCCGGTCCCGCCTGCAAAGACTGACACATGATCGATCTGAAATTCCCCGACGGCGCGGTTCGCCAATATCCCGAAGGCTCCACGGCGCGCGACGTCGCGACCTCGATCTCGCCGTCGCTGGCCAAGAAGGCGGTCCTGGCCGAGCTGAACGGCGAGCAGCGCGACATGAGCCGGGTGCTGGAGACGGGCGGCGACTTCCGCCTGATCATGCGCGACGATCCCGCCGCCCTCTATACGATCCGTCACGACACGGCCCACGTCCTGGCGGAGGCGGTCCAGACCCTGTTCCCCGGCACCCAGGTCACCATCGGCCCGGCCATCGAGGACGGCTTCTACTATGACTTCTTCCGCGAAGAGCCCTTCTCGACCGACGACTTCGCCGCCATCGAAAAGGAGATGGGGCGGATCGTCGACCGCGACGCCAAGTTCGAGCGCGAGGTCTGGGAGCGCGACGAGGCGATCCAATTCTTCGAGGCGCGCGGCGAGAAGTTCAAGGCCGAGCTGATCCGCGACCTGCCGGGGACCGAGACCATCACCCTCTATAAGCAGGGCGACTGGATCGACCTGTGCCGGGGCCCGCACTTCCCCTCGACCCGCCACGTCGGCAAGGCGTTCAAACTGACCAAGCTGGCCGGCGCCTATTGGCGGGGCGACAGCAAGCGCGAGCAGCTGCAGCGCATCTACGGAACTGCCTGGGCGACCAAGGAGGATCTGGACGCCCACCTGCTGCGTCTTGAAGAGGCCGAGAAGCGCGACCACCGCAAGGTCGGCAAGGCCATGGAGCTCTTCCACATGCAGGAAGAGGGCCGGGGCATGGTCTTCTGGCACCCCAAGGGCTGGGTCCTGTGGCGCGTGCTGGAGGCCTATATGCGCCGCCGTCTGGACGCCGCCGGCTATGTCGAGGTCAAGACGCCCCAGGTTCTGGACCGCAAATTCTGGGAACAGAGCGGCCACTGGGACAAGTACCGGCCCAATATGTTCGTCTGCGAGACGGTCGAGGGCGAGGAACTGAGCCTGAAGCCGATGAACTGCCCGGGCCACGTGCAGATCTTCGACCAGGGCCAGCGGTCCTATCGCGAACTGCCGCTGCGCATGGCCGAGTTCGGCGCCTGCCACCGCTATGAGCCGTCGGGATCCCTGCACGGCCTGATGCGGGTGCGCGGCTTCACCCAGGACGACGCCCATATCTTCTGCCGCGAGGACCAGATCGTCGAGGAGACGGCCGAGTTCATCAAACTGGCGCGCAGCGTCCACGCCGACCTGGGGATGGAGACCGCCTATATCAGCCTGGGCACCCGCCCCGAGAACCGCGCCGGCACCGACGAGTTCTGGGACAAGGCCGAGGCCCTAATGCTGGAGGCCGCCCGCGCTGCCGGAACCGAGCCGGTCATCACCGACGGCGACGGCGCCTTTTACGCGCCCAAGCTGGACTTCGTGGTCAAGGATGCCATCGGCCGCGAATGGACCTGCGGCACGATCCAGCTGGACTATGTCCTGCCGGAACGGTTGGACGCCACCTACATCGCCGAGGATGGCCAGAAGCACCGTCCGGTCATGCTGCACCGCGCGATCCTGGGCAGCTTCGAGCGGTTCATCGGCATCATGATCGAGAACTACGCCGGCGCCTTTCCGCTGTGGCTGGCCCCGACCCAGGCCGTGGTGGCCACCATCACCTCGGACGCCGACGACTACGCCCGCGACGTCATGGCCAAGTTCAAGGCCGCCGGCCTGCGCACCGAGATCGACCTGCGCAACGAGAAGGTCGGCTACAAGGTCCGCGAACACTCGGTCGGCAAGGTGCCGGTCATCGCCGTCGTCGGCCGCAAGGAGGCCGAAGAAGGCATGGTCGCCATCCGCCGCCTGGGCTCGCAAGCCCAGACCCTGGTCACGATCGACGAAGCCATCCGCATCCTGACCGACGAGGCGACGCCGCCTGACCTGAAGCGGGACCAGGCGGCCGATTGAGGCCGCGCCTTCGCGGTGATTGTCGCCTAGGATAGGGCGTCAGGCCTCAGCACGCTCCCGTGTCTGTCCCGGCAAGGGTCGAAGGGGAGAGCGGGCATGCCCAGCACCATCCTGGTCACGGGCGGCGCCGGCTATGTGGGTTCGCACGCCTGCCTCGCCCTGTCCCAGGCCGGCTTCACGCCGGTGGTCTATGACAATCTGTCGAACGGCCATGCGGCCTTCGTCCAGTGGGGCGACCTTGAGATCGGCGACATCCGCGACGCAGCCCGTCTGGATGCCGTGATCGCCAGACACAGGCCCGTCGCGGTCCTGCATTTCGCCGCCCTGATCGAGGTCGGGGAATCGGTCAAGGCGCCGGGCCGCTTCTACGACAACAATGTCGTCGGGGCCCTGACCCTGATCGAGGCGGCGCGGCGCGGCGGGATCGGGGCGATGGTCTTCTCCTCGACCTGCGCCACCTATGGCGACCCGGTCTATCTGCCGATGGACGAGGCCCATCCCCAGGCGCCGCTGAACCCCTATGGCCGCTCCAAGCTGATGGTCGAACAGGCCCTGGCCGACTATTCGACCTATGCCGGCTTCCGCTCGGTCTGCCTGCGCTATTTCAACGCCGCCGGCGCCGACGAAGAGGCCCGGATCGGTGAGCGCCACCACCCTGAAACCCACGCCATTCCGCTGGCGCTCCAGACGGCGCTGGGCCAGCGTCAGGGGTTCAAGCTGTTCGGCGACGACTACGACACCCGCGACGGCACGGCGGTGCGTGACTATGTCCACGTCACGGATCTTGCCGACGCCCATGTGCGGGCGTTGAAATATCTGCTCGACGGCGGCGAGACGACGGTCTTCAACCTGGGCACCGGCACGGGCACGACGGTCAGGGAGCTGATCGACACCATCCGCCGCACGACCAACCAGCCCTTCCTCGTCGAGACCGCGCCGCGCCGTCCCGGCGACGCCCCCTGTCTGGTGGCCGACAACAGCCGTGCGCGCGAGGTTCTCGGCTGGCGGCCGATGCGGACGTTGGACGACATCGTTCGCACCGCCTGGCGCTGGCATGCCGCCGAGCGGGAGGCGCTTGAGGCCTAGGTCTTCGCAGCCTGCGCACGAAACCGAACAGAGGAACGCAAACCGAACGGATCGCTTGTGATGGGGTGCGCGCCTGCGCCCCATCACAGATTGCGAGACACGACCATGGCCGAGAAGACGCTCGACACCCTGTTCCACGACACGCTCAAGGACATCTATTACGCTGAGCGCAAGATCCTGAAGTCCCTGCCCAAGATGGCCCGCGCGGCGCAATCGCCCGAGCTGAAGGCCGCATTCGAAAAGCACAAGGGCCAGACCGAGGGCCAGATCGAACGCCTGCAACAGGTCTTCGAACTGATCGGCAAACCCGCGCGCGGCAAGACCTGCGACGCCATCGAGGGCATCCTGGCCGAGGGCGAGGAGATCATGGACGAATACAAGGATACGCCCGCCCTCGACGCCGGCCTGCTGGCCGCCGCCCAGGCGGTCGAACACTATGAGATCACCCGCTATGGCACGCTGAAGCGCTGGGCGCTGGTGCTGGGCATGAAGGACGCCGCCGCCCTGCTGGACGAGACCCTGCAGGAGGAATCCCAGACCGACGAAGACCTGACCGGCATCGCCGACGCCGCGGTCAACGCCGACGCGATGAAGACGGCCTGACCCTCGGTGGAGGCGGTTTCGCAACCGCCTCCACACTTCCTCTTGGCGTCGAAAGATACGATACCGGACACAAATAGCGATAAAGACTAGTGTTCACCGTATGTTAGGCGATCGTCATCGAAGCTGGCTCTCTGACCTTGGAGAGCGATCCGATGATCCAGCCCCAATCCGCCGCAGGCCGCCCGGTTCTGCAATACGTGATTGCCGCTGGCTATATGCGTTACCTGCTGATCGCCAGTTGGGCGCTTGCCTTGGGCACGGTCACGGGCTGGCGGGAAGCCTTGGCCTGGTTTTGCGCCGCCACGTCCATCGGCATGGTCCGAACCTTCGTGGAACGCCGCCTGGTGCTATCGGATCGCCGACTTCACGACCGCATCAAGCTGACGATCGCGACCGTATCCTGCATCGCCTGGGCGGCCGCGCCGCTATTGGCCTTCGTTCATGGCGGCGCCTATGGCGTGCCTTTGGGCGTCGGTCTTCTGATGGCGGGTTACGTGCTGGTCTTCACCCAGATGCGCGCCGCGCCGCGAGAAGCGGTGATCGTCTCGGCGCCCTATTCCATCGTGACGGTCTTGCTGCTGATCAGCCTATGGGGCGATCCGGGCTTTTGGGTCATGCTCGGCATGGTCCCCGTCCTGGCGCTGGCCTTGTTCATCAAGGTCGTCATCACCCAGATGAAGGACGGCGACCTTGAGGCCGTGAACCGTCGGCAGGCCGAACTGATCGCCGAGCTGGAAATCGCTCGCGATCGCGCCGACGCCGCCAGCGCCGCCAAGTCCAACTTCCTGGGCGTCATCTCGCACGAGCTGCGCACGCCGATGAACGGGGTGCTGGGGGCGGCGCAACTGCTTCAGATGTCCGAACTCAGCGACCGTCAGAAGGAATTCGTCGGCGTGATCCGCGCTTCGGGCGAGGGGCTGATGGTGCTGCTGAACGACATCCTGGACATCACCAAGATCGAGTCCGGCAAGATGGAACTCGACATCGACGATATCGAGACTGACACGCTGATGGCCCGGCTGACGGGGCCGTTCAAGGCCCAGGCCGAGGCGCGCGGCCTGACTTTCGCGACCGAGATCCGAGGCGATCTTCCGCCCCTTCTGAAGATGGACCCGCTGCGCCTGGCCCAGGTCACGCATAATCTTCTGGCCAATGCGATCAAGTTCACGACGCAAGGCGAGGTTCGCCTGGTCGTCGAAAGCGAACCCCGCGCCGACGGCCGCATCGCCCTGGGGATCAGCGTCGTCGATTCGGGCATCGGCATCGCCGCCGACGATCTGTCGCGCCTGTTCCAGCCCTTCTCCCAGGTGGACGGGTCGTCCACGCGCAAGTTCGGCGGCACCGGCCTGGGCCTCAGCATCTGCCAGCGCCTGGCCGTTCTGATGGACGGCGAGATCACAGTGACGTCGATCCCCGGCCAGGGATCGACCTTTACCCTTCACGCCACCTTCGACGCGGCCCCGATCGAAGCCGCACGCATCGCCGCCTGATCAGTCGCGCAGCAGTTCGTTGACGCCGGTCTTGGCCCGCGTCTGGGCGTCCACCCGCTTGACGATGACGGCGCAGTACAGCGACGGCCCGCCGTTGGGATCAGGCAGAGCGCCCGGCACCACGACCGAATAGGCCGGCACCTCGCCGCGGAAGACTTCGCCCGTCGCCCGGTCCACGATCTTGGTCGAACCGGACAAATAGACGCCCATGGCCAGGACCGCGCCCTCGCGCACGATCACGCCCTCGGCGACCTCGGCCCGAGCGCCGATGAAACAGCCATCCTCGATGATGGTCGGATTGGCCTGCAGCGGCTCCAGCACGCCGCCGATGCCTGCGCCGCCCGACAGGTGGACGTTCTTGCCGATCTGGGCGCACGAGCCGACCGTGGCCCAGGCGTCGACCATCGAACCCTCGTCCACATAGGCGCCAATGTTCACGAACGACGGCATCAGCACGACATTCTTGGCGATATAGGCGCCTTGGCGGACGATGGCGCCGGGCACCGAGCGGAAGCCGGCGGCCTGATAGTCGGCGGCGGCCCAGTCGCCGAACTTGTTGGGCACCTTGTCCCAATAGGGACCGACGCCGGGCGCGTGGCTGGTCGGGCCGCGGTCGCCGGCGCGCATGATCTGGTTGTCGTTCAGGCGGAAGGACAGCAGCACCGCCTTCTTCAGCCATTGATGCGTGGTCCAGACGCCGTCGTCGCCGCGCGAGGCGACGCGCGCCTGGCCGGAATCCAGCAGGGCCAGCGCCGTTTCGACGGCGTCGCGGACCTCGCCGTGGGTGGCGGCGGAGACCTCGGCGCGCTGTTCCCAGGCGGCCTCGACGACGGATTCGAGATGCGACAGATCGGTCATGCGGCGTCCTTGAAGGTCAGGTCGGAGAGGAAGTCGAGAAGATCGGGGGCCACATGGTCGATGTGGTCGCCCAGCGGCTTGCCGTGGCCGTCACCGATCAGGACCGTGGCCATGCCCAGAGCCTTGGCCGGCTCCAGGTTCTTGGGCGTGTCCTCGAAGAAGGCGGCCTGGTGCGGATCGATGTCGAACCGTTCCAGCATCCGGCGGAAGGTGGCGGGGTTGGGCTTGGGCGTCAGGTCGCCGTCCTCGATGGCGAAGACGTCGGCGAAACAGTCGGCGATCCCGATCCGCTCCAGCACCCGGTGCGCATAGTCGCGCGCGCCATTGGTGAAGACATAGGACCGTCCCGGCAGGATTTTCAGCCGTTCCGCCAGGCGCGGATTGGGTTCGACCCCATCCAGCGGCACATCGTGCACCTCATGCAGGAACCGCTCGGTATCGACCGCATAGTTGGCCATCAGACCGGCCAGGGTGGTGCCGTGCTCGTCCAAGAACTGGCGCTGCATCGCCGCCGCCGCCTCGGGCTCCAGCCCCACGGCCTCGACGACGAAGGCGTTGATCCGCGCCTGGACCAGCCGCATCAGCCCCTGCTCGCGCGGATACAGGGTGTCGTCCATGTCGAACACCCAGGCCCGCACATGCCCAAGGGATGCAGAATGGGGATCGCTCAAGACGCCTTCACCAGGGTGCCGGCGCCGAATTCGGTGAACAGCTCGACCAGCATGGCGTGGGGCCGACGACCGTCCAGGATGACCACGGCCTCGACGCCCGCGCGCACGGCCGCCATGGCCGTCTCCAGCTTGGGGATCATGCCGCCGTGGGCGACGCCGCTGTCGATCAAGGCCTGCGCCTCCTCCAGCGTCATCTGGCGAATGATGTCGCCGTCCGCGCCCTTGACCCCCGGCACGTCGGTCAGCAGCAGCATCCGCTTGGCGTTCAGCGATCCGGCGATGGCGCCCGCCACCGTGTCCGCATTGACGTTGTAGGTCTGTCCGTCCTCGGCCACGCCGATCGGAGCGATGACCGGGACCCAGTCCTCGGTCTCCGACGCGATAAGGCCCTTGATCAGCTTGGGATCGACCTTGGTCGGTTCACCGACATAGCCCAGGTCCACCTCGTGCTCGATCATGCTGTCGGGATCGCGTTTGGTCCGGCGCGTCTTCTCGACCGTCAGCAGACCGGCGTCCTTGCCCGACAGACCGACGCCGCGCACGTCCGCCTCCTTGCCGGCCATGGTGATCCAGTGGGCGATTTCTTTGTTCACCGCGCCCGACAGCACCATCTCGGCGACCTCCATCGTCGCCGGATCCGTAACCCGCAAGCCATCGACGAAGCTGGACTTCACCCCCGCCTTTTCCAGCATGGCGCTGATCTGCGGCCCGCCGCCGTGCACCACGACCGGGTTCACCCCCATCAGCTTCAGCAGCACCACATCGGCCGCGAACTGACGCGCCACGGCGCTCTCGCCCATGGCGTGGCCGCCGTATTTGATGACCACGGTCTCGCGGTCATAGACCTGAATATACGGCAAGGCCTCGGCGAGCGTCTTCGCCGTCTCCCAGCTGCGTTCTTCCGACTGGCGTTCTGTTTCGTTCATCACGCGCGCGTGATAGCGGGGGATGGGGGCGGTGTCACGCGAGAAGGGACCGCTATGGGTTCCGAACAACCTGCGATGAGCCGCTGGCTACTCGATCATAGCGTATGTTAGGCCGGTCAAACGCCACAAGCCTCCGCTTCGCGAGATGAACCCGAATGTCCACAACGCCTCGCGAGAAATCTGACCGGCCTTCGATCTGCGTCGACGGCTTCAACCTCGCAGCATCGCAGGGCACCGGGATTGCGACCTACAGTCGAAACCTGCTTGAAGCCGCAGGCCGACTTGGCTTTCGGACAGAGGCTCTTTTCGGACCCACGCTTTCGCCGGCGTCCGTCAAGCCATTCGGCGAGGTCGCGATCCTTGACCCAGAGCGCCCGGCAACACCGCTGCGCTTCATGCAGAAAGTCGAACGAGATGTTCGGACACGCCTGAGCCCGCTAGGCCGGACCGCGCATCCCGTGGCCATCTCCCAGGATGTCATCTGGCCGGGCGGCGCCGCCGCTCGACCCCGGGCGGACCGATTTTGGGCCAGCGACAAGCTCTACTTCCATGCCAGCCGGGCGTTCAAGAAACACGGTCGCGGCACACCTTTGACGTTCGATACGCGCGATGCTCCGGCGCCCAACGTCATGCACTGGACGACCCTGTTGCCGCTGCGCGCCCGCAATGTGCCGAACATCTACACCATCCACGACCTCATACCCCTGCGCCTTCCGCACACGACGCTGCACAACAAGCCTGTATTCATGGCCATGTGCCGGGAAGTCGTGCGCCACGCCGACCACATCGCCGTCGTCTCCGAGGCGACGCGTCAGGATGTCATCCGCATGCTGGGTGTTTCAGAAGACAGAGTCACCAACACCTATCAGGCTGTCAGTCTGCCCAAGGCATTGACAGACAGGCCGGAGCGGGACGTCGTCATCGAACTGGAAGCGACCTTCCAACTCGGCTGGGGCGACTACTTCCTGCATTTCGGCGCCGTCGAACCGAAAAAGAACCTTGGCCGCGTCGTGGAGGCCTATCTGGCGTCGGGCGTGACGACACCGCTCGTGATCGTCGGCGGACGCGGTTGGCTGAGCGAACCAGAGACTGCGCTTCTAGGTCACGTGAAGGCGCTTGGCGGTCCAAGCTCAGATCGCATCCATGTTTATGAGTACATGTCTTTCGCTACCTTGGTCAGCCTGATCCGAGGCGCGAGAGCGGTCCTCTTCCCCTCTCTTTATGAGGGATTTGGGCTACCCGTCCTCGAGGCGATGAGCTTGGGAACGCCCGTTCTCACATCGAACCAGGGCTCGCTTCCTGAAGTAGCAGGCGACGCCGCCTTGCAAGTCGATCCCTACGACGTCGATGCTCTATCCCAGGCGATCCGTATGATCGACTCCGACACCGACTGGCGCGCCGACGCTTCCATTCGCGGCAAGACGCAGGCGGCGCTCTTCAACGATGACGCCTATGACGCAAGGCTGCGAGCGCTTTACGCAAAGGTCGGCGTTTCCGCCTGAACGAACGGACGGCTTTCGGTATTGATCGCCCAGTCCATCACTTCATCGGTCGTCAGGCTTCGCATCCCCGCGAAAAGACGAATGCCGCGCCCTTCCCATTGAGGATTGCGGGTCGGGTCGAAAAGAGCGCGATCGCCCCAACGCGCGAGCAACCGCCCCATTTCTTCTGCGGCGCGCTGTCGTTTGGCTTCCGTGTTGGAATGGCCGCGGCTCAAAGACTCATGATGTCGCAAAACCAGCTCAGGCGCATAGAGGATGGTCCAGCCGGCCGCTCCTGCACGAAGACAGAAATCCACATCGTTGCAGGACACAGCGAAGTTTTCGGCGTCAAACCCGCCGACCTGATCGAAGACCGAGCGACGCATCGCCATAAAGGCGCCGGTGACGGCCGTCGCCGGCCTGCGTCGCACCCAACGATCAAGCGGGCCGCGCTCGTTCGGGCCTTCTCGCAATCCTTCATGCAAAGGCTCGCCGTTGAGCGCGCCCATCACGATGCCCGCGTGCTGAACTCGATCGTTTGGGTATAGAAGCCGCGCTCCAACGACCCCAACACCGTCCACAGACAGAAGTCGGCGAACCTCCAGATCCCAGTTTTCGGACAGCATTTCCATGTCGTTGTTGGCGAACACGACGATCGGCTGTGTTCGCCCTTCGCAGGCGGCGTTGTTTAGGCTTGACCAGTTGAACGGTTCGTCGCGGCGCAGTACCTCCACGCCCCGTGTTCGCCAACAGTCGAGCACCTCCACAGTGCTTACGTCCTGACTTCCATTATCGACGACGACAATATCCACCTCCCCCAAGTCCGATGCTTGGTCGGACAGTGAGGTCAGCATGACGTTAAGAGCCGCACCCTCATCACGCGTGGGAATGACCACGAGTATCCGGCCACAGACCTGCGATTGGTGAACCGGCGGAGAGTCGATTTCCGTTTGAACATGCGGGGTCTGGACACACCCCAGGACCAAGGGAACGTGCCGGACGCCCCCTCTGCCAAACGCATCCTGCAGCGTCGCCAGCATGTCGTGACCGCGGTCCTGATATTCGAAATCGCGATAAAGGACCAAGGCAGGCGGGGTAGGATTGGTCGCAAGGTCCAGCAGATGCGGGGCCGACTGGAGGATTGGACGAGTAGCTCCACTCGCGTCCCTCTCTTCATGATCGCAGTACACAGCGCTCACTTCCTCGTTGAGCGCCCAAAGCAACCAGCCAAGGCAATCCGGCGTCAACACGGTCCCTGCCCTGATCAGGAAGACCGGAGTTGAGGAGGTCGCCAGCGCACCTTGCAGAGGAGCAAGCCGTATACGTACATCTGTTGAGACCGCGCCCCCGACGAGCGCCGCATCAAAACCCCCTGATATCGTCGCGCGCCAATCCACCGACGTCAGTCCTCGCAACGATGCCAAGGTCGCGGTCAGGGTGCGGTCTTCGCCGGGTCGGGCGTCGATCAGAATTTCGACCCGCTTGGCTGAACTCATGGGAGCAATAGGTCGGTGGACGGCGCCCAACCCAGAGAGATTTGATGAAGCGCTTTCTGCGAAGGTCGGCTGCAGCCGCCTGCGAATATCCTCCACGTCAACTGCAAGGCCAGCCTCGTCCATTATGTCCGCTAGCGTTAGCTGAAGGCTCACCTTTGTTGGACGAGCCGCTATAGCCCCCTGAAGGACCCTAATGGCGGCAGGAAAGTCACCGGACTCTCTCAGAGTGTTGGCGAGGCGGACCCGCACCCCGATGTCGTGTGGATATCGAGAAAGATAACGTTCGTAGTGACCGACCGCAGCACTCCACAGATTGTGATGTCGAGCAGCGTCCCCTTCATCAGCGCCATAGCGCCTTCGCGCTGCGCCCAACCGACGATCTGACAGCGCTTTAAAAAATCGTCGCAATCTGACAATCCAAATGGAAGATTTGGCCCCTTGCACCAATGCACTCCCTATCGCAGGAAATCTGGTCTAGATCATCCGCTATCAATGGGCAGTAGGTCCGCTTGAGTCTCGATTTCATGGCCGTTTCTTCGCAACCCATCTTGCTACGCCCTCGCCGATTTGGCGACCCACGCGGCTGGTTCATGGAGACCTACTCTGAGGCTGCCGCCCTGGCCGCTGGGATCGACGTTCGCTTTGTGCAGGACAACCAGTCGTTCTCTGCGACCGAGGGCACGATCCGGGGGCTGCACTTCCAACGCCCGCCGCACGCTCAAGCCAAACTGGTGCGTTGTGTGAAGGGATCCATCATGGATTACGCAGTCGATGTGCGGCGCGGCTCTCCTACCTATGGGCAATACGTCGCGGCCAAACTCACGGCAGATGGCGGTGAGCAATTGTTCGTGCCAGTCGGCTTTGCGCATGGCTTCATCACCCTGGAGCCAAACGTGGAAATCGCCTACAAGGTGTCTGGAATTTACGCGCCGGATTGCGACGGCGGCATCGTTTGGAACGACCCGACGATCAGCATCGAATGGCCACTGCCGGCTTCGGGTGCAGTCCTGTCCGACAAGGATAAGGTTTTGCCGACCCTGGCAGAGTTTGACAGCCCCTTCGAATATGACGGCCGGCCGCTCGAGCCGCTGCCCGCGTCCTGATCTGAATCCCGACGGAGAGACCCCTAATGCGTATCCTGGTCACCGGCGGCGCCGGTTTTATCGGTTCGGCTTTGGTTCGGCGGCTTATCGAACACACGGATCACGAGGTCCTGGTGTTCGACAAGCTGACCTATGCAGGGGTGTTGAGTTCGTTGGAGCCTGTGGAGTCCAGCAACCGATACGCCTTCGTCCAAGCCGACATCTGCGACGCCGACGCCGTTTCAAAAGCATTGCACGAGTTCAAGCCGGATGTGGTCGCCCACCTGGCGGCCGAGAGCCATGTCGATCGCTCGATCGACGGGCCGGGTGAGTTCATCCAGACCAATATGGTCGGCACCTTCGTCATGCTGAACCAGGCGCTAGGCTATTGGCGCGCGCTGGACGAGGACGCCAAATCGGCTTTCCGCTTCCACCATATCTCGACCGACGAGGTGTTCGGTTCGCTGGGCGAGGACGGTTTCTTCACCGAGACCACCCCCTATGACCCCCGCTCGCCCTATTCGGCGTCCAAGGCGGGGTCGGACCATCTGGTTCGAGCCTGGGGTCACACCTACGGCCTGCCGGTGCTGGTGACCAACTGCTCCAACAACTACGGCCCCTATCATTTCCCTGAGAAGCTGATCCCGCTGATCATCATCCGGGCGCTGAACGGCGAGCCCCTGCCGGTCTACGGCGACGGGTCGAACGTGCGCGACTGGCTGTTCGTCGATGACCACGCCCGCGCGCTCCAGGCCGTGTTCGAGACCGGCACGCCCGGCGAGACCTATAATGTCGGGGGCAATGCCGAGCGGAAGAACATCGAGGTGGTCACGGCCATCTGTTCGATCCTGGACCGGCTGCGGCCCAAGGCCGACGGTCAATACGCCGACCAGATCACCTATGTGACCGACCGTCCGGGCCATGACCAGCGCTACGCCATCGACGCCTCCAAGATCCGCTCCGATCTGGACTGGACCCCCTCGGTGACCTTCGAACAGGGCATCGAACAGACGGTGGCCTGGTATCTGGAGAACCAGTCCTGGTGGCAGGACATTCTGGACGCCCGCTATTCGACCCAGCGTCTGGGTGTCGCCAATGGCTGATCCGATCCACATCCTGATCACGGGCGGGGCCGGTCAGGTGGGACTGGAGCTCCAGGCCGCCGCTTGGCCTGAAGGCGTCGTGTTGCACGCCCCGACGCGGGCGGAACTGGACCTGGGCGACGCCGCCTCGGTCCGGGCCGCCTTCGCCGCCACCCCCTTCGCCGCCGTGATCAACTCCGGCGCCCACACCGCTGTGGACAAGGCCGAGACGGAGGTCGCCGCCGCCTTCGCCGCCAACGCCATGGGCCCGGCGGTCTTGGCCGACGCGACACGCGAGGCCGGGATCCCGCTGATCCAGGTCTCGACCGACTATGTGTTCGACGGGTCCAAGGCCGGTCTCTATGTCGAGACCGATCCGGTCGGACCGCTGGGCGTCTATGGCGCATCAAAACTGGCGGGCGAACTGGCGGTGCGCGCCGGTAATCCGCGCTCGGTGGTTCTGCGCACCGCCTGGGTGTTGAGCGTCCACCGCGCCAACTTCCTCAAGACCATGCTGCGGCTCGCCGCCGACCGGGCGGGGTTGCGGGTGGTGGGCGACCAGCACGGCTGCCCCACCTCGGCGCGCGACATCGCCGCCGCGCTCAAGACCATCGCCCTGAAGATGATCGCCGACGCAGACGCCCCGGCGGGCGTCTATCAGTTCGTCAACGCCGGCGAGACCACCTGGGCCGGGCTGGCGAGCGAGATCTTCGCCCTCAGCGCCGCCGCCGGCGGTCCGTCGGCCACGGTCGAGGCCATCCCCGCGTCCGAATACCCGACCCCGGCCAGGCGCCCGTCGAACTCGCGCCTGTCCACCGAAAAATTGACCCGTGACTACGGCGTCGCGCCCCGCCCCTGGCAGGCCGCTGTCGCCGAAATCGTCACCGAACTGCACGCTGAAAGGACCCACCCATGAAGGGCATCATCCTGGCCGGAGGATCGGGCACCCGCCTGCATCCGATGACCCTGGTCACCTCCAAGCAGCTGATGCCGGTCTATGACAAGCCGATGATCTATTATCCGCTGTCGACCCTGATGCTGGCCGGCATCCGCGAGGTGCTGATCATCTCCACCCCGCGCGACGTGCCCAGTTTCCAGGCCTTGCTGGGCGACGGCTCGCAGTGGGGCATGGAGATCCAGTACGCGGTCCAGCCCAGCCCCGACGGCTTGGCCCAGGCCTATGTGATCGGCGCGGACTTCGTCGGCGACAATCCGTCGGCCCTGATCCTGGGCGACAACATCTATTACGGCCACGGCATCACCGATCTGTTCACCAGCGCCATGGGTCGGCCAGACGGAGCGACGGTATTCGCGTACCACGTAAACGATCCTGAGCGTTACGGCGTGGTCGAGTTTGACGACCGTTTCCGCGCGCTGTCTATTGAGGAGAAGCCCGAAGCGCCGAAGTCGCACTGGGCCGTCACTGGTCTATATTTCTACGACAGCGATGTGGTCGAGATTGCCCGCGATCTGAAGCCGTCGGCGCGCGGCGAACTTGAGATCACCGACGTTAACCGCATCTATCTGGAGCAGGGCAAACTATCCGTCGAGATTATGGGGCGCGGCTACGCTTGGCTGGATACCGGCACTCCCGACAGCCTGCTGGATGCTGCTGAGTTTGTCCGCGTCTTGGAAAAGCGCCAGGGCTTCAAGATCGCCTGCCCGGAAGAGGTCGCTTTCGAGAAAGGCTTCATTGACGCCTCCAAGCTGGAAGTGCTGGCGGCCAAACTTGGAAAAAGCACCTACGGTGCTTACCTGAGAGAAATCATAAGCCGCCGTTGACTTCGCTGGTCGCAGAGAGGGCAGCACCAAGCGAGCTAAAATCAGTAGTCTGCCCTAGATTGACGGGGTCTTCGGTATCGACGACCCCGTCAATCTAATCAGAACTTCAACGAACCGAGAAGCTCAGGCTGGTCCATGTTCGACTGACGCATGTATTGCGCCAGAATGTGCATCAATGACTGATGCGTATCTTCGACAATCCCGTAGTTCTCGGCCTTCACATAGAGCGAGACGTCGGCAAGCTCAGACGCCGCCCCTCCAGAAAATCCGGTCATGGCGATTGTTTTCATGCCCATTTCACGTGCGGTTTTAAGCGCCGATATTATGTTCGGAGATGCTCCTGAAGAGCTTATGGCGACCAAGACATCACCACTAGAAGCCAGCGACTCGAGTTGGAACGAAAACATTTGCTCAACGCCGATGTCGTTGACGATCGCGGTGACCAACTCCACCGTGGCCGACAAGCTGTGAACTTTGGGCCGCAGGGATGTATTGGACCGAACGCCTTTCAGACAGTCGCAAACCAGGTGGTTCGAAATCGCCGCCGATCCTCCATTACCGCACGAGAAGATCGTTCGCCCTGCTTTGGCTCCATCGACGAGCAGTTGCCCGGCAGCGGTAACAGCCCCAGCATCGACGGTCTTATAAGCGTCTGCGAGCAACTCAAAGTAACGCGTAGCGTAGGCGCCGCCGGTATCGTGCACTCGATCAGGAAAATATGTCATCGGAAACCTCTCAGTTCGGATTGTAGAACAAAATACGAGAACCCATCGGTTCGAACTTGAAGTCGACTTGGCGCAGGCCTACGGCGCGAGCAATGGCCTGATGTCGTTCGGGATCCGCATAAAACATCATGAAGCCTCCTGCGCCCGCGCCTAGAAGTTTTCCGCCCAGGGCTCCAGCGTTGATGGCTGCATCATACCAGCCGTCTATCGCAGTATTGCTGATGTCGGCAGTAAGCGAGCGTTTTAGCATCCAGTTTTCGTGCAGAATCTCACCAAAAGATGTGACGTTTCCGTTGGCCATCTCGTCGCGAGCGACATACGCGAGCTCCACCATCCGCCGCAAGGCGTCCTGCTTGGCGGTACTGGAGCCCGAGACGGCGGTTTGTTCCTTGAGTATATGAGAGGCGCTTCTGGTCACGCCTGTATAAAAGGTGATCACTCCGTCCTGCATGCGCTGCTTTGTTTCGGCAGGCATAATGACAGGGGACACCTTGACGGTATCGTCCGTGTTGAACTCGATCAGATTAAAACCGCCATAAGCGGCAGCATACTGATCCTGCTTTCCTATAGGTTCTCCGCAGCGTTCGATTTCGACCTCGCAACTGCGCTCGGACATTTCCTGCGCCGACATGTAGCGCCCTTGGTAAGCTGAGGCGGCCTGAATCAATCCGACGGTAAAGGAACTGGAAGAACCCAGCCCCGTCCCTCGTGACGGAATGTCCGCAGTCGTGGTGATTTCGACGCCACCCTTAAGATCCAACATCTCGAATGTGGCCTTCACCAAGCGATGTTCTACTTGATCAAGCGAATTAACTTCCTCGGTCTTGGAATAAGCGAGGCGGATCCCCCCATCAAACTTTCGATTGATAGAGACATAAACATACTTGTCGATCGCGGTGCTGAGAACAGCTCCGCCATATCTTCTGTAGAAGGACGAAATATCGCTACCTCCACCTACGAAACTCATTCGCAGCGGTGTACGACTGATAATCATGTGCTGGAGCCTTGCGTTATATCGAGTTTCATCGCCGATGCGCAGATCAGGCGAGCGGCGGCAAGCAAGTTCGCAGCGCGATGCGATGGCTGCACTGCCCACTTGTTATCGAGACCGCCTGTGCCGGTCTCGACCAGAACCGTCTGCAAATTCATACGGCGACCGGCTTCAATGTCGCTTGTGCTGTCGCCTACCATCCAGGATGCAGCGAAATCGATTTTCATCGCGGTCGCCGCTTGTTCGAACAACCCCGTAGCCGGCTTCCGGCACTCACACGGCCCCTTTAGGGCGGCCACCTCTCCGCTGAAACCCGCGTCAGGATGGTGAGGGCAGAGATAAAGAGCGTCGATATAGGCGCCGCCTGCGCCCAAAAGACTTTCCATTCGCGCGTGAATCCGCTGTACCGCGTCAAAATCCGCTTCGCCGCGAGCGATGACAGGCTGGTTGGTGACCACAACGACGCGGAATTCGGCATCATTTAGCATTCGGATCGCTTCTACGGCTCCGGGTATCAGCTCGAAGTCATCCGGCGTCCGAACGTAGTCTCGCTGGACATTGATCACGCCGTCACGATCTAGGAATACGACACGCTGCATTGCAGTAAGTCGCGCGCGTTCGACAACGCCGGAGGCAAGGTGACGCTCTACCTTGTCCAATCGTTTAGGCGTGCCCAAATCTTTTATATATTCAAAACTCGAATAGCCCCGAATCCGGGCACCCTGAGCGAGCATGCGCGGAAATAAATCCTTTGCGAAGTCCAGAGGCGTTGGGGATTCCCGCCACGGCTGTAGCGCTGATCTTTCGCAGATATAGAACGCCGCGTTGACAAGATTGCGTAAGTCCGCTTCCGGCGGATGCGGGTAGCTGTGAAAAGCCGTGACCCAACCGTCTCCGTCAATCTCAACCAAGTCGGAATCGGCGGGATGGTCATTTGGATGCAGAAGAAGGCTGATATCAGCATTGCTTGCTTCATGTTCCGCCATCATCGCTGCGATATCGATGTCGAAAAGGGTGTCCCCATAGACCACCAAAAAGCGGTCTTCCAGCGCTTCAAGACACGCCAACGCTGCACCAGCAGTGCCCCGGGGAGCGCCGTCGTCGATCAGCTTGGCCCGCGGAACGGGCGGGCGAGCCGCGAAAAAAACTTCGATCTGATCTGCCGCGTGGTTCACCAGAACAACGACGTTGTCTATCCCTTGTCCGGCCAAAGCATCAAGTTGGCGTTCCAGTAGCGGCACGCCCAGGACGTCGATCAACGGCTTCGGTCGGCCATGCAGCCTTTCCGCAAGGCGCGTCCCCTTGCCGCCAGCTAGAATAATCGCCTGCATCAGCGTCCCATTTCCTGCGCCACGATCTCAGCGACCGCACGCTGAACGGCCTCTTGCGATGATAGCGAAGGCTCCCACCCTGTGTTGATGAGCCGGTCTACGGAGTAACGAAAACGAGGGACGTCGCCGACCCACCCGCGGCTTTCTTCCCCGAAGATGATGGATGCACTAGGCGAAGCGACATCTCTGACCGTTTCGGCGATCATGCGGACGGTCACGCCGTCATCGGTCGGTCCTATGTTAAATAGCTGATAACGCCCTGGGATTTCCGCGATATGCCGCATAGCTCGGACGAGATCGTCGACATGCAGATAGGCTTTCTGCTGCGTCCCGTTGCCGAGAACCTGAAGTTCCTCAGGCGCGTTTCTAAGCTTGTGCACAAAATCGAGAATTACGCCGTGCGTGGCCGGAACGCCGATGACGTTGGGAAAGCGGAAGATATCTGCTCGCGGTAAGAAAGCTTCCACCGCCGCCCGGATCTGAGCTTCAGACGCCAGTTTCATCGCGCCATAGTTTGAGATAGGGAGAAGCGGGCCAATGTCCTCGTGAATCATGGTTTCGCCGAAGTCGCCGTAGATCGCGGAACTGGATGCGAAATGAAGGTTGGGAATCTCACGCGCCTTCATGACCTCAAGAATCGCGAATGTGGTCATGAATGTTTGATGAAGGTCGATACGCGGGTCGGCGATACCTGCGGGAATGTCGGAGTTTGCAGCCATGTGCCAGACGTCGGTGATGCCTTCGGCTTCGCCGATCGCCGCATCGAGCGCGTCTCTATCGGCGCAATCCGCCTGTCGAAAATCGAAGTTGGGATTGTTGGTCAGGTGGTGGATCGTTTCGATACGGCCTCGCGAGAGGTCATCGATGGCTAGAACCCTGTGACCGTCCTTGAGCAGGGACGTCGCCAGATTGGCCCCAATAAACCCGGCGCCGCCGGTAATTAAATGATGTGTCATTGAGGCAATCCAGATCCAAGCTTCGCGCCCGATCAGATGCACCTGCTCGTAGTGAGCGCGTGGCGATGCAGGGGCGATAGCGCAATAGCGGGATTGTATGTTGATTCCAATGCATGAAGCGCCGCAAGGCAACGCTTTTTAACCTACCCAAGCTTATGCTAGCGGGCTATGCGGACCTGTTGTGTCTAGCTTGCATCGATAGTGCTCGCGCTCTGAGAAGCCTTTCCTGGTGGGATTTTTAATGACTCACGATCTCGACGGCGTGCGGCGGTCGGCCATGCCCCACGCCCTGCTCTCGCTTTCAAAACTAGCGGAGACAGCGCGTCCGCAAAATACGGCGGCGTTCCAGCTGATGGAGCCTGTTTTGGCTGGCCGCGAAGCTCTTCCGTCTCAGGTTCTGGCGGTTGAGTGCGTTCGCCGCACCAGTCAGATCGCGGACGAGGTGCGCCAGCAGCTGGAGGGTTCGATTGCGCCGGTCTCCGCCAAGGGCAAGACGGTGAAATCAAGTCGTGCCCGTAAAGCCGGGACAGAGCGTTTGCCGACTCACGCTGAGCTTGAACGACTTCAAGTCGATGGGCTTTTCATGGAGGGATATTATCGTCTGCATGCGGGCGTCGATCCGGAAACGGATGCGTGGCAGCATTTTCTTGAATCGGAAGGCTTCGGCGCGGACCCGCATCCCTTATTAAACACGAACCACGCACGTTTGATTGGCGCTGTCGCTGCGGATAGAACCGTGGCGCAACTATTTGCTGTCGATGGTGCGGCGGCCAGCGCCGCAGCTCATCCGCTATTCGACCCGGTTCACTATATATCGACCAACGGAATTACGCTGAATCCCGGAGAAACTGCTCTTGGCCATTATGTTTCTCACGGTCGCCACGAGGGCTTGTCAACTCACCCGCTGATTGATCTGAACTGGATCGACGCCACATTCCCCCAACGGGACAGTCGTTTCGATTTGGTGGAGTATATCGTAAACCCCAGCTTGTTCGGTTATAGTCCGACGCCGCTGTTCGACAATGCCTACTATCTGGGCTGGAACAGCGACGTAGCCGAAGCCGGTGTGAATGCGTTCATTCATTATGTGCTCCACGGGCACATAGAAAACAGAAAACCAAACAAATGGTTCGGCGACGCTTGGTATCGCAACCGAAATAGAACGGCGTCCCAGGGACTGGCGGGGCTCGTAGATTATGCCGAACGTGGTCGTAGCCAGTCACATCAACCGCACCCCTTATTCGATCCTGCATTTTATCTGCAGATCTATCAGGATGTAGCCGCCGCCGGGATCGATCCGTACATCCACTTTGTCGCGCACGGCGCGGCCGAAGGTCGTACGCCTGGTTTTATTGCACATGCAGTGATCGAACGCGGCGGAGACCTGATCGATCGTCCATTACTATCTGACGCACTAATAGGCTTGGCGAACCCTTTTGACGTGATCAAGCCTGAACAGCTGATCACTAAAGTCGGCGAGGACCGCCGGGAATCACGCCGTTTGGCGCTCTGGAGGGCGGCCCGCCCCCTTCGTGTCATCAGAAAACGGCTGCGAAGCTTGGGAGTCTCAGCGAAACGCGCGCAAAATCTGCAACAGTTTTCCGGCGTTTTGTCGACAGTCGATGACAGCGTTGCGCCATACTTCGTCAAGAAAGATATTTTCGAGATCTGGCAAAGCAATAATCGCCTTACGGATGTCGCTCGCCTCGATTTGGCACGCCGTCTTGCTGTATCCAAGCAAGACATAAAGTTCTCTATCGTAACCCCTGTTTACAAGACGCCGCCACAACACCTTCGTGATATGGTATCATCTGTTGTCGGACAAATTTACAATAATTGGGAACTCTGCTTGATCGACGACGCTAGTCCAGATGAGAGGACGTGGCCGTTGTTGCAAGAATTGGCCGCACGGGACGAGCGCATCCGCATTCATAAGCAGCCTAAGAACGGAGGCATCAGTTCCGCTTCCAATGCTGGCCTAGCTTTGGCAGACGGAGATTTCATCGTTCTGCTCGATCATGACGACCTCTTGACACCAGATGCATTGGCCGAAGTAGCCATTTATCTGAGCGAGAATCCTGATACTGATGTCGTCTATTCCGATGATGACAAAATCGACGATAACGGCCGCCGTTTTGCACCACAATTCAAGCCTGACTGGTCGCCTGTTCTTCTGCTTTCCTACATGTATCTCAGCCATCTATCCGTGTTCCGTCGCAGCATGCTGGATCAAGTTGAAGGCTTTCGGTCGGATTTCGACGGCGCGCAAGACTACGACTTCTTCTTGCGGATAACCGAAAAGGCGCGAGCCGTCGGCCATATTCCGCGCATCCTTTATCACTGGAGAGCAGCGGAGGGGTCTACCGCCACTTCAGGAGATGCCAAGCCCGAAAGTTTCGAACGTGGTCAAAAGGCCGTTCAGGAGGCTTTGGATCGACGAGGAATCGCAGCCGAAGCCTATTGGCCCGATTGGGCGAAACGCGCCAAGGTCGGCATGTTCGGTATCAGGTTCCCCGACGATGGTCCTTCTGTCACAATCGTGATCCCAACATACAATCAGGTCGGACTGCTGCGTGACTGCGTCGAATCTCTCTCGATGACAACCTACCAAAATTTCGATGTCCTCATCGTGGACAACGGAAGCAACGATCCAGATGCTCGATCTTATTTAAAACAACTGAATACATACGCCGGGCACAAAGTTCTTCGGATTCCTCAATTTTCTACCGGCTTCAGTTTTGCCCGTCTTCTTAACGAGGCTGTTCCCGCTGCTAAAGGAGAGTATGTCCTTCTTCTAAACAACGACACAAAGGTCATCAATCCAGAATGGCTAAGCCAGATGGTTGGCTATGCCCGGATGAACGGGGTCGGTTCTGTCGGCGCAAAATTGTATTTTGGAGACCATACGATCCAGCACGCCGGCATCGTCAAAGGCTATAATGATGGCCTCGTTGGTCACGCTTTCCGTAACGCAGCTGCTCATGACTGGGGATACATGGGATTTGCGCGCACCCCTCGTGAATACTCTGCCGTAACCGCAGCTTGTGTCCTTACGCCCAAGGAACTTTTCCTATCCATCGGCGGTTACGATGAAGAAAATTTCGCGGTCGCGTACAACGACGTAGACTACGGGTTCCGTTTGGTTGATCGTGGATACACGAACATTTACTGTTCTGATGCGGAACTTTTCCACTTTGAAGGCAAGACGCGTCCAAAGCGCGATAACCCCAGAGAGGTGGTTGCTTTACGGACGATCTATGGTGATTGGCGCGAACGCTGGTACAATCCAAATCTGACTTTGGAGCATGAGGATTTTTCTTTGTGTTCCCGGCGAAGTGGGCGTCTTGGACAGCAGCCCATTCGAGTCGCCTTTGTTTGTCATAGTTTGAATCGCGAGGGCGCGCCAAACACCCTCCTCGATCTGGTCGTTGGCCTGAAGCGCTCACGCCTCGTCGATCCTATCGTTCTTTCTCCTGGAGAAGGCGCGCTCAAGGCGGCCTATGCCGAGGCTGGCGTCGAGGTCGTCAAGTTAGATCTGCCTTCTCCAAAAGCTGAAGTTGAAGACTATAAATCTGCCATTCGAAGCATCGCCGATGCGCTGATCGCGGCGAACGTGTCAGTTGTAGTTGCTAATACGCTGACCATGTACCAGTCTATCAACGCGGCATCTCTCGCCGGTATCGCAAGCATCTGGTGCCAACATGAGAGCGAACCTTGGGACACCTACTATAATGCACTTTCGGAAGGGCAGAGAGCCTTCGCCTATGCTGCATTCGGTCAAGCCTATCGGGTAACCTACGTGGCTGAATCCACAAGGCGTGGCTGGGATCCTGTCCGGATCAGACACAATGCCCAAGTGATTCGCCACGGAATTCGCGAAGACCGGATGGAACAAGAAATCGGTCGATGGAGCGCGGCGGCTGCAAGGAAGAAGCTCGGCGTGCGCGCAGGCGAACTGGTTGTCGTCGTCGCAGGAACAGTTTGCGCGCGTAAGGGCCAGGTGGACCTTGTTCAGGCGGTGGCGCAGTTGCCGAACAGTTTAACGGACACGGTTCGAGTTTTCATCGCCGGGGCTCCGGGAGAGCCCGAGTATGTTGCGGAGCTAGAACGCGCCGTCGCCCAACTTTCGCCCGCTGCGGCCGAGCGGTTAACGGTGGAGGGCGCGGTCGACGACATGACAGTTTATTTCGCCGCTGCGGACATCTACGTTTGCACATCACGAGTCGAAAGCGCGCCTCGCGTGCTGGTGGAGGCCATGGCGCACGGACTACCGATCGTCACTACGGACGTTTTCGGGATTCCCGAAATGGTTGATGATAACGTCAATGCGCTCTTTTACAAGCCTGCAGACGTCGCGACCTTGGCTCGCCATTTGAAGACTCTTCTGACAAACAAGTCCGTACGAACCGCATTTGGCTTGGCCAGCCCTTACGTCCTGCGCAGCCGCCCGGGTTACGCAGAGATGGTCCAAGGATACGCCGAGATCATATCGGAAGCCGCAATGTTAAGTGACGTGTCCGTGCGGGCCGACACTTGAGGGCGCGCCTCATCGGCGCGGGACGACCAGCTCCAATCCGGGTCGCTGGTCGTCACCTTCGCGGCATTGATTGAGTCATGACCGCAGATCGGGCTCGTCGAAAGTTCGGCGAAGCGATCTGAGCATGGGCTAAACCGCTGCGCGGCGCTTTTGGGCTCTCCGCATGCCGCGCATCGTCACACGACAGAATGTTGGCGGGGAGACATCGACAAGCGGGAGAGCCACCCGGGCTTCAGCAGACGTCAAATTAGAGCTTCTGGCGTGGTTTCTACCCATCAACGGGGGTCAAGACCAAGTCTCCGAATGTTAATTCCCCGTCCAACTTGGGAACTATCAGCATTGTCTTCATGTTCGCCAGGACATGCTCGTCTAAACGTCCTGTGAGAGAAATTTCATATGTTCCGGAATCTTGGAGAGTTTGCTCAATTTCGGCGTCCCCCCATTCAAATCGAAGAACGGTTGGTCCATGCGTATCCAGTAGGATCTGAAAGTCGATGCGCCAGAGTCCTCGGGGCAAGGATATGTGAGGCCCTTGCGTCAGTATCCTGCGGCGCCCCGCAAGAGTTACGAGGACGCCATTGTTGATGTCTTTAACGGCATTCGACTCGCTGTAATCCAAGCAGCTGGAGGTCCAATTTATTGGATGGGGCGGTGGCGGAATGGATTTGTAGAGGCTGAGCAAGCCGCCGGCGTCAGCCGGCTGAACAAAGGAAGGCTCCGGATTGCTGATCCACCCGAGATCGGAAATCTGAATATTGGCGTCGTAAAGCGTGCTTACAGTCGCGCCAGACAACGCCAAGTCGGTTGCGAAGAGATAGCGATTTGAAGCATGGATCGGGGCTTCGTCGGCGGCGGCGCCAAAACGATCGATCAAGGCCCTGATCGCATCTTCGGGACCGCAGGTCTGAACAAGCCACTCAGCGTCCTCGCTCATCTCGTCGGGGCGACTCCATACGATTACGACACAATCAAAGTCTGGATCGACATCCAGTTTCGCGCTGCCCCAATGCTCGTAATAGCGCCAGCCATGGGCATAGCAGTGTTGCGCGATACTGTGGCGCCAGGCTTCATCATTGGGACCCGGCACCTGAAGTATATTGATGCGGCGTGCCATCAAGCCGCTCGAAGCCAAGTGTAGACATCTATGCCTTCTTCGATGTCGTCGAAGAGTTTGGCGCGGCCGCCTTCAACAATAATGGCGCGGGTGCAGTGCGCAGCAATGATATTCATATCGTGGGAGGCCATCATGAACGCTCTGCCGGCGCGACGTTCGAACAACTCTTCCTGGCATTTGCGTTGAAAACGCGCGTCGCCGACGGACACCAGTTCGTCGATCAAATAGCATTCGAACTCGATCGCCAAAGATAGACCAAACGCTAGGCGAGCGCGCATGCCGCTAGAATAGTGCTTGATCGGCTGCTGCATGGCGCGACCGAGTTCAGCGAAATTCTCGACGCGGTCAAATACGTCGTTGAAGTGCATTCCGTAGATGCGGGTGATGAAGCGTATGTTGTCGATGCCCGTCAGACTGCCCTGAAAGCCGCCCCCGAAGCCGATCGGCCACGACGGCTTCATGTTCCATTGAATGGAGCCTTCCGTTTGAGGCAGAACCCCGCCGAGAATCTTAATCAGCGTCGACTTTCCCTGACCATTTCGCCCAAGCACAGCCAAGCGTCCTCCCTTGCCAAGTTCGAACGACAGGTCGCTGAAAACCTCGTGGCCGTGAGTGCCTTTGAATGACTTGCTAAGATTTCGAACGATCAAGCCAGGTTCGGAGACGCCGGAAGCCGTCACGATTGACGGCTCTCTCGAAGTCCTGCTGCGATCAGCCAGCCAGTACCATACACCGTCAAAGCTATGGCCAGCACGGCCAAGATAGACAGCCATCGTTTTGGCTCTAGCGGTTCATCCGGCCGGGAGGGATTTACGATGCGTTCGAGATAAAGTTTCTGGCGGCGGCTATCGAGGCGAGCCGCTTCGAGTGCTTGTGTTGCAGCCAGCAACGCCCGTTGAGAAAATTCTCGCTCGGTAGCCAACTGCTCATATTGGCTTATCTTGGGAACGAGCGAATCTGCGCCACCGGCTATAGCGCCACGGGCTTGTTGGACCTGATCTTCATAGGCCCGTATCCGACCGTCTATGATCGAGAGTTGAGGGCTGAGCGGCGCCTCGGCGGCGATCTGACTACGCTCGGCTTTCAGATTTGCGATCGTTAGGAGGAGCTGACTGACAAGTTCACCGCCTGCCGTAGCGGTCGATTCAGGATCGATAAAACGCTCGGCATTGCGAAAATCTGCTAGCTCAGCTTGCGCTCTTGCGACGCGAGCCTGCGCCTCAACGACGGTGCGTTCGCCTTCGGCCACCGCATCTCCTTCAGCGCGGAGGTTCAGGCGGTTAACAAGAGACTCTCCGCCGGCCAGCAAGGCCTCAGATACGATCTGCGCGTCTCGGGGACGAAACGCCTGAACCCGAAGAGTACTGATGCCTGTGGTCGAATCATATGCGACAGAAATATAGCGCCGCGTTCCTTTGAAAAGCGATTCGAACGAAGGGCGAGCGAAAACAGCAGGAACACGCGACAGCGGATCCGCCCGGCCGGGCCCGTAGATTTCTTCTACTGGAACAGCGCCCATCACCTGACGAAGGCCGTCGCGGGAATTTATGTAGGCGTGCACGGCGAATGCATCTGTTTGACCGCCAGGGATGCCGACGCCCTGCAGAGCGACGCCCAAGGACGACGGTTGTCGTTCCGTGGCGGAACGCACGACAAACTTAGCCTCCGCAACGTAACGTGGTGTCGCGATCAGCAGGAAGTAGAAGCTGGCGGCAAGCACAGGCGCTACGACGACGATCAGGAAGGATATTGGGATCCGACGAAGGAATGTCGCCGCAGTGCCTCTTGGCGTCGCCGCCTTGTTAAGCGGCGCGATGAGCTTGATATGCGAGTCTGACATGTCGGATTCGATTTCCGGAAAAGCTATTCGATTTCAAGCTTGTTTTGGCTGCGTGCCAAAAGAGCCAAGCCCAGGAGGCACAAGCCTGCACTCCAGGCCGCCATATACCAGGCGTGATAGAAAGTTGGTACGCTATCACCGAAGACACCGTCACGAACCATTTCGATAGCATTTGGAATCGGCAGCAAAAGGTACAGATCCCGGTAGCCGCTGGGGAGCCAGCTGGCCATGATGAAAGCGCCGGACAGAGGGATCATGAGATACATGAAAACGGGGACGATCCGCTCCATAACATCAAACTCCATTGCCAACCCAGCAAAAACTAACGCCAGCCCAGTAGAAAACCAGGCCAGTAGAAGCCACCCACAATAAAGCGTCACTATGCTGTCAGGAAATTCAACAGATCCCATAACAAAGAGGAGCGTATAAACTACTATAAATGCTACGCTTGCCCCCGCAAATTCCATAATTGATCGAGATAAATATATATGAAGTATCCTAACTTGCCGATGATATAGCAATCCTACGTTCGCTTGCACGGCGTTCACGCTGTAAGATACTGTGTGCCTGAGCAGGAGAAGGCACATATACCCCGTCATGATAAAGGGAGCCACCCGCACGCCGTGCTCATACTCTGGCTTCATTAACGTCCATAGGGTCAGAACCCCCAGACAAAACATTAGGGGTTCGGCGATCAGCCAAAGGAACCCTAATCCTTCTCGGCCATATCGAGTGACAATTTCGCGCATCATTAACGCATATGTCACGCGAAAATTCTTGCTCAGCGAGGTCGCAAACGTTCGCATTGTGCAGGGTCGACTCCGATCATCTCACAGGCGTATTGCACCCTCCACCTTCGAGAAGGCAACCCTTTGTGGGAAACAGGGGCTTAGTGTTGACGCAGCCTGAAATAACAAACGCGGGTCGGCGGCGTCCGCTGAAACGCTTACCTGGGGCTTGGACCCAACTGAGTTGATTTGGGTGTTGCGATTCAAGCGTCAGAGGAGGCTTGAATCATGGCCGATCATGTCAGGTGGTCGGACGCGCTGTGGGTGGTGATCGAGCCGCATATTCCCAAGCTCAACACCGGCAAGCGGCGGACAGATGATCGGCAGCTCATCACCGGCACGTGCATCGGCTTGGTGAGGGGTGTCGCTGGCGGGCTCTTCTGGAGATGTATTTGACCCTAGCGACGGTGTTCAACCTCTAGAACCGCGGGAACAAGCGGGTCTGTGGCAGCGGATCCTGTCCCCGCTCGCAGAGGCGGCTGACCCGCCGGTGACGGCCATGATCGATTGGTCTTCGGTCAAGGCGCGACGCCCGGCCGTAGGTGCAAAAAATGGGAGGCTCGCTCTAGGCCTTGGCCAGTCGCGCGGCAGTTGGATGACCGAGGTCCAAATGCTGGCAGACGACGCCGGCAACCCTCGGGTCGTTCAGATCGCGCCTGGTTAGGCCTCCGACATCGCGTCCGCCCACGACCTGATCGGCTACAGACGACCCAGCCTGCATATGCTCGAAAATAAGGGCTTACGACAGCGACGCCATGCGTCGATTGCTGATCGAACGGGACACGGCACCGGTGATCCCTAACAAGATCAATCACTCCACCCGACGGCGTGGTCCGACCTTCGACCTGCGTTTGCGCCGACAGAGCGTCAGCCCCTGCAGCGGACATTCGTAGGTATGGGGCATGCTGAATTTCGATAAAAACGCGCTGGAGGTTGCGGTGGAGTCTGCTAGGGGATTGCGGAATAACTGCGAATCCTCGCGTCGCTGCGGCTGAAATTGAGGTTGCCGATGATCACCACGTCAGGCCCTGGCGGCTCCGATATAATTTCTGGCTCTGTTGACTCGCTTGAAGGCGACTATTTGCTCGGCTGGGCCGCCGCTGGCGGCGATCAACAACCGGTGATTGTCGAGGCTTTTCTAGACAAAAAGCTCATCGGGACGGCTTTGGCAGATCAGTTCAGGGGAGATCTTCCTGGCAAGGTAGCCTTCAAGCTTCATCTAGATCCGCTACCGAGCGCGCCTGCGTTTCTTGCCGGTAATGTCGTGGTCAAGGCCCACCTGCCGGAGGGTAAGCGCGAAACGCTCACACTAAACAACCTCTTTTTAGAGCAAGTGCAGCAAAATTACGTTCTTAACAGCGTCTTAGGTTTCGATAGGGAAAGATACTCTAGTCTTCTAGGCGAAATATTTTCGAAGCGTCCAGCAACAAACCCGTTTTCAGAGCGAATTCCTACTGTAGAGGGGGATGAGCTATCTACCTGCTTAATGCCCGTTGGACATCGTTCTCCAGGAAACCTTGCGGTGGTGGGACGTCGGGGGCACATATTCCTGCTCGACGGCACAAATCATCTGATCGATCAGTATCTTGCAGACGCGGCTGATCCGCAGATCGAATCTACTGCCAATGAGTGGATTGCATGTCTGACTCGGCGTAATAAAATTCTGAAGGAAAAAGGGATTGAATTCCGCCAAATCATTATACCTGAAAAAAGCACGGTTCTATCAGATCTCTATCCTGTCGATATAAGTGGCCCAACCGCTCAATTTTCTTCGATTGAGAGGAAGTTGAAGGATATTGATGGCGGTGAATTCTACGTTCCCGTTCGCGAGTATCTGACCGACCACGAAGATCGCGCCCTTACTTATAGTACCGTAGATACGCATTTCTCGCCGATGGGCTGCTACCTGACGCATAAGGTTATTATGGCATCATTGGGCGTGACTGTCGGTCCTGTGCCATTTAATCGCAGAGTTGTAGCAATGGGCGATGTCGGCAGCCGTTTTCCTGCAGCTCATCTTTGTTCTGCCGACTACTACCCTGACTTGGGTCACATGGAAGGCGGCATCGTCGATCCTAAGCGTATAGAACTCGTCGAGGGCGCTAGGCAGATCGGAACGCGCATCGTTTACGCGAACCCTGGCGCGCCGGTTCAAAAGAAGGTTGTTGCGTTTGCAAATTCATTCTTTGAGTTGGGCTTTGAGGCCAATCGGATCAGTTGGTGGATGTCCCGATGGTTCTCCGAATTCCACTTCATCTGGAGTCCAGAAGTCGATTTCGACTACGTGGAGCGGGTGAAACCGAACATCGTGATCGCTCAGACGATCGAACGTTTCCTGGTGCGCGCGCCAACTAGTTGACCTGTGGGGGCGTCATCAAGCGTCGCGACGGCCCGCCACGATATGGAAACCCATTTCCGGATGGGTGACAGCATTCCAGTCGGCCGGACCATTTCCGGACCCACGCACGAAATCGGCTGTTTCGAATGTATGTTCCACAACGGCCAGTCCCTCTTCGGCCAAGCGTTCTTCCCACCACTTTTGAGATTCAAGAGTTATATGCCAAACGGCGCCCGTACGTTCGTCCTTGTCTTCGAACAAGGCGACCGATGCGACAAAGACGCCTTTCGGCGCAAGGTGCCGGCGAACATTTCGAAAGAATTCGGGAAGCAATTCACGCGGCAAATGTTCGAGAACTTCCCATGCTGTTATAACATCGAACGAAGCGACTTGCGTTCCGTCGTCAAATATGCTGAACGGCTTGAGTATGTCGCATGTATTTAAATGTTTAGGAATAGACCGCCACTCCGCACGTTGATTTTTGAGTGAGAAGTCGCTGCCCTCCAATCCTATGGCTCGATGCCCTCTGAGAAGAAAATCACGCACGAGTCCGCCACCAGAACAGCCAAGATCCATTGCCTTCAGTTCATGGCCGTACTGACGTTCACATGCTCGAACGAAGCGTGGAGAGCGCGTATTATCCTGAGCGGTTCCTCGCGGATGCACATGGTCATCACTAAATATAGCGACCGGAAACTGTGTTTCGAGATGAAATGGGTCCGGCCAGATGTCGTCGATAATTGACAATTGAATGTCGATATCTCTTTGACGTTCCCTCAAATCTTTGAAGAACGCAGTCATGCCGTCGATAGCTTGTCGTACCCCAACATCAGGGCTATGCATTTCACCGATGACTCCACTCACGGCTGTTCTGACTTGCTCAAGCTGTTCGTAAAGTTCTGCGCGACGCACATCCGTTGTTGAAGATCGTTTTAGGGCTTCAATAGCGGCTCCGCGAAAAGCGGCGAGGTTTCCTGTTACTTCCCAGTAACTCGAAGCTTGCAGAAACGCGGCGGCAGCGGATGACGGGTCGTCTATCGCCTCGTGAGCTCGCCCTAACCAATGGTGTGACCAGAAGAAAAGCAGCGGGTCAGTGGCGGCGTGTGTTAGCTCCGAAAGCGCCTCGTGCGCTCGGCCGAGATGAACTAAAGCGACGCCCCGATAATAGCATAATGTCGTGGCTGGTATTGCCTGAATTTCTGAGGGCGTCAGCGCAACAATTTCCGAGAAGCGCCGATCATGCAGCATCGCTTCGATTGTTTCTGGTGACATCATTTAGGGCGCCTAGCTATTAGGCACCGAACATAGAGGCGAGAGATATGATCGCGCAATGCGCGAAAACAGGACCTCTCCACGCCTCGATACACATTTGGTGCACGGATGCGTATTTGATGCGGCAGGCGCGCTTGCAGAGCTTGGCAGATGTAGGGCGCTCGTTTGCTCAAACGCAACAATTTCACCGGCCTATCTTCAAAGAGAACTGATCGCGGAGGCCGGTAGGCATTAAAGATTCAACAGCGCCGGATCCCCGCCCTGCGCGGCGATATTGACGCTGATGGCCTTCTCGGCGGCGTAGCGGATCAGGCTGTTGGGTCCGCCGGCCTTCGGTCCAGTCCCCGACAACCCTTCGCCGCCGAACGGCTGCACCCCGACCACCGCGCCCGTGATCGAGCGGTTCACATAGACGTTGCCGGCGGGGACCAGGTCGACGACCTCGGCGGCGAAGGCTTCGATGCGGCTGTGGATGCCAAGTGTCAGGCCGTAGCCGCGCGCGGCGAGCTTGCCGGCGACCGCCTTAAGGTCGGACGGAGCGTAGCGGTAGATGTGCAGGATGGGGCCGAAGACTTCGCGTTCAAGGAAGTCGGGCGTGGGGATTTCGGCGATGGTGGGGGCGAACAGGTCGCCCTTGTCCGAGCCCAGCGGCAGGTCGGCGCGGGCGATGATCTTGGCGTCGCGCGACAGGCGTTCGACGTGGGCCTCCAGGGCGCGGCGGGACTCGGTGTCGATGACGGGGCCGATGTCGGTCTTGGGATCGGCGGGATCGGCAACGGTCTGGACTGCCAGGGCGCCCTTCAGGCCCTCGATCAGGGCGTCAGCCGAATCCTTGGGCACATAGAGGACGCGCAGGGCTGAGCAGCGCTGGCCGGCCGAGCCGAAGGCGGACTGGATCACGTCGTCGATGACCTGTTCCTTCAGCGCCGTGGTGTCGATGAACATGCCGTTCAGGCCGCCGGTCTCGGCGATGAAGGGGATGATGGCGCCGGGGCGGGCGGCGATCGAGCGGTTGATGGCGGCGGCCGTGTCGGTGCCGCCGGTGAAGGCGACTCCGTCGATTCCGGGGTGGGTGACCAGGGCCGCGCCGACCGTCTCGCCGCGCCCGGGGACCAGGGCCAGCAGGTCGGGGTTCAGACCAGCCCTATGGTATAGGCGCACGGCCTCGGCGGCGATCAGCGGCGTCTGCTCCGCGGGCTTGGCCAGGACAGCATTGCCGGCGGCGAGGGCGGCGGCGATCTGGCCGGTGAAGATGGCCAGGGGGAAGTTCCACGGCGAGATGCAGGCGAAGACGCCCCGTCCGTGCAGGAACAGCTGGTTGGTCTCGCCGGTCGGGCCCTTCAGCGTTTCCGGGGCGGTGAAGTCACGCTCGGACAGCAGGGCGTAATAACGGCAGAAGTCGGCGGCCTCGCGCACCTCGGCGACGCCATCGTTCAGGGTCTTGCCCGCCTCGCGGCTGAGCAGGGCGACCAGCCGATCCAGATCGGCCTCCAGCGCATCGGCCATGGCGCGCAGGACGATGGCGCGCTTGGCGCCGCCCTGACGGTCCCATTTGACCTGAGCCTCGGCGGCGGCCTGGACGGCGGCGTCGATGTCAGCCGTCTCGGCTTCCGACACATGGCCCAGCACCTGTGATCGATCGAAGGGATTGGTCACGTCCTGGGCGTCGATGCCGGCGCGCAGTTTGCCGCCGACGATGGGGCCGGAGGTCAGTTTCTCGCGATCGACCCCTTCGAGCGCCTTGGCGTGGGCTTCACGGTCGGCGGCCTGGGAATAGTCGCGGCCGAGGGAGTTCTGACGATCGCCGTACATGTCTTTCGGAACCGGAATCTTGGGGTGACGGTCGGGCGCCTGCTCGACCAGGGAAATGGGATCGGCCGCGACGGCCGAGGCGGGCACGCGTTCGTCCAGCAGGGCGTGGACGAAGGAGGAGTTGGCGCCGTTTTCCAGCAGGCGCCGGACCAAATAGGGCAGCAGCTCCTCGTGTCCGCCGACGGGGGCATAGGCGCGGACGATGACGGTTTCATCGGCCCAGGCTTCATGTGCGGCGTCGTACAGGGCTTCGCCCATGCCGTGCAGGCGCTGGTGCTCGACCGTCACGCCCTGGTCACGCGCCATGCGACGCACGGCGGCCAGGGTGTGGGCGTTGTGGCTGGCGAACTGGGAATAAATCGCCGGCGCCGCCTCGATCATCGCGCGGGCACAGACAAGGTAATTCAGGTCGGTCGCCGCCTTGGTCGTATATACCGGATAGTCGGTGCGCCCGAACACTTGGGCGCGCTTGATCTCGGTGTCCCAATAGGCGCCCTTGACCAGCCGCACCATCAGCCGCCGGCCCGAGCGACGCGCCAGGTCGGCAACCCGTTCGATCGTCTCCAGACCGCGCTTCTGATAGGCCTGAACCGCCAGACCCAGGCCGGTCCAGCCGCCCAGGCTGGGCTCATGCGCCAGCCGGTCCAGCAGTTTCAGCGACAGGGCCAGACGGTCCGCCTCCTCGGCGTCCATCGTATAGTTGATGTCGTACTTTGCCGCGATCTGGGCCAGGCGCAGGATACGGGGATACAGGGTCGCCCACACGTCGTCCTCGTGCGTCGCCTCATAGCGGGGCGACAGGGCCGACAGTTTCACCGACACGCCGTGACCGTGCTCGGGGCCTTGGCCTTTCGAGGTCTTGCCGACGGCCTCGATGGCGTCGGCGTAGATCTTCTCGTAGCGGTCAGCGTCGGCGACGGTGCGGGCGCCCTCGCCCAGCATGTCGAAGCTGCACAGCCAGCCTTCCTTGTTCGACCGCTTCAAGGCGCCCTGGATGGTGCGGCCGACGACGAACTGCTCGCCCATGATCTTGACGGCGGTGGCCACCGCCTGGCGGATGACCGGCTCGCCCAGTCGCCCGGCGATCCGTTTCAGGAAGCCGGGCAGGTCGCTGCGCGCCTCGTCGTCCACATCGACCAGCTTGCCGGTCAGCATCAGGCCCCAGGTCGAGGCGTTGACGAACAGGCTGTCGGACTGACCCAGGTGAGCGGCCCAATCGGCCGAGCCGATTTTCTCGGCGATCAGTCGATCACGCGTCTCCTCGTCCGGCACGCGCAGCAGGGCCTCGGCCAGACACATCAGGGCCAGACCCTCGCGGGTGCCCAGCGAAAACTGCTGCAGGAAGCTTTCGACCACCCCCTGTTTCTTCTGGCTGCGGCGGGCATGCTCGACCAGAGCCGTCGCCTCCACCACCACGACGGCGCGCTCGGCGGCGTCTAAAGGCATGCGGGCCAGGTTGGCGGCCACGGCCTCGCGCTCATCGCGGAACTTGTGCGCGTCCAGACTGTCCCAGGCGGCCAGGCTCGAAGGCGTGAAGGCGGGGGTGGTCATCGGCGGCAAATCCTGTGGATTTCACCCGTATATGCCGGAGTTCATTGAAGGTGCTTCGTATGATACGAAGCCAAGCCGAAGATCGTTCGGCGTCGGGGCCATATTTCCGATGATCGACATCGACGCCGTCGACCGCCGTATCCTGCGTGTGCTCCAGACCGACGGCCGCCTCTCCAACGCCGAGTTGGCGCGCCAGTGCAACCTGTCGCCCGCCGCCTGTTTCGAACGGGTCAAACGACTGCGCGAAAAGAAGATCATAACCGGCTATGCTGCGATGATCGACCCGACACAGGTCGGCCGAGACCTGCTGATCTTCGTCGAAGTCCTGCTGGACCGCACCACCGGCGACGTCTTCGAAGCCTTCGCCGCCGCCGTGCGCAGCCAGCCTGAGGTGTTGGAGTGTCACATGGTCGCCGGCGGCTTCGACTATCTGATCAAGGCCCGCGTCGGCGACATGGACGCCTACCGCGCCTTCCTCGGCGACGTGCTGGTGCGGATGCCGGGGGTGCGGGAGACGCGGACCTATGCGGTGCTGGAGGAGGTGAAGTCGACGACGGTGCTGCCGCTGTAAGCGCGATCGACAGAGCCCGCAGCAACCTCAGCGCTACTTTTCACAACGATGGATTTGGGCCATTCGGCAAACTAAAGACGCGTCCTACTGGACTTGCACGATCCAATCGGAGCAGCTTTGACCATGGCGATGATTTATCCGGTTATCATGTGCGGTGGGGCCGGCACGCGGCTCTGGCCCGCTTCTCGGCCCTCGCGGCCCAAACAGTTCATTCCGCTGGCCGGCAATCGGTCCCTGTTCCAAGATGCGATTGAGCGCGCCCTTCCGCTCATGGAGCTGGGCGGCGAACTGATCGTCGTGGGGGGAGAACAACATCGCCTGGAAATCCTGGCTCAACTTGACGAGGTCGGCGCTACGGCCACCATCTTCCTGGAGCCCGAGGGCCGCGATTCCGCCGCCGCAATGGCTGTCGCAGCCCAGTGGACCGCCCAACAGCACCCGCAAGCCGTCAATCTCTTCGTCGCCTCCGACCACCACATTCCCGACCATGGCGCATTTCACGCAGCAGTGCGGGAAGCCGCCATAGCTGCAGACAGGGGTCGAATCGTCACCCTGGGGGTCGTGCCCACAGAACCGTCCTCCGCCTACGGCTACATCGCACCGTCTGGCCCCAGCCTCTCGGACGTAGCGGCCTTTGTCGAAAAGCCGGACGCCGTCACGGCGGAACGCCACATCCACAACGGCTATCTGTGGAACAGCGGCAACTTCATCGTGCGCGCAGATGTGCTGATCGAGGAACTGTCCCAACAGGCGCCCGCAGTCATGACAGCCGCCAGGGACGCCCTTGAGCATGCGGAATTCAACGGGCGATACCGATTGCTTGGGCCGCAGTTCTCCAACGCTCCGAAGATTTCGATCGACTATGCAGTGATGGAAAAGACAACCCGTGCGTCGGTCCTGCCCGTGCGGTTTTCCTGGTCCGACCTCGGGGCTTGGGACGCCGTACAAGCCTCTGGCGAAGGCAGCGTCGGGCTGCATCTTCTGGAAGACTCCGAGGGGTGCCTGGTGCGGTCATCCGACGGCGTCATGGTCGCAGTTATCGGTCTGCGGGACGTGGGCGTCATCGTGGAACGCGATGCCGTGCTGGTCACAGACCTGAGGCGCAGCCAGGACGTCAGGAAAGTCGTCGAGCGGCTAGGGAAACTGTCACCGACGCATCTCGATTTTCCGACGCCCGCTCCGGAGTCGCTGAAAAGCGGCGCTGAGCGGCTGGCGACATGGTTGCGTCAGTCCGCGCTTCCCGTTTGGTGCACGTTGGGACAGGGGACGTCCGGAGCCTTCGAAACACTTCTGAGCACGAGCGGGCGTCGCATTGCGACATCGCACCTTCTTCAAGTTCAGGCGGCCCAGCTAGAAGCCTACGCCCAAGCCGGTCGCCAGGACTGGCCTGGGCCATGGCGGGCAGTGATCGAAAAAGGTCTGCCGTACCTGCCATTGGACGGCGATCAACCTGAACAAGGCGATCATAGCTGCTTGCCTGTCGCCTTGGCCGCTATTTTCGCAGCGACAGGCGCCTCCTCGGTGGAGCGCGACGCCACAACCCTTCGCGACCGTCTTTTAGGGGACGAGAACGAACCACCCGACCAAGCGAAGTCTCTCATCCTGCTGGAAGGCGCGCTTGCTTGGGCAGGCATAAGCGCCGACCCAGGCTGGCGCCGGGCTGCAGACCAGATCGTCAGCCTGATGCAAGACACATCAGACATCGATCATCCGGCGTCGCCTGGCGACCTATTCTATCGGGCCTGGCTGCTGGCCCGCTACAGCCGATTGACATCCGACACCGCCGCACTCGTGAACGCCCGCAAGTTCTTCAAGGCTGGGCTTCAAGGCATCGACTTGAAACGCGGAGTCGCCGTGGAGGCCGTGAGCGACCAAGGCCTCCTTCAGAGTGGTCGCGCCCGGCTCTGGTCGCAGACGCAATGGCTCAAGGCGTCACTGACCCTCGCGTCTATGGCCGACGACGGCCCATGCGCGGCCTCGCTGGAACAGGCAGGGTCCGCGCTGCGCGCCGTATGGCTTTTCCTTACACCTCAAGGCCTCTGGCGCGACGCCATGCTCGAAAACGGCGACTTCATTGATGAACCATCACCGGCGCTGTCGCTCCGTTCGATCATGACGGCTCATATCCAGCTTCGGGAAACGCTGGGGGCCTTGGCCCACGATGGGGACAATAGCCTTCAACTGTCCTGAGCCGCACCCACAACCCGACTCGACGATGATAATCGCTGTCTCGCCTTCGTCATTCGAACCGTCTAGAAGTTCCGCCCTTACTCAACGGCTCAGGGTCCGCCCGCCTCAATGCGCATCGTTCTGGCCACCGACGCCTGGGAACCTCAGGTCAATGGCGTCGTCCGCACCCTGACCCGCACGGTCGCGGAATGCCGTGGCATGGGCCATGAGGTCGAGGTCATCGAGCCCTGCCTATTCAAGACCATTCCCTGCCCCACCTACCCGGAAATCCGGCTGGCGCTCGGGGCGGAAGAAGAGATCCGCGAGATGCTGCGGGCCTTCGAGCCTGAGGCCGTGCATATCGCCACCGAGGGTCCGATCGGCATCGCCACGCGTCGCATCTGCGTGGAATGGAAGCTGCCGTTCACGACCAGCTACCACACCAAGTTCCCCGAATATGTCTCGGCCCGTTTCCCGATACCGGTCCAGGTTGGCTACGCCTATATGAAGTGGTTCCACAAGCCGTCGGGCCGGCTGATGGTGGCGACCCCGACCCTGCGCGACGAACTGGTCGAACACGGGTTCAAGAACGTTTCACCCTGGTCGCGAGGCGTCGACACGGACGTTTTCAACCCCGAGCTGGAACGGATTTACGACGAGCTTGGGGGCAAGGACTGGCCCCGGCCCTTCTTCCTTAATGTGGGCCGTGTAGCGGTCGAGAAGAACATCGAATCCTTCCTTCAGCTCGATCTGCCCGGCACCAAGATCGTCGTCGGCGATGGACCCGCCCGTGCGGAGCTTCAGGAGAAATATCCCGAGGCCAAGTTCCTCGGCGCCCGGTTCGGCGACGAGCTGGCGCGCTGCTTCCGCGACGCCGATGTGTTCGTCTTCCCCAGCTGGACCGACACCTTCGGCCTGGTGATCCTGGAAGCCATGGCCGCCGGCACGCCGGTCGCCGCCTATCCGGCCCACGGCCCCATCGACATCATTCCCGGCTCGAAGGCCGGGGCGATCGACAAGGACCTCAGGACCGCCTGTCTGAAATGCCTCGAACTCGACCGCAAGGTCGTGCGCGCCTATGCGGAAAAGTTCAGCTGGCGCGCCTCAGCCGATCAGTTCGTCGAGAACCTGCAGCCCTATCCCGAGCCGGAGCGCGGCCGCTTCTGGCGCCG
Source organism: Brevundimonas sp. (assembly GCF_041648115.1). Classification (GTDB taxonomy): domain Bacteria; phylum Pseudomonadota; class Alphaproteobacteria; order Caulobacterales; family Caulobacteraceae; genus Brevundimonas. Next base: position 123,316 of record NZ_JBAZPR010000002.1, read on the forward strand.
CCTGCGCCGCATCGCCCGTATCCGCAAGCGCGCCGCAGCCTGATCGGCCGGCATCCAGACCAACACAACCAAGGACTAACCATGCTTAAGCCCCGTCAGGACCTGAAGCCCAACACGGCCGCATATGAGACTCAGGCCTTGGTCAAGCCGACCGGGTTCCGCGAATACGACGCGCGGTGGATCCTGGAAAAAGAGATAAATCTTCTCGGCATCCAGGCCCTGGGCCTGGGCCTGGCGACCTACATCCATGAGATCGGCGTGCCGCCGAAGATCGTCACCGGCCATGACTTCCGCGGCTACAGCCTCAGCGTCAAACAGGCCCTGACCCTGGGCCTGCTGGAAGGCGGAATGGAGGTTCTGGACGTGGGTCTGGCTCTGTCACCCATGGCCTATTTCGGCCAGTTCGAACTGGACGCGCCGTGCGTCGCAATGGTCACGGCCAGTCACAACGAGAACGGCTGGACCGGCGTGAAGATGGGGGCCAACAAGCCCCTGACCTTCGGCCCCGACGAGATGAGCCGACTGAAAGAGATCGTGCTGAACGGCGAGGGCGTGGCCCGCCCGGGCGGCAAGCTGGTCCGGGTCGAGGACTTCCGCGAGACCTATGTCGCCGACGTCGCCTCCAAGGTTCAGATCAAGCGGCCGTTGAAGGTCGTCTGCGCCTGCGGCAACGGCACGGCCGGCGCCTTCGCCCCCGATGCGCTTCGCCGCATGGGGGTCGAGGTGATCGAGATGGACACGGATCTCGACTACACCTTCCCCAAATACAATCCGAACCCGGAAGATCACGCCATGCTGGTTCAGATGGCTCAGCGGGTGCGCGAGACGGGCGCCGACCTGGCCCTGGGCTTCGACGGCGACGGTGATCGCTGCGGCGTGGTGGACGACACGGGCCAGGAAATCTTCGCCGACAAGATCGGCCTGATGCTGGCCCGCGACCTGTCCAAGGTCTATCCTGACAGCACCTTCGTGGTCGATGTGAAGTCGACCGGCCTCTACAAGACCGACGAGATCCTCAAGGCCAACGGCGCCGAGGTCGTCTACTGGAAGACGGGCCACTCCTACATCAAGCGCAAGACTGCCGAACTGGGCGCCCTGGCCGGGTTCGAGAAGTCGGGCCATTTCTTCATGGCCGGCGACCTGGGTCATGGCTACGATGACGGCTTGGTCGCGGCCGGAGCGGTCCTGGCCATGCTGGACCGCAATCCGGGCAAGAAGCTGAGCGAGCTGAAGTCTGCCCTGCCGGACGCCTGGACCAGCCTGACCATGTCGCCCCACTGTGACGACGAACTGAAATACGGCGTGCTGGAGCGGATCGTGAAGGAATATTCCGATCTGGCCGAGGCCGGCGGCGAAATCCTGGGCCGCAAGATCCTTGAGGCCATCACCGTCAACGGCGTGCGGGTGCATCTGGAAGACGGATCGTGGGTTCTGGTCCGCGCCTCGTCGAACAAGCCGGAACTAGTGGTCGTGGTCGAAAGCATGCGGTCGGAAGACGACATGCGAGATCTCTTCCGCAAGGAGATCAAACCCCGCCTCGCCGCCTATCCCGAAATCGGCGCCTTCAACCAGGAAATCTGAAAGATCACAGAGGGCTGAACCAATCGGCCCCGTGACCGCTTCCTCCCTCGGCTGCTGCCAGGAGGAAAGATTGCCGCGATACTTTTTCCATACCCAAAATGGCGACTGCATTCGCGACGACCAGGGCGAGGAGCTGAAAAGCGTCGACGCCGCCAGAGAGGAGGCCGTCGCCGTTCTGGGCGAAATCCTGCGTTATCGTGGGGCTTCCTTCTGGACGACCCGCGCCTTCAGCGTCATCGTCACGGATGCGGACGGCCAGACGGTCGTCAGCGTCACCGCAGCCGCTTCCGATGATGCGCCTGACGGGTGGAGCCTGGTGGACAGCGCCCAATGAGCAGACTTCAAGCCACGCCCAAGATCACGACCCTGGTCGAGAAACTATCCCTGCGCGACCGCATCTCTCCCGAAGAGATCGAGGCTCTGCAGAAGGCGCTGGAGCCGCCCAAGACGGTCGCCGCCGGTTCGGACATCGTGCGGGAACATAGCCGACCGCTGCACAGCACGCTTCTGATATCCGGCTTTTCCGCCCGCTATTCCACGCTGGAAGACGGCGCGCGCCAGATCACCGAGATCAATGTGTCGGGCGACTTCATCGACCTGCACAGCCTGCTGATGAAGCAGATGGACCATGGAGTCGTCGCCCTGACGGAGTGCGTCATCGCCGAGGCGCCCCATAGCGGCCTGATCGATATCACCGAGCGCCATCCGCACCTGACGCGTCTGCTGTGGCTGGACACCATCATCGACGCCGCCGTCCACCGCCAATGGCTTGTCGCCATGGGTCGGCGCAGCGGCCTGGGTCATCTGGCCCATCTGGTATGCGAGCTCTATCTGCGTCTTCAGGCCGTCGGCCAGACCGGCGACATGACGTTCGATCTGCCGCTGACGCAGGCCGTCCTGGGCGACGCTTTGGGCCTGTCGACAGTCCATGTCAGTCGCCTGATCTCGGAGCTGCGCGGCGAAGGCGTTATCAACTGGTCGAACGGTCAGATCGACATCCTCGACTGGCGCCGCCTGGCCGAGATCGCCGAGTTCGATCCGACCTATCTCAGACTTCAAAGCGACCCCGTTTGACCGCTTAACGCATGTTATCGCGTAAAACGCCGTTTGGCGGTCTAGACGATGCATGTCCACGTCGAACCTCGCGCGATCCCTGCTTTCCCTGCTAGCGGTGCAGGGATTGGATGAAGGCGACGCCTTCGACGCCGCGCCGGGCGAGCGCACCAGTCTGACGCTCGATGGCGAACCGCTGGTGACCTTCATTCTCGACGGCGTCGCCGCACGTATCGGACCCGATGAGACATTGTCGCGCGGCCTGGCCTCAAGCGACGATCTGATCAACTTCGACGCGGTGCTGGGGCGGGGCGAAAAGGAAGTCGCCCTGTGGCTGACGGCGGGACGGTTCCTGACAGTGCCGGCGCGACGGCTGGTCCAGCGCATCGATCGCGACACCCTGGTTGAAGCGACCCTGACCGACCTTCGTCAACGCAACGCCGCCCTTCAGGCCGAACTGGGGCGTCACGCCGACCTCAAGGTGACCCAACGCTTAGCCGCCCTCATCCTTGACGTTCACGACCAGGGCGGCGGCGATACAGTGTCATTGCGCCAGAGCGACCTGGCGGACCTGATGGCGGTGCGGCGCGCCAGCGTCTCGACCGCCTGCACCGAACTGTGCGCGGCCGGCGCGCTGCGCCTACGCCGCGGCGCGATCCAGATCGCCGATATGGAAGCCCTGCGCGAGACGGCGGTTGCGCCTCACTCCACCGTGACGGACTTGGCCAGGTTGCGAGGCTGATCGACGTCGGTGCCCTTCTGGACGGCGGTGTAATAGGCCAGCAGCTGGACCGGCACCGCATAGACCAAGGGCGCGATCAGGGGGTGACAGTCAGGCGCATGGATGCGGCGAATGCCGGCGCCGTGCGGATCGGGGGCCTTTTCCGGCGCGATCATGATGACCGGCCCGCCGCGCGCGGCGACTTCCTGCAGGTTCGACGCGGTCTTCTCGAACACCTCGTCCAGAGGGGCCAGGGCGATGGTCGGCGTCTCTTCGTCGATCAGGGCGATGGGGCCGTGCTTCAGTTCGCCGGCGGCATAGCCCTCGGCGTGGATATAGCTGATCTCCTTCAGTTTCAGCGCGCCCTCCATGGCCAGTGGGAACATGGCGCCCCGGCCCAGGAACAGGACGTCGTCGGCCTTGGCCAGATCCTGGACGACGGCGCGGATGCTGTCGCCCATCGTCAGGGCCTCGGCGATCAGGCGCGGGCTTTCGAACAGGGCCTTGACCAGTTCAGCCTCCTGAGACGCTTCAATCCGGCCCCGCGCCACGCCCGCCGCGACGGCCAGCGCCAGCAGGGCGGCGACCTGGGCGGTGAAGGCCTTGGTCGAGGCGACGCCGATTTCCGGCCCGGCATGGGTGGGCCACAGCACGGCCGCTTCGCGCGCCATCGACGACGAATGGACGTTGACGACCGCGGCGGTGTTCAACCCTTGCGCCTTGCACCAGGTCAGGCTGGCCAGGGTGTCGGCGGTCTCGCCCGACTGGCTGACGGCGACCGCCAGGGTCTTTTGCGACACCGCCGGCGAGCGGTAGCGGAACTCGGAGGCGATCTCGACGTCGCAGGGCAGGCCCGCCAGCTTCTCGAACGCATAACGGCCGATCTGACCGGCGTAGAAGGCGGTGCCGCAGGCCACGATCTGGATGCGGTCGATGGCGGCGAAATCTACCGTGTTCGTCTTGGCCGTGCCGGTCACCAGATCGAGATATTCCGACAGGGTGTGCTGGACGCTGTCGGGTTGTTCATGGATCTCCTTTTCCATGAAGTGACGATACTCGCCCTTCTCGACCATGGCCGAGGACGCCGAGACCTGAACGATGGCGCGTTCGACCGGCTTGCCCGCCACGTCGAACATCTGGGCGCCGGCCTTGGTCACGGCGACGTAATCGCCCTCTTCCAGATAGGAAATCTTCTGGGTGAACGGGCCGACGGCGAGCGCGTCGGAACCCAGATACATCTCGTCCTCGCCCCAGCCGACGACCAACGGGCTGCCGCGCCGTGCGCCCAGGATCAGATCGTCCGTCCCGTCGATCAGCACCGCCAGGGCATAGGCGCCGGTCAGGCGGTCCAGCGTGACCTTGAACGCCTCAAGCGGCGGCCGCCCGGTGTTCAGTTCGGCGTCCAGCAGGTGGGCGATGACCTCGGTGTCGGTCTGGCTTTCGAAGACGTGGCCCTCGGCGGCCAGTTCGGCCTTCAGCTCGGCGAAATTCTCGATGATGCCGTTGTGGACCAGGGTGACGCGGCCGGCCTTGTGCGGGTGGGCGTTGGCCGTCGTGGGCGCGCCGTGCGTGGCCCAGCGGGTGTGGCCGATGCCGACCGTCGCCGTCATTGGCTGCTCGGCCAGAACGGCCTCCAGATTGCGGATCTTGCCCTTAGCGCGGCGGCGCTCGACCGAGCCGTCCACGACGGCGGCGACGCCGGCGGAATCATAGCCGCGGTACTCCAGCCGTTTCAGGCTGTCGATCAGCCGGGGAACGACAGGTCCGTTGCCGGTGACGCCGATGATGCCGCACATAAGCGAAGGCTCCGAGAGGTCAGGGAAAGGGGCGCCGCTTTGCACTGGCGGCGATCCGAGGCTAAGCCACACATCAAGCCCCACCGGCCGTCTATGCAATCTTAAGGCGGGCCGCATCAAAAAAGGGGTTTCGGAACGTTACCCGAAACAAAGGACCAGGCCTTGGGCGACAGAAAATACTTCGGCACCGATGGAATCCGCGGGCGCGCCAACACCTATCCGATGACGGCCGAGGTCGCCCTGCGCGTGGGTCTGGCCGCCGGAAAGCTGTTCCGCACTGACGACGACCGCCGCCATCTGGTGGTGATCGGCAAGGACACCCGCCTGTCCGGCTATACGATCGAGCCGGCCCTAGTCGCCGGCTTCGCCTCGGTGGGCATGGACGTGCGCACCTTCGGCCCCGTGCCGACGCCGGGCGTGGCCATGCTGACCCGGTCGATGCGCGCCGACCTGGGAGTCATGATCTCGGCCTCGCACAATGACTACGCCGACAACGGGATCAAGCTGTTCGGGCCGGACGGCTACAAGCTGTCGGACGAGATCGAGCTGAAGATCGAGGCCATGATGGACCAAGGCCTGGACCAGGGTCTGGCGCCGTCGAACAAGCTGGGTCGGGTCAAGCGGATCGACGACGCCCAGGCCCGCTATATCGAGATCGCCAAACAGGCCTTCCCTAAGCGGCTGACGCTGCAAGGGCTGCGCATCGCGGTCGATTGCGCCAATGGCGCCGGCTACAAGGTCGCGCCCACCACCCTGTTCGAACTTGGCGCCGAGGTCTTCCCCGTCGGCGTGACGCCGAACGGAACCAATATCAACGCCGAGTGCGGCTCGACCCATCCGGCGACCCTGGTCGATGCGGTCAAACGCTACCGCGCCGACATCGGCATCGCCCTGGACGGGGACGCCGACCGGCTGATCATCTGCGACGAGAAGGGCCAGGTCGTGGACGGGGACCAAATCATGGCCCTGGTCGGACTGGACTGGGCGAAACGCGGCCTGCTGACCGGCGGCGGCGTGGTGGCCACCGTCATGTCCAACCTGGGGCTGGAGCGCCGGCTGACGGCCGAGGGCCTGACGCTGGAGCGGACCAAGGTCGGCGACCGCTACGTGATGGAGCGGATGCGCGAGGGCGGCTTCAACATCGGCGGCGAACAGTCGGGCCACATCATCCTGCACGACCACGCCACCACCGGCGATGGCCTGATGGCGGCGCTGCAGGTGCTGGCGGTGCTGGTCGAATCCGGCAAGCCGATGAGCGAACTGGCCCGCCAGTTCGATCCAGTCCCGCAAAAGCTGGAGAACGTCCGCTTCACCGCCGAAAAGCCGCTGGAAACCGACACGGTCAAGGCCGCCATCGCCGACGCCGAGGCGGCGCTGAACGGTCAGGGCCGCCTGCTGGTGCGGCCGTCAGGCACGGAAAAACTGATCCGCGTCATGGCCGAGGGCGACGACGAGGCTTTGGTGAAGCGCGTGGTGTCTGAAGTTGCAGCGGCTGTGAAAACAGCAGGGTGAGACCCACAACACAATGTACGAACCTATGCGGCGTGTGCGTGCAACTTCGCGGTTCACAGCGTCTGAGTTTACGGTAGACTCTTCCTATGCGGTCCGATCTGGAACATCTGCCGGAGCGTCATCAACGTGAACTTCGACGCGTTCGCGACATCTTGCTTGCCGGATTTGAAGCAGCCAGGACAAGCGGCGGCGGCGCCAACTCTGGTTGGCGACGCGGCGGCCAGATTCTCAAGATCATCCTCTTCGGATCGTACGCACGGACGGACTGGGTCGACGAGCCGGAGAATGGCTATCTCTCTGACTTCGACCTTCTGATCGTGGTCAACCACGAGAAGCTGACCAACATCGCCGACTACTGGTGGAACTCCGAGGACCAGATCCTACGCGACCCGGCCATCGGCCGCACCGTCAATCTGATAATCCATGATCATCAGGACGTGAACGCCGCCTTGCGGCGTGGTGAGTACTTCTGGACCGACATCGTCCGCGACGGCATCGCCCTTTACGAAATCCCCGGCCATCCCTTCCCGACGCCGCAGCCGATGACAGCCCAGGCCGCTGCCGAAATGGCAGATCGCCATTTTGAAGCTAAGGCGGCAGACCTCAGGCGGTGGATCGATACGGCTGAATACCAAACTGGAAGGGCTGCCACGGACGAAGGCTTCCGCAAGCTAGCCGCCTTCAGCCTGCATCAGGCGGTGGAGACCGCCTACGCCTGCTTCCTTCTCGTCCACACCTTCTATTTTCCGCGCTCGCACAACATCAAGTTCCTCCGCTCGCTAGCCGAGGACGTAAACACCAGCCTGGTCGAGACCTGGCCGCGTGAAAGCCGCTTTGATCGCCGCCGATTCGAACTGTTGAAACGTGCCTATGTCGAAGCGCGCTATAGCGACCAATATGATGGCTCGTCCGAAGACCTGGAGTGGCTCATGGCGCGGGCTCGGTGTCTGCGCGATCGGGTCACCGAACTCAGCAAAGCGCGCATCGAGGAACTTAAGGTGAAAGCAGGGAGCGCCGGATAGGTCGTCAACCTTGGAACACGCAGATGCAAATGCAGCAGCCGAGTACGAAGATCGTCTTCTGAACCGAAAGGAAGCGTCGCGTGAACTCGCGGCCTTGGGCATTCAACTCGCTCCGTCTACGCTAGCGAAAATGCTGTGTCTGGGGTTGGACGGCCCGCCCTACGTCCACCTTCGAAGACGGCCCTACTATCCGAGACATCAGCTTCGAGAATGGGCCTGGTTGCAGGTCAGTGAGCCTCGGCGTTCATCGCGTGAGCCTCGCATCCCGCAGAAGGCCAGGGGATAGGGATTCAGCGCGGCGCTGATTATTTGCCCTTCGAAGCGGCCACATCATCCAGGCAAGATTGGGCTGCAGAAGCCTGCGGATCGCCTGTGACAAAGCCTGCAGAACATCAGGGCCGCCGCGCGTGCCCATTTGAATGCAGCTTGGTCGGAAGGCACGGAGTGAGAATCCCAAGTTCTCCGTTTATGGGTTTGTTCGGATAAGTTACCGTCCAGACGCCCGGGCGGCCCCCGCGTATGTCCAGGCTTCGGCTAAAGGCGGCGGCGCATGGCTCAACCATGTTCTCAACGGCCGGCGCATGATCAAGGCGCAAGCGAAAGTCGTGCGGATATCGCGCCACACTTGCCAACTGTGAGTGAATGATTCATGCTGGTGACGCGTCGCAGAGCGGCGTCGAGGCGTGAGAACCTCGGTTGAGACGAAACCCGCATTACGCGCTTGCACGTCTGTATGGGCGCGGCTGCGCCGTGGCCTTTGCGCTTGCCTCAACCGTGGCTCGACTTCCGTCAGTCCGGACGGTCGGTCTCGTTGGTCGGAGGCGAACCCTTGGCGTCTGGTGGTCGACAGTCGAAATCTATGCCGGCGCTCTCGACCGGGAGCGACGCCGAGACCCTGTTTGCTACCTACGGCGCATGGTTGCTCGGATCGTTGCGTCATCGATATGGCGCCGACCTCGCCGAAGACCTCCTGCAGGACACCTACCTCAAGATCCTGCGACAGCAGCACCCTGTCGAAATCGTCAAACCGAAGGCCTTTCTGCTTCAGGTCGCCCGAAACCTGTTCTTGAGCCGTTATCGCCGCGATCGCCGGCGAGAAGAACTGGATGCATGGCAGTCACCTCTATTCAGCCAGGCGGCTGCACAGGATACATCCCTGCTCCTTCAGGACATTGTGCTGAGCCTTCCGCAACCGCTCCGTGAGGTGTTCCTGCTCAGCCGCTTCGGCGGCATGACGAACCAGGAAATCTCTCATCACCTCGGAATCCGGCTGAAAACGGTCGAATGGCGCATGACCAAAGCTCTCGCCCAATGTGCTGCACAGTTGCGAGATTGAGGCCGCGGGTCGGAGCGTTCCGGCCGCACACTCATCCTTCGCAAGCGCGATCCGACAGCTCCAGAGTTGAACTCACGTGCCACGCCTACCAAGAACAATAGCCTAAAGCTCCAGTCCCAAGCCACGGCCACGCTCTCCGAACCGAAACTCCACCTGCCCTGCCTGCAGAACCCCGGTGAGACCCTGGCCACGACACGCCTCCAAACCCGCTCGCCAAGGCGCCAGGGTGACCACGGTGCGGCTCTCGACCGCCGCATAGGTTCGACCGCCCATGTGAACTCTATCGTTGTAGACGCCGGAGAAGGGCTGTCCTTCCTCAGCCTTGACGACCAGTTTCTCGCCCTTTCCAAGCCTCTTGAACTGGGTCTCGATCTCCATCGTCCAGAGGGCGAGCATGTCCTTGTCGGTCAGCTTGGAGCCATCGCCATCGCCATCGCCGATCCCCCACCCCTTTCGAATCTCAGCCCGTTCTTGTCCCAACCTTCTGGCTTCATCCGCCATGGTGCCCGCGCCGGGATCAGGTTCGAATCCGCCAGCAACCTTGTCCAGCCAGGTGACGCCGCGCGCTGAGGTCTGCAGGTTGAGAGGCCTGACGTCGAGCACTCGGACTTCGACGTCGGCGGGACCGTGTCGCGCCTGATCCGCCGCCAGCGCCCGCGAGACGTAGTCGGATGGAATGGCGAACCGGTCTTGGCGCAGAGGCTCAACCGCACCTTCGCGGCTCATCGCTTCGAGCCGTCGAAGGTGGCGATCTATGAAACCAGGCCGATCTTCGGGCCGAACGGCGAGATGATCGGCTTCAGAATAAACGCCGTTCCTCAGTCGCGCGATCTGGGCGATGGTCTGGTCCGAAGCCCTTTCCCTCCACGGCTTTCCCCGCAACTCGATAACGGCCCGCTCGGGCACGCGATCCAGGATCATGACGCGATCCAGTGACGCCAGCCGCACATGCCCCAGACGTCCATCCATGGTCTCAAGCACGAGTAACTGGGCCGCCTTCTTGTGCCATTTGAGCGGCTGAACGCCGGCGTAAGCGCCAACGACCACCTCGCCTTCCGAGAGACTCAGCGGTTCGAGGCGATTGGTCTGCCCGCCCCAGAAGCCGCCCCAGAAGCCGCCCCAGATGGCGCGCGTCGCGGCGGCTTCACGCGCCTCCTGTTCACCGAGATTCCGCAGGATATCGCGCAGATTTTCAGGGACGGCCCAAAAGCCTTGGCTATCTCGCTGAGCCCATCCGCGACGCTCAAGATGGACCAGACGGCGGAGGGCGTTGGCTCTTTCTCCGCTTTCCAGACCCTCGATATTGACCTTGCCGTCGCCCTGCCTGCGCAAAAGCGTGTCATCCATCGCCGTCAGTCGGTCCGTCGTCAGATCACGGATGGAAGTCGTCCGGTCGGACCTCGGACCCAGGATTTCGGTCGCCAGGGCCTCGCACCGGCTGCGCAGGCCTTGTGCTGCATAACCGCGGCTGAAGACAAGGTCGCGCCCGTCGTCGCGCAGACCGCGTAAAATGATGTGGAGATGGGGCCGTCCGGTGTCATAATGCGCTACGGCAAGCCATTCGAGCGGCGTGCCGGTGTCGATCTCAACCTGTTTCATCATCCGCCGTGCAAACGGCCTGACGTCCGCGAGCTCTTGTCCATCCTCCGGGTTAACGACGATCCGGTAATGACGGCGGTCATCTGCCCACCGATCGACCTCCGCCTTGGCGTCAGGCCGGTCCTCCTGCGGCCCGAAAAACGCTGCTCTCGCCCCCTCCTCGCCAGCGCCCTCCCGTCCGAAGTACCGCACACAGGCTTTCAGGGAGGCGCGCGCGTTCGGTGTCCTCATCACGACCTTGACCTTCACGAACACGCGACGCGACGGCCCGGCTCCCCGAAAGGCAGGCCGGACCCGCTTCACGATCGCCTTGGCGGCAAAGTGTCGTGTTCGCGCCCTCAAGGGCATCGACGCCGTCGCACGACCAAGCAGGCCGACGGCCCCGCGGGGATAGTGATCTCTGCGCGCCGTCATTGACGGACGAAATGGAAAATCCTCAGGATCGTGAGGCGTGGCCATGAGGCAACCTTGTCGTCAACAACCGCTTTGTTCGCGAACCGTCCACCGGTCGCCGGGAGTTTTGCGAACAAAATCGCGCCTGTCGCGCCCTGAGTTATTCCGTCGGATTGACGACGTTTGATCCCCTTTGATCCGGGTGCATCGCGATCGGTTGTGTTCGGGCCTTAAGACCTGGGCGCTCTGACGACCGCCCATCCCACGCTCTTCGCTGCTGACTGTCCGTCCGTCAGTTCGATCCGGTGCAGCTGGATAACGTCCGCTTCACGGCCGAAAAACCGCTGGAGACCGAGACGGTCAAGGCCGCCATTGCCGAAGCCGAAGCGGCGCTGAACGGTCAGGGGCGCCTGCTGGTGCGGCCGTCGGGCACCGAGAAGCTGATCCGCGTCATGGCCGAGGGCGACGACGAGGCGCTGGTGAAACGGGTGGTGGCCGATGTGGCGGGCGCGGTGCGCGCCGCCGGCTGATGGCCTGCCTCTAAGGCTTGCACGCCGCCGGCGGATCGCCGTCGCGTTCCCACAGTTTGCAGGACCGATCGATCTCGCCCTGGATCAGGTCGCAAGGATTGGCGGCGTTGCAAGGTGGGCGCGTTGCCGGGCTGACCTGAATGCAGCGCTCGACCAGGCGGGCCGAGGCGGCGGACCCGATGGCTTCACGACACGGAACTTCGCTGACCGGAACCGGCTGAGGCGCCATGTCCGGCCCCTCGGGGAGGCTGGCCTGGGGCTCCTCGGCGGGCTTTGGCGGTTCCTTGGCCGGCGCATCCGCCTTGGCAGGCGGAGCGACCGGCGCGGTTTCCGGCTGTAGAGGAACCGCATCGATCACGTCGGGGTTCGACGTCGAATCGCCGGACGACGGCGCTGCTCCGGGGCCGGAAGGCTGACATCCGGCCATCAGCACGGCGCAGGCGGCCAGCGAAAGCCATTGGGATCGACGCATCGACTTGTCTCCGGTCAGAACCAACCGGACAAGAATGCCCGCCTGCGGCCGAGGGCGAAACCCCCTATCGCTTCACCGCCGCCAGCGCCGCCTTCTGCAAGGCGAACAGTTCGGTGCAGCCGACCTCGGCCAGTGAGAACAGCCGGTCGAACTCGGCGCGCGAGAAGCCGCGCTTCTCGCCGGTGGCCTGGACCTCGACGATCTGGCCCGCGCCGGTCAGGACGAAGTTGGAATCGGCTTCCGCCTCCGAGTCCTCTTCGTAATCCAGGTCCAGAACGGGCACGCCGTTGCAGATGCCGCACGAAACGGCCGCCACCTGATCCGTGATCGGATCGGCCTTGAGCACGCCCTCGTCGCGCAGATAGTTGAGCGCCAGGCTCATGGCGACCCAGGCGCCGGTGATCGAGGCCGTGCGCGTGCCGCCGTCGGCCTGGATGACGTCGCAGTCGATCAGCACCTGACGTTCGCCCAGCGCCTTGAGGTCCACCACGGCGCGCAAGGAGCGGCCGATCAGCCGCTGAATCTCTTGCGTGCGACCCGACTGTTTGCCCGCGGCGGCCTCGCGACGGCCGCGCGTGTGGGTGGCGCGCGGCAGCATGCCGTATTCCGCCGTCACCCAGCCCTGGCCCGTGTTGCGCATCCAGCCCGGCACCTTCTCCTCGATCGAGGCGGTCACCAGCACCTTGGTGTTGCCGAAGGTGATCAGGCACGAACCCTCGGCATAGCGGTTGACGCCGGTCTCGATGGTCACGGGACGCAGTTGGTCGTCGGTGCGTTGCGAATGGCGCATTGAGATGAATCCTTGGAAGCCGAGGCGGCGGTGCTTATCCTGAAACCGTGAGCCTGTATGCCCCCAAAACCCCGCCGTTCGACAACGGCCAATCCCTCGCAGGGTTGGCGGGGCTGGACGCACGCGCCCGCGACATCTTTCGCCGCATCGTCGAGAGCTATCTGGAGACGGGCGAGCCTGTCGGATCCAGGACCCTATCGCTGGGCGGGATCGCCCTGTCACCGGCCTCGATCCGCAACACCATGCAGGATCTGACCCTGGCCGGGCTGCTGGCCGCGCCCCACACCTCGGCGGGGCGAATCCCCACCCATGCAGGCCTTCGCCTGTTCGTCGATGGCCTGCTGGAAGTCGGCGACCTGACCAAGGAGGAGCGGCGCGAGATCGACGGGCGTCTGGCGGGGCGCGGACGCAACTTCGAATCCGCCCTGGACGAGGCGTCCAACCTTTTGTCCGGCCTGGCGGGCGGCGCGGGCGTGGTGTCCAGCCCCGTACGGGACTCGGGCGTGAAACACGTCGAGTTCGTGGCCCTGGGCGGGGATCAGGCCCTTGCCGTCATCGTCGCCGACGACGGCACGGTCGAGAACCGGATCATGACCCTGTCGGCGGGCGTCACGCCCTCGACCCTGGTCGAGGCCTCCAACTTCCTCAACGCGCGCCTGCGCGGCCGCCCCTTCGCCGACGCCAAGCGCGAGATGACGCACGAACTGGAAATCGCCCGACGCGAACTGGACCAGACCGCCGCCCGCCTGGTCGAAGACGGCTTCGCCGCCTGGTCCGGCGGACCCGACCGCGAGCGCGCCCTGATCGTGCGCGGCCGCGCCAACCTGCTACAGGACGGCGAGGGACTGGCGGACCTGGAACGGGTGCGCGTCCTGTTCGACGATCTGGAGCAGAAGGAACAGCTGATCGGCCTGCTGGACGGCGTCGATGCGGCCCAGGGCGTGCGCATTTTCATCGGCGCGGAAACACGGTTGTTTTCACTTTCGGGTTCCGCCGTGATCGCGGCGCCCTATATGAGCGGCCGACAAAGGGTTCTGGGCGCCATCGGCGTCATAGGGCCTGCAAGACTGAACTACGCCCGTGTCATTCCGTTGGTGGACTATACCGCCCGGGTGCTGGGCCGGATGCTGGACGGGAACGACAAGTGAGCGACAAACCCCTTAACGACGAATTCGACGCCCTGGATGCGGCCGAGACCGACGCCGAACACGGCCTGGACGCCCATCCTTCTGAAAATCGGGGGGACGACCTGACGCCCCTGGACGCCGTCATCGCCGAGCGCGACGAGTGGAAGGACCGCGCCCTGCGCGTCGCCGCCGAGATGGAGAACCTGAAGCGCCGTTCGGAAACGCAGCAGAACGACGCCCGCGCCTTCGCCATCCAGCGCTTCGCCAAGGATCTGCTGGGCGTGGCCGACAATCTGGAACGCGCCCTGATGGCCGCGCCCAAGGACGCCGAGGGCGCCACCGCCGGCCTGGTGACCGGGCTGGAACTGACGCAGAAGGCCCTGCTTCAGGCCTTCGACAGCAACGGCCTGAAGCGCGTCGCGCCGGAAGCCGGCGAGGCCTTCAACCCGCACCTGCACCAGGCGATGATGGAACAGCCGTCGGACACCGTACCCGGCGGATCGGTGCTCCAGACCATGCAGTCCGGCTTCGAACTGTTCGGCCGCACCGTCCGTCCCGCCATGGTCGTGGTCGCCGCCAAGGGCTCCGGCGCGCAAGCCCAGAACCCCTACGGCGCCGCACAGTCGCCCGAGGGTCAGGCCTTCGACGGCAAGGCCTGATCCAGGGTCGTCAGGCGGCGTCGGTTAGAACTGACGCCGCCAGGCTCCGATCAGCGCAAACTCCGGCTGCGCATCCGCCACATGGCGCGGCTCGCGGCTGGCCACAGCCTGCAACGTCATGCTGGAGCCGTCCCACAGCCGACGCTCACCACCCAGGATGAAATCGATCTGACGACCGCTGGGCGACGCCGAGAAGCTGCGGCGCGAATAGGTCAGCGGGTCGAAATACTCGACCGGCACATCGGCCAGCAGCGCCGAGAATGTCCCGCTCTCGATCCGCAACGGCTGCGACAGAGTGAAGCTGATCCGGTCGCAGACCATCGTACAGCCGGTCAGCAGGCCCAGCCGCCAGTTCGAACTGATCGCCGCCTGATCCATCGACAGGAACCGACCCTCGATCTGCGTCGACCCCATGCCCGCCTCGCCGATCAGGCGCAGACCGGGCCACAGGGTCCAATCCCCACCGAGCGCATAGAAGGCGGTCCGCGACGGCAGGGCGAAGTCCGACCCGCCGGGCAGGAAGGCGCCCAAGGGCCCCAGCCTTTCGTCCAGGGCGCCGACGCTGAATGACAGGCCGCCCTCCGCGCCCCGCCATCCGATCGCGGCCCGGCTATAGGTCGAGGCGTCCTGCTCGACGCGGCGCAGCGGCATGCGACGATCCCCGCCGCCGCTTTCCGCCGAAACGGTCACGGCGCCGAACCGCATCGCCCCGCGCACCGCATGGTCGGCCTGGGCCAGGGACGCGAACCCGTCGCCGGCCGAGCCTTCGAACGGCGACGCCGCCCCGCCCTTGCCCTGCCAGACCGAGAAGTTCATCCGGCCGGTTTCCAGGTCCAGCATGGCCTCCTGGCGCGGTTCGTCGCCCATCCACGGCGCATCATAGAGGTCGTGACGTGGCGCCACGGGTTCGGGCGTCGCGCTCGGCTGGGCCGCGATCAGGTTCAGTCGCCCGCCGCCCGGCAGAGCAAGGCTGGTGGTGGCGGTGGTGTTCTGTTCGAACGGCGCCGCCTGATAGGATCGGCTGGGCGCCGTCGGATAGGCCCCGCCCAGCTGGACCGCGAACATCCGGTCATAGGCGTCGTACAGCACCGTGTTCAGCGCGCTCTGACGCAGGAAGGCGTCGCCGAAGGCCGCGCCGACGAAACTGCCCGGTTCGCTGAGGGTCACGATGGAGCTTCCGTCCGCCATCGGGGTCGAGGTCGTGCCGACAGGTCGAAAGGCGCCGGCCACGTCCAGCAGGCCGCGCCCATAGACGATGTCGGTTCCCGGGTCGCCCGCATCGCGCGCCGTATCGACCAGAATAGCCAAGGCCGCCCGCGCGCTCAGATTGGGGAAGGCCTGCATCAGTAGCGCCAGGGCGCCCGAAACATGCGGCGCCGAAAACGAGGTGCCGTTGACCCGCCAGCAGGACGTGCCTTCGCAGCCGGTGATGACGTCTTCGCCGGGCGCAGAGATGTAGCCGGCCGCCGTGTCGCCGGCCCGGTTGGAGAAGCTGGACATGACATCGGTCGCGCCATGCGAACCGACGGCGATCACGCTGCCAGCGAAGCGGGGGTCGATGGCGTAGCGCGCAGGCCAGCCCGGATTGGCCTCGCCGTCATTGCCCGACGAGGCCACGATCACTGCGCCGGAGTTCACGGCCCGCAGCAGCGCCGCCTCAAACGCCGAGCCCAGCCGCCCGTCGCCGCCCAGCGACATGTTGATGATCTTGACCCCGTTGGCGACGGCATAGTCCAGGGCGCGCACCAGGTCCGAACTGCTGAAACAGACCTCGGTGTTCTTGTCGGTACAGTCGGAGATGTCGGTGCGAATCGACAGGATGGTCGACTGATAGGCTACGCCGATCGTGCCGAAGCCGTTGAAGTTCGAGGCGATAACGCCCGACACGCGTGTGCCGTGGCTGCTCGACGCGACATAGGGGGTGTTGCGGCCCAAAACCACGTCGGTCGAGGCGCTGGAGATCCGCCCCTCAAGCTCGGGCAGGGTGTTGGCGATGCCGGAATCGACGACGGCGACGGTGACGCCCGAGCCGGTCGCCCCGGCCTGCCAGGCGACCTGGGCCTTCATATTGGCCAGGCCATAGTTCCGCAGATATTCGCTCGATGTCACCGAGGGCGGCGGCGGGGGCGGGGGCGGGGGCGGTGGTGGCGGAGGAGGAGGCGGGGGTGGCGGAGGTGGCGGTGGAACAGGGGGCGTGATTGCGCCGCCACCACCACCGCCGCCTCCCCCGCCGCCGCCGCACGCGGCCAGCGGAAGGAACAACAGGCCCAGGCCCAGAACGACCGCTCCGCGACGCCGCAATCCGTTCATGCCGAACCCTCCACTCAGGCCGCCCTCCGCAGCCTTCCCATCAGTAACGCCCTAATTCTTTAACGCTTTATCGAAGGTGGCCAGCAGTTTGGACCAGCCGTCCCTGGCGTCGGTCTCGGAATAGCTGGCGCGGTAGTCGGCGTGGAAACCGTGCTGCGCGTCGGGATAGACGACGATCTGGCTGCCGGTCTGACCGGCCCGCGCAAGGGCTTCGCGCATCCGCTCCACGCTGGCCAGCGGAATGCCCTGGTCCTTGCCGCCATAAAGGCCCAGCACCGGCGCCTTGAGGTCGTCGGCGATATCGACCGGCCAGGGCTGACCCGACGAGATCTGCACCGGTGTCGCATCGGCGGCGGGGGCCAGACGGCCATACCAGGCCACGCCGGCGCCGATGGCGGCGAAGCGGGCCGCCGCCTGCCACACCACCTTGCCGCCCCAGCAATAGCCGGTGATCCCGACCTTGCCGTCCTTGGCCCACGACTGCTGGCTGGCCCATTCCAGC
This sequence comes from Brevundimonas sp., assembly GCF_041648115.1. Classification (GTDB taxonomy): domain Bacteria; phylum Pseudomonadota; class Alphaproteobacteria; order Caulobacterales; family Caulobacteraceae; genus Brevundimonas. The sequence goes on from NZ_JBAZPR010000002.1 coordinate 140,719, forward strand.
GTCGCCGACAGGTCGCCCATCACCTGCTCATAGTTGGCCGCCCCGACGATCTGCATGATCCGCTGCATGTCCGACAGGGGCGCGGGATCCTCGACCCGGTTGAAGAAGGCGGGTGCGATGGCGGCATAGCCCTGCTTTGCCAGGCGGCGGCAGATGTCGCGGATATATTCGTGGACGCCGAAGATCTCGGACACCACGACGACGACCGGGAAGGGCCCATCGCCCGCAGGCCGCGCCACATAGGCCGGAAGCTGGAACCCGTCCGGCGCGGCATAGGTCACGGTCTCCGTGGCCAGGCCCGCCTCGTCGGTCGTGATCGGCTTGGCCTCCTTCGCCAGGGCCGCGACGGCATAGCCGGAGAACAGCAAGCCCCCCAGCGCCCCCAGGCTTCGTCGGCTCAGCTTCAGATCGTCGGCGGTCTGGCCTTCGGGACGGATCAGGACGGTCATGGGACGCTCCAACGCGGGAAAGCGGTCAGAGCATCACGCCCGGCGCCGAGCGTCCAGTCACGTTAAGGCGCGCTGTTGAAGTCTAGACGACCTCTACAAACGAGAAGAAGGGCGCTCAAGCAGCGAGCGACCGCGTCGCGAGCGTTAGCGCCCTTTCTTCTCAAGATTAATGTCTGAAGACCCGCACCCCGGTGAAGGCCATGGCGATGCCCTTTTCGTCGGCGGCGGCGACGACCTCGGCGTCGCGCATCGAGCCGCCCGGCTGGATCACCGCCGTGGCCCCGGCCGCGACCGCTTCCAGCAGGCCGTCGGCGAAGGGGAAGAAGGCTTCGGAGGCGCAGGCGCTGCCTTCGGCCAGCGACTGGGCCAGACCCTTGGCCTCGCCCGCCTCCTTGGCGCGGATGGCGGCGATGCGCGCGCTGTCGCGACGGTTCATCTGGCCGGCGCCGATGCCGGCCGTCTGGCCGTCCTTGGCGTAGACGATGGCGTTGGACTTGACGTGTTTGGCCACGGTGAAGGCGAACAGCATGTCCTGGATCTCGGTCGGCGTCGGCTGGCGCTTGGTGACGATCTTCAGGTCCGACGGCTTGATCAGCGAACGGTCGCGAGATTGGATCAGGAAGCCGCCGGCGACCGAGCGGAACACCTCGCCCGGCCCGTGCGGATCGGGCAGGCCGTCGGTGATCAGCAGGCGCAGGTTCTTCTTCGAAGCAAAGACTTCCTTGGCCTCGTCGTCGGCGCCGGGGGCGATGACCACTTCGGTGAAAATGCCGGTGATGGCGCGGGCGTCGTCGCCGTTCAGCGGGCGGTTGACCGCGATCACGCCCCCAAAAGCGGAGACGGCGTCGCATTCCAGCGCGCGGGCGTAGGCTTCCGACAGGTCCTTGCCCACGGCGACGCCGCAGGGGTTGGCGTGTTTGACGATGACCACGGCCGGGGCCTCGAACTCGGCGACCAACTCATAGGCGGCGTCGGCGTCTGCGATATTGTTGTAGCCCAGCTCCTTGCCCTGCACCTGTTCGGCATAGGCCACGCCCGGACGACGCTCGCCGGTGCGATAGAAGGCGCCGGTCTGGTGCGGGTTCTCGCCGTAGCGCAGGGTCTGGGCCAGCGAGCCGGCGATGGACTTGCGGACTGGGGCGACGTCTTCAACCTGGCTCGCGAACCAGCCCGAGACGGCAGCGTCATAGGCGGCGGTGCGGGCGAAGGCTCGGGCGGCCAGGCGTTTGCGCAGGGCCAGATCGGTCGAACCTTCCGCCTTCAGCGCCTCCAGGATCAGGCCGATGCTCTCGCCATCGACGGCGACGGCGACATAGCCGTGGTTCTTCGATCCCGAACGGATCATGGCCGGGCCGCCGATGTCGATATTCTCGACCGCCGCCTCGAACGAGCCGCCCGCAGCAACAGTGGATTCGAAAGGATAGAGGTCGATCCAGACGATATCGATGGCGCCGATGCCATGGTCGGTCATGGCCTGGGCATGGTCGGCGGCGTCACGCACGCCCAGCAGGCCGCCGTGGACAATGGGGTGAAGGGTCTTGACCCGGCCGTCCATCATCTCCGGGAAGCCGGTCAGGTCTGCCACGTCCTTGACCGGCAGACCCAGCTTCTCGATCGCCGCGCGGGTGCCGCCGGTCGAGACCAGCTCGACGCCCAGGTCATGCAGGGTCCGGGCGGCGTCTTCCAGCCCAGCCTTGTCGGACAGGGAGATCAGGGCGCGTTGCGGCTTCACCTGATCGGGCGCGGGCGGAAAGTCGGGAGCGGCGGGCATGAGGCGGCGTCCGTGAAGGCTGGGGGAGGATGGCGCGCCCTCTAGACCCAAACCGGCGTCACGTCACCCCACGGACGGTTTCAGGTGGGATCACCGCTCGCGCCGGCCGGGCTCAGCTTCCAGCGGATTTTGCTCTCGCTGTCGGTGCGGGCCGAGCCGCGCACCACGATCTGCAGCGAACGGCGGGTCAGGCCGGCGTCGATGTGGACGCTGGGCTCGATGGCCACGTCGGGGCCGTCGGTCCTGAACCACCAGCCCCGGCCCGAGGCGCCGCGCAGCAGAATCGAGCGGCGGTCGCGCGCCAGCGAGGCCTGAACCCCCGGCTCCAGATGGAAACGGATGGCGTAGGGGGCCGCGATCTGGCGCACCATCTCCTTGCGGCCTGGCGTCGGGAACAGCTTTTCCTCGGCCCGCAGCTCGTCCAGCCGCTGGTCGAGATACAGCCGCCGCTGATGGTTCAGGCCGAACAACTCGTTCCAGCCGTCATGCTCCATCTCCAGCCAGACGGCGCCATCCCCGTCACGCAGGTCCGTCGTCACATGGATCGGCGGCCCGACCAGGCGCGGGCCCAGCAGGTCGCCCTTCCAGCCGCCGAGCGGCTCGTTCAATGACCGCTCGCCCAGGGTCAGGGTCGAATGGGCCGGCGTCAGACGCAAGGCCTGGCGATCCGTCGAGGCCGGGGTCCAGCCCGAGCCGGTCACCAGTCGGTCCTTGCCGCAGGCGATCTCCAGCGCCATCGGCTGGGCGCAGGCGGCCGCGCCCCAGGCCCCTCGGGCCGGCGGCGCAGCATCCGCCATGATGGTCAGCAGCGGGCTGGCGATGCGCGTCAGGCCGGCGACCGTGCCGGCGGGCGAATGGGCGGGATCGCCCTTGGCCGGGACGGCCTCGTCGTCATGGGCGCGGGCCGCCGCGACCCGTTCGGCGCTGGACGGACCCCCGCCCTGGAAGCTGGCCAGACGGCCGTCAGGCAGGGTCAGCAGGCGCAAGCCCTGCGTCAGCCGGGCGATGGCGGCCGAAACTCCGTCCGGCGTCGGTTCGGACAGTTGCGACAGGGCGTCGTCCAGCGTCAGCAGGTCGAGCAGAAGCTCCAGCCCCGCCTCGGGACTGCGCGTGGCATGACCGCCGTCGTCCTGGACCGTGGCCTTCAAGGCGCCGTCCAGCCGCCCCAGCGCGCGACGACGCAAGGCCTGTCCCGGCGCGCCGGCCAGGACGCAGCCGCCGATGGCCGCCGCCGTCAGCCGTTCGGCCCGGCTGGCCAGCCCGCCGGGCGGACGCAGCAGCTGACGCGTCTGGCGCGCCAGGCTGTCGGCCAGCTTCAAACGCTCGGCCTCGGTCGCGACGGCGCCCATCCGACGCGCGCCGCACGCCAGATTGACCACCCGCCGCCCCAGGATTTCCGGTCCCCAGGCGAAGGGCGACCAGCGGGCGAAGGCGTCTGCCCAGGCCAAAGTCAGACGCAAGGCTTCCCGCGCCCCCCGGTCGCCCTGGGCCATCAATCCCGGCAGCCAGGCGAAGGCGTGAAGCTCGACCGCGAACGGCCGCGAGGGGCTGGGCCGGTTCCACGGATCGGCCGGCGCCTCGACCTCCATCGAAGCCCCCGCCAGCATGAAGCGTCCGGCCAGGACATTGCGGCCCGGCGCCGGATCGTGGGGGCGGAAGTCGCGCGGCGTGGCGGCGAAGGCCGTCACCCTGCCGCCGCCCAAGGTCAGTCCATAGCCGGGCAGGCCATAGAGCTCGATCCACAGCTGTCGCGTCGCCAGCCGCCCGGCGATGGCCGGCCACAGGCCCGGGCCCGCAATCGTGTCGCCCGAGCGCACCGGCGTGCGCACCGGGGCGCCGGGCAGGCCGGGGATCTGGCCCGAGGCGACGTCCAGTGTGGTTTCCGGCCCGCGCGGGGCGAAGGGGCCGAGCGGGCTCACGCGGCTGCCGGGGCGGCTTTCAGGGCGGCGATATTGGTCGCGTAATCGCCCTTGAACACGAACGACCCGGCGACCAGAGCATCGGCGCCGGCGGCGACGCAGGCCCCGGCGTTGGCCGAGGTCACGCCGCCGTCCACCTGCAGATGCGCCGCCGAACCGGCCCGGTCCAGAATGGCCCGCGCGCCGGCGATCTTGCGCAGCGAACTGTCGATGAACTTCTGGCCGCCGAAGCCCGGATTGACCGACATGATCAGCACCAGATCGACCAGGTCCACCACCTCTTCCAGGATCGACAGGGGCGTCGCCGGATTGAACACCACGCCCGCCTTGGCGCCCAGCTGCCGAATGCGGCCCAGTGTGCGGTGCAGGTGCGGCCCACTCTCGGGATGGACGGTCAGGACATCGGCGCCGGCTTCGCGGAACGCCTCCAGCCACGGATCGACCGGCGCGACCATCAGGTGCACGTCGAACGGCAGGCTCGTATGCGGCCGGATCGCCTTCACGATGTCGGGGCCCAGGGTGATGTTCGGCACGAAATGCCCGTCCATCACATCGACGTGGATCCAGTCGGCGCCCGCCGCCTCCAGCGCGCGGACTTCTTCACCCAGCCGCGCGAAATCGCTGGCGAGGATCGACGGGCAGATCAGAGGGGTGAGGGCCATGGCCTCGGGATAAGGCGCGGCGCCGACGGGAGCAACCGGCTTGGCGAGGAAGCCCCGACATGTTCTACTCTTGTTCACGCCAAACTTGCGCAGGAAGTCCTGATGTCGATGCAAGACCCGTCTGCCGCCGAGCCCGTGCGCGTGTTCGAGGACGGCTCCGGCGACCGCTTCCTGATCTATGGCGCCCATGACGGAGCCAGGGTCGAAATCCGCTTCGACGGCGATGCGCTGTGGATGAGCCAGGCGCAGATCGCGAGCCTGTTCGGCCGGGACTTGTCAGTGATTTCACGCCACATCAGCAGCATTCTGGAGGAGGGCGAACTCGACGAGTCGATTTCTTTGCAGAAAATGCAAACAAATGGTCGGGGCCGGCCAGGCGTCCTCTACAGCCTCGATATGGTGATCTCGGTCGGCTACCGGGTCAGTTCGGCGCAGGCGACCCTGTTTCGTCGCTGGGCCACCGCCGTGCTGATCCGGTTCGCCACGCGCGGCTTCGTGATCGATGTGGAGCGGATGAAGGCGGGCGGCCAGCAGGATCGCATCCGCGAACTGCGCGACATCATTCGCGACATCCGCAGCGAGGAAGCCAACCTCTATGCGGAAATCCGTCAGATCTGCAGCCTGTGCCAGGATTACGATCCCAGGTCGGACGCCTGGCGCACCTTCTACCGGAACACCCAGGCCAAGCTCTGCTACGCGGTGACCAGTCACACGCCCGCCGAGATGCTGATGACGCGCGCCCACGCGGCGGAAGCCGACATGGGCCTTCGGTCCTGGAAGGGTGAGCGAATAGTTTCGGCCGACGTGACCGTGGCCAAGAACTTCCTGGCGCCGGCGGAAGTCCGCGAGCTGAACCGTCTGACCGACCTGCTGCTGACCATCTTCGAGGACCAGTTGGAGACCGGTCGGTTGACGACGATGGCGCAAGCTTCCGAACTTCTGGACGCTCAGTTGAAGGGGTTGGGCCGCGTGGTTCTGTCCAACGGCGGAAGTGTTTCCAAGGACGACGCCGACCGCCACGCCAAGGCGGCCTACAAGGCCTTCGACATCCAGAGGCGTGCGCTGGAAAAAGCACGGGTGGAGCAGGAATACGCCGACCTGCGGAAGGCCGCCGACGCCCTGCCTGAGTCTAAACGCGCTCCTCGAAAAACCTAGGCGATCCGTTCCAGCCTGGCGGCGAAGAAGCCGTCCAGGCCGCCGTGCTCGGCCCACATCGAGGGCAGGATGCGGAGCCAGCCTTCGGGGGTCAGGGCCTCTGGCGGCGCGCCCAGGGCGGCGGGATCGGCGGCGACGGTGCGGAAGGCGGGGTTGCGGCGCAGGAAGGCGATGATCTGGGTCTCGCCCTCCTCGCGCTCCAGCGAGCAGGTGCAATAGACCATCCGGCCGCCCGGCTTGACCCGTTCGGCGGCGACGTCGAGCAGACGGTGCTGGACGTCAGCCAGTTTGGCGACCTCGGCGGGCTTGGTGGCGCGCAGGACTTCCGGGTTGCGGCGGAAGGTGCCGGTGGCGGTGCAGGGCGCGTCCAGCAGCACCGCGTCGAAGGTGCGGTCATCCTCCCAGTCTTCCGCCGGGACGGCGATTACTTCTGCGGTCAGGCCGGTGCGTTCCAGATTCTGGGTCAGGCGTTTCAGGCGCGGGGCGGAACGGTCCAGGGCGACGACCGAGGCGCCGGCGGCGGCCAGTTGCAGGGTCTTGCCGCCCGGCGCGGCGCACATGTCTAAAACGGTCTCGCCCGGCTTCACATCCAGCAGGCGGCCGGGCACGGCGGCGGCGGCGTCCTGCACCCACCAGTCCCCGTCCTCAAAACCGGGCCAGGAGGCGACATCGCCGCGACGGCCGGTGCGGACCGTGCCGCCCCCAAGACCGGAGTGCAGGGCTTCGCCCTCGACGGCGGCGGCCACGGCGGCGGGATCGACCCCAGGTTTCAGGCTGAGATCGGTCGCCGGTTCCTCGCGGGCGGCCAGCGCCAGACCAGCCAGCGCCGTCTCGCCATAAGTCGCCTTCCAGCGGGCGGCGATCCAGTCGGGTAGATTGCTCTCGGCCGTCGTCAGGCCCGGCCCTTCACGACCCACGCCGCGCAGAACGGCGTTGACCAGATTCTTGTAGGGGCGCGTCTTGGGATCGCGTTCGGCCAGCTTCACCGCCGTGGAAACAGCGGCGAAGGCGGGAGTTTCCAACACCAAGGTCTGGGCCAGGGCGATGCGCATCAGGGTGCGGACGGCCTCGGGCGGGGACTTCTTCAGGCGGCGGTTCAGGATCTGGTCGATTTCGCCCAGGCGGCGCAGGGCGGCCATGGCCACGGCGCGGGCGAAGGCGCGATCCACAGGCTCCAGCGCGCGGGCGGCCGGCTGGGACAAGGCCTCGTCCAGGCCGTTGCGCTTTTCCAAGGCGGCGTTCAGCAGGATGCCGGCGACGACACGGGCCTCGACGCCGATGTCGTCCTGGGACGGGACGGCGGCATCCACGGCCGGGGCGGGACGCGGGCGACCCTTGACGGCCATGCGGCGTCCGCGCGCCTGCGAACTCTGTCCGCCTCGTCCCTCAGCACTCATACGGCCACCTGCGCGCCCAGCTCGACCACGCGGCCGGGGGGGATATGGAAGAAGTCGGTCGGATTGGCGGCGTTGCGCATCAGGAAGATGAACAGCCGGTCCTGCCACAGCGGCATGCCCTGTCGCGCCGACGGGATCAGCGAGCGCCGGCCCAGGAAGAAGCTGGTCGACATGATGTCGAACTTCAGCCCCTGCTTGCGACACAGGCCCAGCGCGCGCGGCACGTTCGGCGTCTCCATGAAGCCATAGGTGACCGTGACCTTTTTGAAGTCGTCGTTGATCGGCTCCATCTTGACTCGGTCGGCCTCCTTGACGCGCGGCCGCTCGGACGTGCGCACGGTCAGGATGACGTTCTTCTCGTGCAGCACCTTGTTGTGCTTGAGATTGTGCATCAGGGCGACGGGGGCGACATCGGGGTCGCTGGTCAGGAAGATGGCCATGCCGGGCGCGCGGTGCGGCGGACGGGCCTGAAGCATCTCGATCAGGTCGGTCAGCGGCAGGCTGTCCTTGCGCGTCTTGGCGGTCAGGATCTGCGTGCCGCGCACCCAGGTCCACATAATGACGACCAGACAGGCGCCCAGCACCAGCGGCATCCAGGCCCCGTCAGGAATCTTCAGCAGGTTGGAGGTCAGGAAGACGCTGTCGATGAAGGCGAACGGAATGAGCGTCCCGGCCACCGCCCACATCGGCCATTTCCAGCCCTTGCGAATGACGGAATAGGCCATCAGCGTATTGACCAGCATGGTCCCCGTCACCGCGACGCCATAGGCGGCGGTGAGGTTGTGCGAGCTCTGGAACACGAACAGCAGCACCAGAACCCCGATCATCAGGAAGGTGTTCACCGCCGGCACGAAGATCTGGCCGGCCTGGGTCTCGGATGTGTTCCTGATGTCGATGCGGGGCAGCAGGCCCAGCTGCACCGCCTGCTGGGTCACCGAGAAGGCGCCGGTGATCACGGCCTGCGAGGCCACGACGGTCGAGATCGTCGCCAGGATTAGCATGGGCCAATAGGCGAACTGCGGCACCATGTTCCAGAACGGATTTTCGGCTGCGGCGGGGTTATCCAGGATCAGGGCGCCCTGTCCCAGATAATTCAGCGTCAGGCACGGCAGGACGAAGGCCAGCCAACCCATGCGGATCGGCGCCTTTCCGAAATGGCCCATGTCGGCATAGAGGGCCTCGGCCCCCGTCACCGCCAAAAAGACGCTGCCCAGGATGATGAAGCCCAAAAAGCCGTCGTGCAGCAGCAGGCTGACGCCGTAATAGGGCGACAGGGCGCGCAGGATGCTGATGTCGTCGAAGATGTGGACCAGGCCCAGGGCGCCCAGGCTGAGGAACCAGACGGCCGTGATCGGGCCGAAATATTTGGCCAGGCTGGCCGTGCCGCGCGACTGGACCATGAACAGGGCGATCAGGATGCCGGCCGAGATCGGCACGATGAATGCGTCCAGCTTGCCCGCCAGACCCGGCGCGTCCTGTAGCCCCTCGACCGCCGACAGCACCGAAATGGCGGGCGTGATGATGCCGTCGCCATAAAACAGCGCCGCGCCGCAGACGCCCAGGATGAAGATCCAGGCGCTACGTCGACCGACCGCGAACTGGGCCAGGGCCATCAAAGACAGGGTGCCGCCTTCGCCCTTGTTGTCGGCGCGCATCAGGAAGAAGACGTATTTGAACGTCACCACGACCATCAGCGCCCAGAAGGCCAGCGACACCACGCCGACCACGGCCAGGTCGCCGCCCACGCCGCGCTGGGCATGACCGATCGCTTCGCGCAGGGCGTACAGCGGGCTGGTGCCGATGTCGCCGAACACCACGCCGATCGCGCCCAGGGTCAAGGCGAACATGCCGCCGTGCTTGGCGACCTGGCCTCCTGGAGCGTGGGACTCGGGTCCCGTGGCGTGGGTGGGCGTGTCCGGCGTGTTCGACGCGGGCGAGGGAGCGCTCGCGTCGTGGGGAGTATCCCCGGCCATGCGTATCCTCCGGGTCTCCGACGCTGCGTCGGTCCCTTCAAAGCGGCGAGCCTTTAGGCTCATTCCGCGCGGTCTTCAATCGTGCCGAAGGGGATTCGGTTTCGGCGTTCTGCGGACCGATTTGTGATTCGGGCCATGAGCGCCTATTTTCACCTCAGGAACAAAACCATGTCAGACAGCCAGCGCTTTCCCGTCGCCGCCCACGCCTTGGCCTATATGGCCCACAAGGGCGCCTATGGACCTGCGCAGGCCGCACCCAGCGGCGTGCTGGCCTCGTCGATCCCGACCAACCCCGTCGTGGTCCGTCGCGTGACGGCTCTGCTGGCCAAGGCCGGGCTGATCGCCACCCGTCCGGGCGCCACCGGCGGCTCGTGGTTGCTGCGTCGGCCAGAGGACATCCGGCTGGACGAAGTGCTGAAGGCCGTGAACGGCTGCGCCCACATCGGCTCGCCCCCGGCCGGGGCCAAGGGCTGCCCCATCAGCGAACATATCCCGCGCCAGGTCGCCAAGGCCCTGACCGCCGCCGACGAGGCGGCGACCGAGGCTTTGTCCAAGATCACCATCGCGGACCTGTTGGCCGAGAATCCGATTTCGCTGGCGGCCTATACGCCGCACAAGTCTTGCCCCGTCGCGGCCTGACCGGCTTGTGAGCCGCACGGTTCTGGTCACCGGCGCCTCGGCCGGCATCGGCGCGGCGCTCGCTCGGACCTATGCGGCCAAAGGCTGGGACCTGATCCTGACGGCACGTCGTGAAGGTCCGCTTCAGGCTCTGGCCGAAGAACTAACCGCCGCCCACGGCATCACGGCGACCGTCATCCCCGAAGACCTGTCCGACCCCGCCGCGCCTGAACGGCTAGTCGCGGCCATCGCCGCCCACGGCGTGACCGTCGACGGCCTCGTCAACAACGCGGGCTTCAGCCGCATCACCGGCTTCCTGGACACGGACCTCAGCGCCCATCGCGCCATGATCCAGGTCATGCTGACCGCGCCGGTCGAGCTGTCGCGCCTGCTGCTGCCCGGCATGATCCAGCGCGGCTTCGGCCGGGTGCTGAACGTGGCGTCTCTCGCCGGCCAGATGCCGGCGACCGGCGGCGACACCCTGTATGGGCCGATCAAGAGCTTTCTGATCAAGGCGTCCCAGGGTCTTTATCTGGAGACGCAGGGGACCGGCGTCCACGTCACGGTCCTGAACCCCGGCTACACCCTGACCGAGTTCCACGACGTCAACGGCTCGCGCGACCAGGTGTCCAGCGCCTATCCAGCCTGGATGTGGATGGACGCCGCGCGCGTGGCGGAGATCGGCTACGACGCCTGCGAAGCCAATCGCCCCAGCGTCACGCCGGGCGTCATGAACAACGTCATGGCCGGCCTGGCCCGTTTCCTGCCCGACGGGCTGGCGCTTCGCATGGTGGCGAACCACGCGAAGCGGCTGGAGCGGCTTTAGCCCCGTCCCATCCCCGTCATCCTCGGGCTTGTCCCGAGGACCCACTTATCCGCCCCGCAGTTTTGAAAATGTCGCACGGCGATAACGGCTGGTGACTGGTCAGCCGTAGGCCCTCGGGACAAGCCCGAGGGTGACGGATCAATATTAAATATGAATCGCATGCCCGAGCGCTCGCAGCGACGCCTCGTGGAAGGCCTCGCCCAGGGTCGGGTGGACGTGGATCGTTCCCGCCACATCCTCCAGCACGGCCCCCATCTCCATCATCTGGGCGAAGCTGTTGGACAGTTCCGACACGTGCTGGCCGACCGCCTGAATGCCTAGGATGCGATGATCGGCCTTGGATGCGAGCACACGGACGAAGCCGCCGTCCTCGCCCGCCTCGATGGCCAGCGCCCGGCCGATGGCGGCGAAGGGGAAGACCGACTGGATGACGTCGTCGCGGCCCGCGACATCGTTCGGACCCAGACCGGCCGAGACGATCTCCGGCTCGGTGAAACAGACGGCGGCGATGGTGACCGGATCGAAGACGCGGTCGTGGCCGGCGATGATCTCCGCGACCACCTCGCCCTGGGCCGAGCCCTTGTGGGCCAGCATCGGTTCGCCGGTCAGGTCGCCGACGGCCCAGACATTCTTCATGCTGGTGGCGCAGCGCTGGTCGATCTTCACGAACGGCCCCGCCATGGCCACGCCCATGTTGTCCAGACCCCAACCCTGGGTGCGCGGACGGCGGCCGACGGTGACCAGCACCTTGTCGGCGTCCAGTTGCAGCGGCTCGCCGTCCCTGGTCGTAATCGACAGTTTCCCGTCGCCAAACCCTCCGGCGCGTGCGCCCAGGTGCAGCTCGACCCCGTGCTTCTCCAGCCATTTGGCGACCGGATCGGTCAGGGCCTTGTCATAGAGGGGCAGAATCCGCTCGGCCATTTCGACGATGGCCACCTCGGCCCCCAGCTTCCTGAAGGCGATGCCCAGTTCCAGCCCGATATAGCCGCCGCCGACCACGACCAGCTTCTTGGGCACCTCCGACAGGCTCAGCGCCTCGGTCGAGGAGATGACGTCCCCGCCGAACGGCAGGAAGGGCAGTTCGACCGGCTCTGAGCCGGTCGCCAGGATGACGTGTTCGGCGGTGATTCGGATTTCGCCGTCGTCGGTCTGGACGATGCAGGTCTTGGCGTCGGCGAACTCGGCCCAGCCCTTGATCACCTTGACCTTGGCCTTCTTCAGCAGGGCCGCGACCCCGGCGTTCAGCTTACGGACGACGCCGTCCTTCCAGTCGACCGTCTGCTTCAGGTCGATGGCCGGCGCCGTCGCCGTGATGCCCAGCGTTCCGCCGCTGGCCGCCTTGGCCACCGTCTCGAACTTGCCCGCCGCATGGATGATGGCCTTGGACGGAATACAGCCGACATTCAGGCACGTCCCGCCCAGCCCATCGCCGCCGTCCACCAGCACGGTGTCCAGCCCCAGCTGGCCGCACCGGATGCCGGCGACATAGCCGCCGGTGCCCGCGCCGATGATGAGGACTTTGGTCTTGAGCTGCTGCATAGCGAGGCCTGTCACAGAATATAGGGGGTGCGGACGCCCGGCTCGTCGGTCGGGAAATCCTTGGTGTTGCGAGTGACCAGCAATCGACCGGTCGTTTGCGCCGCAGCCCAAATGATGGCGTCGGGCAGTTTGAGGCGCTGCGTCTTGCGCAGTGAAACGGCGCGCTCCGCCACCGTGCCGTTCAGACCGATCACGGTGAACTCGTCGAGGAATTGGCGAGCCGGTTCTGCCAGATGGTCGGGAATGCCGACCATCACTTCCATCCAGCTGATGATGCTGATGGCGCGATCTTCGTAGCGGTCGATCTCCGCCTTCGCCTGCGGGAACCCCCTCAGATGGTCCACGAGGATGTTGGAGTCGAAAAGCGCGGCTACCATTCGCTGCGAAGCTTCTCTTGGAACTCCAGGCCATCCGGTCCGTCGGCCCACAAGCCGAAGGCTTCCTGAACGCCCTTGCGGCGGTGACGGGCCAGATAGTCGTCAATCGCCGCGCGGATCACAGCCGCGCGCGGACGCTGCTCAAGCTTGGCAAGGTCGTCGAGAGCGGCGACCTGAGCCTCGTTTGCATCCACTAGAATACGCATTCTAGGCCTCCATGATATACTGAGTATATATCATATGTGGCACCTTACCCCATCCACAAGGTCGCGGGATGTTCCAGCAGCCCCTTGATCCGCTGCACGAAGACCGCCGCATCATGCCCGTCGACGATGCGGTGATCGAAGCTGGAGGACAGATTCATCATCTTGCGCACGACCATCTGACCGTCGCGGACGACGACCCTTTCGGCGATCTTGTTGGGGCCGACGATGGCGACCTCGGGGTGGTTGATGATCGGGGTGTGGACCACCCCGCCCAGCGTGCCCAGGGAGGTGATGGTGATGGTCGAGCCGGACAGTTCCTCGCGCTTGGCCGTGCCATCCTTGGCCGCACCCGAGACGCGGGCGATCTCCAACGCCGTGTCATAGGGGTCGCGCGCCTCGGCGTGGCGGACCACCGGCACCATCAGGCCGTTCGGCGTCTGGGCGGCGATGCCCAGATGGACCGGGGCGTGCTGGGTCAGGACGCCGGCCTCGTCGTCATAGGTGGCGTTGATCTGCGGCTGGTCGCGCAGGACGACGACGATGGCGCGGGCGATGAAGGGCAGCAGGTTCAGCTTGGGCTGGTCCTTTTGCTTCGTCGCATTCAGGTGCGCGCGAAGCTCCTCCAGCGCCGTGACATCGATCTCCTCCACATAGGTGATGTGGGGAATGCGGCGCACGCTCTCGGCCATCTTCTCCGCGATCTTTCGGCGCAGGCCGATGATGCGAACCTCGGTGGTTCCCTCCGCCTTCGCGTAGGTCGAGGCGCCGCCGGATGGGGCGGACGCCGGCTGCGAGCCGCCACGCGCGATGAAGCCGTCCAGATCCTCGTGCGTGATCCGCCCGGCCGGGCCGGAACCGGGCACGAAGGTCAGGTCCACGCCCAGATCCCGCGCGCGATTGCGCACGGCCGGCGAGGCCGAGGGGCGTTCACCCGGCGCGCGGCCGGTCAGGGCGGGAACAGGCTTGGACGGGGTCGTCACCAAAGTCTTCGAAATCGCACGCGCAGTCGTCGAAGTCGCAGCGGAAACCGTCGTCGAATTCTCTGCCGGTTTTGGAGCCGGTTTCGACGCCGCGACGGGCGTCGAGACATTGCCCCGACCCTCGACATCGAACGCGACCAGCGGCCCGCCGACCGGCACCGACTTGCCCGCTTCGCCGTAGATGGCGACGACCGTTCCGGCGACCGGCGAGGTGATCTCGACGGTGGCCTTGTCGGTCATGATGTCGGCGATGATCTGGTCTTCCTCGACCGCATCCCCAACCTTGACGTGCCAGCCGACCAGCTCGGCCTCGGCCGTGCCTTCGCCGACGTCGGGCAGTTTGAAGATGTAGTTGCCGGTCGGGGTCTGGGGGGCGTCAAGAGCCCCTCCATCCCGCTTCGCGCGGTCCCCCTCCCCACTGACGTGGGGAGGAGACGATGCCGCCACTGCCTCCTCCCCGCGCGAAGCGGGGGGAGGTGGCTCGGAGCGCAGCGGAGAGACGGAGGGGTTCTGGGCTTCATCCGCATTCCCCGTCCCCTCAACCTCGAACTCCACCAGGGGCCCGCGCACCGGCACCATGGCGCCGGGCTCACCGTGCAGGGCGACGACCTTGCCGCTGACCGGGGCGGTGATCTCGACCGTGGCCTTGTCGGTCATGATGTCGGCGACGATCTGGTCCTCGGCGACCGTGTCCCCGACCTTGACGTGCCAGCCGACCAGTTCGGCCTCGGCGGTGCCTTCGCCCACGTCGGGCAGTTTGAAGACGAAACGACCCATCTTAACGACCTCCCGTCATGACGCTCTTCAAGGCGTCTGCGACCCGTTGCGGTCCGGGGAAATATTCCCATTCGAAAGCATGGGGATAGGGCGTGTCCCAGCCCGTGACGCGCGCGATGGGCGCCTCCAGGGAATAGAAGCAACGCTCCTGAACCAGGGCCGACAGTTCACCGCCGAAGCCCGAGGTCTTGGGCGCCTCGTGCACGATGACGCAGCGGCCGGTCTTCTTAACGCTGGCCTCGATGGTCTCGATGTCCAGCGGCACCAGGCTGCGCAGGTCGATGACCTCGGCGTCCACGCCGGCGTGTTCGGCGCCGGCCAAAGCCACCCAGACCATGGTGCCATAGGCCAGGATGGTGACGTCGTTCCCCTCGCGCATGACCCGCGCCTTGCCGATGGGCTCGACATATTTTCCGGTGGGGACCTGGGCCAGATCCTGGGCTTTCCACGGCGAGACCGGCTTCTCGTGCCAGCCGTCGAACGGGCCGTTGTAGAGGCGTTTCGGCTCGAAGAAGACGACCGGATCGTCGTCCTCGATGGCCGCCGTCAGCAGGCCCTTGGCGTCATAGGGATTGCTGGGAATAATGACCTTCAGGCCTGCGATGTGGGTGAACAGGCTTTCCGGCGACTGGCTGTGGGTCTGGCCGCCGAAGATGCCGCCACCGTAGGGCGAACGCACCACGATGGGGCTGGTGAACTGACCGCCCGAGCGGTAACGCATCTTGGCCGCTTCCGAGACGATCTGGTCGTAGGCCGGATAGATGTAGTCGGCGAACTGGATCTCGACGACCGGCCGCAGGCCATAGGCGCCCATGCCGATGGCGGCGGCGACGATGCCGCATTCCGAAATCGGGGCGTCGAAGCTGCGGGTCAGGCCGTGCTTCTGCTGCAGCTTGTCTGTGACGCGAAAGACCCCGCCGAAATAGCCGGCGTCCTCGCCAAACGACAGGACGTTGGCGTCCTCGGCCATCTTGACGTCGATGGCCGAGTTCAGGGCCTGGATCATGTTCATCGGCACGACGCCCGAGCCCGTCGCCTGCGAGGCGGGGGCTGCGTTCTGGTCGACCATGTCCGGCTCGACGCCGTCGTTGCGATCGGCGTCGGTGAAGGTGGTTTGCTCAGCCATGGTCAGACCCCCACCTCGCGGCGCTGTTCGATCAGCCGCCAGTCCTCGGTCGCATAGACCTCTTCGAACATCGTCTTCACGCTGGGGCGCGACTGGCCCAGGGTGCCGATGGCTTCGGATTCCTTGCCGGCGGCGCGAACCTGTTCGACGGCGTCCTTCAGGGCGGCCGTGTGACGTTCGTCGTCCCACTCGCCGATGACGGTCAGGTGCTGGCGCAGCCGTTCGAGCGGATCGCCCAGCGGCCATTTCTCGTGCTCGTCGCCGGGGCGATAGCGGCTGGGGTCATCGGAGGTCGAGTGCGGGGCGCCGCGATAGGTGAACAGTTCGATCACCGTCGCACCCTGGTTCGAACGGGCGCGCTCCTCGGCCCACTGGGTCGCCGCCCAGACCGCCAGGAAGTCGTTTCCGTCCACCCGCAGGGCCGGCAGGCCATAGCCGATGGCCTTGGAGGCGAAAGTGGTCTCCAGCCCGCCGGCGATGCCCTGGAAGGAGCTGATGGCCCACTGGTTGTTGACGACGTTCAATATGACCGGGGCGCGATAGACGGAGGCGAAGGTCAGGGCGTTGTGGAAGTCGCCTTCCGCCGTGGCCCCGTCGCCGATCCAGCTGATGGCGATCTTGTCGTCGCCCTTATAGGCGCTGGCCATGGCCCAGCCGACGGCCTGCGGCACTTGCGTGCCCAGATTGCCGCTGATGGTGAAGAAGCCATAGTCCTTGGCCGAATACATGATCGGCAGCTGGCGGCCTTTGATCGGGTCCGCCGCGTTAGAATAGATCTGGTTCATCATCTCGACCAGCGGATAGCCGCGCGCGATCAGAAGCCCCTGCTGGCGATAGGTCGGGAAGCCCATGTCCTCGCGGCTCAGGATCATGCCCTGGGCAACCGCGATGGCCTCCTCCCCGGTGCACTTCATATAGAAGCTGGTCTTGCCCTGGCGGTGGGCCCGGTGCATCCGGTCGTCGAAGGCGCGGGTCAGGATCATGGCCTTCAGGCCGCGACGCAGGGTCTCAGCGTCTAGACGCGGGTTCCACGGCCCGACGGCGTTTCCTTCGTCGTCCAGCACCCGAATCAGGCGGAAGGCGAGATCGCGCATCTCATAGGGCGTCGATCCGACCTCGGGCCGTTCGACCACGCCGGCGGGGTCCATCAGCAGGTGGCTGAAGTCCGGCGCATCGCCGGGTCGGCCGGACGGTTCCGGCACGCGCAATGACAGGGGCTGACTGTTCTTTTTCACGTTTTCGTCGTTCATGCGGGCGTCCATATCCATTCGGGGTCCGTCCGTGTTTCCTCTGGACGTGTGATAACACGGCCCCTAAGCAGGTGCTCGCTCAAATTGACCTTGCACAATCCCGATATCGGGTATTTTATTTCGCGATAATCATAATCGGAGAAACGCATTGGCCGACGAACTCGACCCCATCGACGCCCGCATCCTGGATATCCTGCAACAAGACGCCGGGCTGTCGGTCGCGGAGGTCGCGGATCGCGTCGGACTGTCGGCCTCGCCCTGCTGGCGGCGGATCAAGCGGCTGGAAGATTCCGGCCTGATCACCAAGCGGGTCACCCTGCTGAACGCGCAGCTGCTGGGCCTGGACTTCGAGGTCTACGCCATCGTCAAGCTGATGCTGCCCTCGGCCGACAATCTGAACCTGTTCGAAGCCGCCGTGGCCAAATGGCCGGAGGTGGTCCAGTGCGCGACCATCACCGGGCGCGAGGACTATGTGCTGCGGATCATCACCTCTGACATGCACGCCTTCGACCTGTTCCTGCGCGAGAAACTGCTGGCCCTGGGCATCGTCTCGGACTGCGAAAGCCACATCGTCACGCGCGGCGTGAAGAATGTGACCGCCCTGCCTCTTGGCATCATCACGCCTCACGTCGGATAAGAGGTCTCAGGCGACTACGTTCGCCAAAGGGACCAAGACCATGATCGAACTCGTGATCGACGCGCGCCGCAAGGACCTGGGCGGGTTCGAGGTCGGGCGCGTCCTGCCCTTCCATTCGCGCCGGATGGTCGGGCCCTTCATCTTCCTGGACCAGATGGGGCCGGCCGAGTTCGCAGCCGGAGCCACGGCCATTGACGTGCGGCCGCACCCGCATATCGGCCTGTCGACCCTGACCTATCTGTTCGAGGGCGAGATCATGCACCACGACAACCTCGGCTATGATCAGGCGATCCGGCCGGGCGAGGTCAACTGGATGACGGCCGGCAAGGGCATCGTCCATTCCGAACGCACCGATCCGCTGAGAAAGAGCACCGGCGGGGCGATGCACGGGATGCAGGCCTGGGTCGCCCTGCCCGACGAGGCCGAAGAGACCGATCCGGCCTTCCATCACCTGGGCGAGGACGCCCAGCCCGCATACGAGAACGGCGGCCTGTTCGCACGTCTGGTGGCGGGCGAGGCCTATGGCGCCAAGGCCGCCGTGCCGGTGTCGTCGCCGTTGTTCTACATCCACTGGGAGCTTCAGCCCGGCGTCCGCACCGCCCCGCCGTCCGGCAAGGGCGCCGGGGGCATGAGCGAACGCGCCCTCTACGTGGCCAAGGGTTCCATCGAGGTCGGCGACCGCACCTTCCACGAGGGTCAGATGATCGTGCTGGAGCCGACGGCCGAACCGACCGTCAAGGCCCTGGTCCAGTCGACCGTCATGGTGCTGGGCGGTGAGCCGGTGGGCGAGCGGCTGATCTGGTGGAACTTCGTCGCCTCCAGCCAGGCTCGGATCGATCAGGCCAAGGCCGACTGGAAGGCCGGGCGGATGAGTCTGCCCCACGCCGACGACCTGGAGTTCATCCCCCTGCCCGACGAGCCGACCAAGGCCCAGGCCGCCCCGGCGCCGGTCGAGCCCAAGCCGACCGACCCGGTCTAGTGGCAAAGCACTGACTTTCTCCCTCCCCCTGCGGGGGAGGGTGGTCGAGCCGAAGGCGAGACCGGGTGGGGGCGGCAGGGCGACGCCCCACAGACCTTTCTTGTCTCAAGGCCAGTGCGTCCCTGCCGGGCCGCCCCCACCCCGTCGCTGCGCGACGCCCCTCCCCGAACGGGGAGGGAGAAACCAGCGCGATCCCCACTCTATTTGCCCCCGCTCCCGCAACCCGCTAACGCCTGCGCCATGAACTTCGATTTCGACGCCCAGGTCACCGCCGCCCTGTTCGACAACTCCGGCGCCGTCTTCGCCCTCGGCGACGGCTCGATCCGGTTCGAGGACCGGACGCGGGTCGAGGCCCACGACGGCGCCGTGCTGTGCGCCTGCGTCCACCCGTCCGGCGACGGCGTGGTCACCGGCGGCGACGACGGCAAGGTCGTCTGGAGCCGCCGCGACGAGGATCCGGTCGTCCTGGCGACGGCCAGGAACCAGTGGATCGACGCCATCGACGCCTCGCCGGCCTCGGGCCTGATCGCCTTTTCCTTCGGCCGCACCCTGTCGGTGATCGATCCCAACGAGGTGGGCTTCCGTCGCGACTTCCAGCACGAGCGCACCGTCTCGGGCGTCGCCTTCGAGCCCAAGGGCCGACGCATCGCGACCTCGACCTATGGCGGGGCGGCGCTGTGGTATGCGCGGATCGAGAAACAACAACCGGTCAAACTGGCCTGGGCCGGATCGCACACCGGCGTCGCCTTTTCGCCCGACGGCGCCTTCGTCGTCACGACGATGCAGGACAATCAGATGCACGGCTGGCGCATCAAGGACGCCAAGAACCTGCGCATGGGCGGCTATCCGGGCAAGGTGCGGTCGATGGCCTTCCTGGCCAATGGTCAGCTGATGGCGACCTCGGGCGCGCAAGGCGCGGTCCTGTGGCCCTTCATCGGCTCGAACGGGCCGATGGGGCGTGAGGCGACCGAGATCGGCTATGACGACACGACCCTGGTCAATCTGGTCTCGGCCCGCGCCGATCAGGGCCTGCTGGCCGCCGGCCTGACCGACGGCCGCGTCTGGGTGGCGCATCCGGCGGCCCAGGGGCTGAACTTCGTCAAGGCCGAGAAGGGGCCGGCCATCGTCGCCCTGTCGCTCAGCCCCGCCGTCGACAAGGTCGCCTGGGCCGACGAGGACGGCGCCGCCGGCGTCGCCATCCTCTGATGGCGAAGGGTCGCAAGAGCTGGCGTCGCGTCGTGCTGACCGCCCTTCTGATCCTGGCCCTGATCCCGGTCGCCGGGGTGCTGATCGTCGCCGTCGCGCCGCCGCCGCCGACCATACTGATGCTGCGCCAACTCGCTCGCGGCGAGGGCATGGACTACCAGTGGCGTGGCCTGAACCAGATTTCGCCCAATCTTGTGAACGCCGCCATCGCCGCCGAGGACGCCCGTTTCTGCAGCCACCACGGCTTCGACATGGAGGCCATCCAGAAGGCGCTGGACCACAACGCGGAGGGCGGACGTATCCGGGGCGGATCGACCATCAGCCAGCAGACGGCCAAGAACGTCTTCCTTTGGCCGGGCCGCGACTGGATCCGCAAGGGGCTGGAGGCGGGCTACACCGTCCTGGTCGAGGCGGTCTGGTCCAAGCGCCGGATCATGGAGGTCTATCTGAACGTGGTGGAATGGGCGCCTGGCGTCTATGGCGCCCAGGCCGCCTCGCGCCACTGGTTCGGCAAGGACGCTCGTGATCTTAGCCCACGCGAGGCCGCACGCCTGGCCGCCATCCTGCCGGCTCCGCGTCGCTACGAAGCAGCCGCGCCCGGCCCCTATGTCCGCCGAAGGGCGTCTCGCATCCAGGCCGCGATGGGCACGGTGCGCAACGAGGGGCTGAACGCCTGCGTCGTCGGGCGGGGCTGACGCCAAAGCCTGGTTAACCCTTCCCCTTGAGGCTTCCCTTAACCGCCCGATGGCACATTGAGCGCTATTCGGGCGATCTGCGCCCTCGGGGATGATCATCGTG
Organism: Brevundimonas sp.; assembly: GCF_041648115.1. Taxonomy (GTDB): domain Bacteria; phylum Pseudomonadota; class Alphaproteobacteria; order Caulobacterales; family Caulobacteraceae; genus Brevundimonas. The sequence goes on from NZ_JBAZPR010000002.1 coordinate 161,364, forward strand.
AAGGCTTTCACACGGATCGGCAAAGCGGTTCAGGGCCTGCGCAATCTGGCGGCGCGCCTGTCGTCCAACCGAGCGGGCAATGTGGCGATGATCTTCGCCCTGGTCATGCCGGCCTTGGTGATGGTCACCCTGGGCGGCATCGACATCAACCGCATCACCACGGTCAAGGCCCGCGTTCAGGACGCCCTGGACGCCGCCGCCCTGGCCGCCGCGCGGTCGTCCTATACTGATCCCGATGACCTGCAGGCCGTGGCTGTGGTGGCCTTGCGGGCCAATCTGCGAAACGCCTCGGTCGAGCCGTTCGCCGACGATGCGGTCAAGATCGTCCTGACCAAGGACCAGCTGATCGTCGCCGACATGCAGGTTCAGGTGAAGACGCTGGTCGCCAACGTCTTCCTTCCGCCCTACGGCAAGATCTTGGACGACACCCTGCCGGTCAGCGTCCATTCCGAGGTCAATCGGTCTTCCAAGGACATCGAAGTCTCGCTAGTTCTCGACATCACCGGCTCGATGGCCAGCAACAACCGCATCGGCGACCTGAAGAATGCGGCGAACCAGTTGGTCAAGCTGGTGGTTCAGCCGCCCGCCAAACAGACCCCCTACTATTCACGCATGGCCATCGTCCCCTATTCGATCGGGGTCAATGTGGGATCCTGGGCCGACGGCGCACGTGGAGCACCGGTCGCCTCGACTAATATAACCGGCGCGTCCTGGGCGGCGGCTGCGGCGAAGTCGATCGGCGGCATCACCCGCGCCTCGCCCGGCGTCGTCACCGCAAACGGTCACGGACTGGCGAGCAACGACTACGTATGGATCAGCAGCGTCAACGGCATGACCCAGATCAACAACCGCGCCTACCGCGTGGTCCGCATCGACGCCAACAAGGTCTCGCTGCAATACCAATCCGGTGGCAACTGGTATGCGCTGAACACGAACAGCGGCTACAGCAGCTACAGCTCCGGCGGCCAGATCCGCAAATGCACCCGCGAAGACTGTTTCGTCACCGTCACCTCGCGCAATCACGGCCTGTCCGAGGACGAGGGCGTCCAGATCGCCGGCGTCAACGGCATGACGGCGCTGAACACGACGAATGAAGGCCTCTACGAAGTCTTCGAGAAGACATCCAACGACGCCTTCGTCCTGCCTGTCGCCGGCGCGACCTATGCCGACTACACCAACGGCGGAACCGTCCAGTGCGGCCGCGACGGATGCGCCAAACGGGTCTTTCGGGATGCGCAATACAATCGCCTGACGGCATTCGACAACACCACTTGCGTCAGCGAGCGTACAGGATCGCAGGCCTATACCGATGCTGCGCCAAGCAGTTCCAGCTACGTCGGCCGGAACTATGCCGCCCCGCAACGCACGACGCCTGTCAGATCAGCGGGCAATCCATGCCCAGCGGCCACGATCCAGCCTCTGACGTCCAACATCGACACCCTGACGACCCTGGTGAACGGGCTGTCCGTCACGGGCTCTACATCCGGCCAGATCGGTCTGGCCTGGGGCTGGTATGCGGTCTCGAACCAGTTCAACAGCCTGTGGTCTTCGAACCCGGCCGCCGCCTATGCGCCGACCAAGGTGCTGAAGGCCGTGATCCTGATGACGGACGGCGAGTTCAACACTCCTTATTGCGGCGGCGTCATCGCTCGCGATGCTGGTTCAGGCTCGGGCAATCTCTTCGACAAGATCGCCTGCGACGCGACCAACGGCGACCCGTTCGACCAGGCGGCCCAGCTCTGCACCAGCATGAAGGCCAAGGACATCATCGTCTATACGGTCGGGTTCTCGATCACCCCCGGCAGCGAGGCCGCGACGATCCTGAGCACCTGCGCCACCGACAAGGACAAGGCCTTCCTGCCGCAGTCGGGCGCGGACCTGTCCAACAACTTCCAGGCCATCGGCCGCGACATCACCCGGCTGCGGATTTCCCGCTGACGGCCTACAGCAGGCGGATTTCCCGCAGGCGCTCGGTCAGATAGTCCTCGGCCAAGATGGTCTTGCCCGCATAGCGGTCGGGATTGTCCGGCGTAATGGCGCTGGGCAGGGTCTCGATGGGGAAGTCCGGGTTGAAGTGCAGGAAGAAGGGCGTCGAATAGCGGGCGAAACCGCGACGCTCGGGCGCAGGATTGACCACGCGATGGGTCGTCGACGGCAGGACGTGGTTGGTCAGTCGCTGCAGCATGTCGCCGATGTTGACGACCAGAGCGCCAGGCGGGGGCGCGATGTCCAGCCAACTGCCGTCTTTCTCCTTCAGCTGCAGGCCGGCTTCCTCGGCGCCCAGCAGCAGGGTGATGACGTTGATGTCCTCATGGGCGCCGGCGCGGACGCCCGGCGCATCGGCGGGCACCGGCGGATAGTGCAGCATGCGCAGGACGCTGTTGCCCATCTCGACCTTGTCAGCGAAGAAGTCGTCGCCCAGCTTCAGATAGCGGGCGATGGCGCGCAGGATCTTGGCGCCCAGGGCGTCCAGATCCTCGAACATGCCATAGAGATGCGGCTTGAAACCTTCGACCTCGGTCGGCCAGACGTTGTCGCGCATGTAGCGGCGATAGGGATGCCCTTCGGGGAGTTCGCGGCCGACGTGCCAGAACTCCTTCAAGTCGACCGTCTTGGCGTCCTTGGCCGCCTCGACCCCGAACGGCGTCAGGCCGCGCGCTCCGCCGGTGCCCGGCTGGTGATACTGGCGCTTCACGTCCTCGGGCAGGGCGAAGAAGGCCTTGGCGTCGTCGATGGCGGCGGTGATGCGCGTCTCGTCCAGCCCATGATCGGCGACAACCGCAAAGCCGTATCGTGAGAAGGAGGCGCCCAGGGCGTCGCTGAACGCCTGAAAGTCGGCGTCGTACTGGGTCATCGACACGGGCGTGATGGCGCGGCCGGCGGGGCTGTCGTTCAGGGTCGTGCTCACGGACGTCCTCGATCTGGGAATGTGCGGCGGTTCCCATACGCCTAATCCGCGCCCTTGTCAGTTCATCGTCGAACGGGGTCGCCAAGGCCGTTCACGCGCCATACAGCTTGGAACCTTCACAGTAAGCATACGTTTCCGCGCCAGAACTCATTAACCAAAGGACCATTCCATGCGCGCCAAGATCATCGTCGCCAGCGTCTCGATCGCCGCACTGCTGGGCGCCGCCGCCTGCACCACGACCGACCCCTATCGCTCGGGTCCCGTTCGCAACAACACCGGAACCGGCGCCATCGCCGGCGCTCTGGGCGGCGCGCTTCTGGGCTATCTGACCAACACCTCGAACGGCGAGCAGGGCCGCAAGAACGCCCTGATCGGCGCTGGCGTCGGCGCCCTGGGCGGCGCGGCCGTGGGCCAGTACATGGACCGCCAGCAGCGCGCCATGGAGGCCGAACTGTCGGGCTCCGGCGTCGGCGTGGCGCGCCAGGGCGACGTCCTGGTCCTGCGCATGCCGTCGGACGTGACCTTCGCCACCAACCAGTCCTCGATCGATCCACGCTTCCTGCCCGTTCTCGACGACGTGGCGCGCGTGCTGCAGCAGTATGACCAATCGACGGTGGACGTGATCGGTCACACCGATTCCTCGGGCGGCGATGCGATCAACCAGCCCTTGTCGGAACGCCGGGCCGGCAGCGTCGCGTCCGAACTGGTGCGTCGCGGCGTCATCGCCCAGCGCCTTTATGTCGCCGGGAACAGCGCGCGTAATCCGATTGCGTCGAACGCCACGACAGAGGGCAAGGCGCAGAACCGCCGCGTGGAAATCCTGATCCGTCCGTTCACCGGCTGATCGACGGCTTCATCTTAAGACTTGGGGAAGGGCGGCGTCGCAAGGCGTCGCCCTTTCTTTGTTCAATCACAGGCTTCGTGATTTGCGCGCACTGGCACACCATGGTTCTCGATCTCATCGGATCATGGGAACGACGCAGTGACGCCTGAGGATCGGGAGTTCGGGCAAGGCCTGAAGCTGACCGCCATCGCGGTGATCAGCGCCGTCTTGACGGCGACCCTCGTCATCGGCGCCGGCCAGGCGCTCTTGCGCGGCTTCGAACCGATCATCAGGCTGGAAGCAACCGTCGTCTCGCACGCACCTGCCGAATGATCCTGCTCCCCTTGTTCTGACGATCTCTCCGGCAAAGAAAAACGCCGCCTCCTTTCGGAAACGGCGTTCTGTCTTTCGACGACTTCGAGATCCGAAGATCGACCCGGAGAGAAGTCCGGATCGATCCCCCCAGAGGTCTTAGAAGTTGATGTCGATGGTCGCGCGGCGGTTGAGCGGTTCACGCACACCGTCGGCGGTCGGCTTGGCCAGGTTGGTTTCGCCCTTGCCGTCGAGGGCGATGACGCCGCCGTTGACGCCAGCAGCAACCAGCGAGTCCGCGACGGTGCGCGAACGGCGGTTGGACAGACCCAGGTTATAGGCGGCCGAACCCGAGGTGTCGGTGTAGCCGACGATCACGACGCGCGTCGGACGACCCGACTTGGCGTAGTTGGCGGCCTGCGTCACCACCGAACGGGCTTCCGCCGTCAGGTCCGAGCGATCCCAGTCGAAGTAGACCACGAACTGGCGAGCGACCGGTGCGGGCGGTGCAACCGGAGCCGGCGGCGGGGGCGGAGGCGGCGGGGGGGGCGGAGGAGGCGGGGGAGGCGGCGGCGGCGGCGCATCTTCCGCACCGAAGCTGTAGCGCAGACCCAGGGTCACGGTGTGCGACTGATCGTAGTCGCCATCCCATTCGCCGAACTGCGTCGCGCCCGGACCCGTGCCGACCGTGGTCGAGGCGAACGAGGCGTCGCCCGTCAAGTAACGGTAGGTCAGGTCGATGTTGGCGCGATCGGTGACCGCCCAGGCCAGACCGGCGATCGCTTGAGCGGCGAACTTGGTCGAGTCGTCGTCAGCCGTGAAAGTCGCGCCGCGGTTGGCGCGCAGGAAACCATTGGTGTCCGTCTTGACGTAGTTCACACCGGCGCCGAGGCCGACGAAGGGACGGATGCCCCAGGCTTCGTAACCGAGGTCATAGATGACGTTCGCCATCAGGGTGGTGGACTCGATATCACCTTCAGGCGAGGTGCACGGGCCGGTCGCCGGCGTCACATTGCAGAGGCCTTGCGTGCCCGAAACGGCACGAACGCGACCGATGTCGCCCGAGCGGTAGCCGCCTTCGAGTTCAACGCGCCAGTTGGGGTTGAAGCGATAGCCGAGACGGGCGAACGCCGCCCAGCCGTCGTTCACTTCATAGTTCCACGACGCGCCGGTCGTCGACGACTCGGCGTTGATGTCGTCGATCATGTGGTAACCGGCGTCGATCGCGCCGTACCAGCCATTCGGTTCTGCCGACGCAGCGCCAGCCGACAGGGCCAGGGCGGCCGCTGCGCTGGAGGCCAGCACGAAAGTCTTCATACGCATAGGGGGTAGCCCTCCGCCTCTGTTATAGTAGGGGCGGGTCTACCGCCTAGGCCGGTCTTACCAGCCTTGCTGTAGAAGGTCGAGGCGGAAACGTGACCGATATCAACTGTGCAGCGCTCACCGTGGCGTTGATGCTACAGGTAAATTTGTCAGTTTGTCGATGTTTCGTTAACTGCTGGACCAGCGAACGTCACAATCTCAAAACGCGTGACAGCCAACTCATCCGGGTGGGCGGCGCTACATCATAGTTTGCCCGCTCATTCCTGCACGACCTGCATGCCTAGCCACTCTGCGATCAAGGCAGGCTTGTCGGCGCTCTCGATTTCCACAGTCAGCTCGTGCTTCAACACCCACCTGCCGCCGCCCTTGTCCTCTGCGGCCAATAGCTTGAACCGGCCACGAATGCGTGCCCCTGCCGGAACCGGAGCCAGGAACCTCAGCTTGTCGAAGCCGTAGTTGACACCCATCGTCACACCATCCAACGGCGCGACCGCGTCGTAGCTCATGGCGGACGCCAGACTCAGTGTCAGAAAACCATGCGCTATGGTTCCGCCGAACGGCGTCACCCTGGCCGCCTCGGGATCGACATGGATGAACTGGTGATCCTCGGTGCAGTCGGCGAAGGCGTCGATCCGGGCCTGGGTGACGTCGAACCATTTCGACACCCCGACCTCCTGGCCGATCAGTCCCTGAAGTTCACTGGCCTTGGTCATCGCGCCCTCTCTCTTTTGCTTTGAGAAGAGGTTGGCCGACCGGCGCCATGAAGGAAAGACCCTCAGCCGCCGAACCGACCTTCGATGATGTCGGCGTACAGCGTCGGATCGACATTGCCGCCCGACAGGATGATCGCCGTCGTCAACCCTTCCGTCCCGATCTTTCCGGCCAAAAGAGCCGCCAGGGACACCGCGCCACCGGGCTCGATCACCAGTTTCAAATGACGGAAGGCGAACCGCATCGCCTCCGCGACCTCTGCGTCAGACACTGTGATCGCGCCGGCCAGCCGTTGATTGATCGGCCAGGTCAGCACCCCCGGCATCGGCGACATAAGCGCATCGCAGATCGACGGCGCGCCTTGCGGATGCCCGACCCGCGCGCCCGCCGCCAGCGACCGCGCCGTATCGTCGAACGTTTCCGGCTCCACCACGAACACCTTCGTCGAAGTACTGCGCTCGGCCATCACCAGATTGATCCCCGCCATCAGCCCGCCGCCGGAGGCGCCGCACAGCAACTGATCGAACGGCGCATCGGCCTGATCCAGCATTTCCAGCGCCGTCGTTCCTTGTCCTTCGATTACGAAGGGATCGTCGAAGGGCGGAACCAGTATCGATCCGCGCTCGGCGGCGATGCCCGCGCCGATGGCCTCGCGGCTCTCGGTCCAGCGGTCGTAGAAACGCACTTCTCCGCCGAAATCGATCACCCCCTCGACCTTAACCTTGGGGGAATCCGACGGCATGACGATGATGGCCGGCATCCCGACGAGGGCAGCGGCGGCGGCTACCCCCTGCGCATGGTTGCCGGACGAGAAGGCGACCACCCCGCGCGCCTTCTCCTCGGCGCTCAGCCGGCTGATGCGGTTGTAGGCGCCGCGAAACTTGAAAGCCCCGGCGCGCTGGAGGTTTTCGGCCTTCATCAGTACCCGTCCGCCGACCACGGCGTTCAGGGCGGGGCTTTCGAGCAGCGGCGTGCGGACAGCGACGCCGTCGATCTGGCGGGCGGCGTCGAGGACGCCTTCATAGCTGGGCAGACGCGTCGTCATATGCTCCCCTTAGCCCAAGGTCCGAGCGCCGCGTAAGGCGTCCAAGGGAGAAACGTCTTGAGCCTGATCCTCGCCATCGACCAGGGCACGACCTCGACCCGCGCCATCGCCTTCGAGATCGCGCCTCAAGCAGCGCGAAGCGCGGTAGGCGAAAGAATGGGGGATTTGCGCCCCGTCGCCGTCAGCCAGATCGAACTGGCCCAGCATTTCCCCAAGTCCGGCTGGGTCGAACACGATGCTGCCGAGATCTGGACCGCGACCCTTCAGACCTGCCGCGAAGTGGTGCGAAAGGCCGGCGGGGTCGCCCGTTTCGCCGCCATCGGCATCACCAACCAGCGCGAGACGGCGGTGATCTGGGACGCCGCGACGGGCGAGCCTTTGCATCGCGCCATCGTCTGGCAGGACCGGCGCACGGCCGACGTCACCGCCCGCCTGACCACCGAAGGACATGAGCCCATGGTCCAGGCCGCGACCGGCCTGATCCTCGACCCTTATTTCTCGGCGACGAAATTCGCCTGGCTGCTGGACGCCGTGCCGGGATCGCGCGAGCGCGCGGCCAAGGGCGAGGTCAAGCTGGGCACGATCGACGCCTGGCTGATCTGGAAACTGACCGGCGGCCGGGTCCACGCCACCGATGCGACCAATGCGTCGCGCACGGCCCTGATGGATCTGAAGACGGTCGAATGGCGCGACGACCTGTGCGCCCTGTTCTACGTGCCGCGCGAAGCTCTGCCCGACATCGTCCCCTGTGCGGGCGTGATCGGCGAGACCGATCCGGCGCTGTTCGGCCGCCCCCTGCCTATCGCCGGATCGGCGGGCGACCAGCAGGCGGCCCTGGTCGGCCATGGCGCGTTGAAGGCCGGCGACGCCAAGATCACCTATGGGACCGGCGCCTTCCTGGTCGCCAATGTCGGGGCCAAGCCCGTGGCCTCGACCCGGCGGCTGCTGGGCACGCTGGGCTATCAGGCCGACGGCGAGACCGCCTATGCGCTGGAGGGGTCGATCTTCTCGGCCGGGTCGGCGATCCAGTGGCTGAGGGACGGGGTCAAGCTGATCTCCGAGTCGCGTCAGTCGGAGGCGATGGCGCAGGAACTGCCCGACAACGGCGGGGTCTATATGGTGCCGGGCTTCACCGGCCTGGGTGCGCCGTGGTGGGAGCCGGAGGCGCGGGGAACCGTCGTCGGGCTGACGCGGGATTCCGGCCCGGCTCATTTCGTTCGCGCGGCGCTGGAGGCCCTGGCCTATCAGACGCGAGACCTGCTGGACGCCCTGGCCCAGGACGGCGCCCCCCCGCTGAAGATGCTGAAGGTGGACGGCGGCGTCACCGCCAACAGTTTCGCCATGCAGTTCGTCGCAGACATCTGCGAGGTCGAGGTCGAGCGGCCGGCGTTTCAGGAGATGACGGCTCTGGGCGCGGCGCGCCTGGCGGCATTGGGCGTCGACCTGCTGCCCGATCTGGAGGCGCGCCCGGCGGAGGCGCCCGCCTGCTGGAAACCGCGCATGAAGACTGACGAGCGCGAGCGTCTGCTTTCCGGCTGGCGCCGCGCGGTGAAGGCCGCCATCATCGCCGCGCCGGACCGGGCCTAAGATCCGGGCGGCTCAAAGGAAACACCAAAGAACGGACCGGGCCGCCCATGACCGACGCCTCTTCCCTCGACGCTCAGACTGCCTTTTCCGGCACGCGCGAGGTCGATCCCCGCTACCGGCTGGACGAGGCGGCGCTGGACGCCTGGATGGCCGCCCACGTCGCGGGCTACGCAGGCCCGCTGGCGGTGCGCCAGTTCAAGGGCGGCCAGTCGAACCCGACCTATGAGCTGACCACGCCCGCCAAGAGCTATGTCCTGCGGCGCAAACCGCCGGGCGTCCTGTTGCCCAGCGCCCACGCCGTGGACCGCGAGTTCCAGGTCATCTCCGCCCTCGCCGCCCAAGGCTTCCCGGTGGCGAAACCCCACGCCCTGTGCCTGGACGAAGCCGTTATCGGCTCGATCTTTTATGTGATGGACAAGGTCGAGGGGCGGATCTTCTGGGACCTGAAACTGCCCGGCCTGACGCCCGCAGAACGCCGCGCCGTCTACGAGGCCCAGACGGATACCCTGGCCCGTCTGCACGCCTTCGACCCCGCCGCCATCGGCCTGGGCGACTATGGCAAGGCCGGCAACTATTTCGCCCGCCAGGTCGGGCGCTGGACCAAACAATATCACGCCTCGGAAACCAAGCCTGTTCCGGCCATGGACCGGCTGATCGCCTTCCTGCCCGACAGCCTGCCGCCCGAGGGGCCGAGCCGCATCGTCCACGGGGACTTCCGCCTCGACAACATGATCCTGGCGCCCGAGCGCGCGGAAGTGCGGGCCGTGCTGGACTGGGAGCTGTCGACCCTGGGCGATCCGATGGCCGATTTTTCCTATCTGCTGATCGCCTGGGCCATTCCGGCCAGCTTGCGCAACGGCCTGGCCGGCGCCGATCTGGAGGCCTTGGGCATCCCCTCTGTCGAGGAGACGGTCGAACGCTACGCCGCCGCCACGGGGATGCGGCCCGCCAATCTGGAATGGCTTTACGCCTACAACCTGTTCCGCCTGGCGGCCATCTGCCAGGGCATCGCCGGCCGAGTCCGCGACGGCACTGCCGCCAGCGCCCACGCCAAGACCATGGCCGCCCAGGTCGGTCCGCTCAGCGACGCGGCCTGGGGTTTCGCGAAGAAGGCCGGCGCCTAATCCCTGACGGCGGCGCCCAGGATGCGCTTGTCGGTCTTGCCCTGGACCAGCACCGCAACCGCCTCGCCGGAGCGAGAGGGGGGCAGGGTATAGAGCATGGGTCGGCCGCGCCATTCGCCCAGGCGGGTGACACCGCGCACGACGTTCATGTGCCGCATCGACTGGCCGCGATTTTCGCCTTGGCGGACCTCGACCACCTGAGGGCCGGGCGTATAGGTCACCGCCACCACCTCGGCGCCGCCGACGGGGGCGCGGCCCGAGCCGACGCCGACGCCGTTTCCGTTCTCGCGGAACTCGATCTGGGGCGGCCAGGCCTGGCGCACGGCTTCCTGGCCGATAGCGGTTTCAAGCTCAAAGCTGCGGGCGCCCGACATCTGACGACGGCCGTCGATCACCACCTGGGGCGTCGAGACGCCGCGCTGGCGCAGGGCGGCGCGATAGGCGCGCTGGCGCTGAACGAACTCCGGGCGGGCGAAGGTGTCGGTCCAGCCCAGATAGTCCCAATAGTCGACGCCATAGGTCAGGGCGATCACGCCAGGCTGGGCCGCCGCCTTCTCGACCGCCGCATTGGCCTCGACGCAGCCGCCGCAGCCTTGGGCGGTGAACAGTTCGACCACCACCGGCGGGCCGTTGGTCACGGCGTGACGCGGCGCAAGCGGCGGACGCACCACAGTCGGCTGGGCCGCCGAGGCGACGGACATGAGGGCGCCCGCCATGACCGTGCCCGCGATGATCCAGCCCTTGGTGTTCATGCCGTCGTTCTTACCCCAGGCCCGATGCGGAACGCCTCATAATCGCGTGACCCACTTTCCTCAGCTCTCAGTCCATCAGCTGTTGCGACAGATAGACATAGTGCCTGGCCCAGCGGCGAGCGTTGGCGACCGGGTCGGCGTCGTTGGAGTGACCGCCGGCCGTGTCCTCGAAATAGAGGTGGTCGTGGCCCTGATCACCCAGGCGGGCGGCGAATTTGCGCGCATGACCGGGGTGGACCCGGTCGTCGCGGGTGTTGGTGGTCAGATAGACGCGCGGATAGGCCACGTCGGGCCGCAACTGCTGATAGGCCGAATATCGGGCGATCCAGGCGGCTTCTTCCGGGATGCGCGGGTCGCCGTATTCGCCGATCCAGGACGCCCCGGCCGGCAGTTCGTGATAGCGCAACATGTCCACCAGCGGGCTTTCGATCACCGCCGCATTGAACAGTTCGGGATGCTGGGTGATCGACACGCTGGTCAGCACGCCGCCGTTCGAGCGGCCATAGATGCCCAGGCGACGCGGGCTGGTGACGCCCCGCCGCTCCAGATCGCGCGCCACGGCGGCGAAGTCGTCGAAAGCCTTCTGGCGGTTCCCGTCCAGCGCCGCCTGGTGCCAATCCGGCCCGAACTCGCCGCCGCCGCGGATATTGGCCTGGACGAAGACGCCGCCCCGCTCCAGCCACAGCTTGCCCATCTCGGGCTTGTAGGCCGGGTTCAGACTGACCTGGAAGCCGCCATAGCCCAGCATGATGGTCGGATTCGACCCGTCCAGCTTCATGTCGCGCGGACGGGTGATGAAATAGGGAATCTTGGTCCCGTCGGTCGAGGTCGCCTCATATTGCTCGGTCACGTCGCGCGACGCGTCGAACTTGGCCGGCGCCGATTTCAACGTGGTCAGGGTCGCTGCGTCCGCATCAGCCAGGCTGAGGGTCGGCGGCACCAGGAAGCCCTGGGTCGAGACGAAGACTTCGCCGCGAGATTTGGATGAGTCGCCCAGGCCGACGGCGAGGTTGTCGGGGACGTCGATGTTTTGTGCTTCCCAACGAGCGGGGCGACCGGCTTGGTGGCGATAGATCGTCAATCGGCCTGCGACGTTGTTGGTCGTCGCGATAACAAGGCGGTCATTCAGCACCGCGACCTGCTGCACGGCTTGACGTGGGGCCGGCATCAGCACTACGGGCGAAGGACCATCTGCCGTAATCACAAGTCGGTCACTCGATTTGACCAACTGGCCTGCATGATAGGCCAACACGGTGCCAGCGGGGATGGTGGCGCCGTTGAACGTCCATGCCTCTTCTGTAGAAAAAATCAGACGCCCTTCTAGAACGCCGTGAACCGAAACACGTTCGGGAAGGTCAAGTTGAACTGGGCCGCCATCCGAAAGCATCCACGTCTCTGACCGGAAGGTGTCCAGAGGGCGGGTGATGATGACGGCCGTCACCTTGCCGTCCTTGTCGCGATAGACGGCGGGGCTGACGCCGTAGCCGCCGTCGCCCTGTTCGCCGCGATAGACCTCGGTCGCCTGGGCCAGGGTCTGGCCGCGCTTCAGCGTCTTTACGATGAAGGGATAGCCCGACTCCGTCATTGTTCCTGCGCCGAAATCGGTTGCGACCAGGAGCGTGTCGCGGTCCAGCCATTCAATGCGGTGCTTGCCCTCGGGCAGGCTGAAGCCGCCGTCCATGAAGCGTTTGGTCGTCAGGTCGAACTCGCGCACGACCACCGCATCCTTGCCGCCGTCGGACAGGTTGATCAGGCAGCGGGTTTCGTCCGGCGCCAGGCAGTCGGCGCCCTTGAAGACCCAGTCCTTGCCCTCGGCCTTGGACAGGGCGTCGATGTCCAGCAGAGTCTCCCACTGCGGCGTCGCGGTGCGGTAGCTGTCCAGCGTCGTGCGGCGCCAGACGCCCTTGGGATTGGTCGCGTCCTGCCAGAAGTTGCCGACGCCATCGCCCAGGAAGCTGGGCGTGGGGATGCGGTCGGTGGCAGTCAGGATGGCTTCGGCCTCTGCCCGGAAGGTCTCGTAGCGCGGGTCGCCGGTCAGGACGGCGAGAGACTTGCGGTTCTCCTCGGCGACGAAGGCCATGGCCTCAGCCCCGTCCACCTGCTCCAGCGCCAGGTGATCGTCCGCCGCCGCCACGCCTGCCGGGGTCAGGTCGCGCGGGAAGTGGGGTGGGGGAAGTTGCGTCGTCAAAGCGGCGCCATCTGGCCCAGAACAGTCATAACAGACCGGCTTGTCTTGCGCCGGAGCCGTCGCGGTCTGTGCGAGCACGGGCGTCGTCCCGATCAGAAGGGCCGGAATGGCGGCGGACAGGATCAGGTGACGCATTCGAAAACTCCGCTTTGTCGATCCTCCCCCGCATCGCGGGGGAGGGGGACCGCCGTCAGGCGGTGGAGGGGGCGGAACCAGGCAGGGGTGAGCGGGGTCGCTCCCTCCACCACTTCGTGGTCCCCCTCCCCCGTTCGCAAGCGCTCACGGGGGAGGATCGATCGGTCCTATTCCTGCGCCGGCGTGTCCATCAGGCGGCGCGACAGATAGGTGTATTCCAGCGCCAGGCGACGCGCGGTCTCGCGCAGGTTCGCCCCGGCCGCATGGCCGCCGTCGACGTTCTCGTAGAACAGGACCGGATAGCCCAGTTCCTCAAGCCGCGCCGCCGCCTTGCGGGCATGGCCCGGATGGACGCGGTCGTCCTTGGTCGAGGTGTGGATGAAGACTTCCGGGTAGGGCTGACCCGCACGCAGGTTCTGATAGGGCGAATATTGCTCGATCCAGGCGCGCTGTTCGAGGATGTCCGGGTTGCCGTATTCGCCGATCCACGAGGCGCCGGCCAGCAGCTTGTGGAAGCGCAGCATGTCGAACAGGGGCACCTGGATGACGGCCGCATTGATCAGATCCGGCCGCTGGGTCAGCATCGCGCCCATGAACAGGCCGCCTTGCGAGCCACCCATGATGCCCAGCTTGGGCTGGCTGGTGATGTCGCGGGCGATCAGGTCCAGGGCCACGGCCTGGAAATCCTCGTGCGCCCGCTGGCGGTTCTGTTGCAGGGCCGCCTCGTGCCAGCGAGGGCCGAACTCGCCGCCGCCGCGCGTATTGGCGATGACATAGACGCCGCCGCGCTCCAGCCACAGCTTGCCGACCGTGGCCGAATAGCCGGGCAGCAGCGAGCTTTCGAACCCGCCATAGCCGTACAGCAGGGTCGGGTTCGAGCCGTCCAGTGGCATGTCGGCCTTATGGACCACGAAATAGGGGATCATCGTCCCGTCGGCCGAGCGGGCCTCGTGCTGGTCCACCGTCATGCCGGCAGCGTCGAACTTGGCCGGCATGGACTTGACCTGATCGACTGCGCCTGTGGCGGCGTCGGCCAGCCACAGGCTGGACGGGTTCAGATAGCCGGTGACGCTGACGAAAACCTTGTCGTCCTTCTCGGAGGCCGAGCCGATGCCGACCGAGACGTTCTGCGGCAGGTCCAGGGTCGTGTGCGCCCATTCTCCATCACCCGGCGTATAGACCCGCACCGAACCCCGCACATTGTCATAGAGGGCCACGACCAGCCGGTTGCGCGTGACGTTGACGCCCTCGATCGCCTGACGCTCGGTCGGGCGCAGCACCAGTTGGGCCGGGGTCGCCGGATCGGCCAGCCAGGCCTCAAGGGGCCAGGCGATCAGGTCGCCGGTCTTGAAGTCCTGGCCCGACGGCGCGGTCCAGTCCTGTTTCAGCGACACCAGAAGCTGGCCCTGAACCAGGCCGGTGATGTCCGACTTGGCCGGCAGCTGTAGCTGCGTCAGGGCGCCGTCGTCGGTCAGGCGCCAGGTCTCGGACGAATAGAAGTCCACCGAACGGTTGATCAGCGTCGCCTTCACCACGCCGTCGGCGTCGCGCAGCGTATAGCCGGACACCGAGACGTCGGTCGGCTTGCCGGTGAACAGGGTCTCGGCCTGATCCAACGCCTGACCGCGTGTCATCCGCTTGACCACCATCGGATAGCCCGAGTCCGTCAGGGTTCCGGGACCGAAGTCGCGCGAGATCAGCAGAGTGTCCTTGTCGATCCACGACGCGCCGCCCTTGGATTCCGGCAGGACGATGCCGCCCTCGACGAACTTGCGCTCGACGCTGTCGAACTCGCGCAGGGTCACCGCGTCCTTGCCGCCGTTCGACAGGCTGAGCAGGCAATAACGCTCCTCGGGCGCCAGGCAGGTCGCGCCCTTGTAGACCCAGTTCTGGCCCTCGGCTGCGGCCAGGGCGTCGACGTCCAGGATGGTCTGCCATTCCGGCGTCGCGGTGCGATAGCTGTCCAGCGTCGTCCGGCGCCAGATGCCGCGCACGTGCTGGGCGTCCTGCCAGAAGTTATCGATATGGCCGTCGTGGGTGAAGCCGGGCGAGGGGATGCGGTCCTGGGCCTGGACGATCTCCAGCGCCTGCTGGTGCAGCGGTTCGTAGCGCGCATCGCCCTGCAGCACGGCGAAGGTGCGTTCGTTGTGGGCCTTGACCCATTCCATCGCCCGCTCGCCCTCGACCTCCTCCAGCCACAGATAGGGATCGGTCGCGTCGCTGGTCGCGAAACCGCCCGGAGCCGGAGAAGGAGCGGATGCGGAAGACTCGTCAGGAGTATGGGCCATGGATACCGAGGTCAGGCTGGTGGAGGCGAGAAGGGCCGCGAGCGCGACGGCGGAATAACGGATCATGGACAGTCCCCGAAAACGACGCCGGCACCTTAGCGGCGGCGCGGTCGGCGGCAAGTCGTGCGACCTTACCGTTTTGTCACACCGGCCTCAGTCCTCGTCTTCTATGCACAGCAGGTTGCCGCAGGCCTTGCAGTGCACTGCATCCTGATCGTGGGTCTGAAGCCCGCAGGCCTCGCACGGATAGCGGACCTTGTGCGGCTTGATCAGGGCCTGGGCCAGACGCAGGAACAGGGTGATGCCCACCAGCATGATGGCGATGGACAAGAGCTTGCCCAGCGACCCCGGCAGGGTCACGTCGCCGAAGCCCGTCGTCGTCAGGGTCGCCACGGTGAAATAGAGGGCGTCGATATAGCCAGCGATCCCGTCATGCCCCAGGAAGGTCGCATAGACGAAGCCCGTCGTGACGAAGACGAAGGTGACCAGGCTGGACAGGGCGCGCACGATCCCCTCGACCCGCGTATCGTCGAACCGGGCCCCGATGGTGCGCCAGAAGAAATCCGAGTTCAGCACCGTCCACAACCGCAGCAGCCGCAGGAAACCCAGATTGAACAGCCAGGCGGGGAACAGCAGGGTGGCCAGGATGAACAGGTCCATCCAGACGATGGGCCGCTTCAGCCAATCCCTGATGTCCGAATAGGCATAGGCCCGCGCGGCAAGATCCGCCGCCAGGATCGTCGCCACCAGATAGTCCAGCGCATAGAAGGCCCAGCCCATGTTCTTCAGTATCGGCGAGGCCAGGAAGAAGGCGATGATGGCGAAATCGACGGCGATCACGGTCAACCGGAACTTCACCGCCGCCGGCTGGCTGCCGTGATACAGGTATCGCAGTCGGGCGCGCAGGCGCAGGCTGTCGTCCTTCGGGTCGGTTTCGGTCTGGGACACGCTGGTTTCCGGGACGCAGGGATAGGCCTATATGGCCTGCATGACCCGTCCTTTCGTCAAGATGAACGGCGCCGGCAATGACTTCGTCGTCGTCAATGCGCTGGAACAGCCGTTCGCTCCCAATGAGGATGAGATTCGCGCCTTGGGCGACCGCGCGACGGGCGAAGGCTTCGATCAGTTGATCTCCATCGAACGGTCGGAAACGGCCGACGCCTTCATGCGGGTCTGGAACGCCGACGGCTCGATGGTCGAGACCTGCGGCAACGCCCTGCGCTGCGTCGGCTGGCTGTTGATGCAGGCCAATGGCGCGGACCGCGTCGTCATCGATACGGCAGGCGGCCCGACCACCGCCACGCGCGCCGGCGACCACCGCGTGACGGTGGATATGGGCAAGCCCCGCCTGGACTGGACCCAGGTGCCGCTGGCCGAGGAGATGGACACGCGCGGCATCGAGCTTCAGGTCGGTCCCATCGATGCGCCGATCCTGCACACGCCGGGCGCAGTCTCGATGGGCAATCCGCACGTCGTCTTCTTCACCGACCGTCAGGACGACGTCTTCGTGACCGGATCAGGCTCGCTGATCGAGCATCACCCGCTGTTTCCGCAAGGGGTCAATGTCGGCTTCGCGAATGTGCTGGACTGCGATCACATCCGCCTGCGGGTCTGGGAGCGTGGGGCCGGGCTGACGAAAGCCTGCGGCACCGGCGCCTGCGCCGCCCTGGTCGCCACGGCCCGGCGCGGCCTGACCGACCGCAAGGCGACCGTGGTCGTGGACGGCGGCGAACTGGTCATCGATTGGGATGCCGAGAACGATCACGTCCTGATGACCGGGCCGGTCGAGATCGAGCGCACGGGCATGCTGTCGATCTGACGACTTGACGTTGACGCCAGCGTCAAGCCTCTCGGCTGATTGCCAGGCTTCCTCCGCGTCAAGGGTTGGCGCGGCCGTTCCCACACTCTAGGACACGAAGGGTTACAGCCCCGACGACGCCCTGGACGACCGATGCCCGATCAAACCGAAAAACAGACCTTCTCCGATCAGGAAGCCCTCGACTTCCACCGCATCCCGACGCCGGGCAAGATCTCCATGGCGCCGACCAAGCCGATGGCGACCCAGCGCGACCTGTCGCTGGCCTATTCGCCGGGTGTGGCCGTGCCGGTGCTGGCCATCGCCGCCGATGCGGACAAGGCCTATGATTACACGGCCAAGGGCAATCTGGTCGCCGTGATCTCGAACGGCACCGCCATCCTCGGCCTGGGCAACCTTGGCCACATGGCTTCCAAGCCGGTGATGGAGGGCAAGTCGGTCCTGTTCAAACGGTTCGCCGACGTCGACAGTTTCGACGTCGAGGTCAAGACGACCGACCCGGACGAGTTCATCACCGTCGTCAAGAACATCGGCGACACCTGGGGCGGCATCAATCTGGAGGACATCAAGTCCCCGGAATGTTTCGTCATCGAAAGCGAGCTTCAGGACCTGCTGGACATCCCGGTATTCCACGACGACCAGCACGGCACGGCCATCATCTCGACCGCCGGCCTGATCAACGCCTGCCACGTCGCGGGCAAGAAGCTGGACGAGGTCAAGGTCGTGCTGGCGGGCGCCGGGGCGGCGGGCCTGTCCTCCATCGCCCTGATGAAGGCGGCGGGCGTCAAGGCCGAGAACACCGTGATCTGCGACCGCGACGGCGTGGTCTATCAGGGCCGCGAACACGGCATGGACCAGTGGAAGGCCGCCCACGCGACCGACACGCCGCTGCGCACGCTCGCGGAAGCCATGGTCGGCGCCGACGTGGTGCTGGGCCTGTCGGCCAAGGGCGCGATCACCAAGGAGATGGTGGCCTCCATGGCCCCCAATCCGATCATCTTCGCCATGGCCAACCCCGATCCCGAGATCACGCCCGAGGACGTCCAGTCGGTGCGTTCTGACGCCATCATCGCCACCGGCCGCTCGGACTATGTGAACCAGGTCAACAACGTCCTGGCCTTCCCCTATCTGTTCCGGGGCGCGCTGGACGTGCGCGCGCGCCGCGTGAACCATGAGATGAAGATCGCCTGCGCCCAGGCCCTGGCCGCGCTGGCGCGCGAGGACGTGCCGGACGAGGTCGCCGCCGCCTATCGCGGGCGCAAGTTGAAGTTCGGGCCGGACTACATCATCCCGACCCCGTTCGACCCACGCCTGATCTGGTACATCCCGCCCTTCATCGCCCAGGCGGCGATGGATACCGGTGTGGCCCGCGTCCAGATCGAGGACATGGACGCCTATCGCAACGCCCTGCGCTCGCGCGTCGATCCGTCCGCCGCCCTGATGCAGAAGATCAGCTCGGCCGTGCGCGGCGGGCCGAACAAGCGCGTCGTCTTCGCCGAAGGCGAGGAGCCGGCCGTCATCCGCGCCGCCTGGGGCTTCAAACAGGCCGACCTGGGCACGCCGATCCTGGTCGGGCGCGAGGACCTGATCCGTCAGAACGCCGCAGAGGCGGGGCTGAACTTCGACGAACTGGGCATCGAGATCACCAACGCCCGCGTCTCCGAACACAATGTCGAGGACACCGACTGGCTGTACGAGAAGCTGCAACGCCGTGGCTATCTGCGCCGCGACGTTGCGCGGATGATCAACCAGGACCGCAACTATTTCGCCGCCACCCTGGTCGCCAAGGGCCGGGCCGACGCCATGGTCGCGGGTGTGACCCGCAACTTCAACATGGCGCTGAAAGAGGTCGGACGCGTTCTGGACGTCGAGGACACCTTGATCGGCCTGTCGATCCTGTTGGCCAAGGGTCGCACCCTGTTCGTCGCCGACACCACCATCCACGAACTGCCCAACGCCGAGGAACTGGCCGACATCGCCGTCAAGGCGGCCGAGACGGTGCGCAAGCTGGGCCGCAATCCGCGCGTGGCCTTCCTGTCCTATTCCACCTTCGGCAATCCGCCCGGCGACCGCGCCGAGAAGGTGCGCGAGGCCATCCGCATCCTGGACAAGAAAGGCGTCGATTTCGAATACGAGGGCGAAATGCCGCCGGAAGTCGCCCTGGATCCCAAGGGTCACTCGGCCTACGCCTTCAACCGCCTGACCAAGCCGGCCAACATCCTGGTCATGCCCGCCATCCATTCGGCCGCCATCTCGACCAAGCTGGTCCAGGCCCTGGGCGGCGCGACCGTCATCGGCCCGCTGCTGGTCGGTCTGGAGAAGCCGGTTCAGATCGTGTCGCTGGGCGCCTCGGTCAGCGAGATCATCACGGCCGCCACCTTCGCCGCCTATGACGCCGGTCCCGCCTTCCAGGGGTCGGGCCTGACCTCGGCGCCGCGTCCCCCGGCGGCCGTGGTCGAACGTTGAGCGAAGCCTCGCCCTTTCCACCTGCCGCCCCGCCGCCCCGGCGGGTGGAGCCGGGCCTCTATCTGGTCGCCACCCCGATCGGGAACCTGCGCGACATCACCCTGAGGGCGCTGGACGTTCTGGCCGCCGCCGACCTGGTGCTGGCCGAGGACACCCGCGTGACCGCCAAACTTCTGGCGGCCTATGGGCTGAAGGCCAAGCTGGAACGCTGCGACGACCACGCGTCCGGTCGCGCCGCCGAACAGGCCATCGCCCGCCTGCGCGAGGGTCAGGTCGTCGCCCTGGTGTCGGACGCGGGCACGCCGCTGGTCAGCGATCCCGGCTTCGTCGTCGCCCGTGCGGTGATCGCCGAAGGCTTGCCCCTCCATCCTATCCCCGGCCCGTCCAGCCTGCTGGCGGCCCTGTGCATCGCCGGCCTGCCCGCCGACCGGGTGCTGTTCGCCGGCTTCCTGCCGCCCAAGTCCGCCGGTCGCACCGCCGCGCTGGAGGCGCTGAAAGGTCAGCGCCAGACTTTGGTCTTCTTCGAAAGCGGGCCGCGCCTGAAGGACAGCCTGACCGACATGGCCGCCGTGCTGGGCCCGCGCCCCGCCGCCGTGGCCCGCGAGCTGACCAAGCTTTATGAAGAGTGCGTGCGCGGAACGCTGGACGAACTGGCTGTCGATCCGCGCCTGGACGGGCCTAAGGGCGAGATCGTCGTGGTCGTCGGCCCCGGCGAAGAGGTTCAGGCGACCGAGGCCGATGCGGACGCCGCCCTGATCGACGCCTTGCAGACCCTGTCCACCGGCGACGCGGCCTCGGAGGTCGCCAAGGCCCTGGGGCTGAACCGCAAGATCCTCTATCGCCGCGCGCTGGAGCTGAAGGGCAAGTGAAGCGGCTGCCTCGCCCCGCGCCGGTCCGTCGTCCCAAGGCGGCGTGGCGTCAGGCGAAGGGCGGAGCGGCGTTCAAGGCGGGCCATGCCGCTGAATGGATCGCAGCCCTGTGGCTGATGCTGCGCGGCTATCGGGTGCTGGGCTTTCGGCTCAAAAGCCGGGCCGGCGAGATCGACCTACTGGTCTGTCGCGGGCCGGTGCTGGCCGTGGTCGAGGTCAAGCGCCGTTCGACGATGGAGGCGGCGATGCTGGCCCTGAAGCCTGATCAGCATGACCGGCTGATCGCGGCAGGCGAGGCGATCCGGCGCAATCGACCCGGCCTGCAACGTCTTGATTTGAGAATTGATATGGTGGCGCTGGCTCCCTGGCGCGTTCCACGTCATCTTCGCGGCGTCGAAAGGCGCTGACGAAGGGATCGCATGACGCGCGAGGAGGCCGAGGCCATCCTGACCGCCGCCGGTCAGGCCGAGGACGACGCCTTCCCCCTGCTGGAGGCCGCGATCGCCTGCGCGATCCACGACCAGCCCTTGCGTGATCCCGAGCCCGTGCGCGCCCTGGCCCGCAACGCCTGCGAACGGCTGAAGGAGCGGATCGGCGGCGAAGGCCCCGACGAGGCCCTGTCCGAGACCCTGTGCGCGGACCTTCGGCTGAACGGCGACCTGATCCATTTCGATCATCCCGGAAACACCGACATCATCGCGGTGGCCGAGCGGCGGCGCGGCCTGTCCGCCGCCCTGGCCATCTTCTATCTGCATGCGGCGCGGGAGGCCGGGATCACGGCGGCGGGCGTGGACTTCCCCGGCCATTTCATGATCCGTGTCGAGACGCCGGAAGGCCCCGTGGCGCTGGACCCGTTCAGCCAAGGGCGGCTGATCCTGCCCAGCGAGCTGACCCGCCGTGCGCTTCGCGCCGGACTGATGCCGCACGTCGCGGATCGGCTGGACATCCTGATGGCGCCGGTGACGGATCGACAGTCCCTGATCCGGCTTCAGAACGTCCTGTTCAGCCGCGCCATTCGCGGCCGGGACTATGAGGCCGCAGAACGCTCTGCCCTGCGCCGCGCCCTGCTGGACCCCGAGGACCACCGGCCCTGGCTCGACGTCGCCTCGGCGCGCGAGAAACAGGGGGCGTTGGCCGGTTCGTTGCAAGCCCTATCCCGCGCCCACGGCCTCGACGGGGTGGAAGAAGCGCGGCGGTTCACGACGTTCGAACGCGTCCGGATGCAGTTGAATTGAGCAAAGATTTCTCCCTCCCCGCTCCGGGGAGGGTCGTCGCGCCAGCGACGGGGTGGGGGCGACCCGGCAGGGACGCACCTGCGTGATACAGAACAGGTTTGTGGGGGACGTCGCCTTGCCGCCCCCACCCGACCTCGCTTCGCTCGGCCACCCTCCCCGGACGGGGAGGGAGAGGCGCTCAGACGGCCTCACCTTTTAGAAGCTTCGGCAGGTCGCCCGTCGCGCCGCCGGCCTCCTGCATGAAGGCGCGGCGCAACGGGCCGATCCGATTGACCGCCGCCATGCCCAGGTCGCGCGCCAGGCGCACCGGCGCGATGTCGTTGGAGAACAGCCGCACGAAGGCGTCGAAGCCCGCCGCCAGGGCCGCATTGTCGAACCGGCGCCAACGGGCGTAGCGCTCCAGCACCGTCTCGGCGCCCAGATCTTCGCCCAGGCGTGCAGCCTCGGACAGAACCTCGGCCAGGGCGGCGGCGTCCTTCAGGCCCATGTTCAGCCCCTGGCCCGCGACAGGGTGAACCCCGTGCGCCGCATCGCCGATCAGGGCGATGCGCGGGGCAATCAGTGTCTCGGCCAGGCTGAGCGCCAGCGGATAGACGAAGCGCGGCCCCTCGACCGTCGCTCCATCCAGAAACTCGCCGAACCGCCGCATCAGATGGGCGTGGAAGGCCTCGTCCGAGGCGTCGCGCAGGGCCTCGCCCCGCCGCGTCGTCTCGGTCCAGACCAGGCTGGCGCGCTGATCGGTCAGGGGCAGGATGGCGAAGGGGCCGCTGGGCAGGAAATATTCGTGGGCGACATTGCCGTGGTCGCGACCCAGCCGCACCGTGGCCACCACGCCGCTCTGGCCATAGCCCCAGCCGACGGTCTCGATCCCGGCGGCGCGGCGCACGGTCGAGCCCCGGCCCTCGGCGCCGACGACCAGCGGCGTGATCAGCGTCGATCCATCGGCCAGGGTCACGGTCGCCTTGCCCGCATCGGTCTCGACCCTGGCGACGGTCGCCGGCGCCCGGACCTCGATCCCCGCGCGCGTGACGGCCTCGGCTAAAGCGACCCGGATGCGGCGGTTCTCGACCATATATCCCAGCGGCTCGCCCCCGGTGCGGCCGCCGATCTCGTCGGCGTCGAAGCGCAGGAAGGCCGGCGAGGCCTTGCGGCTGGCCGCGCCCGGCCGGCGTCCGTCCGTCACCAGAATATGGTCCATCCGACAGGCGTGCGGCCGCAGACTTTCGCCCAGACCCAGGGCGTCCAGCATGCGGAAGGTGGAAAAGGCCACGGCCGTCGAACGCCCGTCGAACGTCGGCGCCATCTGGACGCTGAACGGCTGCGGATCGATCATGACGACCTTCAACCCGCCCTGCGCCGCCGCCAGGGCGAACGCCGCCCCGGTCAACCCCGCGCCGGCGATGACGATGTCGTAACGTTCGGTGTCAGCCATGACAGGCTTGTCGCGCCGCCGACGCCAAAGGTCCAGAGGGCGGTTTGTCCGTCGCCAAGGTCAAGCTGGTAAATAGGCCCTTAACCCTGAGGGTGCGACAAGGGCGGTCGAACGTCAGCCGCCAGGAAGGTTCGCCCCTTCATGTCCACCGCCCTCGTCGTTGGCCGTCAGGCCTGGATCAGCGCCCGCATCCTGTGGGACGCGCCCTTTGTCGTGCGGTTCAGGGGGGTGCTTCAGGCTCTTTTGGCGACCCTGCTGCTGGTCGCCCTGGTGTCGTGGAATCCGGCGGACGCCAGTCTGAATGCAGCCTCCAGCCTGCCGACGACCAACTGGCTGGGGGCGAACGGCGCCCTGTTCGCCGATCTGTTCATGCAGTCGCTGGGCCTCGCCGCCTGGCCCGCCGCCCTGCTTCTGGTCGCCTTCGGCCTGGCGCGCGCGGTCGGCGATGCAATCCAGCAAAGGCTCAAGCCCACGCCGCTGAAGGCCCTGGCCGCGACCGGCGGAACGCTGCTGCTGTCCAGCGCCCTGGCGGCGCTGGCCGCGCCCGCCGCCTGGCCCCTGGCGGCCGGTCTCGGCGGCCTGTGGGGCGATGCGGTCACGGGTCTGGCGGCGCGCGGGATCGGCGCCCTGCATATTCCCGGCGGACGGATCATCGCAGGCGTCATCTTCCTGATCGCGGGGCTGTGGCTGGTCGGTTTCGCCATCGGCCTGCGCGCCATGGATTTCATCGACGCCCTGCATTGGGGCAAGTCTCTGCGCCCGGCCGCCGCACCCCGTGCTGCGGCCCAGCCTGCCCGCGAAAAGGTGCCGGCCAAGGCCCGCACGCCCCGCGCCGCGCCCCCGCCCGAGGAGGCGCCGCAAGCCGCGCCCGCAGATGCGCCGCAGACCGCCTATGACGACCTGCCGCCATGGGAGGACGACACCGTCCAGCCCGAACCGCGCCCATCGGCCGCCCGCCCGGTCGAGCCGCGCGTCGCCGCGGTCAAGGCGCCGAAGGCCCGCAAGGACGACGTGGACCAGCAGGCCTTCGACTTCGTGCGGCCCGAGGGCGATTTCGACCTGCCGCCGCTGGGCATACTGACCAAGCCCCCCCAGCGCGTGGGCGCGATCGACGAGGATTCGCTGAAGCAGAACGCCAAGATGCTGGAAGGCGTGCTTCAGGAGTTCGGCGTGCGCGGCGTGATCGACCAGATCCGTCCCGGCCCCGTTGTCACCCTGTACGAACTGGTCCCCGCGCCGGGCGTGAAGCACGGCCGCGTCGTGGCCCTGGCTGACGACATCGCGCGGTCCATGTCCGCCCGTGCCTGCCGCATTTCTGTGGTCCAGGGCCGCAATGCTATCGGCATCGAACTGCCCAACGCCAAGCGCGAGACGGTCTACCTGCGCGACCTGCTGTCCAGCGCCGAATACGACAAGAAGGGCCACCTGTTGCCGCTCGCCCTGGGCGAGACCATCGGCGGCGAGCCCTATGTCGCCGACCTGGCGCGGATGCCCCACCTGCTGATCGCGGGCACCACCGGCTCGGGCAAGTCGGTCGGGGTCAACGCCATGATCCTGTCGATCCTGTATCGCCACAGCCCGGCCGAATGCCGCTTCATCATGATCGACCCCAAGATGCTGGAGCTGTCGGTCTATGACGGCATTCCGCACCTGCTGGCGCCGGTCGTCACCGATCCGAAGAAGGCCGTCGTCGCCCTGAAATGGACGGTGCGGGAGATGGAGGATCGCTATCGCCGCATGTCCAAGCTGGGCGTGCGCAACATCGCCAGCTACAACGAGCGCGCCCGCGAGGCCCAGGCCAAGGGCGAGCATTTCGAGCGCACGGTCCAGACCGGCTTCGACGAGCAGGGCCGCCCCGTTTACGAGTCCGAGAAGATCCGTCCCGAGCCCCTGCCCTTCCTGGTCGTGGTCATGGACGAAATGGCCGACCTGATGCTGGTCGCCGGCAAGGACGTCGAAGGCGCCGTCCAGCGTCTGGCCCAGATGGCGCGGGCCGCCGGCATCCACCTGATCATGGCCACGCAACGCCCGTCGGTCGATGTCATCACCGGCACCATCAAGGCCAACTTCCCGACGCGGATATCCTTCCAGGTCACGTCCAAGATCGACAGCCGCACCATCCTGGGCGAACAGGGCGGCGAACAGCTGCTGGGTCAGGGCGACATGCTCTATATGGCCGGCGGCGGGCGCATCACCCGCCTGCACGGCCCCTTCGTCGACGACAAGGAAGTCGAGGACGTCTGCAAACACCTGAAGGCTCAGGCCGAGCCCGACTATCTCGACCTGATAACCGACGAACCGGACGGCGACGCGGATGGCGCTGTGGACGAAGGCGGCGGTGGTTCTGGCGACGACCTCTACGACCGCGCGGTCGCCGTCGTCACCCGCGACCGTAAGGCCTCGACCTCCTACGTCCAGCGCCGTCTCCAGATCGGCTACAACCGCGCCGCCTCCCTGATCGAGCGGATGGAGCAGGAAGGCGTGGTCAGCCCCGCCAACCACGCCGGCAAGCGCGACGTGCTGGCCGGCCCGCCGCCGATGGTGTGATGGGCAGACCTTAGACTTTCCCTCCCCCTGCGGGGGAGGGTGGTCGAGCCGTAGGCGAGACCGGGTGGGGGCGGCAGGGCGAACCCCGCTCACCCGTCTGTCGTCAGGTCGGTACGGCCTTGCCGGCCGCCCCCACCCGGTCGCTTCGCGACCACCCTCCCCGGAGCGGGGAGGGAAAAGATCGCGCGCAACCCTAAGCGCGCGTGTCCGTTCTCCACCCCGCTATCTCTCCCAAGCTTCAGCATTTCGATGAACAGGGCTTCATCGCAGCGCCGGAATATGGTCAGGCTCGCGTCATTCCGACGCCAAGCCGACCGGGCAAGACGGCAGGATCGACAACCATCCCGAACGGGAGACGGACTTCATGACCTCCAAGACGCTCGCCATCGCTCCGACCGACCTTCAGCGCCGCAGCCTGCTGCTGGGCGCGGGCCTGCTGACCGGGTTCGCCGCTCTGGGCGTGTTCGACGCCGCCCAGGCCCAATCCAACCTGTCGGCCGAAGACCGCGCGGTGGTTCAGCAGGCGCAGGGCTATCTGCAGGCCCTGACCTCGGCGCAGGGGACTTTCACCGAGACAGGTCCGGGCGGCCAGACCCGCCAAGGACGGTTCTATCTGCAGCGTCCGGGCAAGATGCGGTTCGAATACACCAGCCCTGCCGGGCTGCTGGTCGTGTCGGACGGCTATAACGTCAAACGCTACGACCCGCGCCTGAACACCTTCCAGCAGGTGCCGCTGGGCCGCACGCCGCTGTCCACCTTCCTGGCGCGCAACGTCCGTCTGGACCAGGGCGTGCGCATCGAGCGCGTGACGCGAATGGCGTCCGGCGCCTTCGCCATCACTGCGCGCGACGCCAACCGTCCGAACGACGGACAGGTGATCCTGGCCTTCGCCGGCAATCCGATGCGCCTGCAGGAATGGACCATCACCGATCCGCAAGGGGCGCGCACCCGCACCCAGCTGACCGCCTTGCAGCCGGCGTCGAACCTGTCGGCGCGACTGTTCCAGCTGACCGACCCGACGCGTCGTCCCGGCCGAAACTAAGGCCCTGAGGGGCGGGTGACCATTCCTCAACCCCTGTTCCTCTAGACTGGCCGCATGAGCGCGACCGCCCCGCCATCGCTGAAATGGATCGTGGCGGTCGGTGTCGGCGCCTTCGCCCTGTTCATGCTGGGCGCGCTGGTGGTGGAGCCGGCGGTGCATCACCTGATCGAACCGGCGGATGACCCTGCGCCGCATCGCCCGGCCGGCCGCGTCGAGGTCGGGGACGCGGTATTGGCCGGCCGATACGCCACGGCCGGATCGACGCTGGTGGTCGAGATCGAGGGCGGCGCGCTTTCGATCGACAACGGCGGGACGCTGAAGTCCGAGCCGCATCGCCTGGTCCCCGCGGATCAGAAGGCCAGCGTCTCCACGCTCTTCGCCGGCGCCATGACCGTGCCGATCCAGGCCCAGATCGAGATCCGTCGCGTTACGGCCGAAGAGGACACCCGGCTTTGCGCGGGTCATCCCGTCGGCTGGCTGGCGCTGGCGGTGCGGCGCGACGGCTTCGTCATGATGCCGGTCCGACAGGGGCCGCCGCCGGGCGCCCTGACGCCCGATGATCGGCTTTGCACCGTTCTGGACCTGAGCCGATGATGCGAGGGCTGGTGCTGGCGGCCCTGATCGGGGCAATCGTCGCGCTGCTGACCTGGACGAAACCAGGCGATGCGAAGCTTTCCGGTGCGCCAGACATCGTCGTCGTTCAGGTGCTCGACAACGGGTTCCACACCGATCTGGTCGTGCCGCGCGAGGCGCTGGTGCGACGTGGCGGCCCTCTGGCGCGCGTCGTCGCGGGGCTGGCGCCCGGCGACTGGATTCTGGTCGGCTGGGGCGACGCCCGGTTCTATGTAGACCAGAGCCCGATCTCAGACCGGCTGCCCGACGGCGCCCGCGCCTTCTTCCGCCCCGGCAACCCTTCCGTCGTGATGCTGGATCCCGTGGCTGCCGATCCACGCCTCAGCTATGGCGAGGACAGCGCCACCCTGACCCTGACGCGCGCCCGGTTCGACCGCCTGGCCGCCCGCGTGGAGGCGTCGCTGGACCTGTCGGACGGCGCGCCCCGCATCGCAGCAGCCCGCCCCAGCGACGATGCGCGCTTCTTCGCCAGTCGCGAGACCTTTTCCATCCTGCACCTGTGCAACCACTGGACGGCCGGGGTGCTGAACGCCGGCGGGGTTCCTGTCCGCCCGGTCCAGTCGATCACTTCGGCCGAGGTGATGCGGTCGGTGCGCGCGGTCGAACGGGAGCGAAAACTGGACATGAGGCCGTCGCGAGACTAGACCGCCCGACTTTCGCTTATCCGGTCGGGTCCGAGCCCCGGCGGGCGAACAAGAAGGAGAGGCCGATGGCCCACAAGCAATTTACCCGCAGTTCCTCCAGCGCCAGCCCGGCAGGAAAAGCGCCAAGCCAGCGCCAGTTGCGCGCCGGCGAGCTGATCCGTCACGCCCTGGTCGATATCCTGCGCGAGGAGGATATCCGCGACGAGGCCCTGGCCGACGTGTCGATCACCGTGACCGAGGTGCGTCTGTCGCCGGACCTGAAACACGCCACCTGTTTCGTCGAACCCCTGGGCGCCGGCGTCGAGGCCGCTGCGACCAACGGCCATGAGAGCGAGATCATCAAGGCCCTGAACGTCCACGCCAAGTTCATCCGTGGTCAGCTGGGCCGGCGGCTGGACATGAAGTTCACGCCCGACCTGAAGTTCCGCCACGACGAGAGCTTCGGCGCCGCCAACCACATGGACAAGCTGTTCGCCGATCCGCGCATCCAGGCCGACCTGGCGGCCCGCGACGACGAGGTTGAAGACTGATGCTGGCGATCCTCCCCCGATGGGGGAGGATTTAGATGGCCCGCAAAAAGAAGGGCGACATCGTCGATGGTTGGGTCTGCCTGGACAAGCCGTTCGAGATGGGATCGACCGAAGCGGTCAGCCGCATCCGCCGCCTGTTCAACGCCCAGAAGGCCGGTCACGCCGGGACGCTGGACCCGCTGGCCAGCGGCATCCTGCCCATCGCGCTGGGCGAGGCGACCAAGACCGTGCCGATGATGATGGAGGCGCAGAAGGTCTATCGCTTCACCATCAACTGGGGCGTCTCGACCGACAGCGTGGACCGCGAGGGCGAGATCATCGGCCGCTCCGACGTGCGGCCGACCGTCGATCAGGTCAAGGCCGCCCTGCCGGCCTTCGTTGGCGAGATCGACCAGACGCCGCCACGCTTTTCCGCGATCAAGGTGGACGGCGCGCGCGCCTATGACCTGGCCCGCGACGGGGTGGAGTTCGAGCTGCAGGCGCGGCGCGTGACCATATATTCGGCCGAGGTGTCGGATGCACCGGACGCCGATCATGTCGAACTGACCATCCGCACCGGCAAGGGCGTCTATGTGCGGTCGATGGCGCGCGACCTGGCCGTCGTGCTGGGCGCCGAGGGTCATGTCAGCGCCTTGCGGCGCGAACTGGTCGGGCCGTTCAGTACGGAAAACGCCGTCACTCTGGATTCTCTGGAGGAAATGGTGCATAGGGGCGCCGCCTCGGAAGGCTTGCTTGCCGTTGCGACCGCCCTGGACGACATCCCGGAGCTGGCCGTGACGGAACAGGACGCCTTCTCGCTTCGGCAGGGACGCCCGATCGTTCTGCTCCCCCGTCAGGTGGAAACCCTCAAGGACCGTCTTCGCGACGGTTCGCGCACGGTTTCAGCCTTTCAGGGCCAGACCCTCGTCGCACTCTGTCAGTTGCGGGCCGGCCGGTTAGAACCCGACCGCGTTTTCAACCTCTAGGCCCGCGCCATCCGGCAAGGGCCGAGACCCCACGGCCTTAAGTCGCGCGAAAGCGCAGTAGGCCAAGAAAGGACTCTACGATGTCGGTTACTGCTGAACGCAAGCACGAGATCATCGCCGATAACGCCCGCACCGCTGGCGACACCGGCTCGGCCGAGGTTCAGGTCGCGATCCTGTCGGAACGCATCGCCAACCTTACCGAACACTTCAAGACCCACAAGAAGGACAACCACTCGCGTCGTGGCCTTCTGAAGATGGTGTCGCAACGTCGCCGCCTGCTCGACCACCTCACCAAGGTCGACGCCGATCGCTACCAAGCGCTCATCGCCAAGCTGGGCCTGCGCCGCTAAGGCGTCGGATCAGTGTAGAATACGCTTTCGAGGCGCGGACGGTCACGTCCGCGCCTCGTTGTGCGACTAGAGACTGCCGCGCGCCGCGGAATTTGCCGGCGCAGATGCGAGGGCCATGCCGGCTCTCAATCGGGTCTTCCGCGATGGCGCGGCGACCCCCGGAGCCGAGGACTGAACGCCCGACGCATCCACCCCCAATGATGGGACCCCGCGCGGAATACGCCGTCCGGGATACGAAAGACGAAATATGTTCGACATCAAACGCAAGACGATCGACTGGGCCGGCCGCCCGCTGACCCTGGAAACCGGCCGCATCGCCCGCCAGGCCGACGGCGCCGTGCTGGCGACCTACGGCGAGACCGTGGTTCTGGCCACCGTCGTCTATGGCCGCTCGCCCAAGCCCGGCCTGGATTTCTTCCCCCTGACGGTCAACTACCAGGAAAAGACCTTCGCCGCCGGCAAGATCCCGGGTGGCTACTTCAAGCGTGAAGGCCGTCCGACCGAGAAGGAAACCCTGGTTTCCCGCCTGATCGACCGTCCGATCCGCCCGCTGTTCGTCAAGGGCTTCAAGAACGAGACCCAGGTCGTCGTGACCGTGCTGCAGCACGACATGGAGAACGATCCGGACATCGTCGGCCTGGTCGCCGCCTCGGCCGCCCTGACCATCTCGGGCGTGCCCTTCATGGGCCCCATCGGCGCCGCACGCGTCGGCCTGATCGACGGCGAGCTGGTGCTGAACCCGCACATCGACCTGATCGCGACTTCGGACCTCGACCTGGTGGTCGCCGGCACCCAGGACGCCCTGATGATGGTCGAATCCGAAGCCAAGGAGCTGTCGGAAGAGAAGATGCTGGAAGCCCTGATGTTCGCGCACGCGGGCATGCAGCCGGTGATCGACGCCATCATCGAACTGGCCGAACACGCCGCCAAGGAGCCCTTCGACTTCCAGGCCGAAGATCACTCGGGCGTCGTCGCCTCGATCAAGTCGCTGGTCGGCGAGGACATCAAGGCCGCCTACACCCACGCCGGCAAGTATGATCGTCGCTCGGGCGTCGACGCCGCCAAGAAGACCGCCGCCGCCAAGCTGGTGAAGACCGACGAAAACCCGGACGGCGTCGACGGCTCCAAGTTCTCGGCCGCCTTCAAGGAATGTGAAGCCGAGGTTCTGCGTCGCGACATCATCGAGAACGCACACCGCGTCGACGGCCGCGCCCTCGACAAGGTCCGCGCCATCGTGTCGGAAGTCGGCGTCCTGCCGCGCACCCATGGTTCGGCCCTGTTCACGCGCGGGGAAACCCAGGCCCTGGTCGTCGCCACGCTCGGCACCGGCGAGGACGAACAGTACATCGACAGCCTGTCGGGCACCTACAAAGAGAGCTTCCTGCTGCATTACAACTTCCCTCCCTATTCGGTGGGTGAAGCTGGCCGCATGGGTTCGCCCGGCCGTCGCGAGATCGGTCACGGCAAGCTGGCCTGGCGCGCGGTTCGTCCGATGCTGCCGAGCAAGGAAGACTTCCCCTACACCATCCGTCTGGTCTCCGAGATCACCGAGTCGAACGGCTCGTCCTCGATGGCTACGGTCTGCGGCGCTTCGCTGGCTCTGATGGACGCGGGCGTTCCGCTGATCCGTCCGGTCTCGGGCATCGCCATGGGCCTGATCCTGGAGCCGTCGGGCGAGTTCGCCATCCTGTCGGACATCCTGGGTGACGAAGATCACCTGGGCGACATGGACTTCAAGGTCGCCGGCACGTCGGAAGGCATCACCAGCCTTCAGATGGACATCAAGGTCGCCGGCATCACCAAGGAGATCATGAAGCAGGCTCTGACGCAGGCCTCGGCCGGTCGCCTCCACATCCTGGACGAGATGTCCAAGGCCATGGACGCGCCGCGCACCGAACTGGGCGAGCACGCTCCCAAGATCGAAACGGTCAAGATCCCGGTCGACAAGATCCGTGAAGTGATCGGTTCGGGCGGCAAGGTCATCCGCGAGATTGTCGAGAAGACGGGCGCCAAGATCGACATCGGCGATGACGGCACCATCAAGGTCGCCGCCAACGACCAGGAGAAGATCGACGCCGCCAAGGCCTGGATCCAGTCCATCGCCTCGGAGCCGGAAGTCGGCACCATCTACTCGGGCAAGGTCGTCAAGGTCGTCGATTTCGGCGCCTTCGTGAACTTCTTCGGCGCCAAGGACGGCCTGGTCCACGTGTCCCAGATCGCTCTGGAACGCGTCGCCAACCCGGCCGACGTCCTGTCGGAAGGCCAGGAAGTGAAGGTCAAGTTCCTGGGCTTCGACGATCGCGGCAAGACCAAGCTGTCGATGAAGATCGTCGACCAGACCACCGGTGAAGACCTGACCGACAAGATCAACGCCGAACGCGCCGAGCGTGGCGAAGAGCCTCTGTCGGACGACACCGGCGGCCGTCCGAAGCGTGACGGCGGTGATCGCGGTGGCGATCGCGGACGTCGTCGCCGCGACTAAGCGACCGCGTATCCAGGACTGATGAGGCCCGGCGGAGCGATCCGCCGGGCCTTTTTCTTTGGCGGCCCCCGAGGCCTGTCTGGAATTTCACTTGCCGCCCCGGCCCATGCGGTCTCCATTGCCGCATCCAAATTTCGAGGGGCCGCTCCATGTTCGATCGTCGTCGTCTTCTTCAGTCCGCCGCACTGGGCGCCGGCCTCGTCGCCGTCGGAGGTCCGGCCTTCGCCCGCCAGGGCGCAGCGCAGGGCGACGCCGCCGCCCAGCTCAAGACCTTCATGGACGCCACGTTCGAGCAGACGCTGGACATGAGCCCCGAGGTCGTCACCATGTTCGGCCTGGACAAGGGCGACCGCGCCGCCGCCAAGTCCAAGCTGACCGCGCCCACCCGTGCGGAGGAGGACGACCAGCGCGCCTTCGTCCGTCGCCAGCGCGCCGAACTGGCCCGCATCGACCGCACCAAGCTGGATGCGCGAAATCTCAACTACTACGACAGCCTGGCCCAGAATCTGGACGGGATCATCGCCACCTACGACATCCCCTACGGCCAGGGCGGCTGGCCCAATCCGTACCGGGTCAGCCAGCAGGGCGGCGCCTATCAGTCCACGCCCGACTTCCTGGCCAACCAGCACACGATAGAAACTGCGGCCGACGCTGACGCCTATGTCGCGCGCGTCAACGCCTTCGCCGACGTGCTGCTGGCCGAGACGGACCGGGTCCGGGAAGAATACGCCCTCGGCGTCGTGCCGCCGGACTTCATCCTGGCCAAGGCGATCCGCCAGCAGGACGGCGTCCTGGCGACCCCGGCGGCGACCTCGCCCTTGACGAAATCGGTGGTGGATCGCGCGCGCGAAAAGGGGCTGACCGGCGACTGGGGCGCCCAGGTCGAACGGCTGGTGACCGAGCGGGTCTATCCGGCCCTGGCGGCCCAGAACGCTGTGCTGAAAGCCGCCCTGCCGAACGCCGTCCACGAGGGTTCGGTGCGCCGATTGCCGAAGGGCGAGGAATATTATGCCAACAGCCTGCGCTACATCACCACGACCCGGCTGACGGCGGACGAGATCCACCGCACCGGCGTCGAACAGATGGCCGAGCTGTCGGCGCGCGCCGATGTGCTGCTGAAGGCACAAGGGTTGACGCAGGGCTCGGTCGCCGAGCGGATCAAGGCCCTGGGGGACGATCCCAAATACGTCTACGCCAACACCGACGCGGGCAAGGCCGAGCTGATCGACAAGCTGAACGCCCAGATGGCGGACATGCAGGCGCGGCTGCCTAACGCTTTCGGGCGCCTGCCCAAGGCCAAGGTCGAGATCAAGCGTGTGCCGCCTGAAATCGAGGCCGGCGCGCCGATGGGCTACTACAACTCGCCCAGCCTGGATGGGACGCGGCCCGGAATCTACTGGATCAATCTGAAGGACACGGCGGAATGGCCGTCCTGGACCCTGCCGACCCTGACCTATCACGAGGCCACGCCGGGCCACCATCTGCAGATCAGCCTGCAACAGGAGAGCCCATCCGCGCCCCTGCTGATGAACCTGTTGGGCTTCTCCAGCTATGTCGAGGGCTGGGGCCTGTACGCCGAACAGCTGGCCGACGAACTGGGCGCCTATGAGAACGATCCGGTGGGTCAGATTGGCTACCTCCAGTCGCTGATGTTCCGCGCCGCACGCCTGGTGGTCGACACCGGCATCCATTCCAAGGGCTGGAGCCGCGAACAGGGCATCCGCTACATGATGGAGGCCTATGGCGATCAGGAGGGGGCGGCGACGTCCGAGGTCGAACGCTATTGCGGCTGGCCGGGCCAGGCCTGCGCCTACAAGGTCGGGCACAACGAATGGGTCCGTCTGCGCGAAAAGGCCAAGACGAGCCTGGGCGCGAAGTTCGACATCAAGGGCTTCCACGACACGGCCCTGGCCGCCGGCGGCGTGCCGCTGTCGGTGCTGGAGCGGATCGTGGACGGCTGGGTCGCGACCCAGGCCTGATTGCCCCGGCCGCGCCGGGCCTACGTCAAAGACAAGCAGGGACCGCGTCGGCGCGGCGTGGTCCCGTCACCGAGAGTTCACCGCATGATCGATCGTCGCCGTCTCCTGCTGACCGCCGCCGCCACGGCTGGGGTCGCGCCGTCCCTGGCCCAGGCTCAAACCGCATTCTCCGATGCGGACGGGCGGCTGAACAGCCTGCTGGACGGCTGGTTCGAGGCGGACATCGAGGAGAACCCTGAGGGCGCGACAAACCTGGGCCTGGACCGGGGCGCGCGGGCAGGCCTGTCGTCCAGGCTCAGCGAGACAGGACCGGACGCCATCCGCAAGGATCGTGCGAAGGCCGTCACCCGCTGGGGCCAGTTAAGCAGCTTCGACCAGACCGGCCTGTCGCCGGCCGGGGCGCTGAACTACGCCATCGCCGCCTTCGGGGCCGAGACGGCGGCGCAAACGGCGCGCTTCGACTATGGGGCGGGACCGGGACGGCCGACGCCCTATGTCGTGACCCAGCTGTCGGGCGCCTATTTCAGCACGCCGGACTTCCTGGATAACCAGCACCGGGTCGAGGACGCGGCGGGCGCCGACGCCTTCCTGTCGCGGCTGGAGGCCTTCTCGGGCGTGCTGGAGGGCGAGACCGCCAAGGTCCAGGAAGACGCCGGTCTGGGCGTGATCCCGCCGGACTTCATCATCGACCGCATGCTGCCGCAAATCCGCACCCTGCACGACACGCCCGCCGCTGACATGGCCATGCTGAAGTCGCTGGCGCGCAAGACGGCCGGGTTGAACCTGACCGGATACGACGCCCGCGCCGCCGCCATCGTGGACCAGAAGGTCAAGCCGGCCCTGGCCGCCCAGATCGCCGCGCTGGAGTCCTTGCGTCCCCGCGCGACCCATGACGCAGGCGTATGGCGCCTGCCGGACGGCGAAGCCTTCTACGCTGCGGGCCTGAAGGCCAATACGACCACCACCCTGTCGGCCAACGAAATCCATGCCCTGGGTCGCGAACAGGTCGCCGAGATCAGCGCCGAGATCGACGCCATCCTGAAGGCGCAGGGCTATACGCAAGGGACCGTCGGCGAACGCATCCAGGCCCTGAACAAGGAGCCGGCCCAACTGTTCGCCAATACCGATGCGGGCAAGGCCGAGCTGCTGGCCTGGCTGAACCAGCTGGTCGCCGATCTGGAGCCGAAACTGCCGCAGGTGTTCGGCCGTCTGCCGAAATCGCACGTCGAAATCCGGCGCGTGCCGGTCTCGATCCAGTCAGGCGCGCCGGGCGGCTATTACCAGGGACCGCCGCTGGATGGGTCACGACCGGGGGCCTATTACATCAACCTGCGCGACAGCGGGAACTGGCCGCGCTTCGCCCTGCCGACCCTGACCTATCACGAGGCGTCGCCGGGGCATCACCTGCAGGTGGCGCTTCAGCGCGA
Source organism: Brevundimonas sp. (assembly GCF_041648115.1). Classification (GTDB taxonomy): domain Bacteria; phylum Pseudomonadota; class Alphaproteobacteria; order Caulobacterales; family Caulobacteraceae; genus Brevundimonas. Next base: position 196,977 of record NZ_JBAZPR010000002.1, read on the forward strand.
GTCGGGCGAGCTGCCGCAGTGGCGGCGGGCGGGCGTCTTCTCGGCCTATAACGAGGGCTGGGCGCTGTATGCCGAGGCGGTCGCGGCCAACGACCTGGACGCCTATGCGGCCGATCCGCTTGGCTGGGTCGGCTTCCTGATGTCCTATCTTTTCCGGGCCGTGCGGCTGGTGGTGGACACCGGCCTGCATTCCCAACGCTGGAGCCGCGAACAGGCGGTCGACTATATGGCGGCCTCGGGCGCCAAGCCGCTGGATGCGTCGAACAGCGAGATCAACCGCTACTGCGTCTGGCCCGGCCAGGCCTGCTCCTACAAGGTCGGCCACACCGTCATCGCCCGCCTGCGCAAGGAGGCCGAGGCCAGGCCCGGTTTCGACCTGCGCGCCTTCCACGACAAGGTGCTGGAGAACGGCTCCCTGCCGTTGGCGGTGCTGGAACGGATCGTGAGCGGCCGAATCTAAAATCTGGGCCTAGTCGGCGACGGTCAGGCCGTCGATGCGGCGCAGGCGGTTGTGGATGTCGGTCGCGGCGACGGCGGCCTCTGCGGTCGCCACGGCGATCTGGTTGAGGCCGCGCACCACGTCGCCGGCGGCGTAGAGACCCGACACGCTGGTCGCCTGATGCAGATCGACCTCCAGCCGACCGTCGCCGGACAGGCGGGCGCCCAGACCCCTGGCAAGATCGGCGTTCGGCGACGTGCCCAGTGCGGAATAGACGAGGTCGAAGGTCCGCGTCTGGGCGGCGCCGCCCGGCCCCTTCCAGATCAGGGCCGTCACCCGATCCTGTTCGATGACGATGGCTTCCAGCGGGGCGAAGATCAGTTCGACGCCGAGGCGTTCCAGTTCGTCGCGGCGGCTGAGGGCGTCGGGCGCGCCGATGTGGATCAGGGTCACCCGGTCGGAATAGGTGCGCATGAATGCGGCCTCGCGCGCGCCCTTGTCGCTGTGGCCGATGACGGCGACGGCCTTGTCGGTCGCCTCATAGCCGTCGCAGATGGGACAGATGCGGACCAGCGCCTTCTGCACCGCCTGTTCGACGCCGGGCAGGTCGGGGTGGTGATCGACGACGCCCGTCGCCAGCAGGACGGCGCGGGCACGGATGGCTCGACCCTCGATCTCGGCGACGAATCCTTCGCCGTCGTGGGCCAGGGTCTCGACCCGACCCGGCGCGATGACGGCGTCATATTCCTCGGCCTGCTCGCGCATCCGCTTCAGGATGTCGGTTCCCGCGATGCCGGCCGGAAAGCCCGGCATATTGTGACTGAGCGGGATCCAGCAGGCGCGCGGCGCACCGGCGTCGATCACCAGGGTCCGCCGACGAAACCGCCCCAGATAGGTCGCGGCCGTCAGTCCGGCCGGACCCGCGCCGATGATCAGAACCTCCGGGTCGTTCACCGCGTGCGCCAGGCGACAGGCCACAGGTCGGACCGCACGCCCGCGCATTGGCCCATCGTGCTTTCCTCGGTCAGGACGAAACGGTCGCCGGTCCACGCCCAGGTCTGGGCCGAGCCGCAGTCGCCGATGCCGCGCCCCTTGGCGAAGGCCGACAAGGTGCGCGTCTTGGGATCGTAGGCCCCGTTGACGGTGGAATTGTCGGGCATGGTCGGGTCGGCGCCGGGTCCGGCCGTTCCGGCGAGGATCGCAGGCCGAGGGTCGCGACCGCCCGGTCCGGTCAGATACCAGTTGTGGGTGACATTATAGGCTCCCGCACCACAGGGCACGGCCCACAGCTCTGTGCGGGCGTCCAGCCGGGCGGACATGACCATGTCGCTGATCGCCGGCATGCTGGATTCCTTCAGACAGGTTCCGACCTCGGTGCGGCTGCGAAGGGCGGCGGGCACGGTCTGGTTTACGTCGCCGAAACCGGCCTGATCCACCGCCGGTGCGGGCGTGATCGTCGGCAGGGGCGGGGCCACCGGAACGGTGGCGGCCGGACGGTCGCCGCGTCGGATCAGGGCCGTGGGCGTGTCGAGACGGCCCTGTTTCTCGTCGATCCACAACAGGGCGGCGGCGGCCCCGCTCAGGGAGACATCCTGGGACGAGGCGCCGCGGATCGTCATGACCTTGCCCTGGGCCATGGCGTCGATCGCGGCGCGGGCGTTGGGGCGGATTTCGCCGATCGGCATTTCGGCCTCGCCCTCTTCGCTGAGCGCCGCCGCAAAGGCGCGGCCGTCGATCGTCAGCGCGATCTGGTTTGACCCCTTGGCGTCGCCGTCGGGCCAATAGCCGAACAGGATCTGCGGCTGGGCGTCCGGGCCGGGGGCCAGGGTGATGCGCACCCAGCCGGCGGCGAACTCCGGCGCGAAGCCGAAGGCCCAGCAGGTTCCGTCGTTGCCGCAGGTCGCGCTCCAGTCGCGGAACTGCTTCGTCTCGCTGCGGATCTGAAGCACGGGAGCAGAAGCGGCGGCAGCGACCGTTGCAGGCATGGCGGCCTGGGGCGCGCCGGGCGCCTTGGCGGCGTCCTTGTCGCCGCAGCCGGCGACGGCGAAGGCGGACAGGGCCAGGGCCAGGGCGGAAAGCGCGACGCCACGAGACAGGGTCTTCATGCCTTTTTCAACTCCGACGGCTTGTGCGCCGCACGCGCGCCGGTCTTGGCGCTCTCGACGATATACTCGGGATTTTGCGGCGAAGCTGCGACCTTGTGACCCTTTATGTGGGTTTCAGCGGTGACCTTCTTGATGACCGTGCCGGTCGTCGTGCCCTGGCTGTGATCCCACTTCACGCGGTCGCCGGCCTTGAAGGTCTTGTCTGGCATGGCTGCGCTCCCTGCTGTGTCGCTTCCTGTTCAGCGATCAGCCTGCGCATCAGTTCCGCATCGATCACCGGGGGCGTCTCGCAGAAGGTGACGATCCACCGATCGACCAGGTCACGCTCTTCGTTCGTCATTGCGTCGTCCGTCGCTGTTGCTGGGCCAAGCAGAAGCCAAGACAGAGAGAAGGGTTCAGCGTGGCCGTGGAGGTTTTTTCCGGGCGGGGTTAACGGACGGCGGGGTTTGCGTGGGCGCGCGGTCCCGCTATATCCCCGCCACGACATTCCCTTCCCCAACGTTCAGAGGCGGACCTCACGCATGGCCAAGATCAAGGTCGAAAACCCCATCGTCGACATCGACGGCGACGAAATGACCCGCATCATCTGGCAGATGATCAAGGACAAGCTGGTCTTTCCGTTCCTGGATCTCGAACTGGACTACTACGACCTGGGCATGGAGCACCGCGACGCCACCGACGACCAGGTGACGATCGACGCGGCCCACGCGATCCAGAAGCACGGCGTCGGCGTCAAGTGCGCCACCATCACCCCTGACGAAGCGCGCGTCGGCGAGTTCGGCCTGAAGAAGATGTGGAAGTCGCCGAACGGCACTATCCGCAACATCCTGGGCGGCGTCGTCTTCCGCGAGCCGATCATCTGCTCGAACGTGCCGCGCCTGGTTCCCGGCTGGACCCAGCCGATCGTCGTCGGCCGTCATGCCTTCGGCGACCAGTACAAGGCCACCGACTTCCTGATGCCCGGCCCCGGCACCCTGACGATCAAGTTCGTCGGCGAAGACGGCGCCGTGATCGAGCACGAGGTCTACAAGGCTCCCGGCGCTGGCGTGGCCATGGCCATGTACAACCAGGATGAGTCGATCCGCGAGTTCGCCCACGCCAGCTTCGCCTATGGCCTGCAGCGCAACTATCCGGTCTATCTGTCGACCAAGAACACGATCCTGAAAGCCTATGACGGCCGCTTCAAGGACCTGTTCCAGGAAGTGTTCGACGCCCACTACGCCGCCGAGTTCAAGGCCAAGGGCCTGACCTACGAGCACCGTCTGATCGACGACATGGTCGCGGCGGCCATGAAGTGGTCGGGCGGCTTCGTCTGGGCGTGCAAGAACTATGACGGCGACGTGCAGTCGGACGTGGTGGCGCAGGGCTTCGGCTCGCTGGGCCTGATGACCTCGGTCCTGATGACGCCGGACGGCAAGGTGCTGGAAACCGAGGCCGCCCACGGCACCGTGACCCGCCACTATCGCCAGCATCAGAAGGGCGAGGCCACCTCGACCAACTCGATCGCCTCGATCTTCGCCTGGACGCGCGGCTTCAAGCACCGGGCCAAGCTGGACGACAACGCGGCCCTGGCGACCTTCGCCGAGACCCTGGAGAAAGTGGTCGTCGACACCGTCGAGAGCGGCGCCATGACCAAGGACCTGGCCCTGCTGGTCGGCGACCAACAGGGCTGGCTGACCACCGAGGGCTTCCTCGACAAGGTCGCCGAGAACCTGAAGACCGCCCTGCCGGACGTGGGCTGAGTCACCATATCGGGTCGCAACTCTCTGCCGACAGGACGCCCCTAACGTCCTCAAGTAGCCCGAAGGGCGATAGGACAAACAAGAATCCAACCCCGCCGGAGCGATCCGGCGGGGCTTTTCGTTGTGTGATCGGCCGGGGCGTGCATGATCGGCGATAATGAGGAAGCGGTCGTGAAGCGTCTGTTCGGAAATCTGGTGCTGGCGGCGGTTGTGGCGGCGGTGCTGTCCTTCTTCGCCGCGCCCGCCGTGGCCTTCTTCGCCATTCGGTCGGCGGCCGAGGCGAACGATGTGGCGGGGCTGTCGCGGCTGATCGACTTCAACGCCGTGCGCCAGTCGCTGCGGCCGCAACTGGCCGGACGGCCCGAGGCGATGGCGCCCGCGCAGTCGTTCCTGGAAGACCCCATCGGCGCCTTCCGGCGTCAGATCGAACAGAACCCCATCCTGCGCCAACCCGACGTGGACGCCTATCTGACGCCGGCGGCCCTGACGGCCTTGTTACGGGGCGAGGGACGATACGCCAGCCAGCGCACAGCGGCGGGCGTCGCGCCCGCATCGGCCCAGACGCGCAAGCCCTGGCCCAGCCCGGCCTATTGGAGCGTCAACCGGGCGCGGATGGCGGTAACGGACCAGGGCGGGTCGCGCACCCTGTTTACCTTCGAGCGGCGCGGGCCGTTCGAATGGAAGCTGGTCCATATCGGCCTGCCGGACGGAACCGCGCCGGCCGTGAGCGTGACCACACGTCCGTAAGGCAACCGGGCGGTCGGGAGCCGCGTTGGCTTTTCAAGGAGACTGCATGAACCGCAAGATCGTCACCGGAGCCCTGATCGCCGTCATCGTCGGCGTGGTCGTCGCCCTGTTCGCCTCGCCCTTCATCGCCGCCCAGGCCCTGGTGCGCGCGGCGCGGACCGGGGATGCGGCGGGGCTGGAACGGCAGGTGGATTTTCCGGCCTTTCGCGCCAGCCTGAAAAGCGAACTGAATGCGCGAGCGGCGCTGGAAATCCGCAGCCGGACCAAGGGGGATCGCGGTCTGGCGGCGCTGGGGATGTTGCTGGCGCCGTCGCTGGTCGAGGGGGCGGTCGACAACTTCGTCACGCCCCAGGGCATCGCCGCCATGGTGCGCTCAGGCGAGACGCCCGAGCCCGAACGCCCGGTCCCCGCCGACGACACGCCCGCCGTGGACAAGGACAAGATCCGCCAGTCCTGGGCCTATCTCGGGATCAACACCTTCGCCGTGACCCTGACGCGCGATGACCGGCCGGACGACGCGCTGGTGCTGATCCTGAAACGCCGCACGCCGTTTACCTGGAAGCTGTCGGGGGTGGACCTAACGCCCGATCCGATGGGTTGAGACGGTCGAGGAGCAAAAAACACCGTCTAAAGTGTCTAATCTGTCTGATTGGACAATGCGCCGCTGATCAAAAAATTGAGTGCAATCGGTGCACTTTTGTCCTGGATGCGCGTCCTCCCCTATGACCGGCGGCGATTATACGCGCGGTTCGGAGGGCGGGCAGGAAGTGAACGCTGCGGCGGCTTAAGCCGCTGATGTTCCTTGAGACGCGGCTCTGAGATGGGATGGAAGGCGACCGGTCGCTTCGATCTTCGTCATCCTCCGGCAAGCCGCTTGCGGCGCAGACCGGGGGACCCAGCGGCGCCGAAGGCGATGTCTCTGCCGCACTCATACCCAGACAGCAGAGCCTCGACAGGGTCGCGCTCTCGCGCGCCGCTGGATCCCCCGGTTCCGCTGCGCGGCCCGGAGGATGACGAAAGCGAGGGCGATCAGCCCGCCAGCGCCGCGCGCACCGCCGCCAGACCGTCTTCGGCCTTGGACCCATCCGGCGCGCCGCCCTGGGCGAAGTCGGGTTTGCCGCCGGCGCCCTGGCCGCCCATGGCGATGACGGCGGCGCGGGCGAGGTCGGCGGCGTTGACGCGATCGGTAAGGTCAGAGGTGACGGCGACGGTGACGGCGGCCTTGCCCTCGGTGACGCCGATCAAGGCGACGACGCCGGCGCCGACCTGTTTCCTGAAGTCTTCGGCGACGCCACGCAGACCCTTGCCGTCCACGCCGTCCAGGACGCGGGCCATCAGCTTGACGCCATTGATCTCCTCAGGCGCAGACGAGGCGCCCGAGCCGCCGCCGAGCGCCAGTTGCTTCTTCAACTCGGCGACCTGTTTTTCCAGCGTCTTGACCGAGGCGGTCAGGCTATCGACGCGGGCGGGGACGTCGGCGGTCTGGACCTTGAAGCCCTGAGCCAGCGAACGGGCGACGCCGGCCTGGGCCAGCAGATACTGGCGCGCGGCCTCGCCGGTCAGGGCCTCGATGCGGCGCACGCCGGCGGCGACGCCGGTTTCCTGGACGATCTTGAACAGGGCGATGTCGCCGGTGCGGGCGACGTGGGTGCCGCCGCACAGTTCGACCGAATAGGGGGCGTTGTTGTCGCCGGTCAGGGCGCGGCCCAGGGTCAGGACACGGACTTCGTCGCCGTATTTCTCGCCGAACAGGGCGATGGCGCCGGCCTCGATGGCCTCCTGCGGGGCCATCAGCTTCATCTCGGTCGGGACGTTCTGACGGATGACCGCATTGACCTCGGTCTCGATGGCCGAGAGTTCGGCCTCGCTGAGCGGGGCGCCGTGGCTGAAGTCGAAGCGGGCGCGCTCGGCGTCGACCAGCTGGCCCTTCTGGGCGACCGCCGGGCCGAGCACATTCTTCAGGGCCGTGTGCAGCAGGTGGGCGGCGGAGTGGTTGGCGCGGGTCGTGCGGCGCTTTTCGGCGTCCACCAACTGGGCCGCGCGGGTTCCGATTTCCAGCGTGCCAGCCGTGACCTGGGCCACCAGCACATGCAGGTCGCCGGCGTGTTTGCGCACGTCGATGATCTCGGCTTCGCCGCCCGGCCATTCGATAATGCCGTGATCGCCGGCCTGGCCGCCGCTTTCGGCATAGAAGGGGGTGGTGTCGAACAACACCTCGACGATGTCGCCGGCCTCGGCCGTCTCGACGGGGGCGCCGGCGTTCATGATGGCCAGGACTTCGCCCGAACCCTCGATAGTGTCGTAGCCGGTGAAGACGGTCGGCCCCATGCGGTCGCGGATCGCCAGCCATTCGTTGGTGTTGGCGGTCTGGCCCGAGCCCTTCCAGTGTTCGCGCGAACGCTGGCGCTGTTCGGCCATGGCAGATTCGAAGCCGTCCACATTGACCGAGAAGCCGCGACGACGAGCCTCGTCCTGAGTCAGGTCCAGCGGGAAGCCATAGGTGTCGGACAGGGTGAAGGCGGTCTGGCCGTCCAGCATGTCGCCCGGACGGAAGCCCTGAACCGCCGTGTCGAACAGGGCCATGCCCCGGCCGAGCGTGGTGCGGAAGCGGACCTCTTCCTGCTTCAGCGTGTCCTCGATGAAGGCTTGGGCGCGGCCCAGTTCGGGATAGGCGTCGCCCATCTCGGCCACCAGGGTCGGGACCAGGCGGTGCATCAGGGGGTCGGCGGCGCCCAGCAGGTGGGCGTGGCGCATGGCGCGGCGCATGATGCGGCGCAGGACATAGCCCCGCCCCTCGTTCGACGGGGTGACGCCGTCGGCGATCAGGAAGGACGACGAGCGCAGGTGGTCGGCGATGACCCGGTGGCTGGCGGCGCGCTCACCGTCCGACTTGGTCGAGGTGGCGTCTTCGGACGCCGCGATCAGGGTCTTGAACAGGTCGGTCTCGAACACCGAATGCACGCCCTGGAGCACGGTGGTCATCCGCTCCAGGCCCATGCCGGTGTCCACGCTGGGCTTGGGAAGGTTGCGAACGATCTGATCGTTCTCCTTCTCATACTGCATGAAGACGTTGTTCCAGATTTCGACGTAGCGGTCGCCGTCCTCGTCCGGCGAACCGGGAGGGCCGCCGGCGATCTTGTCGCCGTGGTCCCAGAAAATCTCGGTGCAGGGACCGCACGGGCCGCTGTCGCCCATGGCCCAGAAGTTGTCCGAGCCGGCGATGCGGATGATCTTGTCGTCGGAGAAGCCGGTGATCTTCTTCCAGATCGCGGCGGCCTCGTCATCGTCGATATAGACGGTGACCAGCAGGCGTTTGGCGTCCAGGCCGAAGTCCTGGGTGACCAGGTTCCACGCCTTCTCGATGGCGTGTTCCTTGAAATAGTCGCCGAACGAGAAGTTCCCCAGCATCTCGAAAAAGGTCAGGTGGCGTGCGGTGTAGCCGACATTGTCCAGGTCGTTGTGCTTGCCGCCGGCGCGGACGCATTTCTGGGAGCTGGTCGCGCGCGGATAGGGCGGCTTGGACGCGCCGGTGAAATAGTCCTTGAACGGCACCATGCCGGCGTTGACGAAGAGCAGCGACGGGTCGTTCTGCGGCACCAGCGGGGCCGAATGGACCTTGGCGTGGCCGTCCGCCGCGAAATAGTCGAGGTAGGTGGCGCGGATCTCGTTCAGGCTGGGCATGTGGCGGTCTTCGGCTCGGCGGTCGCTAAGGAACCGGCGTCTTATAGGGTTTTGTCTGGGAACGCATCACCTCCGCACGTCGCACTCAAACGCGTGGCGGCGGGCCGAACTTGCCGGCCTGGTAGTCCTGGATCGCCTGGATGATCTCTTCGCGGGTGTTCATGACGAAGGGGCCGTGGCTGAAGACCGGCTCGTTTATGGGTTCGGCATGGCCTAGCAGGACGACGGCGTCGGATGCGGCCGTGATCTGGACCGCGTCGCCGTCGGACAGGGCGGCGAGGTTCCATTCGGGCACGGGGGTGCCGGCGACCGAGACCTCGCCCTTCACGACATAAAGGAAGACGTTGCGGCCGGGCGCGACCGGCGTCTGGAAGGTCTTGTTCTTCGGCAGGCGGACGACGGCCAGATGGATGTCGATCAGGGACTGGATCGGGGCCGCAACGCCCAGCCATTCACCGGAGACCGGTTCGACAGTGACGCCGTCCTCGGTGGTGAAGGTGGGGATGTCGGATTTCTGCAGGCCGATGTAGTCGGGCCTGGTCATCTTCAGCCGTGAGGGCAGGTTCACCCACAGCTGGAGGATCTCCATCGGCCCGCCGTCGCGCTTGAAGGCGGCGGGCGACAGTTCGGCGTGGATCAGGCCCGAGCCGGCGGTCATCCACTGGATGCCGCCCGCCTTGATGATGCTCTCGCCGCCGCCGGAATCGTTGTGGGACAATTCGCCATCGAGGATGAAGGTGACAGTCTCGAACCCCCTGTGCGGATGAGGGCCGAACGGCAGGCCGGCGTTGCCGGGCGCATAGGTCTGAGGCCCGTGGTGGTTCAGGAAGAGGAAGGGATCGACCTGCTCCAGACCGGGGCCGGGCACGGGACGGCGCGTGATCAGATCGCCGATGTCGTCGCGGTGGGCCGGATGCAGGCGAAGGACGGGACGGAGATGGGTCATTCGCCACATATAGGGTGACGAATAGGCGATGGCGAATTAGCCGGCGCGGGAGACCGTCACCGGCCGGGCGCGGCCGTTCTGGATCAACTCGCCGGCCCAGCCCCTGGCGGTGGGATGCAGGTGCAGTTCCCCACCGGACAGAGGAATGACGGCGATGTCGCCGCTTCTGGAGGCCGGGCCGGCTGCGCCGCCCTGGTCTGTCCCGGACGGGGCGTCCAGCCGACGCCATGCGCCCTCGATCATTCGCCCTGCGCCGCGATCCGTCAGGGCCAGGGACAGCAGGGGCTTTCCGTTATGGCCGACGACGCGCCAGCGGCCGTCCAGAGGACCGCTGCGGGCGTCCGCGTCGATCTGGGCCTGGGCCACGCCCTGGTCATAGGCGATCTCTGCGTCGGTGGGGCTGACCTCGTAACTGCCGACATAGGCGTTCACCTCGACGGGGGCGGTCAGGGGACGGCGGTGGCGATCCGTCGCAGCGTCGCCCTGCGCCTCTTCGCGACCGAAGTCGGAGGGCGGCTCGAACGGGCGGATGACCGGCGCCTGATAGGTCTCGGGCGTGGCGTCCAGCAGACCCGTGGTCTGGATGGCGGGTTCCAGGGCGACGACGGAGATCAGGGCGAACAGGATCATGAGGCCCACCGTGCCAAATACCGCCCTGCATCGGCTAGCCGTCCATGGGCTTGCGAACGCAAACGTGATCCGCCGTGATGGAACGATCGTAGAAACGACAATGCGTCGATGTTCGCCACTGTGCGTTGACACCGGCCCCCCAGGGTCACAAAAGCCTTCGCAACCGCACACGGCGATTGAATTCATTCGCTTTTGAGAACCATTCGCATGACCCAGCCCAGCCCGACGCCGGGTGGCGCATCCAGCGACCGGACCGGTCGCTTCGTCACCCAACCGAACGGTCACATCGCGCCGCTTTCGCCGCACATGAGCATCTGGCGCTGGCACGTCACCATGACGGCCTCGATCCTGTTCCGGGCCACGATCATCGCCGCCACCGTCGGATCCGTCTTCGTCATCGGCTGGCTGGGCGCAATGGCCTTTGGCGCCGAGCACTACGCCTGCTTCGCGTCGCTGGCGGGTTCGCCGCTGGGTTTGTTCATCGGCTTCGGCCTGACGGTGGTGCTGTTCTCCTTCATCCTGAACGGCGCGCGTCACACCTATAACGACACCGGCAACGGCCTGACGGTGAAGTCGGCGACGCTGTTGTCCAACATCGCCGTCTGGGCGCCGGTCCCGCTGGCCGTGCTGTTCTGGGTCGTCCTGTTCGCCGTCGGGAGGGTCTCGCTGTGAGCGGCGCCGCCAAGTTCAAGAACAACGTCAAGGTTTCCGAGCGCCACGGCGCCGGCGAATGGCTGATCGAGCGCGTCCTGCTGGTGGCTCTGCTGCCGCTGGCCCTGTGGGCCGCCTCGACCGGCTTCACCCTGGCGGGCGCCGGCTATGACGCTGTGCTGGCCTGGTTCGCCAATCCGCTGAACGCGGGCCTGCTGGCCATCACCGTGGTGGTGTTCTTCGGCTATGTCAGCCTGGCCTGGAAAGTGATCCTGGAAGACTATGTGCCCAGCGCCGGAACGCGCGGTCTGCTGGTGATCTTGCTCAACATCGTCTTCCTCGTGCTGGCCGCCGCCAGCGTCTTCTTCATCGTGCGGCTGGCGCTGGGTTCTGCGCCGCTGCCCGCCGGCTTCGGAGCCTGATCCCGTAATGGCTGCTTACGAACTGATCGATCACGAATACGACGTCGTCGTCGTCGGCGCCGGGGGCTCGGGCCTCCGCGCTGCGCTCGGCGCCGCCCAGCAGGGGCTGAAGGTCGCCTGCGTGACCAAGGTCTTCCCGACCCGCTCCCACACCGTCGCGGCCCAGGGCGGCATCTCCGCCTCGCTCGGCAATATGGGCGAGGACAGCTGGCAGTGGCACATGTACGACACCGTCAAGGGGTCGGACTGGCTGGGCGACCAGGACTCGATCGAATATCTGGTCCGTAACGCGCCCAAGGCCGTCTATGAGCTGGAACACTGGGGCGTGCCTTTCTCGCGCACCGAAGAGGGCAAGATCTATCAGCGCGCCTTCGGCGGCATGACCCGCAACTTCGGCGAAGGCCCGGTGCAGCGCACCTGCGCCGCCGCCGACCGCACCGGCCACGCCATCCTGCACACCCTGTACGGCCAGTCGGTCCGTCGCGAGGTGAAGTTCTTCGTCGAATATTTCGCGCTGGACCTGATCATGCAGGACGGGACGTGCACCGGAGTGACCGCGCTGCAACTCGACAACGGCCAGCTTCACCAGTTCCGCGCCAAGATGGTGGTTCTGGCGACCGGCGGATACGGCCGCGCCTATTTCAGCGCCACCTCGGCCCACACCTGCACCGGCGACGGCAATGCGATGGTGCTGCGCGCCGGCCTGCCGTTGCAGGACATGGAGTTCGTGCAGTTTCACCCGACCGGCATCTATGGCGCCGGCTGTCTGATCACCGAGGGCGCACGCGGCGAGGGCGGTTATCTGACCAATTCGGAAGGCGAGCGCTTCATGGAGCGCTATGCGCCGACCGTGAAGGACCTGGCCCCGCGCGACATGGTTTCGCGCTCCATGACCATCGAAATCCGCGAGGGCCGCGGCGTGGGTCCGAACAAGGACCACATCTTCCTGCACCTGGACCACCTGGATCCCAAGATCCTGCACCAGCGCCTGCCGGGCATTTCCGAGAGCGCCAAGATCTTCGCCGGCGTGGACGTGACCAAGGAGCCGATCCCGGTCCTGCCGACCGTCCACTACAATATGGGCGGCATCCCCACGAACTATCATGGCGAAGTCCTGACGCTGCGCGACGGCAACCCCGACAGCGTGGTTCCGGGCCTGATGGCCGTGGGCGAGGCGGCCTGCGTCTCGGTACACGGCGCCAACCGCCTGGGCTCCAACTCCCTGACCGACCTGGTTGTGTTCGGCCGCGCCGTCGGCCTGCGTTGCGGCGAGGTGGTGGACAAGGCGTCGGCCGTGCCGTCGGCCTCCAAGACCCAGACCGACGCTCACCTGGCCCGTCTGGACCGCTTCCGCTTCGCAGACGGCTCGACCCCGACCGCCGAGCTGCGCCTGTCGATGCAGAAGGCCATGCAGGCCGATGCGGCGGTGTTCCGCACCGGCGAGACCCTGCAACAGGGCACCGACAAGCTGCGCGCCATCGAGGCGGCCGGCGCCGACATCAAGACCACCGATCGCGGCCTGATCTGGAACACGGATTTGATCGAGACGCTGGAATACGACAACCTGATCGCCCAGGCGATGGTCACCATCGAGGGCGGTCTGAATCGCACGGAATCGCGCGGCGCCCACGCCCGCGAGGACTATCCCGATAGGGATGATGCAAGATGGATGAAGCACACCCTGGCGTGGAAGCGTCCCGGCGAGCAGGTCCAGATCGATTATCGTCCGGTCCACAACTACACCATGTCCGACGACATCGCGTATATCGAACCGAAGGCGCGGGTTTACTAAGATGGTCCAGCTTACTCTCCCCAGAGGCTCCAAGCCGACGACGGGCAAGGTCCACAAGGCCGCGCCGGGGTCCAAGGACGTCAAGACCTACAAGGTCTATCGCTACGACCCCGAGGTCGACGCCGACCCGCGCTGGGACAGCTATGAGGTGCCGACCGGCGACCACGGCCCCATGCTGCTGGACGCCCTGATCCACATCAAGAACACCATCGACCCGACCCTGTCGTTCCGGCGCTCGTGCCGCGAAGGCATCTGCGGTTCGTGCTCGATGAACGTGGACGGACGCAACGCCCTGGCCTGCACCAAGGGCTGGGACGAGTGCGCGTCGCACAACATCACCATCGCCCCCCTGCCCCACCAGCCGGTGGTCAAGGACCTGGTGACGGACCTGAGCCTGTTCTACGCCCAGTACGACTCGATCCAGCCCTATCTGCAATCGGATGAGCCGGACCCCGAGAAGGAACGCCTGCAGACCCCGGCCGAGCGCGAGAAGCTGGACGGCCTGTATGAGTGCATCCTGTGCGCCTGCTGCTCGACCTCCTGCCCCAGCTACTGGTGGAACCAGGAAGAATACCTTGGCCCGGCGGCGCTGCTGCAATCCTATCGCTGGATTTCCGACAGCCGCGACGACGCGACGGACAAGCGCCTGGACGACCTGGAAGATCCGTTCAAACTGTATCGCTGCCACACGATCATGAACTGCGCCCAGGTCTGCCCCAAGGGCCTGAACCCCGCCAAGGCCATCGCCGAGACCAAGAAGCTGATGGTCGCGCCGAGCCGCAAGAAGGCGGCCTGATTTCAAAACCCCCCGGAGCGGCGCTTCGGGGGTTCTTGTTGTCTTCTACTCGGCCAGCTTTAGCCCGCAGTGGGCGGCGAAATGACGAAAGTCGGAATCGCCGGAGATCAACGGAATTCCCGCATCGATGCAGGACTGGGCGATCAGGGCGTCGGCCAGCCGCGCCTTGAGGCCCCGCATCGCGAGGGCGCGGCGATTGAGCGCCGCCCTTTCCCAATAGCCGTCGATGACCGGCACGAGCGGCGCTGCGCCCAGCAGGGCGTCGAGATCGCTTTCAGGCGACGCGGCGGACAGCAGTTCCGTCAGAACCAGCGGCGGCAGCACCAGCCGCTCGTCGAGAAGGGCGCGGCGAACCGCCGGTCGTGCGGGTCCATCGAAGCCGTGCAGGAAATGCAGGACCGCGCTGGTGTCGGCGGCGATCAAACCGCGCGGTCCGATCCGTCCAGCGTGCGATCCTGGCGCAGGTCGTCGAGATCGACGTCCAACGGCGCGCGCCCTTCCAGGGCCAGCATGCGACGACTCCAATCCGAATGCGCCAGGGTTTCGAGCGCCCGACGCAGGGTTTCCGTCACGCCCTGGCCCGTCGCATCCTGAGCCGCCGCCAGGAGGCGGGCCGGCAGGATGGCGGTGATCTTGCGCATGTCGTTCATGCGTCGATAATGCCATATAGCGATGCTGGCGCCAACTTACGGTCTTGCGCGGGCGGCATGGCTTGATATGAGCGGCCCATGGCCAGCATCACCTATATCGAGCATGACGGAACCGAGCACGTCGTCGACGTGAAGCCGGGGCTTTCCGTCATGGAAGGCGCGATCCGCAACAATGTGCCGGGCATCGACGCGGACTGTGGCGGGGCCTGCGCCTGCGCCACCTGCCACATTTATGTCGACGAGGCCTGGCGCGAGGCGACGGGCAAGCCCAGCGCCATGGAGGAGTCGATGCTGGACTTCGCCGAAGAGGTCGAGCCCAACAGCCGGCTGTCGTGCCAGATCCGCGTCTCGGACGCGCTGAGCGGCCTGGTCGTGCGGTTGCCGCAGAACCAGCACTGAAATGGACGAGCCGGGGCTGATCGAGAGGATCGGCCGCTGGATCCAACAAGCCGACCCGGCCGGACTGCCGCCGATCTTGGGGATCTCAGGGTCGCAAGGGTCTGGAAAATCCACCCTGGCGCATGAGGTCGCCGAGCGGTTCGGCGGGGCGGCGCTGTCGCTGGACGACGTCTATCTGGCCAAGGCGGAACGGACGGATTTGGCGGGGCGGGTGCATCCGCTGTTCGCCACGCGCGGGCCGCCGGGCACGCACGATCTCGGTTTGCTGCATCGACTTCTGACCCGGCTTTCGAGTGCGGGTCCGGGCGACCGGACGCCGCTGCCACGCTTCGACAAGCTGGCCGACGACCGGGCGCCCGAGGCGGACTGGCCCGTCGTGCAGGGGCGGCCGAGCGTGATCGTGCTGGAGGGATGGTGCCTGGGGGCGACGGCGCAGGCGGCGACGGTTCTGGTCGCGCCGATCAATGCGCTGGAAGCTGAGCAGGATGCCGACGGCCTGTGGCGGAGCGCGATCAACGAGGCCCTGGCGCGGGATTATGGGCCGCTGCACGCGCGACTCGACGCCCTGATCTTCCTGAAGGCGCCGGCGTTCGATGTCGTGCTGGACTGGCGCTGCGAACAGGAGGCGGGACTGATGAAACGCGGCGCCGTGCCGCCGGAGCGGCGCGCGGCCCTGGCGGTCTTCGTCCAGCACTATGAGCGGCTTACCCGGCACATGGTCGAAGGCGGCGTCGCCGCCGACCTGATCGTCGATCTGGACCGGGATCGCCGGATCGTGGGCCTGGAGGGCGCGGATTTCCTCGCGGCGACAGGGGGCGTGGCGCCGGAGCCGGCCTCGCGCGTTATCGAACCATGAGCTTGTTTGGATCCAAACCCGCCGCCACGGAAGACAGACGGTCGGCGACGCGTCGTCCGGCCAATGCGCGTGGCGTCGTCTGTGCGCCCGGCGTGGAGACGGCGTGTCTGATCGTCGATCTGTCGGACGGCGGCATGAAGGTGCGGCTGGACCGGGGCGCCGCCCTGCCGCGCGAGGTGGTGGTGGTCGATGTCGAGCAAGCCGTGGCCTATCCCGCGACCGTCGTGTGGCAGAGGACGAACGAGGCGGGCTTGAGACAGACGGGCGCCAAATCCTTGCGCGGCCTCGCGCCCGCCCGGCTGATCGGAGCGCGCGAGGCCTGGCTGAGGGCCGGGGGCCGCTAGAGCCCGGCGGGCATGGAGCCGGCGTTGATGGCGATCCGGCCCACCAGTCCCTTGACGATCAAATCGAGCGCCGAACCCTCGCGGTAGTCGGCGGCGGCGACGAAGTTGACCCGGTCTTCCGAGATCAGGGAATAGACCTTCTTCTGGTCCTTCTCGTTCGAGCGCGGATCATAGACCGCGATCGAGAAGCCGCCCTTGGTGTGCATCATCTTCATGGTCGGCACGTCGGTGTCGCCGTCGCCGATGAAGATCATCCGATCAAAGGGCACGGCGCGCTCGTCGTCGGGGATGAAGTGGTTGATCCGCTCGTGCTCCCAGTGGTTCTTCACCCCCTTGTTGATGCGGAACAGATACTGGGTCTTGGTGGTGTAGTTGACGCCCACGGCCGGCCAGGCCGCCTCACCCTTTTCGTCATAGACATAGTGGGACGCGAAAACGTGGTTCAGGGCGGGCCGGATCGGCGTGCCGTCGATCATCTCCTCCAGCCCGGCCGAGATGATGTAGTGCTCGATCTCCAGCCCGTATTTGGCGCCGAAGGCGTTCATCCGGTCGAACCAGCTGAGATCCTTCAGCCCCTCGAACAGGGCAACGGCCTCGCCGTGCTGGCGCAGGGTCTCGCGTGTCACGGGGGCGCCGTTCTGGCGCGCGTGGTGCAGCATCAGCTGCATGTACATCAGGATGCCGTCGCCGTCGGCATCCTTGGTCAGGCGCTCGGCCTCCTCCCAGAAGGCGCCGATGCCCATGCCGACGGATGGGATAAACGACACCTCCTGCATGTTGCCGCGCGCCAGGGTGCCGTCGAAATCATAGATCAGGGCGGTCTTCAGCAGCGGCGTCTTGGGTTCGGACATGAGGGCGAGATCCTTGGTGGAACCCGCCCTCTATATCAGCCCGCCGCGCCCGTCGATTGGCGACGCTGGCCGAAGGTGGGGGCGGCCGCCTTCTGCTCGGCCCAGTAGTCGGCGCCCGTCGTCGGCTTGAACATCGTGCGCGGCGAGCCGTTTCTGGCCACCACGGCGAAGGTGTTGGTCGAGGCCTGATAGATCAGGGTGTCGCCGTTGGGGCGTTTGACGGTCTCAGCGTCGCTGGGCGGGCTGGAGGTGAAGGCCTTCACCTTGGCAATATAGTCTTGAGGCGACTGGGCGTCGAAGTCGGCGCCGTTGCGCTGAAAAAGACGCGCCGTCTTGGCGTCGATCGTCTCGGTGCGGGTCACCGTCAGACCCGGTTTGATCTCCTGCGTCGTGGTGGTTTCGACAGTTTCCGACATGAGACCCGAAGATGGCGCCGCCTCCGCCGTCCGGTCCCGTGTCTCGACCGCCGAACTGTTGTCGCAGGCGCTCAGCCCCAACAGTCCGCACAGGGCCAGCGCGGCCCCTCCCCTCGTCAGCGTTCTCATTCTTCCCTCCAGATACCCGCTGGGCGCGACGAAAGCACAACTTTATTGTTCGCGCAATGTTCTCGTCTCGACGGCGTCACGCGGGGCGGCTAGACGAGGATCATGGACAATCGCTCCCTTTCGAACCGCAAGATCCTGCTGATCGTCGGCGGCGGCATCGCGGCCTACAAGGCGCTGGAGCTGGTGCGGCTGATCGCCAAGGCGGGCGGACAGACGCGGGTGATCCTGACCGAATCCGGGGCCGAGTTCGTGACGCCCCTGTCGCTGGCGGCGCTGAGCGGCCATCCGGTGCGTTCGGGTTTGTTCCATCCCGACGACGAAACCAGCATGGGCCATATCGAGCTGTCGCGCTGGGCCGATCTGGTGGTGGTGGCGCCGGCGACGGCGGGCCTGATCGCCAAGGCCGCGAACGGCCTGGCCGACGACCTGGCCTCGACGACCCTGATCGCCACCGACAAGCGCGTGCTGCTGGCGCCCGCAATGAATGTGCGGATGTGGGAGCATCCGGCGGTCCAGGCCAATATGGAGCGGCTCAAGGCCTTCCCCGGCTTCCACGGCGTGGCGGTCGTCGGGCCGGACGAGGGCGAGATGGCCTGTGGTGAATATGGCTTTGGCCGCATGGCGGAACCGGCAGCGATCCTGGAGGCCATCGAGGGCCTGCTGGCCGGCGCGGGCGGACGGCCGCTGGCGGGTCGCAAGGCCGTGGTCACCGCCGGGCCGACGTTCGAGCCTATCGACCCGGTGCGGGGCCTGACCAACCGGTCCAGCGGCAAGCAAGGCTACGCCATCGCGGCGGCCCTGGCTGAACTGGGCGCCGAGGTGACGCTGGTGTCGGGGCCGACGGCGCTGGGCGCGCCCACGGGCGTGACGCGGATCGACGTGGAGAGCGCGCTAGAGATGCAGGCGGCGACGCGGGCGGCCCTGCCCGCCGACATCGCCGTGCTGTCGGCCGCCGTCGCCGACTGGCGCGTGGACACCATCGCCGGCGGCAAGATCAAGAAGGGGCCAGGCGGGCCGCCGACCCTGGCTCTGATCGAGAACCCCGACATCCTGGCGGGCATCGCCGCGCCGGGACCGAAACGACCGGCCCTGGTCATCGGGTTCGCCGCCGAGACCACGGACTTGGAGACAAATGCGCGGGCCAAGCTGTCGAGGAAGGGCTGTGACTGGATCATCGGCAACGACGTGTCTGACGACGTGTTCGGCTCGGACGGCAACGCCGTGCTGCTGGTCACCGCCGACAAGACCGAGACCTGGCCGCGCCAATCCAAGACCGCCATCGCCCGGGCCGTCGCCGCCCGTATCGCCGCCCATTTCAAGAGCCCTGAATGACCGAGACCGCCATCCAGATCCTGCGCCTGCCGCATTCCGAGGGCCTGCCGCTGCCGGCCTATGAGACAGCCGGATCGGCGGGCATGGACCTGCGCGCGGCGGTGCCTGAGGATCAACCGATGACCCTCGCGCCGGGCCAGCGGGCGCTGGTGCCTACGGGGCTGAAGATCGCCCTGCCGCTGGGCTACGAGGCCCAGGTGCGGGCGCGCTCGGGCCTCGCCTTGAAACACGGCATCATCTGCCCGAATGCGCCGGGCACCATCGACAGCGACTATCGCGGCGAGTGCGGCGTGATCCTGGCCAACATCGGCGCCGAACCCTTCGTCATCCGCCGGGGCGAACGCATCGCCCAGCTTGTGATCGCCAAACACGAACGCGCGGACTGGGTCGAGGTCGAGACGCTGGACGAGACCACGCGTGGGACCGGCGGGTTCGGATCGACGGGGCGGTAGGCGAATCCGGTGCGGACCCACTAAATCTCCCGTTGCAATTTTTCAATTCATGAGTTATACGTAGAGTCAAGTGGATTGGGGGTTCCCGGTCGGCGTCGTGGCCTCGGTGGGTTCACCGGGGCCTTTCGCTTTTCAGGCCTCCGGGTAGATCAGATACCCCACGCCCTCGTAGTCCTTTCCAACATTGGCTCGGCCGCCTTGACAGAAGAATTTCTTCTTCAGAAGGTCGAGGGCCCGATTGGCCTGACCACGCCGAACGACGCTGAGGCCTATAGGTCTCGCCACCAGATCCGCCAGTTGAAGACCGGAAGAGTTGGCCTTCTTGTCGGCAAATACGACCGAGAACGGTAACGGCGCCGCAAACCTGTTGGCGCCATCGCAAATCCGCCTGAACTCCAGCTCAAGCTCGGCGTCTTCCTTCTTTCCCCGACACTCGACCACGACGTGCGTGGTCCCGTCGAGCTGACCCTTCTCGCTCAGAAAATCCCGTAGCTGTTCCAGGCAGAATTTCAGCGCGACATGATACGGGTTGCTTGCTGTTTCGCCTGTGTCGACCATGCGACGCTTGTCGATGACGCACGCAACGAGCACGAACTTGCTGGCCTCGATGATCCGAGAAAGAGCGCCGATGAAGCGGTTCTTTCCGGCCGCGTTCGAAAACCGGAACTGGCCGACTTCTTTGCGAATGTCTCTCTCGTGGAGAATGACGATGTCGTGGCCGAACTGCGAAAATTTGAACGCTTCAAGCGATGGAACGACAGCCCGCGCGTAATAGGCCTTCTGAAATATGCAGAGCGACAGCACGAAAACGGGATAGGCGTCGTCTATGGCGACCATGCTGTGATCGCCGCTTTCATCGACATAGACGATGTAGTCGCTGAACCTGGGCTTCTCTGCCGCAGCCTCGCCGCCGAAGTTCTCGACGCCGGCGAAAAGAGGAAGTTGGTCGGCGTCGGACGGTGCGGATGCGTTCATGATTGGGCTTGGGTTGGATTGCGCCTGATCCATATATCCGTGAACGTGAGATTTTCGCTACTCCACAGCGAAAGCCATCCTAAACTAGCGGCGCGGTCGGCTGGATCAGGGCGGCCTTGCGGCGGATGTGTTCGCGCCAGGCGGTGTAGAGGCCGCTGCTTGCGATCAGGGCGGCGCCGGCCAGGGTGCTGAGGGTCGGGGTCGTGGACATCAGCCACCAGCCGAAGACGATGGCGCCGACGATCTGGAGGTAGTCGAACGGCGCGACCACGGCGACGGGCGCCTTTTGCAGCGAGGCGGTCATGAACAGCTGAGCCAGGCCGCCGGCGATCCCCGATCCGATCAAAAGGGCGAAGGTCAGGGGCGAATGCCAATGGCCGACGAAGGGCAGCAGGATCGCCCCCACGGTGGATGAGCCGACGAAGAACCAGAAGACGATGGCGGCGACATGTTCGGTGTCACGCAACTGGCGCAGGGTGATGGTCACGCCGGCCGTCAGCAGGGCCGCGACCAGGCCGAAGGCGATCCCCTCGACCGGTACGGCGTGGTCCGCCCCCGGTCTCATGACGATGAGCACGCCGATGAAGCCCACGGCGACGGCGGCCCAGCGGCGCGGGCCGACGGCCTCCTTCAGGATCAGGAAGGACAGCAGGGTGGCGAAGATGGGGGCGGTGAAGCTGAGGGTCGTGGCGTCGGCCAGCGGCAGCAGCGTCAGGGTCTGGAAGACGCACAGGATCGAGACGATGCCGAGGGCGATGCGGCCGACATGGGCAAAGGGGCGGCGCGTGGTCAGACCCGCCAGACCGCCCGGCTGGGTCAGCACCCAGGCCAATACCACCGGCAGGCCGAAGAAGGCGCGGTAGAACAGCATCTCGGGCGCGACGACGCCGTCCAGCGACGCCAGTTTCAGCACCGCCGCCATGACCGAGAAACAACCCGCCGCCGCGATGCGCAGGGCGATGCCGTGCGCGATATCCTCGCCTGCCTTGCCTGTCGCCGTCACGTCCTGCGCCATCCGCGCCTTTCGATACGGCCGGGGCGATGAAGGCCCCGGCCGCAGGAACAGTTCGGCTTACGCCTGGCCGGTTTCGACCGGCTGTTGGGCGATCTGCTGCTGGCGGGCGATATAGATGGCGGCGAAGTCGATGGGGTCGAGCTGGAACGGGGGATAGAAGCCGCCGTCGGCCGTGGCGCCCGAAACGATCTCGCGCGCGAACGGGAACAGGTAGCGCGGGCATTCGATCAGCAGCAGCGGCTCGATATCCTGCTCGTTGACGTTGGCCAGCTGGAACAGACCGCCATAGACCAGTTCGACGTGGAAGACGGGCTGGTTCTCGTGGGTCGCCTTGATCGACAGCTTCAGGTCCAGCTCGAACAGGCCGTCCGGGCGGCCCTGGGCGGCCATTTCGACGCCGAGGTCGATGGCGGGCTTGCCGTCGATGCGCAGGGATTCCGGGGCGCGCGGGTTCTCGAACGAGAAATCGCGGACGTACTGGGCCAGGATGCGGAAGCCGGGCCCGGCGGGCTGGCCCTGTTGGGCCTCGCCTTGCTGGGGCTGTTCGGCGGGAGGAGCGGCGTCGGTCATGTGAACGGTCTTTGGCGCGATTGGAGGCCGATGAGGCCACAATGAGGCGCCGCGACTACCATGCCGGGACGCTTGGCCGCAACGTCGCGCGCGCGATTGGGGGCGCGCTTCGCCTTGCCTCACCCTATATGACACCGTAATCACGCCAGACACACGTTTGACGCGCCCGTCGTTCGCTACAGGAATCTCCCCCTTGAACATACCTGTCCAGTTCCAGGTCGTCGTCTTCGCCTTCATCGCGGCCTTCGTGCTGTTCCAGCTCTATAACGTCCTGGGCAAGCGGGTGGGCCGCCAGCCGCAGGAAGACGCCAAGGCCGTCCTGCCTGGCCCGGCGCCGGCCGAAACGGCCAAGATCCCGGCGATCGACCCGGCCACCCTGGCCTCCATCGCCACGCTGAAGGCGCGCGATCCGGCCTTTGACCCGGCGCGGTTCCTGGACGGGGCGCGTCAGGCCTATGAGACCATCGTGCGCGGCTACGCCGCCGGCGACCGAGCGGCGCTGCAGCCGCTGCTGAAACCCAATGTCATGGCCTCGTTCGAGGCCGGCATCGCGGCGCGCGAGACGCGCGGCGAGACCGAGGCGGTGGAGTTCCTGTTCCCGCCTCGCGCCGATCTGGAAGGCGCCGTCGCCGAGGGCGACCGGGCCGTGGCCAAGGTGCGGTTCCTGGCCGAGCTGCGCAGCCGCGTGACCAAGGTCTCGGGCGAGCCCGCCGACGTCGAGACCGGCGAGCCGGTGATCGAGGAGCGTCGCACGGCCGAACACTGGACGTTCGAGCGCACCCTGGGCGCGGCCGATCCGAACTGGGTCCTGGCCCGCGTCGAGCCGGCCAACGCCTGATGTCCGCCTTGCGCCAGTTTGGCGCCTGGCCGTTGCTGGCGGGTTCGCTGGTGGTCGCCGCGTGCTCGACCGGGCCCATGACTCCGGTCGCGCCGTCAGGGCCGCAGACGGGGCCTGTCCCCTATACGCCGTCCCCGACGCCGGGGGGCCAACCGCCCACGCCGTCCAACGCGCTTAGTCCCGCCGTCCTGCCGGGCTGGAGCGAAGAGGATCATCTGGCGGCCTTCCGCGCCTATATCGACGGCTGCGGCGCGGCGCGCGATACGGTCGCACGCGCCGTCTGCGGACGGGCCAAGGCCATGGCGACGACCACCACCGTCACCCCTTCCGACGCCCGCGCCTTTTTCGAGGCCAGCTTCAGCGCGGTCCCGGCTGCGACGGTGGATGGACGGCCAGGCCTTCTGACCTCCTATTTCGCGCCCGAGTATCCGGCGCGACGCCGGCCGGACGCCGAGTTCTCGACCCCTGTCCTGCCCAAGCCCGCCAACCCGCGCGGCGCCGGCGACCGGGCCTACATCGAATCCGCCGCCCGACCAGATCAAGCCCTGGCCTGGATGCGGGCCGAAGACCTCTTCTTCCTGCAGATCCAGGGCTCGGGCTATCTGACGTTCGAGGACGGGACGCGCGGCCGGGCCGCCTACGCCGCCGACAACGGCAAGCCGTTCGTCGGCATCGCCAGACCCATGGCCCAGCAGGGCCTGCTGCCCCAGAACGGAACCTCGGGCGACGCCATCCGCGGCTGGCTGGCGAACCACCGGGGCTATGAGGCCCAGGCCGTCATGGCGCTGAACCCGCGCTACATCTTCTTCCGGCTGGACGGGGACGACGACGGCCATCCGGCGGGCGCTGCGGGGATACCCCTGACCGAGCGGCGGGCCATCGCTGTCGATCCGGCCCACTGGCGCTATGGCGAGCTGGTCTGGCTGGAGGCGGACGGCGGCAATCTGCGCGGCGCCACGGCCAGCTATCGCGGCCTGGCCATGGCGCTGGACACGGGATCGGCCATTCGCGGGCCCGTACGCGCCGACCTCTATATGGGGCGCGGCGACGCGGCCGGGGCCGAGGCCGGGACCGTGCGCCACCCTTTGCGGATGTGGCGCCTGGTCCCGAAGGGTTAGGCCCTCCCCTCAGGCCAAGTCTTCGATCTCGTCCTCGGTCAGTTCGCCGGGGACTATGGTGACGGGCAGTTTACGCCCGCCGATCTGGGCGCCCTGTTTGATGATGGCTGAGACCAGCGGGCCGGGGCCGCGCGAGCCGGTTCCCGCCGCCAGGACCAGGATCTTGATGTCGGGATCGGCGGCGACGACCTTCTTGATCGCGGCCTGGGCCTCGCCCCGTTCGATCAGGAAGACCGGGGCGGCGCCGGAACGGGCCATCGCCTCTTCGCCTACCCTGTTCAGCAGGATTTCCGCCTCTTCGCGCTGCTGGCGCTCGATCTCCTCGCGCACGCCCGACCAGTGGGCGTCGCTGTCGGTCGGCAGGACGCGCAGCATGACCACGCGCCCGCCCGTCGATTTCGCCCGGCGCGAGGCGAACCGCAGGGCGGCCTCGAACTCGGGGCTGTCGTCGACGACAACGAGGAATTTTCTCGGCATGGCGGCCTCCCCAGCCTGATCAAGGGCCGAAGAGGCCGTGAGACGCCCGCTTCGTCAAGCGCCGAAGACGATCGCTCGCTTATCCATTCATCGCCGCCGTCGCCAGGTCGCGGATCGTGGCGTTGGCGATGGTCAGTTTGGCGAAGGTCCAGCCCGAGCCGGACTGTTCGATCTCGTCCACCGAGGCGCGCACGCCCTCGACCGAAGCCTGTTTGGAGCCGATCCAGGCGTCCACGGCGCCCTCGGCCGCATCCTCGCTGACACCCACCGACGGATCGGAGGCGCGGGCGACGGCGCGGGTCAGGGTCGCCTGCTCGTTCATCAGATCCTCGATCAGGCGACGGACGGCCAGACGATCGAAATGATCCGCAGACGGAATGGAGCCGGCGGCGGCGCGCAGACGGTCGAAGTCGAAGGCGGCCCCGACCTGGTGATACAGCCGCGCCATGGCCGCGACAGGCCAGTTCGCCTCCTGCGCCAGATCGCCGATGTCGGAGGCGGCGACCAGCGGACGCATGATGGCGATGCTGCGGGTCAGGTCTTCCGGCGCGCCGTGGTCGGCGAACGTCTTGACCCGCGCGTCCAAACGCTCCTGTTCGAAGCGCGACAGGACCAGCGAACCCTCGGCCTGGAGGGCGTCGGCGATGGGACGATAACGGTCGATCAGGGCCTGGACCGACAGGCCGCCCTTGGCGCGACGGGCCAGCCAGAAGGTCTGGCGGCGCAGGACGACGGCGATCTCCTGATACAGAGCCGTCTGGGCCTCGGCCGAGATCTTCAGGTCCAGGGCCGAGACGGCGTCCCAGGCCTGATCCAGGCGGAACACGCGACGCGCGGCCTCGAAAGCGATGATCAGGGCGGTGGTGTCGCATTCCGCCGAGCCGCGCAGACGGTCGGGGAAGGTCGGGCCGCACATGTTGACGACTTCGTTGGCCATGACGGTGGCGATGATCTCGCGCCGCAGCCGGTGGCTCTTCATCTCCGGTTCGAACCGGGCCAGAGCTTCGGGGAAGTAGCGGACCAGGATCTGTTCGAAGAAGGGATCCTCGGGCGCTTGCGAGGCGACGATGTCGTCCGACAGCTCCAGCTTGGCATAGGCCATCAGGACCGCCAGCTCGGGCCGGGCCAGCGGAATGCCGGCGGCCATCAGCTCCTTGACGCGGGCGTCGTTGGGCAGACCCTCGACCTTGCGGTCCAGCTTGCCACGCGCCGACAGGGCCTGCATGAACCGCTGCTGGGCGTCCAGAGCGCCGACGCCCTCGGCCTGTTGCAGGGTCAGGGCCAGGGTCTGATCGTAGTTGTGGGCCAGCACTTTGAGGCCCACCTCGTCGGTCATGGAGGCCAGCAGGGCCGGACGCTCCTCGACCGGCAGTTCGCCGTTGGTCACGGCCGAGCCGACCAGGATCTTGATGTTGACCTCGTGGTCGGACGTGTCGACCCCGGCGGAGTTGTCGATGGCGTCGGTGTTCATCCGGCCGCCGGCCTGGCCGAAGCCGATGCGGCCCGCCTGGGTGAAGCCCAGGTTGGCGCCCTCGCCCACCACCTTGACCCGCAGTTCGTCGGCGTTGATGCGCAGGGCGTCGGTGCCCTTGTCGCCGACCTGGGCGTCGGTTTCGGCCGCCGATTTCACATAGGTGCCGATGCCGCCCAGATAGAGTAGTTCGACCGGCGCCTTCAGGATGGCGCGGATCAGGCTGACGGGGTCCAGCACGTCGTCGGTGATGTCCAGCGCCGCCTTGATCTGAGGCGTCAGCTGGATCGACTTGGCCGAACGCGAGAAGACGCCGCCGCCTTCGGAGATCAGGGCCTTATCATAGTCCTGCCAGGACGAGCGGGGCAGGTCGAACAGGCGCTTTCGTTCGGTCCAGCTCGTAACATGATCCGGGTTCGGATCAATGAAGATGTCGCGGTGATCGAAGGCCGCGACCAGGCGCGTGGCCTTGGACAGAAGGGCGCCGTTGCCGAAGACGTCGCCGGACATGTCCCCAACGCCGACCATGGTGAAGGGCTGGGTCTGGATGTCCTTGCCCATTTCGCGGAAGTGGCGCTTGACCGCCTCCCAGGCGCCGCGCGCCGTGATGCCCATGGCCTTATGATCGTAGCCGATCGAGCCGCCGGACGCGAAAGCGTCGCCCAACCAGAAGCCGTAGGAGGCCGAGACGCCGTTGGCGATGTCCGAGAACGTCGCCGTGCCCTTGTCGGCGGCCACGACCAGATAGGGGTCGTCGCCTTCCCACGCGATCACATTGGCCGGATGGGTCACCGATCCGTCGGCGGCGATATTGTCGGTGATGTCCAGCAGGCCGGACAGGAAGGTGCGATAGGCGCGGATGGCCTCGCCCTGAATGGCCTCACGGTCCGTCGTGCGGGGCAGTTGCTTGGGATAGAAGCCGCCCTTTGAGCCGACCGGCACGATGACGGCGTTCTTGACCTGCTGCGCCTTCACAAGACCCAGCACCTCGGTGCGGAAGTCATCGCGACGGTCGGACCAGCGCAGACCGCCACGCGCGACCGGGCCGAAGCGCAGGTGGACGCCCTCGACGTGCGGCGCCCAGACGAAGATCTCGCGATAGGGTTTGGGCAGGGGCAGGTCGTCCAGCTCGCGCGAGGCGATCTTGATCGCGATGTGCGGCTTGGGCGCGCCGTCGGCGTCCAGCTGGAAATAGTTGGTGCGCTTGATCGCCCCGATCAGAGCGGCGATCCGGCGCAGGGCCCGGTCGTGATCCAGGCTCTTCACGTCCTGAAGCAGGGCGAGAATTTTGTCGTTCAGCTCGGCGACGGCAGGCGCGCGGTCGTCGGCCGAGCCGCCGGTCGGCTCGAACTTGGCCTTGAACAGCGACAGCAAGGCGCGGGCCACATCGGGATATTCGCGCAGGGCCTCTTCCTGCACCGTCTGCGACGGGTCCAGGCCGGTCTGCTGGCGATAGTGGGCCAGGGTGCGGATCAGGGCGGCCTCGCGCCATTCGACGCCCAGTTCGATCACCAGCCGATTGAAGCCGTCGCTCTCGTTGCGGCCGGTCCAGACGGCGGCGAAGGCCTGTTCGAACGGCCCCTTCACGTCGTCGAAGATCAGCGCCTCGCCGCGCGGATCCTCCATCAGGAACTCGTGGACGTGGATCTCGGTCTCGCCCGTCGGCCGGATCGGATAGCCGTACTCCTCCAGCGTCTTCAGGCCCATGTCCGCCAGGATCGGCAGAACGTCGGACAGCGGCACGGCCGGACCACGACGATAGAGTTTGAATCGGAACTGCAGGCGGCTGTCGTCAATGGAACGGAAGGCGCGCACGGCGACGGCCTTGCCCTCGCCCGGCAGACCGGTCTCATTCAGCCGGTTCACATATTGCAGATCGATCGCGGCCTCGTCGGCGTCATAGCGGTCGCGATAGGCGGTCCCGAAGGCGCGGGCCCATTGAGCGCTCAGCGGTCCGACAGCGACTTCCTCGACGCCCGAGCGACGCAGGGCGCCTTCGAAACGATCGATCCAGCCACGTCCGGCCTCGGCGACATCGGCCTCCAGCTGAACCGGATCGGGGATCGGATGCTCACCGGGGTTCACGCCGATGATATAGTGGACCCGAACCAGGGGCGCGTCCGACAGTTGCGGATACCAGGCCGAGATCCGGCCGCCCCAGGCGCGGGCGACGATCTGGCCGATCCGCTCGCGCACGGCGGAATCGAACTTCTCGCGCGGGATGAAGCACAGGACCGAGACGAAGCGGTCGAACGGGTCCTGACGCGAGAACAGGCGGATGCGCGGCCGGTCGTAGAGGTGAAGGATGCCCAGGGCGATGGACAGCAGTTCGTCCTCGGTGATCTGGAACAGCTCGTCGCGCGGATAATTCTCAAGGATATTCTTGAGGCGTTTTTCATTGTGGCTGCCCGGCGCCTTGTCGGCGCGGGCCAGGGCGTTGGCCACCTTGCGACGCAGCAGCGGCACTTCGGTCGCCAGTTGGTCGTAAGCCTCAGAGGTGAACAGGCCGACGAAACGGGTCTCGCCCGTGGCCTTGCCGTCCGAGCCGTAACGCTTGACCCCGACGTAATCCATGTAGGCGCGGCGATGCACGCGCGAGCGGGCGTTGGCCTTGGCCACGGTCACCGGCTCGCTGAGGTCCAGCTGGCGGCGCATCTGACGCGTCAGGACCGCAGGCTCGGACGCGCGGCGCAGCACGGTGCGTTCCGGGTCGGCCAGAATGCCCAGGCCGTCGGTGGACTGGCCCAGGGGCGCCTCGGCCTCGTAGTCGCCGTCCGCGTTCAGCGGATAGTCGTAGTCGCGTGCGCCCAGGAAGACGAAATGGTCGCTCTTCAGCCATTTCAGGAAGGCGATGTTCTCGGCCAGCACGGCGGGATCGACCGACGGCGGCGTTGCCTCCAGCCGCTGAACCGCCTGGCGCATCAGGGCCGCCATGGCCTCATGGTCGGCGACGGCGGCATGCACGTCCGCCAGGCTCTGGGCCAGGCCCTCGCCGAGAGCGTCACGACGCTCCTGCGGCACGCTGTCGATGACCAGCATGATGATCGAAAGGCGACGGCCGTCCAGCTCCACCACCGGGTGGAACAGGGCGCGCACCGAAACCCCGGCCTCGGCCAAGGCGCCCATGACGCTGTCCACCAGGAAGGGGGCGTCCGTCTGGACGATGCGCACCAGGTCGTAGTCCAGAGCCTTGCCGTCCGCGCCCTGAAGCGGGCCGACGGTGATGACGGGCGCCGCGGCGTCGTTCGGATAGGTCCTGGCGGCGGTCCAGGAGGCGGCGAGCAGGGCGGCCAGATCCTCACCGCTCAGCTCGGGCGTCTCGTCGGCCGCATAGTCCTCTTGCGCCTGGGTCAGATAGGCCTGTTCGACTGCACCGGGCCCGGTTCCAACGATCTTGGCGAAGGCCGCCTCCAGCGCGGCCTTGGTGATCGGCTGAACGGAGGTTTGGCGCAGATCGGGGGCGGTCATGGACGAGCAGTCTCGAACAACGCGGCAGGGCCGCAAGAAATGCGGCGCGACGCGGCGCCACCCCCGCTGACTAGGCCAGGTCCGGTCGCTCGGGAAGCCCCTGGCGACCGATCGTTGTGATGATCAGCGATCAGGTTGGAATTATTGTGCAGCGCCACAAAGCAGAAAGCCGCCGGACTGGGGGAGTCCGGCGGCCTGCGCGAGCGGCGCCTGGAGGGGAGGGGAGGGCGCCGGTCTCGCTTCGCTGCGGTTCGGAGGGGGAGTGTCCCGCAGCGTCGAAAACAAAAATGGGAAGCCCATGTCGTCGTTCAAGAGCGGGCGCTGGGGATTCTTCGCGACATTTTGGCCTCTGTCCGGCGCCGACTGCTGGCGTGGACAACGGATTTCGATGCTATGCGTTGTGAGGGGTCAACGGTGAAGCTGGAGCACCCGATCATATGCGTCGCTTTCTTATGGGATCGATCGTGGCGGCCGTGGTCGGCCTGTTGCTCGCAGGCGCGGGATACTGGGCCTACTGGAACTTCTATTCGCGGTTCCAGCCGGTCACGATCAGCCGCAATCAGGCCGAAGTCCAGCAACTGCTCGACGAGGCCTCATGGGTGTCGGACGGCAGCGGCGGGCAGGCCCTCTATATCGTCACCTATCGCGACAGCGCCTCGGCCCATCGCTACGAACGCGACGAGGTCGCCAAGCTGAAGGCCGCAGGGATCGAGACCCGTTTCATCCTGTTCGCCCGCCCCGATCTGGAGGGCGCGGCGCAATCGACGGCGGCGGAGCGCGCGACGGTCGCCGAACTGTGGCTGACCCGCGACTGGCCCCTGTACGAGCGCTGGATGGCGACGCCGGCGAGCGGCTGGACCGCAGCCGGCCTGCCCCAGGCCGACGGTAATCTGGCGCGCACGGCCGTGGTCGAGGCCGGACGGCGGTTCGACGAGCGACTGAGCCGGCTGCTGAAGGAGTCCGGGGTCGAGATCAGCTATCCGCTGATCCTGTGGCGCGATCAGAACGGCTTCCTGAAAGCCTGCGGCTGCGCCGACCGTCGCGCCTGGGCCTTCATCCGCGACGATGTCGGGGCGCCGGATCGGTTGGGAGCGTCCGAGGATGCGCCGATCGCGCCCGATGCCGAGACCGAGGGTCCGACGGCGCAAGGCGAGGCGCCGGCCATGCCCTATCCGGCGCTTCCGGCTATCCCGCCGGTCGATGCCCCGGATGCGAACACGACGCCGACGCCGGGATCGCCCCAGGCCCAGCCCGCCGCGCCGTCTCGACCGAACCGCCCGGGTTCGACGCCGCGCGCGGCGCCGGCCCCGACCAAGCAGGACGACACGACCTTCTATTGATCAGAGGGTTCGGGAGGCGGCGATCAGGCGATCGACGTCCTCGGCGTCCTGATACAGACCGAAGCCGAAGCGGATCACGTCGTCGCGCACGTCGGTGACCACGTCCGCCTGGCGAAGACCGGCGCACCAGGCCTGGGCGTCGGGGTGACGAAGGGCCAAGAAACGGGCGCGCGGCGCGTCGCCGATCACCGGGTTGAGAATTTCGGCTTGGCTCAGCACACCGGCGCGGCCGTTCTGAACCGCCGTCTGGAAGCGGCCGGCAAGATCGCCGGCGTGGGCGGCGACAGCGGCGGTGTCCAGCCCTTGGTTCTCCAGCATCCGGCGCGCGGCGTTGAACCGATAAAGCGCCGAACAGTCGAAGGTCGCCCCCCAGAAGCGGCCGCCGTCGCTGCGATACTGGACCCCGCCGGGCGGTCCCGACAGATCGCCGAACTCCGCGAACCAACCGGTCACAACGGGGCGCGGACAGAAGCCGGGCGGGGTGTGCAGGAAACAGGCGCCCTCGCCCGCCATGGCGTATTTGTAGCCGCCGGCGACATAGAAGACCCGGTCCGCCACCGACGACAGGTCGGTCGGGGTCGCCATGAAGCCGTGATAGCCGTCGACCAACACCCACGGCCCCTCGGGCCGGGCCAGGGCGGCGAGGTCCTCGATCCGGTCGAACAGGCCGCCGGTGCGGAAGAAGACCTGGCTGACCACGATCCAGTCGTAACCGCCCTTGGCCGCCTCGGCGACGAAGCGGTCGGCGAAGGTGTCGAAGGGGGCCAGGGGAATGCGGGTGACCACCGCAGCCCCGATCTCCTCCCACCGCTCGGCCTGACGTCGGAACGAGTGAAACTCGCCGTCCGTCGCCAGGATGCGGACCGGCGTCCGCTCCACGCCCGAGAACAGGCGCAGCAGGAAGTCATGGGTGTTGGAAGAGAAGACGATACTGTCGGGCGACGACAGGCCCAACTCAGCGGCGACATGGGCCTGGGCCTCGGGGATCACCTGGCCGAAGACGAGATCCCATTTGTGGTCGGCATGCAGATTGGCGTCCACCCAAGCCTGCTGCTGCGCCTCGAAACTGGCGTCCGGCCACAGGTGATGGCTGTGCGCCGCGAAGTGCAGCCGCTCGGGGACCGCAGACAGGGCGCGGGAGAAGAGGGACTTGTGGCTCATCGCTTGACCAGATCGAACAGAACGGCGTCGTCCGCTCGCGAACCATGAACGATGGCCAGAAAGCGAAGTTCACCCGGAAGGACGGCGTAGTAGAGATTATAGGCGCCATGGACGGATCGGCGGATGCGCGGATCGAAGTTCGCCTTTGGACGGCTTTCGGGATCTAGCGCCAAGGCGCGGGCGGCGGCGCGAAGCTCACGGACGAAGCTCAGCGCGCGGCGCGGACTGTCCTGCGCGATGTGATCGGCGATCTGTTCGAGATCCCTCTCGCTGCCGGGCGAGAAGACGACCTTCATCCCTTGGACTGATCCGCCGCGACAAGGGCACTGTATTTGGCTTCCAGCCGGTCGAACACCGCCTCGGCGTCTTCGTCGGGGCCATCGCGTTCGGACTGAAGGTGGTGGCGCAGTTCGTCCGGGGTCATCGGGGTCGTGGATCGGCCGACGAGCCAATGCGTCAGGGCCTCGCGTACGGCCTCATCGGTTGAAGCGAACTCGCCGGCGTCCACGGCGGCACGCAGTTCGCCGATCATATAGGCCGGTAGGTCCGTCGATATCCGTTCGTGCCTGCCCATAGCGGTCTCCTTTAGATCAGGATCGTCCAGAGACCGCGCCGAGGCAAGCGGCGCCGCCTAGACCAGCGCGCCGTGGCAGTGTTTGAACTTGCGGCCCGAGCCGCAGGGGCAGGGCGAGTTGCGGCCGGTCATTTCCCAGCCGGGGGGCAGAACCTCGATCGGCAGTTTGGAGCGATCGTCGCCGATCAGCGTGCCTTCCGGGTTCTGGGCCGACGGATTGGCCATCTCGTTCTCGCCGGTGCCGGGGTTCAGGTGGATTTCCTGGAACTCGGGCAGTTCGGGCGGGGCCTGGAAGCGGAACTCGACCGTCATCAGCCAGCGGGTGACGTTGTGGCGCAGGTCGTACAGCAGGCTCTCGAACAGGGAGAAGGCCTCGGTCTTGTATTCGTTCAGCGGGTCGCGCTGGCCATAGCCGCGCAGGCCGATGACGCCGCGCAGGTGGTCCAGGTGGACCAAATGCTCGCGCCATTGCATGTCGATCATCTGCAGCATGAACTGCTTTTCGAGGCCGCGCGTCTGGTCGGCGCCGATTTGTTCCAGGCGTTCGGCGGCGCGGGCGTCGGAGGCGGCCAGCAGCCGGTCCTCGATCTCCTCGTTCGACACGCCTTCCTCGGCGGCCCAGTCATGCAGCGGCAGTTCCAGACCCAGGGTCGAGCGGACGCGCTCGTCCAGGCCGTCGATGTCCCACTGTTCGGCATAGGCCTTGGGCGGCATGTAGCGTTCGACCAGGTCGGAGACCACGTCGCGGCGGAAGTCGCCGACCAGTTCCGACAGGTCCTCGGAGTCCATGAACTCCTGGCGCTGCTCGAACACGGCCTTGCGCTGGTCGTTCACGACGTCGTCGTATTTCAGCAGGTTCTTGCGGATGTCGTAGTTGCGGGTCTCAACGCGCTTCTGGGCGGTCTCGATGGCGCGGTTCAGCCAAGGGTGGGTGATGGCCTCGCCTTCGGCCACACCGAAGGTCTTCATGATCGAGTCCAGACGGTCGCCTGCGAAGATGCGCAGCAGGTCGTCCTCGCAGGACAGGTAGAATTTCGAGGTGCCGGGGTCGCCCTGACGGCCGGTGCGGCCGCGCAGCTGGTTGTCGATACGGCGGCTCTCGTGGCGCTCGGTGCCCAGGACGAACAGGCCGCCGGCGTCCAGCGCGATCTTCTTCTGGACGGCGATGTCGGCCTTGAACTGGGCCTCCTGGGCCACTTCCATCTCGTGGGTGACTTCGACAGCCATATTGCGCTGTTCGAGCATCCACTTCTGCATCTTCATTTCGAGGTTGCCCCCGAGCTGGATGTCGGTGCCGCGGCCGGCCATGTTGGTGGCGATGGTCACCACGCCCGGCAGACCGGCGTCGGCGACGATATAGGCCTCCTGCTCGTGCTGACGCGCGTTCAGGACGGAGTGCGGGATGCCGCGCAGCTTGGTTTCGTAGCTGATGTCATAGGCCGCGTCGCCGATCTTCTCGGCTTCCTTGGCCTTGCCGGCGTACTCAGGCTTGAGCGTGCGCGAGACCTCGACCTTGTATTCGAACTTGCTCAGCAGGTCCGACAGCTGTTCCGAGCGCTCGATCGAGACCGTGCCGACCAGGATCGGCTGACCGGCCAGGTGGCACTCGGCGATCTGTTTTGCGATGGCCTGGTTCTTCTCGGCGTGGGTCCGATAGACCTCGTCGTCATAGTCCTTACGCTGGATCGGCCGATTGGTCGGCACTTCCAGCACGTCCATCTTGTAGATGTCGCCGAACTCTTGCGCTTCCGTCGCCGCCGTGCCGGTCATGCCCGACAGCTTTTCGTACAGGCGGAAGTAGTTCTGGATCGTCACCGAAGCCAGGGTCTGGTTCTCGGGCTGGATCTTGACGTCTTCCTTGGCCTCGATGGCCTGGTGCAGACCTTCGGACAGGCGGCGGCCGGTCATCATGCGACCGGTGAATTCGTCGATCAGGACGATCTCGCCGCCCTTGATGATATAGTCCTTGTCGCGCTGATACAGGGTGTTGGCGCGCAGGGCCTGGTTGGCGTGGTGGACCAGGCTGATGTTGGCGGCGTCGTACAGGCCGGTCGTGTCGGCGGCGAAATGCCCGCCGCTTTCCAGCGACTCTTCGATCCGCTCGGAGCCCAGCTCGGTCAGCAGGACCTGTTTCTGCTTCTCGTCGAGTTCGAAGGTCTCCTTGTCCTTGATCAACTCTTTGATCAGGCCGTCGAGCACCTTGTAGAGGTCCGAACGGTCCTCGGTCGGTCCCGAGATGATCAGAGGCGTGCGCGCCTCGTCGATCAGGATGGAGTCGACCTCGTCGACGATGGCGAAGTTGTGCGGACGCTGCACCATCTCACGCCGGTCATAGACCAGATTGTCGCGCAGATAGTCGAAGCCGAACTCGTTGTTCGTGCCGTAGGTGACGTCGGCGTTGTAGGCCTGTTGGCGTTGGCCCTGGCTGAGACCGTTGACGATGACGCCGACCTCAAGACCCAGGAAGCGATAGACCTTGCCCATCGTCTCGGCGTCGCGGCGGGCCAGGTAGTCGTTCACGGTGATGACGTGGACGCCCTTGCCGGGCAGGGCGTTCAGATAGACGGGGGCCACGGCGACCAGGGTCTTGCCCTCGCCGGTCCGCATCTCGGCGATGCCGCCCTCGTGCAGGATCATGCCGCCGGCCAGCTGGACGTCGTACTGGCGCTGGCCCAGCACCCGCTTGGAGGCCTCGCGCACCACGGCGAAGGCCTCGGGCAGGATCTTCTCCAGCGTGTCGCCATTCGCCAGCCGGTCGCGGAAGGCGTCGGTCATCATCCGAAGTTCGTCATCGGACAGGGCCGCGAACTTGGGCTCCAGCGCATTAATGCGCTGGGCGTGGTCCTGGAAGGCCTTGACCTTGCGGTCGTTGGAAGAGCCGAAAAGTTTCTTGGCGAAGCCGAGCATGTCAGATCCGGTAAAGGTCGAGCGTCAATGAGGAGCGGCTCTGAAATCCCGTGAGGGGCGGCGATACGGACGCCGCGAGAGAGGCCCTGAACGATCACGACCCCGGAGCGCCGCATCAGGCGCGCGCGAAGGGCCGCGCAGACGATCAAAACCCCTCGACTTGGGCGCAGGCGGGACTTAAGCACCGGCCTAACCCCTGTCAACGCGAGGGGCTTTCGGCCGCCTTCGACGGAGCGCCCCCTTGACCCCATTCCGGCGACCTTCAAACCTTCTGACGACGGCGCTTATGGCGGCTGTCCTGGCGACGGGCGCCTGTTCACGCGGCGGCGACGACCGGCCGCCTGAACAGGGCGACCAGGCCGTGGCGACGGTTCAGGACGAGACCATTTGGGCGTCGGACGTGAAGCGCGAGGCGGTGGCGCAAGGCCTGATCGGCGAGGGTGAGGCGCTGGATGCGACCTCGGATCTTTTCCGTCGCGTGCTGGACGAGGTGATCGACCAGAAACTGCTGGCCGGCGAGGCGCAACGCCGCCGGCTGGATTCTTCGCCCCTGGCGCAGCGACGTCTGGAGGCGACCCGCGAGCGGATCCTGGGCGACATGCTGGTCGAGAGCGTGGTCAACAAGGCCGTGTCCGACCAGGCGGTGCAGACCCTCTATAATGAACAGCTTCGGCTGGCGAAGACCTCGGAAGAAATCCGGGTGCGCCTGATCCTGTCGCGCACCAAGCCCGAGGCCGACGCCGTAATCGGCATCCTGGGCCAAGGCGCCGGGTTCGAGGCGGTGGCCATGGAACGGTCGGTGGACGAGGCGACGCGGTTCTCGGGCGGCGACCTGGGCTATTCGACGCTGGACGTCATGCCGCAAGCCTATGCCGACGCCCTGCGCGACAAGCCGGCCGGTTCGACCGTCGGCCCGTTCCAGACCGAGGGCGGCTGGGCCGTGCTGCGGGTCGAGGATCGGCGCAAGGAGAACCCGCCGACGCTGGAGCAGGCGCGTCCCCAGATCGTGCGCTATCTGACCTATGAAGGCGTGCGCCAGTTGCTGGAACAGCTGCGTGGAAAGGCCAAGGTCGATGTGCGCCTGCCCGCACAGTCGCCGCCCGCCGCCTCAGCCGCCCCCGCCCCGGCGTCCACCCCGTCTCCCGCACCGGCCGCCTGACATGACCAAGCCCCCCTCCACGACCGGCCAGAAGATCGAACATGTGTTCGAAAAGGCGCTGGATCCGTTCGCCACGGCCCTGAAGCGCGCGACGCGCACCCCCGGCTCGGACACGGCCGTCGCGGCGGCTGCGCCCGCCGCCGGCAAGCCCGGCCTGGCCATCTCGCCCCTGGCCGTGCCCTTCCCGACCATTCCGCCCATCGGCGGGGTCGAGATCGCCACCGCCCGCGCCGGATTCTACAAGCACGGGCGCGACGACCTGGTGGTGTTCCATTTCGCGCGCGGCACCAGCTGCGCCGGGGTCTTCACCCGCCACAAGATCGGCTCGGCGCCCGTGGATTGGTGCAAGAAGCATCTGGCGGGGCCGGACGGTGGCAAGGACGTGCGGGCCCTGGTGGTCAACGCCGGCTGCGCCAACGCCTTCACCGGCAAGGCCGGCGCCGACGCGGCGCGCCGCACGGCCTCCGAGGTCGCCAAACGGTTCGGCTGTCGCCAGCGCGACGTCATGCTGGCCTCGACCGGGGTGATCGGCGTGGTGCTGGACGAAAAGAAGATCGTCGCCAAACTGCCCGAGATCGAGCACGGGCTGGACGCCGACGCCTGGGCCAGGGCCGGGCGGGGCATCATGACCACCGACACCTTCCCCAAGGGGTCGTACGCCGAGGCCGAGATCGAGGGTTACAAGGTCCGCATCGCCGGCATCGCCAAGGGGTCGGGCATGATCGCGCCGGACATGGCGACCATGCTGGCCTTCATCGTCACCGACGCCGACATCCATCCCAACGTGCTTCAGGCGCTGCTGGGCCTGCACGTCCGCACCACCTTCAACAGCGTGACGGTGGACGGCGACACCTCGACCAACGATACGGTCTTGCTGTTCGCCACCGGAACCTCGGGCGCGCCGCGCATCGGGCGGGTCGGCGACCGTCGCCTGAAGAGCTTCTCGGCTGCACTGGACAAGGTGATGCTGGATCTGGCGCACCAGCTGGTGCGCGACGGTGAGGGCGCGACCAAGTTCGTCAAGGTGACGGTGGACGGCGCGGCCAGCCCGGCATCAGCTCGAAAACTGGCCAAGTCCATCGCCGACAGCCCCCTCGTCAAGACCGCCATCGCCGGCGAGGACGCCAACTGGGGCCGGGTCGTCATGGCGGTCGGCAAGACCGAGGAGCCGGTGGATCGCGACCGCCTGGGCATCCGGTTCGGACCCAACGTCGCCGCCGTGGATGGCGCTCCGTCCGCGACCTACGACGAGGCGAAGATGAGCGCCTATATGAAGAACCCCGAAATCGACATCACCGTCGACGTGGGCGCGGGCCGGGCCTCGGCGACCGTCTGGACCTGCGATCTGACCAAGGGCTACATCGAGATCAACGGCGATTATCGCAGCTGATTTCGTGATAGGGTGAGGTCATGAGCGCCAAACCGAAACCACTGAATCGCTACGCCCAGGAATTCCCGCCGTTCGTCAGCAGCGAACTGAACGCGGATCTCGACAGCGAACATCCGTCCGAGGACGCTCTGGAATGGGTTAGGCTTCAGCATGATCGCGCGCTTGCAGACCCCCGGCCGGCCCTGACGTCCGAACAGGTTCGGCTGAACCTTCTGGCCCGACACGAGGCGCGGTTGAAGCGCGACGCCAACGCGTGAGCCACAAGCTCGTCTGGCTTCCGAGCGCAGAATTCGATCTTGAGGCGATCTACGACCTCATCGCCTCGGACTCGCCCAAGGCGGCCTACGATTTCGTCGAAAACATCCGCCATCGCTGCGAAGCCTTCGCCGATTTTCCATTCATGGGCCGCAGTCATGATGGGCGGATGTATCAATTCACCTTTGATCGACGGGTCCGCGTCAACTACGCCGTGACAGACACTGAAGTGCAACTGTCCCAATTTCGCTATCTCGGCCAACAATGACTGAACCTCTCCCCACCGTCCTGGTCGTCGCCGTCGCCCTGATCGACGTGGACGGGCGCGTGCTGATCGCCAAACGGCCGCAGGGTAAGAAAATGGCCGGTCTGTGGGAGTTTCCGGGCGGCAAGGTCGAGCCGGGAGAGCGGCCCGAGGCGGCCCTGATCCGCGAGCTTAGGGAAGAACTGGGCATCGACGTCAGCGAAAACTGTCTGTCGCCATTTGTTTTCGCCAGCCACGCTTACGATTCGTTTCACCTGTTGATGCCATTGTATCTGTGCCGACGGTGGGACGGCGTGGTCACGGCGCGTGAACACGATGGTCTGGCCTGGGTGAAGCCGGAGAAGCTTTCGGACTATCCCATGCCGCCGGCGGACGAACCTCTGGTCGCCTGGTTGCGCGACCTGCTCTGATCACCGCCGACCAGGGAGGCCGGCCATGCGACGTCTTATCGGCCGATTCCTGCGTAATGAGAGCGGGGCCACCGCCATTGAATACGGCCTGATCTGCGCCCTCATCTTCCTGGCGATCGTCACCTCGTTCAGCGCCCTGGCGAATACCCAGAACGGCGGCTTGGCCGTGACGGTGGAACGACTGACCACCGCCATGAAGGCCGTCGTCGGCAACTAATCCGACTCGCCGGTCATTTCCCTGACGCCCAAGGCATCGGCCAGACGCGTCTTGGCCGAGCCGCGGGGCAGGGGCTTCTGCTGACTCTCGTGCGGTTTCCAGCCGGCCAGATGGATGATCTCGAACGTCGCCAGGATACGACCGTCCGGCTGGGCATGACGTTCGGCATAGAGGGCGGCGGCGCGGGCGACGATGCGGCGGTTCAGCGGTCGGACCGATCCATGCAGCACATTGGTCTCGCCCATGGCGCGCAGGTCGCGGATCAGGGCGAACATATCGGCATAGCGGACGGTGAACCGGTCCACGTCGGAGACGGGCAAGGCCAAACCCGCCCGCTGCAACAGGGCCGCGCCGTCATAGCCGTCGGCGAAGGGCGAAACCCGCGCCTGAGCCCCGCCGCGTTCCTCCAGTTCGACCTCGGTCAGGATGGCGCGCAACTCCTTCAGGGTGCCCGCGCCGAACAAAGTGCCTATGAACAGGCCGTCCGGTTTCAGCGCCCGCCGGATCTGGGCCAGGGCGCCGGGCAGATCGTTGGCCCAGTGCAGGGTCAGCAGCGAGACGATCAGATCGGTCGATCCATCCTCAAGCGGCAGGGCTTCCGCGCCCGGCGCCGCGCGTTGGGCCAGGGAGACGGGCGTCAGGATCGATCCGACGCGACCGGCGGCGTCGCTGGATCGAACCGCGCGCTCGAACACCCCTGGATGGGCGGATAAATCGACCACAACGAGAAAATCGCGCAGTATGGCTTCCAGACTCTCTGCGGCGTTGGCGGCGGCGCGGGCGTGCAGGAAGTCGGCCTGGTCGAACCGGGCGGCGGACCGCGCCAGTCGCGCCTGACGTCGAACGGCGTCGAAGATGCGCGGGGGGCCTTCGGACGAGGATGGGGGGACGGTCATGAACGCACAGGATGGGGGCTGGCGGCGCGCCTGGGAAGGGGCAGGGCGACAGTTGCGCGGCGCCGGACGCGGATTGGCGGATCTGATCCTGCCGCCGATGGCGCATGACAGCCGCGAGGCGACGGCTGCGGCCGGTCTGACGCCGGACGCCTGGAGCCGCATCAAGTTTCTGGAGGCGCCGGTCTGCGACGGATGCGGGGCCGCGTTCGAATATGACGGCGGCGCCTTCGCCGAGGACCGCTGCACCGCCTGTATCGCCCAGCCCTATGTTTTTCAGCGCGCGCGGGCGGCGTGCCTGTACGACGAGGCGTCTCGCGGGCTGATCCTGAGGTTCAAGCATGGGGACCAGCAGCAGTTCGCACCCCTGTTCGCCCGCTGGATCGGCCGGTCCGCCGCCGATCTGGTCGAGGCGGCCGATGCGGTTGTTCCCGTGCCGCTGCATCCGTTGCGTCTGCTGTCACGCCGCTTCAACCAGGCCGCCGAGATCGCCCGACCGCTGGCCCGCGACGCGAGACGCGACTATCTGCCCGACGCCCTGGTCCGCACGACCCATACGACCAGCCAGGGCGGCAAGAGCCAGCGCGGGCGGCGTCTGAACGTCAGAAAGGCCTTCGCCGTAACCGAGACCGGGCAGCGTCGCATCCGGGGACGGCGCATCCTTCTGATCGACGACGTGTTGACCACGGGCGCGACCGGAGAGGCCTGCGCGCGCGCCCTGCTCGACGCCGGAGCGCGCGGCGTGGACCTGGCGGTCATCGCGCGGGTGCGAAACGCCCGTGAACTGACTATGTAGATCGAAATCGCCCGCGACGGATCGGGCGCCCCTAGTTCTGGAGACCTGATTTGGCCGACGTCATCATCTACACCAAGCCCGGCTGCCCCTATTGCTACAGCGCCATGGCGCTGCTGAAGAAGAAGGGCGTGGACTATACCGAGATCGTCGCCTCGAACGATCCCGAGAAGAAGGCCGAGATGGTCGAGAAGTCCGGCGGCCGCATGACCTTCCCGCAGGTCTTCATCGGCGGCCAGCACGTCGGCGGCTCCGACGACGTCCACGCCCTGGATCGCGACGGCAAGCTCGACGCGCTTCTGGCGGCCTGATCCCGTGAGCGGCGGGCTCGACATCGCCCTGATCCAGACCCGCACGCCGGCGACGGCGCAGGCGGCGCTGGCCCATGTCGAGCCCCTGATCCGCGAGGCGGCGGCGGGTGGGGCGAAGTTCGTCCTGACGCCCGAGGGGACCAATGTCCTGGAACAGCGCCGGGACCGTCGCGACGCCGCCATCACGACCGAGGACGCCGATCTCGTCGTGCTAGGTCTGCGTCGTCTGGCGGCGGAACTGGGCGTCTGGCTGCTGATCGGTTCGGCCATCGTGAGGTCGGGTCATGCCGGAGACGGCCGCGCCGCCAATCGGTCGCTGTTGATCGACCCGGCGGGCGGGATCGTCGCCCGCTATGACAAGCTGCACGTCTTCGACGTGAACCTGCCCAATGGCGAGACCTATCGCGAGAGCGCGACGGTGCGGCCCGGCGACGGTGCGGCGGTGGCGGATACGCCCTGGGGTCGGTTGGGCCTGACCATCTGTTACGACATCCGCTTTCCGCATCTGCATCGCCAGCTGGCCAAGGCGGGGGCGGCGATGATCACGGTTCCGGCCGCCTTCACCGCCCCGACCGGCGAGGCGCATTGGGAGACCTTGCTGCGCGCCCGCGCCATCGAGACGGGCGCCTTCGTCCTGGCGCCGGCGCAAGGCGGACTGCACGAGGACGGTCGCCCCACCTGGGGGCGGTCCACCGTCGTCGGACCCTGGGGCGAGGTGATCGCCAAGGCGGATCACGACGACCCTTGCATCGTGACGGCGAAGCTGGACATGGAGGCTGTGGCCAGGGCGCGTGCGGCCGTGCCCGCCCTGACCCATGATCGCGATTTCCTGCCCGCCGTTTGATTGTCCCATGATCCGCTACGCCCTGAAATGCGACCAGGCCCACGGCTTCGAGGCCTGGTTCGGCTCCTCGTCCGACTTTGACGACCAGGCAGGGCGCGGCCTGGTGGAATGCCCGTTCTGCGGCTCGCATTCGGTTCAGAAGGCGGTCATGGCCCCGGCCGTCAGCGGGGCGCGCAAGGCCGATCTGGGCTCGGATGTTGCCGCCAAGATGCAGACTCTGATGATGACCGCCGCCCGCGAGGTGCGCGCCCATGTCGAGGCCAACTTCGACTATGTCGGCGACACGTTCGCCCGCGAGGCCCGCGATATTCATGAGGGCAAGTCCGAAAAGCGCGAGATCTATGGCGAGGCGACGCCTGCCGAGGTGCGAAAGCTCAAGGACGACGGCGTGCCGGTTTCCGCCCTGCCCGACGCCCCACCGGACCCGTCCAAGGTCAACTGAGGTGGCCTCGGGGGAGGAACGGTATCAGGAGTTCGCGCCGCCGCCGGCCCTGAGGCCGTTCGTCCGCGTGATCTGGACCTATGCCGCACCCGATCCTTCACCGACCATCCAGCGCATTGCGCCCGATGGCTGTCCCGAGCTGATCTTCGACCTGGGCGCCCCCTATGCGGAACAGGGCGACGATGGCGAATTCCGCCTGCAGCCCTCGGCCCTGTTCGCGGGGCAGATGACCCGGCCTCTGGTCATGCGGCCGACCGGTCCGACCGAACTGGTCGCCGTTCGGTTCGAGCCCGATGGCGCGCGCGGCTTTCTGGGGCGGCCGCTGAACGAGGCGACCGACCGGCGGCTGGACATGGTCGAGCGCCTGGCCGGCTTCGTCGCTCCGACCGGAGATCCAACGGGGCAGGTCGCGGCCATCGCCGCCTGGCTTGACGCGCAGAGGCGTGGTGCGGACTGGACGATAGACCCGGTGATCCGGGCTGAGATCGAGTTGTCGGCCGACGATCGTCCGGCGCCGATCCGATCTCCGTCCGAACAGCGCGCCCTTCAGCGCCGGTTCGCCGATCGGGTCGGGGTGTCGCCGCGCCTGCTGCGTTCGATCTTTCGCTTTCGCCGCGTGTTCGATCATGCCGCCGACCCGGACAGGGGCGAAAGCTGGCTCGCGGCCGGGCTGGAGGCCGGCTATTTCGATCAGCCGCAGATGGCGCGCGACTTCCGACGCTTTCTGGGCTGCACCGCCACCGAATGGGCGCGTGAACAGCATGAGTTGGCCCGCGCCATCGCGTCGCAAACCTACAAGCTGTCTGGGCCGCATCCCGTCTAGCTTATGCGCCTCGACTGGAGAGGGATGACGACCATGCTGACCCCGCTGCTTCTCGCCGCTGCGCTTCACGCGGACCTGCGCCCCGACCTGGGCTGGATGTCCGGCTACTGGCTGTCATGCGAACCAGGGCGCGAGGTGTCCGAGACCTGGACCGATCCGCGCCTGAACCTGATGCTGGGAACATCCCTGACGGTGCGCGGCGGCCGGGCGGGGTGGGAGC
Organism: Brevundimonas sp.; assembly: GCF_041648115.1. Classification (GTDB taxonomy): domain Bacteria; phylum Pseudomonadota; class Alphaproteobacteria; order Caulobacterales; family Caulobacteraceae; genus Brevundimonas. The sequence continues at coordinate 240,293 of NZ_JBAZPR010000002.1, forward strand.
TGTCACGCATCGCGCCGGTCGATCCGACCCCGGCGGCCCCTCTGGCCTATTTCGCGCATCCCGAAGGGCAGGCTGCGACACTGTTTCCGGTCATCGCGTCCGGTCCGACCCGCGTCGTGTTCGAACAGGCGGCGGACGACGACTTTCCCAAACGCGTCGTCTATGAACGCGAGGGCGATGTCCTGAACGCCCGGATCGAAGGCGTGATGGACGGTCAGGAAAGGATCATCCGATGGCGCTTCCAGAAGGCGGAACTGAACGCCCGCTGCCCCAGCTAGACTGGCGGCCCATGCGGCCGACCGACATCGACGCCGTGGTCGAGGTCGCGCGCTTGTCCTTCCCGAACCATTTCGAGGACCGGCCCTGTTTTGAAAATCGGCTGGCGCTGTATCCGCGCGGCTGTTTCGTGCTGGCGGATGGGGATGGCGGGGTCCGGGGCTATCTGATCGCCTATCCGTGGCGGGCCGAAAGCGCGCCTGCGCTGAACACGGTGATCGAGGGACTGCCGGCCGAACCGGCCCTGATCTATCTGCACGACCTGGCCCTGCATCCCGAAGCGCGGGGCGGGGGCGTCACGGGCCGGATCATCGAGCGGCTGGCTGAACAGGCGGCTGAAGACAGCTGGCCCGCCATCGCCCTGGTCGCGGTCAACGACGCGGTCGGCTTCTGGTCACGGCACGGTTTCGTCGAACAGCCGGCCGAGGCCATGGCGGCGAAACTGGCCAGCTACGGTTCTGACGCCCGCTATATGCTCAGGCCGCTCTAAGGCCGGTTGAGGGCGGTCTGACCGCCCGCCCTCACGAAGTCCAGGCGGCTGGACCAAGGCAGGGCGTTGTAGGCCCGACGCCTCATCTCCCGCTCGCACATCAGGGGGTCGCCCACAGAATTCGGGGTCAGAAAGGCGCGGTTCGCGGCGCACCAGTCACGACTGGCGACCCGAATGCGTCCCGCCAGCATCAACGCGTCTCCCGATCGAGCCATCTGCAAGCCCTGGGCATCGACATGCATGTCCGGCGCTGCGCCGGCGAGCAAAGCGCCAGCCACCATCAATTCCAGCATCAGGCCCATCGTCACAATCTCCCGCATTAGAAGAGCCTGCCTTCAGGCCCTCGCTGGAAAGAGGAGACGTCCGACTTCATCGGATGCGGCCCTGCGGATGAAATATCGGTAAGCTTGGAATAATCGCCGCGAACGCCCGCTATGGTGTTTCTGTCCACATGCCTGTAAGAGGCGCGCGCCTCCCGCATGCCTTTTCATGACCAGCGGCCGCCCGTATGCCGGCCGCGCCTTTTCGCGATTATCAAATGAACCTGCGCAACGTCGCCATCATCGCCCACGTCGACCACGGCAAGACGACCCTGGTGGACCAACTGCTCGCCCAGTCCGGCGTCTTCCGAGCCAACGAGGCGCAGACCGAGCGCGCGATGGACTCCAACGACCAGGAAAAAGAGCGCGGCATCACCATTCTGGCCAAGTGCACCTCGGTGCTCTGGAACGGCAAGGCCGGTGAAACCCGCATCAACATCATCGACACCCCTGGCCACGCCGACTTCGGGGGCGAGGTCGAACGCATCCTGGGAATGGTGGACGGCTGCGTCATCCTGGTCGACGCCGAAGAGGGCGTCATGCCCCAGACCAAGTTCGTGCTGACCAAGGCGCTGAAGATGGGGCTGCGCCCGATCCTGTGCATCAACAAGGTCGACCGCGCCCACGCCGATCCGGACCGCGTCCACAACGAGACCTTCGACCTGTTCGCCGCCATCGGCGCGACGGACGAGCAGCTGGACTTCCCGCACATCTACGCCTCGGGCCGCAACGGCTGGGCGACGATGGATCTGAACCAGCCCAACGACAACCTGGCCCCGCTGTTCGACCTGATCGTCGACCACGTGCCGGCGCCCAAGGTTCAGGAAAACAAGGACAAGCCGTTCCGCATGCTGGACGTGCTGATCGAAAGCGATCCCTTCCTGGGCCGCATCCTGACCGGCCGTATCGAGAGCGGCAAGGCGATCCCGGGCATGGCGATCCACGCCCTGGACCGCGACGGTAAGGAAATCGAGCGCGGCCGGATCACCAAGGTCCTGGCCTTCCGCGGCCTGAAGCGCACGGCTCTGGACGAGGGTTCGGAAGCGGGCGACATCGTCGCCATCGCCGGCATGTCCAAGGCCACCGTGGCCGACACCCTGTGCGCCATCGAGGTGACCGAGCCTCTGCCTGCCCAACCGATCGATCCGCCGACCATCTCCATGACCGTATCGGTCAACGACAGCCCCCTGGCCGGTCGCGAAGGCGACAAGGTCCAGTCGCGTGTCATCCGTGACCGCCTGCTGAAGGAAGCCGAAGCCAACGTCGCCATCCGCGTGACCACGACCGAAGGCGGCGACGCCTACGAAGTGGCCGGTCGTGGCGAACTGCAGCTGGGCGTTCTGATCGAGAACATGCGTCGCGAAGGCTTCGAGGTCTCGATCTCGCGTCCGCGCGTGGTCTTCCAAGAAGGCGAGAACGGCGAGAAGCTGGAGCCGATCGAAGACGTCATGATCGACGTCGACGACGAGTTCTCGGGCATCGTCATCGAAAAGCTGTCGGCTCGTAAGGCCGAAATGACCGACATGGGCCCGTCGGGCGCCGGCAAGACCCGCATCAGCCTGAAATGCCCTTCGCGTTCGCTGATCGGCTATCAGGGCGAGTTCCTGACCGACACGCGCGGTTCGGGCGTGCTGAACCGCGTCTTCAGCCACTACGAAGGCTACAAGGGCGCCATCGCCGGTCGTCTGAAGGGCGTGCTGATCTCGAACTCGGACGGCGACACCGCCGCCTTCGCCCTGTGGAACCTGGAAGATCGCGGCGTCATGTTCGTCGGCGCCGGCGAGAAGACCTACCAGGGTATGATCATCGGCGAGAACGCACGCTGGGACGACCTGGACGTCAACCCGATCAAGGGCAAGCAGCTGACCAACGTCCGCGCCTCCGGCAAGGACGAGGCCGTTCGCCTGACCCCGCCGCGCCAGATGTCGCTGGAACAGGCCATCGCCTATATCGACGATGACGAGCTGGTCGAGGTGACGCCGAAGTCCATCCGTCTGCGCAAGCAGACGCTGAACCCGTCGTTCCGCAAGAAGCGCGTTCGCCCGGAATAGTCAGTAATCCCTGACTGACGCGAACGGGGATGCGGCCTATAGGTGGCTGACATGACCGTTTCGCCCAGTCTGGATGACCGCCTTGACGAGGCCGCCCGCGCGGGAGATCCGCGCGCGGCGGTCTCTGTCGTTCTGCGGGAGATCTATGACGCCGCCCGCGCCCGCGCCGAGCGCAAGCTGGACGGCGGCATGAAGGGGCGCGATGTCGCCCGCATCTACGCCACGGCCGCCGACGACATGCTGGCGGGCCTGTGGCGGGTCGCGACCCAGGTCCTGTTCCCCGTCTCCGCCGTCGAGAGCGAGCGGCTGTCCCTGGTGGCGGTCGGGGGTTACGGCCGGGGCGTCCTGGCGCCCTTTTCCGACCTGGACCTGCTGTTCCTGCGCCCTGCCAAGGCCACGCCGCGCGGCGAGAACGTCATCCAGTTCGTCCTCTATGTGCTGTGGGACCTGGGGGTGAAGGTCGGGCCGGCGGTGCGTTCGGTCGAGGAATGCCTCAGCCTGTCGCGCACCGACATGACGGTGCGGACCACCCTGCTGGAAGCGCGGCCCCTGGCGGGGGACTCAGGCCTGGCCGAACTGATGATCGGCCGGTTCCGCGACATGGTGTCGAAATCCGACCCACGCCCCTTCATCGCCGCCAAGCTGGAAGAACGGGCCGTCCGGCACCAGAAGGCGGGCGTGACGCGCTACAAGGTCGAACCCAACGTCAAGGACGGCAAGGGCGGGCTTCGCGACCTGAACACCCTGTACTGGATCGCGCGGTCCCTGGCGCCCGACAGCCGGCTGGGCGCGACGGTGATGGACGAGATGTTCACCTCGCGCGAGCGTCGCGCCTCCGACGACGCCTTCGACTTCCTGTGGCGGGTACGAATCCATCTGCACCTGATCGCGGGACGGGCCGAGGAGAAGCTGACCTTCGACATGCAGCCCGAGGTGGCCAGGCGCATGGGCTGGCAGGGGCGGGGCGACGAACCGGCGGTGGAACGGTTCATGCGTCGCTACTTCCTGGTCGCCCGCGACGTCGGCGCCCTGACCCGCGCCATGTCGGCCAAGCTGGAGGCGCGTCACCAGAAGACGGCGCAGGGCCTGTCGCGGCTGATGACCTCGTTCCGATCCACGCGGCGCAAGCTGGAGGTCGAGGGGTTCTGGGTCGATCAGGGCCGGCTGTCGGTCGAGGGGCCGGAGGTGTTCGCCGCCGATCCGGTCAAGCTGCTGACCCTGTTCGTCTGCGCCGACAAGCACGACCTGGATCTGCACCCCGACGCCTTTTCGGCCGTGACCCGGTCGCTGTCGCTGGTGACGCCCAGGCTGCGGCGCGATCCGGCGGCGACGCGGGCCTTCCTGAACGTGCTGGCGCATGGGCAGCGGCCCTATCGCGTCCTGACCATCATGAACGAGACGGGCCTGCTGGGACGGTTCCTGCCCGAATGGGGGCGGATCGTCGGCCAGACCCAGTTCAACATGTACCACGCCTATACGGTGGACGAGCATACGCTGCAGGCCATCGGCATCATCAACGACATCGCGCGGGGCAAGCTGAAGGGCGACCATCCGCTGGCCACGGAGATCGTCCAGCTGATCTCGGACATGGAGGCCCTGATGCTGGGCATGCTGTTGCATGACGTGGGCAAGGGCGGCGAGCGGGGACAGCTGGAGGACGGCGCCATCGCCGCGCGCCGGGCCTGCGAACGTCTGGGCGTCGATCCGCGCCGGATCGAACTGGTGGTCTGGCTGGTGCGCAGCCACCTGGCCCTGTCGGACTATGCCCAGAAGCGCGACCTTTCGGATCCGGCCACCATCCGCGCCTTCGCCGAACTGGTGGGCGATCCCGAGCGGCTGCGGATGCTGCTGGTGCTGACCGTCGCCGACATCCGCGCCGTGGGGCCGGGAGTGTGGAACGGCTGGAAGGGGCAGTTGATGCGCACCCTCTACAATCAGGTCGCCGGCCTTTTCCGGGGCGAGGACGTGGCGCGCGAAGATCCGCTGGCGGCGCATCCGGCCCTGGTCGAACGCGCGCGCCAGACGGGCGCCGCCGCCGAGGCCGCGCCCACCGCCCCGGTCACGGGGCTGGCGGTCCAGACCACCGAAATCTCCATCGCCGCCGCCGACCGGCCGGGCCTGTTCGCGGACCTGGCCCAGACCATGGCCGCCCTGGGCGCCGACGTGACCGACGCCCGCGTGGCGACCACATCCGAAGGTCTGGTGCTGGACGTCTTCCGCATTCAGGACGGGGCGGGACTTCCGTATGGCCAGGCCGAGCCGAGCCGGATCAAGGCCCTGGTCGAGGCGCTGGAAAAGGCCGCGCGCGGCGACGGCCGTATCGGCAAGGCGCCCGACCCGACCGGCAACGCCCGAAAGGCCGCCTTCGAGGTCCGGCCCGTGGTCATGGTCGATCATCACGCCAGTGAACTGGCCACAGTGGTCGAGGTGTCGTGCGCCGACCGGCCCGGCCTGCTGGCGGCCCTGTCGCGCGTGTTCAACGACGAAGGCCTGAACATCCGCTCCGCCCACGTCGCCTCCTATGGGGAACGGGCGGTCGACAGCTTCTATGTGGTGGACCGCAAAGGGCGAAAGGTCACCTCGGAACAGAGCATCGCCGAACTGCGCACGGCCCTGGAGGCGGTGCTTGACAGCCGCGCGCCCGCGCCGGCCGGACGCAAGGTCGCCTCGGCCCGCGCCAGCGCCCGCGACGTCTCCGACCTGGGCCGCCGCAGCCCGCGCGCGAAGCCGGTATCGCCCGCCGGGGAAGCGCGCTAAGCGAAAGCCTTCTTTCCGCGCCCTGTCGAATGTCCGCATGAGCCTCGCCCGAAACACCCTGGTGCAGTCGACCCTGACGCTGGGCAGTCGTCTGTTGGGCTTCGGCCGCGATTTGGCCCTGTCGGCCAACTTCGGCCAGGGGCCGATGATGGACGTCTGGTCCACGGCCCTGATGCTGCCCAACATGTTCCGTCGCCTGTTCGCCGAGGGCGCCTTCGCCCAGGCCTTCGTGCCGGTCTATGGCGGGGTCAAGACGCGCGAGGGCGACGAGGCCGCCGCCGTCACCGCCTCCGAGGCCATGTCCTTCATGTTCGCCGTGGTCGCGGCCTTCTGCATCCTGCTGCAGGTCGCCATGCCGTGGATCGTGCCTCTGTTGCTGTCGGCCTGGAAGGACGACGCCGAGGTGATGCGGGTCGGGGTGATCGCCACGCAATTGGCCATGCCCTACCTGGCTTGCATGACCATCGCCTCCCTGCTGTCGGGAGTGCTGAACACCGGCGGCCGGTTCGCCCTGTCGGCGGCGGTGCCGGTCTTTCTGAATCTCTGCACCCTGGCGCCGCTGCTGGGCGGCTTCTTGTTGCCGGTCTCGCCCGCCATGGTGTTGCTGGCCACCAGCGCGGCGGTCACCGTCTCGGGCGTCATCCAGGCCGGCCTTCTGTGGTGGGGCGTGCGGCGTCTGGGCGTGCGGCTGAAGCTGGGCCTGCCGCGCCTGACCCCGAACGTGAAGCGCGCCCTGGCCCTGGCCGTGCCCGGCGCCATGGCCGGGGGGGCCATGCAGGTGAACTCGGTCGTGTCCCAGGTTCTGGCCGGGTCCGACGCCGGCGCCCGTTCGGTGCTCTACAACGCCGACCGTCTTTACCAGCTGCCGCTGGGCCTGGTCGGGGTCGCCATCGGCTTGGCCCTGGTGCCGCGCCTGACCCGGGCGTTCGTTTCCGGCGATCACGAGGGCGGCCAGAAGACACTGGACGACGGGATCAACCTGGCCATGGCCTTCACCCTGCCGGCCGCCGTCGCCCTGTTCGTCATTCCCTTCTTCATCATCGACGCGACGGTGACGCGCGGCGCTTTCACCAGCGCCGACGCCGCCCGCACCGCCGACGTGCTGCGTCAGTTCGCCTGGGGCGTGCCGGCCTTCGTCCTGGCCAAGGTCCTGACCCCGCCCTTCTTCGCCCGAGAGGACACGCGCCGGCCGATGTATTTCGCCGTCACAGCCGTGGTCATCACCGTGGTTTTGGGGTCGGGCCTGTTCTTCTGGTTCCGCACCCAGGGCTGGGACGGGGTGCTGGGCCTGGCCATCGCCACCAGCGTCTCGGCCTGGGTCAATGTCGGCCTGCTGGCCGGCGTGCTGATCCACGAGAACGCCTGGCGACCGTCGCCCGCCTTCGTCTCGCGCATCGCCCGTGTCCTGGCCGCCAGCGCCGTGATGGCCGGTCTGCTGCTGCTGGCCAGCATCAACTATGGCCTGCTGAGCCGGATTTTGCTGGCCAAGGAGATCGCCGTCCTCGTCGTCTGCGGCCTGGGCGCGGCCGCCTATGGCGTCTGCCTCTTCGCCTTCCGCGCCGTCACCCTGTCGGAACTGAAGGCGACCCTGCGGCGCGAGCCGGGCGGCGGCGCGGTCTCCGGTCTGGACTGACAGACGGGGAACCGATAAGCGCGAGGCCATGACGACCTCGGACCTGATTTTCGACCGGCGATGGCGCGGCTGAACCGCCGCCGCCTTCACCACGCCTGCCTTTCGACCTTCCGAGACCCGACCCCATGACCGACCAGACCCCAGCCGTTGCGACATACGACGGCCCACGCCGCATCCTGTCCGGCATCCAGGCCTCCGGCGCGCTTCACCTGGGCAACTATCTCGGCGCCCTGAAGCGGTTCGTCGAACTGCAGGACCAGGGCGCGCCCGTCTTCGTCTTCGTCGCCGACATGCACGCCATCACCGTGTGGCAGGATCCGGCCAAGCTGGCCGCCCAGACGCGCGAGATCGCCGCCGCCTATCTGGCCTCGGGCCTGGACCCGGCCAGGTCGATCATCTTCCCGCAGTCGGCCGTGCGCGCCCACGCCGATCTGGCCTGGATCTTCAACTGCGTCGCCCGCCTCGGCTGGCTGGACCGGATGACCCAGTTCAAGGAGAAGTCGGGCAAGCACAAGGAACGGGCCTCGGTCGGCCTTTACACCTACCCCGTGCTCCAGGCCGCCGACATCCTGCTCTACAAGGCGACCGAGGTGCCGGTCGGCGAGGACCAGAAGCAGCATCTGGAACTGACCCGCGACATCGCCGCCAAGTTCAACAACGACTTCGGCGTTCCCGGCTTCTTCCCCGTGCCCGAGCCGATCATCCAGGGGCCGGCGACGCGCGTCATGTCCTTGCGCGACGGGGCGGCCAAGATGTCCAAGTCGGACCCGTCCGACAACAGCCGCATCAACCTGACCGACGACGCCGACACCATCGCGTCTAAGATCAAGCGCGCCAAGACCGATCCCGAGCCCCTGCCGGAAACCCTGGACGGGCTGAACGACCGGCCCGAGGCGAAGAACCTGGTCGCCATCTATGCCGCGCTGGCGGGCCTGACCCGCGAACAGGTGATCGCCCAGTTCGGCGGTCAGGGCTTCGGCGCCTTCAAGCCGGCGCTGGCGGACCTGGCCGTCTCTTCTTTGGCCCCGGTCACGGCCGAGATGCGCCGCCTGATGGACGACCCGGCCGAGATCGACCGCGTGCTGAAGGACGGCGCCGAACGCGCCGCCGCCGTCGCCGACCCGGTGGTGGACGAGGTCAAGAAGATCGTCGGCTTCTGGAGGGCGTGATGGGTCAGTACGAAGCGAAGATCGCCTGGAGCCGGGGCGACCAGCCCTTTCTCGACAAGCGCTACAGCCGCGCCCATTCGTGGACCTTCGACGGGGGCGCGGTCGTGCCTGGTTCGTCGGCGCCGTCCAGCGTGCCCTTGCCCATGTCCGACGCCTCGGCGGTCGATCCGGAGGAGGCGATGATCGCCTCCCTGTCCAGCTGCCACATGCTGTGGTTCCTGGCCTTCGCCGCCAACGCCGGCCTGGTGGTCGACACCTATATCGACGAGGCCTCGGGCAAGATGGGCAAGGACGAGAAAGACAAACGCTACCTTGCCGAGGTGACGCTGCGCCCCTTCACCAGCTTCACCGGCCGCGAGCCGGATCAGGCCGAGATCGACGCCCTGCACCACCAGGCCCATGACCATTGTGAAATGGCCCATTCGGTGCGGGCGACCATCACGGTCGAGGCGACGATTGGTTAGGCGGCGATCGCCGTCTCCTCCTCCACCAGGGACCGGAACAGGGCGTGGGCGGCCAGCATCCCGTCCGAGGTCGCCAAGGTGATGTTGGACGCGGCTCGCGCCAGATCACCGGCGGCGAAGACCCCTGGCTGGGTCGTCTGTTGCATACCGTCCACCTTGATCACCCGGCCCATCGGCGTGTCGGTCATCTCGCAGCCCAGCCGCTCGGCGAAGGGGCTGGCGACGCGGACGTTGGCGCCGACGAAGATGGCCTTCAGATCCACAAACCGCCCATCCATCAGCCGCGCTCCGGTCAGGGTCGGGGCCTCGCCCTCCAGCCGGGCGATGGGCGTGGTTTCGATGGTCACGCCACGCCGGTAGAGCAGATGGGCGTCCTCCGGCGACAGACCGACCTCCAACCCCATGAACAGCGTCACCTGGCCCCATTCGGCGACGGTCGCAGCATATTGGACCGCGTGGTCGCCGCGCCCCAGCACCCCGATGGGGCCGCCGCCGATCTCGTAACCGTGGCACCAGGGGCAGTGCAGGGCGGTTCGGCCCCAGCGTTCCTTCACGCCGGGAATATCGGCCAGCACGTCCTCGACCCCGTGCGACAGCAGCAGGCGGCGGCCCCGGGTCCGCGTGCCGTCGGCGAAGGTGACCGAGAAGCCGCCCTCAATCCGCTCGACCCCGACGGCCTCGGCCATGCGGAAGGCGGCGGTGGGATAGGCGGCGACCTGGGCGCGGGCGGCGGCGGCGATCTCGGCGCCGGGCTTGCCGTCATTGGCCAGGACGCCGTGGGCGCGGGCGGCGAAACGATTACGCGGCCGCCCGTCGTCGATGACCAGCACCCTGCGCCGCGCGCGGACCAGCTGCATTGCGGCGGACAGGCCGGCGTAGGAGCCGCCGATGATCAGGGCGTCGTGCGGCATAGGCTCAGGACTTGTGGCTGTGGGCATGGAACAGGTCTCTCTTCGGGTGTTCAGCCATCCGGCGCGAGAAGTCCGCCGCCAGATCGGCCAGGGTGATGTCGTTCAACCGCGCGACCAGCAGGGCGCGGGCGGCGGCGTAGGTCTCGCCCAGGGCGTCGTTGACCGCCGCCTCGACCAGACATCCCTCGGCCTCGACCGGCGGCGTTTCGGGGATCAGGCCCGGCTCGCCCAGGGCGGTGTTCACCTGGCCCAGGGTGACCTGGTCCAGCGGCCGGGCCAGCCGCCAGCCGCCGCCATGCCCCTTTTCCGAGGCCACCATTCCCTGTTCGCGCAGGCCGGCCATGGTCCGGCGCACCACGACCGGATTGGTCGACAGGCAGACAGCAAGCTGATCCGAGGTCATGGGCGCGCCGGTCCGCGCCTCATGCTCGGCCATGTGCAGCAGGGCGTGGAGGATGTTGGAGAGGCGAGAATCTCTTTTCATGTAACTTCAATTGTTACGTGAATGGCCGCGCGTCAAGACAGGTCGGCGAGATTCTTTTCAGACGTGAGGGGCGACGTCGGTCAGGAAGGCGCGGAACCGGCGCAGGGCCTCTTCGGTCAGTTCGGGGTCATGGCGCATCGGACCGTTGTTGGTCGGCTCGTCGAACGCATGGGTGCCGATGGCGACCCAGCTTTCGACCTCGGCGCCGCAGTTGCGGATCATGGCGTTGACCTGTTCGGCGTTGCGCTCGGTCGTCAGGTGATCACGCTTGCAGGTCACGGCCAGCACCTTAGGGCAGTGCCGCCAGGGCTTCATCCGGTTGAAGGCGAATGGGCCGATATAGGGATACATCAGCCAGACGGCGCGTATGCCCGACAGGTCGGCGTCGGCCGGGTTCGTGACGCCCATGGTGTTGGGCAGCGGTTCGGCGCTCATCATCTCCATGATCGACCAGCCGCCGTGGCTCCAGCCGCCGAGGGTCACTTGGGTTTCGTCCACGTCCGGCCGGGCCGAGATTCCCTGGATCGCCGCCAGCACGTCACCGGCCCGCTCGTAGCCCCGGAAGGACAGGCCGGTGCAGACCGCCGTCAGTGTGAAGGCGCGTCCCCAGCCGCGCGGGCCGTAGGAATCGATGATGAAGGCCCGCCATCCCGCTGCCTTGGCCGCCGCGGCATAGCGGGGCAGGTGGTCGCGCAGACCGCCACAGCCGTGGAACAGCAGCACCGCCGGCCGGGGCCGGTCGTCGTCAGGGCCCACGACGGTCATGTGGGGTTCGAGGCGGGCCCAGCGGCTCTTGAGGTCGTCCATTCCCGATTTACGCCGCAGCTTGCGCCCGAACACCAGCCCCTCATGCGGATTTCGTCATTCAGATATATCTAACCGTTCGTGAATAGATATATCGAAAAGGAATCGATCATGAGGTCCAAGGGGATCTTTCAAGGACGCCGCGACGGATGCGGCGAAAAACACGGTCATCATGGCGGCTTCGGCCATGCTTTCGGCAGAGACATGCGCGGCGGACGCGGCGCGGACTTCGGTCCTGGCTGGGAAGGCGGCGAGGCGCGGGGACGCGGTCACGGCCATGGCCGGCGCGGCGGTGGTCGTCTGTTCGACCACGGCACGCTTCGCTGGGTGCTGCTGTCGCTGATCGCTGAGAAGCCCAGCCACGGCTACGAACTGATCAAGGCGGTCGAGACGAGACTGGGCGGCGCCTATTCGCCCAGCCCCGGCGTCATCTACCCCAGCCTGACCCAGCTTGAGGAAATGGGCGCGCTGGAATCCGAGGCGCAGGGCGGCAAGAAGCTGTATTCGATCACCGGCCCCGGCCGCGCCCTGCTGGCCGAGAACGAAGACATCCTGCGCGCCGCCGAGGCGACCATGGACAAGTTCGCCGCCCGCGCCCTGCGTCCCACCGCCATCCAGGACGCCATCGGCCGTTTGCGCCACACGATCCACGGCCGTCTGACCGGCGAGACCGCCCTGACCGAGGCCCAGGTCCAGGCCATCGCCGGCATCCTGGCCGAGGCCGCCGACAGGGTCGAAAAGGCATGAGCATGCGTGAAGCCCGCCGGGTGCGGCACGAACTGAAGTTCCGCACCCTGACCGTGGCCTCGGTTCAGGATCTGACCCCGGCCTATCGCCGCGTGGTCCTGACAGGGGACGATCTGGACAGCTTCGTGTCCCTGGGGTTCGACGACCATGTGAAAATCTTCCCGGTCGCCGAGGGCCGGGCGCCGGTCCTGCCCACCGTCGGGCCGGACGGTCCGGTCTTTCCCGAGCCGCGCCCCGTCGCCCGCGACTATACCCCTCGCGCCCATGACCCAGCGGGCCGGACATTGACGCTGGACTTCGTCGTCGGCCACGGCGGTCCGGCGACCGACTGGGCCATGACGGCCAAGGTCGGCTCGATCCTGGGCGTCGGCGGTCCGCGCGGCTCCTTCATCGTGCCGACCGATTTCGCCGATCATGTGCTGATCGGCGACGAGACGGCCCTGCCGGCCATCGCCAGACGGCTGGAGGAACTGCCCGGCGGCGTCCGCGCCCATGTGGTGGTCGAGGTCGAGGACGCAGACCAGACGCTGAGCTTCGACAGCGCCGCCGAGGTTTCGGTGACCTGGTCCGTCCGCGACGGCGTTAAGCGCGGCCGGGCCGAGACCCTGTTGGGCGCGCTTGAAACGGCTTTGGCCGGTATCGACCCGGCCGACGCCTATGTCTGGATCGCCGCTGAATCCGCCGTTGCCAAGGCGTTACGGGCTCGGGTGCTCGACTTCGGCTTCTCGCCCAAGTCCATGAAGGCCGCCGGCTACTGGCGCCTGGGCGGCGTCGGCGCCCACGACGTCATCGAGGACTGAACTCTTACCCGCGCAACGCAGGGTCAGGTTCAGCCGACCTCCGCCGGGGATCAGGCGCGACGAGCCCTCCAACACGCGGTCGATCCCGTGTCGGGCCAGTCGCGCCGGTCCCGTCAGGGCGCAGACGTCGCCGCTCTCCAGCTTCAGCGTCGTGGTGCTTCCGCCCTCGGCCGCGCCGATGCGGAACATGGCCGCGTCGCCCAGCGACACCGAAAGCACCGGCGCGCCCAGGTCGGCCTCGTCCTTATCCTGATGCAGGCCCATCTTCGCGGCCTCGCGATACAGATTGACCAGACAGGCGTCCGGCGGCTCGGACCAGCCGACCGTGGCGTCCCACAGGTCCAATAGAACTTGCGGGATCGCGGGCCAGGGCCGGGCCGTCTCGGGATGGGTCGCTTGATAGCGATAACCGCTTCGATCCGACACCCAGCCCAGCGGCCCGAAATTGCTCATCATCACCGAGAACGCCCGCCCGCCGGGCGTAATGGGTCGATAGAGCGGGGCCTGATCCAGCCGCGCGAACACGTCGGCGACCAGATCGGCCTGCGCCGCCGCATCGAGCGCCCCCGGCCATAGCCGAAAGCCCTCGACGGCGGTCTTTACCTCAACGGGTGTAGCTGTATTCGCCGATTTCGCAGACATTGATGCGTGAACGCGTCAGCTCCTCGCCGTTGGTGAACTCGGCCTTGAAGTCATAGATGCAGGCGCCCGAGCCGTCATCGATATTGATGCGCACGTTCTGCCCGTTTTCCAGCACATCGTCGCCCAGGATGTCCTCTTCCCAGTCGTCCTTGCGCGAATCCGACGCATAGAAGCGCAACATGGTCCAGCCGGTGCGGTTCTTGATGGTGACGTGATGGTCGTAACCGTCGCGCGACTGAACCGTCGGCGCTGTCGCGGGGGCCGGTGCAGCCGCGGCGGCCCCGACCAGAACGGCGGCGGCGACCGCGGCCTTGAGCATGGTCTTGATCATTGTTTCCTCTCCCTTCCTTGATCGCGACCCCCTGAGCGCGACTAAAATTCTTATGCCTCACAATAGCGAACCCCGCATCTTTGAGTTTCGTCGTTCTGTGAGGTGGGTTGAATCGCAAATCGCCCTTGCAGGCCGGGGGGATTTTCCCATATCGGGGCCAGCTTCGGAGAAACCCCGCGAAAACTGGGGCTATCCAAACCGATCCACGCCAACCCAACCGGGGGCGGTCACGCGCGGCGCTTCTTCGAAGGCCGCCGCATCGCCCGCTGAATGAGAAAGACTGAAGAACACATGGCCAAGATTATCGGCATCGACCTCGGCACCACCAACTCCTGTGTGGCCGCCATGGACGGCAAGACCCCCAAGGTCATCGAGAACGCCGAGGGCAACCGCACGACCCCGTCGGTCGTGGCGATCCAGGACGGTGCAGAGACGCTGGTCGGCCAACCCGCCAAGCGCCAGGCCGTCACCAACCCGTCCAACACCTTCTTCGCCATCAAGCGCCTGATCGGCCGCAGCTTCGATGATCCGGTGGTGGCCAAGGACAAGGGCATGGTGCCCTACGAGATCGTCAAGGGTCCGAACGGCGACGCCTGGGTGCGCGCCTTCGGCAAGGACTATTCCCCCCAGCAGATTTCGGCCTTCATCCTGCAGAAGATGAAGGAATCGGCCGAGGCCTTCCTGGGTGACAAGGTGACCCAAGCCGTCATCACCGTTCCCGCATACTTCAACGACAGCCAGCGTCAGGCCACCAAGGACGCCGGCAAGATCGCCGGCCTGGAAGTGCTGCGCATCATCAACGAGCCGACCGCTGCCGCGCTCGCCTATGGCCTGGAAAAGAACGAAGGCCAGAAGATCGCCGTCTATGACCTGGGCGGCGGCACCTTCGACGTCTCGGTTCTGGAAATCGGCGATGGCGTCTTCGAGGTGAAATCGACCAACGGCGACACCTTCCTGGGCGGCGAGGACTTCGACCTTCGCCTGGTCGATTATCTGGCCGACGAGTTCAAGAAGGAACAGAGCGTCGATCTTCGCCAGGATAAGCTGGCCCTGCAGCGCCTGAAGGAAGAGGCCGAAAAGGCCAAGAAGGAACTGTCGACCACGACCCAGTACGAGGTCAACCTGCCGTTCATCACCATGAACGCGTCCGGTCCGCTGCACCTGAACATCAAGCTGACGCGCGCCAAGCTGGAATCCCTGGTCGACGACCTGGTCCAGCGCACGATCGAGCCGTGCAAGAAGGCCCTAGCCGACGCCGGCCTGAAGGCGTCGGACATCGACGAAGTCGTCCTGGTCGGCGGCATGACCCGCATGCCCAAGGTCGTGGAGGCCGTGAAGGCCTTCTTCGGCAAGGAGCCGCACAAGGGCGTGAACCCTGACGAAGTCGTGGCCCTGGGCGCCGCCGTTCAGGCCGGCGTTCTGCAAGGCGACGTCAAGGACGTGCTTCTGCTGGACGTGACCCCGCTGACCCTGGGCATCGAAACCCTGGGCGGCGTCTTCACCCCGCTGATCGAGCGCAACACGACGATCCCGACCAAGAAGAGCCAGACCTTCTCGACCGCCGACGACAATCAGTCGGCCGTGACGATCCGGGTCTTCCAGGGCGAGCGCCCGATGGCGTCGGACAACAAGATGCTGGGTCAATTCGACCTGATGGGCATCCCGCCGTCGCCGCGCGGCATGCCGCAGATCGAGGTCGCCTTCGACATCGACGCCAACGGCATCGTCAACGTCTCGGCCAAGGACAAGGCGACCAACAAGGAACAGTCGATCCGCATCCAGGCGAACGGCGGCCTGTCGGACGCCGACATCGACAAGATGGTCAAGGAAGCCGAGGCCAACGCCGCCTCCGACAAGGTCCGCAAGGACCTGGTCGAGGCCCAGAACGCCGCCGACAGCCTGATCAACTCGACCGAGAAGGCCCTGGCCGAACACGGCGACAAGGTCGGCGCGGAAGAGAAGACAGCTATCGAGACCGGCCTGACCGAGCTGAAGACCGCGCGCGAAGGCACGGACGCCGAGGACATCCGCGCCAAGACCAACACCCTGGTCCAGGCCTCGATGAAGCTGGGCGAGGCCATGTACGCCCAGCAACAGGGCGCGGGCGAAGGTGAAGCCGCCCCGGCCGACGACGGCGTGGTCGACGCCGAGTTCGAGGAAGTCTCGTCAGATTCCGATCTTGGGGACGGCGACGACAAGAAGAGCGCCTGATCCGCAACAGGTCGCTGAAATGATACGGCCCCGCTTGTCTTGCGATAGGCGGGGTCTTTTCATGAAACTTGCATCATTCGTCCCGGCCCCCATGTCAGCCGGGACACTGTTTTCCTCCAGGGTCCGCAGAGATCCGAGGCGAACGGCAGGGGAAGTATGAGGACGGACGCCCGATGGCGCGTGATTATTACGAGGTTCTGGGCGTCGAACGCACGATCGACGCGCCCGGTCTGAAGGCCGCCTACCGCAAGCTGGCCATGATCCATCACCCGGACCGCAATGGCGGCTCGGAAGAGTCGATGGCCCAGTTCAAGGAAGTGTCCGAGGCCTATACGGTCCTGTCGGACGAGAACAAGCGCGCGGCCTATGATCGGTTCGGCCATGCGGGGGTGAACGGCGGCGGTGGCGGAGGCTTCGGCCAGGGCCAGCAGGGCTTTTCGGACATCAACGACATCTTCTCGCAAGTGTTCGGCGATGCCTTCGGGGACGCCTTCGGCGGCCGTCAGCAGGGCCGGGGCCAGCAGGGCGGACCGCGTCGCGGCTCGGACCTGCGCTACGATCTGGAGATCACGCTGGAGCAAGCCTACAAGGGCGAGGACGTCGAAATCGACATCCCCTCGACCATGACCTGCGACACCTGCGAAGGGTCCGGCGCCAAGCCCGGCACAAAGCCCGTCACCTGCACCACATGCCAAGGCGCAGGCCGTGTGCGCCAGGCCAACGGCTTCTTCCAGGTCGAGCGCACCTGCCCCCGCTGCCACGGCCAGGGTCAGATGATCGCCGATCCCTGCACGACCTGCCACGGTCATGGCCAGGTCCGCAAAAACCGCACTCTCAACCTCAAGATTCCCGCCGGCGTGGACGATGGCTCGCGCATCCGCCTGTCGGGCGAGGGCGATGCGGGCCAGCGCGGCGGGCCGCGCGGCGACCTGTATGTCTTCCTATCGGTGACGCCGCACGATCTGTTCGAGCGTGACAACCTGGACCTGTTGGTGACCGTGCCCGTGCCGATGACGGTGGCGGCCCTGGGCGGCGAGATCGACGCGCCCTGCCTGGTGTCAGCCGCCTGCGATGGTAACTGCAAGGCCGCCGTCACGGTGCCGGCCGGCGCCCAGACCGGCAAGACCGTCCGCATCAAGGGTAAGGGCATGCCCCATCTGAACGGCCGCAACCGGGGCGACCTGGTCGTCGAGCTGTTCGTCGAGACGCCCACGGACCTGACCGCGCGCCAGCGTGAGTTGCTGGAAGAGCTTGCCCTGTCGTTCGGCGAGGGGCAGAACCCTCGCAACTCCAGCTTCGCCGGAAAGGCGAAGCGCTTCTGGGCCGACATCCTGGGCAATCAGGACGCGGACGGATCGAAAGAGACGGCGGCTTGAGCGCAATCTTCCACGCCGGCATTTCCGGCTATCGCGGCCGGATGGGTCGCGCGGTTTCCCAAGTGCTGGACGCCCGCGAGGACGTGGTGGTCGCCGCCCGCTTCGATTGGGGCGAAACCGCCGACCTGTCGCTGTGCGACGTGATCATCGACTTCTCGACGCCCGCCGCCTCGGTCGCCCTGGCGCAAAGTGCTGCGGAGCGCGGCGGCCCGGCCCTGGTCATCGGCTCCACCGGCTTCACGCCGGAACAGGAGGCCGACTTGATGAAGGCCGCCGAGAAGATCGCCATCGTCAAGAGCGGCAACTTCTCCCTGGGCGTGAACATCCTGATCGGCCTTGTCCAGCATGCGGCCCAGCGGCTGGACGCCCAGGACTGGGACATCGAGATCACCGAGGCCCATCACCGGCGCAAGGTCGATTCGCCTTCCGGCACCGCCCTGATGCTGGGCGAAGCCGCCGCCGAGGGTCGGTTCGCCGATCTGGCGGACCTTCAGTCCAAACCCTACGACGGGGTCCAGGGCGAGCGCGAAAGCGGCAAGATCGGTTTCTCCTCCATCCGCGCCGGCGGCATCATCGGCGAACATACGGTTCTGTTCGCGTCGGAAGACGAGGTGCTGACCCTCAGCCACTCGGCCATAGACCGGTCCCTGTTCGCACGGGGCGCCGTGGCGGCCGCTGCTTGGGTCCGCACCCGCAAGGCCGGTCTATACGACATGCAGGACGTGCTTGGCTTTCGCCAAGCCTGATATCTGAGGGCGCTTCGCGCCGCAGTCGCCCTCGACTTGAGCGCATGATCGTCCGGGTTCGAAGCTGGTGGGCCGTCAGGCCGCGTCTTCTTGCGCTGGCAGGCCATAGGCCTCCCACAGCGAGCGATCCTTCAGCGCTTTGGCCAGGAAGGCGACGTGGGCGGCCTGTTCCTCGGGCGTGGAGCGGAGCGTCAGCGGGCGCGGACGCTGGCCATAGACGGCGGTTTCCAGCGCGCCGCCGGGACCGCGACCGACCGGCCCGGACGACAGGTCCAGCACCCGCTCCTTGCCGCCGCGCAGCTCCAGATAGACCTCGGCCAGCAAGCGGGCGTCGATCAAGGCGCCGTGCAGCGTCCGCTCGACCAGCGACACCTTGTAGCGTTTGCACAAGGCGTCCAGCGAGTTGGGCATGCCTGGAAACCGGGTCTGGGCCAGTTTCAGCGTGTCGATCCAGCGCGCCTCGCCGGTGATCGGCCGGCCGCACAGCTTGTACTCATGATCGATGAAGTTGCGGTCGAAGGCGGCGTTGTGCGCGATCATCTGCGCGTCGCCGATGAATTCGATAAGGTCGTCCGCGATTTCGGCGAACTTGGGCGCATCCTTGACCTTGTCGTCGGTGATGCCGTGGACCCGGATCGCATCGGGCGGGATCAGCCGCTCGGGATTGACGAAGCGGTGAAAGGTCCGGCCAGTCGGCAGCAGATCCTGAATTTCGATGCAGCCGACCTCGATCAGCCGATCGCCCGTCTTGGGGTCGAAGCCGGTGGTCTCGGTATCCAGAACGATTTCGCGCGCCATGTCCCCTTAATGGAGACATTCGCCTCAGTGCGAAAGGCCAGCCGCGCCTTGCCGGGGAGATATCCACGACGGGTCCAGAACGGTGGCGACGATCGCCTCGACCTCCGCTCGCGCAGCGTCGAGGCCACGGCCGGTGTCGATCACGAAATCCGCGCGGGCGCGCTTTTCGGCGTCCGGCATCTGGCGCGCGAGGATGGCGTCGAACCGTTCACGCGTCATGCCGGGACGGGCGAGAACGCGCGCCTCCTGGATGCCGGGATCGGCGGTGACGACGACCACCGCATCGACCGTCGCGTCGCCGCCGGTTTCGAACAGCAGGGGGATGTCGAGGACGGCCAGTCTGGCGCCTGCCGCACTCGCAACCTCAAGGTCCGCCGCCCGTCCCTGCGCGACCAGCGGATGGACGATGGCCTCCAGTCGATGAAAGGCGGTCTCGTCGCGGCCGAGCGCCTCGGCCAGACGGGTGCGATCAACCGCGCCGTCCACGACCACTTCGGGAAAGGCCGCGCCGACGGGTTCGACGGCCGCACCGCCGACGGCATAGAGCCGATGAACGGCGGCGTCGGCGTTCCAGACGACGGCGCCAAGGTCGGCGAACATGGCGCTCGTCGTGGACTTGCCCATACCGATTGAGCCGGTGAGGCCGAGCAGGATCATGGCGTCTCGCCCAGATGGCTCAGCAGCAAGGCGCGCAAGTCCAGCGGAGGCGGCGGGCGGCGATAAAGCGCCTGGAACGACGGCGCAGCCTGGCCGATCAACATCGCCAGACCGTCAACGGTCGGCAAGCCGCGTTCCCGCGCCGCCGTCAGGAAGGGCGTGGCCAACGGCTTGTAGGTCATGTCCATCATCACGGTGCCGGGCGCGATCCGGTTGAAATCGATCTGCGGCGGGACGCTGAGGGCGTTGATGACCAGGGCTGCGCCGTCGAAAGCTTCCGAAGCGCTCATGACCTGCACCGCCCCCCCCAGGTCTGCGGCCAGGACCTGGGCTCGTTCCGGCGAGCGGTTGATGATGCGGACCTCGGCCCCGGCCTCGACCAGAGCGCCCGATCCGGCACGGGCCGCGCCGCCCGCGCCCAGCATCACCACCGGACGGCCTGACACGTTTAGCGTCGGCGCCTGTTCCTTGAGGCCCAGCATCAGGCCCATGCCGTCGGAACTGTCGGCCAGCACACGCCCGGCTTCAAACTGCAGGATGTTGGCCGAAGAGGTCAGTCGCGCCGCCGCCGTCGCCTCGTCAGCAAGAGCAAAGGCCTGTTCCTTGAAAGGCGCGGTGACGTTCAGGCCCATGATCAGCCCGGCGCGTCCCGCCGCGACCAAGGCCTCGAACCCGGCCGCATCTGCGGGGGCGAAGGGGACATAGGCGCCGTCGATGTCGCCCGCCGCCAGCCAGGCGTTGTGGATCACGGGGCTGAGCGAATGGGCCACCGGATTGCCGGCGATCCCGGCGACCATGGCGGCGCCCGTGATGCGATGTGTGCTCATGCCGCGATCACTCCCTCCCGCCGTAGTTCGGCCAGAACAGGCCACAGGGGCAGGCCCAGGACGGTGAAATAGTCACCGTCCACCGCCTCGAACAGCTGCGACCCCAGACCCTCCAGCCGGTAGGAGCCGACGCAGGACAGCAAGATCTGGCCTTCCGCCGCCAGATAGGCGTCGAGGAAGGCGTCGGAGAAATCCCTCATCCGCATCTCGACCGTATCGACGCCGGACCAGACGATCTGACCCTTGGTCGCCAGGGCGGCGCCGGAATGGAGCTGGTGCGACTTGCCGCGCATGGATTTCAGCCGCTCGCGCGCCGCATCTAGCGATTTCGCCTTGGACACGAGGCCGCCATCGAAGGCCAGGGTCTGGTCCGAACCCAGCACCCAGGCGGTTTCGTCATCGCGCGACACGGCCAGCGCCTTGGCCTCCGCCAGTCGCACCGCCAGGGTCGCAGCGTCCAGATCCCCGGACACGGCCTTGATCGCGTCCTCGTCCACATTGGCGACCCTCACCTCGAAGGCGACGCCGGCGTTTTCCAGCATGGCGCGACGGGCGGCGCTCTTGGACGCGAGGATCAGGGTTTCGCGCTCAAGCAGCCCGGAGGGCGGTAGCGCACCAGAAAGCTCCGATTTCACCAGGTCGTCCCGATCTTGTGGTTGCGATGTTCGCTGAGCAGATTGGTGATCGCGGCCGCCGTTTCCTCGACCGAGCGACGGGTCACGTCGATGGTGGGCCAGCCGCGCCGTTCGAAAGCGCGTCTGGCCTTGATGGTCTCGTCCCGGACGGCGTCCTGATCCGTATAGTTGGACGACTGGTTGGCGTTCAGATTGTCGATCCGGTTGCGGCGGATCTGCACTAGCCGGTCGGGCGACACCGTCAGGCCGATCACCAGCGGCTTCTTCAGCTTCGTCAGCCGCTCGCCGTCCTCCTGGCCCGGCACCAGCGGCACGTTCGCCGCCCGAATGCCGCGGTGCGCCAGATAGATGCAGGTCGGAGTCTTGGACGTTCGGCTGACGCCGCACAGGACGACATCGGCGCCCTCCAGCTGTTCGAGCGACCCTTGGCCGTCGTCATAGGCCATGGCGTAATCCAGCGCCGCGATCCGGTTGAAATAGTCGTGGTCCAGCGCGTGCTGGGCGCCGACGCGGGTCGACAGGGCCGCGCCCAGATAGCGCGACATGGCGCCGACAAGCGGATCCAGCGCCCCGATCTGCGGCATGTCCAGCCGGCGGCAGCCTTCCTCCAGCTGTTCGCGCAGCTCGCGATCCACCAGGGTGTGCAGAACGACGCCCGGCGCGGCCGCGACCTCGTGCAGCACCCGGTCCATCTGCTTGGCCGAACGAACCAGGGCGTAGATGTGCTCGATGGGAATGACGCCGTCGAAGCGGGCCGTCACGGCCTTGGCCATGGCGTTCAGCGTCTCTCCGGTGGAATCCGACACCAGATGCACATGGAAATAGGTGGCCAGACGGGCCGGTCCCGAAGGTCTCGCTGGGCTCATGGGACTGTCTGTCTCCCTGTTGAAAGTTAGGGGACGGCGTTGGACCGTCGGGGCGCCGTTTTCCTTAGCCGCTCCTCGCCCGGCCCGCGAGCGGGGATGACGGTGGATGGCGATGCCCGTCCGATGGCGGATCATCCCAAGGCGGAAAACCGGTTTCTCCATCGCTGTGGAAAATCCTAACGAAGGGTTAACGCCGTTTAACCGTGCTCACAGGCGAAAGTCCCCGCAAACCCTTGCCTGTTAAGGTTTCGTTAGGGATTGTCCACCGACGGGATTGTCGCCCATAGCGTCCCCGTTAAGGAAACCCGCAGCGTGGATATCCGCTTTTGTTCCGCCGGCAGTCCTTGAGTCATCCCCGCCATTCCACCGCCCTACCTGCTACTTCGAATCTTTTAATTCTTAATCTGATTAGGGATTGAGAGCGGGGGGCTGTGACCTTAATCGTCCGGCATGACCGATCCGACCCAGAACGCTGATCAGACGCCCCTAATGATCCGGGCTCTCCGAGGGGAGACGCTGGATCGTCCGCCGGTCTGGTTCATGCGTCAGGCGGGACGGTATCTGCCCGAGTATCGCAAGCTGCGGTCCGAGGCGCCGGACTTCATCGCCTTCTGCCTGAATCCCGAGATGGCTGCAGAGGCGACGCTGCAACCGATGCGTCGGTTCGGCTTCGATGCGGCCATCGTCTTCGCCGACATCCTGTTGATCCCTCGCGCACTGGGCCAGGATGTCTGGTTCGAGACGGGCGAGGGGCCAAGGCTCGGCGAAATGCCCATTCCCGGTCGGATGGCGGAACTGTCTGCGGGAGCGGGCGAGCATCTGTCGGCGGTGGGCCAGACCCTGTCGATCGTGCGCGCGGCGCTGGAGCCCGAGCGGGCCCTGATCGGGTTCGCCGGCGCGCCCTGGACGGTCGCGACCTATATGCTGGACGGCGAGCACCGGACCATCGGCAAGGGCGAGCGCGCCCAGGCCCGGACCTACGCCTATGCCGATCCCAGGCGTGTGGACGAGACGCTTGAGGTTCTGGTCGAGGCCACCGCGCGATATCTGAAGATGCAGGCCGACGCTGGCGCCCAGGTGCTGAAGATCTTCGAGAGCTGGGCCGAGGGGCTTCCCGACGATCTGTTCGAAAGACTGGTCCTGAAGCCCCACCAGGCGCTGGTGAGGCGTACGCGGGAGTTGGGTGTCACCGTGCCCCTGATCGGCTTCCCACGAGGCTCTGCGGCGCTTGCAGAGCGGTATGCGCAGGAGGTGGAGGTGGACGCCGTCGCCTTGGACACGGCCTGTCCGCTGGAGGTTGGGAAACGGGTGCAGCAGATCAAGCCGATCCAGGGCGCGCTCGACCCGCTTTTGCTGCGCGCCGGCGGCGACCTGCTGGACCGCCGCGTCGACCAACTGATGGAGGCTTGGGGGCAGGGGCCCTGGATCTTCAACCTGGGCCACGGCATCCTGCCCGACGTGCCGATCGACCATGTCGAACAGGTTCTGAAACGGATCGGCGCCCAATGACCGAAGCGACCCAAGGCCGCCGCATCGCGGTGGTGCTGTTCAATCTGGGCGGTCCGGACGACCAGGCCTCGGTCAAGCCGTTCCTGTTCAACCTCTTCAACGACCCGGCCATCATCGGCCTGCCGGGGATCGTACGCACGCCGCTGGCCAAGCTGATTTCCAGCCGACGCGAGACCAGCGCCCAGGCCAACTACGCCCTGATGGGCGGGGGTTCGCCCCTGCTGCCGGAAACCCGCCGCCAGGCCGGGGCGCTGGAGACGGTGCTGAACGCCCGGCTGTCGGACGACACGGTGCGGGTCTTCATCGCCATGCGCTACTGGGACCCGCTGACCGAGGAGACGGCCGCCGAGGTCGCCGCCTTTGGACCGGACGAGGTGGTGCTGCTGCCGCTGTATCCGCAGTTTTCGACCACGACGACGCAATCCTCGCTCAAGGCCTGGAACGCCGTCTACAGTGGCTCGGGCGTCAGCCGCGCCGTCTGCTGCTATCCGGCTGCGACGGGCTGGGTCGAGGCCCAGGCCCAGGCCATAGGCGAGAAGCTGGACGAGGCTGTCGGTCAGCCGGTGCGGGTGCTGTTCTCCGCCCACGGCATTCCCGAGAAGCTGGTGACGGGCAAGGGCGATCCCTATCAGGAACAGATCGAGACGACCGTCGCCGCCGTGGTCGCCGCCATCGAGGCGCGTCGCGGACCGATCGACCACGCCATCTGCTACCAGAGCCGGGTGGGACCCATGAAATGGCTCGGTCCTTCGACGCCCGAGGCCATCGAACATGCCGCCAGTAACGGTGTCGGCGTGGTCGTCACCCCTATCGCCTTCGTCTCAGAGCATATTGAGACCCTGGTCGAGCTGGATATCGAATACGGCGAACTGGCCCATGAAAAAGAGGCCAGTCCTTATCTGCGGGCGCCGGCGGTCGGGATCGAACCCCTGTTCATCGACGCCTTGGCCGATGCGGCGGTCAGCGCCCTGTCGCGCACCGGCATCGCGCCGTTCGGTCAGGGATGCAAGGCGGACTGGAAGGCCTGTCCGTATCGCAACGGGAGACAGGCGGCATGAATACCTACGACCTGGCGCGCGGCCTGCACATCCTTGCCGTCATCGCCTGGATGGCCGGTCTGCTGTTCCTGCCTCGGCTCTACGCCTATGACGCCGAGCAGAACGCCAAGCCCGAACCGCTGAAAAGCGAGATGCAGGGTCTGTTGCGCCTGTGGCAGACGCGGCTGCTGCGTATCATCCTGAACCCGGCGATGATTCTGGCATGGGTGTTCGGCCTTTGGTTGATCCACATCGATGTCTCGGCGCGCGGCGCGGGCTTCCTGGCCGAGCCGTGGATGATCGCCAAACTGGCCGGGGTCTTCCTGCTCAGCGGCTGGCATGGTTTCCTTTCGGCGCAGAGGAAGAAGATCGCGGCGGGGACGTCGAGATATTCCGGCAAATTCTGGCGCATGACCAATGAGGTTCCTTTCGTCTTGGCCATCATCATGGTGCTGTCGGTGACGACGGAGTGGACGTTCCGATAAGCGGCTCCGCTTGACCTGACCCGCCGGCTGTGGTTCCGCTGGCGGCGAGCCGTTCGGCATCTATGTCGCCGGTCCCTCTCTTTTCGTGACGCCTGCAGGCCTTGAGCCAGCGGGAGCCCGTCGCGCCTCCCTTTGGCCTTACGGCCAGACATTTTCAGAGACCCGCGCCGCAGCCTCTTGGCCGTGTGCGCCCGCGAGCCTGCATCATGACCGACGTCCGCGATACCAATCCCGACACCCCCGAGACCGAGAACGCCGAGGCTGAAGCCCCGACCCATCACGGCGCCGAACACGAAGCCGGCGAGGCCGCTGGCGCGGATTCCGGCGTGGACACCACGGCCGATGACGAGGAGGACGGGGAACCCGTCGTCGCCAACGGCCGCATCACGTTGGCTGAGCTGAACGAGAAGACGCCGGCCGACTTGGTCGCCTTCGCCGAACAGCTGGAGGTCGAGAACGCCTCCAATCTGCGCAAACAGGACCTGCTATTCGCCATCCTGAAGGCCCTGGCCGACGAGGAAGTCGAGATCATCGCCGACGGGGTGCTGGAAATCCTGCCCGACGGCTTCGGCTTCCTGCGCAGTTCGGACGCCAACTATCTGCCGGGACCGGACGATGTCTATGTGTCGCCATCGCAGATCCGCCGCTTCGGCCTGCGTTCGGGCGACACCGTCCACGGCGCCGTGCGGGCGCCGCGCGAAGGCGAGCGTTACTTCGCCCTGCTGAAGGTCGACACGATCAATCTCGAAGACCCCGAGATGGTCAAGACCAAGGTCCTGTTCGACAACCTGACGCCCCTCTATCCCGAAGAGCGGCTGAACATGGAAATCCAGGATCCGACGCTGAAGGATCGCTCGGGCCGGGTCATCGACATCGTCGCCCCCCTGGGCAAGGGCCAGCGCTGCCTGATCGTGGCGCCGCCGCGCGTCGGCAAGACGGTGATGCTGCAGAACATCGCCAAGTCGATCGAGAAGAACCACCCGGAAGTCATCCTGATCGTCCTGCTGATCGACGAGCGGCCGGAAGAAGTCACCGACATGCAGCGCACCGTGAAGGGCGAGGTCGTGGCCTCGACCTTCGACGAGCCGGCCACGCGTCACGTCGCCGTCGCCGAAATGGTGATAGAAAAGGCCAAACGCCTGGTCGAGCACAAGAAGGATGTCGTGATCCTGCTGGACTCCATCACCCGCCTGGGCCGCGCCTATAACGCCACCGTACCCTCGTCGGGCAAGGTCCTGACCGGCGGTGTGGACGCCAACGCCCTGCAACGGCCGAAGCGGTTCTTCGGCGCGGCGCGGAATGTGGAGCAGGGCGGTTCGCTGACCATCATCGCCACGGCCCTGATCGACACCGGCAGCCGGATGGACGAGGTGATCTTCGAAGAGTTCAAGGGCACCGGCAACTCGGAAATCGTGCTGGACCGTAAGGTCGCCGACAAGCGCATCTTCCCGGCCATCGACGTGCTGAAGTCCGGGACGCGCAAGGAAGACCTGATCACGCCGAAGGATCAGCTGGCCAAGACCTATGTCCTGCGCCGCATCCTGAACCCCATGGGTCCGCAGGACGCCATAGAATTCCTGCTCGACAAACTGCGCCAGTCGAAGAACAACTCGGACTTCTTCCAGTCGATGAACACCTGATCCGTCTTCGGACGTTTCACGTGAAACAGGAGACGGTGCGATGAAGGTCAATGTCGAAGTGGATTGCACCCCAGCGGAGGCTCGGGCCTTCCTGGGGCTGCCTGACGTGACCCCGCTGAACGAGGCCATGGTCGCCGAGATGCAGAAGCGGATGGAGACCAATGTCGCCGCCATGCAGCCCGAGGAGCTGATGAAGACATGGACCAGTTTCGGTCTTCAGGCTCAGGACCAGTTTCGTCGCCTGATGGAAGCGGCCGTCAAGCCATGACCCGCCTGTCTCCTCCCCCCATCGGGGGAGGGGGAGGATCCCAATGACCGACACCATCTTCGCCCTCGCGACGCCGCCCGGCCGAGGGGCCATCGCCGTCATCCGCCTGTCGGGGCCAGCGGTCGAACCAGCATTGACGGCGCTCGGCGCGACAAAGCTGAAGCCGCGAATGGCTGCGGTTCGCGATCTGACCCACGATGGCGATCACATCGATCAGGCCCTCGTCCTGCGCTTCGTTGCGCCAAACTCCTACACCGGCGAGGACTCCGCCGAACTGCATCTGCACGGCGGACGCGCCGTGGTCGAGGCCGCCAGCCGGGCCTTGATCGCGCTCGGCGTTCGTCCAGCCGAACCTGGCGAGTTCACCCGCCGCGCTTTCCAGAACGGCCGCATGGACCTGGCCCAGGCCGAGGCGGTCGCCGACCTGATCGACGCCGAGACCAGCGCCCAGGCCAAACAGGCCTTGGGGCAGTTGGACGGAAAACTCAGCGAAACCTACGCCGGTTTCCGCCGCGACCTGCTTCACGCCCTGGCTCTGGTCGAGGCGGAGATCGACTTCCCCGACGAAGAGGTGCCGGACAATCTGGCGCGCACCGCCGGGCCGGTGCTGGATCGTCTCGCCGACGATCTGCGCCGTGCCGTCGATACCGGGCGGCGGGGCGAACGGGTGCGCGACGGCTATCGCATCGTCCTGATCGGCGAGACGAACGCCGGCAAGTCGTCGCTGTTCAACGCCCTCGTCGCACGAGAGGCGGCCATCGTGACGCCGATCGCCGGCACCACCCGTGATGTGCTGGACGCCGATCTGGTGATCGGCGGTTACGCCGTGACCCTGTCGGATACGGCGGGCCTGAGAGAAAGCGACGATCCGGTCGAGGCCGAAGGCGTTCGCCGCGCGCGTCTTCGTGCGGAACAGGCGGACCTTCGTCTGTGGGTCCGCGCGCCCGGTGATCCGGACGGGGTGGCGGCCGACTATGCTCAGCCAAGAGACCTGGTGGTCGCCAACAAGTCCGATCTTGGAAGCATTCACACCACCAGCGGTTTGGAGGTTCTGTCGGTCAGCACCGAGAGCGGGCAGGGCTTGCCGGAGCTTCACGACTGGATCGCCGCACGGCTGTCCGCCGATCTCGCGGGTGCGGATTTTCCGGCACTCACGCGTGAGCGTCATCGGCTGCGTCTGACCGAGGCGCTGTCGGCGGTGACCGCGGCACGCATCGCCTTGGATGTCGCGCCGGAGATGGCGGGCGACGATCTGCGTCGGGCGGCGGATGCCTTGGCTCGTGTGACCGGCGCAATTGGTGTCGAGGACATACTCGGTCAGGTTTTCTCGACCTTTTGCATCGGAAAGTAATACCGGTGTTCCACGTGAAACATTGGCGGTCTGTCCAGGGCTGAAGGTGGCGAAGTCGAACCAATTGGACTATGTGCCCCGCATGAGTTCTCCCACCGATCTTCTTTTCGACGTCGTCATCATCGGCGGCGGCCACGCCGGCTGTGAGGCCGCTGCGGCGTCTGCGCGTGCGGGCGCCCGCACCGTGCTGCTGACCCAGAAGCTGGAAACCATCGGCGAGATGTCGTGCAATCCGGCCATCGGCGGTCTGGGCAAGGGACACCTGGTGCGCGAGATCGATGCCATGGACGGGATCATGGGGCGCCTTGCCGACGTGTCGGGCATTCAGTTCCGCTTGCTGAACCGGTCGAAGGGCGCCGCCGTGCGTGGCCCACGCAGCCAGATCGACCGACGGCTGTATCGCGAAGCCATGCAGGCCGAACTGAAGGCGACGCCAAACCTGACCCTGATGGGGGGCACTGCCGAGAGCCTGATCCTGGACGGAGATCGTGTGGTCGGAGTGGCGACGGGAGCCGGAGAGACGGTGCGGGCCGGGGCGGTTGTCCTGACGACGGGCACCTTCCTGAACGGCGTCATCCATCGGGGCGACGAGCGGATTCCTGCCGGTCGCCACGGCGAGGAGCCATCCACGGGCTTGGCCGCCGACCTGCATGCCGCCGATCTGATGATGGGACGGCTGAAGACCGGCACGCCCGCGCGGCTGGATGGGCGCACCATCGCTTGGGACCGATTGGAGATGCAGCAGGCGGACGAGACCCCGTCGGCCTTCTCCTTCCTGACCGACAAGATCACCGTGCCGCAGATTGCCTGTGGCGTGACACACACCACGGAAGAAACGCACCGGATCATCGCCGAGAACCTGGGCGAGAGCGCCGTCTATGGCGGCAAGCTGTCTGGACGGGGGCCGCGCTACTGCCCATCGATCGAGGACAAGGTGGTGCGGTTCGCCGACAAGACCAGCCATCAGATTTTCCTTGAACCTGAGGGCCTGGATGATCCGACCGTCTATCCGAACGGGATCTCAACCTCCGTGTCCGAGCCGACCCAGTTGGCCTTCCTGCGCACCATCCCCGGTCTCGAAGCCGTGGAGGTGTTCCGCTATGGCTATGCCATCGAATACGACTATGTCGATCCGCGCGAGCTGAGCCCCGCGCTGGAGGTCAAGAAGAGGCCAGGCCTCTATCTGGCCGGCCAGATCAACGGCACGACCGGATATGAGGAGGCCGCCGCCCAAGGTCTGATGGCGGGGCTGAACGCAGCCCGTGCTGCGGCGGGACAGAACGCGGCCGTGCTCGGACGCGACAAGGCCTACATCGGCGTGATGATCGACGATCTCGTCACGCGAGGCGTGACCGAGCCCTATCGCATGTTCACCAGTCGCGCAGAGTATCGGCTTACCTTGCGCTCGGACAACGCCGATCAGCGCCTGACCCCGCTAGCGATTAAGCTGGGAATCGTGGGCGACAGGCGCCGGACGCTGTTCGAAACCAAGGCGGCGGAGCTGGCCGGGGCGAGCGCCGTTTCACGTGAAACACTGTTCACGCCTAACGAAGCGGGAGCCCTGGGAATCACAGTGAATGCGGATGGGCGTCGTCGGTCGATGCGCGAACTTCTGGCCTTCCCCGATGTCACCCTTGATCACTTCATCGCCGCTTGTCCGTCCATCGCGGACTGGAGCGCTGACGTTCGCGAGCAGGTCGCGATCGACGCTGGATATGCCAACTACCTTGATCGGCAAGCGCTCGACGCCGAGGCCTTGCGGACGGAGGAGGGGATGATCCTGCCTGCTGATCTCGACTATGCCGCCATCGGCGGTCTGTCCAACGAGGTGAAGGAGAAGCTGGCGCGTGTCCAGCCTCGCACCCTTGGTCAGGCCGGGCGGATCGAGGGTATGACGCCCGGGGCCCTGACGGCCCTGCTCGCCCATGCGAAGAAGGCGCCCAAAGCCTCGGTCGCCGCTTGATGCTCGATACGGAGAAGGCCGCTTTCCAGGCCAGGACGGGCGCGACGCCGCAACAGATGGAAGACCTTGAAGCGTTCCGAATTCGTCTCGGCGACGCCAATGCGGTGATGAACCTGGTCGGACCCGACAGCCTGACGGACTTCTGGAACCGCCATGTCTGGGACAGTGCGCAGTTGTTGGCGCATGCGTTAGAGGCGCGGACCTGGGCTGATCTAGGGGCCGGCGCCGGGTTTCCGGGCGTGGTGTTGGCGATCCTGATGAAGCGGCGGGAAGGGGCGCATGTCTGGCTGATCGACAGTCTGGGCAAGCGGTGCCGGTTCCTTCAGGACGTCGTTGATGCGCTCGATCTGCCGGCGACCGTCATCATCGGCCGCGCCGAGGAACAGGACGTGACCTGCGACATCGTCACCGCCCGGGCCGTGGCGCCGATGGAGAAACTGCTGGGTTATGCACAGCCCTACTTCCAAAGGGGTGCACAAGGTCTGTTCCTCAAGGGAGAGAAGGCCGAATCCGAGTTGATCGAGGCGCGTAAATCCTGGCATTTCGAAGCTGAACTGGCCCCGTCGCAAAGCGACGTGCGCGGCCGTATCGTTACAATTCGGAGTCTCCGACGTGCCCACACAAAGCGCTAGAAAGAGACCTGCCCGCGTCCTCGCGGTGTCGAACCAGAAGGGCGGGGTGGGCAAGACCACGACGGCCATCAATCTGGGCACCGCCTTGGCCGCCATTGGCGAACGCGTGCTGATCGTCGACATGGATCCGCAGGGTAATGCCTCCACCGGCCTGGGTGTTCCACGTGAAACACGCCGCGTCACCATCTATGATGTGGTGGTGGATCAGCGATCCATCGACGATGCGGCCGTTCAGACGACGGTGCCCGGTCTTTGGATCGTGCCGGCCGATGCCGATATGTCAGGCGTGGAGATCGAACTGAGCCAAGCGGATCGCAGGTCCTATCGGCTGAGAGATGCGCTGCGAGCGCATGACGATGGCCCTACCGCGTATGACTATGTGCTGATCGACTGCCCGCCGTCGCTGAACCTGCTGACGTTGAATGCGATGGCGGCGGCGGATGCGGTGCTGGTGCCGCTTCAGTGCGAGTTCTTCGCGCTGGAGGGCTTGAGCCAACTGATGCGGACGATCGACATGGTCAAGCACAGCCTCAACCCGTCGCTGGAGATCCAGGGCTTGGTCCTGACTATGTATGACCGCCGCAGCGCCCTGTCGGGGCAGGTGGCCAACGACGTGCGCGCCCACTTCGGCGACAAGGTCTATGAGAGCGTCATTCCCCGCAACGTCCGCGTCGCCGAGGCGCCGTCGTTCGGCAAGCCGGCCCTGATCTATGATCTGAAATGCGCCGGCAGCCAGGCTTATCTGCGTCTGGCCAAGGAAGTGGTGAAGCGCGAACGCCAGCGCCTGAAGCTGGCCGCCTGAGTTTTATTGGAAACGGAACAGTATCTTGGCTGAACGACAAAGAGGTCTGGGCCGCGGCCTGTCGGCATTGATGGGGCAGGACGCCGAGGCCCCCGTGGCGTCGGACGCACCCGTGCCGGCCGGCGTGCAACGCGTGCCGATCGAGAGCCTGAAGCCCAACCCCGATCAGCCGCGCAAGACCTTCCGCCAGGAGGATCTGGAGGAACTGACCGCCTCTATCCGCGACAAGGGCGTGCTGCAGCCGATTCTGGTGCGGACCCATCCGGGCGAGGACGGCGTCTGGCAGATCATCGCCGGCGAACGCCGCTGGCGCGCCTCCCAGGCCGCACGCCTGACCGAGGTGCCGATCGTCATCCACGAGATGGACGACGTGGAGGTGTTCGAGGTCGCCATCGTCGAGAACGTCCAGCGCGCCGACCTGAACCCGCTGGAGGAGGCGGAAGCTTACCGCGTCCTGATGGAGCGGTTCGGCCGGACCCAGGATGCGGTGGCGGGCGTCGTCGGCAAGAGCCGCAGCCACGTGGCCAACACCATGCGCCTGCTGCAACTGCCCGAGCGGGTGCTGTTCTATGTGCGCGAAGGCAAGCTGTCGGCCGGCCATGCGCGGGCGCTGATCAATACGCCGGACCCGGGCCAACTGGCGGACATCGCCTTCGTCGATGGGTTGAGCGTGCGCGAGACCGAGGCCTTGGCCCGTCGCGCGGTCGAAGGGCCCAAGCCGATCAAGGCCAAGGCTGCATCCTCGTCTTCGGGCGGGGAGGGGGCGGCCGATGTGGTCGCGCTTCAGCAGGATCTGGCCGACGCCTTGGGCCTGAAGGTCCAGCTGTCGGACAAGGGCGGCAAGGGTGACCTGACCATCCGTTATGGCTCGCTGGAGCAGCTGGACGATCTCTGCCGCCGTTTGATGCGGGGTTGAACGGCCATGTGTGCTAGGATGGGCGCATGACCGAAGACAACACACCTACCGCCGCCGAAAAGCTGAAACAGGCGCTCGCCGCCAAGAAGGCCAAGGCGGGCCACGGCTTCAAAGCCCAAGCCGGCGCCAAGGCCGAAGAGAAGAGCGTTTCTGCGCGCAATGTCGCCATGGCTCAGCCCGCGTTCCGCAAGGCGTCCAAGCGGGGCTGACTACGCTGCGTCTTCTCCCCCCGGCAGGGGAGAGGGCGTTTCTTAAAGCCCCAGCCGGCGTGCCCGCCCGGCGATTTCCAGAAGCAGGCGTTCGGCGATCAGTTGATCTGGCATGCCCGTGGTCTTGGTGGCCACGTCGGCCGTGTTGATGCTGTCCAGCACCTCGTCCAGCGCTTCGAGCCGCCAGGATCGCGCCTGACGCAGCATTTCCGCCTCCTGTTTCCAGAAGACGCCGGCGGCCTTTGCGGCCTCCTTGGCGTTTGCGCCGTTAGCCTGCAGGATATTGATCCGGCGTAGTTTTCCCAGATGCATGGCGGCCGAACGTACAGCCAGAACCGAGGACTCCCCCTCGGCGAAGGCGCGTCTTAGACCCGCTTGCGCCGGGCCGGGCCGGGCTCCGAAGGCCTGAAGCGCGGCGTCGGACAATGAGGCGTCCGGTTCGACGCCCAGGTGATGCTCCAGCGCGTCCATATCCAGCGTCTTGCCGGAGCCGGGGCCGATGAACAGGGCCAGGCGCTCGATCTCCTGGCGCATCAGGCCGCGCTCTCGCGGCAGGCGGGCGACGAACCGGTCCAAGGCGTCGGAGGTCAGCCCGACCTTGTCGGCGGCCAGGGCCTCGCGGACCATGCGGGCGACATCGCCAGTTTCGTCCTCATAGCAGACGATACCGACGGCCCCGTTTTCCTTCTCGGCGGTCTTTCGCAAGGCGGACTCGCGACCCAGCTGGTCGGCCTCGACCACCATCATGGCGTCGGGATTGTAGCCGCCCTCGGCGTGAATCTTGAGCGCGGCGGCGACGGCCTTGTCGACGCCGGGTTTCAGCGTGGACAGACGGATCCGAACCAGACGACGGCCGCCCATCAGGGACATGGCCGTCAGAGCCTCTTCCAGCTTCGTCTCATCGCCGTCGATGTCGCTGTCGGTCAGGACGGTGACGTTGAAGGGGTCGTTCAGGTCGGGGGTGACGGTCCGGCACAGGACCTCGGCCCGTTCGGCGACGCCGGACCGGTCCTTGCCGTGGATCAGCGCCGCCCGGATCGCCGGATCGGGCGCCTTCAGAAAGCGATCGATCTCGGGGCGTTTGGCCAGGATCACGGGTTCGACAGCGCCTGCATCAGGTCCAGCCGGATCAGCCGGGCCAGCTCGGATGCCGCACGCTCCTCGCCGTCCTGCTGGGCGGCGATGGCGGCATAGGGCTGGTCGGCGGCGGCGTAGGTGGTGGTGACCGTCTCGGTCCCACTGACGGGCGTTCCGCCGGCGGCGGCGGGGGTGAGGGTCCAGGTCGCCTTGACCGTCAGTTCGTAGCGGGTCGCGGTGTCGTCGATCCGGCGACCCAGCGAGCGCCGGTTCTGCCGGACCTGGGTGGTCAGGCGATAAAGCGGCGTGGCTGACCGATCCCAGGCCAGGGCGTCCTCCAGCTGTTCGCGCAGGCGATAGCCCAGCCTGTCATCCTGGGTGGTGACGGCGATGCGGCGCAGGGACGAGCCCACGGCCGGTTCGGCGTACATGGGGGTGAAGCCGCAGGCGGACACCGCCAGTGCGGACAGGACCGCGAAGGTCGCCACGATACGCATCAGCCGGCCACCAGATTGACGATGCGGTCCTTGACCACGACGATCTTCTTCACGCTTAGGCCCTCCAGCCGCGCCTGCACGGTCTCGTCGGCCAGGACGATGGCCTCGACCTCGGCGGGCTCCATGCCGCGCGGCACGCGGATTTCCGCGCGACGCTTGCCGTTGATCTGGATGGGCAGGACCACCTCGTCGTCGGCCGCCAGCGCAGCGTCCCACACGGGCCACGGCGCGTCCAGAACCATCCCTTCTTCGCCCAGCCGCGTCCAGGATTCTTCGGCCAGGTGCGGGGTGAAGGGGGCGATCAGGCGGGCCAGGGCCGACAGGGCCTGCCGCTTGGCGTCGCCGCCGGCCTGGGCGTTGTCGCGAATGGTGGCGACGAAGGCGTAGAGTTTGGCGATGGCCGAGTTGAAGCGGAAGCCCTCGACCCCTTCCGACACGGCCTTGATGGCCTTGTGCGTCTCGCGCAGCAGGTCGGCGTTGGCCTTGTCCTCGCCGGCGAAGGTGGGATCGTAGGTGTCGAACAGGGTCCAGGCGCGCTGGACGAAGCGGCTGGCGCCCTCGACGCCGCCGGGCGTCCATTGCACGTCCCGCTCGGGCGGGCTGTCGGACAGGACGAACAGACGACCGGCGTCCACGCCGTGGCTTTCCAGGATTTCGGCCGGGGCGACGACGTTCTTCTTGGACTTGGACATCTTCTCGATGTCGCCGATGACCAAGGTCTCGCCGGTCGACAGCTGGCGGGCCGAACGGACGCCATTGTCATTGCTCAGGTCCACGTCGGTCGGCTCGACCCAGGCGCCGTCGGCGCGGCGATAGGTCTCGTGAACCACCATGCCTTGCGTGAACAGGCCCGCGAACGGCTCCTTCACCGACAGCATGCCGGCGTCGGAAAGCGCGCGCGTGATGAAGCGGGCGTACAGCAGGTGCAGGACAGCGTGCTCGACCCCGCCGATATACTGATCAACCGCCAGCCAGCGGTCGGCGGCCGCCTTGTCGATCGGCGCCTCGGCGCTCGGATCGGTGAAGCGGGCGAAATACCAGCTGGAGTCGACGAAGGTGTCTAGCGTGTCGGTCTCACGCGTGGCGTCTACGCCGCACGACGGGCATTTGACGTGTTTCCACGTCGGGTGGCGATCCAGAGGATTGCCAGGCACGTCGAAGGTGACGTCGTCAGGCAGGACCACCGGCAGCTGGTCGGCGGGAACCTCGACCACGCCGCAGGACGGGCAGTGGATGATGGGGATCGGGCAACCCCAATAGCGCTGGCGCGAAACGCCCCAGTCGCGCAGGCGATAGATGGTCTCGGCCCGGCCCTGGCCGGCGGCCTCGACCTCGGCGATGGCGGCGGCCTTGGCCGTTTCCACGTCCAGCCCGTCCAGGAAGTCGGAGTTGAAGATACGGCCGGGGCCGACATAGGCCTCTGTGCCGATCTCGACGGTTTCGGCGTCGTCAGGCTTGACTACCGGGGTCACGGCCAAGTCGTATTTGCGGGCGAAGTCGAGATCGCGCTGGTCGTGGGCGGGGCAGCCGAAGATGGCGCCCGAGCCATAGGTGGACAGGACGAAGTTGGCCGCCCAGACGGGCAGGGTCTTGTCCGGATCGAAGGGGTGGCGAACGCGGACGCCCAGATCGACGCCGAGCTTCTCGGCCTTTTCGATGTCAGCCTCGCTGGTCCCGGTCTGGGCGCAGGCCTTGATGAAGTCCGCGACGTCAGGCCGATGTTCGGCAATCGCCTTGGTCAGAGGATGATCGGGGGCCAGGGCCAGGAAGCTGGCGCCGAACAGCGTGTCGGGGCGGGTGGTATAGACCTTGATCGGGTCGCGGGCGTGGTTCGGCTCGCCCTCGGGCGAGGCGGGCAGGAAATCGGGCGCCTCGGCGATAGGCCACCACAGGGTCGCCCCCTTGGACTTGCCGATCCAGTTCTCCTGCATCAGCCGGACCTTTTCGGGCCAGCGGTCCAGGGTCTTCAGACCGTCGATCAGGTCGTCGGCATAGTCGGTGATGCGCAGGAACCACTGGTTCAGCTTGCGCTTCTCGACCAGGGCGCCGGAACGCCAGCCGCGGCCGTCGATGACCTGTTCGTTGGCCAGGACGGTGTTGTCGACCGGATCCCAGTTGACCGTCCCGTCCTTGCGATAGACCAGGCCGCGCCGATACAGCTCCAGGAACCAGGCCTGTTGCTTGCCATAGTATTCGGGGTCGCAGGTGGCGAACTCGCGTGACCAGTCCAGCGACAGGCCCAGCAGCTTCAGCTGTTCGCGCATCGTGGCGATGTTGGAATAGGTCCAGCCCTTGGGATGGATGCCGCGTTCCATGGCCGCGTTCTCGGCCGGCATGCCGAAGGCGTCCCAGCCCATGGGGTGCAGAACGTCGAAGCCCTGGGCGCGTTTTGAGCGCGCCACGACGTCGCCCATCACATAGTTGCGGGCGTGGCCCATGTGGATGTTTCCCGACGGATAGGGAAACATTTCAAGCACATAGTATTTCGGACGGCCGGTGTCCTTCGTCACGAAGGCGGACGCCTCGGCCCAGCGGGCCTGTTGGCGAGGTTCGGCGGTCTTGGGTTCGTAACGGGCCACGGTCGTCCTGAAAGTCAGAAGGGCGCTGACGCCCTCCCGACTGAACTAGCCCGAAGGACGACAGCGCCCAAGAAGTAATGCGTCCCACAAACTCTTGGGCGCGTCGCGCTCAAGTAGCCCGAAGGGCGATAGCGCCTACAAAGAATCTAATGCTGGCGATCAGCCAGCATTAGACAGGTTCAGCTGGCGCGCCTTGGTCAGAATGGCGTTTTCCAGATCGGCCTCGGTCTGGGCGGCGACCGGGGCGGCGGTCCATTGCCCATCGGCGCCTTTCACTTCCTTGGTCACCGTGACGTTCAGCGCGTCGGCGCGCAGACGGGTGTCCAGGATGAAGACGGTCGCCTTGAAGCGCTCGTTCGGCGTCTGGGGGTTGATGTACCAGTCGTAGTTGATGACGCCGCCCCACGGATCGGCCGTCAGCAGCGGCATGAAGCTGAGGGTGTCGAGCGAGGCGCGCCACAGAAAGGCGTTGACGCCGATGCCCTGTTGCACGTTCGTCTTGGGCGCAGACTTCTTGCCGCCGACGAAGGGAATGCTTGAGCAGGCCGACAGGGACGCCCCCAGGGCCACGCCCGAGACCAGGACGACCGCGACGTTCCGAACCAGGGCCTTGTTGAGGCTCATCAAGAGAAGTCTCCGTAAACTCAGGGACGTGAGAGCCCTCGCCCACACGCGCGCACGGCCAAGGAAGAATGCCGACTGCGTGGCTCTATAACACGGCGAAAAGGGGCGATGACAAGGCGAAGTCTGCGGCGGTCGCATCCGGCGTCGCGCTGTTTTGCGACAGGACCATGTCATCGGGCGGGATTCAGACCAAATCCCGTGACGCTTGAGACACATGCGCTGACAACAATGACGGGGAACCTTGTTATCGAGCGGTCATTCCGTTGACCGCAAGGACGCCCGGTGTCTAATCGCCGGGTTCACGACCATATAAGGTCGGTCCGGGGTTGAAACGTCGCCTCTTGGGCGGGGTTCGAAGGGTTTGGTTATGCGTTTCGGTGGTTTCCTGGCTGTGATGATGGCGACGTCGGCGCTTGCCGCGTCGACGTCGGCGCTTGCCCAAAGTGGATCGCCCACCGTGTCGCTGTCGGAAGCCCAGGCTGCCCAGCGCAACGCCTCCGCTCCCCAACGTCGCGGTCTGCGACTGAACGACAATGGTCGCTGGGGCCTGGACTTCAACCTGAACCAGCCCGTCGGTCGTGAGACCGACTGGGGCGATGTCGAAGCCGGCGCCTATTACCGTCTGAACGACCGCCTGCGCGTCGGCGCCGCCGCCGCCGTGGGCGCACCCGAGGCCGATCCGGCCCGTGCGCCCGAAACCAATGGCCGCGCCCAACCGCGCGTGCGTCTGGAAACGATCTTCAAGTTCTGATTTCGCCGCCCTCGGGTTCGACGCGAGCGCTGGTTTATCCGTCTGCGCAAAACGCCGACTGGATTGCGTCCACGCCGGCCAGGCCGCAGGCGCCCGTTCTGATCAAGCATGCGGCATTGTCAGGTCCGATTCCGCCTAGAGCGTAGACTGGGAGGCTGGCGTTTAGACACCGGCTTCTGAATTCCGCGAGGCCGAGGTTCGGCTTGTCGGCTGATGATCCACCAGCAGTGAAAACCGGCGACAGGATCAGGGCATCGAGGCTTTGGGTCCAAGGGTCCTGCGCCCCATGCCAGGCGGCGGTCAGGATCCAGCCGGGCCGGGCTGCACGAACGGCCGGCGACTGCGCCGCCTCGCGCTCGGGCAGATGAAGCCCGTCGGCCGAGATCGCTTCGGCCAGTTCCGTGTCCAGCCCGACCAGTAGCTTCACCCCGCGATCCGTCGTCGTTGTGCGCAGACGCCGCCCGATATCGAGCGCGTCGGCCGCGCCGAACGCCCGATAGACCACCGCCGATCCGGACGGCAGGCGACGCGCCGTCTCCCATGGGCGGGGCGTGCGATCGGGGTCGGTGACGAACAGCAAAGGCGGCAGGCCGGCGACCTGCGGGCTGACAGCGGCGGCGGCGCGGTTTAGAGCGGTCGCCGCATCCCAGAGCGCGCGCGCATCGTCGCTGTAACCGGCCGGCAGGGTCATGACCTCTTCTTCCCCCGCTTTAGCTCCGTCGTCCATCGCCGAAAGGGTCGCCGCCGTCCGCGCCCGCATCGACGCCGCCTGCCGCGCGGCCGGTCGCGACCCAGCGAGCGTGACCCTGACCGCCGTGTCGAAGACCCAGCCGCCCGAGGCTATCGATGCGATCCTGGCGACGGGGCAGCGAATCTTCGGCGAAAATCGGGTGCAGGAGGCTCAGGGGCGCTGGACGGAACGCCGCGCGACGCTGCCGGACCTGGAACTTCGGCTGATCGGGCCGTTGCAAACGAACAAGGCCGAGGACGCCGTCACCTTGTTCGATGTGATCGAGACGCTGGATCGGGAGAAGCTGGCCCGCGCCCTGGCCCAGGCGGCCGAGAAACGCGGCCGATCGCCGCGCGTGCTGGTTCAGGTCAATACCGGCATGGAGCCTCAGAAGGCCGGCGTCTTGCCCGACGCGGCCGACGCCCTGATCGCTGCGGCGCGCGAGACCTATGGGCTGACGGTCGACGGTTTGATGTGCATTCCCCCGGCGGATCAGGACGCAGAGCCACATTTCAAGATGTTGTGCAATCTGGCCGAACAGAATGGTCTGTCGGTCCTGTCGATGGGGATGAGCGGCGATTACGAGACTGCGATCCGGTGCGGCGCGACCCATGTGCGGGTCGGAACCGCGTTGTTCGGGGAACGAAATCGACCTTAAAGCCCCTCTAGGCCGTAACCCGATGTGAATTCGCACCCCCAAGCCTTGGCGCGGGGGCCAAGCCTCGCCATTGTCTGTTCATGCCTACGCCCAAGACCATTCTGATCATCGACGACGACGACGACCTGCGCGAGGCGCTGGCCGAGCAGTTGAATCTGCATGAGGAGTTCAAGACCCAGCAGGCGGCGACCGCGACCGATGGGGTGCGGATGGGGCGCGAGATCCGCGCCGACCTGATCCTGCTGGACGTGGACCTGCCCGACATGGACGGCCGCGAGGCCTGTCGCCTGTTGCGCAAGGACGGGGTCTCTACCCCGGTGATCATGCTGACGGCGCAATCGGCCGACGCAGACGCGATCCTGGGGCTGGACGCCGGCGCCAACGACTATGTCACCAAGCCTTTCCGGTTCGCGGTGCTGCTGGCCCGCATCCGCGCCCATCTACGCAGCCACGAACAGTCGGAGGACGCGGTCTTCTCCATCGGCCCCTACGAGTTCCGTCCCGCCGCCAAGGTGCTGATGGACGCCAAGGGCAAGAAGGTGCGGTTGACGGAAAAGGAAACCAACATCCTGAAATACCTCTATCGCGCCGGGGCCAAGCCGGTGTCGCGCGAAGAGCTGTTGACCGAAGTCTGGGGCTATAACGCCGGGGTTACGACCCACACGCTGGAAACCCATATCTATCGCCTGCGCCAGAAGATCGAGCCGGAGCCCGGCCACGCACGCCTACTGTTGACCGATGCGGGCGGATATCGGCTGCAGCCGTAAGGTTCAGTCGGCCGTCTTCGGCCGAGTCGTGAAGAGCGGTAGAAAGACGTGGACCAGGGGCCCGATGGTCACGGCATAAAGCACCGTGCCCAGCCCTACGGAGCCGCCCAGTAACCAGCCCACGGCGATGACGCCCAGTTCGATGGCCGTCCGCACCCATTTCACCGGCCAGCCCGTACGGGCTACGATGCCGGTCATCAGGCCGTCGCGCGGGCCGGGGCCAAGACCTGCGCCGATATAGGCGCCGCTGGCGACACCGTTCAGGACGATGCCGGAGATCAGCAGGCCTGCCCGCAGCGGTAGGCCCAGGTCCGACGGGATCCAGTCTAGGCCGAAGTTGGCGACCGTGCCGATGACCAGGACATTGGCGACCGTGCCGATACCTGGCCTTTGACGCAGGGGAATCCACAGCAGCAGCACGGCCATACCGATCAGATTGACCACCAGACCGAAGCTGATTCCGGCCGGCCCGGCGAACCGCTCGAACACGCCCTGGTTCAGCACGTCCCATGGATCCAGCCCCAGATCGGCACGCACGATCAGGGCGATGGACAGGCCGTAAAGGACGAGGCCGGCGAAGAGCTGGATCAGGCGACGGGTCATAAACAGACCAAATGAGCCAATCTGGCTATGAAAAACAGAGCCAGTTATGGCATTCTGGCCCCATGTCGCTCCGTTCCATAGGCCTTGTCTCCCTGACCCGCCATCTCGGCGCCTGGCGCGCGCAGGGAGGCGGGGCGGCCTATCTCCAGCTGGCGGGGGCGGTAAGGCTTCTGATTCTTGATGGTCGACTGCCATTGGCGGCGCGATTGCCTGGCGAGCGCGAACTGGCGCAGGCGCTGGGTTTGAGCCGCACGACCGTGTCGGCCGCCTATGGCCGACTGCGGGATGACGGCTTTCTGACGGGCGGGCAGGGGGCGGCGGCGCGTACCAGCCTGCCGGCCGGGCCGGGACCAGGCCGCGAGGCCGCCGCAGAGGTGTCCGCAAAGTCGGGCCTGATCGACCTGACCGCCGCCGTCCTGCCGGCCGATCCGAATGTCCATGCCGCCTATGTGCGTGCGCTGGAGCGATTGCCAGCGAATCTGCCGGGACACGGCTATGAGACGGCGGGACTGGAGGAACTGCGTGAGGCGGTGGCGGCGGGATACCGGCGGCGCGGCCTGCCGACCTCGCCGGGCCAGATCCTGATCACCCACGGCGCCCACAACGGCCTGGTCCATCTGCTGCGGCTGACGACACGGCCCGGCGCGCCGGTGGTGTTCGATCATCCCACCTATCCGCAGGCCATCGACGCCATTCTGGCAGCGGGCGGTCGCGCCGTGCCGGTGGCCTTGCCCGACGGCGAAGGCGAGGAGAGCTGGGACGTCGAGGGACTGGTCTCGGCCTGTCGCAGCAGCGGCGCGGCGATGGCCTATCTGGTGCTGGACCACAACAATCCGACCGGGCGGATGATGCGGGCGGCGGACCGGACGCGTTTGCTGGCGGGATTGAAGGGGTCCGAAACCCTGCTGGTGCTGGACGAAACCCTTGTCGAGCTGACCTTGAGCGGACCACCGGCGCTCAGCGCCTCCGCCGTCGACGCGCCGCGCGTGGTTCGGCTGGGTTCGATGTCCAAGAGCGTCTGGGGCGGCCTGCGAATCGGCTGGATCCGCGCCGACCGGGCAGTGATCCAGCGCCTGGCCCAGAGCCGCGCCAGCTTCGATTTGGGTGTGCCGATCCTTGAACAGTTGGCGGCGGTCGAACTGTTGAACGACGGTGGCAAGGCCCTGGCGGCGCGCCGGCCCTTGTTGCGGGCACGCCGTGATCATCTACGGGCGCGGCTGGCGGAGCAGTTGCCGGACTGGGTCTGTCCCCGACCGGCCGGGGGCCTGTCGTTGTGGGCGCGATTGCCCGCGCCGATCAGTTCCGCCCTGACGATCCGGGCCGAAGCCGAAGGCCTGCGCCTCGCCGCCGGCCCCCGATTCGGCGTCGACGGCGCCTTCGAACGCCGCCTGCGCCTGCCCTACACCTTGCCCGAGGCCGATCTGGACGAGGCGGTGACGCGCCTGGCCCGCGCGGCGAAAATGGTCGGCCGGGGCGGCAAGGCCGTGACGGCGACCAAGCCGGTCCCCGTCTATTAGGGATCAGACGTCCAGATCGACCGTCACCGGCGCGTGATCGCTGGGGCGTTCCCATTCGCGGACATCGTCGTGGATGCGGGCGGTGTCCTTGACCACGGCGGGGGTCAGGCCGGGCGAGGTCCAGATGTGGTCCAGGCGCAGGCCGCGATTGGACTTGCGGAAGTCTGCGGCGCGATAGCTCCACCAGCTGGCCAGTTTCTGCGGCTCGGGGAAACGGTCGCGCAGCACGTCGGCGAAACGGCCTGTCTCCTGAAGCCGGTTCAGCGTTTCGACCTCCAGCGGGGTGTGGCTGACGATCTTGGACATGTAGCGGTGGTTCCATACGTCGCCTTCGCCCGGCGCGATGTTGAAATCGCCGGCCATGACCAGGGGCCGTGACTTGTCCTGCTTGGCCACGATGGCGGTCAGCTGTTCGTAGAAGTCCATCTTGTGATCGAACTTGGGGTTCAGCGCGCGATCGGGCACGTCGCCGCCGGCCGGGATGTAGAAGTTCTGGACGTCGATTCCGGCGACGCGAGCCGAGACGCAGCGGGCGTGGCCCAGTTTGCAGACCTGGAAGGTGTCGCTGTCCTCAAGCGGCAGGCGGCTGGCGATAGCCACCCCGTGCCAGCCTTTCTGGCCCGCCACGCGCAGATGGGGCATGCCCATCTCCTCGAAGGCGCCGCGCGGGAACTGGTCCGTGGTGCATTTGATCTCCTGCAGCATCAGGACATCGGGCGCGCGCTCGGCGACGAAGCGTGCGACCTGGTCGATGCGCAAGCGGACGGAGTTGATGTTCCAGGTAGCGAGGCGGAGGGTCATGCCTTTCGTCTAGCAGGAGCGCAGCGTAAAAAAAGCCCGGCCACGACGGGCCGGGCTATGGGAGGTTCGTCTCTCTCGCCGCCGGGGAGGGG
Source organism: Brevundimonas sp. (assembly GCF_041648115.1). GTDB lineage: Bacteria > Pseudomonadota > Alphaproteobacteria > Caulobacterales > Caulobacteraceae > Brevundimonas. The sequence continues at coordinate 283,796 of NZ_JBAZPR010000002.1, forward strand.
GATTTTCCGTGGCGGTAGAACGGCCGCCGCCGTTCCTGTGCTCAAAGTGTCACTCGCGATTACAAAAGTCAAATCGTCACAATTGACGCTTGCGCGTGCTGATTTTGGAACAGTCCGGGGCCGGATCAGTCGGGTGCGGTGCGAGACGCGGGGGCTGTCGCCCACTCGCCTCGCCATTCGTAGGTCAGGGTGACGCAATGGCGATAGGCGCCGTCCGACCATCGACCGACCGCCTGCATGGTCAGGGGGCGCGGCGCCCGAACCCGGCTCATGATCAGCCAGACCTCGTCCGAGCCAGGACACAGGGCGCGGGCCAGACCGCGGCCGTCGCCGTCCTGATCCACGCCGTAGATGTCGTTCACTTGTGCGCCCTGTGGCAGGGCGCGACGCGCCGCATCGGGTCCGCCACGTGTGAAACCGGCCGTGCCGCGCGCCGAGGTGGAATAAAGCCTTTCGACCTGGACCGCGCCGAACAGTCCACGCCGGACCTCCAGCGTCACGCCCTTGGTCAGGGCCTGGGTGATGCGGTCCGACGCATTGTAGGACAGGAACCGGGTGTCGGCTTGGGCCGGTGCCGCGGCCGACGCTACAGCGGCGAGAGCGAGGGCGGTGGCGATGAAACGGCGCATGCGTCCCTCTTCGTCAGGTTTTGCGGCGAGAACTAGGCTTCGCCCAAGCAGCGGAGAGCGACTTCAAGATTGCGCAGGCCGTCCTCGCCCGTGACCGCCGGGGTTTCGCCGGTCGTGATGGCGCGGGCGAAGGCTTCCAGCTCTTTCTTGAGCGGTTCGGCGGGCCAGGAATTCAACATCCGGGTCGAATAGGAGCCGTCGGGCTGCTGGCCGAAATATTCGGTGACCTGACGGGTGATCAGGTCGGCGACGATGAACTTGGTCTTGGTGGCGACCTGAAGCGTGCGGGTCTTGTAGGGCGTGACCCAGTTGGTGGTGATGTGGGCGATCACCCCATTGTCCAGACGGAACTGGAGCAGGGCCGTGTCCTCGCGGTCGGCGCGTGTGCGGGCCAGTTGCGGCTGGACCTCGGTGATCTCCGAGCCCGTCAGGTGACGGATGATGTCGATGTCGTGGACGGCCAGGTCGATCACCACGCCGACCTCTCCCATGCGGGGCGGGAAGGGGCCGACGCGGGTGATCTGGATGGAGATGATCTCGTCGTCGGCGACGGTGCGCTTGACCGTCTCGACCGCCGGATTGAAGCGTTCGACCTGACCCACCATCAGGACGCGGTCATTGGCCTTTGCGGCGTCGATCATGCGCTGGGCATCGGCGACGCTGGCGGCGATCGGCTTTTCGACCAGGACGTGGACACCCTTCTCCAGCAAAGCGACGCCGATCTCGGCATGGAAACGGTTAGGGGTGGCGACGATGGCGGCGTCAAGACCGGCGTCGACGAAGGCCTGGGCCGTGGTGACCGGCGATGCGCCATAGGCTGCGGCGACGCCTTCGGCCGTCACCGCGTCGGGGTCGAAGACGGTGGTCAGGTCGAACTCACGCATCTCGGAGGCGACGCGCGCATGGTTGCGGCCCATGACGCCGACGCCGGCGACGCCGATCTTGAGGACTGGAGTGTTCGGCATCAGGTTCAACCCTTGTAGCTGGCGACGGCGGCGATGACCTTGTCCTGGGTCGCCTCGTCCAGATCGGCGTGCATCGGCAGGCTGATGACCCGGTCCTTGAGCCGTTCGGTCACGGGAAGCCCGCCCTCGCCGCGCGGGAAGCGCTGATAGGCCGGCTGCAGGTGCATGGGCACCGGATAATAGACGGCGGTGGGCACGCCCTGATCCTTGAGGTGAGCGGCCAGGCCGTCCCGATCTTCATGCTCGACCGTATATTGGGCCCAGATCGAAACGCCGCCGTCGATCACATGGGGCACGGCCGCGACGTGGGGCGCCAGCTTCTCGTGGTAGCACGCGGCGATCCGGTTGCGCCATTCGATCTCCTGTCCAAAGACGTTCAGCTTCTCGATCAGGATGGCGGCCTGGATGGTGTCCAGGCGGCTGTTCATGCCGATGCGCATGGCCAGGTATTTGGGGTCGTGGGCGAACGCGGCGGCGCCCGCCTTAAGGTCCTTGGCGACGGCCTTGCCGTGGACCCGCAGCGAATCCATCTCCTGCGCCAGGTCGTCGTCGTCGGTCAGCACCGCCCCGCCGTCGCCATAGCAACCCAGCGGCTTGGCTGGAAAGAAGCTGGTCGTGGTCACGTCGGCCCATTTCAGCGGGTGGTCGCCGTTCAGGGTGCAGCCGAAGCCCTGGGCCGAATCCGAGATCAGCTTCAATCCGTGGCGGTCGCAGATCGCGCGGATGGCGGGATAGTCGGCTGGTTGGCCGAACAGATCGACGGCGATGACCACCTTGGGCGTCAGGCGACCCTCGGCCTTGACCGCGTCGATGGCCGCTTCCAGGTGCGCGGGGTCCATATTGTAGGTGCGCGGATCGACATCCACGAACACGGGCGAGGCGCCCAGCCAGGGCACGACCTCGGCCGTCGCGGTGAAGGTGAAGCTGGGGCAGAAGACCGCGTCGCCCGTCCTTATGCCCCAGGCGATCAGCGGCAGGATCAGGGCGTCGGTGCCGTTGCCGCAACCCAGGGCGTGTTTGGCCTGACCGAAGGCGGCGAGGTCGGCTTCGAATTGGCGGACCTGCGGGCCCATGACCCAGGCCCCGCCGACGACGGCTTCCTGGACAGCGGCCTCAATCTTGCCGGCGAGACGCAGGCGCTGGGCCTGAAGGTCGATGAAGGGGATCATGAGGGACGCTCTCCACGGGGGATCGGGCGGCGGTCCAATAGGTATGGGCCGCGAATGTCGGGCCGTCCTAGCAAGATCGCGCGCAGGGGCCAAATCGCGCGGCGTCACATCGCGTTGCCCTTTGCTACCGCATCCGCCCCTTGGCGCCCGCCGGGTTGCGCCTTAAGCCGACGCCATGACCACGCTCGCCGCCGCCCAGACCAAGGTTTCAAGCTGGCTGTTCGATCACGCCTTTCCGCTGTGGGCGGATCGCGGCGTGGATGAGGACGGCCGCTTTTTCGAACTGCTCGATTTCGAGGGCAGGCCCGTGACCGGGGCGCGCCGTCGCACGCGGGTGCAGGCGCGCCAGATCTATGTCTTTTGCGAAGCCGCCGCCCTGGGCTGGGAACGGGGTCGCGCGGTGGCCCAGGCCGGGCTGGATGGGATGATCGCGACCTGCCGTCGCGAGGACGGCCTGTGGGTCGCCGCAACCGACGATGCGGGCGCGGTGCTGGATGAAACGCCAGACCTCTACGACATGGCCTTCGTCCTCTTTTCGCTGGCGGCGACGCACCGGGTGCTGGGCGATCCGCGTGCGCGACCGCTGGCGTTGGAGACGTTGGCGAAGATCGAGGAGATGATGGTGGCCCCGCACGGCGGTTGGCAGGAGGCCTTGCCGCCGCGTCTGCCGCGCCGACAGAACCCGCATATGCATCTGCTCGAAGCCATGCTGGCTTGGCAGGCGACGGCGCCCGATCCGGCTTTCGAAACGGCCGCCCGCGTGTCGTTGGGTCTGTGCCGAACCCGTTTCCTGATCGACGGCGCCGTCCACGAGTATTTCACCGAGGACTGGGCGCTGGATCCTGTCACAGGCCACATCCTCGAACCGGGTCATTTCGAGGAATGGGCCTGGCTGCTGAGCCAGGCCAAGGTCGCTGGACCGGATACGGCGGAGGCGGCCGAGGGGCTTCACCGCCGCGCGGTGGCGCAAGGTCTGAAGGGCGGTTTCATGATCCGCGAGATGGACGCCGCAGGCGCGCCGATCGATGCGGGGCGTCGCCTGTGGTGCCAGACCGAGGCGATACGTTCGGCCCTGTTGTTCGGCGATGCGGGCGCCGTCGATCTTATCGACGCGACGTTCGACACCCATCTGGCGACTGCCGTTCCTGGTCTGTGGGTGGACAGCTACGATGCGGAGGGTCGCTCGCACGACACGTCTGTGCCCGCCTCCAGCCTTTACCACCTCATGACGGCCTTCATCGAACTGCTGGCGCGCAAAGCATGAGGGGCATCCCCGCCGCCTTTCTGGATCGGGACGGAGTGCTGATCGAAGACAGCGGCTATCCGCATCGGCCTGAGGATTTGAAGCTGATCCCCGGCGCGGCGGCAGCCGTGCGGCGAATGAACCAGGGCGGTTATCGCACCGTCATCGTCACCAACCAGTCGGGCGTTGCTCGGGGTCTGTTCAGCGAAGCGCAGATGGAGGCCTTCAACGCCCTGCTGGTCGAGAGACTGGGCGAAGATGGAGCGATCATCGATGCCGTCTATGCCGCCCCCTTCCACCCCGAGGCGGTGGAGGCGCGCTATCGCCATCCCGATCATCCCGACCGCAAGCCCAATCCCGGCATGTTGTTGCGGGCGATCACCGAGCACGATCTGGATCCGGCGCGGTCCTTCATCATCGGCGATCAGAAGCGCGATCTGCAGGCCGGCGAACGGGCGGGCGTGGCGGGGTTTCTGTTCGAGGGCGGCGACCTGGACGCCTTTGTGCGCGACGTGGTGGGCCTCTAAGACCGGGCGTCGCATTTCCTCGCCTGGTGAATTACTCTGATCGAAAATCGGAGGAGATCGCCAATGAACGCGCCCTATCCCTTTGCCGAACGGCGCTGGACCTCGCCGGACGGTCTCAGCCTGTTCGCGCGTGACTATGCGCCCGGTCCCGGCGTTGCGCGTCCGCCGGTCATCGCCATCCATGGTCTGACGCGCAACAGCGCCGATTTCGAAGCCATCGCGCCCTTGCTGGCCCAGAGCGGGCGGCGGGTTCTGGCGGTGGATGTGCGCGGGCGCGGGATGTCGGATCGCGCGTCCGACCCCATGACCTATAGGCCCGATGTCTATGCGCGCGACGTGCTGGCCCTGATGGACCAGGCGGGGATCGACCGCGCCGTCTTCGTCGGCACCTCTATGGGCGGACTGATCACCATGGCGCTGATGGCGATCCGGCCCAAGGCGGTGGTTGCGGCGATCCTGAACGACATCGGGCCTGAGGTCGCGCCCGAGGGGCTGGCGCGCATCGCGGCCTATAGCGGCCAGCCGGTGGAGATTGGCTCGTGGGCCGATGCGGCGGCCTATGCGAAGCGGATCAATGCGGTCGCCTTTCCGCACTATTCGGACGCGGACTGGGACGCCTTCGCCCGGCGCATCTTCCGCCAGCAGCCGGATGGGGAGATCGGGTTGAACTACGATCCCGACATCGCCGTGCCGATCCGGGCGGCGGGGGCAAAGGCGCTGGTTCCGAACCTGTGGCCCTTCTTCCGGCGACTGGCGCGCAAGAAACCTACCCTGCTGGTGCGCGGCGCGAACTCGGATCTGCTGAGCGCCGACATCGCCGGGCGGATGAGGAAGGCCGCGCCGACCATGGCCTATCTCGAGGTTCCCGAAGTCGGCCATGCGCCCATGCTGGACGAGCTGGAGGCCAGGGCGGCGATCTTCGAGTTCCTGTCAGAGGTTGATTGAAGTCCTGACCGGGGCGAGGGGTTTGCCATTCCCGTCATCCTCGCCCTTGTGGCGAGGATCCAGACTCTCGGTGTTGAAAGTTGCGCAGGCTGCGGATGCACCGGGAGTCTGGATCCTGGGCACAAGGCCCAGGATGACGATTGGAAAGGGTTGCGTTAGGTCGTAGTGACGATTTAGGATTCCCCGACTGACGCGGTTCTGATTCAACGCTTCTCTTTGGAGGTGTCGATGGAAGGCGAAGTTCTTCGGGACGATCAGTGGGCGCGTATCGAACCGTTCGTGCCGGGAGGCCGCAAGGGCAAGCGGGGTCCGCGCAGCAACGGTCGCCTGTTCGTGGACGCCTTGTTGTGGATGGCGCGATCAGGTGGTCGCTGGCGCGATCTGCCGGAGCGGTTCGGCCCCTACCAGACGGCCAAGCGGCGGTATTATCGCTGGATCGAGATGGGGGTGCTGAACCGTCTGTTCGAGGCGGTGGCGGCGGAGCCCGATCTGGAATGGGTCATGCTGGACGCCACCGTCATCCGGGCTCACGCCCAGGCCGCCGGCGCGCGGCGTAAAAGGGGGGACCGGACGCCCAGGCGCTTGGCCGGTCTCGCGGCGGCTTCGGAACCAAGATCCACGTCTGCGTAGATGCGCTGGGCCTGCCGGTCCGCATCCTGCTGGGGCCGGGCCAGCAGAACGACATGGCGCCCGCCGTCGATCTGATCGACGGCATCGCCGCCAACTGCGTCCTGGCCGACAAGGCCTATGACGCCGACAGGCTCTATCGCAAGATCATCGACCAGGGCGGCGATCCCGTCGTGCCGCCCCGCCGCCACCGCAAGCGACAGCACGCCTACGACAAGGCTCTCTACAAGGAGCGCAACCGCGTCGAACGCTTCTTCAGCCGCATCAAGCACTTCCGCCGCGTGGCCACGCGATACGACAAGCTCGCATCGACATTCATGGGCTTCGTCACCCTCGCAGCCATCATGCTCTGGCTCAAATAGCTAAATGGTCACCGCCACCTAGTCCTTGGTTGGATCGACCTGCGACGTGTCCCCGTAGGTCAGGGCCAGGAAGACGTCTTCCAGGTCCGGATCCTCGGTGGTGATGTCGGCGATGGTGACGCCGGCGGCGCGGACGGCGTTTATGACCTGTTCCACCGACGACTGCCCCTTCTTGTAGGTCACGGCGAAGGCGCCGCCCGGGCGGGTCGTGACCTGGAAGCCGTCAAGAACAGGCGGCGTCGGCTGGGGCGTCTCGGGCGTCACCACCACATTGCGGCTGTCCAGACGACGCAGAAGCTGCGGCGTCGGTTCGCAGGCCACGACCTCGCCCCGGTTGACGATGGCGATGGTGTCGCAGAGCTCCTGCGCCTCTTCGAGGTAGTGGGTGGTCAGGACGATGGTCACGCCCTCGGCGTTGATCTGGCGAACATAGGCCCACAGCTGGCGGCGCAGCTCGACATCCACGCCGGCGGTCGGTTCGTCCAGGATCAGGATCGGAGGATTGTGGACTAGGGCCTTGGCCACCATAAGCCGGCGCTTCATGCCGCCGGACAGGGCGCGGACATAGGCGTTGGCCTTGTCCGACAGGCCCAACGCGGCCAGCAGTTCGTCGGATCGGCGCTCATTCTTGGGCACGCCATAAAAACCGGCCTGGACCTCCAGCGATTCGCGCGGGGTGAAAAAGACGTCGGCGACGATCTCTTGCGGCACGACGCCCAAGGCGGCGGCGGCGTCGCGCGGCTCCTTGTCGATGTCGCGACCCCAGATCTTCACCGACCCTTCCGACTTCTTCACCACCCCGGCCAGGATGTTGATCAGGGTCGACTTGCCGGCGCCATTGGGACCCAGCAGGCCGAAGACCGAGCCGCGCGGAATGACCAGATCGACGCCGCGCAGGGCCGTCTTGGGCGCGGCCTTCTTGGACCCGGCATAGGTCTTCTTCAGCCCGTGCACCTCAATGGCGTTGTCGGGCAGGGCGGGGGTCTCTGACATGATCGGCTATTCACTCGGGCGGGACGGCGAGCGGCATAGGTAGGGCGCAGGGCCGCATTCGCCAACCTGTCCAACATAGAAGTTGCGACAAGTGTGCCTGTCCTTGTGTCAATGGTGCTTGACTAATGTGATTGTTGTGTCTAGCTTGCTTGTCATAAAGACAACCTAGCTTGATGGAGATCGCCGTGACCACCTTTCAGAAATCCAAGACTCCCCTGACCCGCACCCGCCTAATCGGCTTCGTCGCCATGGGCGTCTGCGCAATCGGCTATATCAGTGGGGGACTGGCGCTATTGGCGGGCAAGACCGATCAGATCGAAATGACGCATGCGGCCATCGCGGGCGCCGCCTTGCTGCTCATCGGCGAAATCGGCCTGTGGGTCGGCGCCGCCTGTCTGGGTCTGACGCTGTTCAAGAAGCGCAAGGCGATGCTGAACCGCCTTTTGGGCCGTCGTCCGGCGGCGCCCACCGAGGTTTGACCTTCGGGGCCGGTCCGCCTAGGAAGCCCGCAAGCCTTCCACACCGGACCGCATCATGCCCCCCCGCCATTCTGACGCCATCATCCCGCCGCCCGAAGAGATCGTGGTCTCCACCAAGCGCGTGGCCTGCGACGGCGGCGGCGGGGCGCTGGGTCACCCGCTGGTCTACATGGACATGGGCGAGGACGACTTCATCGAATGCGGCTATTGCGACCGGCGTTTCGTCCTGTCGGCCCATCCGCACGACGAGAACGAATATCTGAGCCCGGCGGCCCGCGCGCCCGAGGCCCACTGAGCCCGAGGCCTACTGAGTTCGTAACCTCAGTTCAGTCGCGGTGTGACGGCGTCTGGGTCTATAGAGCGCTGACACCCCGTTCGGACGGAGACGAGTCTTGCGCTATCTGCACACCATGGTCCGGGTAAAGGACATCGACGCCTCGCTGCATTTCTACTGCGACCTGCTGGGTCTGCAGGAGGTGCGGCGCACCGAGAACGAGGCGGGGCGGTTCACCCTGGTCTTCCTCGCCGCGCCCAAGAACCTGGCGCAGTCGGCGGCGGAACGCTGTCCCGAAGTCGAGCTGACCTTCAACTGGGACCCGGAAGAGTATCAGGGCGGCCGCAACTTCGGCCATCTGGCCTACAAGGTCGACGATATCTACGCCGCCTGCCAGACGCTGATGGACGGCGGGGTGACGATCAACCGCCCGCCGCGCGACGGCAACATGGCGTTCGTCCGGTCGCCCGACGGCATCTCCATCGAACTGCTTCAGGAAGGCGCACCGCTGGCGCCGGCCGAGCCCTGGGCCTCGATGCCCAATACCGGAGCATGGTGATGCGTGCGGGGCAGGGGCTATCGCTGGCCGTGGCGGCGTTGGCCCTGACCCTGTCGGCCTGCGCCTCGACGACCGAGAGCAACACAGGCCGCACGGCGACGGAGCAGCTTCTTCTGGCGCGGGCGTCGGACAAGGCGGTCGAAGGCCTGGTCTTGCCGCTGCCGCTCGGCGCCTCGGTCTTCGTCGATGACGCCTATTTCCAGGGCGAGGGCACGCGTTACGCCGTCAGCGCCATTCGCAGCGGCATCTCCGACGCCGGTTTCAGCCTGGCGCGCAACAAGGACGAGGCGAACGCGGTGTTCGAGATCCGCGCCGGCGCCCTGTCGCTGGAGCAGATGCGGCGCGTGTTCGGCATTCCCGAGATGCGGATCCCGATCAACGAGACGCTGAACGTCGTCTCCCTGCCGGAACTGTCAGTCTACAGCCACCGCGACCGGGTCGGCGTCGCCGAGTTTTCCGGCTTCCTCTACGAGGCCAAGACCGGTGCGCCGCTGGGCGCGGTGGTGCCGATGATCGGCACCTATCGCATCCGCAGCCACAAGGCCTTCATGGTCGTGGCCTGGGGCCAGCAGCAGGCCCAGCCGGGTCAGCGCGATCCCGGATCGAGCTGGACCGAATTCTGACGCTGACGCGGCGGCTTTCGCCGCCTATGTTCCCGGCATGACCGAGACCACAGCGCCCGAAACGACCGAGACCGAAAGTCCCCAAGATCGGGCCCCGACGCAGGACGGCCCCGCGCTGCGGCTATGGATGATCGACGCCTCGGCCTATATCTTCCGCGCCTATCACGCCCTGCCATCGCTGACGCGTAAGTCGGACGGACTGCCGGTGGGTGCGGTCCAGGGCTACTGCAACATGTTGTGGAAGCTGCTGAAGGACATGAAGGGCGCCGACGGTCCTACCCATCTGGTGGCCATCTTCGACCATTCTGAGAAGACGTTCCGCAACACCCTGTACGACCAGTACAAGGCCCACCGCCCGCCGCCGCCCGAGGATCTGATCCCGCAGTTTCCGCTGGTGCGCGAGGCGACGGCGGCGTTCGGCGTCCATTGCGTCGAACTGCCCGGCTACGAAGCCGACGACCTGATCGCCACCTATGCCTGCAAGGCGCGCGACGCGGGCGGGGAGGCGGTGATCGTCTCGTCCGACAAGGACCTGATGCAGCTGATCGGCGGCGGCGTCGTGATGTGGGATCCAATGAAGGACCGGCGTCTGGCCGAGCCCGAGGTCTTCGAAAAGTTCGGGGTCGGCCCTGAGAAGATGGTCGATCTTCAGGCCCTGATCGGCGACAGCGTGGACAACGTGCCCGGCGCCCCTGGCATCGGGCCGAAGACGGCGGCCCAGCTGCTGGACGAATACGGCGATCTGGACACGCTTCTGGCCCGTGCGAGCGAGATCAAACAGCCCAAGCGGCGCGAAACCCTGATCGCCTTCGCCGATCAGATCCGGTTGTCGCGTGAGCTGGTGCGCCTGACCTGCGATGCGCCGGCGCCCGAGGCGATCGACGACTTCGCCGTGCGCGATCCCGATCCCGAGACCCTGTCGGCCTTCCTGGAGACGATGGAGTTCCGCTCGCTTCAGCGCCGCGTCGGTGACGGCAAGGCCGGCCCCAGCGACGTCTCGGCCTTTGCGCCCAAGCGTGCGCCGAACCTGAACGCCCCCGTCGCCACGCCGCGTTACGGACAGGTCGTGGAAGGCCCGGCCGAGGTCCAGACCTTCGATCACGCCGCCTATGAATGCGTTCAGACCGAAGAGGCGCTGGATCGGTGGATCGCGCGGGCGACCGAGGTCGGCGTCGTCGGCTTCGACACCGAGACCGACGCCCTGTCGGCGACCCATGCGGGCCTGTGCGGCGTGTCGCTGGCGGTGGGGCCGAACGAGGCCTGCTACATCCCCCTGACGCACGAGCACGAACCGCAGGCGAACGACGGCGGCCTGTTCGGCGAGCCGGGCGAGGCGCGCGAGCCGATCCATCAGCTGGACAAGCCGACCACCCTGGCCAAGCTGAAGACGCTGCTGGAAGACCCGTCGGTCCTGAAGGTGTTGCAGAACGCCAAATACGACATCGCCGTCATGGCGCGTCGAGGCATTCGCGTCGCGCCCTATGACGACACCATGCTGATCTCCTACGTGCTGGAGGGCGGGTTGCACGGGCACGGCATGGACGAGCTGTCGCGCCTGCACCTGGGCCACGAGCCGATCCCGTTCAAGCGGGTGGCGGGGACCGGCAAGAGCCAGAAATCCTTCAAGCACGTCGCCCTGAAACCGGCGGCGGAATACGCGGCCGAGGATGCGGACGTGACGCTGCGATTGTGGCGCATCCTGAAACCCCGACTGGCGCGCGAGGGCCTGTCCACCGTCTATGAGACGCTGGAGCGCGGCATGCCGACCGTGCTGGCGGACATGGAGCTGAACGGGGTCCGCATCGACCCCGACCGGCTGAAGCGACTGTCAAGCGAGTTCGGCCTGCGCATGGCCGAGCTGGAGGCCCAGGCCCACGAGATCGCCGGACGGCCCTTCAACATCGGCTCGCCCCGCCAGATCGGCGAGATTTTGTTCGGAGAGCTCAACCTGCCGGGCGGCAAGAAGACCGCCTCCGGTCAGTGGGGCACCGACGCCAGCGTGCTGGAGGAACTGGCGCTCAGCCACGACCTGCCGCGCGTCCTGCTGGATTGGCGCCAGCTGTCGAAACTGAAGGGCACCTATACCGACGCCCTGACCGCCGCCGCCGACCCCAAGACCGACCGCGTCCACACCAGCTATCAATTGGCCGCCGCCACCACCGGCCGTCTGGCGTCCAGCGACCCCAATCTTCAGAACATCCCGATCCGCACCGAGACCGGACGCGAAATCCGTCAGGCCTTCATCGCTGCGCCCGGCAACGTCCTGATCAGCGCCGATTACAGCCAGATCGAACTGCGCCTGCTGGCCCATATCGGCGACATTCCCGAGCTGAAGCGCGCCTTCAAGGCGGCACTGGACATTCACGCCGCCACCGCTTCGGAGATGTTTGGCGTTCCCGTCGAGGGAATGCCCTCCGAGACCCGTCGCCGCGCCAAGGCGATCAACTTCGGCATCGTCTACGGCATTTCGGCCTTCGGCCTGGCCAACCAGCTGGGCATCGATCAGGGCGAGGCCGGGGCCTATATCAAGACCTATTTCGAACGCTTCCCCGGCATTCGCGCCTATATGGACAAGACCAAGGCCGAGGTGCGCCAGACGGGCTTCGTCTCCACCGTCTTCGGCCGCCGCATCCACATCCCCGCCATCCATTCCAAGTCGGGCGCCGAACGCCAGTTCGGCGAGCGCGCCGCCATCAACGCCCCGATCCAGGGCGCCGCCGCCGACATCATCCGCCGCGCCATGATCCGCATGCCTGCCGCCCTGACTGACGCCGGCCTGAGCACGCGCATGCTGCTCCAGGTCCACGACGAACTGGTCTTCGAAGCCCCCGAGGCCGAAGCTGACCGCGCCATCGTCGTCATCAAGCAGGTGATGGAAAAAGCATCCGACCCGGCGGTGGCCCTGACCGTGCCGCTGGTGGTGGAAGCGCGAGCGGCTTCGAACTGGGACGCCGCGCACTGATAGTAAATCCTCATGACGCCAGAAGTACGGACTTCCAATTTAGGGCGCGAGCCTAGCTTGACCGTAAGTTGCTTCTTTGTTCTCATTCAGCATGACCGATATCGAGAGCGCCCAGCCACGTAGGCAATCGTTCGAATCCATTCGTCGCGAAGACAATGGGGTGGAATACTGGTTGGCGCGCCAACTCGCGCCTGTTCTCGGCTATCAGGACTACCGCAACTTTCTTGCAGTCGTGGAGAAAGCGCGAATATCTGCCGCTTCTGCAGGTTTTGACCCGGCGGATCATTTCGGTGACGTCACCACAATGATCGATCTGGGCAAAGGCGCTCGACGCGAGATTCCAGACGTCCGTCTGTCCCGATACGCCTGCTACCTTATTGTTCAGAATGGCGACCCGTCGAAGCCTGTCATTGCTGAAGGACAGACTTATTTCGCGGTTCAGACACGCCGCCAGGAAATCCAGGACGATCCAGCGTTCGGCGCTCTGTCCGAGGACGACCGCCGCTTGATGCTGCGACGAGAGATGGCCCACCATAATACAGCTCTGGCCTCCGCCGCTAGCCAAGCGGGCGTGGTTACCGGTTTAGACTACGCTGTGTTTCAGGACCACGGCTGTCGCGGCCTGTATGGCGGTCGAACCATGCGCGACATCCACGGTCTGAAGGGATTGAAAAAGACCCAAAAGATTCTTGACCACATGGGCAGCACCGAATTGGCTGCCAACCTGTTTCGCGCGACGCAGACCGAGGAAAAGCTGAAGCGCGACGGCGCTCGAACCAAAGCTCAAGCCAACGATATCCATTTGGCTGTTGGCAAGAAGGTGCGCGCGACGATCGGCGAACTGGGCGGGCTTATGCCGGAGCATTTGCCGACACCGGATACGAGCATCAAGCAGTTGGAACGCCGCAAAGCCAAAACTCTGAAAGACAATTCTGACAGCGAGTGATTCTGGACCGAGACCCCGATCCACTGGATCGCCGTCAGGCCGCCATCATGCCGATGTCGTCGGGGACTTCGCCGCGGCCTAGAAGGCCGGTTTCGAAGTCCATGAAGATGTCCATCAGCTCTTCGACGTTCACCGGCGCGGCGCCGGGGCCGAAGCGGAAGCGCCAGTAGCTGACGATGTGCTGGACGGCGCCCAACTGGTCGCCCAGCTTGGCGAACATCGAAGGGGCGTCCAGTAGGAAGTCGCGGAAGGCGGTGGGGCGGCCCTCTTGCGTCAGCTTGGCGTAGGCGTCGTCATAGACCCGCAGGGTGCGGCTGACCTCGTCGCAGGTCTTGATGATGCGGCCGCGCAGGACATCTCGGCTGCGCGCCAGATATTCCTTGGCGGCGCGGTCGATCTTGCCGACCGGCTTGATGGTGCGCACGGCTTCGGCGACGCCGGCGACCTCGCCCAGCAGGGCGGCCAAGGTCCATTTGTAATAGAGGAAGCCCTTCCAGCAGAAGACGCCCTCCTGATACTGCTCCGGCGCCAGACGCAGGGTCAGGCGCAGGGCGTCCAGCTGGTCTCCAGGCGTGTTGGACAGGATCTTGGACGCCATCCGCCCCGCCGAATCGGAGTTCACAGCGACCGCGTCAGGGCCCAGGCTGAGGGTCACCAGCGGCTCGATCTCGCTGCGGACGAAGGCCAGCATGCGCTGAAGATCACTGTCGCTGATCGAGAAATAGCAGGGCGAGGGGTCCAGGCCGCCGCGTCGCAACTGCTCACGCAGCAGGAAGGGATCCAGCGACGGCAGTTTGTCGATCAGGCGCAGGGTCTCGATGTCGGGATGGGTGGCGGCGACGCCGAACGCCTCCGTCATCATCCTCTCGAACCCGATCTGGTTGACGAAGACGTAGCGGCCGCCGGTCTTCAGGTCCGCATCGTCGATGGGGATGACGACCTTGGTGGCGACCTGGCGGCGGCCGGTGAACAGGTCGGTCTCGTTGCGGCGCAGACGGTGCTTGATGATCAGGGCGCGGTTCAGCGCCGAGGTGCGAAAGATCGGACGCGCGGCCCAGTCGGGATTGCGCACGGCGCCGTCGGCGGAGCTGTCGCCGTTTTCCTCCCACACGCGCAGCAGGTTCAGCACACGGGCGGTGGAGGCCGAGCTCTTGAGATGTTCGAGATTGCGGACGGCGCGATCAGTCATGTCGCGCAGATTGCACCGGTAATCGTGACCAAATGGCTTAGCTCGGCGCAAAAAGAACGGGGGTCGCCGAAACGACCCCCGCTTGATGGCTTTCGACTCTATGAATCAGAAGGCGGCCGTCACCGAGATCCAGAGGCGACGCGGTTCCTGATTGTTGGCGAACTCAGGCGCATAAACGACCGGGCTGCCGTAGGGCAGCAGGCTGACGAAGTCCTTGTCGAAAAGATTATAGACGACCGCATTGACCGTCAGATTGTCGTCGATGCGGTAGGCGCCACCGAGGTGGAACAGGCTGTAGGCGTCATAGTCGCCCAGCGCTGTCTGGGCGTCGCCGGCCCCGCGATAGCGCGCCGAACGGTATTCGCCACGCAGCCACAGGTTCATCCGGTCGGTGGCGTTCCAGCGCAGATTGGCGTTGACCATATGCTCGGGGGTGTCGGTCAGAGGCTGGCCAGCGGCGGCGCCCGACTTCTGCTCGCTGTCGGTAAAGGTGTAGTTGCCCTGAAGCGTCCAGGCGTCGTCGAAGCGGTAACGTGCCGTCGCCTCGACGCCCTGGGTGGTCGCTTCGTCAATATTGATGCTCTGGCCGAAGGTGGCGAAGGTTGGCCAGAAGCCGACGTCTGCGCAGCCCGTCTTGTTGTATGTGCCGGCGGCGAACTGAGCCTGGGTCAGGCCAAAGGTGCAGTTGGCGATGGGCACGCCGGTGGCGATCTTGTCGTCGAACTGATTGTGGAAGACGGTGATGCCGGCGCGCAGGCGCTCATGATCGTCATAGAGGACGGCGAACTCGGTCGAGGTGGAGGTCTCCGGCATCAGGGTCGGCGTGCCGAGCAGCGGCAGACGGCCCTGCTGGCCGAAGCCGTTGATGCCTGAGGCCAGCTGTTCCAGGCGCGGGGTCTTGAAGCCCTGGCTGACGCCGCCCTTGACCGTCCACACATCGGTCGGGTTCCAGACCAGATAGGCGCGGGGGCTGAAATGCGATCCGAAGACCGAGTGATCGTCGTGGCGTGCCCCGACTGTCAGGGCCAGGGTGTCGGTAAAGCGCCATTCGTCCTCGGCGAAGACAGCCCATTGGGTGTGTTCGAAGCGGGTCGGGGCCACGCCATCGACCATCTCGGCTTCCCAATACTGGCCGCCGACGGTGAAGGTATGGTTGCGCCATTGCGAGAACAGCTTGGTGTCGAAGATGCGGTTCTCGCTCTCCAAGTCGCGCGGGCCTCCGGCGCCGGCGACGCCGTTGGGGATGATCCGGCCCTTGGTCTCGGTCCTGGCGATCGAATAGTTGGATTCCAGCGTGCCGAACGGCAGACGCCAGTTGTGAGCGATGGCAACCTGGTCGCGGTTGAACTCTAGGAATTTGTCGTAGCCGCCGGCGGTGGTGGCGGTCCCCATCTGGCCCTTGGAGTTGTCGTACCACTGACGGCCAACGTCGGCGTCGATCCACAGGTCGTGGTCGGCATGCAGGTTGAACGCCAAGCGGGCGCCGGCGGACCAGATTTCGTTGGCGGTGGAACTGCGACCGAAACCGGTGACCGGCGTTTCGGCGCCGGCGATGTTCTCGAACGTCAGGCGCGACTGTTCGCGTTCCGAACGCGAGCCGCGGATCGACAGTCCGACGCGGTCCTTGATCAGCGGGCCGGCCAGATAGACGTCGCCGCCGCGGATCGGGCCGAACTCGTCATCGCCCTGAATCGTGTAATGGGCGCTGGCCGAGCCGTACCAGTCGTCGCCGATCTTGCGGGTGATGATGTTGACCACGCCGCCCATGGCGTCAGAGCCGTAGAGGGTGGAGACGGGGCCGCGCACGACCTCGACCCGTTCGATGGCCGAGACGGGGGGAAGGAAGCTGTTGGACGTCTCGCCGAACCCATTGGGCGTCACGCTGCCGGCCGTGTTCTGCCGGCGGCCGTCGATCAGGATCAGGGTGTAGTCCGAGCCCATGCCCCGGATATTGATGGTCTGGCCGCCCGTCTTGCCGACGGCGGCGCCGGTGTCGACGCCTTCGACATTGTTCAGGATCTCGGCGAGGGAGACGGCGCGGACTTCCTCGATCTCGGCGCGGGGAATGACGCTGATCGAGGCGGGCGCCTGGTTGATACGCTGTTCGAAGCCCGAGGCGGTGACGACGATCTCGCCCAGCTCGGCCGTCTGCGTCGCCTGTCCGGCCGTGACCGGTTGAACGGTCTCCGCCAGAGCGGCGCCCGAGGTCAGGCCGAAAGCGCAGGAGGCGCCGGCCAGAAGGCGAGCGCGGGTCGAGAAGGTCATGATCGGAATAGCCCCTGATATTTGCGAGCGCCTCTCAACAGCATTCGCAACCACACTCCAAGGGGGGTGCGCCCATCGGTCGCAAGCGGCGCCGTATCGCGAGGGGCAGCCGGTGGGCGCCGCTGGCGTGTTGCAGCGATCCGGGTCTAGAACGACGGCATGCAGATCTTCGACATCCTGATCATCGTCGCCATCGCCGCCGTAACGATCACCCTGGGCTTTGGCCTCTATTCGCTGTTCCGGGGCGGGGACTATGCGCGGACCAACTCCAACAAGCTGATGCGGCTTAGGGTCGGGCTTCAGGCGCTGGCCGTCATCCTGCTGGTCGTCGGCATGATGTGGAAGGCGGCGAAGGGGGCCTGATCATGGTGACGCTGAACAAGATCTATACCCGGACGGGCGATGACGGACGGACGCGGCTGGCGTCGGGCGCGCCGGTGTCCAAGACAAACATCCGCGTCGAGGCCTATGGCACCGTCGATGAATTGAACGCCGTGATCGGCGTCGCCCGTCTGAACAGCGGCCAGAACGACCGCATCGACGCCATGCTGGGCCGCATCCAAAACGAGCTGTTCGACCTGGGCGCCGACCTGGCCACGCCGCTGGATCCGCCGCCGGCCTGGGAGGCGCTGCGGATCATAGACACCCAGGTGGCGCGGCTGGAGCAGGAAATCGACTGGATGAACGAGAGCCTCAAGGCTCTCGACAGCTTCATCCTGCCGGGCGGCGCGCCGTTGTCGGCGCATCTGCATGTCGCGCGCACTGTCTGCCGCCGGGCGGAGCGCGAGGCCGTGCGTCTGGTCGAAAGCGGCGAGGCCGTGAATGTTGAGGCGGTCAAATATCTGAACCGCCTGTCGGACCATCTGTTCGTCGCGGCGCGCCGCGCCAATGCGAACGGCGCCAGCGATGTAAAATGGAAACCGGGCGCGACCCGCTAAGTCGTTAGGCCGCCGGCCGTGCGGCCGCCAGCGCCGCTTTCTGGCGTTCGACCTCGACGGCGCGAGCACGATCCTGGGCAGCAAGCTCGTTCTCGATGCGGACCAGTTCACGATTTTTCTCGGCCGAGGCTTCCTCACGCGACACGCCGTTGGGGCGGCCTGTGATCTGGGCGATGGAGATGGGTTGGGCGCAGATACGGCTATCCATGTCGTACCATTTGCCGGCCGCTTCGCACCGCTTGCCCGGCGCGACCCAATAATCCTGCAGGATGAAGATCCCCACGACGGCGACGCCGAACAGGCCAAAGAAAATCATCGCCAGGCGGGGAAAGGTCAGGAAACGCTTCATCTCGTAGTCCGTTAGGGAGGGGTCGCTGCCACAGCTTGACCCCGCGTTACGTTGACAGGCCTTCGCGACCGCTCCATGTCCTGCCCACACATTCAGGCGATTTCACGGATAGACCCATGAAGGTACTCGTCCCCGTCAAACGGGTGATCGACTATAACGTCAAGGCCCGCGTGAAGGCGGACCAGTCAGGCGTCGATCTGGCCAACGTCAAGATGAGCATGAATCCCTTCGACGAGATCGCTGTCGAAGAGGCGGTTCGTCTGAAGGAAGGCAAGGAACATCACGCCGCCGGCACCGCGACCGAGATCGTCGTGGTCTCCATCGGCGTGACCCAGGCCCAGGAAACCATCCGCACCGCCCTGGCCATGGGCGCGGACCGGGGTCTGCTGATCCAGTCGGACACGGATCTCGAACCGCTGGCGGTCGCCAAGCTGCTGAAGGCGGTGGTCGAGGAAGAAAAACCCGACCTGATCCTGATGGGCAAACAGTCGATCGACGGCGACAACAATGCGGTGGGCCAGATACTGGCCGCGCTGCTGGACTGGCCCCAGGCGACCTTTGCCGGCAAGCTGGTGGTCGATGCCGGCAAGGCTACGGTGACGCGCGAGGTCGACGGCGGCCTGCAGACCATCGCCGCCGAACTGCCGGCTGTGGTGACGGTGGATCTGCGGCTGAACACGCCGCGCTACGCCTCCCTGCCCAACATCATGAAGGCCAAGAAGAAGGAGATCGCCGTCAAGGCGGTCGCCGACTATGGCGTTGATGTCGCCGACCGTCTGAAGGTCCTGAAGGTCACCGAGCCGCCCAAGCGGTCGGCCGGCGTCAAGGTGGCCGATGCGGCCGAACTGGTTTCCAAGCTCAAATCCGCAGGAGCGCTGTAATATGGCTGTCCTCGTCATCGCCGATCACGACGGTTCGACCGTTCGCGACACCACCAACAAGACCGTGACCGCTGCGCTCGGCCTGTCGTCAGACGTGGACATTCTGGTCGTGGGGCAGGGCGCGCAGGCCGCCGCCGACGCCGCGTCCAGGATCGCCGGCGTCCGTAAGGTGCTGCTGGCCGAGAGCGCCGGTTTGGGCCACGGCCTGGCCGAGGCGGTCGAGGCGACGGTGGTTCCGTTGGCCGCCGGCTACGACGCCATCCTGACCCCAGCATCGGCGGACGGCAAGAACTTCGCTCCCCGCATCGCCGCCAAGCTGGACGTCGCGCCGATTTCCGACATAGTCGAGGTCGTCTCAGCCGATACATTCGTGCGACCGATCTACGCCGGCAACGCGCTGGAAACGATCCAGTCGGCCGACGCCAAGAAGGTCATCACCGTGCGTCCGACGGCCTTCGCCGCCGCCGCTGAAGGGGGATCCGCCCCGGTCGAGAGCGTCGCCGGCGCCGATGCGCCCAAGACGACCTTCGTGTCGGAAGAAATGGTCAAGTCGGATCGCCCTGAACTGGGCGCCGCCAAGATCATCGTCTCGGGCGGTCGCGCCCTGGGCTCGGCGGACGAGTTCCACGCGGTGATGGAGCCGCTGGCCGACAAGCTGGGCGCCGCCATCGGCGCCTCGCGCGCGGCGGTCGATGCCGGATATGCGCCCAACGACTATCAGGTCGGCCAGACTGGCAAGGTCGTGGCGCCGGCCCTCTATATCGCCATCGGGATTTCGGGCGCGATCCAGCACCTGGCGGGGATGAAGGACTCCAAGATCATCGTCGCCATCAACAAGGACCCGGACGCCCCGATCTTCCAGGTCGCGGACTACGGCCTGGTCGGTGATTACAAGACCGTGGTGCCGGAACTGATGACGGCCCTGGGCTAAGTCTCGGCTAGACCAATATGCAGAGGGCGCGGCGCCGAACGGGGCCGCGCCCTTTTTCTTGCCCGTAGAGGATCGGATGGCGAACCTGCCCATAAGGCTGCAGCCCGGCGCGGCGGTGGATCGCATCGAAGGCTGGGAGGCGGACCCGGAGGGACGGCGCGTGCTCAAGGTGCGTGTGCGCGCCCGTCCCATAGATGGAGAGGCCAATGACGCCCTGATCCGGCTGCTGGCCAAGAGCCTCGGCGTGTCGAAGTCTTTCGTGACCGTGGTGCGCGGCGGCCAGTCACGGTCGAAGATGGTTGTCGTCGATGGCCTGGATGACGAGGCGCTGGGCGCGCGAATTGCCGAAATCCTTTCCGGCGACTGAGAGCGACCCCTTTCGGCGATTGGCGCGTTCTCCAAAAAAGCCGGAGAACAAACCCATGACCACGGACGCCCGTATCCTTCACTCCCGCAGCGGCGTCGTTCTGGAACAGAGGGGTGAAGACTACGCCGTCTCAAGCCTGCGCTTGGCGGAACCGTTGACCTTCACGGATGTATCCGAGGCGCAGCTGACGTTCGACAAGGAGGTTACGGCCTCAGAGCAGGACCCGAAGCTGATGTCCCGTTTGGGTGGGGCCTGAAGGGAGCCGAGTCGCCTGGAGTCTTCCAGCTCACATGACGATCTGACGAGGCGCTGGCTGCTCGTTGACTCGTGCTCTTTGAGAAACTTTCCCCTTGGCGTCAGAATCCGCTTGCTGACAAATCAGCCCCTACGTATAGAGCCGCCTCGCTCGGAAACGGGCTGGCCGACGGGGCCGCGGGGGTTCAAATCTCCAACGTCCCACGGAAGGAGGAGTTGAAAAACTTCTTGCTTTCATCGGTTAGTTTCACTAGGTTCCGCGCTCCAATCGAATCGCCGACGGGTTTTAAGAGGTAAGCCTCGC
>NZ_JBAZPR010000003.1:0-271842 GCF_041648115.1 Brevundimonas sp.
AAAATCGGCCGGTCCGCTGCGCTGGTTGAAGGCTGCGCTGACCGGCCTCTTGCCAACCCCACCAACCCCAGTTCAGATCACCAAAGGACTCTCGTTATGGCTGGATGAGAAACGGGGGTCACGTCAGTCATCACCGATCTGGGCGACGCGTGGCACCGCTTCGCCGCCATGTTCGACTCCCTCCGCAGCGTGAACCACAGCGTGGGCTATTCAATCGACGGCGATCATATCAACGGGATCGAGTGCCAGCACCTACGCATCAGGCGCTCTCTGCAAGGCATCTATTTCAGCTTTTTGAAGGGCTACGGACAGAACTACGCGGACGAACTGTCTTGGCGGGACGATCACCGTCAGATGGACAATGGTCGGCGGATGCTTTTGCTCGCGCGGCGGGCGGCGAAGATGCCGGTCGCCAAGGAGTGGGTAGGCTATTGGCGGAAACGCCCGGCGGTTTCAGCGGCGGGCGTGGGGTGATGCGGAACTCCGCCGGCGCGCCTCGCTTTTCCGCCAAGCCCTCCCGAACCCTCTGCATCAACCCGCCTCTGATCGTGACCGAGAACTTGTTGGCCAGACGGTAGTCCGGTTCGATGCCCATCTCAGCCATCACGAGATGTGCGAGTTCCTGTGGCTTCATCCATCCGCCGCGCTTGCGCAGGATCGCCGACGCTTGACGGCCGACGAGGGGATACTTTTCCTTTGGCTTAGGTAGCTTGGGCGTGAGGAGGAACGGCTCCCAGCCGACGTCATAGAGCAACCTGATGTTGTCTCGGACTTGATCCATCCGACGACGGAGTTCGGTTTTCTCCCGGTCTATCCGTTCCTCAGCCTCGACAATTTCCTTGAGGCCGTTCGCGCTTTCGGCCTGAGTCTCAATGACTTTCAGTTCGCCAAGCAATTTGGCATAGCGGTCTTCGAGAACGGCCTTCGACATGGCCATCACCTCACCATCTGTCGGCTAATATCCGGTTTAGCCGGGTGCCGTTGGACGATTAGGTGACTTTGCGCCCTAACAGCGCCGTTGGGAGAAGGTGGCCCGAAGGGCCGGATGAGGGTCGGCTCCATCCGTCGGCGTCAGCCGTCGCAGTGGCTGACGTCCAGCATCCCACCCTCACCCTTTCGGCTTGGCGCATCGCTGCGCTCTGCGAGCCTCAAGCCCTCTCCCAACGGGAGAGGGTTACAGCTTTTCGACCAGGCCGCGCGCGGCGGCCGTCACCTCGGCCCAGGTGACCTCGAACCCGGCTTCGTCGCCGAAATAGGGGTCGGCGACGGCCTGGCCCTCGCGGCCGGGGACGTGGTCGAGCAGCAGGCTGAGTTCGGCGGTCGCGTCGGCGGGCGCCAGGCGGCGCAGGTTCTCCAGATTGTCGTGGTCCAGGGCCACCACATGGGTGAAGCGGCGGAAATCGGCCTGCGTCACCTGCCGCGCCTTCAACCCCGAGATCTCGACACCATGCCGCCGCGCCGTCGCCTGCGCCCTCGGGTCCGGCGGCTCGCCCGCATGCCAGTCCCCGGTCCCGGCGGAATCGACGATCAGATCGAGGCGGAGCCGCTCCGCCTCGGCGCGCAGGGCGGCCTCTGCGAGGGGCGAGCGACAGATGTTGCCGAGGCAGACGAACAGGATGGAGGGCATGGGATCTTTAAGTATTCCGGGGTCAGTTTTTCGGACCCGCCTCGTCGGCAGGTTTTAGAAATTGAGTGCGAAAGATTTCTGCGCCCGTTTCCTTGATGAACCCTCGGGCTGACAAAAGCGTCGAGCCGCTGAGTTCAACTTCCGCCCAAGACAAGAAGTGGCCGTTTACCTTGATAGCCAACTTGCTGGTCGGTTTTGTGCCCGGAACGTCGAAATCCATCGCCCCGGTGCGCTGACGTCCGTCATCGTCGATAAAGTGGAACTGCACTTTGATCGTCATCGCCGCTCCTTGAGATTTTGCATCGGTCATGAACCTCGGACCAATATCTGGCTCGAACATCGCAGAGGCGTGAGCCGCCGCGATTTGGCCGGCAACATCAACCACGATTTCCGCAACTGGTTTGGCCTCGGCCTGACGGTCAGGATGCCAAGCGTCCTGCCGCTTCAGGTTGCCGTGGAAATAAAATCCACGACGGTCGAGTAGGTGTTTGACTAAAGCATCCGCAGTGGAATGTGTGACGATGGTAGGTTTAGCAGCTGAACGATTGTCATCAGGATCATTTGTGATCGACAAGATCGTTTGATCAAGCATGCTTTTGAAATCAGCGTTCCCAACCAGTTCGCGCATTAAATCGCGAGTTTGAAACTTACCGTTTCCGTACAACGCTTCGATAAGAAGAAATCCAAATCGGAAAGCATCAATGTATTGTTGGGTGATAAGCGCTTCGCGAGCCAAACGCGTCATGTGAGAAGCAAACGATGGATCATCGTTACTTTCGACGGCATAAAAGGCTTGCGCCATCATATCGAAAGGAAGTGGCGGATTTGGCCTTACGCTCTTTGAGCTGAACCCGAACATTTGTATGGCTTCGCGTTCCTCATTGTTGGCGGGGATATAATCCACTTCCATTGCATTAATATCGATTGGAACGGCGAAATATAGATTGATGTAATCGCTAAAGCGTTGTGCGATACGACGTCCAATTTCCCCTATGCTACCGTTGATTGTAATCTCAGCCTTTATAGGGCCGTCGAGTTTTTTTACTGATGGTGCAAGGCTGGTTGGTTGGTTAGTAAAAAATAGAACAAATGCCGTAGCTTCGCCATTGGTGAACTCAAACGACATCTCGGCACCCGACCCATTCAAAATCCAGGCGTCATCCAGCTTTAATGGACGCAAGATTGGGAATTTGAGTCGAACGTCCATCCCTCTCACCTTCTCCCGAACAGCTTCTCCAAGTCGTGCAGCTTGAGCTCCACATAGGTTGGCCGTCCGTGGTTGCACTGGCCCGAATGCGGGGTGGCTTCCATCTGGCGGAGCAGGGCGTTCATTTCGGGGGCGGAGAGGACGCGGCCGGAGCGGACGCTGCCGTGGCAGGCCATGGTGCCGCAGATGGCGGCGAGGCGTTCCTTGAGCGACAGGGCCTGGCCGTGCTCGGACAAATCATCGGCGATGTCGCGGATCAGGCCCTGGACGTCCGTGTCGCCCAGCATGGCCGGGGTCTCGCGCACCAGGACGGCGCCGGCGCCGAAGGCCTCGACGATCAGGCCCATCTCGGCCAGTTCCTCGGCGCGCGAGGCAACGCGTTCGGCCTCGGCGGGGTCCAGATCGACAACCTCGGGCGTCAGCAGGGCCTGGCGGGTCACGGACCCCTCGGCCATCTGGGCCTTCATCCGCTCATAGACCAGGCGCTCGTGAGCGGCGTGCTGATCGACGATGACCAGGCCGTCGCGGGTCTGGGCGACGATATAGTTGGCGTGGAGCTGACCCCGCGCGGCGCCCAGAGGGTAGTCGAGGGGGTCTGTGGGGGCGTGATTGGTGAAGGGTGAGTCGTGAGCGGCGGGGTCGGCAGCGGCGGGGTGTTGCGGCCATAAGGGGCCGTCCCAGCTGGGTTCGACGCGGGCGCTGCGTTCGTTGAGGCCGGGGAGAACTTGCGCGGCGGCGGCGGGCTGGGACCAGCCGGTCCAGCCGCTGAAGCCCTGGGCCGAGGGGGCGCTGGGGCTGTAGGCGGGGCCTGAGCCCAGGCCGGTGTAGCGCTGGAAGCTGGACAGGGTGTCGGCGGCGACGGTTGTGCTGGCGCGGTGGCCGGCCGCGTGCAGGGCGTGGCGCAGGGCGCCGACGATCAGGCCGCGCACCAGGGCCGGATCGCGGAACCGGACCTCGGCCTTGGCGGGGTGGACGTTGACGTCGACATAGAGCGGATCGATGTCGAGGAAGAGGACGGCGGCCGGGTGCCGGTCCCGCGCCAGGAAGTCGGCGTAGGCGCCGCGCAGGGCCCCTTGCAGCAGGCGATCCTTCACCGGGCGGCCGTTGACGAACAGATACTGATGCGCCGCATTGCCGCGCGAATAGGTGGGCAGGCCGGCGTAACCCGACAGGCGCACGCCGTCCCGCGCCTGATCGATGAGCAGGGCGTTGGCCTCGAAGTCGCGGCCCAGCAGGGCGGAAAGGCGTCTCAGCCGGCCCTCGTCGCCGGGGTGTTCGGCGGGCAGGCGCAGGGTGACCTTGCCGTCCAGCGACAGGGTGAAGGCGACAGCCTCGTGCGCCATGGCCTGGCGCTTGATCTCCTCCGAGATGGCCATGGCCTCGGACCGCTCGGACTTCATGAACTTGAGGCGGGCGGGGGTGGCGTAGAAGAGGTCGCGCACCTCGACCCGCGCGCCGTGCGGGCCGGGGAAGGGGGCGGGGGCCAGGGGATGGGTCGCGCCACCCTCGACCGTGATGGTCCAGGCCTCGGTCTCGTCCTGTGACCGGGTGGTGATGGACAGGCGGGCGACCGAGCCGATGGACGGCAGGGCCTCGCCCCGGAAGCCCAGGGTGTGGATGCGCAGCAGGTCCACGTCGCCGGCGTCGTCGGGCTCCAGCTTCGACGTGGCGTGGCGTTCGATGGCCAGGGGCAGTTCGGCCCTGGGGATGCCCTTGCCGTCGTCGGCGATCAGGATGCGCGACAGGCCGCCGCCGTCGGCCTGGATCTCGATATTGCGGCCCCCGGCGTCCAGGGCGTTCTCGACCAGTTCCTTGATGGCGCTGGCCGGCCGCTCGACCACCTCGCCGGCGGCGATGCGGTTGACGGTTTCGGGGGAGAGGCGGCGGATGGGCATGAGGGCAGGAAGATAGGCGGCGGGGGGGATTCGCGCCACGCACTATCATTTCCCTCTCCCGTTGGGAGAGGGTGGCCCGAAGGGCCGGGTGAGGGTCGGGCGGTGGGCCAGTTCGCAACACCGCGACCCTCACCCTTTCGCGCGAAGGCCGATCGCTGACGCTCTCGGGCGCTCAAGCCCTCTCCCAACGGGAGAGGGATCAGTCTTCGGTCTTCGGCTTTGCGGCCTTCTTCGCCGGAGCCTTCTTCGCGGCGGGTTTCTTGGCTGCGGCCTTTTTCGGAGTGGCGGCCTTCTTGGCGGCGGGGGCCTTTTTCTTGGGCGCGGCGCCGGCCTTGGCGGCGAGCAGGGGGAGGGCGTCTTCCAGGGTCAAGTCTTCGGGCGCCACGCCCTTGGGCAGGGTGGCGTTGATCTTGCCGGACTTGACGTAGGGACCGAAGCGGCCGGCCATGACGTGGATCGGCTCGCCCGTCTCCGGGTCGGCGCCCAGATCCTTGAGCGGGGCCGTGGCGGCGCCGCGACCGGGACGACCGGCGCGTTTTTCCGCCAACAGGGCGACGGCGCGGTTCAGGCCGACCTCGAACACCTCGTCGATGTCCGAGACGTTGGCATAGGTGCCGGCGTGCAGGACGAAGGGTCCGTAACGGCCCAGGCCGGCGGTGATCATCTTGCCGTCCTCGGGGTGGACCCCGACCTCGCGCGGCAGGGCCAGCAAGCGCAGCGCCTGGTCCAGCGACAGGGAGGCGGGCGACCAGCCCTTGGGCAGGGACGAGCGTTTGGGCTTGTCACCCTCGGGCGGCGTGATTTCCACATAGGGGCCGAAACGGCCGATCTTCAGCTGAACCGGCTGACCCGTTTCCGGGTCGATGCCCAGTTCGCGGTCGCCGCTTTCGGCCGAGCCGTCCTCGGCCGAGGGGCTGGCGACGGGGCGGGTGTATTTGCAGTCGGGATAGCGTTCGCAGCCGATGAAGGCGCCGAACCGGCTGGTCTTCAGGCTGAGCTGGCCGATGTGACACAGGGGGCATTCGCGCGGATCGGATCCGTCTTCCTTGGCCGGGAAGATGTGGGCGCCCAGGCTTTCGTTCAGGGCGTCCAGGATGGCCGTGGTGCGCAGTTCGCCGGCGGCCTGGGTCGCGGCGTGGAAGTCCTGCCAGAACTCGCGCAGCAGCAGCTTCCAGTCCAGTTGACCGGCGGACACTTCATCCAGGCGGGTCTCCAGCGCGGCGGTGAAATCGTATTCGACCCATTTGGCGAAGAACTGCTCCAGGAAGGCCGTGACCAGCCGCCCCTTGTCCTCGGGATAGAAGCGGTTCTTGTCGACGCGGACATATTCGCGGTCGCGCAGGGTCGACAGGGTCGAGGCGTAGGTCGAGGGGCGGCCGATGCCCAGCTCTTCCAGCTTCTTGACCAGGGTGGCTTCGGAATAGCGCGGGGGCGGTTCGGTGAAATGCTGGTCGGTGCGGATGGCGTCGACCTTGGCCTTGGCGCCTTCCTTCAGCGCGGGCAGGCGGCTGGTGTCGTCGCTCTCGTCCTCTTCGGCGCCCTTCTGCTTCTCGTCGCGACCTTCCTCATAGACGGCCATGAAGCCGTCGAAGGTGACCACCTGGCCGGTGGCGCGCAGGCCGGTGAGGCCGTCGGGCGTCTCGATCTCGACCGTGGTGCGGTCCAGGCGGGCGGCCTCCATCTGGGAGGCGACCATCCGCTTCCAGATCAGTTCGTAGAGGCGCTGAAGATCGGAATCGAGGCGCACGGTGTCGGGATGGCGGGCGATGTTGGTCGGCCGGATCGCTTCGTGCGCTTCCTGAGCATTCTTGGCCTTGGTCTTGTAATAGCGGGGTTCCTGCGGAACGAAAGCCGGGCCGAACTGCTGGCTGATGACCTCGCGCGCCTGGGCGATGCCCTCGGGCGTGGTCTGGACGCCGTCGGTCCGCATATAGGTGATCAGGCCGCCGGTTTCGTCGACGCCCTCATACAGTTTCTGCGCCGCCTGCATGGTGCGCTGGGCGGAAAAGCCCAGCTTGCGCGAGGCTTCCTGCTGCAAGGTCGAGGTGGTGAAGGGCGGCGCCGGGTTGCGGCGGATCGGCTTCTTCTCGACCGAGTTGATGGTGAAGTCGCCGGCGTCGATGGCCGCGCGGGCGGCGGTGGCGGTCGCCTCGTCCTTGATGTCCAGACGCTGGACCCGCTTGCCTTCGTGCTTGACCAGGCGGGCGGTGAAGGGCGGGCTATCGGCGTTCAGGTCGGCCTCGATGGACCAGTATTCCTGGGCCTTGAACTTCTCGATCTCCATCTCGCGATCGACGACGATGCGCAGGGCGACCGACTGGACACGGCCGGCCGAGCGGGCGCCCGGCAGCTTGCGCCACAGGACCGGCGAGAGGGTGAAGCCGACGAGGTAATCCAGCGCGCGGCGGGCCAGATAGGCGTTCACCAGCTCCATGTCGATCTGGCGCGGGGCGGCCATGGCGTCGAGCACGGCGGACTTGGTGATGGCGTTGAAGGTGACGCGTTCGACGTGCGTGTCCTTCAGCACCTTCTTCTTGTTCAGCACTTCCAGCACGTGCCAGCTGATCGCTTCCCCTTCGCGGTCGGGGTCGGTCGCGAGGATGACGCGGTCGGCGCGCTTGGCGGCCTCGGCGATTTCGGACAGGCGTTTGGCGCCCTTGGCGTCGGCCTCCCAGTGCATGGAGAAGTCGTCGTCGGGCAGGACCGAGCCGTCCTTGGACGGCAGGTCGCGGACGTGGCCGTAGGAGGCCAGGACTTCGTAGTCCGGGCCGAGATACTTATTGATGGTCTTGGCCTTTGCGGGGCTCTCGACGATGACGAGGTTCATATCTGTCCGGTCTCGGGAAGGGGCGCGAACGTGGTTGGAGCGGGGCCGTGAGTCAATCGCACCTGTCGTCTTACAGCCTAAGGTAGTTGTGTTTTAATGAAGCGCGGTTAGATTGTGGATCTGGCAACGGAGACGATCATGGCGACGGCGCGAAGCGAAAACACATCCGCGACGGAGTTCCGATCGGACATAGAGGCGGCGGCCTTTCCCACGCGGGAATATATCGGCGCCATGGCGCTGGAAATGGCCCGGCTGGCGCGCGACGAGGGCGACGTGCGGCTGGCGGGGATGCTGGAACAGGTTGCGGGCGTTGCGGGTCATCCGCCGGCCTAGGTGGACGCCAGCCCGCCGGGCAGCAGGTCGGCGCGGCCGGTCAGGCTGAGTTCCAGCAGGGCGGCGGCGACCTGGGAGACGGGCGCGGCCAACGCGCGGGCGATCTCGTCGCGGGGCGTCGGGGTGGGTGACAGCAGGGCGGCGACACGGTCGAGGAAGGCGTCGTCGATGTCGCCGTCGAATCTCATTTGATCCGCCGCCGGCTCGCGCAGGGTGCGCAGGGTGTTGAAGGCGCGGTCGATGTCCTCGATCCCCTCGCACAGGATGGCGCCCTGACGCAGCAACTCGTTGGGGCCGCGGGCGCGGGGATCCAGCGGCGATCCGGGCACGGCGAAGACGTCGCGGCCCTGTTCGGCGGCGAGGCGGGCGGTGATCAGGGAGCCGGACCTGATCTCGGCCTCGACCACCACGACGCCGCGCGACAGGCCCGAGATGATGCGGTTGCGACGGGGGAAGTCTCTAGCCTGGGCGCGGGCGCCGACGGGGCTTTCGGAGACGATGCAGCCCTGGTCCGTCAGGCGGGCGTAGAGGTCGGCGTGTTCGGGCGGATAGATGTCGTTCACCCCGCCGCCCAGGACGGCGACGGTTCCGGTCTCCATGCCTCCTTCGTGGGCGGCGGCGTCGATGCCGCGCGCCATGCCCGAGACGACGACATGGCCGGCCTGGCCCAGTTGTTGCGCCAGACCGCGCGCGATCCGCTGACCGCCTGCCGAGGCGATGCGGGCGCCGACGATGGCGACGCAGGGCTGGTTCAGCAGGTCGGCGCGGCCGCGGGTCCACAGGATGGGCGGGGGCGGGTCGAGTGCCGCCAGCAGCTCGGGATAGTCGTCGTCGCCCAGCACCAGCAGGCGGGCGCCGATGGCGTCGCCGGCGGCCAGTTCACGCTCGACCGCCTCGACCGGCGGGGGCGTGGAAGCGGCGCCGGACTTGCGCACCAGATCGGGCAGGGCGTCCAGCGCGCTGGCGGCCGAGCCGTAGCGGGAGAGCAGCTGGGCGAAGGTGACCGGACCGATGCGGTCGGTGCGGGTGAGCCGCAGCCGGGCGAAGCGTTCGGCCGGGCTCAGGCTCACGCCTTCTTGGCCCCGATGCGCGGTTCCTCGCCCTTCAGCAGCCGGGCGATGTTCTGGTGGTGACGCACCCAGATCAGGACGGCGGCGAAGACGGTCAGGGCGAGGATGGGCAGGTCCACCGGCAGGCCGACGACGGCGAGCGGCAGCAGGGCCAGCAGGGGCGCGGTCGCCGCCGAGATCAGGGCCGCCAGCGACGAATAGCGGAAGACGAAGGCGCTGATCAGCCAGACCGCTCCGGCCATCAGGCCCAGGGGCCAGGCGGCGGCGATGAGCAGGCCATAGAAGGTGGCGACCCCCTTGCCGCCCTTGAACTTGAGCCAGACGGGGAACAGATGGCCCAGGAAGGCCGCGCCGCCCGCGACGGCGCCCGCGACCTCGCTGTCGAACAGGTGACGGGCGATCAGCAGGGCGACGGCGCCCTTGCCGGCGTCCAGCAGCAGGGTCGCCAGGGCCAGATCCTTGCGGCCGGTGCGCAGGACATTGGTCGCGCCGATATTGCCCGAGCCGATATTGCGCACGTCGCCTGCGCCGGCCGCGCGCGTGATCACCACGCCGAACGGAATCGAGCCGAGCAGATAGCCGCCCAGCGCGACCAGCGCCAAGGTCCCGATCGCGGGGCCCACCAGATCCTGCACGTTGATTCGCTCCCCGCGTGTCGTTGCGGCAAAATGCGTCGGCGCGCGGCGCGGAGCAAGCGCGATCCGACCTCTTGACCCGATGATCGGCGCAGCGTCTGGTCCGCCCGCCTTGCCGGAGACTGTCATGACCCGAATCCCCGTCGCCGCCGCCGTGGTTTTGTTGTTGTCCACGACAGGTTGCGTCGGCGCGCCGCCTGCGGCTACGACGCCCGCCGCTGGGCCTGCGCTGGCCGCCTGGTTCGACTGCGTGCGCGACGGCGGCGTGGCGATCTCGGCGCACCGTGCGGTTTCTGCGATGGATCAGCCCGAGAACTCCATCGCCGCCATTGAGGCGACGGGGCGGGCGATTCCCAATGCGATCCTGGAACTGGACGCCGTCCTGACCAAGGATCAGCATCTGGTGCTGATGCACGACGAGACGATGGAGCGGACGACCACCGGGCGCGGCCGGGTGGCGGACCTGACCCTGGCCCAGGTGAAACGGGCGCGGCTGAAGGCCTCGAACGGCGCCCTGACCCGCGCCGCGCCCCCGACCCTGGGCGAGGCGCTGGACGCCGCCGGGCGCGTGGGGGCCATCGCCAGCATCGACCTGAAGCCCGCCGACGGCGAGACGACCGTGGATCTGGCGCGGGCGGTGATCGATCAGGTGCGCCGGTCGCGGGCGGGCAACCGGGTGATCCTGATCACCTATAACGAGGCCGATGCACGGGCTGTGGCGGCGATGGCGCCGGAGATGATGATCTCGGCCGGACTGAGCGGCGTTGACGGATTGCAGGGATTGAACGCACCGCAGATCCTGGCCTGGACCGGGACGCGCGAGGAACGGCCTGCCCTGTGGCGCGCCCTACGCGACGCCGGCGTGGAGGTTCAGTTCGGCACGCTGGGCCGGGAAGGCGTACGCCGCGACGACCGCTACGCCGCCGACGGCGACGTGTCGGAATACCGCGACCTGGTGCGCCAGGGCGTGACGGTGATCGCCACCGATACGCCGCTGGCGGTCAAGTCGGTGCTAGGCGCCGAGGTGGCCAAGGCTGCGACGTGCGAGCGGCCGCGCTGATCAGCGTTTTGCCGGCAGCACCGCCATCAGGGCGCGGGTGAAGCCGATGGGGGCGACGGTCAGGTGGTCTTCGTCGGTCAGGACTGTGGATCGGACCGTCAGGCCCGGATAGGCGCGCGATTTCAAGGTGCGCTCCATCGTGCGGACATCGGCGACCATGTCCGCGCCGGAGGTGTTGCGACGGTCGGGGCCGGGCACCTCCCAGCCGCCGATGTACATGAAGACGTCGGCGGGCAGGTCGCGATGGGTGCGGGCGTAGTCGGCCTCCATCCCCATGATGTGGCGCTTGTCATACCAGAAGGACGGGCTGCCCAGGACATAGGCGTGGAACAGGCCGGGGTCGGTGAAAAGGATCTGTGCGCCCAGCAGGCCGCCGTAGGAATGGCCCAGCAGGACGCGGCGCTCGGGATCGGCGCGGAAGCGGCTTTCGACGAAAGGCAGGGCCTGGGTCTTCAGATAGGTCTGATAGGCGGGGCCGCCGCCGTGGAGCATAGAGCTGGAACTGCGGGGGCCGTTCGGGGTCGGCGTGTAGTCGCGGTTTCGACTGATCGTGCCGCTGTCGCCGCGCGAATAGGACAGGCCGACGAGGATGAACTCCTCGATCACCAGGCCATCCAGGTTCACGCGCCGGGCGATCTGACGGATGATCGGGAAGGCGTAGTCGGCGTCGGTGACATAGAGGACCGGATAGCGGCGCTGGGGGCTGGTCTCGTAGCTGGCGGGCAGGCTGATGAAGACCTGATAGTCGCGGCCGGAGACGGGGTCCGGCACGGTCCAGACCTGGGTGCCCGTCAGCACATAGGGCGCGCCTTCGGCCGCGTCAGGCGCAGGCGAAGACTGGGCGTCCGCCGGTTCCGAACAGCCCATGACGGCGCCGGCCAGCAGAACCAGCCCCAGGCCGGCGATGCGTTTCCAGATCGTCATGACCGATTCCCCGATAAGCTTCACTGTCGCTGAGCCTAGGGCGGAATGTGGCGGAAACCCGGAGAGGCTAGGTCAGTGAACCTTTCGTCCGCCCACCCACGTCCCGATCACCTTGCCTTGCAGACGCCGGCCGTCAAACGGGGAGTTCTTGGATTTGGAATGCAGGGCGTCGGCGTCGACGATGATCGGCGCGCCGGGGTCGAACAGGACCAGGTCGGCGGGGGCGCCCTCGGCCAGAACCCCGGCGTCGAGGCCCAGCAGGGCGGCCGGTCCCTGGGTCAGGGGCCGCAGCACGTCCAGCAGGTCCAGACCGGCCTCGTGGTGCAGGGTCAGGGCGGCGGGCAGCAGGGTCTCCAGGCCGATGGCGCCGGGCGCGGCCTCGGCGAAGGGGCGGCGCTTGTCCTCGGCCGGGGCCGGGGCGTGGGCGGAGGTGATGACGTCGATCAGGCCTTCGCGCACCGCCTCGATCAAGGCCTGGCGGTCGGCTTCCGACCGCAGCGGCGGGTCCAGCCGGTAGAAGGTGCGATAGTCGCCGATGTCCACCTCGTTGAAGCACAGGTGGTTGATCGAGACGCTGACGGCGACCTCCAGCCCCTTGGCGCGGGCGCGGGCCAGGGTCTCCAGCGCGCCCTCGGTCGAGATCTGATCGACCAGGAAACGGGCGCCGGTCTGTTCGACCAGGGCCAGGTCGCGTTCCAGACCGATACGTTCGGCGATGGCCGGGCTGCCGGACAAACCCAGGCGCGTGGCCAGTTCGCCGGAGGCGGCGACGGCGCCCTCGGTCAGCCACGGATCGGCCGGGCGGCAGGCGATCAGGGCATTGAATGCGGCGGCGTAGCTCATCACCCGCTGCAGGGTGCGGCTGTTGACGATGACCTTGTCGCCGTCGGTGAAATACAGGGCGCCGGCCTCGTCCATCAGGCCGATCTCGGCCATGCGCTGACCCTCCAGGGCCTTGGTCGCGGCGCCGGCGGCGCGGACATTGACCAGGTTCAGGGCCGCGCCGCGCCGCTGGATGAAGTCGATCATCGCCGGGTCGTCGACGGCGGGGTCGGTGTCGGGCTGGACGACGATGGTGGTCACGCCTCCGGCCGCGGCGGCCAGGCTGGCGGACTTCAGCGTCTCCTTGGGCTCGGCGCCGGGTTCGCCGGTCTTGACCCGGATATCGATCAGTCCGGGTGCGAGACACAGGCCGTCGGCGTTGATGATCTGATCGGCGTCGATGTGGGATGCGCCGTGGACGACGCGGACGATGCGACCGTCCTCGATCAGAAGGCCGCCGGGACCGTCATAGTCGGTAGCGGGGTCCAGCAGGCGGGCGTTGATGATGGCGACGGTGGTCATCGGGCGTACCCCCCCCAACGGGCGGAGAGGGAGGCGAGGACGGCCATGCGGGCGGCGACGCCCATCTCGACCTGATCCTGGATCAGGGAGACGTCCAGATCGTCGGCGACGTCGGAATCGATCTCGACGCCCCGGTTCATCGGGCCGGGGTGCATGACCTTGGCGCCCGGCTTGGCCCAGGCCAACTTTTCGCGGTCCAGGCCCCAGAAGCGGAAATACTCGCGGGTCGAGGGCACCAGGGCGCCGGCCATCCGCTCAAGCTGAAGGCGCAGCATCATGACCACGTCGCAACCTTGCAGGCCCTCGCGCATGTCGTGGAAGACCTCGCAGCCCCAGCGGTCGGCGTCGCCGGGCACCAGGGTCGGCGGGCCGATCAGGCGCACCCGCGCCCCCATCATCTGAAGCAGGGCGACGTTCGACCGCGCCACGCGGCTGTGGGTGATGTCGCCGCAGATGGCGACGGTCAGGCTGGTCACATCGCCAAAGGCGCGGCGCATGGACAAGAGGTCCAGCAGGGCCTGAGTCGGGTGTTCGTGACGGCCGTCCCCGGCGTTGACGACGGCGCAGCCGACCTTCTGGCTAAGCAGCTCCGCCGCGCCCGAGGCCGAGTGGCGGATGACCAGAATGTCGGGCTTCATGGCGTTCAGCGTCACCGCTGTGTCGATCAGGGTCTCGCCCTTCTTCACCGACGACGATCCGACCGGCATGGTCACCACGTCGGCGCCCAGCCGCTTGGCCGCGATCTCGAACGAGGAGGAGGTGCGGGTCGAGTTTTCGAAGAACAGGTTCACGACCGTGCGGCCGTGCAGCAGATCCAGCGCCTTGGACGACTGGCGATTGAAGTCGACGAAGGCGTCGCCGAGATCCAGCAACTGCGGGGTGACGAACGGATCGAGGTCCGACGCGGCGAGGAAGTGGGGTTTCGGGAACGGGACCAGCCGATCGCGGATGGTCTGGTCGGTGACGTCTGAGGGCTGGGTCATCGAGACGCGGCTATAGGCGTGACTCGGTCTGAACGCGAGTCAGACGAAGTGGAACAGCGCCAGAAGAATGGGGATGACCACGGCGCTGCCTACGGTGGTCAGGGCGATGACGCCGGCGATCAGGGGCGCGTCGCCGCCCATCTGACGCGCCAGGATGTAGGAGGCGGCGGAGCCTGGCGCGGCCCCGCAGATCAGGGCGATGCCCTGGGCCAGGCTGTCGCCGCCCAGGGCCCAGGCGATGAACCACATCAGGGGCGGCATGACGCCCAGCTTGACCAGGGTGACGGCGGCGATGGTGGTGCGGCGGCGCCGGACCTCGGCGAAGGACAGACCCGCCCCGGCGACGATCAGGCCCAGCGGCAGGGCGGCGGCGCCCAGCAGGTTCAGGGCGTCGGACAGGCCGGGGATCAACGGCACGCGCAACAGGTTCAGCGCCAGGCCGATCAAACAGGCCAGCAGGATGGGGTTGGCGATCATCGACTTCGCCAGACCCAGCACCGAAGGCTCGCGCCGCAGCGACCCCCATTTGGCCAGCACGGCGACGCAGGCGATATTGGTCACCGGAATGATGAAGGCGATGGCGACCGCCGCCATGGCCGTGCCCTCCGAGCCATAGACAGACTGGATCACCGGTACGAAGACGAAGCTGTTCCAGCGGATCACGCCCTGGAAGACGCTGGTGTAGGCCGGGCCATCCAGGGTGATCAGGGGCTTGGCCGCCAAGGTTGCGGCCGCCACGATCAGGGTCGCCCCGACCGCCGCCGCGCCCGCCACGGTCGCGCCGCCGCCGGCCAGGTCCGCGTGCCAGATCGCGGGGATCAGGAAGCTGGGGTAGAAGATGTTGATCGACAGCTTCTCGATCGGCCGCCAGGCCTCGTCGGGCAGGAAGCCGGATTTTCGCAGCCCATAACCCAGGGCGATCATCAGAAAGACCGGCAGGACGCCGGCGATCAGGGCCGTCAAATCCAGGTCGCCTGATCCCGCACCCGATCCAGCGCCCCCTGCAGGATCCAGGCGGCGGCGGTGCGGTCCACGACCTGGGCGCGGCGGTTGCGGTTCAGATCCAGGTCCTCGATCAGGAAGCGTTCGACGGCGCTGGTGGACAGCCGCTCGTCCCAGAAGGCGATGTTGATCGGGCGCAGCCGTTCCAGATTGCGGGCGAAGGCCCGGCACGACTGGGCGCGCGGGCCTTCGGAGCCGTCCATGTTGGCCGGCAGGCCGATGACCAGGGCTGAAACCTTGCGATGGGCC
This sequence comes from Brevundimonas sp., assembly GCF_041648115.1. Taxonomy (GTDB): domain Bacteria; phylum Pseudomonadota; class Alphaproteobacteria; order Caulobacterales; family Caulobacteraceae; genus Brevundimonas. Next base: position 15,157 of record NZ_JBAZPR010000003.1, read on the forward strand.
ATCAGCTTGAACAGCTGCTCGGCTTCCAGCGTGAACTTGGATTTGCGGATCAGCTCCAGCGGCGAGGCGATCAGGCGCGTGGTGTCCGACACGGCGACGCCGATGGTCTTCTCGCCCAAATCCAGCCCCATCCACGGCGTGTCGGGCGGGCAGGCGGCGGGCAGGTCGAGGAGGTCGAGAACGGGCACGGCCTGCGGTTAGGACTGGCGCGGCCTTAAGTCAAAGGCGATGGTGATCGCCCCGAAGACGGAGGACGGCGAAATGCGCAGGGTTTTCCTGACGGCGGCGGTGGTTCTGGCCTTGGGTCTGTGCGGCTGCGGGCCGGCCGAGACGCCACGCAAGACGGCGGGCGCCAAGCCCGCGCCCACGCCGATGTCTGTGACCAAGGCGCCGACCCGACCTGTCGGTCCGTCAGCGCGTCATCCGGTCATTCCTCGCGAGGAGATAGGCACGGCGGCCGATATCTCCCAGTTCCACGCCCTGCCGGCGCTGAGCGCCAAGGTCTTCAGCCTGTCTGGCGGCGATCCGGCGGTGAACGGCCTGGTGACCTATTTCGCCCTGTTGAGCGGCCCGGCCGAGGGCTGGAGCGTCTATCCGCTGGGCGACTATGCCGAATGGCGGGTGGTCGAGGCGAAGGCCGGACGCGTGGTGCTGGCGGTGCGTCCGGACACGGCGGGGCCGGACGGGAATATTCTGAAGGCGGATCGGACGGTGCAGGTCGACTTCGCCTGGAATGGCGAGACGCCGCCAAACGCGGTCGATGTCAGCACGACGCAGTGACGCGGCGTCAAACGCCCGGCGTCTGATCCTTGTGAATCCCTGTGCAGGCGGCTAATCCGACCGCTTCGTTTCATTCTGTGTGTTGGAGGGCCGCATGGCCATCGACGCTGCGACGGTGCGCAAGGTTGCGCATCTCGCCCGCATCAAGACCCCCGAGGACCGGCTGGAGCCGCTGGCGCAGGAGCTGAACGGCATCCTGGCCTGGATCGAGCAGTTGGACCAGGTGGATGTCGAAGGCGTGGAGCCGATGACCTCGAACGTCGCCCAGCCTTTGCGTCTGCGCGAGGACGTGGTGACCGACGGAGACAAGATCGACGCCGTCCTGTCCAACGCCCCGAAATCGGCCGACGGCTTCTTCGTCGTGCCCAAGGTGGTCGAATAGTCATGAGCGACCTGACCAAACTGACCCTGAAGGGCGCTGTCGACGGCCTGAGGGCCAAGGATTTCTCCTCGGCCGAGATCACCCACGCCTTCCTGACCAACATCGAGGCCGCCAACCCGACGCTGAACGCCTATGTCGAGGTGACGGCGGACAAGGCGATGGATATGGCCCGCGCGTCCGACGCCCGCATCGCCGCCGGCCAAGGTGGAGCGCTGGAAGGCGCGCCGCTGGGGATCAAGGACCTGTTCTGCACCGAAGGCGTGCAGACGACGGCCGGCTCAAACATGCTGCGCGGCTTCGTGCCGCCCTATGAATCGACCGTCACCGCCAATCTGTGGCGCGACGGGGCGGTGATGCTGGGCAAGCTGAACATGGACGAGTTCGCCATGGGCTCGTCCAACGAGACCTCGGCCTTCGGTCCGGTCGTGAACCCGTGGAAGTCGGCCAACTCCAACGCCGAGCTGACGCCGGGCGGGTCTTCGGGCGGTTCGGCCTCGGCCGTGGCGGCGGACCTGTGCCTGGCCGCGACTGCGTCGGACACCGGCGGTTCGATCCGCCAGCCTGCCGCCTTTACCGGCACGGTCGGGATCAAGCCCACCTATGGCCGCGCCAGCCGGTTCGGCATGGTGGCCTTCGCCAGTTCGCTGGACCAGGCTGGGCCGATCACCAAGACGGTCGAGGACGCGGCCCTGCTGCTGCGCTCCATGTGTTCGTTCGACGCCAAGGACTCCACCAGCCTGGACATCCCGACGCCCGACTGGACCCAGTCGGTCGGCAAGTCGGTCAAGGGACTACGCATCGGCGTGCCGCGCGAATATGTCGTGGACGGGATGCCGGCCGAGATCCAGGCCCTTTGGGATCAGGGCGTGGCCTGGCTGAAGGACGCCGGCTGCGAGATCGTCGAGATCAGCCTGCCGCACACCAAATACGCCCTGCCGACCTACTATATCGTGGCGCCGGCCGAGGCTTCGTCCAACCTTGCCCGCTATGACGGGATGCGGTTCGGGCACCGGGCCGAAGAGTTCAAGTCGCTGGATGACCTGTACGCCACCTCGCGCGCGGAAGGGTTCGGCAAGGAGGTCCAGCGTCGCCTGACCATCGGCGCCTATGTGCTGTCGGCCGGTTTTTACGACGCCTACTACGTCAAGGCGCTGAAGGTGCGTCGCCGCATCGCCGAGGACTTCGACAACGTTTGGGGTCAGGTGGACGCCATCCTTACGCCATCGACGCCGTCAGCGGCGTTCGCGCTGGGCGACAAGCAGATCGACCCGCTGACCATGTATCTGAACGACGTCTTCACGGTGACGACCAATCTGGCCGGCCTTCCGGGCATCTCGGTGCCTGCGGGCGTGGACGCCGGCGGATTGCCGCTGGGTCTGCAGGTCATCGGCAAGGCGCTGGACGAGGCGACGGTGTTCCAGGTCGGCGCGGCGCTGGAACGCGCGGCGGGCTTCACGGCCAAGCCGGGAAAATGGTGGTGAGATAACTTCTCTTTGTCGGAGAAGCGAAGGGGCCGGCGGATCGCCGGCCCCTTCTTTAATTACTCGGCCGGGAGCGCCTTCAGGTCGGTGTCTATGGCGGCGATCTTGGCGTCGGTGATATTGCCCTGGGAGTAGGGGGCGACCTGGCGCAGGGTCATGCCTTTGAACTGGCCATAGGCGGGGTGTTTGTCGAGGCCGGGCAGGTGCTTGTCCAGGACCGCCTTGGTCGCGGGATCGGCGATCAGGGCCTCGATGGTGCTGTCGATGGTGGGGTGGGCGGCGTGATGCTCGTGCTCAGGCGCGGGGGTCGGAGCGGGCGCAGTCTGGGCCGAGGCGGCGCCGGCCAGCAGCAGGGAGGCCGCAGCGGCTGCGGCGAACAGGGTTTTGGTCATCGAAATCTCCGTTGAGAGGCGCAAGTTGATCGCCTTTCGCGACATCATCAAGACAGCCCCCTTTCTCGCCGCCGACGAGGGCGCTAGGACGAAGCCATGACCGACACCGCTACGAACTCGAAAACGATCAAGGGCCGCACGGGCGATTGGGAAATCGTCATGGGGCTGGAAATCCACGCCCAGGTGGCGTCGAAGGCCAAGCTGTTCTCCGGGGCCGCCGTCGGCTTCGGCGCAGGGCCGAACGAGCAGGTGTCGCTGGTGGATGCGGGCTTCCCCGGCATGCTGCCCACGCTGAACAAACACTGTGTCGAACAGGCGGTGAAGACCGGCCTGGGCTTGCGCGCCCAGATCAACAGGCGCAGCCAGTTCGACCGAAAGAACTACTTCTATCCCGACCTGCCGACCGGCTATCAGATCAGCCAGCTCTATTATCCCATCGTGGGCGAGGGCGTGGTCGAGGTGGAGGCCGAGGACGGCAGCTTCTTCAACGTCGGCATCGAGCGGCTGCACCTGGAGCAGGATGCGGGCAAGCTGATCCACGACCTGTCGCCGACCGAAAGCTATGTCGATCTGAACCGGGCCGGCACGGCGCTGATGGAGATCGTCTCGCGCCCCGACCTGCGCACGCCGGACGAGGCAGTCGCCTATGTGAAGAAGATCAGGACCATCCTGATCTATCTGGGCACCTGCGACGGGGACATGGAGAAGGGCAATCTGCGGGCCGACGTGAACGTGTCGGTGTGCCGTGTCGGGAACTATGAAAAGTTCAAGGCAACGGGCGAATTCGGCTATCTGGGGACGCGCTGCGAGATCAAGAACGTCAACAGCTTCCGCTTCATTTCTCAAGCGATCCAGTATGAGGCGCGCCGCCAGATCGAGATATTGGAGGACGGCGGTTCGATCACCCAGGAGACGCGGCTGTATGATGCGACGGCCGGCGAGACGCGCTCGATGCGGTCCAAGGAAGAGGCGCAAGACTATCGCTACTTCCCCGATCCCGATCTGTTGCCGCTGGACCTGGAAGAGGCCTGGATCGCCGAGATCAAGGCGTCGCTGCCGGAACTGCCGGACGACAAGCGCAAGCGTCTGATGGCCGACTATGGGCTGTCGCAATACGACGCCATCGTGTTGATTTCGGAACAGGCCAAGGCGGACTATTTCGAAGAGGCGGCCAAGGGCCGTGATGCCAAGCTGGTGTCCAACTGGGTCACCAACGAGGTCTCGGCGCGCCTGGCGGCAGACAACAAGGACTTCAGCGAGAACACGCTGCCGGCGGCGCATGTGGCGCAGCTGGTCGAACTGATCGAGACGAACGTCATCTCGTCCAAGATCGCCAAGGAGGTCTTCGATCACGTCTGGAACGGCGAGGGCTCGCCGGCCGAGGTGGTCGAGAAGCATGGCCTGAAACAGGTCACCGACACCGGCGCCATCGAGAAGGCCGTGGATGAGATCATCGCCGCCAACCCTGACAAGGCGGCGGCCGTGGCGGACAAGCCCCAGGCTATCGGCTGGTTCGTCGGTCAGGTGATGAAGGCCACGGGCGGCAAGGCCAATCCGGCAGCGGTCAACGACATCCTGAAGGCCAAGCTGGGCCTTTGATGCTTGGGGGCTGCGGCCCCCAAACCCCCAGCTGGTCGCTAACGCTCGCGACGCGGTCGCTCGCTGCTTGAGCGACGCGTTCAACTAAAAAGGCCCCGCGGATCGCTCCGCGGGGCCTTTTCAGTTCTGGGCTTAGGCCGAAGGCGGCGTGGGCGGGGTCGGCGGTTCGGGGGGAGCCGGCGGGATCGGCGCATCCGGATCGGTGGGCTCCGTAGGCTCGGGGGGCGCCGGCGGCGGGGCAGGTTCTTCGCCCGGCGGGGGAGCCGGCGGCGCAGGAGGTGTGGGCGCGTTCGGATCCCAGGACGGCGGGGGCGTCGGATGGTGCGGCGTCTGCTGATCGACCGGCGGCGGCGGGGGAGGCGCGGTCGGGGCTTGTTGGGCCGTCGCGGCGCCGGCCAGCAACAGCGAGGAGGTCAGGGCGGTCAAGGCGATCTTCATGGGGAAATTTCCTTTACGAGAAATGGCGTCTTGAAGGCGTTCGGGCGTCGTCGGGGAGGACAACGACGAGCAAGGTCGGAGCCTAACGAGGCCGTTTTTCGTCCCCTGTTCGTGGAGTAGTTCTGAAGCGTGGATGCTTGGGTCGTCTGTCGATCACCTGGCGAAACGCGTTTTCGCCGGGGCGCGGATACATGCCGATGCAGTCGCGGAGAGGTCGCGAGGCCCCATTCGAAGGTCACGGCAGGGCCATGGTTGGGCGTTCGGCGATGCGCCAAAAGACGAAAAAGCCCGACGGCCGGGGGCCGTCGGGCTGAAGCTTCGAAATCGTCAGGCGGTCACCAGCGCCAAGCGTCACGGATGACATCGACAATATAGCCGTCGTATTCGTCGATCAGATAGATGGTGTTGTCGACGGAAACCCAGCGCGTGCCCTCGGGCGGATAGCCCAGGCCGTAGGTGCGCCAGTCGTTCAACTGATACCGCCAGAAGGTGTCCGGCAGATACTGGCCGACCGACCATGTGCGGTTCCAATACGAGCGTGGGACGCTGTAGTAGCCCCAGCCTGGCGCGAAATAGAAGCCGGCGCGGATACCGTTGTAGCCTCTGAAACGATTGTCGTTCCTCCACCAGTCGGAGCGGTGGTTGCGATAGAAGTCACGCCGCCACTGGTCGCCGTTGAAACGCTGGCGGAACTCGCGGTGCTGGCGGTCGCGGTCGCGGCCGTTGTTCCAGCCCGAGCCGGGACGGTCGGGGCGTTGACCGCCGGCGTTTGGACGGTCTGGGCGGTTCCAGCCATTGCCAGGCCGATCCGGGCGTTGGCCGCCGGTGCTGGGGCGGTCAGGACGATTCCATCCGCCGTCAGGCCGATCCGGGCGTTGGCCGCCGGTGTTGGGACGGTCAGGCCGGTTCCAGCCGCCCTCGGGTCGTTCGGGACGTTGGCCCCCGGTGTTCGGACGGTCGGGTCGATTCCAGCCGCCTTCGGGTCGGTCGGGGCTTTGGCCGCCAGCGTTAGGACGGTCAGGCCGGTTTGCGCCACCGTCGGGCCGGTCAGGACGTTGGCCGCCGGTGTTCGGACGGTCGGGCCGGTTCCAGCCGCCTTCGGGACGGTTGGGGCGTTGGCCGCCGTTGCTGGGTCGGTCGGGGCGCTCGCCGCCGGACGGCCGTTCGGGGCGCGGCGTGTTGTTTGCAGGTCGGCTGGGGCGTTCGGCACGCGGTTCGCGCGGTGCGTCCTCGCGGCCCATCTGGGAGCGTTCCGGGCGGTTCACGCCGCGGGCGCGGCCTTCGCGACGCGGTTGGTCCTGCTGAGCCTGGTCCTGGGCCAGGGCTTGGACCGGCGCTGCGAGCGGGCCGGAGACGGCGGCGATGGCGGTGAAAGCCATCAAGAGGCGTTTCATGGTCTTTGGTTCCTGCACGCCGGTTTTCCGGCGGCTTGAGGGGATGATCGACCTGTGGCGATGAACCCAGGCTGAACATTGTTCGCAATCAAGGGACTGGCCGAAAAAAGAGAACCCCGCAGACAGGGCCTGCGGGGTCCGAAAGGTCGATCTGTGGCGGGGCCTAGTAGACGCCCGACAGGACACTGGCGATCAGGCCGCTGGCGACGGCGATCATCAGGATGTCGTTACCGGCGTGGACGTAGCGATAGCCGTGCGGGGCTTCGCGAAGGCCGTAAACATAGGGATCGCGCACATAATAGTTGCGATACTGGTCAGGCAGATAGCCGCCCGTGCGCCAGCGATAGTTGCTGTAGCGCGGCTCTACCTGATGGTAGCCGTAGCTGGGCGCGTACCAGTAGCCCGCCCGCGGACCGTCGTAGCCGCTGAAGTCGGAGCGCCCGCGCCACCAATCGCGATTGTTGCGATCCGAGTGGTCGTTACGCCAATCTCGGCGATCGTTCCGGTATCCATGACGGTCTTCGCGGCGATCAGGACGATGGTCCTGGCGGCCGTCGTAACGGTCGCCGCCCCAATTGCTTCGGCCGTTGTGGCGGTAGTCGCGACTGTTCTGGCGATGCTCCTGACGATACGCGTGGCCGCGGTCCTGCGCCTGAACGAGCATCGGCGCGGCCGTGGTCGACAGGGCGATGGCGACGACGGCGACCTTGGTGAGGCGGTTCATCTTCATGCTCCATTCTGGGTCGACGACGGATATGCCGATCCGACCCGTTGATGACGGCGAGGTTCGGTTCGGTCGCCTGAACGCGTCCTGAACGACCCTGTCAGGTTCCGGGAGCGGTCGTGGTCTCGCATCGCGCGCAGGCGAGAGACGTAAACGAGAGATTTCGCAGAGATTTCCGAGGCATGAATCGCTTCGGCAGTATTCATTTCTGCTTTACTGAAAAGACTGGTCGATCCCGTTTCGCGTTAACTTTAACTTCAAACCGCGGGTATTTGATGGCGTCTCAGAGGCGGGCCCAGAATGGCGCCTGATCAGGAGATACGGTGATGAACGCGCAAGAAATGGCGCACGACCTGCAGACCCCGCAAGAGGGCCTGCCGCTGCCGACCCCGGACATGTCCGGCGACGACCTGTTCAAACTGGGCATGATGTATTCCGCAGGTTCGGGCGGTTGCCCGATGGACCGGGTGTCGGCCCACATGATCTTCAACCTGGCGGCCATGAAGGGCTCGATCGAGGCACGCGTATATCGCCGCGAGATGAGCATGGAGATGGAACGCGAGGAGATCGCCGAGGCCCAGAAGGCCGCGCGGCGCTACATCGATCAGGGCGTGGTGCAGTTGGTCGCCTAAAAGGGATGTAGGCGACCTTTTAGAACTGGGCGAATCCTCTGCCGTTCGATCCGTTGATCGAGTAGGTAAAGCCGATGGGCAGGGCGGCGCGGACCTGGGTGAAGAAGGCCGCCAGTTCGCCCAGGGTCGAGCGGGGTACGAAGATGATGTCGCCCCGCCGCAGGGCAATGACCTCGCCGCGACGCGGACGCAGGTCCACCACCCGCATCATGCGCGATCCGCCGGGACCGCGACGGATCAGGGCGACGCGATCCTGACGCGAGGTGGGCGCGAAACCGCCGGCCTGGATCACCGCCTGATAGGCATCCAGATCGCCGATCATTTCGAAGACGCCCGGCGTGCGGACCTCGCCGTCGACCCAGACGCGGATCGGGCCGGCCTGACGCAAGGTCACCTCGACCGTCGGCCGCACCAGTTGCGGCGCATAGGCCGCCGACACCACCTGCTGCAACTCGGGCAGGGTGCGATCTCCCGCCATGACCGAACCGATCAGAGGCAGGGCGATGCGGCCGTCGGGGCCGATCTTCACCGTGCGGGTCAGTTCCGAAGCCGTCGGCGTGGCCACCTCGATCTCGTCGCCGGGATAGAGCAGATATTCCGGCTCCTGATCCGTCCAGTCGGCGAAGGGAATGCCGGGGAAGTCGCCGTTCGTCGGCTGTTCGACGCGATGGACGCCGCCCGGCCGGGGCATCCGCGAGGCGTTTCCACCGCCGCACGCCGCCAGCGAGGCCGCGATGGAGGCTGAACCCAGGGTCAGCAGGAACAGGCGGCGATCTGACAGCATGAGAATCGGTCGGCCTCGACGAGGAGATTTGAGCCAACTTCGCCGATCATGGGTAATCATCGGTTAACGCCGGTGGGCGAAGGGTGATCGGGACAAATCTTCAAGGGATTCGGCCCGCTCGATGCGTTCCACGGCACATATCACGACAAGACCGCGCTATGGCGTGCTGGACGTGATCGGCCTGCTGTTTCGCGAACTGCTGCTGATGATCATCGTCTTCGTGGTGATCCTGGCGCTGGGGTTCGCGGCGACGATGACGCTGAAGAAGAGCTACACCGCCACCGGATCGGTCTTCGCCGGGGTAGGCCAGGAATACGTCTATCAGCCGCGCGTCGGTACGGCCGAGCGAGGCCAGGCGCCGCAGGGGGACGAGGTCGCCAACTCCGAAGCCGCCATCCTGGGGTCGGGCGCCGTGCGCCAGAAGGTGGTCGAGGCCCTGGGCCCCGCCGCCATCCTGGGCGAACAGACCAGGGGCGGACCGGAAAAAGCCGAGGCGGCCGCGCGACGCGTGATCGGAACCAGCCTGGGCGTCGCCACGGCGCCGGGCAGCGCGGTGATCCACCTCAGCTACAAGGCCGACGATCCCGAACGGGCGGCGCGGGTTCTGAACGCCGTGATCGAACAGTATCTGGTCTATCGCCGAGAGGTCTTCCAGGACAAGACGCCGGCCATCGCCAGCCAGCGCGTGGCCTTCGAGGACGAGCTGGGCAATGCGGACCGGGCGTATGAAACCTTCCTGATGTCCAACGACATCGGCGATTTCGCCGCGGCCAAAACGACGCTGGCGGCGACCTATCAGACGGTCTTCACCGATCGGATGTCGACGCAGAGCCTGTTGAACCAGACCAGCCAGCGGCTGAACACCCTGATGGCGCAGCAGGCGGGGACGCCGGCGGAGGTGGCGCTGCAGCAGGATCTGAACATTTCGGCCCAGGATCAGGTGCTGCAACTGCGCACCGAGCGCGAGCAAATGCTGTCGCGGTATCAGCCCGACGCCCAGCCGGTGAAGGACATCGAGGCGCGGATCGGCCAGCTTCAGGCCTATGTCGCGACCGGCACGGCCGTGGGCGCCAAGGAGGTCCGCACCGGGCCGAACCCCGTCTGGACCGAGCTGGAGACGACGCGGATCAATACGCGGGCCGAGCGGGATTCGCTGGCGGCGCGTCTGTCGGTCCTGGATCGGCAGCTGAACGATATTCGCGCCCGCCAGACGCGATTGACCGCGCTGGAATCCGAGAACACGACCCTGGCCGGCAATCGCGAGGTGCTGAGCGCCTCGATCCGCGAGTTCCAGCAGCGAGAGACGCAGAGCCGCGCCGACAACGCCCTGGTCGCCGCCGGCGCCGACAATGTCACCGTCATCGAGCGCGCCCAGCCTCCGTCGACGGGCAAGAGCCTGAAGATCCCGCTGCTGGCGGCGGTCTTCCTGTTCGCGGGCTTCACCGCCTTGTGCGTCGGCCTGTTGCGGGTGTTCACGCGGCGCGGGTTCACGACGCCGGCCTCGGTCAGCCGGACGCTGGACATGCCGGTTCTGGCCGTCGCGCCCGCCAAGGCGGCTTAGCGACAGTCGTGCTAGATTAGGGCGTAAGGGAGCGCCTTGGCGATTCGATGGTCGATCTGACTTCAGAAATGGCGGGTCTTTGGGCGGCGCTGGGACCGGCGCCGGCGCACCGCGCGCGCGTGATCCAGTTCGCCTCGGCCGCGACCGGCGAGGGCGTTTCCACCGTGGCGCGCGAGTTCGCCCGACTGGCGGCGGTGCGGGCGCGCAAACCCGTCTGGCTGATCGACGGCGACCTGGCCCAGCAGGGGCAGTTGGAGACCGTGTCGGCCGAGCCGGATCGGTTCGGTCAGGTCGGCAAGGCGGCGCAGGCCTCGCCCGACGGGTCCAGCTTCTACGCCGTGACGCCGCGCGTGACGGGGCGCGACGGCAAGCCGGTGCCGGATTCGCGGCTGCTGACGGCGCGGTCGTGCCTGGGCGGACGGCTGTGGGTCACGCATTTCCACATGGAGGCGCTGCGCTCCGGCCATCGTGTCGAGGCGGTCGGAGAGCCTCGCTATTGGGAGGCCTTGAGGCGCCACGCCGACACCATCGTCATCGACGCCCCGGCCGCCGACCGCAACGACATGGCGATCATCCTGGCGCCCTTCGTGGACATGACGGTGCTGGTGGTCGCAGCCGAGAGCACGGCGGCCAGCGCCCCGGTCATCCTGCGCGACGAGATCGAGGCCGTGGGGGGGCGGATCGCCGGGGTGGTGATGAACCGCTCGACGTATAAGCCGCCCAGTTTTTTGCAGCGGCTGACGGGCTGACCCCCTTCCAAATGCGGTGATTTCGGTGTCCGATTTCGGACATTCGCATAAAAAATTAGGGGGTTGAGCCGGAAATGGGCTCAGCTGCGGCGCCTTTACGCACGTCGCGCATTGTGCGGCCATGACAAAGTCAGTCGCATTCGTCGGAGCGGGGCCGACAACCCTCTATGCGCTTCATGCCCTTCTCTCGCGAGGTGTGGTCTCGGCGCAAATTACGGTCTTCGAGGCCAGCCAGACCGCCGGATGCGGCAGCCCCTACAGTTCGGATTGGAACGACAGGGCGATGCTATCGAACATCGCCAGCATAGAAATCCCTCCACTTCGGGACACTCTGGCGGATTGGCTCGCTAAACGGACGAACGCAGAGCTTGAGGCGCTGGATGTCGATCCTACGTCTCTCGACGAGCGAACCTTCGTTCCACGCATCGCCCTGGGCCGATATTTCGAGACCCAGTTCGCGATCATGGTGGACCAGGCCCGCGCCGCCGGTGTGAGCATTGAGGTCCGAACGGGATGCCGCGTTATCGACGCCGCAAACAGAAATGAAGGCGTGGAGCTGACCTTCATGTCGCCGCCGTCGCAACGCGTGACAAGGGCGGTGTTCGACCACGTTGTTCTGGCCACCGGTCACCAGTGGCCGTCGCGCCAGCAAACCCAGCCTGGCTATCTTCTCAGTCCGTGGCCGGCGTCGGTCCTAACGGATATTCCGGCGACGAGCGTCGGCATCCGCGGTTCGTCGCTGACGGCCATCGACGCAGCGGTCGCGCTCGCTACGTCGCATGGCGAGTTTAGTCACCGTCACGGGCAACTAATCTATAAACCCGCGCCAGATACGGACAGCTTTCGCATCACCATGATGTCGCGAAAGGGCCTGCTCCCGGAGGCCGACTTCTATTTCCCGCTGCCGCATCCGCCGCTTGCGTATTGCACCCCACAGGCGGTCGCCGCCGCCATGGCCCGAAGCCCGGTCGGATTGCTGGATGCGGTGTTCGATTTGTTTCGACGGGAACTGATCGATCTGGATCCCGACTACGCCGCCGAAACGGGATTGCACGACGCAACGCTAGAGACCTTCGCCGAAGCGTATTTCGCCCGGCGCGCAAAGGTCGATCCCTTTGTCTGGGCTGTCGCCAACCTTGAAGAGGCGCGGACGAACCATGCTGCAAAGGTGACGGTGGCATGGCGCGACGGCATCCTTCGCATGCATGAGGTCGTCGCTGTCATCGTGTCCCATCTGGATGCCGAGCAGTTCAACCGTTTCAACCGCGCCTTCAAGCCGGTCTTCGTCGACATCTATGCCGGCGTGCCTCATGAATCGATCGAGCGAATGCTGGCCTTGCACGCAGCCGGCAAGCTGGAAGTCCTGGCCCTTGGCGACGATTATGAAGTCGACGCACATTGCCCCGAGGGCGGGGCACGCTTGACGGTCGAGGGCGAGACCCGCCACTTCCCGATCTTCATCGAGGCCACGGGTCAGGCGGCGTTGAGCGGCATTCAGTTCCCGTTCCTGTCGCTGCTGGAACAGGGGATCGTTCGAGACGAAGTCGCCAATGACGCGCCCGATGTGGTCAGGGGGATCGCCGTCGATGAGCTGTTCCGGCCCGTCAATGCACCTCTACCCATGGACAGGCTGTTCTGTCTGAGCCTGCCGTTTCTCATGGGGCGGCATCCCTTCGCACAGGGGATCACCAGTTCACACGAGATGGGGGGGATCGTCGGTCGGCGGCTGGCGTTGATCCTGGATACCGCAAAGCCTGTGGTCGATCTCGCCGAAACGGCGGCCTGAAGTGAGGGTTGATGAAACTGTTTGCGATCTACATCGGCGGAGAACATCCGGCGGCGAACATTGAGGTGCACGATATGCGGTTCCTCGTCGCCCCGACGATCGAGGCGACGCACGAGGCCTTGCTCGCGCAGTGGTGGGGTCGCGAGGGCACACTGCACATCGATTGTTGGTCGGAGATTTCGCAGGCGGACGGCTATGAGGTCAGTCTTTCGTCCATGCCCTACGAGGGCAAGGAGAAGCTCTATTACGTGAACCTCGGCGGCTATGACGGCGTCGCCTTCGCCGAGCAGCACCGGAATGTCTTCGTGGTCGCCGACAGCCTGCCTGCGGCCAAGGCGCGCGCCATCAAACAGGCGACGGGATGGACCGACGCGCATCGCGACGAAATGTATGAGGCAGAGCAGGCCTTTGCACTGGACGATGCCGCTCAGGCTGAACGGTTACATATTCACCTGAAGCCGAGCCTGCTGTCCTGCGAGCCGGACTTCACCTGCCACTACACCCCAATCCGCTGAATCCTGAGGTCAGGCTTCAGGGCGGGCGAGCATCGCTGAGCCATAGAGTTTCGGCTCGAACCCCTTGGTCCAGAAGACCTTGCCCAGGCCTCGGGCGCAGCGGTCATAGGTGTGGGCGCGGTCGGGGCGGCGCAGGAGCGCGGACAGCAGCGACAGGGCACCCCAGACGCCGGTCTGTGCCAGGCCGACCAGCATCCATTTGACGACGCCGGGCCAGTCGCGACGATCGGCGGCCATCTGGGTCGGGCTCTGGCCATAGGCGAAGGCGCGGGTCAGGGCGTATTTCAGGGTGGCGCGGTGGGGCGGGGCGAACTCGTCCGCCCAGGCCTCGGAGGCCCAGCCGTAACGGCCGCCACGCGCCGACAGGGCGGTAAACAACCGATCGTCCTCGCCGCCCGTCTCGTTCATGGCGACATCGAAGGGGGCGTTACCGGGCAGGGCGGTCGCGCGCATCATCAGACTATTGCCGCAGCCGTGGATGGCGTCGGTCAGGCCGGTCTCGCGCGGGCCGTCGCGGCCGAAGAACCGTTCCAGATAGGCGGTGGTCCAGCCGGTGTTAGCCGACACACGCCCGCGAATGGGGCCGAAGACGACATCGGCGCCGGTGTGGTCTTGCGCATCCAGCAGGGCGGCGAGCCAGCCGGGGGAGGCGGCCTCGTCATCATCCAGGAAGGCGATCAGGGGCGCGTCGGTCGCGGCCAGACCGACGTTGCGCGCGGTCGCCACGCCGGGGACGGGGGCGTGGGCATAGGTCAGGGGGACGGGCGCCTCGGCAAGCAGGCGCTCGATCAGAGCGGCGGCGGAGCCTTGCGGGTCATTGTCGGCGATGACGATGGCGGCGACGCGGTGAAGCGATCCGGTCTGGGCGAAGACGGACCGCAGGGCGCGCTCCAGACTGTCGGGGCGGCGCAAGGTCGGGATGATGACGGCGACGTCGCGCATGGTCAGACGGCGTCCGCATAGACGGCGGCACGGTAGAGCCGTAGCGCAAAGGCGCGGGCCTTGACCGGCAGTGCCGTGGTCAGGGCGGCCTGTTTCATCAAGCGGCGCGCCAGGGGCAGGGCGGGCAGGCGTTTCAGAGCGCGCGCGGCCTTGTAGCTGGGATAGGTCTGGACGACGGCGGGGTGCAGGGCGACCACGCGGGCGAAGTTGCCGGCGCCCTGGTCGAACTTGCGCGCCAAGTCCTCGACTGTGTCCAGGCCCATGTGCGTGGCGGGATTGTCGATGTGGACGACGGGAAAGCGGCGGGAGACGCGCATGGCCCACTCCACATCCTCCCAGCCCCAGCCGCTGAAACCGGGATCGAACGATTCGGCGGCGAAGACGTCGCGACGCACCAGCAGGTTGGAGGTATAGACGTATTTCTCGGGCGTCAGGGCGCGCTGGGACGCCGGCAGACATTCCGAGGCGCCGGACAGGGCGCGGTGGACGGCGAACCGGGCGTCGGTCGGGGCCTGATCGAGAGAGAAGCCGCCGAACGCCACGGCGGGGGCGTTCTGGGCGAACAGGCGCATCCAGGTCTGCAGGAAGACGGGCGTATCGGGCCGCATGTCGCTGTCGAGGAACAGATAGGCCTCCCCTCGGGCGGCGGTGGTGAGGCGGTTGCGGCCTCTGGCGCGGCCTTCGTTGGCGGCAAGGGTGATCAGGCGCACGGGCAGGTCGAGGGCGCCGATAGTCGCCTCAAGCCGGGCCGTCAGATCGGCGTCTGCCGTGCCGTCGTCCAGCAGGATCAGCTCGACCGCGCCAGACAGGGCGGCGGCCTCCGTATCCAGTTGGCGCAACAGGGCCTGGGGATCGTCGCGCAGGAAGGGGATCAGGACCGAGATCGTCGGCCTTGCCTGCGACCAGGCGGCGTTGTCGTGGATATGGGCGCTCATGCCGGCACGCTCCGACGCGCGCGGATCAGGCGCAGCAGCACGTCGCGGACGCCGGCGGCGTTCAGGGTCAGGGCGACGGCCGCATAGACGAGGCCGCCCACGCTCGCGTCCAGAATCAGCTCGAAGAATCCGCCGATGGGCGGCAACAGCCAGACGACACCGGCCATGACGGCGGACGCGACGCCACAGCGGATCAGCGCCTCCCACGGCATGGGCAGAGCGATGGCGCGGCGGCTGAGCAGCAGGCAGGCGATCAGGCCGATGGCGAAGCTGGCGGTGGTCGAGACGGCCGCGCCGGTCACGCCCATGCGGGGGATCAGCACCAGGTTCAGCGCGACGTTGCACAGGGCCGGGATCGCCATGGTGACCAGCAGCAGGCCGGTCTTCTTGCCCAGGGTGAAGCCGAAGCCGAAATAATAGGCGATCATGCCGGACAGGAAGGACGAGGCCGCGATCCAAGGCGTGACCAGGGCGGCGGCGGCGCGCAGATCCTGGCCGATCATCAGCTCCGCCAGCGGCCGCGCGACCAGCGACAGGCCGACGGCGGCGGGCAGGCCGATCAGGATCAGGGTCGAGCCCTGCTCGACGGCCGTCTGGCGCAGGGCCTCGCGCCCGCCGCGCTCCAGCGCCATGACCATAGCCGGCGCGCCGGCCGCGCCCAGCCAGATGAAGATGACGTCCAGCGTCCGGTTCGCCAGGCTGTAGCTGGCGTGATAGGCGCCGACCGCCGCCGCATCCATGAAGGCGGCCAGCAGAAACCGATCCGTCGAGGCCAGCACCAGCGCCAGCGTCAGCGAGGCCGCGATGGGATAGCCGTAGAGGGCGTAGGCCTTCAGCCGCGTGCGATCCACGGTTCCGCCCGTCGCCTGGCGCAACTCGCCCGGCAGGATGAAGGGCAGGGCGAACAGGGGGGCGATGGCCAGACCCAGCAGGGGAGACGCCGCGCCGGCCCCGGCCAGGGCGAACCCGGCCCCGACCAGAAAGCCCAGGATGGCCACGCCGATGTCCACGGCGGCGGATTTCGACACCTCGCCCGCCGCGCGATATCGCTCCTGCGCCAGCTTGGCCAGGTTGCGCACCGGCGCGCCGGCCAGACCGAAGGCGACGGCGATCTTGAACGCGGGCGTCAGCGGGGCCAGCCACACGATCAGGGCCGCGATGGGCGTGAAGACGGCGATGATGGTGAAGGAGGTGCGGTACAGGCTGGCGAAATGGGTCGCCATTCCTTCGGGCGTGCGCTCGGCCGCCCAGAAGCGCGCCATCGACGCCTCCAGCCAGGTGAAGGTCACGGTGTGGGCCAGGGTGGTGACCGAAAACGCCAGGGCGTAGTGGCCGAAGTCGTCGGGGCTGATCAGGCGCGTGAAGACGAAGATGGTCAGGAAACCGACCACCCCCTGGACGATCTGGGCCGGCAGATAGCCCCAGACGCCGCGCCAGAACATGCGCTTCTCGCTCAACGCACGGCCGCCCGGTCGCCCAGCAGGACGGGGATGGTGACGGCGATGACCCACAGGTCCAGCCAGAAGGACTGGCGCTCGATATATTCGATGTCCAGCTGAACACGCTCACGCACCTGGGCCTCGGTGTCTACCGGGCCGCGCGAGCCCTTGATGGCGGCCCAGCCGGTCATGCCGGGCTTCATGCGGTGGCGGTGGGCGTATTCGGCGACCAGCAGGGCGGATTCGGTCTCGCCGGTCTTCATGCCGATGGCGTGGGGGCGCGGTCCGACCAGGGACATCTCGCCCGACAGGACGTTGAAGATCTGGGGCAGTTCATCCAGGCTGGTGGCGCGGATGAAGCGGCCGACGCGGGTGACGCGGTCGTCGCCGGGGCAGACCTGGCGGCTGGCGGTGGCGTCGGCGGCCTCGTGGCGCATCGAGCGGAACTTCCACACCACGATGGTCTCGTGATTGAAGCCGTGGCGACGCTGGCGGAAGAAGATCGGGCCGGGGCTGTCCAGACGCACAGCGAGAGCGACCAGGGCCATGACGGGGGCGGCGACCACCAGGGCGACCGCGCCGACCAGCAGGTCCTGCATCCGCTTGTTGAACGCCCGCCTATCGGGATCGACCGGCCCGTCCAGCGACGCCAGCGGCGCATTGGCCAGGCGGTTCAGCACGCCGTCGCCGCCCAGCTCCGAATCGACCAGCACCGTCAGCGGATTGGGCAGGGCGTTCAGACGCTGGGTCAGGTCGCGCACCCGCTGGCCCGCATTGGGATCGATGGCCAGGACGATCCGGTCCACATAGGGGGTCATGCGGTGGGTCAGCAGGGCGTTGGCGTCGCCCAGAACCGGTACGCCGGCAACGCTGTCGGGCGAACGGGCCAGGCGGTCGTCGAACACGCCAAGCACATTCATGTCGCGCCGCTCCAGCGCCCGCTCGATCAGGATCCTGGCGTTCCGGGTGGCGCCGACGATGACGATATTGGGCGACAGGGCGCCGAGACGCCGCCAGCGGGCGATCACCGCCAGCCACAGCCCATGCAGCACGACCAAGGCCGACGTCGTCGTCAGGACCCAGGGCGCGACGATGTCCAGAGCCGGCCGATCCAGCAGCCACCCCAGGATCAGGGCGATGCTGGCCGAGACCATGCCGACGCCTGCGACGCCGAACAGATGCAGGACCCAGGGCGTGTCGCGACCGAATCGATAAAGCTGAAAAGCACGAAGCAGGGCCAGAACCGCGACGGCGCCGGCGGCCAGGGGCGCGGCGTCGCCTATGGTCATGGTGGCCAGATTCATCGGCTGGATCGCCAGCGCTGCGGCCAGCGCCAGCCCGACGACGACCAGCACGTCAATGAGCCTGAAATAGTGGGCCGACAGCCGCACGGCCGAGCGCTCGCGGGCATTCAGCCACACCTCGGGCCGGAACGGTCCACGCGCGGCGCGGCCCTTGGGCGGCGCGTCGGCGGCGAGACTGGCGGGGCGGTCGAGCAAAGGAGGATCCAGCGGCGAAGAACGGCCGCGATACTGCGGGTATCGCCTCTATGTCGCGTTAACGTGGACAGTTTCGCCCGAACCGGATTGCGCGACGCATCAGCCTCCGCTATCGACGCCGTCGCAGGAGACGTGGCCGAGTGGCTGAAGGCAACGGTTTGCTAAATCGTCGTACCCCGTAAGGGGTACCGAGGGTTCGAATCCCTCCGTCTCCGCCATTTCCCTAGAAAACAAGCCAAAACAGTCAGTTATTCGCTATCTGGCGAAGGCTGAAGGACGCTGTTTGTGAGAGCGGATGGGGTGTGACTGGTAGTCATGCCGAAGAAGTCACGCTGAAGAATCGGGCCTAAATGGCCATTGCCAACAAGACTTTCGATCTGTGGCGCGCTACAGGTTGTCTGTCTCTGCATCGGCGCCACTCTCAATCCGATCTGAGCACAGGCGCAGGGCGCCGCGACAAGGCATGTACGGCCGCTAAACCGCCGCCCAGGGCCGCAATCCCCGTGGCGCCGGTCAGCAGGAGGAGGACGCCGGTCCAGTCCATGCTCCATGTGGCCTTGAAGGCGAGGGTCACGACAGGCCAGGCGCCGGCTGCTCCAAGCAACAGGCCGGCGAGGCCGGCGATGGCGCCGACCAGACTGTATTCCACGAGGTAGGCGGTCAGGATCTGGGCGTGGGAGCCGCCCAGCACCTTGAGGACGGCGGCCTCGCGCGCCCGTTCGCGCACGCCTGCGGCGATGGCTCCGACCAGAACGAGCAGGCCGGCGAGACCGGCGACGGCCGCGGCCCCACGGATGGCCAGGGCGAGGCGGTCGAACAGGGTGGCGGCGGCCTCAAGCTGTTCGCGGACGCTGATGATGTTCACTTCGCGGAAGTCCTTGCCGAGGGCCTGGGTCAGGGCCCTTTCCTCGGCGGGTGTCGCGCGGGCGATGGCGACGCTGCGGGGATTGGCGCCTTCGATGGCGGCGGCGTTGAGGACGAGCAGGAAGTTGGTCCCGAACCCGCCCGGCTCGGTCCGGCGAAGGGCGGCGATGCGGACGTCCATCTCCCGACCGAGCAGTTGCAGGGTCAGGCTGTCGCCGACCCTGAGATCGGCGGCCTTGGCCAGATCTTGCGAGAGGGCGATCTGCGGCGGACCGGCGTAGTCGGCGGCCCACCACCGGCCGGAGACGATGTTGGCATCGTCCGGCGCGCCGGCCAGGGCGGTCAAGAGAATGTCCTGGTCGAAGGCCCAGCGTTCACCCTGAGGCAGAGCCTCCAGATCGACGGGCGCGCCCTTCAATCGCACGATCCGCCCCGTGAGGAGTGGAAGCCGCCGGTAGCGGTCCGGTCCGAGGTTCGCCATCACCTTGGCCACCGCCGCATCGAACGCCGCGCCGCGATCGGCGGGGATTTCGGTGAAGACCACGGACGGGGCTGATCGCGGGGCGACCTCGGTGATCTGGCCCAACAGGCTGGACTGAATGAGCACGACCATGGCCAGAAGCGCGACGCCCAGGCCGATGGCGGGAGAGGCGGTGCGCGCCGCCGAGCGGGGGCCGGCGAGGTTGGCCAGCCCCAGGCGCCCCGCGCCGCCGGCGTGTCGTCTCAGACGTCCGGCCAGGGCGGCCGCCGCCCGGCCAAGCAGCCACAGAAGCGAGAAGGCGACGACCGTGCCGCCGATCAATGCCGCCGCTGCAAGTTTCGACGGCGCGGTCCACAGGGCCAGGCCCGCCAGTCCGATCGCGGCCAGCACGGCGAAGATCAGTTCGACGCCAAACACGGGCCGGTCGGTGAGCTGGCGACGGAACAGGGCCGAGGGCGGGGTCGCGCGGGCGCGAGCCAGGGGCGCGAGGGCGAAGGCGGCGGCCGCCAGAAGGCCGAAAGCCCCGGCCTTGACGAGCGGCGCGGGATAGACGGCGAAGAGGGCGGGAATGGGCAGGCTGTCTTTCGCCAGTACGCCGATGACGAGCGGCACGACGGCGCCGATCACGAGACCAATGGCGACCCCGACGGCGGCCAGCACGCCGATCTGGATCAGATAGATGTCGCGGATCAGCCCGCCCTCTGCACCCAGAGCCTTCAGCGTCGCGATCGACGGCTTGCGGCCCTCCAGATAGGCCGAGACGGCGCCCCCGACGCCGAGGCCGCCGGCTACGAGAGACGCCAGGCCGATAAAGCCGAGGAAATATTCCAGCTGATCGATCAGTCTTCCGGCGCCGGCAGCCGCCTCGGACCGATCCCGGGCTTCGAGCCGGCTCTGCGGAAACCGTTTCTCTATGTCCGCGATGGCGGCCTTGGGATCGGCGTCGGCAGGAAGGGCGATGCGCACCGCCTCGCCGAACAGGCCGCCGGGGGCGAGCAGGCCGGCCCGTTCGACGGCGGGAACCGTCGTCACCACGCGGGGGCCAAGCGCAAAGCCCCGGCCCAGCCGGTCGGGTTCGGCCACAAGGACGGCGCGCGCCACGAACGGCGTCCCGCCCACGGTGAAGGTGTCGCCGAGCCTGAGGTTGAGGCGATCCAGCAGGCCCTGTTCGACGACGGCGCCCGCGATGCCGTTCTCGATGCGCAAGGCCGTGGCCAGATCGGGCGCGCCGGACAGTTCGACAGAGCCGACCAGGGGATAGGCGGCGTCAACCCCGCGCATGTCGACCAGGCGGCGCTGGCCGGCGCCGGTCTCGGCCATGCCGTTGGCCCGCACCGAATAGGCGACCGGACCCAGGGTGGCGAAGGCGGCGCGTTGGTCGGGACTGAACCGGCCCTGGTCGCGGCTGAAGACGACGTCGCCGCCGAGGATCTCCCGCGCCTGACTGGCCAGCCCCTGGCGGAAGGCCTCGGCGGTCGAGCCCGAGGCGGCGATCGCCGCCACGCCCAGGGCCAGACAGGCCAGGAAGATGCGGAACCCCGCAATCCCGGAGCGGAGCTCGCGGCGCGCGAAGCGGAAGGCGAGCCTCATGCGGAGACCTGCGACGGGGCGACGACCTGGCCGTCGCGCATCGTCACGATCCGGTCCGCACGGGCGGCGAGACGGTCGTCATGAGTCACCAGGACCAAGGCCGCGCCGCTGTCGTGCACGAGGTCGAACAGCAGGTCGGCGACCAGGGCGCCGTTGGTCCCGTCCAGATTGCCGGTCGGCTCGTCGGCGAACAGGAGTTCCGGCCCGACGGCCAGGGCGCGGGCCAGGGCCACACGCTGCTGCTCGCCGCCCGACATCTGGTGGGGATAGTGTGACCGGCGGGCGCCGAGGCCGACCCGCTCCAGCCAGTTGTGCGCCTGTGCGACCGCATCAGGCCGATGGGCCAGCTCCAGCGGCGCGGAGACATTTTCCTCGGCCGTCATATTGGGAAGCAGGTGAAAGCTCTGGAACACCAGGGCGGCGCGACCCCGACGCAGACGAGCGCGGCCGTCTTCGCCCAGAACGGCAAGATCCTGATCGAACAGCATCGCCCGGCCGCAGGTCGGCGTCTCCAGGCCGGCGGCGATGGAGATCAGCGACGACTTGCCCGACCCGGAGGGGCCGACGATGGCGACCGTCTCTCCCGGCGCCACGACCAGATCGACGCCTCGAAGGATTTCCACCGGTCCTGCGGCCGAGGGCAGGGTGAGGACGACGCCGTCGAGGACGAGCGGAGCGGCTGAAGCCATCGATATGTCGCTTGCTGCATTGGGAGGAGGAAGGTCGGTCCCTATATGGGTGCGCAGATCATGACTCCAAAGCCCTCATCGCCCACACCATTCATGCCTCGCCGCACGCTCCTGACCGGAGGGCTGGGGCTCGTGCTTGCCGGATGCAGTCCGTCGAAGGACGACGCGCCAAAGGCGCCGGCCACGCCCGCGACTTCGGCATCGAGCACGGCTGCGGCTTCGGGCGCGCCGGAGAAGATCGTGACCCTTCTGGGGGATTCCATCACGGCCGGTTTCGGCTTGCCTTCGGCCGAGGCTTTGCCTGTCCGGCTGGAAGAGGCGTTGCGTGCAAAGGGGCTCAGCGTCAGGGTTCGCGGGGCCGGGGTGTCGGGCGACACGACCGGCGGCGGGCTCGCCCGTGTCGGCTATAGCGTCCAGGACGACACCGATCTGTGCATCGTCGCCCTGGGGGGCAACGACATGCTGCAGGGCGTGGATCCGGCTACCGTCCGCGCCAATCTGGAGGCCATCATCGCATCGCTGAAGGCGCGCGACATTCCCGTCCTGCTAGCGGGGATGAAGGCGCCGCCCCAGTACGGCGCCTATGCCGCCGAGTTCGACCGCATCTTCGTGGATCTGGCCCGCAAGGACGATGTCGCGGCCTATCCCTTCCTGCTGGAAGGCGTGGCCCTGGATCGTCGTTATAACCAGCCGGATGGCATCCATCCCAACGCCCAGGGGGTGCGCATCATCGCTGAAGGTCTGGCGCCGATCGTGGCGGTCGCACTGTCTGGCGGCTAGGGAGGCGGCGAAGGTCATGGGATCGCCCTTGAACCCCCGTTCGCCCATCGCCATCTCGGGTCTGCCCTTCCTGGGCGTTTCCTCCCAAATCAACTTTCGGCCTCGTCGCCCTGTGCGACGGGGCTGATTTTGTCCGGAGCGATCTCCTGTCCGAGCCCGCCATGCCCAAAGCCAACGACACCGTCCATCTGCGCTTCACGTTGAAGGGCGAGAGCGGCCCGTTCTGGCAGACGAATGCGACAGTCGCTTCGGTCGGCGGTGGAACCGCGCTGCTCGATGGTCTGGATCGCCAGATCGCGGCGCGCATCGCCGATTTTCGCCGGGCCGGGGAGGGCCGCTGGACTCTCGACTTCGAGGTCCGGTCGAGGCCCTGAGGCGAAAAGGGGCTTTATTTGCTCGAACCGCCTCGGCGAGGTCTTCGATCAGGCGTGGGCAAATACGCCTGCTCGATTCGTCGCCCGCCATTCTGCCGAATGGCGGGCGTTTGTCCGTGTGCGCCTTTATTGGTCGCCGATGGTAAATGGTTCCTGCCTCGGCACGCCGTCGGGTCCCTTTGTAAGCCGGAAGCCATCGACCAATCGGCCGGCGGCGGTAAACGCGCGATAGACGATGGCGTCGGTTGAGACGTCGAGAGTCTGGAAGGTCTGGGTCCGCTCGGCGGTCCTGTCGGCCCAGGTCAGGTTCGCAATCGGGTACATCTTCGGCCCGGCGACCGAGACCACATAGGTCGAGCCGTGGTCCGAGGTATGGCCCGGCCCCGCATTGCCCATGACGCCCTCGCCGATGGCGCCGCGCGCATAGCCATGGTCATGAGCCTGGAGCACCAGATCGACCCGGTATTTGTCGATCAAGGGCTTCAAAGCGTCGCGGACACGCGAATTGTCCCGGTCGGGATCGATCGAGAACAGCGGGAAGTGCAGGAACATCACCGTCCAGCGGTTGGGATTGTCGGCCAGTATCCCGTCAAGCCAACGCACCATCTCGCCGCGCATGGCCTCGTCGCCATCGAACAGGGGGGCGTCGATCGAGATCAGGCGCATGCCCTGATAATCGACGGCCCAGGCGGTTTCCTTCAGCCGCTCCACGCCCGCCGGTCCAGTCTCCGGCAGGGTGAATTGGCGTCACCACTGTGGGTTCAGGATCGGACCGCGGCCGTATTCGTGATTGCCCGGTGTCGGCATCTGCGGCGTCTGGGCATAGAGGAAGCTGCCCGAAGCGAACCATTCGCCCCATTCGTTATCGCTGTCGTGCCGGTTGATCAGATCGCCGGCATGGATGACGAAAGCGGCGTCGCCGGCCTTGCGGAACCCCACCCTGAGCGTGCGGGAAGCCTCGCTGAGGATATTGTTCTGCATGTCCCCCATATAGAGGAAGGTGAAGGGCTGGGCCGTGTCCGCCGCCGTGCGGAACTGCAGCCACTCCGACCAGTTCTGGCCCGAACCGACCCGATAGACATAGGTCGTCGCCGGCTTCAGCCCCGTCATCACCGCCGAATGATAGGCGGCGCGGAATTCGGCCGCCTCGCGCACGGCCAGGACGGCGTCGTCGGTCACGGCGTCCTGACGCGTCGCCGTGGCGATGAAGTCCGGTCCGTCCAGCGCCTCGGCGAACTGCACCTCGCCGGTCAGGCCCGGCGCGGTCCGCCAGGTGACGGCCATGGCGTGAGCGGGATCGGCGGTCAGGTTCAGGATGATCCGTTCCGGCTGGGCCGTCGCCGGCGCGATTGGCCGGTCTGAGGCCTGGACTGGCGCGGGTTCGGGACGCTGGACCGCCTGGGCCAGGGCGACGGCGGGACCGCCCAGGGCCGCCAAAGCGGCCCCGAGCATCAGGGTGCGGGTGAATATCATCTGCGTCACCCTCAGAAGACGTAGTTCAGGCCGAGCGAGATCGACCGCCCGTTCTTGATATAGGCGCGGCTGGAACCGGTGCTGGCGCCGGCCGTGTACCAGTAGGTGTGGTTGTCGAAGAGGTTCTGGACCTCTAGCGAGGCCGTGGCGCCGCCCCACAGCTTGCGCCGCACGTTCAGGTCCACGAACTCATAGTCCTGCTCGTACGGATTGTTGCCGAAGTCCTGGATGCCTTCGAGGAATTCCGACTGGTATCTGTAGGCGGCATAGGCTTCCCAGCCCGAGTATTGCCAGAACAACTGGACGTTCGCGATGGCTTCTGGCGTCTCCATCAACGGCAGGGTGTAGCCGTCCGGGTGCCAGGAAATGCCTGTTTCCGCTTCCGACCGCTGCACCGTCAGGTTCACGCTGGCGCCCAGGCCCGACAGGGCGCCGGGCAGCCAGTGAAAGATCTGCTGGCCGCTCAGTTCGACGCCGTAAACCTTGGCCCATTTGCCGTTGTTCGGCATTGAGATGGTCACGCCGTCCGGGCTGACGTTCACGCCCGCCGTCCCGTCGCGGATGTTGCTGGACGAGGAGCGGAACAGGAAGTTGCGGATGTCCTTGTAGAACAGGCCCATCGAATAGGCGCCGGTGTTGCCGTTGTAGCGCTCGATCGACAGGTCGTAGTTGATCGCCCGCATCGGCTTCAGATCCGGGTTGCCCTGCTCGATGCCGACCAGCAGCCAGTCCGAGGTCGGGTTCTCCGCGCCATCGCCATCGCCATCGGGATCGGCGTCGTAGCTATACTCCCGCGACGAGGACATGCGGGCGATGTCGGGACGCGCGAAGCTGGTCCAGATCGCGGCGCGGATCTTGGTGCTGGGGTTCAGCGCATAGTTCAGGTGGATCGACGGCAGGACGTTGACGAAGTCGCTCTTGTCGTCGGCGAAGCCTTCGCCCTGCACCGGATCCAAGGCATAGGCCGAGATGTCGTTACGGGTGCTTTCAACCCGCAGCCCGCCGATGATCTGGGCATTGCCGAACCGGGCCGTGCCCATCAGATAGGCCGCCAGGATGTCTTCCTTGAAGGTGAAACTGTCCTCGCCGCTCAGTTCCGCCTGCGAGGGGTCGGTCGCGAAGCCTTCGAAGAAGGTGCTGTCGCCGTTCATGGCGCGCTGCAACTCGGCCAGCATGGCCTGGTTGTCGATCACCGTGCCCAGGCGATAGAGGCCGGAATATTCGCCGTCGAACAGGTTGGTGACCTCCTTGCCGTAGAAGGAGGAGAAGTCCGCCAGGGTGCCGTCGGCGTCCAGATCCAGAAACTCGCCGTTATAGGTCGAGCGCTTGGACGAATAAAATTTGGCGCCGGTCTTTACCGATTCCAGCCAGGCCGAGGCGGGGCTCCATTCGATGTTGAACTGACCCTGCCACAGGTCCTCCCCGGCGCCGCCGACCTCGCAGGACAGGCCGGCATAGTCGTATTGGGCCGGATCGTGCACAGCCGCCATGCCGGCGTCGTTCAGCACCCATTTGGGAAAGCGGCTGTCGCCGAAGTTGGTGACGTTGACGCCCTTGTTGCCCAGCCAGCCGTATTTGTCGCTGCGGAACTCCATCTCGTAGCTGTCGTCGGTATTGTCCTCGGACTTGGCGTAGGACAGGTCGTAGTCGGTGGTGAAGTCGCCGAAGCGGCTGACGCCGCCCAGGTTCAGCGACATCACCGTGCCGGTTTCGCGCGAGCCTTCCCAGAAGCGACGCAGGCGGAAGCCCTGAGGATCCCACGTCCCCGAGGCGCCGTTCAGCGTATAATAGGAACGGGTCGAGCGGTCGGCGTCGGTAATGACGCCGTCACGGTCGCGGTCAACGATCTGGGCGATTGTATAGGCGTAGATTCGCCCCTTGGCGCCCGAGCCGATGATGGCGGAATCCGGGTTGGCCAGACCGGTCTGGCGAGGATCGACCTGCGAGAGGCGCGTCGAGTTTCGGCTGGTGTCGTTGCGGAAGTTCAGGCGGTTGCCGAATTCGTCCTGGGTGTATTCGTTGTACTGGCCGCGAAAGTGAAAATCGTGGTCGCCGCCCCGATAGTCCAGGCTGGCGTTCAGGCCCTTGCGCTCCACCTCTGTCTCGCCGAACGCCAGGTCCATGCCGCGCAGGACGAAAGTATCGGTGTCCCAGCCCAGGCTTTCGCTGTCGTCGTACCAAACCGGCGGTTGGTTATCGCCATCGACGCCGTTCTGTTCGAACTGCGACTTGCGCCGCGACCAGCTGACGGTGGCGAAGACGCCCCAGTTGTCGCTGAACTGCTTGCCGAATGACCCGGAGATTTCGCCCGAGGTCCTGTCGTCGAACTTGTCCAGCATGCCGGCCGAGGCGGACAGCACCGCATAGGTCGGCTTGTGGTCGAACGCCGTCGGCGTGCGGATGTCGATGGAACCTGCGCACGGCGTTGACGCCCGGCAGGCGCGACAGGGATTCTGCGACGTTGTTGGCCGGCAGATTTCCCATGTCGTCTGCGCTGATCACGTCCGAGATGAAGTCGGCGTCGCGCTTTGCGTCCAGCGATCGCAGCATGCCGGCGGCGTAACCGACCACGACGACGTCCTCCACCTCGACGGCTTTCGACGGGTCAGCCGACGCAACCACCGTCTCGCGAACCACGGTCAGAACCCCCCGAACTTCACGAACTTCGACGCCGGCGCCAGCAATCAGGCGACGAAGCGCTTCGCGTGGCGTCATGGCGCCCGATATCGACTGGGACTGGCGGCCACGCGTCAGTGCAGGGTCGAACACGATCGGAAGGCCTGTCTGGCGCGACAGCGTTTGCAGAGCCCGTCCCAGATCCTGGGCGGGAATGGTCAGGGCGGTGCGCGCCTCGGCGGTGTTCGCGACCTGCCAGGCGTGGGCCGGCGCCGTTACGGACGCGAGGACGGCGACGGCCGCCGCCGCGAGGAGGCCGGTCTTTTGAATAGGCATGTTGATGGATCCCCCGCGACCGAGCTTGGCCGCTAAAGAGGAAGACGGCGAAATTCGCGGTCCTGACACCCGTCTTGAAAACTTGCTTTCGTTGTCACCTAAGCTTCAGACAGGACGTACTGACCCGTGGCCTTCGACGTCAGTTTGAGACCATGAAGGCGCGCGATCGCAGCCAGGGCGTTCTCTGGATGCTCATAGGAAAACCGCCCGCTGACCAGGGCATCGCCCAGCCTGGGATCGGACAACGACACCCGTACGCCGGTGACGCGCTCCAGATCGTCGATGACGCTGAGAAGCGAGACTTCGTCGAGTTCGAGCCATCCTCTGGTCCACGAAGGAAACGCGGTCTCGGCCTCGGGCTGAGCCAGGACGACACGTTCGACGTCGCCCTTTTTCACGCGTGCGCGCTCACCGGCGTGAAGGCGCACGATCTGTTGGTCGGACGCGACATCGACGACGCCTTCGAACACCACCACCTCGACCATGGCGCCTTCAGGCGTTTCGAGACTGTCGACATTGAAACGTGTCCCGACGGCGGTGACGCGGACCCCGTGGGTTTCCACGATGAAGGGCCGCGCCTTGTCGTGAGCAACTTCGAAGAAGCCCTCGCCGTCCAGCCGCAAACGCCGTTGGTCTCGATCGAGGCGGACGCGCAGTCTGCTGGCCCCGTTCAGTCGAACCGCCGAGCCGTCGGCGAGAGAGACCGCTTCTGACTGCCCGCGTTGTCCGACTATGACGTCTCCACTGGGCAAGAGCCCGACCAGCACAGCCGCCATCGCCACCGACGCTGCCAGTCCGACCGGCGCACAAATGGACCAAGGCTTTTTCCGACGCGTCCCGAGCGCTGAACGCGATATACGCTGTGCGGCCCACAGGACGGCCGGGTCGGCGATCAGCGCCTCGTGCTGGCTCAGAAGTCTATGCCGATCGGGCCGATCTTTCAGCCAGCCGGCCAAGTCCTGCTGCCACGTCCTCGGCGTCAGCGGCAGAGGCCAGTCGGCGTCGCACATAGGACAGCAGCGCCCGATTATGCGTCACCAGCGCCCAGCCGACCTCATGTTCATGACTGACCAAGCTTCACCACCTCGGCGGCGGCTATAGAAGCATGGCGTTACGGAAGCTTGGCGGTTCCATTTCAGTTTGACAGCATCGCCTTCATATCGAACGCCCTGACCAACGGAACTGCGAACGATCCCACGCCGCGCGAGCGCGTAGACTGACGATCCATTCCCCGTCGGTGAACGGATCAACCGTCGCCGCATCGTCTTGCGGGCGTCGTCAAGACGATGCGTGAGCGTCTTCGGCCCGACATGGCGTCGTCGTAGGCAGCACCCCAGCTTAGCCGAATCTGGGGGATCAGATGTCCAAGACCACATTGAAGACGCGCCTGTTGGCGGCCGCGACCCTGACGGGCGCCATGACGGCCGGATCGGTCGCCTGGGCGCAAGAGCCGGCGCCGGTCAGCAGCGTCGAAGACGTCATCGTCACCGCGCAGCTGCGCGAGCAGAAGACCATCGACGTGCCGTTCGCCCTGACGGCCTATTCCGGCCAGTTCCTGGAAGACCTGGGCATCCAGGAGTTCGAACAGCTGTCGGCCTTCGTGCCGGGCTTCCTGGTCCAGAACCAGTCGCCGAACAATCCGGGCTTCGTGATGCGCGGCATCACCTCAGATTCCGGCGCCGCGACCTCCGAGGCCCGCGTGTCGGTGTTCCAGGACGGGGTGTCGATCTCCAAGTCGCGCGGCTCCTATGTCGAGCTGTTCGACCTAGAGCGGGTCGAGGTCGCCAAGGGGCCGCAATCGACCCTGTACGGGCGCGGCGCCCTGATCGGCGCGGTCAATCTGGTGCAGAACCGCGCCCGTCCCGGCGCGACCGAAGCCTATGCCAATATCCAGGCCGGCAACGAAGGCTATCGCATGGTCGAGGGCGCGCTGAACCTGCCGGTGGGCGAGACGGCGGGCCTGCGCCTGGCGACGCGTCTGAAGACGCGCAACGGTTCGGTCGAAAACCTGCTGGGCGGCGACGATTTCAACTCCATCGAGACCCGCGCTTTCCGCCTGTCCGGGGCCTGGACGCCGTCGGACGCGATGCGGTTCGACGTAATCGCCAACTATCAGAAGGACAATGCCTCGGGCACCTCGTTCAAGTCCATCGCCTATGCCCCGGCCGATCCGAACACCGGCGCGGTGCTGGGCGGCAAGAAACCCTGGGAAGGCGCGGCCCTGACGCGCGGCGCAGCGT
Organism: Brevundimonas sp.; assembly: GCF_041648115.1. Taxonomy (GTDB): domain Bacteria; phylum Pseudomonadota; class Alphaproteobacteria; order Caulobacterales; family Caulobacteraceae; genus Brevundimonas. The sequence goes on from NZ_JBAZPR010000003.1 coordinate 44,632, forward strand.
TTGACGGCGGCAAGTCGCTGGGTCTGGATCGCGAAGTCTGGGGTGTGACGGGTCTGGCCCGCATCGACCTGAACGCCGCCTGGACGCTGAACTCGACCACGGCCTATCGCGAGTTCACAAACTACGAGACCTTCGACGCCGACGGCGTGTCCCTGCCGCTGTTGACCGCCGCCGAGGATACGAACGGCGAACAGTGGAGCCAGGATCTTCGCCTGGGCTTCGACAACGGCGGGCGGCTGACCGGCTTCGTCGGCGCCGGCTGGTTCCACGAGAGAGGCTATCAGCGCACCCCGACCCAGTTCGACGAGCGCCTGATCCTGACCCAGCTGGCGGGGCTGCTGGATGGTTCTCCCACGACGGTCGGCGACCGGACGCTGCCGCTGGTCGCCTATCCAGCCATCGCGCAGGCTGCACTGGGCGGTCTTTTGACGCCGTTGGGAGCTGGCGCCTTCGCCGCGCCGATCGCCGCGAACCTGAAGCCGGCGCATATCGAGACGCCGACCAACAGCTCGGAACTGACCTCCTACGACGTCTTCGCCGACGCCACCTATGCCTTCACCGACCGGTTCGAGATGTCGGCGGGCGTGCGCTACACCCGTGACGACAAGACCACGGGCTTCGCCAACTCGGTCCAGAGCCGTTCGACCCTGGGCGCTCTGCTTGCGCTACAGGCCGGCGCCATTCCTGCGGCGCAGGTTCCGACCTTCCTCGGCGCGCTGGCCAACCCGGCCTATCTTGCCATTCCGGCCAGCGCCTTCCCGCTGTTCGGGCTGATCTCGCAGCCGACCGCCAACAACGGCGACTTCGCCTATTTCGACTCCGAAGACGACGGCGTGACCTGGCGTCTGACGGCGCGGTACGCCCTGACGGGCGACACCAACATCTACGCCAACTATGCGCGAGGTCGTCGCCCGGAGGTCATCAGCGCTTCGGCCCCGTCGGCGCCGCTGGGCACACCTCGGTTCGCCCCGGTCGAGGCCGAGACGGTCGACAGCTATGAGATCGGGGCCAAGTCGTCGATTCTGGACGGCCGCCTGCGCGTCGACGGCGCTGTGTTCCTCTATAACTACGAGAACTTCCAGACGACGGTGCAGCAGGGCACGACCTTCATCGTCACCAACGCCGGCGAGGCCAAGTCGTACGGGTTCGAGACCCAGGCCAACTTCGCCGTTACGTCGAACTTCGACCTGTTCGCCACCTATGCCTACAACCACTCGCGGTTCGAGAACGGCATCTATGACGGCAACCAGTTCCGCCTGTCGCCGGACAACGCCGCCTCGATCGGCGCGACCTGGCGCCTGCCGGTCAGCGGCGGCGAGATCGCGGTTCAGCCGACCTACACCTGGCAGTCCAAGGTCTTCTTCAGCGACGACAACGACCTGCCTGCACTGCAGAGCCGCAACATCGTCCGTGACCTGGTTCAGGACGAGTATCAGGACGCCTATGGCCTGCTGAACCTGCGCGTCCGCTACACGCCGGATTCGGCGAATTGGGGTGTAGAGGCCTTCGGCGAGAACGTGCTGGACGAGGAATATGTCAAGGACGCCGGCAATACGGGCGATGGCCTGGGCATGCCGACCTTCATCGCCGGGCGGCCCGCGTCGTACGGCCTTGTGTTCAAGCTGAAGCTCTGAGGATCCGACGATGAAAATGGATCGCCGCAGTCTTCTGGGTCTCCTCGGCGCGGGGGCGGCGTCGCCAGCCGTGGCGCAGGGGGCCAACACCGGATCGGTCGCCTTCCTGCACGGGGTGGCCAGCGGCGATCCCGACATGCGCTCAGCCGTCTTCTGGACCCGCGTCACCCCGGCCGATTCGTCGGTCGGGGAGGTCGCAGTCGTGTTGGAAGTCGCCAGGGACGCCGGGTTCGGCGAAGTCGTGCGCCGCTCGACCGGCCTGCGTGCGCGGGCCGAGCGGGACTTCACCGTCAAGCATGATCTGGACGGCCAGGGGCTGGAGCCGGGGGCTGAGTATTTCTATCGGTTCGTCGCTAATGGCGTGACCTCGCCGGTCGGGCGGGTGCGGACCCTGCCTGAGGGCGCGACGGCCGATCTGGCCCTGGCCGTGGTGTCGTGCCAGCTTTATCCCGGTGGGCTGTTCAACGCCTATGACGCCCTGTCCAGGCTGGATCGGCTGGACGCCGTCGTCCACCTGGGCGACTACATCTACGAATATGGGGCCGAGCCGTCCGACTATGGCATGAGCTCGGGCGCGGCGTTGAACCGCGTTCCGCAACCGGCGCATGAGATCGTCAGCCTGGCCGACTATCGGACGCGCCACGCCCAGTACAAGACCGATCCCGACCTTCAGGCCGCCCATGCCCGTGCGCCCTTCATCTGCGTGTGGGACGATCACGAGGTGGCCAACGACGCCTGGATGATGGGCGCGGAGAACCACCAGCCCGAGACCGAGGGCGACTTCGCGACGCGCAAGGCGGCCGCCCTGCGCGCCTATTACGAATGGATGCCGATCCGCGAGCCCAAGGCCGGCGCGCTGAACGAGGCGATCAATCGCAGCTTCGACTTCGGCGACCTGGCGACCCTGACGATGGTCGAGACGCGGCTGCTGGCGCGCGGCGAGCAGATGACCTTCGCCGACATGCCCAAGACGGCGGAGGGCGCGCCCGATGTCGCGGCGTTCGAGGCCCAACGCCAAGCGCCGGATCGCGACCTGCTGGGCGAACGCCAGCGTCAGTGGATCGGCGAGACGTTGAGCCGATCCAAGGCGGCGGGCCGTCCGTGGCAGATCCTGGGCAATCAGGTGGTGATGGCCAAGGTCAAGGGACCGGACATCTCGCGCATGATGCCGCCGGAGCAGATCCAGCAGATGCTCGCGAGCCTGGCGGAGGATGTCCGACCGCAAATCGAGGCGGCGATCCAGCTGTTCAAGTTGGGCCTGCCGTTCAATCTGGACAGCTGGGACGGTTATCCGGCCGGGCGCGAGCGTCTGTACGAGACCTTTGCGGCGGCGGGCGTGGCGCCCATTGTCCTGGCGGGCGACAGCCACGCCTTCTGGGTCAACGAACTGCATGACAAGGCGGGCGCGCGCCGGGCGGTGGAGTTCGGCACGTCCTCGATCTCCAGCCCGTCGCCGGGCGACCATGTCGGCGGCCTGCCGCTGGGCGTCGCGCTGTCGGCGGCCAATCCCGAGGTCAAGTTCTGCGATCAGACGTCCAAGGGCTATGTGCTGCTGAACATCACCCGCGATCAGGTCGTCGGCGAGCTGTGGGCCGTGTCGACCATCGCCGCCAAACCTTATGAGATGAAGAAGGTGAAGACCTTCACCGTCTCGCCACAGGGCGACCTGACGGAAGTCTGATCCCGCCATAGGCCCAAACGCAACACGGCCCGCAGGCGACTGCGGGCCGTGTCTTTTTGTGCGCGGTGAACCGGTAGATCAGACCGCTTTGGCGCGGTCTTTGTCGGAGGAACTGCGGGCCAGTTCGCGGTTCAGCCATAGGGCCACGAGGGTGCAGACGGCGCCCGACAGCAGATAGGCGCCGGCGGCGATCAGGCCGAACTGGCTGGAGATCCACAGGGCCGCTAGCGGGGCGAAGCCGGCGCCGAACAACCAGGCCAGGTCCGAGGTCAGGGCCGAGGAGGTGTAGCGGTGGGTCAGGCTGAAGCTGGACGCCACCGGGCCCGACGCCTGACCGAACGAAAGGCCCAGCAGGATGAAGCCGGAGATCATGAAGGTCAGCTCGCCTGCCGGGCCGCCGTTCAGCAGTTGCGGCGCAAAGCCCGAGAAGGCGGCGATGCCGGCGGCCGTGATCGCCAGCAGGGTGCGGCGGCCGTAGCGGTCAGCCAACACGCCCGAGGCCAGAATGGCCAACAGGCCGAAGACGGCGCCCACCATCTCGATCAGCAGGAAGCGGACCGGCGTCTCGTTGGTGAACAGGAAGACCCACGACAGGGGGAAGACCGTGACCATGTGGAACATGGCGAAGCTGGCCAGAGGCGCGAACGCCCCAATCGCGATCTTGGGGCCTTCGGCGCGCAGGGCCTGCGACACCGGCGTCGGCTGAAGCTCGCGGGTCTCGAACAGCTTCTGGAAGGCGGGCGTCACTACGATGCGAAGGCGCGCGAACAGGGCCACCACGTTGATGGCGAAGGCCACGAAGAATGGATAGCGCCAGCCCCAGTCCAGGAAGTCGGGGGCCGACAGGGTGTTCAGGAAGAAGGCGAAAAGGGCCGAGGCGACCAGCAGGCCGATGGGCGCGCCGAGCTGCGGAATCATGGCGTACCAGCCGCGCTTGCCCTCGGGCGCATTCAGCGCCAGCAGCGAGGCCAGGCCGTCCCAGGTGCCGCCCAGGGCCACGCCCTGGCCGATGCGGGTGAGGGCCAGCAGCACCGGCGCCCACATGCCGATGCTTTCATAGCTGGGGATGAAGGCGACCGATACGGTCGAGGTGCCCAGAAGCAGCAGGGCGGTCGTCAGCTTGGCTCCGCGCCCGAATTTGCGGTCGATGGCGATGAACAGGATCGTGCCCAGCGGGCGGAACAGGAAGGCGAGGGCGAAGATCGCGAACGACAGAAGGGTGCCGCCCACCGCGCCCGCATAGGGAAAGATCAGCTGCGGGAAGACGACCACGGAGGCGATGGCGTAAACAAAGAAGTCGAAAAACTCGGAAGTTCGGCCGATAATGACGCCGATGGCGATTTCGCCCGCATCCACCTTGCCATGGTGCGAGTTTATCTTGGCGGCGTCGCGTTCCAGCGACTCTGACGAAGGGGTCGTCGAGGCGGACATGGGCTTGGTCGCTCCGTGTGAGACAGGTATTCAGGCGTACGGCGGGTCGCCGCATTATGACCGGGCGCCCTTTGCGATGAAAGCGGCCTCAAGAGGATAGGACAGATTGTCCAATGTCGTTCCAGATCGAAGCTGACTATCGGGCGCAGTTCGAACGCCAACCGTCGCGACGCCTCCCCCTTGTCCGACGCTTTTCGATTGGATCCGCCTTGCGCCGTCTGCGCCTTCTCCTGCTCGCGCCCGTCGTGGCCCTGCTGTCGGCCTGCAATCTGGTCGTGCTGAACCCTGCCGGCGACGTCGCCGCCCAGCAGGGCGACCTGTTGATGATTTCGACGCTGCTGATGTTGATCATCATCCTGCCGGTTATGGCGCTGATCGTCTTCTTCGCCTGGAAGTACCGCGCGTCGAACAAGGAGGCCGAGGCCGAATATCAGCCCGACTGGGATCACTCCACGTCGCTGGAACTGGTCATCTGGGCCGCGCCGCTGATGATCATCATCTGCCTGGGCGCCCTGACCTGGGCCGGGACGCACCTGCTGGATCCCTATCGGCCGATCGACCGGATCAAGCCGGGGCAGGCCGTCGCCGAAGGCGTCGAACCGCTTCAGGTCAACGTCGTCGCGCTCGACTGGAAATGGATGTTCATCTACCCGCAGTACGGCATCGCCACGGTCAACGAACTGGCCGCGCCGATCGATCGTCCGATCCGCTTCCACATCACCTCGTCCTCGGTGATGAACAGCTTCTACATTCCTGCTCTGGCCGGTCAGATCTACGCCATGCCGGGCATGGAGACGAAGCTGCACGCCGTGATCAACCGTCCGGGCGAATACGAAGGCTTCTCGGCCAACTATTCCGGCGACGGCTTCTCCAACATGCGCTTCGCCTTCCACGGCCTGGATCAGGCCGGCTTCGATCAATGGGTGTCGGGCGTGCGCCAGGGCGGTCAGGCGCTGGGTCGCGATGAATATCTGGAGCTGGAAAAGCCCAGCGAGAAGGTTCCCGTCATGCACTTCGGCGTCGTCGACGTCGCGCTGTGGGACGCCATCCTCAACATGTGTGTCGAGCCGGGCAAGATGTGCATGGCGGAGATGATGGAGATCGACGACAAGGGCGGCCTGAGCATGGCGTCGATACGCAACACCATGCCGCTGGTTTACGACAAATACGCCGGGCGCGGTAAGTCGCAGGCCTATTTCGGGTCGAACGAAAGCTACGTCATGACCATCTGCACGCCGTTGCAGGCCGAGGCCGCCGCCGCCGAGCGCGTGCGTCAGGCCGAACTGGACACCGCCGTCGGACCAGCCAGCCTGGAGCGTCTGACGGGGCAGGGACTGTCGCCCAAACGTACGCCCATGGCCTCGCTGACGACCCTTGCGCCCAATCCCTTCGCTACGGGGCCGGTTTCGACCGACGTCCGTTCCGCCCCCAACGCCTGAGCGAACATAGTCGATGAACGCTGACCAACTCATTCCGCTTATCTTCGGGCGCCTCACGTGGGAGGCCCTGCCTCTGCAAGAGCCGATCCTGGTCGTGACCATGTCCGTGGTCGTTCTGGGCGGCCTGACCCTGTTCGGCGCCCTGACCTATTTCAAGCTGTGGGGCTATCTCTGGAAAGAGTGGTTCACCACGGTGGACCACAAGAAGATCGGGATCATGTATATGATCCTGGGGCTGATCATGTTCGTGCGCGGCTTCGCCGACGCCATCATGATGCGCATCCAGCAGGCCATGGCCTTCGGCGGGTCCGAGGGCTATCTGAACGCCCACCACTATGACCAGATCTTCACCGCCCACGGCGTGATCATGATCTTCTTCGTGGCCATGCCGATGGTGACGGGCATCATGAACTATGTCGTGCCGCTGCAGATCGGCGCACGCGACGTGTCCTTCCCCTTCCTGAACAACTTCAGCTTCTGGATGACCACGGCCGGCGCCATCATCGTCATGGCCTCGCTGTTCGTGGGCGAATTCGCACGCACCGGCTGGCTGGCCTATCCGCCGCTGTCGGGCATCGGCTACAGCCCCGGCGTCGGGGTCGACTATTACATATGGGCGCTGCAGATCGCGGGGGTGGGGACGACCCTGTCCGGCATCAACCTGATCGCGACCATCGTGAAGATGCGCGCGCCCGGCATGGGCATGATGAAGATGCCGGTCTTCACCTGGACCTCGCTGTGCACCAACGTGCTGATCGTGGCGTCCTTCCCGGTCCTGACCGCCGTCCTGGCCCTGCTCACGCTGGACCGCTACGTCGGCACCAACTTCTTCACGAACGACTTCGGCGGCAACCCGATGATGTATGTGAACCTGATCTGGATCTGGGGTCACCCCGAGGTCTACATCCTGATCCTGCCACTGTTCGGCGTCTTCTCTGAGATCGCCTCGACCTTCTCGGGCAAGAAGCTGTTCGGCTATACGTCGATGGTCTACGCCACGGTCGTGATCACCGTGTTGTCGTATCTGGTGTGGCTGCACCACTTCTTCACCATGGGCTCTGGCGCATCGGTGAACAGCTTCTTCGGCATCACCACCATGATCATCTCGATCCCGACCGGGGCCAAGATCTTCAACTGGCTGTTCACGATGTACCGTGGACGGATCCGTTTCGAACTGCCGATGATGTGGCTGATCGCCTTCATGCTGACCTTCGTGATCGGCGGGATGACGGGCGTGCTTCTGGCGGTGCCGCCGGCCGACTTCGTGCTGCACAACTCGCTGTTCCTGGTGGCCCACTTCCACAACGTCATCATCGGCGGCGTGCTGTTCGGTCTGTTCGCGGCCATCAACTTCTGGTGGCCCAAGGCCTTCGGCTTCCAGCTGGACAAGAAGTGGGGCCTGATCAGCTTCTGGTGCTGGGTGCCCGGCTTCTGGCTGGCCTTCCTGCCGCTATACGTCCTGGGCCTGATGGGCGTGACGCGCCGGATGCGGGTGTTCGACGATCCGTCGCTGCAGATCTGGTTCGTGATCGCCGCCATCGGCGCCGGTGTGATCGCTCTTGGCATCGCGGCCATGTTCGTCCAGTTCGCCGTGTCGATCATCAATCGAGACAAGCTGCGCGACGTCACGGGCGATCCGTGGGGCGGCCGCACGCTGGAGTGGGCGACGTCCTCGCCGCCGCCGGCCTACAACTTCGCCGCCACGCCGGTCATCCATGACGCCGACGCCTGGTGGGACATGAAGAAGAAGAACTATCAGCGCCCGCTGAGCGGCTACAAGGCGATCCACATGCCGTCGAACACCGGAACGGGCGTCATCATCTCGGGCCTGTGTCTGGTGATGGGTCTGGCGCTGATCTGGTACATCTGGTGGCTGGCGGCGATCAGCTTCATCGGGGTGCTGGCCGTCTCGATCGGGCACACCTTCAACTACAAGCGCGACTACTACATCCCCGCGGATGAGGTGCGTGCGACCGAAGAGGCGCGCACGCGCGCCCTGGCCGGAACGGAGGCCTGATCCATGAGCGCGACCGCGACTGCGACCGAGATCGACCCGACCGTCTTCCACCTGGAAGAGGAGCCGCATCACGAGGAAGGCTCCAGCACCATGCTGGGCTTCTGGCTCTATCTGATGAGCGACTGCCTCATCTTCGCGATGCTGTTCGCCGTGTTCGGCGTGCTGGGCGGCAACTACGCCGCCGGGCCCGGACCCAGGGAGCTGTTCGACCTGGAGCTGGTGGCGATCAACACCGCCATGCTGCTGTTCTCGTCGATCACCTACGGCTTCGCCATGCTGGCGATGGACAAGAACAACCAGCGTCAGACCCTGATCTGGCTGGCGGTCACCGGCCTGTTCGGACTGGCCTTCCTGGGGATCGAACTCTACGAGTTCGCGCACCTGATCCATGAGGGCGCGACGCCGCAACGCAGCGCCTTCCTGTCGGCCTTCTTCACCCTCGTGGGCACCCACGGCCTGCACGTCACCTTCGGCATCATCTGGTTGGTGACGCTGATGGTTCAGGTCAGCATGAAGGGCCTGATCCCCGCCAACAAACGCCGCCTGATGTGCCTGTCGATGTTCTGGCACTTCCTGGACGTCATCTGGATCGGCGTCTTCACCTTCGTCTATCTGCTGAGCATGCTGCGATGAGCGCCGACAAGAACGACCACTCGCCCGACACTCACGAGGCCGATCACCTGGGCCACGAGGCGCACAATCACGGCTCGTTCAAGAGCTATATGATCGGGTTCGTGCTGTCGGTGATCCTGACGGCGATCCCGTTCGCCCTGGTCATGACCGGCGTCCTGCCGACCCAGGCGACGGCCCTGATCGTCATGGGCTTCGCCGTGGTGCAGATCGTGGTCCACATGATCTACTTCCTTCACATGAACTCCAAGTCCGAGGGCGGCTGGATCATGCTGGCGCTGATCTTCACCATCATCGTCGTCGTCATCGCCCTGTCGGGTTCGCTGTGGGTCATGTACCATCTGGACACCAACATGATGCCCACGATGCACGACATGACGAACATGGGCGGCTGAGGTCGAGATCACGGACCCGTCCTCAGTCCCGGCCCCAGACAAGGCCAAGCGCTCGCGACCGATACGCCTCGTCGTATCGGTCGTGGGGCTGGCGCTTTTCGTCGGTTTTCTGGCGCTGGGCGGTTGGCAGGTTCAGCGCCTGGCCTGGAAGACCGACCTGATCGCCCAGGTCGACGCCCGCGTCCATGCGCCGGCTGAACCCGCGCCGGGGCCGAGGCAATGGCCGACCGTCACGCGACAGGACGACCAGTATCGTCGCGTCGTCGTCCACGGCGCCTTCCTGCACGACAAGGAAACCCTGGTTCAGGCCGTGACCGACGCGGGCGGCGGCTTCTGGGTCATGACGCCGCTGGTCGATGCACGCGGCTTCACCGTACTGATCAACCGGGGCTTCGTGCCCGCCGGCCGACGCGATCCGGCCGACCGTGCGGACGGGCAGGCGAAGGGGCCGCAGTCCGTCGTCGGCCTGCTCAGGATCACCGAGCCGAAGGGCGGCTTCCTGCGGGCAAACGACGCCGCCGGGGACCGCTGGAGGTCACGCGACGTGGCGGCGATCGCGGCGCGGCGCGGCCTGACGAACGTGGCGCCCTATTTCATCGATGCGGACGCGACGCTCAATCCGGGCGGCTGGCCGCTGGGCGGATTGACGGTGATCCGGTTCGCCAACAGCCATCTGGTCTATGCCCTGACCTGGTTCGGCATGGCCTTGCTGACGCTGGTTGGCCTGTGGCTCTTCCTGCGTGACGGCCGGCGCAAGCGGCCATGACCTCGGGCCTTCAAAGGCTGCTGGGGCTGGGTGGGCTCAGCGGCGGGGTCGCCTCGCACGGCGGGGCCAACCGGCGCAACATGCTGCTGTTGATCCAGCTGCGCTGGCTGGCGGTCGCCGGACAGGTGGCGACGATCCTGCTGGTCCAATATGTGATGCGGATCCCGCTGCCGGTGCTGTGGCTGCTGGCCGCGCCTGTGGGACTGGTGCTGGTCAATCTGATCAGCGCGCCCCTGACCGCACGTCGCGAGGAGGTCGAGGATCAGGCCCTGATGATCGCCCTGCTGGCGGATGTGGCGGCCCTGACGTGGCTGCTGTTCCTGACCGGGGGCGCGGCCAATCCGTTCGTGGCGCTGTATCTGCTACAGGTCGTGCTGGGGGCCGTGCTGCTGGCGCCGGTCTATGCTTGGGTTCTGATCGCCATCACCAGCCTGTGTTTCGCCGGGCTGGGCCTGGATTCCCAGCCGCTGAACCTGCCGCCGGCGCGCGAGGATTCGCTGCTCAGCCTGTATCTTCAGGGCAGCTTGATCTGTTTCGTCCTGATGGCGGTGCTGCTGGTTCTGTTCGTCACCCGGATCAGCCAGAACCTGCGCGAGCGCGACGCCTCCGTCGCCGCCATGCGCCAGCAGACGGCCGAGCACGATCACATCGTCCGCATGGGCTTGTTGGCGTCCGGGGCCGCGCATGAACTGGGCACGCCGCTGGCGTCACTGTCGGTGATCCTCAGCGACTGGAAGCGGATGCCGACGCTTACACAGGACGCCGACCTGGTTCAGGACATGACGGTCATGCGGGCCGAGGTCGAGCGCTGCAAGGCCATCGTCACCGGCATCCTGATGTCGGCCGGCGAGGCGAGGGGACAGGCGCCGGAGCGCACCACCCTGCGGGCCTTCGTCGCCGATGTGGTCGCCAGCTGGAACGGCGACGGCGTGACCGTGCAGATCCACGACGAACTGGCCCAGAACCCGTCGATCATCGCCGACCCGGCCCTGCGTCAGGTGCTGGGCGTGCTGTTCGACAATGCGGTGGAGGCGGGGGCCAGGCGCATCGCCGTCACCACGACGCGCACGGGCGACGCGCTCGGTATCGCCGTGAGAGACGACGGACCGGGGTTCCCGGCCGTCATCCTTCAGGCCTGGGGCAAGCCCTACAACTCGACCAAGCCACGCGCGGGCGCCGGCCTGGGGCTGTTCCTGCTGATGAACGTGATCCGGTCCCTGGGGGGGCGGGTCGAGGCTTCCAATCCCCCGGCCGGCGGCGCAGAGGTGAGGCTGACGTTGCCGCTGTCGGCGTTGGCGCCCAAGGACGAAATCCTTCCATGACCGATGACGCCAGACTGCTGCTGATCGTCGAGGACGACGAATCCTTCTCGACCACCCTGCGACGCTCGTTCGAACGGCGCGGCTATGCTGTCGTCAGCGCCGCCAGTCCCGACCAGATGACCGAGGTGCTGAAGACGCATCGCCCCGGCTATGCGGTCGTGGATCTGAAGCTGGGCGGCCATTCCGGCCTGACCTGCGTGGAGGCCCTGCACGCTTTCGATCCCGAGATGAACATCGTCGTCCTGACCGGCTTCGCCAGCATCGCCACGGCTGTCGAGGCTATCAAACTGGGCGCCCGCCACTATCTGGCCAAGCCCGCTAGTTCCGACGACATCGAGACCGCGTTCGGGCGGGCGGACGGCGACGCCGAGACGCCGCTGGGCACGCGCCCGACCTCGATCAAGACCCTGGAATGGGAGCGGATACACGAGACGCTGGTGGAGACCGACTTCAACATTTCCGAGGCCGCGCGTCGCCTGGGCATGCACCGGCGCACCCTTGCGCGAAAGCTGGAAAAGCGCCGCGTGACCTAATCCAGCGCCGCCGCGATCCGGTCGGCCAGAGCCTGCAAGGTCGCCGTGTCAGCCATCGGTGCATGGCCGTGACCCTTCATCTCCCGGTCGGTCCAGCGCGGCACGATGTGGAAATGCAGGTGGAACACTGTCTGCCCGCCCGCGTCGCCGTTGAACTGCATGATCGCCAGACCCTCGGGCTGCAACGCCTTCTCCACCGCCTTGGCCGTGCGTTGCAGGGCGGCGGTCATATGGGCCAGAACCTCCTGCTCGACCTCCAGCAGATTACGGGCCTGGGACTGTTTGGCGATGATCAGAACGTGGCCTTCCGACTGCGGAAACACGTCCATGAAGGCCAGGACGTGCTCGTCCTCCCACACCTTCACCGAGGGGATTTCGCCGCGCAGGATCTTGGCGAAGATGTTGTTCGGGTCATAGGCGCCGTGCAGGCTCATAGGCGGTCTCCGTACGGGGTCATCTTTGGATAGCAGCAGCGGGCGCGAAGGGGGAGCCTTCGCCTGCGTCATGCATTATGGTCACGCTTGAACACAACGAGGGACGTCATGATCCGTTTCATCATCCAGGCGCTGGTCACCATGGCGGGCCTGTGGCTGTCCGCCCAGGTCGTGCCGGGCGTGGACTTCACCAGCACGGGGTCGCTGATCGCGGCGGCCATCATCCTGGGTCTGGTCAACGCCTTCGTGCGGCCGATCCTGGTGGTGCTGACCTTCCCGATCACCGTCGTGACCCTGGGCCTGTTTCTGCTGGTGGTGAACGCCGCCATGATCGGGCTGACGTCCGTCTTCTTGGACGGCTTCCGGGTCGACGGCCTGTGGGCCGGCATCGGCGCGGCCATCGTCACCGGCGTCGTCAGCTGGATCGCCGGGGCCTTCATCGGCGGTGGCGAAGAGGCGCGGCGCTGAGGGTTACCCTACCTTCACCCGCGTCGCCGCCTCGGGCAGGTCCTCGCCGAAGGCGCGCTGGTAGAACTCGGCGATGCTGGGGCGTTCCAGTTCGTCGCACTTGTTCAGGAAGGTCAGACGGAAGCTGAGCGCCAGGTCGCCGCCGAAGATGATGGCGTTCTGGGCCCAGGTGATGACCGTCCGGGGCGACATGACGGTGGAGATGTCGCCGTTCATGAAGGCGTTGCGGGTCATGTCGGCGACGCGGACCATGGCGGCGATGCGGCGGCGACCCTCGGCGTCCTTCCACTCGGGAACCTTGGCGGCGACGATCTCGGCCTCGACGTCGTGGTCGAGGTAGTTCAGCGTCGTGACGATGTTCCAGCGGTCCAGCTGGGCCTGATTGATCTGTTGCGCGCCGTGATACAGGCCCGTGGTGTCGCCCAGGCCGATGGTGTTGGTCGTGGCGAACAGGCGGAAATGCTTGTTTGGGCGGATGACGCGGTTCTGGTCCAGCAGGGTCAGGCGGCCCTGGGCCTCCAGCACGCGCTGGATGACGAACATGACGTCGGGACGGCCGGCGTCGTATTCGTCGAACACCAGGGCGATGGGGCGTTGCAGCGACCAGGGCAGGATGCCCTCGCGGAACTCGGTGATCTGCTTGCCGTCCTTCAGGACGATGGCGTCCTTGCCGATCAGGTCGATGCGGCTGACGTGGCTGTCCAGGTTCACGCGCACCAGGGGCCAGTTCAGGCGGGCGGCGACCTGTTCGATATGGGTCGACTTGCCGGTGCCGTGATAGCCCTGGACCATGACGCGACGGTCGAAGGCGAAGCCGGCGGCGATGGCGATCGTCGTCTGCGGATCGAAGCGATAGGCCTCGTCGATCTCGGGGACATGGCTGTCGCGCTCGGCGAAGCACGGCACGGTCATGTCGCTGTCCACGCCGAACGCCTCGCGCAGGGTCACGCGGCGGTGCGGTTCGAGCGTCAGCAGGGGATCGGGGGAGGCGTCGAGCGGGGAGGTCATGGACTTCATCTAGAGGCGCCGCGCGCGCGGCTCAACACGCGCGCGGCCCTTCGTGTCGGTTATTTCGCGCTGAGGCGCACATCCACGTTGCCGCGCGTGGCGTTGGAGTAAGGACAGACCTGGTGCGCCTTCTCGATCAGGTCGTCGATGACGGCCTGGTCCAGGCCGTGGCCGGTGACGGTCAGGTCCACGTCGAGGTTGAAGCCCTCGCCCTTGGTGTTCTTGCCGAAGCCGACGCCGGCCGTGACCTTGGTGTCGGGACCGACGGGCGTGCCGGCCTTGCCGCTGACCAAACGCAGCGCGCCGAGGTAGCAGGCGGCGTATCCGGTGGCGAAGAGCTGCTCGGGATTGGTGCCGTCGCCGCCCTTGCCGCCCATTTCCTTGGGCGTTGACAGCTTGACGTCGATCTTGCCGTCGTCGGTGGCCGAGCGGCCGTCTTCGCGGCCTCCGCCGGAGGCAGTGGACTGGGCGCGATACAGAACTTCCATGATGGCTCCTTGGTTGGGAAGGCTTGAGATGGGGACTTAACGAAGGACGGGAAGGGGACGTTGCACACCTGCTCTAGCAATCGACGGGCGACGCGGGCTAAAGCACCTTTTGGGGCGCGTCGTCGGAGTACGCAGTGAAGATTGCCGAACGCTGGTTCGTGTGGGCGGGCATGGTTCTGCTGGGCGGCATCGCCCTGGCGGGGCTTGTGGTCGCCGTCTATGCGGCGTGGCTGTTCCACGACCTGCCCGATGCGTCGGAGCTGGCGGATTATCGCCCGCCGACCGCCACGCGCGTCTATGCCGGTGACGGCACACTGATCGGCGAGTTCTCGGACGAACGCCGAATCTATGTCTCCTATGACCAGATCCCTACGACGGTCGTGCAGGCCTTCCTGGCCGCCGAGGATCGCAACTTCTTCCAGCACGGCGGCATCGACGTGGGCGGCATCGGCCGGGCCTCGATCAAGAACGTCTTCAACCTGGCGCAGGGTCGCCGGCTGGAAGGCGGTTCGACCATCACCCAGCAGGTGGCCAAGAACGTCCTGCTGACCAACGAATCCAGCCTGAACCGCAAGCTGAAGGAAGCCATCCTGGCCAATCGCCTGGAGGCGACCCTGTCCAAGGAGCAGATCCTCGAACTGTATCTGAACGAGATCTTCCTGGGCTATCGGTCGTTCGGCATCGCCTCGGCGGCCTACAACTATTTCGGCAAGTCGCTGGGTCAGCTGACGCCGGACGAGGCGGCCTTCCTGGCGTCCCTGCCCAAGGGGCCGAACAACTATCACCCCAAACGCCACCCCGGCGCGGCCAAGGGCCGGCGCGACTGGGTGCTGGGCGAGATGGAACAGAGCGGCTGGCTGACGCCGGAACAGCTGGTCGAGGCGCGCGCCAAGCCCCTGGTCACGCGCGATGCGCCCCAGCGTTCGGACTACAAGGACGCGGACTTCTTCGTGGAGGAGGCGCGTCGTCAGGCGGCCGCCAATCCCCAGTTCGGCGAGCAGCTTCGCGCCGGCGGCTTCTATATGCGAACGACGCTGGAACCGACGTTGCAGACGGCGGCCCGTCAGGCGCTGATGCAGGGGCTGGAGAACTATGACCGGCGTCACGGCTGGCGCGGCGGCTGGGGCACGACCGACTTCGCCGATGGCTGGCAGGCGGTCGCCCTGAAGGGACAGGTGCCGCCCGAACGGCGCAGCTGGCAATCGGCCGCCATCGAAAGCGTTAGCGGCAACAACGTCCGTATCCGCACGGCCCGCGACGACAAGACCGGTACGCTGCTGGCTGCCGATGCGGCCTGGGCCAACGCCAACCGTCAACTGAAGCGCGGCGAACTGATCTTCGTGGAGCCCAAGGGCGGCCAGTACGCCCTGAAACAGGTGCCGCGCGTCAACGGCGCCCTGGTGGCCATCGAGCCGCAGTCAGGACGCGTGCTGGCCATGGTCGGCGGCTATTCCTATGCGCTGTCCAGTTTCAACCGCGCCACCCAGGCGCGGCGTCAGCCGGGTTCCGCGTTCAAGCCCTTCGTCTATGCGACGGCGCTGGAGGGGGACTTCACCCCGGCCTCCATCGTGCTGGATGCGCCGATCAGCTTCGCCGGCGGGGCCAACGGCCAGCGCTGGACGCCCGAGAACTACAGCCGCCAATACTACGGCCCGCAGACGCTGCGGCGCGGGCTGGAACTGTCGCGGAACGTCATGACGGTGCGGCTGGCCCAGTCGGTCGGCATGAAGAAGATCGTGGATCAGTCGGCCAAGATGGGCATTCCCGGCCTGACGCCCAACCTGTCGGTGTCGCTGGGCGCGGGCGAGGTGACGCCGCTGGAGATCACGGCCGCCTATTCCGCCTTCGCCAACGGCGGGCGGCGGGTCACGCCCTATCTGATCGACTATGTCCAGGACCGCGACGGCGAGACCATCTTCCGGGCCGACAGCCGCAGCTGCCGCGAATGCGGACGCGGCTTCTCGGGCCAGGAATCGCCTCGACTGCAACAGCGCGGAACCCAGGTCATCGACCCGATCACCGCCTATCAGATGAGCTCGATGCTGGAAGGCGTCGTTCAGCGCGGCACCGCCGCCAGCGCACGCGGGCTGGGCCCATGGGTCGCCGGCAAGACGGGCACGACCAACGAGTATCGCTCGGCCTGGTTCGTGGGCTTCACCACCGACATCGTGGTCGGCGTCTTCATCGGCTTCGACGACAACCGTTCGCTGGGTTCCGGCGAAGCGGGGGCCTCGGCCGCCGTGCCGGTCTTTACGGAGTTCATGCAGACGGCGCTGAAGCAACGGCCCGCTCGCCCGTTCGTGCGGCCCAAGAACGCCATCTTCCGCACCGTGAACGGCATCGAGGAAGCCTTCCGTCCCGGCACCGAGCGTCAGGCCCCGCCGCCTGCGCCGACCGGGCCGGTTCAGCCCACTGGACCGCAGAACTACTACGAGGTCATCCGCCGCGAGCAGGAGGCCGCGACCGGCGCTCCGGCTACTGCACCGGCGCCCACCGCACCGCCGCCGCCCAAGAAGGCGCCGGCCGAGGACTTGAGCGGATTGTACTGAGGCTCTAGGTAGACCTTTCGAACGGCGCGTCCTCGTGGCGCGCCGTTTTCCATTAATCCTGCCCTATCGCGCGGCCTGCGGGCCTCGCGACTTGAGGGCGTTGTGTCGCTGGAGAATGCGATGAGACCGGATGTCGAGGCCATGAAGGCCGACATCGAGCAGAGCGTCGCTCTGCTCAGGAGGCGTCTTTGACTGGGATGTCGCTCTAAGAAAGCTCGATGAGCTGAATGCGCGGGTCGAGGACCCGACGCTGTGGGACAAGCCCGAACAGGCCCAGGCCGTCAGCCGCGAACGCTCGCAGCTGGAAGCCAAGATCAACACCGTCAAGGCGATGGAGCAGGACCTCGAAGACGGGGTGATGCTGGCCGAGATGGCGGACGAGGAAGGCGACGAGGGCGCGCTGGAAGACGCACGCGCGTCTCTGCGGGGCATCAAGGACCGGGCCGCGCGCGCCGAGCTGGAAGCCCTGCTGTCCGGCGAGGCCGACGGCAACGACGCCTATCTGGAAGTGAACTCCGGCGCCGGCGGCACCGAGTCGAACGACTGGGCCGGCATGCTGCTGCGGATGTATTCCCGCTGGGCCAAGGCGCACGGCTACGAAGTCACGATCGAGGCGCACGAAGAGGGCGAGCAGGCGGGGGTGAAGTCGGCCACCATCCTGATCTCCGGCCCCAACGCCTATGGCTGGTTGAAGTCGGAATCGGGCGTGCACCGGCTGGTGAGGATCAGCCCCTATGACGCGGCGGCCAAGCGCCACACCAGCTTCGCCTCCATCGGGGTGTCGCCGGTCGTCGACGACGCCATCGAGATCGACATCAATCCGTCGGACGTGCGCACCGACACCTACCGGGCCTCGGGCGCGGGCGGTCAGCACATCAACAAAACCGACTCGGCCGTGCGCCTGACCCACGTCCCGACCAACACCGTCGTCGCCTGCCAGGCCGGCCGGTCGCAGCACCAGAACCGCGAACAGGCGTGGAAGATGCTGCGGGCGCGCCTGTACGAGCTGGAACTGCAGAAGCGCGAGGCCGTGGCCCAGGCCCTGGCCGACGCCAAGACCGACATCGGCTGGGGTCACCAGATCCGGTCCTATGTCCTGCAACCATATCAGATGGTGAAGGACCTGCGGACCGAGGTCGAGACGTCGGACACCCAGAGGGTTCTGGACGGCGATCTGGACGCCTTCATGGGCGCGGCGCTGGCCCAGCGTGTCGGCGAAACGCGCGGGTCGAACGTCGAATAAGCGAAAGGGGCGGCCTGAAGGCCGCCCCCTTTTTTTGTTGGCTATCGGCCCTTGGCCTACTTGAGCCGCTTTGCCCAGACTACCGGCCTTCGGCCTGCTTGAGCCCGTTGTGTGTCTTGGTCAGGCCGGTGTCTTGGCTTCCGGCTTGTCTGTCTTGGCGGGCTTCTCGGGGGCTTCCAGCATGGCGGCGCCGGGGGTGTCGCGCTTGGCCTGGTTGCAGCGGCCCTGGAACCAGGCGCCCTGGTCGATGGACAGCTGCTCCTGGGTGATGTCGCCCTCGACGCGGGCGGTGGCGTACAGCTTGACCTGTTTGGCGACGATGGCGCCCGTGATGCGACCGCGCACGTCCAGCACGTCGGCGTGAACGGTGCCTTCGACCGCGCCGCCTTCCCCGATGACGACGCGGGCCACGCGGACGTCACCCTTCAGATTGCCTTCGACCTGAAGCTCGCCGGCGCCGGAGATATTGCCTTCGTATTTCACCCCGGCCGCCAGGGTGGACAGGTTGCTGGACCGGGTCGCCGGGCGGGCCGGTTCAGGCGCGCGGGCGGCGGGCGTCGCCGCCGGCAGGTTGGGGGTCGGCGACGGCGTCGGTTCAGGCGCAGGCGGGATGCCCAGCCCCTGTGATCCGGTGTCGTAGGATTTGCTCTTGGTGAACATGGTGCGCTCCGCATCTGCCAGCCAAGGCCGGCCAAGCCCCTAGTAGCCCTGAAGGTCACTAGGCCGTGGGCGAGGCCTCAAGGTCAAGCACGGCTTCCGAACCGTGGTCGTCGATCACAAAACCTTCACCGCCTCCAAGACGGCGGCGGCGTGGTCCGCGACCTTCACATTGCGCCAGGCGCGGGCGATGCGGCCCTCGGCGTCGATCAGGAAGGTGGCGCGTTCGATGCCCATATATTCGCGGCCGTACAGCTTTTTCTGAACCCAGACGCCCCAGGCCTCGCAGGCGGCGCCGCCCTCGTCCGAGGCCAGGACGACGGCGAGGTCGTATTTGGCCTTGAACTTGTCGTGCTTCTTCACCGTATCCTTGGATACGCCAATGACTGGCACGCTCAGGGCGGCGAAGTCGGGCGCCAGGGCGGTGAAGTCCTGGGCCTCGCGCGTGCAGCCGGTCGTGTCGTCCTTGGGATAGAAATAGACGACGGCGGGCTTGCTCTTGAGGGCGGCGAGGGTGATGCGGCCGCCGCCGTCCGTGGGCAGGTCGAGGGCGGGGGCGGGCTGGCCTTCGGTCGCGGACATCAGATGGGCCTCACCAGAACGATCTTCTTCTTGCCGGCCGCCAGCTTGATCACGCCGTCCTTGAGGTCGGCCTCGGTCAGCAGTTGGGCGCCATCGGAAACCGAGGCGTCGTTCAGGCGCAGGCCGCCGCCCTGAGCCAGGCGACGGGCCTCACCGTTGGAGGCTGTCAGGCCGGCCTTGGTCACGACGGCGGCGATCATGGCGCCGTAAACCTCGGCCGAGGGCAGTTCGATGGTCGGCAGGTCGGCGGAGATCTGACCCTTTTCGAAGGCGGTCTCGGCGGCGGCGCGGGCCGTGGCGGCGGCCTCGGCGCCGTGCAGCATGGTGGTGGCGGCGTCGGCCAGGGCCTTCTTGGCGTCGTTGATGGCCGCGCCTTCCAGCGCCTCGAAACCGGCGATCTCGGCGTCGGACAGGTCGGTGAACAGGCGCATGAAGCGGCCCACGTCGCCGTCTTCGGTGTTGCGCCAGTACTGCCAGTAGTCATAGGGCGACAGGGCGTCGGCGTTCAGCCAGACGGCGCCGCCCACGGTCTTGCCCATCTTCTGGCCGGAGGCGGTGGACAGCAGCGGCGTGGTCAGTCCGAAGGCGGCCTTCTGGTCCACCTTGCGGGTCAGTTCGACGCCGTTGATGATGTTGCCCCACTGGTCCGATCCGCCCATCTGAAGCGTGCAGCCGTAGCGGCGGTTCAGCTCCAGGAAGTCGGTGGCCTGCATCAGCATGTAGTTGAATTCGAGGAAGGTCAGCGGCTGCTCGCGTTCCAGACGCAGCTTGACGGAATCGAAGCTGAGCATCCGGTTGACGGTGAAGTGGGTGCCGTAATCGCGCAGGAACTCCAGATAGCCCAGCTTGGACAGCCATTCGTCGTTGTCGACCATGATGGCGTCGGACGGGCCGTCGCCGAAGGTCAGGAACTTTTCGAACACGCCCTTGATGCCGGCGATGTTCTCGGCGATCCGCTCTTCGGTCAGCAGGGGGCGCTGGGTATCCTTGAAGGAGGGGTCGCCCACCTTGGTCGTGCCGCCGCCCATCAGGACGATGGGCTTGTGCCCCGCCTGCTGAAGGCGGCGCAGCAGCATGATCTGGATCAGGTGGCCGACATGCAGCGACGGCGCCGTGGCGTCGAAGCCGATATAGCCCGTCACCACGCCGGCGGTCGCCGCCGCATCCAGCTCAGCCGGATGGGTGATCTGATGGATATAGCCGCGCGCCTGCATGGTGCGGAGGAAGTCGGATTTGTAAGCGTGTTCGGTCATGGCGAAGCTCCGTTAGCAAAGATGCCGACGGGCGTCTTCCCTTTGGTGGCGCGACGAGGGGGCAGGGAGGTTCAGACGGTACGAGCGAAAAACACCGTCTAAAGTGTCTAATTCGTCTGAAGTCGGGCGGGGGTGAAATTGCACTGCACCCGGAAAACGCGTGCAAAGTGCAAAGAAGTGCAATTTAGAGAAGGCGCGTTCGGGCATGGCGACGGCCATTATACAGTGGTTTCGAGGGGCGGCAGGTTAGGCGTCGCTGCTTCGCCTCAGGGTGTTGTTCCGTCAGGATATGTCGCACGGAAATGCGACGGTTGGGGCGGTCAGGACCAGCCGGCTTCTTTCAAAATCGCGGCGTAGGTCCGGCTAACGGGCGCCTTCAGGTCGCCGAGCAGGTGCAATTCACCCATGCCGCGCCGCCAGCGAATGCTCTGGACCGCATCGGCCGCCACCCACCATGACCGATGGACGCGCCAGCCGTGGGCCAGCGCCAGTTCCGACAGGGCGTCGCCAAACCGCAGGGTGATCAGTTCGGCGCCCGCATCGGTGTGGACCTTCAGATAATGGTCGTGCGCCTCGACCGCGATGAGACGTGCGCCACGCCGTTTCGCGGACAGCCGACGCCGGAACGCGGCCTCGGCCTCGGGTAGGGGCGGGGCGATGACGGTCCGGGTCTCGATCCGCGCGGGAGGTCGCCGCCAGACCAGAGCCCTAACCGCCATGACGGCCAGCAGTATGGGAAAGACCTGCAAGAACAGCCTTTGAAATTCATACCAGCCCCCGTCGCCGTCGAACATGAGCCGCTCGGTCCATAAGACGTGAAAGGTCACGAACGGGGTCATCAGCACCGAGACGAGCACGGTCCGTATCCACAGGTTCGGAACACCACGGCCGAGGGCTTCATCCGCTGCGATGCCGATCAGCCCGCCGCCGATCATGCAGATCAGCCAGTAGATGTAACGCCCGACGATGGGCACATGTTCGGAGGTGAAGGGGCCAATGAACCCCATCAGCAAACCGATCACGGCCAGGATCACGAGGTCGATCGCCCAGCGTCGCAACATCGTCGATTTCAGCAACGCTGAGGCCCTGCCATCCATGCCGTCCCGTTCACGCAGTCCTGACGCCGTTCGCGAAGCACCGCCTAGCGATCCATCAGCGGCGCGGCAATGACGTTCGGCGAAACAGCCGATGGGGAGTCTGCTCATGTCCGTATCCAACGCAACGCCGCCGGGACGACCGGGAGCATGGCCGGTCCGTGTCGGCTGGCTGGTGCTGACCCTGCTTTGCCTGGGCGTCGCCGCCTATTCAGCGAGATATCTGCTGGACCCGCCCAGAACACCGGCCGAGGCGCTGGGCAATCCGATGGGGATTCCGTGGCTGGTGATCCATGTCGCCGGAGCCATGACGGCGCTGGCGGTGGGGTCGGTGCAGTTCCTGCCCCGCTTTCGTCGCGGCGCTCGCCCGCCGCATCGCTGGACCGGACGGGTGTATGTCGTCGGATGTCTGGTCGGAGGCGCTGCTGCCCTGGTTCTGGCGTCCGGGTCGTTCGCCGGGCCGATCGCCACGGTCGGTTTCAGCAGTCTAGGGCTGCTGTGGATCGGCGTGACTGTTCTAGGGTGGCGCGCGGCGGTGCAGGGGCGTCTGGTCGACCATCGGCGATGGATGATCCGGTCCTGGGCTTTGACCTTGGCCGCCGTGACCTTACGGCTCTACCTGCCGTTGGTCATGATTATGGATCTGCCGTTTGTGCCCTGGTATCGCGCCATTTCTTTCTTGTGCTGGGTTCCCAATCTGATCGCGGCGGAGTTCTGGCTGCGACGCCACAGGACATAGCAATCCCCGGCGACCTCGTTATCGACTGCAGGCTTTGACGCGTCCTTGGCGTGCGATACGAAGATCGGATGCGTCTGCCCCTGATCCCGCACCCGACTTCGCCGCATGGCGGGCTGACGCTGGAGGTCGAGGCGCGGCGGGCGGGGCGGGTGCTGAGCCTGGAATATGTGCTGGCCGGGCCGGTCGAGATGGTGCGTTGGCCGCAGGCGGCAGAGCGAGTGCGGACGGACGGCCTGTGGCAGGCGACCTGTTTCGAGGCGTTCGTGAGGACGACGGGCGGCTATGTGGAGATCAACCTGTCGCCGTCGGGGGCGTGGGCGGCCTATCGGTTCGATGGCTATCGCGAGGGGATGCGGGCGCTGGAGATGCCGGCGCCCTTCATCGTCACGCGGACGGCGCCGGGGCGGTTCGTGCTGACGGCCGACGTGACCCTGCCCGAGGATGCAGGCGAGTCCGTGGGGTTGTCGGCGGTGATCGAGGGGTTCGACGGGACGATCGCCTATTGGGCGCTGGCGCATCCTTCGGATAAGCCGGACTTTCATCATCCCGACTCGTTCGCGCTGGACCTGATATGAACTTCGGCCTCGACCGCCTTTTGTCCGATGACGCCCTGAGGGCGCAGTTGAAGGGGCGGCGCGTGGCGTTGCTGGCGCATCCGGCGTCGGTGACCAAGGACCTGACCCATGCGGTGGATGCGTTGGCCGCCTGTCCCGAGATCACGCTGACCGCCGCCTTTGGCCCGCAGCACGGGATGAAGGGGGATTTGCAGGACAATATGATGGAGAGCCCGGATTATTCCGATCCGGTGCATGGGTTCCCGGTGTTCAGCCTGTACGGCGAGGTGCGGCGGCCGACGGAGGCGTCGATGGAGACGTTCGACGTCATCCTGATCGACCTGCAGGACTTGGGGTGTCGCATCTACACCTATGTGACGACGCTGCTCTATGTGCTGGAGGCGGCGGCGAAACACGGCAAGGCGGTGTGGGTGCTGGATCGGCCCAATCCGGCGGGGCGGCCGGTCGAGGGGCAGACGCTGCTGGCCGGCTGGGAGAGCTTCGTCGGGGCAGGGCCGATGCCGATGCGGCACGGGATGACGCTGGGCGAACTGGGCCACTGGTTCATCGCCCACTATGGCCTGGACGTCGAATACAAGGTCGTGGAGATGCAGGGCTGGGCGCCGGAACAGGCGCCGGGTTACGGCTGGCCGCTGGGCGAACGGGCCTGGATCAACCCCAGCCCGAATGCGCCGAACCTGTCGATGGCGCGGGCATACGCCGGGACGGTGATGCTGGAGGGGGCGACTCTGTCGGAAGGGCGCGGCACGACCCGGCCGCTGGAGCTGTTCGGGGCGCCGGACATCGATGCGCGGGCGGTGATCGCCGAGATGCGTGCGCTGGCGCCGGAGTGGCTGGAGGGCTGCATCCTGCGCGACATGTGGTTCGAACCGACCTTCCATAAGCATGTCGGACAGCTGTGCAGCGGGGTGCAGATCCATGTGGACCAGCCGGGCTATGACCATGCGGCGTTCAAGCCGTGGCGGGTGCAGGCGCTGGGGTTCAAGGCGATCCGGCGGTTGTATCCCGACTACGACCTGTGGCGCGATTTTCCGTATGAGTATGCGTTCGGCAAACTACCCATCGACGTGATCAACGGAGGGCCGGGGTTGCGGCAATGGGTGGACGACGCGGGCGCGACGCCGGCCGATCTGGACGCGGCGACGATGCCGGACGAGGCGGCGTGGGAAGAGACGCGGCGGCCGTTCCTGCTGTATTGAAACTATAACCAAAATCTATTGTGCATCTGCAAATAAGTGATTGGGCTTATTTGTTGCGGTGCGGTAGGGAGAGGGCCTCCCAACCACGCTGCATTGGATTTTCCGCATGGCCCTGATCAACACGACCATCAAACCCTTCACGGCCGAGGCCTACAAGAACGGCAAGTTCCTGACGGTCACGGACGCCGATGTGGCGGGCAAGTGGGCGATTTTCTTCTTCTATCCGGCCGACTTCACCTTCGTGTGCCCGACCGAGCTGGAAGACCTGGCCGATCACTATGACGCGTTCCAGAAGCTGGGCGTCGAGATCTATTCGGTGTCGACCGACACCCACTTCTCGCACAAGGCCTGGCACGACTCGTCGCCGGCCATTGGCAAGATCAACTACACCATGCTGGGCGACCCGTCGGGCCAGGTGACCAACAACTTCGACGCCATGCGTCCGGGCGTGGGCCTGGCTGATCGTTCGACCTTCCTGGTCGACCCGGACGGCGTGATCCAGTTCACCGAAACCACGTCGGAAGGCATCGGCCGCAACGCCGCCGAGCTGCTGCGCAAGGTCAAGGCCGCCCAGTATGTGCGTTCGCATCCGGGCGAAGTCTGCCCGGCCAAGTGGGAAGAAGGCGAAGCCACCCTGGCGCCGTCGCTCGACCTCGTCGGCAAGATCTAAGAACCACGCCTATCGGGTCCGGCCTTCGGGTCGGACCCACCCGGCGCCTCCATATCTCGGGGGGCCGGACGCCATCGCGCAAGCCTCGCCGGGATCGGCTCGCAGGCGGCGCGCCACCCTGACATTCAAGGACTGCCCCATGCTGGACGCCAATCTGAAATCTCAGCTTGAGGGCTACCTCAAGAACATCGTCCATCCGGTCGAACTGGTCGCCTCGCTGGGCGCTGGTCCCAAATCCATCGAACTGAAGACCCTGCTGGAGGAGATCGTCTCGGTCTCGCACGGCAAGGTCGAGATGGGTCGAGACTATGACGACGAACGTCAGCCCAGCTTCCTGATCCGCCGCAAGGGCACCGACATCGGCGTGCGGTTCGCCGGCATTCCGCTGGGCCACGAGTTCACCTCGCTGGTGCTGGCCCTGCTGCATGTCGGCGGCCATCCGTCCAAGGCGGCGCAGGACGTGATCCAGCAGGTCAAGGATCTGGACGGCGACTATGTGTTCGAGACCTATTTCTCGCTGTCGTGCCAGAACTGCCCCGACGTGGTGCAGGCCCTGAACCTGATGAGCGTGCTGAACCCGCGCATCAAACACGTCGCCATCGAAGGCGGCCTGTTCAAGGACGAGGTGGAGGAGCGCAAGATCATGGCCGTGCCGACGGTCTTCCTGAACGGCGAACTGTTCGGTCAGGGCCGGATGGAGCTGGAGCAGATCGTCGCCAAGATCGACAGCGGCGCCGAGGCGCGCGCCGCCGAGAAGATCAAATCCAAGGACCCGTTCGACGTGCTGGTGATCGGCGGCGGCCCGGCGGGCGCGGCGGCGGCCATCTATACGGCGCGCAAGGGCATCCGCACCGGCATCGCAGCCGAGCGATTCGGCGGCCAGGTGCTGGACACCATGTCGATCGAGAACTTCATTTCGGTGCCGCACACTGAGGGGCCGAAACTGGCCGCCCACCTGGAACAGCATGTCCGCGAATACGAGGTGGACCTGATGAACCTGCAGAAGGCCGTCAAGCTGGCGCCGTCCAGGGTTCCGGGCGGGCTGCATGAGGTGGTGCTGGAGAACGGCGCGTCGCTGAAGTCTCGTACGGTCATCCTGTCGACCGGCGCGCGCTGGCGCCAGATGAACGTGCCGGGCGAGGACCAGTACAAGAACAAGGGCGTGGCCTATTGCCCGCACTGCGACGGGCCGCTGTTCAAGGGCAAGCGGGTGGCTGTGATCGGCGGCGGCAACTCGGGCGTCGAGGCGGCCATCGATCTGGCGGGCATCGTGGCCCATGTGACCCTGATCGAATACGACAGCGAACTGCGGGCCGATGCGGTGCTGCAGCGCAAGCTGGCGACCCTGCCGAACGTGCGGATCGTGACCTCGGCCCTGACGACCCAGGTGCATGGCGACGGCGAGAAGGTGACGGGCCTGTCCTACAAGGACCGCAACTCCGACGCCCATCACGACGTCGATCTGGAAGGCATCTTCGTCCAGATCGGCCTGGTGCCGAACACTGAATGGCTGCGCGGCGCGGTCGGCCTGACCCAGCGCGGCGAGATCGAGGTGGATCATCGCGGCGAGACCTCGCAGCCGGGCATTTTCGCCGCCGGCGACGTGACCACCGTGCCCTACAAGCAGATCGTGATCGCCATGGGCGAAGGCTCGAAGGCGGGCCTGTCGGCCTTCGACTACATGATCCGCACTGTGCCGGCGGAAGAGGTTGTCGAGGCGGCGTAAGCTATTTGGGCCGTGCGAACGCGCTTCGCACGGCCCGCACGATCTCGACAAGGATCGCCCAGGCCAGGGTGACGACGAAATAGACCCATCGCGCCGCCAGCACGATCAGCAGCGGAATCGCCCAAAGCACGGCCCAGACGTAATACGGCCAGTCGGAATGGGAGACGGCGCGCAGGATCAGCGCGACCCCGAACATCGGCAGGGTCAGCAGCAGATAGTTCCACAGCGTGATCCTGCGCTTGACCCAGGGCAGGATGCGACCGGTCTTTCCCGTAGTCATTGACGGTCGTCAGCGGACGCGGAGGGCCGCGGCGAACCGGTCGTCGATCGCCTGTTCGCCCTGCGACAGATTGGTGATCACACCGGGATGAGATTCTGCGAACTGGCGGCACAACTGTTTGGCGTCGGACGCTAGCCGCTTGGCATGAAATGGGAGTTCGTCGGCGGGCAAGTCTGAAATCGGCTCCGAGAACGGCAGGTTCGCCTGCTCCAGATCGACGCCGGCCTGAATGACGTGGATGATCGCGTCCTGACCCCAGCCCGCCCTAGCGGCCTGTCGGGCGAACCGGTTTGCGGCGTCCTCGGCGATCAGTTCATCGACGGGATAGCCAAGCCGTTTGCAGACCGCCGTCCGCTCTCCGAGACGGCCCACGGTTTCGCCTCCGGCGATCAGGTCGGATTTGGAAAGGGTCTGAATGAGGAGTGCGGCGAGGATTGCTGAAACCATGGGATCGGGCCGCTCCTTCGAAGGATTATCCGTCGTGACAATGTTCGCCTGAGCGAACGGTTCAGAACCGCCGCGCGACGCCGACGCCGAACTCTACATCCGGGCTGTCATCGTTCAGGCCGAAGTTGAGGCCGAAGTCGAGCTGGGCGTCGGGCAGGGAGGGCGGCGACCAGACGGCGGTCAGGTCGAAGGTGGACTGGGTGGTCGCTTCGACGGGATCGTCGTCGCGGCTGACCCAAAGCTCGGCGCCCAGATCCAATTGGCCGAAACCGCGCCCGACGCCAGCGACCATCGTATAGGCGGCGTGGCGGCCGTCGCCGCCGGCGTTCGAGACCCAACCGACCTCGGGCGACAGGCTGAGGCTCCAGTCGTCGTTCAGGGGGATGGAGACGGGCAGGATGATCCCGCCTTCGAACCCGTCGGCGCGGATGGCGCGCGCGCCGGTCGGGGCGGTGACGAAGCCCGAAATGGCGGCCGACAGGCCGGAACCGTCGGGGTTCTTCAGCGAATGGCGCAGGCCGAGGCTGAGGTCGCCGACGCCTTCAACCGTGTCGCGGACGCCGGACGCGCGGTCGATGGTGCGTTCGCGGTTCCAAGTGGTGAGACCGAGTTGAAGCTCGGTCAGGCCTGTGAGGCCGTAGCGGACGAACAGGTCGCCGGCGTCCCAGGTTTCGGTTTTGGTCGCGCCGTCGGTCTGACGCGCTGCGTCGAACAGGCCCAGTTCGACCTGCCATCGGCCTTGATCAAGGATGCAGGTCGGCGTGCCCTTGCCGGGGCGGTCGGCGCAGAAATCGCGCGGGGTCGGAGACGCATCCTGGGCCAGGACCGGCGCGGTGACGGCGAGGGTCGAGGCGAACAGGGCGGCGGACAGGCGCAGGCGCATGGAGTGTCTCGGAACCGATGTCGCCTGATCATGCCGTGCAGGCTTTAATCGCGGGTGATCAGTGCAGTTTCAGCCGCCCTGAAACACGACGATGCAACAGGCGCGACAGGGCCAGCAGGACGGTGCGGCGCACGCCCAAGATGGCCCGGTGATGATCCAGGTGGAGCGCCATATAGGCCCATTTGGCGATCAGGCCCTCAATCAGGAAGTTGGGACCACCCAGCCCGCCCATCAGTGAGCCGACACCCTTGTCACCACCCAGGGACACCAGCGAGCCCTTGTCCTGATAGAGATAGGGGCCGTGATCGCGCGTCGGGTCCGACAGGGCCTTGGCGCGGCGCGGCCTCGATGATGGAGACGGCGAGGTCGAAACGCTGGTCCGGCGACAGGCCGGCGGACAGTTCGTCGTGGCCTTCGATCAGTTCGGTGGACAGTTCGACGCCGGTCGCGCCCGCGCCGACGATGGCGATGTTCAAGGTGCACTCGTCCGAATAGGCGGCGGCGAGGAAGGCGGAGGTCAGACGCTTGTTGAAGCTTTCCGCATCGGCGACGTCTTCCAGCAGATGGGCGTGCTCGGCCGCGCCCGGCGTGCCGAACAGGTTCGAGCCGCTGCCGATGGCCAGGACCAGAGTGTTGAACGACAGGGTGCGTGGCGCGACGATAACGGCGCCGTCGGCGTCGCGGATTTCGCCCAGGGTCAGGGTCTTGTTCTCCGGGGCCAGACCCGTCAGGTCCCCAAAGGCGAAGCTGAAATGATTGCGCCGCGCCAGCACCGGATAGGACAGACCCTCCTGATGGCTGTCTAGCGACCCGGCCGCGACCTCGTGCAGGCTGGGCTTCCACAGGTGGAAGATCGACCGGTCGATCAGCAGGACGCGACGCCGGCCTTCTTGCGGCCCGAACCGACGCCCCAGGCGGGCGGCGAACTCAAGCCCGCCGGCGCCGCCGCCGATGATGACGATGTCGTGCTGCATTCGGGTCTCCTGAAGACGACCCGAATTCTAGGCTCAGGCCGGCTTTTCTTCCAGACGCTTGTCCAGATAGGCGCCGACGCGGCGGTCGACGGCGCTCATGTGGTCCTGCCAGAAGTGGCTCGCGCCTTCTTCCAGTTCGTAGTCGATGATAATGCCCTTCTGAGTGCGCAGCTTGTTGACCACGCGCTCGACCTCGACCGGCGGCACGACGGTGTCGGCCGTGCCGTGCAGGAACAGGCCGGAGGCCGGGCAGGGGGCCAGGAAGGAGAAGTCGTACATGTTCGACGGCGGCGAGACCGAGATGAAGCCGTCCGTTTCCGGGCGGCGCATCAGGAGCTGCATGCCGATATAGGCGCCAAACTGATAGCCGCCGACCCAGGTCTGGCTGGCGCCGGGGTTGTTCGACTGGAGCCAGTCGAGAGCGGTGGCGGCGTCGGCCAGCTCGCCGATGCCCGAATCGAACTCGCCCTGCGACTTGCCGACGCCGCGCGAGTTGTAGCGCAGGGTGGCGAAGCCGCGCTGCTGGAACAACTGGTGCAGGGTGACCGTGACCGGGTTGTTCATGTGCCCGCCCGCCTTGGGGTGCGGGTGCAGGATCAGGGCGATCGGTGCGTTCGGGCGCTTGCCCGGGGAATAGCGGCCTTCGATGCGACCGGAGGCGCCGGGCAGGATGACTTCAGGCATAGGGGCTCTGGAATCCGTTCAACTGTCATTTCGCAAGTGCGTAATACTTGACCGCAGAGGTAGGACTTTCTAAGTCCCACGCAAGCGGGCCGCCTTCGCGAAGGCGCGGGTTCTAGCACAAGAGCCCCGAAAAGCCCGCAATTTTTGAAGGTGCGATATGCGTCTGTCGACCAAGGGACGATACGCCGTGATGGCGATGGCCGATCTGGCGAAAAACGGACGCGGCGAGAGCGGTGAAATCCGGGCGGTTTCGCTGGCCGAGATCGCTGCGCGCCAGGAGATTTCGCTCAGCTATCTGGAGCAGCTGTTCGCGCGGCTGCGCAAGAGCGAGCTGGTCAAGAGCGTGCGCGGACCCGGCGGTGGTTATCGTCTGGCCAAGGCGGCGCACGAGACGGTGGTGGCCGAGATCGTGCTGGCGGTGGACGAGCCGATTCGCGCGACGCGGTGTGTGGCGCACGGATCGCCCAAGGGCTGCATGCTGGCTGGCGAACGCTGCATCACCCATAACCTGTGGGAAGATCTGGGCGACGAGATCCATCGCTATCTGGCCGGCGTGTCGTTGGAGGATGTGGTGATGAACCGCACGGGTCAGCGTCGCCGCAACGTGGAGCCACAGCAGGCTGTCGGGGTGGCGGCATGAGCGGCATTTATCTGGATTATAATGCGTCGGGCCTGGTGCGGCCTGAAGTGCTGGAAATCATGACGCGGGCGCTGGCCGACAACGGCAATCCGTCGGCGGTCCATGCGGCCGGACGGCGGGCGCGGGCGCGGGTGGAGACGGCGCGGGCCCAGGTCGGGGATCTTGTCGGCGCCGATCCGACGGCGGTGGTGTTCAACAGCGGAGGCACCGAGGCCAACGCCCAGGGCATCGCCAGCGCCCTGGCGGCGGGATGTGAGCGGCTGATCGTCTCGGCGACCGAACATCCGTGCGTGGCCGAGTCGGCCGCGAATGCGGGTGCGCCGGTCGAGGTGCTGCCGGTCGATGCGAACGGCGTGGTCGATCTGGACTGGCTGGCGGGGGCGCTGAGCCGTCCGGGCCGGGCCGTGGTCGCCATCCATCATGCGAACAACGAAAGCGGCGTGATCCAGCCGGTGGTGGAGGCCGCCGCCCTGGTGCGCGCGGCCGGCGGCTGGTTGCACGTCGACGCGATCCAGTCGGCGGGCAAGATTGTGGTCGATATGCGGACGCTGGACGCCGACAGCCTGACCCTGTCGGCGCACAAGCTGGGCGGGCCGCAGGGCGTGGGGGCCTTGATCCTCAAGGAAGGCGCGTCGGGCGTGCGCATTCTGCATGGCGCCGGACAGGAGCGGGGTCTGCGCGCGGGCACCGAGAACGTGCCGGGCATCGCCGGTTTCGGCGTCGCGGCCGACAGCGCCGCGCGGGATCTGAAAACGATGCAATCGCACGTCGGCTGGCGTGACGCCGCGGAGGCCAAGGTGAAGGCCGCCGGGGCGACCGTGATCGGCGGTGACGTCGAACGCCTGCCCAACACCCTGTTCATGGCGGTCGAAGGCTGGGACAGCCCGCAGCAGCTGATCACCCTGGATCTGGCGGGCGTCATGGTGTCGGCGGGCTCGGCCTGTTCGTCGGGCAAGGTCAAGCCGTCCAAGACCATCAGCGCCATGGGGCTGAATAGTCTGGCGACCGGGGGCGTGCGCGTGTCCGGCGGCTGGGGAACGATCGAAAGCGACTGGGTGCGGTTCGCCGACGCCTGGGTCGCCGCCTACAACAAGCATAAGACACGCGCCGCCGAGCGCGTGAGAGAGGTCGCCTGATGGCCGCCGTCAAGGAAACCATCGACGCCGTCGCCGCGCTGGAGAAGTACGAGCACGGCTTCACCTCGGACATCGAGACGGAATACGCGCCGCGCGGCCTGAGCGCCGAGATCGTGCGCTTCATCTCCGAAAAGAAGGGCGAGCCGGAATGGATGCTGGAATGGCGCCTCGCCGCCTATGAGCGCTGGCTGGCGATGGAAGAGCCGACCTGGGCGGCGGTGAAGTACGAGCCGGTCGATTACCAGTCGCTGTTCTACTATGCGGCGCCCAAGCAGAAAGAGGGGCCGAAGTCTCTGGACGAGGTCGATCCCGAGATCCTGGAAATCTACAAGAAGTTGGGCATCCCGCTGAAGGAGCAGGAAGTGCTGGCGGGGGTGCAGGGCGCGCCACGCGTGGCCGTGGACGCCGTGTTCGACAGCGTGTCGGTCGTCACCACCTTCAAGGAGGAACTGGCCAAGGTTGGCGTGATTTTCATGCCGATTTCCGAGGCCTTGCGCGAATATCCTGATCTGGTGCGGCAATATCTGGGGTCCGTGGTGCCGGTCTCGGACAACTATTTCGCGGCCCTGAACAGCGCGGTCTTTTCGGACGGATCGTTCGTCTACATTCCGCCGGGCGTGCGCTGCCCGATGGAGCTGTCGACCTATTTCCGCATCAATGCGTCACAGACGGGCCAGTTCGAACGCACGCTGATCATCGCCGACAAGGGCAGCTATTGCTCCTATCTTGAGGGTTGCACCGCGCCGATGCGCGACGAGAACCAGCTGCACGCCGCCGTGGTCGAGATCGTGGCGCTGGACGACGCCGAGGTGAAATATTCGACGGTCCAGAACTGGTATCCCGGCGACGCCGAGGGCAAGGGCGGCATCTACAACTTCGTCACCAAGCGGGCGGATTGCCGGGGTGATCGGTCCAAGGTCAGCTGGACGCAGGTCGAGACCGGTTCGGCCGTGACCTGGAAATATCCGTCCTGCATCCTGAAGGGCGACGACAGCTCAGGCGAGTTCTATTCCATCGCCATCACCAACGGACATCAGCAAGCCGACACCGGCACCAAGATGATCCACCTGGGCAAGAACACCAAGTCGCGGATCATCGCCAAGGCGGTGTCGGCGGGCAAGTCGGACTCGACCTATCGCGGTCTGGTCTCGGTGCACCCCAAGGCGACGGGGGTGCGCAACTTCACCCAGTGCGACAGCCTGCTGATCGGCAAGGAGTGCGGCTCGCACACCATCCCCTATATCGAGGCCCGCAACGGCTCGGCCCAGCTGGAGCATGAGGCGACGACGACGCGCCTGTCGGACGACCAGCTATTCTACGCCCAGCAGCGCGGCCTGTCGCAGGAGGAGGCGGTGGCCCTGCTGGTCAACGGCTTCGTCCGCGACGTGATGCAGAAGCTGCCTATGGAGTTCGCCGTCGAGGCGCAGAAGCTGGTGGCGATCAGTCTTGAGGGGAGCGTGGGCTAATGCCAACGAAAGACGAACTTAAGGGCGAGATCTCCCGTCTTGTTAGATCGCGAGGTTGGTACCGTGGCCAGTTTGAACGCCTTTCCGAGGAAACGGCCATTCAAGCTGAGCAAATTTCAATTTTGAAAGCGCGGCAGAGAGCCAATGCCAAGCAGATTAAAGACGCAAAACTTGTGGTCTCAAGCGAAGAAATTCGCCGCGAGAAAGTCCGCGCTGAGAGAGAAAATGAGCTCCAAAGCCAAAGGGATGAAGCGCGGAATCGCGTGGAATCCGGTGAACCAGAAGATGAGGACGAGGCCCGCCTCTTCCGCTGCCAGCGAGAAAACGCGACTAAGAAAAATCATTGATAAGCTTGAAGATAAAATAAAATCAGAATGATCTTTTTCATCTCCAGCCTCCATGTCATCGTCGATGAAAAGCTGACACTCAAAGACTTCACGTTCGATGCTGATCCCAGCGAGCAAGAAGCCATCGTTGGACCGGCGACTGGAGTTGGATCATGCTATGCTGGCGTTAGAGGAGCGCAACGATGAAAGCCTTCACCGTTCTGATTGATGACGACGCGGCGGACGAGTATCTGGAAGAGGCGGTTGCCCGCCATACGACTGCCGAGGAGCTGATCGCTTCGGCTGCTGTCGATATGCTGCCCGAACTCCGACAGCCTTTAACGTCGCAACAAATTGCTCTTGTCGAGGCGGGGCTGGCAGCCGAGCGTGAAGGCCGGATTGTATCCAACGATGAGGTCGTGGCGCGCTGGAAGACGCTCCTTGGAGAGTGAGGGTTGCCCAATGGACCCAGCCTGCGCGCGAAAGCTATGACGCCTTTCTCCAGCATCTGCTTGAGCAAAATAAGCGCCGGGCTATCTTGGCGCGCAATGATCTGCAGGACGCTGTGGCTCTGCTCTGCAGACGCCCCCAGGTTGGGCGTCGTTCTGAGTGGCCAGGCCTGAAACGCTGGAGCGTTCCCGAATGGGACAAGATCATCATCTTTCGCGAAATCCCTGACGGGGTCCGTGTCGTCGCTTTCTATGACGCTCGCCAAGACCTTACCGTCGTCGATCCAACCTTGAACGATTTTTAGTCCATGCTCTCCATCTTCAACCTCCACGTCTCCGTCGGCGAAAAGCCGATCCTCAAGGGGCTGACGCTCGACGTTCCCGCCGGCGAGGTGCACGCCATCATGGGGCCGAACGGGGCCGGGAAGTCGACGCTGGGGTATGCCCTGTCGGGACGACCTGGCTATGAGGCGACGCAAGGCGCGGTCGAATGGGCGGGCGAGGACCTGCTGGCGCTGGACCCGGCCGAACGGGCGGCCAAGGGCGTCTTTCTGTCTTTCCAGTATCCGATCGAGATCCCCGGCGTGCCGGCCCTGACCTTCGTGCGGACGGCGCTGAATGCGCAGAAGCGCGCGCGGGGTGAGGAGGAGGTGGCGGCGCCCGCCTTCCTGAAGCTGGTTCGCGAAGCGTCCAAGGCGTTGAAGATGGACTTCGACATGCTGAAGCGGCCGCTGAACGTCGGCTTCTCCGGTGGCGAGAAGAAGCGGATGGAGATCCTGCAGATGGCGCTGCTGGAGCCGTCGCTGCTGATTCTGGACGAGACGGATTCCGGCCTGGACATCGACGCCCTGCGCATCGTGTCGGAGGGGGTGAATGCGTTGCGCCGTCCCGACCGGGCCATGCTGGTCATCACCCACTATCAGCGCCTGCTCGACTACATCAAACCGGACCGGGTCCATGTGCTGGCCGGCGGTCGGATCGTGGCCTCGGGTGGGCCGGAGTTGGCGCATCAGTTGGAGGCGGAAGGGTACGACAAGTATCTTCTGGAATCGGCATGAGCGCGGCTTTCGCCATCGACCTGACCGACGCCGAAACCTTTCCGTCGCGGCGGACGGAAGCGTGGAAATACAGCGACCTGAAGCGCTGGCTTCGCGCGGCGCCGGAGCCGTCAGGCACGGCGGTGGTCGGGCCGCCCGGACCGTTTTATGATCTGGGCGGAGAGGCGATCGTCTTCGCCAATGGGCGCGCCGTGGGCGTGACCGACTTCATCGCCTCGGGCGAGCGAACCCTGCGGCTGCGCTATGTGTCGGATGCCGTCGGCACCGGGCATACTGCCAGCGCACGGGTGTCGGCGCGGGCCGGCGCCAAGCTGCTGCTGCTGGAGACACACGAAGGCGCGGGTTCGGCCTATGTGGCGCACAATACGCTGGAGCTGGACGTGGCGGCCGGGGCCGAGGTGACGCGCGTCGTCCTGGTCGAGGAGCCAGAGGACGCCATCTCCATCGCCGAGGCGCATGTGAAGGTCGAGGCGGGCGGCGTCTATCGTCAGACCATCATTACGACTGGCGCGAAGTTGCAGCGGATCGAGACCCGCATCACGCACTACGCCCAGGGCGCGCACGTCCAGGCCGACGGCCTGTATCTGCTGAACGGATCGCGCCACACTGACCTGACCAGCGTGGTGCGCCACGTGGAGCATGACGGCGCGACCAGCCAGTTGATCAAGGGCGTGGCCCGCGACACGGCGCGCGGCGTCTTCCAGGGCAAGATCGTGGTCGAGCGTGGGGCCGACGGCACCGATGCGCGAATGGGCCATCACGCCCTGATCGCCAGCGAGCGGGCCGAGATCGACGCCAAGCCGGAACTGATCATCTATGCCGACGACGTGCAGTGCGCGCACGGCAATACGGTGGGGACGCTGGACGAGAGCGCCCTGTTCTACATGCAGCAGCGCGGCATTCCGGCCGACGAGGCCCGCGCCCTGCTGACACAGGCCTTCCTGATCGAGGTCATCGACCGGATCGAGCACGAGGGCGCGAGAGAGGTGGCGAGGGAATGGCTGACGGCGCGGTTGTGAACACCTTCGATCCCTATGCCGTGCGGGCGCAGTTCCCGATCCTGTCGCGGCAGGTGAACGGCAAGCCGCTGGTCTATCTGGACAATGCGGCCTCGGCGCAGAAGCCGCGCGCGGTGATCGACGCCCTGGTGGCGACGATGGAGGGCGGATACGCCAACGTCCATCGCGGCCTGCACACCCTGTCGAACGAGGCGACCGAGGCCTTCGAGAAGGCGCGCGAGATCGTGGCCCACTTCCTGAACGCCCAAAGCCCCGAACAGGTCGTCTGGACCAAGGGCGGGACCGAGGCGATCAATCTGGTGGCCAATGGGCTTGGGCTGTCCATCCAGCCGGGCGACGAGATCATCGTCTCGGAGATGGAGCACCATTCCAACATCGTGCCCTGGCATCTGCTGCGTGAACGACGCGGGGCGGTGATCAAGTGGATCCCGGTGCTGGACGACGGTTCGCTGGACATGGCGGCCTATGCCGACCTGCTGGGGCCGAAGACACGCATGGTCGCGGTCACCCACATGTCGAACGTGCTGGGGACCATCAATCCGGTCACGGAGATCACGCGGCTGGCCCATGCGGCGGGCGCCCAGGTCTTGATCGACGGGTGCCAGGGGGCGGTCCATGCGACGCCGGACGTGCAGGCCATTGGTTGCGATTTCTATGTGCTGACAGGCCACAAGCTGTTTGCGCCCACCGGCATCGGCGCCCTGTATGGCACGGCCGAGGCGCTGGAGGCCCTGCCGCCCTATCAGGGCGGGGGCGAGATGATCGAGACGGTCGAGCGGGACCGCGTGACCTACGCCAAGCCGCCGCACCGGTTCGAGGCGGGGACGCCGCCGATCCTGGAGGCGATCGGCCTGGGCGTGGCGCTGGAATGGCTGGCGCAATACGACCGCGCGGCGGTGCAGGCGCACGAACACGCGCTGTATCGGCGGGCCGTGGATCGGTTGGAAGGCGAGGGCTGGCTGCGGATCCTGGGCCAGGCGGATGGCAAGGGCGCGATCCTGACCTTCGCCGTCGAGGGCGCGCATGCCCATGACGTGGCCCAGATCATGGACCGATACGGCGTCGCCGTTCGGGCCGGGCTGCACTGCGCCGAGCCGCTGGCGAAAAGAATGGGGGTGACGTCGAGCACCCGCGCCTCCTTCGCCCTATATAACACCGTGGAGGATGCCGACGCCTTCGTGGATGCGCTGATCAAGGCGCGGAACTTCTTCGTGTAAGCCGATGACAGATCAACCTATTCAAGACAGTGACGCCTTCAAGGACGCCTGGGATGAACCTCAGAAGAGCGCCCTGTCCCAGGCCGAGCTGGACACCCTGACCGATCAGCTGATCGAGGCGTTGAAGTCCGTCTATGACCCGGAAATCCCGGTCGACATCTATGAGCTGGGCCTGATTTATCGCGTGGACGTCAACGACGACCGCGACGTGGTGGTGGACATGACCCTGACGGCGCCGGGCTGTCCGGTCGCGGGCGAGATGCCGGGCTGGGTCGAGATGGCGGTCGAAAAGGTCGAGGGCGTACGCAGCGCCAAGGCCAATCTGGTGTTCGACCCGCCGTGGGACAGCTCCAAGATGAGCGACGAGGCCAAGTTGGCCCTGAATATGTTCTGATGACCGAACTTCAAGCCACATCCCGTCCGCGCCGCCCGCGACCCAAGGCCGTCACCCTGACCGACGCGGCCTCAGAGCGCGTGCGCGAGATCCTGGACAATGCCGAGAACGATCACATCGGTCTGAGGATCGGGGTCAAGAACGGCGGCTGCGCGGGGCAGGAATACACCTTCGCCTATGCCGACAGCGTCGGGCCGTTGGACGAGGTGGTCGAGGATAAGGGCGTCACCATCCTGATCGAGCCCAAGGCCGTGCTGTTCCTGATCGGCACCGAGATCGACTATGAGACGACGCGTCTGGCGTCCAAGTTCGTGTTCAACAATCCGAACCAGACCGACGCCTGCGGTTGCGGAGAGAGCGTGACTATCGTCCCGGTCGCCGCCGTCTGACATGGCTTACGACGCCGACTTTGGCGAATGGGTGCGCGAGCATTTCCACGATCTCGGTCGGCTGGAGATCAAAAGGATGTTCGGCGGGGCAGGGGTCTATGCCGCCGGCGTCATGTTCGCTCTGCTGGATGACGGCGTCGTCTGGCTGAAGGGCGACGAGGCGTTGGGCGAAGCCTTCGTGGAGGCCGGCTCGCGCCAGTTCACCTATCCGACCAAGGACGGGCGGACGATGAGCATGGGCTATTGGACCCTGCCGGAGACGGCGCTGGACGACCCCGACGAGGCGGTCGCCTGGGCGCGGCGGTCGCTGGACGTGGCGGTGAAGAAGGCGTCGGGCAAGAAGCCGAGGACGAGATAGCTCGTCTCCTCCCCACGTGTGGGGAGGGGGACCACGAAGTGGTGGAGGGGTTCGTGAAGTCCCACAGGCGATTGCCCGCATCGAAGAACCTCTCCGTCACGGCGCTGAAGAAGCGCCGCGCCACCTCCCCGCGAAGCGGGGAGGAGACAGGTTCTATCTCGGCGCTTCCACGAGCACGGCCGGCGTGACAGGCTGACCTGTCGCCTGGGCGACCAGTTCGGCGGTGCGGGTCTCGATGACGGCTTCCAGGCGGGCGAGGAACTCGTCTTTCGGCAGGCCGACGGGGATGGGTTCGAGGAACTCCAGCGTCGCCACGCCCGCGTGCTTTTCGTATTTCTCCTCGGGCCAGAAGACGCCGAGGTTGGTGGCCAGCGGCACGACCGGCACGCCGAAGTCGCGATACATGTGCCAGACGCCGGATCTGTATTTGAACTTCTGGCCGACGGGCGCCAGGTGGCCCTCGGGATAGATCAGGATTTTGCGGTTTTCGGCACGGGCCTCGGCGGCGCGCATGGCCAGGGCCTTGCGGGCTTCATGGCCGCCGCAACTGTTGACGACGATGGCGCCCAGCTTTTTCAGCACCCCGCCCAGCAGGGGAAACTTCTCCAGATGGTCGCCGGTGACGAAGGCGATGTCGTCGAACTGGTCGTAGGTGGCGAAGCCGTCGCCCCAGCTCTGATGCTTCGAGGCGATGATGAAGGCGCCCTCGGGCAGCCGGTCCTTGCCGCGCACGTCCAGCCGGATGCCGGCGAAGATCGCCATCGCCTGCACCATACGCTTCACATAGCGGCGGATGACCCAGCTGGCGGGACCACGGCCGGGCGCGAGCGCCGCAAAGGCCGCGGTCAGCCCATAGCCGATCGACAGGATCCAGTAGGCGATATTGAAGGCGAAGCTGCGCATGGGCCGACTATGGCAGAAAGCTTGGCCTTGTCAGGCCGCTTACGCCGCTTTTTCCAGCGCGGTCGCGGCGGTGACGCAGTTTCGACCCGCGCGCTTGGATTCGTAGAGCGCGGCGTCGGCGCGTTCCAGCAGGCTGGCGGCGGTTTCACCCTTCTGCCGCTGGGCGAAGCCGGCGGATATGGTCACCGAGCCCAGGTCGTCATTGGTGGACCGGCGGCGCAGGGCGCGCGAGGCCACATCGGTGCGAATGCTTTCCAGGGCCGCCATGACAACGCCGGCCCCTTCGCCGGGGAAGATGATGGCGAACTCCTCGCCGCCGAACCGGGCGGCGAATCGGGTCTTGCCGCAGATGTTGGACAGGACGGTGGAGACATAGCGCA
This sequence comes from Brevundimonas sp., assembly GCF_041648115.1. Classification (GTDB taxonomy): domain Bacteria; phylum Pseudomonadota; class Alphaproteobacteria; order Caulobacterales; family Caulobacteraceae; genus Brevundimonas. The sequence goes on from NZ_JBAZPR010000003.1 coordinate 84,168, forward strand.
GCACCTGATCGCCGGTCTGGTGGCCCCAGGTATCGTTGAATCGCTTGAAATGATCGATGTCGAGGATAGCCAGGCTGAGCGGCGATCCGTCGTCCTCGGCGCAGGCGGCCTCAAGCCGTTCGTCGAAGGCCTTGCGGTTGGCCAGGTTGGTCAGGGCGTCCGTCATGGCGTCGCGGCGCACCTGTTCCAGGTTCTCGCGCAGGCGGATGACTTCCTTGTTGGATTTTTCCAGGCGTTTTTCCAGGATCGCGGTCTCGCGGCGCACGCGGTTTGTCGCGGTCGACAGGCCGCCGACCAGATCCTTCAGCGAAGATGGGTCCTCGACGGTTTCCATGGAATGGGAGGCGTCGGCGAGGGTCTCGCCATAGTCGGCCTGGGTCTTGTGGGCCATGGCTATGGCGCTGGCGACGCTGGCCAGTTCGCGGTCGAGCACGGCGCCGACGTCGCGGATCTGATCCGGCAGACGCCCGCGCGGCAGGAATTCGGCGGCCAGCATCTCTGACGTCTTGTCGGTGATGACCGTGGACTGGGAGAGGAGGCGTCGGATTTCCTGGGCCAGGGCGCCGTCAGGATCGCTGAGATAGTGCAGCCAGAGCTCGAAGTTCAGCGGCGTCGGCCAGACGCCCGCCTTTTCCATTTCGGCGATGACGTTGCGCGCCAAGGCATAGGCTTGTGGAGCCCTAAGCGCCGTCTCGACCTTTTTCGACATTCTTCTTCCCCTTGACCCCTGTTCTGGAGCCGTATCGGGGCGGACACTAAGGAGTGTTCCGTAATGCAGGGTAAACGGCGCGGGATTTCACCGCGCCGTTAGGTACGAATTCAGGCGCGGACGACGACCGGACGGCGCAGGAAGGCCGGGATGTCGTCGCCGAAGCCCCGCACGCCCTGACGCTGGGGTTCGTCCTTGGCGGTTTTGCGATCGCCGCGACGGTCGGATTGCAGCAGGTGAGGTTCACGGTCGGCGCGATCGGGGCGCTCTGCGCGGTCGGGGCGATCCGCACGGTCGGGGCGCGGCGCGCGGGGCGTCTCGACCGCTTCGACCGTCTCGACGGCTTCGACCACGACCGGAGCGGGCGCAGCAGCGACTTCGACGGCGGCTTCAGGGCGGGCCTTGCGACGGCTGCGGCTGCGGGGGGCTTCGGTTTCCTGAACCTGAACCTGAGCCTGGGGTACAGGCTCGACTGCGACGGTCTCGGTCGGCTCGGCGGCAGGTGCGCTGCTGCGCGACCGACTGCGGCTGCGGTCGCCCGAGCGTTCGCGTCCGCCGGAGCGTTTGTCGTCGCGGGCGGGGCCGTCCTTGATGGCGGCGAAGTCGATGCCGTCCAGAACCAGCTCCTGCGGGTCCATCTTGATCAGCTTCAGCACCTTATCCAGCGACTTGTCGTCGGCCGGGGTCACGATCATGAAGGCCTGGCCCAGCTTGCCCGCGCGGCCGGTGCGGCCGATGCGGTGGACGTAGTCGTCGGCGTGGTGCGAGACGTCGTAGTTGAAGACGTGGCTGACGTCCGGGATGTCCAGGCCGCGTGCGGCGACGTCGGAGGCCACCAGGATCTTCAGCGCGCCCGAGCGGAAGTCCGCCAGGGTCTTGGTGCGTTGCGACTGGTCCAGGTCGCCGTGGATCGGCGCGGCGTCGAAGCCGTGTTGCTTCAGCGACTTGGCCACGATGTCGACTTCGGACTTGCGATTGCAGAAGACGATGCCGTTCTTCACATCCTCACGGCCGACCAGGGCGCGCAGGGCGGTGCGCTTGGCCTTGGGGTCCGAGGTGGGGATGCGGACGACATACTGGGTGATGGTGTCGGCGGTCATCGCCGGACGCGAGGCCTCGATCCGGGTCGGATCCTTGAGGAAGGCGGTCGTCAGGCGGGTGATCTCCGGCGGCATGGTGGCCGAGAAGAACAGGGTCTGGCGACGCGGCGGCGTCAGTTTGAAGATCTTCTCGATGTCGGGGATGAAGCCCATGTCGAGCATGCGGTCGGCCTCGTCCACGACCATGATCTCAACGCCGTTCAGCATCATCTTGCCGCGTTCGAACAGGTCCAGCAGGCGACCCGGCGTGGCGATCAGGACATCGACGCCCTTGTTCAGGGCCGCGACCTGGTCGCCCATGGAGACGCCGCCGATCAGCAGAACCCAGGTCAGTTTGGTGCCCTTGGCGTATTTGGCGAAGCTTTCGGCGACCTGGTCGGCCAATTCGCGGGTCGGGGCCAGGACGATGGCGCGCGGCATCCGGGCGCGGGCGCGACCGGTGGACAGGCGGTCGACCAGGGGCAGGGTGAAGGCGGCGGTCTTGCCGGTGCCGGTCTGGGCGATGCCCAGCACGTCACGGCCGGCGAGGGCGACCGGGATCGCCTGTTCCTGGATCGGAGTAGCGGTCGTGTAGCCGGTGTCGGCAACGGCCTGAAGGGTCGTAGGCGAAAGGCCCAGTTGGGAAAATTCGGTCATGAATCCTTGGGAGAGAAAGCGTCTGCGTGCGTAACAGCAACGGAACCGCCCCTCTTTGGGCGAGCGGGCGGCGCGGATCGCAGACCTGTCCCGAGGCTGGTGGGCATATAGAAGCCCCTGCGCCAAAGTCAAGTATTCCCGGTATGTCGTCCGAACGGACGGTGCGGAATAAATTCCCATGGTCAAGCTGGGACTCTGCTTGACTCCTTGTCCCATGGAGGAGGCATATAAGAGAACAAAAGGAGAACTGTGGTGCGGCCCGACCGCGATATTGAAGCCCTGCGCGAGCGTCTGAAAGCCATGGAGGCCGATGGTCATCCGGTTGATGATGCACGCTTCGACCTGGGGCATGAAGCGGCGGATCGGCATATCGGGGGGCTGGCCACCCATGCCCTGCACGAAATCTACGCCTCCACCACGCCCGACGCGACGGCGGCGCTGGGGTTCGCCCTGGGTCTGGTTCAGCGCGCGGCGGGCGACCGGCCTGTGGTGTGGGGCATTCAGGCCATGGCGGGGCTGGAGACGGGACAGATCCACGGGCCGGGTCTGCGCGAACTGGGGCTGGACCCCGGCCGGGTGGTGCTGGTTCGGGTCAAGGAGATGAAGAACCTGCTGACGGCGGGCGAGGAGGCTCTGGCCTGCGGCGCCGTGGGCGCGGTGCTGCTGACGACCTGGGGCGAGAGCAAGATGTTGAGCCTGACGGCGACGCGGCGGCTGTCGATGGCGGCGGGGCAGGGGCGGGCGACAGCGATCTTGATCCGGTTGGCGGCCCAGCCCCAGCCAAGCGCGGCCGAGACCCGGTGGAGGGTCAGGGGTGCGTTGTCACGGGCGCTGGAGGCCGAGGCGCCGGGTCATCCGACCTATGGGGTCGAACTGTTGCGGCATCGACTGGGCGCGCAGCCGATGACCTGGACCCTGGAGTGGGATCGTGAGCGCGGAGTCTTCGAGCAAGGCGGGCAGAATGCCGAACATCAACAGTTGCAACGACCGGCGCTACCTGGCGGTCTGGTTTCCCCTGCTGCCGACGGATCGGTTGCGGCGCGAGGAGGGGCGCTCCGACGCTTCGGCTGAGCCTGCCACCGTCCTGGTCGAGAAGGTGAAGGGGGCGCTGCGTCTGACGGCCGCAAATGGGCAGGCGCTGGCGCTCGGCCTGTCGCCCGGCATGACCCTGGCTGATGCGCGGGCGCGGGCGCCGGACATTCGGGTGGTCACCCACCGGCCCGAGGCGGATGCGGCCCTGTTGAAGCGGGTGCTGCTGGATTTCGGTCGGTTCACGCCGATGGCGGCGACCGACGGGCCGGACGGTTTGGCGCTGGACGTGACAGGCTGCGCGCATCTGTTCGGTGGCGAGGCGGGAATGATGGAGGCGGTCGCGGCCAGGGCGCGAGGCGTCGGGCTGGCGGTTCGTCTGGCCCTGGCCTGCACGCCTGAGGCGGCGCGCGCCCTGGCGCGGTTCGGGCGCGGTGGACTTTACGAGGGTGAGGGGCAGAGCCAGGCGCTGCGCCGCCTGCCCGTCGCGGCGCTGGAGCTGTCGGACAAGGAGACGCAGGCCCTGTCGCGCGCGGGGCTGAAGACCCTGGCGCATTTGGCCGACCGCCCGACGGCCCCGATCGCCGCCCGTTTCGGCGCGGCGGCGGCGACGAGGCTGAACCGGGTGCTGGGGCGCGAGGATGCGAGGATCCGGCCCGAACGGCCTGTGTCGATGATCGCCGTGGACCGCATCTTGGTAGAGCCGATCACCGAGACGGCCGACGTCGAGGCGGTGATCAGCGACCTGCTGGCCGAGGCCATGGACCGGCTGGACCTGCGTAGTCAAGGTGGGCGCGCTTTTCAGGCCAGCTTCTTTCGTCTGGACGGAGAGGTGCGCCACATCACCGTCCGCACAGGCCGGCCCAGTCGGGACGCCGTGGGGGTGGCGCGCCTGTTTCGCGAACGGTTGGCGGCGCTGGCGCGACCGCTGGATCCCGGTTTCGGCTTCGATCAGGTGCGGCTGTCCGTGCCGGTGGCGGATCGGCTGGCCTCGCGCCAGTGCGGCTTCGACCGCACCCCTCCGGGCGCCGAGGACCTGGGTCGGCTGGTGGATCGCCTGACCGCGCGACTGGGGCCAGAGGCGGTCAGCCGGTTCGAGCCGGTGGCGTCGCACTGGCCTGAGCGCGCGGTCCACCTGACGCCCGCCGCCCTTGCGCCCGGTGAAGACGGTGAATGGCTCGATCCCGATCCTGCCGACCCGCCATTGCGGCCGCTGCAGATGTTTGATCCGCCCCAACCGGTCCTGGCCACGGCGGAGGTTCCTGATCATCCGCCCAACCGTTTCATCTGGCGGCGGGTGGATCACCGCCTGGTCCGTGTCGAAGGACCGGAACGCATCGCGCCCGAATGGTGGCGCAGCTTGAAACGTCCGCTGGAGCCTACGCGAGACTACTATCGCGTCGAGGATTTGGAGGGACGTCGCTTCTGGCTGTTTCGCTCGGGCTTTTACGGTGAGGAGCCGGCGCCGCGCTGGTTCGTGCACGGGGTCTTCGCGTGAGCGACTATGCCGAGCTGGCGACGCGCAGCAATTTTTCCTTCCTGGAGGGGGCGTCGCATCCGAAGCATCTGGTGCTGAGCGCCATCCTGCGCGGGCATACCGGCATGGGTCTGGCCGACCGCAACACCCTGGCCGGGGTGGTGCGGGCGTGGAGCGCGTTGAAGACCCTGCGTGAGGAGGGATGGTCGCCGCCGGATCGGGTGCGCCAAGGCGGCAGTCCTGGCGAGACGGTGCTGGTGGAGGATTCGTTTCCCGTCGACATCGACCCTGAGGAGATCAAGGCGCGGGCCAAAACCTTCAAGCTGATCCTGGGTGCGCGACTGCGGTTCAACGACGGGACGCCGGACATCCTGGCCTACCCCGAGGATCGGCAGGGCTGGGGCCGCCTGTGCCGCCTGCTGACTCTGGGCAACAGCCGGGCGAAGAAGGGCCAGTGCGAGATCGGCCTACGTGACCTGCTGCGCGCGCCGGAAGGCCTGCTGCTGATCGTCATGCCGCCCCGTCGGCTGGAGGGGCTGGAGGTCTTGCTGCGTCAGGTGAATGACGCAGCACCGGGCGCCGTCTGGCTGGGCGCCGCCATGTGCCGGATGGGGGACGACCGCCGCCGTCTGGCGCGGCTGAAGACGTTGAGCGCGACGACGGGCGCGCCGCTGCTGGCGGTCAACGACGTTCTCTATCACGACGCCGAACAGCGCGACCTGCAGGACGTCGTCACCTGTATCCGCGAGGGGGTGACGTTGGAGGGCGCGGGCCGTCGCCTGGACCAGAACGCAGAACGCTATCTGAAGCCGCCCGCTGAGATGAGCCGTCTGTTCGTGGATGCGCCGCAGGCTGTGGCGGAGACGCAGGACGTGCTGGCGCGGGTGGCGTTCGATCTGGGAGATTTGAAGTACAACTATCCCGAGGAGCCCATTCCGCCGGGGAAAACGCCACAGGGCTGGCTTGAGTATCTAGTAGAGCGCAACCTTGGACAGAAATATCCCGACGGCGCTACCGACCATGTGCGCAAGACGTTGGCGACAGAACTGACTTTCATCGGCGAGCGGGGGCTGGCTCCCTATTTTCTGACGATCCACGACATCGTTCGGGTGGCGAAAGACAAGGGCATCCTGTGCCAGGGGCGGGGGTCTGCCGCGAATTCGGCTGTCTGCTACGTGCTGGGGATCACTTCGGTTGATCCCGGCAAGCACGACATGCTGTTCGAGCGCTTTCTATCTACCGCGCGTGATGAACCGCCCGACATCGACGTCGATTTCGAACATGCACGCCGCGAAGAGATCATTCAGGACATCTATACCCGCTACGGACGAGACCGGGCGGGCCTCGCCGCGACTGTGATCCGTTATCGACCACGCAGCGCCATCCGCGAGGTCGGCAAGGTCATGGGCCTGACCGACGACGTGACGGCGCGTCTGGCCGGCAGCCAATGGGGCAGTTTCGGCTCGGATATTCCAGACCGACACCTGGAACAGGCGGGACTGGATGTCGACAATCCGACCGTGATCCGCGCGGTCGCGATGACGCGGCGGCTGCTGGAGTTTCCCCGGCACCTATCCCAGCACGTCGGCGGCTTCGTCCTGACCCGAGATCGGCTGGATGAGATCGTCCCCATCGGCAATGCAGCGATGCCGGATCGCACTTTTATCGAATGGGACAAAGACGACATCGATGCGCTGGGACTGATGAAGGTCGATGTGTTGGCGCTCGGGATGCTGACCTGTATCGCCAAGGCGTTCAACCTGATGCGTGAATCTGGCCTGGACGACCTGGAACTGGACACCGTTCCGGACGAGCGACCGGAAGTCTATCAGATGCTTCGGGAGGGTCGATCCATCGGGGTCTTTCAGGTCGAAAGCCGGGCGCAGATCAACATGCTGCCTCGGTAAAACCGAGAGAGTTCTACGATCTGGCCATTCAGGTCGCCATCGTCAGGCCCGGCCCGATCCAGGGCAATATGGTGCATCCCTATCTGCGACGACGGAGTGGGGCCGAGGACCCGGATTACCCAAAGCCCGCATGGCCGCATCCTGAAAACGAGTTGCGCAACATCCTGGAGAAGACTCTCGGCGTGCCGTTGTTTCAGGAACAAGCCATGCGGATCGCGATGGAGGCAGCGAAGTTTACGCCTGTCCAGGCCAGCGCGCTTCGCAAGTCGATGGGGACTTTCAGAGGCGACGGCGACCTAGCCAAATATGAAACCCTGATGGTGGGGACCATGATCGAGCGTGGTTACGATCCGACGTTCGCGCGCAATTGTTTCGAACAGATCAAGGGCTTCGGCTCCTATGGCTTTCCCGAGAGCCATGCCGTGTCGTTCGCCAAGCTGGTCTACATCTCGTCCTGGATCAAATGCCATCATCCGGCGGTGTTCGCCTGTGCGTTGCTGAACAGTCAGCCGATGGGATTCTATGCGTCGGCGCAGCTGGTGCGGGATGCGCAGGAGAGCCCGCAGAAGGTCGAGGTGCGGGCGATCGATGTGAACCACAGCGTCTGGGACAATACGCTGGAACCGGGCGAGCGCGGGCTGGCGCTGCGGCTGGGCCTGCGTCAGATCGACGGGTTCAAGGAAGGTTGGGCGACGAGGCTGGCCGAGGCGCGTGATGCGCCCTTCACCGATGTCGAGGAGATGGCGCGGCGGACGGGGCTGGAGGCGGCGGCGATGCGCAAGCTGGCGGATGCGGACGCGTTCCGGTCCATCGGGCTGGATCGGCGCGAGGGGTTGTGGGCGGTCAGGCGGTTGCCGGACGATGAACCCCTGCCGCTGTTCCAGGCCGCGCGGGCAAGGGAAATGGGCGTCGAGGCGGCGGCCAACCTGCCGCTGATGCCGCTGAAGGAGCATATCGCCACCGACTACCAGACCACGCGCCTGTCGCTGAAAGGGCATCCGATGCAGATCCTGCGGCCGGTGTTCCGGGCGGAGGGGGTGCTGAGTGCGGCCGAGGTCATGGGCCAGAAGCACGGGCGGCTGGTGCGCACGGCCGGGGTGGTGCTGGTGCGGCAAAGGCCGGGGACGGGCAACGCCATCTTCGTGACGATGGAGGATGAGACGGGGGTGGTGAACGCCCTGTTATGGGCGCGACTGTTCGAGACCTTCCGGCGCGAGGTGATGGCGGCGCGGCTGATGGAGGTGGAGGGCACGGTCGAAAAGAGCGTCGAGGGCGTGCTGCACATCATGGTGCGCAAGGTGGTGGACCGTTCGGCCGAACTGAGCCGGCTGTCCGAGGACTATGATCTGCAGGTCGAGCTGTCGCGGGCGGATGCGGTGAAATATCCGCAAGGTCCACGCAGCCCGACCGGCCGGCATCCGCGCGACGTCCGCATTCTGCCAAGGTCGCGCGACTTTCACTGAGGCGGGATCAGCCGATGGCGGGGACCGTCACGGGCGACCGCTTGCGGGTCAGGAAGAGGACCAGCAACAGGCCAAGCCCCGAGGCGGCGGCCCCGGCCATGGAGACGGCCGGATAGCCCAGGCCGCCGGCGATGACCGCACCGCCCACAGCCGCGCCAATGGCGTTGCCCAGGTTGAAGGCGCCGATGTTCATGGCCGAGGCCAGGTTGGGCGCGTCGCCGGCGGCGGCCATGACCCGCACTTGCAACGGCGGCACCAGGGCGAAGCTGGCGATCCCCCAAAGGAAGACCAGGATCGAGGTCGGAACCGCGAAGGGCATGGCGAAGGCGAAGGCGACCAGGATGGCCGACAGCGAGGCCAGGGTGACGATCAGGGTGCGGTCCACGGACTTGTCCGCGAACTTGCCGCCCAGCCAGTTGCCAAGGGTCAGACCCAACCCATAGGTGACGAGCATGGCGGTGACGAAGCCGAGCGTGGCGGCGAGGCCGATCAGCAGGGTCCGACGCGGCACCCGTCCGGTGGTCAGGGTCATCAGGGGCGCGCCCAGCATTACGCCCAGGGCATAGGCGCTGATCAACAGGCCGGCAGTGGGAATGGAGACGCCCAGGTCTGTGGCGATGACGGGTAGCAGACCCATCGGCGCGAACTCGGTCACGCCGATGCCGAAGGCGCCGGCCGCGAGGGCCAGAAGGGGAGGATTGAGTTTCATTTTGGGGAGGAAACCTTCGAGGCTCAGACTAGTGAAGTGTTCAGGCGAGCGAACCCTTCCTGCTGGCGATAGGGGGTGTGGGGATAGGGCGGCAGGACATCGCTGGCGGCGTCGAGGGCGGCGATCTGGCCGGGCGTCAGGCTCCAACCGACGGCGCCCAGGTTCTGGCGCAGCTGTTCTTCGTTGCGGGCGCCGATGATGACCGAGGAGACGGTCGGGCGTTGCAGCAGCCAGTTGATGGCGATCTGGGGCACGGTCTTGCCGGTCTCTTCCGCGACGGCGTCCAGGGCGTCGACGACGCGGTACAGGTGTTCGTCCTCGACCGGCGGGGCGAAGGCGGCGGTCTGATGCAGGCGGCTGCCCTCGGGGATCGGCGCGTCGCGGCGGATCTTGCCAGTCAAACGGCCCCAGCCCAGCGGGCTCCACACCAGGGCGCCGACGCCCTGGTCGGCGGCAAGCGGCATCAGGTCGGCCTCATAGGCGCGGCCGATCAGTGAATAATAGACCTGGTGGGCGACGAAACGGGGGCGGGCGTCGCGCTCGGCGATCCCTTGCGCCTCCATCAGCGCCCAGCCGGGATAGTTTGAGACGCCGGTGTAGCGGACCTTGCCCGAGCTCACGAGCGTGTCGAGCGTCGCCAGCAGTTCATCCGCCGGTGTCGAGGCGTCGAAGGCGTGCAGTTGCAGCAGGTCGATATGGTCGGTGTCGAGGCGACGCAGGGCGCCCTCGACCGCGCCGATCAATCGGCCGCGCGACACGCCCCAATCACCGGGACCGTCGCCGGTGGGCAGGCCGGTCTTGGTCGAGATCATCACCTGGTCGCGGCGGCCCTGTATGGCCTGGCCCAGCACCTGCTCCGAGGCGCCGTCGGAATAGACGTCTGCGGTGTCGAACAGATTGACCCCGGCTTCCAGGCAGATGTCGATCAGGCGGCGCGCCTCGTCCACATCGCTGTTGCCCCAGGGCCCGAACAGCGGGCCGGAGCCGCCGAAGGTGCCTGTGCCGAAGCTGAGGACCGGAACGCGGAGGCCCGATGCTCCAAGTTGACGATATTCCATGACTGTCCTTCGTGACCGTGTTCGGATGCACAGATGGACGCCGGCTTGCGGCGACAGTAGATAGGCGTCAGGCCAAACATTTTTGATCTGGACGCAAAGATGCAGATGATTGGAGTGGATCGAGCGCGCGAGATGGAAGTCTTCGTCGCCGTGATCCGGGGCGGCAACTTCTCGGCGGCGGGGCGGGCGCTGGGTCTGACGCCCTCAGCCATCAGTCGAACCATCGACCGGATCGAGGCGCGGCTGGGGGTTCGGCTGATGCTGCGCACGACGCGGGTGCTGACGGTGACGCCCGAGGGGCAGGCCTATCTGGGCGCGGCGCGACGGATTCTGACCGAGCTGGATGACGCGGAGCAGGCGATCGCCGACCAGGGGGCGCCGCGCGGTCGGTTGAGGGTCAGCGCCTCCCTTGCCCACGGTCGCCAGCAGGTCGTGCCGCTGCTGGGCGAGTTCGTGCGCCGCTATCCGCATATCCTGGTCGATATCAATCTGACTGATGTGGTGGTCGATGTTGCGGCGGGGCAGGCGGATGTGGCGATCCGGTTCGGGCCGTTGGCCGACAGTCCGCTAACCGCGAGGCGATTGGGCGATACGGGACGGACCATCGTGGCGTCGCCTGACTATCTGGCGCGACGGGGCGTGCCGCGCGTGCCTGAGGACCTGCACGATCACGACTGCCTGAACTTCAACTTTCGGCGTCAGGAGCCGGTCTGGCCGTTTCGTCAGGACGGGCGCGACTATGCTTTGACGGTGCGCGGATCGGTGGAGGCGAACAATGGCGAGACCCTGACGCAACTGGCGCTGGCCGGCGTGGGGGTGACGCGGGTGGGGCATTTCAGCGTGGGCGACGCCATCGCCGAGGGGCGGCTGGTCCCGCTGCTGGAAGATTTCAATCCGGGGGATCGCGAACCGATCCATGCTGTCTTCGTCGGCGGCGCAAACATGCCGGCGCGGGTGCGGGTGTTCGTCGACTATCTGGCCGAACGGCTGCGCTGAGGCGGCCTCAAACGAAAATCGCCGGACGGGTGAACCGTCCGGCGATCTGCAACGTCAGACGCGAGGTGCGATCAGCGCTTGCCGAAGATCATGTCGCCCAGCTTGGCGAAGAAGCCCTTTTCCTCGGGCTTGGCGGCGGCCGGAGCAACTGCGGGCTTGGGGGCCTCGACCGGCTTGGGCGCCGGAGCCGGAGCAGCGGCGACGGACGTCGGAGCCGGCTTGGGCGCGGCGACCGGTTCTGCGGGCTTGGGTGCAGCGACAGCGGCGGCGGGTTTGGCGACCGGAGCGGCCTTGGGCGTTGCAGCCGGTTTTGCAGCGGCGGCTTTCGGAGCAGCAGCTTTCGGTGCGGCAACCTTGGGAGCAGCAGCCTTTGGTGCGGCGGGCTTCGCGGCGGCGCCCTTGGGCGCAGCTTTCGGAGCGGGGGCCTTGGCGGCGACCGGAGCCTTGGCGGCTGGGGCGGCCTTCGGCTTGGGTGCGGCCTTGGGAGCTACGGCCTTGGCAGCGGCTTTCGGTACGACGGCCTTTGCGGCGGCAGGCTTGGGCGCCGCAGCGGGCTTGGCGACGGCCTTGGGCGCAGCGGTTTTCGCGGCAGCAGGCTTCACGGCGCTCGACTTCGGCGCGGCTTTAGGCTTGGAAGCGGCGGTCGCCGGCTTTGGCGACGCTGGTTTAGACGTAGACGGTGACTTGGCCATGTATTCCCCGACCCCTCGGTTTGATAAAAACGCGGCGGCGACGGGCAGACAGCGCCGGATCGCTACGATTCGCCATATTACCGGTGTTTGAGAAATGTCCGAGTCCGCTCTTCAGATAATCGCACGCGGCCCACGCGCCGCCGCAGAGACTGCCGCCGAGGCCATCGACGCCGATCCCCGCCTGGAAGGCGCGACCTATTCCATCCTGGAAGAGGACGAGGATAACGACGTCTGGCGCATCGACGCCTTCCCGACGACCGCTGACGAAGTCGAGGGACTGAAGGCCGTGCTGGCCGATCATCCGGTGACGGTGGTGGTCGACAAGCTGGCGGACGCCGACTGGCTGGCCATGTCGCTGTCGGGTCTGCCGCCGGTCGAGGCCGGACGGTTCTTCGTCTATGGCGCGCACGATCAGGGCAAGGTGCCCGAGGGTCGGGTGACGCTGAAGATCGATGCGGGCGCCGCCTTCGGCACGGGCCACCACGGCACGACGGTCGGTTGCCTGGAGGCGTTCGATAATCTGTTGAAGACCGAAACCTTCGAGAAGGTGCTGGACGTCGGCTGCGGCACGGGCGTGCTGGCGATCGCGGCGGCCAGGACGGGCACGCCGATCGCCGTCGGCACCGACATCGACGAGCCGTCGGCGCGGATCGCCAACGAAAACGCCGAGATCAACGACGCCAACTGCGACTTCTATTTCGCCGACGGCCTGAGCGATCCGCGCATCGCCCAGCATCTTCCGTACGATCTGGTATTCGCCAATATCTTGGCGGCGCCCCTTGTCGAACTGGCGCCTGAGATTGGAGCCGCGCTGAAGACCGGCGGGGTCGCCATTCTGTCGGGCTTGCTGCGGACGCAGGAGGAGCGGGTGCTGGAGGCCTATCTGCCGCTGGGCTTTACGGTCGAGCAGACCATCCATCACGACGCCTGGAGCGCGCTGCAACTGCGCAAGGGCTGAGGGACAAAGACGATCATGCGCCAGACTTTCGATGAAACGACCGATCCTTCCTTTGGGACCAGGCACCTTCCGCTGTTGCGCGCCGAGATGGCCAAGCAGGGGCTGGACGGCTTTCTGATCCCGCACGAGGACGAGCATCAGAACGAGTATCTGCCGGACGCCAACGAGCGGTTGGCGTGGGCGACGGGCTTCACCGGCTCGGCCGGGGCTGCGGTCGTGTTCCAGGACCGGGCCAGCATGTTCACCGACGGCCGCTATACGGTTCAGGTGAAGGCCCAGACCGATCCGGCCCTGTTGGATCGGCGCGATCTGACCGAGGTCGCCGCCTATCTGGAGACGGCGGCGAAGGGGGCGGTGATCGGTTACGATCCGCGTCTGCATAGCCCCGACGCCCTGGTCGCCTTCAAGGCGGCGGCGCATAAGGCGGGGGCGACGCTGAAGGCCGTGGACGTCAATCCGCTGGACCTGGCCTGGGGTGCGGACCGCCCGGCCCAGCCGACGGCGCCGGTCGTTCCGCACGAAGATGTCTATTCGGGCGAGAGCCATGCGGCGAAGCGGGCGCGGATCGGCAAGGCCGTAGCCGAGGCCGGCGCTGACGCCGTCGTGCTGACGGCGCCGATGTCGATCGCCTGGTTGTTCAATTTGCGCGGCGGGGACGTGATCCGTTCGCCGTTGCCGATCGGCCAGGCCATATTGGCGGCGGACGGCAAGGCGCGGCTGTTTCTGGACCCGGCCAAGGTGACGAACGCGCTGCCCGGCTGGCTGGGCGACGACGTTCGGATCGAGGCGACAGAGCAGTTGGCGGACGCGCTGGACGGGCTGTCGGGTCAGAAGGTCATGATCGATCCGGCCCTGTCCTCGGCCTGGTATTTCGACCGGCTGGAGAGCGCCGGGGCGATGATCGTTCGGGCGATGGACCCCTGCGCCATTCCCCGTGCGGCCAAGAATGCCGTCGAGATCGAGGGCTGCCGTCAGGCGCATATCCGCGACGGCGCGGCGTTGAGCCGTTTCCTGCACTGGGTCGATACGGTGGTTCAGGAGACCTTGCCGAACGAGCGCGAGGTGGTCGAGGCGCTGGAACGGTTCCGCGAGGAGACCGGGGCGCTGAAGGACCTGAGTTTCGACACCATCGCCGGGGCCGGGCCGAACGGGGCGCTGCCGCATTACAAGCCGGTCGGCGCCACGATCCGCAACGTCGAAAAGGGCTCGCTGTTGCTGGTGGATGGCGGCGGTCAGTATCTGGACGGCACGACCGACGTGACGCGGACGATGGCCATCGGCGAGCCGACGGCGGACCAGCGTCACAAGTTCACCCTGGTGCTGAAGGCGCATATCGCCATGGCGACGATCCGCTTCCCGGCGGGAACCAGCGGCATGGCCCTGGACGCCATCGCCCGGGCGCCGATGTGGGCGGCGGGGCTGGATTACGATCACGGCACGGGCCACGGCGTGGGTTCCTATCTGGGCGTCCACGAGGGGCCGCAGCGGATCGCGAAGTGGGGCACGTCCCAGCCGTTGCTGGAAGGGATGATCCTGTCCAACGAGCCGGGCTATTACCGCGAAGGCCACTGGGGCATCCGCATCGAGACCCTTCAGGTGGTGACGCCGGCCGTGGTGCCTGAAGGCGGCGAGCGGCCGATGCACGGGTTCGAGCAACTGACGTTCGCACCGCTGGACCGCAAGCTGATCGCCGTCGGGATGTTGACGCCGGACGAGCGGGCCTATGTCGACGCCTATCACGCCGAGACGCTGGCCAAGGTCGGGCCGCTGATGGATGGCGAGGCCAAGGCCTGGTTGGAAAAGGCGTGCGCGCCCCTGTGATCAGTGGACCGGAACCCTCCGCCGCAGGTGGGTGATGGGAACCTTCAAGTCCGCCAGCGCCGCCTTGGTCGCCTCATAGCCCGTGGCGATGGGGCCGTCGTAGGTCTTCCAGTCGCGGATGTCGGTGCTCTCGATCCGGGGCAGGACCAGGACGTCGGCGTCGGCGCGCGACTGGGTCATCTCCGCATCGGTGGTGATGGTGGCCGAGCGCATCAGGATCGAGACGATGGGCGGGCCGCTCTTCCAAGCGCCGGACAGGACCCATTTCCACCAGGACGGCGGGTTCTCCAGCGACCGCGCGTCGACGCCGCGCGTCTGGGACATGTCCACGCCGATGATAGGGCCGCTGTTCAACTGGCGCATGACGCTGGTGGGGAAGTTCTTCAGCACGGCGCCGTCCACCAGCACCTGACCGTCGATGACAACGGGCGGCAGGACGCCGGGAATGGCGATGGAGGCGCGCATGGCGCGGCGCATCAGGCCGGTGCGATGCACCTCGATCCGGCCCGAGGTCAGGTTTGACGAGACGGCGAAGAAGGGCAGGGCCAGGTCCGCCAGATCGATGTCGCCATAGGCCCGCTCCAGCAGGCCGGCGACCTTGCGGGCGCGTGACATGGCGATGATCGGCACCGCCAGGTCCGACAGTGGGTCCGAATCGACGAAGGCGCGGCGGATCTCGAAATCCAGACGTTCGTAACTCCAGCCCAGAGCGGGACCGGCGGCGACGACCGCGCCCATTGATGATCCGCCGGCGAAGTCGATGGGGACCTTGGCCTCTTCCAACGCCTTGATCGCGCCGATGTGGCAATAGGCCCGCGCCCCGCCGCCCGACAGGACCAGGCCGATCGAGGCGCCGGTGACGACGCGGGCGATGCGTTCGGCGTCGCCGGGCTGGCCCTCGACGCAGTGGAACCAGCGGTCGGGCTGAAGGGCATCCAGCCAGACACGGGTGTTGGCCGGATGATGCATCCGCGGATCGCGCAACAGGATCAGGTCGGTCAGACGACGCCCGTCGCCGAAACCGTTGCGACGCGGCACGGCGGACGGCGGGGCCAGCAGCCCGCTGCCGACGATGAACATCCGGTCCACCTGGCGCGCACACAGATTGGCCCAGGTCGGCTGATCCTGTTCGGCGACATAGAGGACATAGTCGTGGTCGCCCTCGACCCGGCTGAACCAGTCCAGGGCCGAACTGAGGGCCGACTGATCGATGACCTGGCAGGTGAAACCCATGGCCTGGATGGCGGCGGCGATGCGCTCGACGAAGGCGCGGATCGGGCGGGGGCGGGCCGCGACAAAGCCGAAGACGCTGGGTTCCGACGCGCCGGCGGTGCGTTCGCGGGCGCGGTGGATCATCAGGCGAGACAGTTCGACCATCAGGTCCGGCTCGGTGCGGGCGGCCTCGAAGAAGGCCTCGCGCGGCAGGGCCAGGATCTCGCTGTCGCGCAGGGCGACGACGGTGGCGGTGTGGGGTGTGCCGGCCAGCATGGCCATCTCGCCCACCGGCTCGCCCGTCTTGACCACGCCCAGCAGATGGGCGGGCTGGTCCGCCTCCATCCGAAACACGCCAAGACGGCCCGAGCGGACCAGATAAAGGGTGTCGGCCGGGTCGCCCTCGGAGAACAGCGGCTCGCCCCCGGTCAGGGCGAACCAGCTGGCCCGGTCGATCATCCGACCTTCGAAGATGCGCGCGAGCGATGCCGCCAGCGTGTCGGGACGAAGCGTGGCCATGATGGGGTTGTAGGCGAGATTCCAGCGCGGGTGAAACGGGTGTTTGGACGTGCGAGCGCGGCCTCGCGCTTTCGCTGCGAAGTTTGGAGGGCTGGGCGGAGCGCCGGGCCTTCGCCCGGAGTTTGGTTTTGTTGTTACCGTTTCGACGAAGGGTGTGACGCTCCGCGCGGTTGGTTGGCCTGCAAGCTCGGGGCGTCGAGCGGTGGCGGTCTTATCGCCTAACCCCATAAGCCTGCGACGGGTCGGCGGGGTCTGCGAAACCCCGTCCCGAGTGCGATCGAGTATCCCCCTCGACCCTCCGACACCGCTCCATGAGTCGATGTCAGCGCGGGCCGTTTCAGACCCGCTCCCGTTCCATCCGCTCCCGCCGCCGCAAGGTCGCAGGCCAAGCGAGCCCTCCGGGCGACGGGACGGGTGTATTATGGGGGCGTTTGACCCCGTGAGCAGGAAAACGGGGACATAAATCGGCAAGCGATTGAAATCACTCCGAATGAACCAGCGTCATTGCGCGCGTTGAGGCGCGTTTCTCCCTCCCCTTCATGGGGAGGGGCCGCGTAGCGAAGCGCAGCCGGGGTGGGGGCGTGTGAAGCGCCGCGCCCGTTCTTACGGCCCCACCCGGATCGCTGCGCGATCGTCCCTCCCCATGAAGGGGAGGGAGAGGCGTCTGTGGGCTTTGAGAGTCTGCCCAATTGTATGGACGGGAGACGATGCATCCGCCTTCCCGCGTTGCCCGTAACCGCGCGGGCGGGTAGAGCGTTCGGCTTCTCCCGCCCAGCCGAAGTTTCAGACCATGCACGACATCAGAGCCATTCGCGAGAACCCCCAGGTTTACGTGGCGGGCTGGTCGTCGCGCGGGGTGGACGAGGCCGACGGGCTGACAGCCGACATCCTGCGGCTGGACGGCGAGCTGCGTCATGCCCAGACGACGGGGCAGGACGCCCTGGCCAAGCGCAACGCCGCCTCCAAGCTGATCGGCGCCGCCATGGGGCGCAAGGACATGGCCGAGGCCGACCGGCTGAAGGCCGAGGTCGAGGCCCTGAAGGGCGACATCGCGGCGGCGGCCGAGGTCGAGGCGCGCGTCGGCAAGGAACTGCGCGACCTGCTGGCGGCGCAGAAGAACCTGGCGGCCGAGGACGTGCCGGACGGCGAGGACGAGGCGGGCAATGTCGAGGTCTCGACCTGGGGCGAACCGCGTCGCACGGGTCCGGCCAAGGATCACGCCGACCTGGGCGAGGCCCTGGGGATGCTCGACTTCGAGGCGGCGGCGAAGATCTCGGGTGCGCGGTTCGCGGTGCTGAAAGGCCAGCTGGCGCGGCTGGAACGGGCCGTGGGGCAGTTCATGCTGGACCTGCAGACGGATCAGCACGGCTATCTGGAAGTGAACCCGCCGCTGCTGGTGCGGGACGAGGCGATGTTCGGGACGGGGCAGTTGCCGAAGTTCGAGGAGGACCTGTTTAAGACAACCACTCTCGACGGCGACTACGTTCGGCGCTTGCTGAGCATCGAAAATATTGATGAAGATGGCTTGGTCGATACTTTCGAATTCGACGCTCAAGCTGGCAGGCGCTACCTCATCCCCACGGCCGAAGTCTCCCTGACAAATCTCGTGCGCGAGACCATCCTGACTGAGGACGAGCTGGCGACGCCGATGCGGATGACGGCGTTGACGCCGTGCTTCCGGGCTGAGGCGGGGTCGGCGGGGCGCGATACGCGCGGGCTGATCCGTCAGCACCAGTTCTCGAAGGTCGAGATGGTGTCGATCGCGCGGCCGGAAGACAGCGACGCGGAGCACGAGCGGATGACGGCCTGCGCGGAGGCCGTGCTGAAGGCGCTGGAGCTGCCGTTCCGGCGGATGCTGCTGTGCAAGGGCGACATGGGCTTCTCGGCGCAGAAGACCTTCGACCTGGAGGTTTGGCTGCCCAGCCAAGAGACCTATCGCGAGATCAGCAGCTGCTCGAACTGCGGGGACTTCCAGGCGCGGCGCATGGACGCGCGGTTCAAGCGGGCCAATTCTTCAGGAGGGGGCGAGAAGAAGACAGAGTTCGTCCATACGCTGAACGGGTCGGGCCTGGCGGTCGGTCGCACGCTGGTGGCGATCATGGAGAACTATCAGCAGGAGGACGGGCGGATCGCGGTGCCGACGGTTTTGCAGCCGTATATGGGCGGTCTGACCCATGTTGGAGCTGCCAAGTGAGCCGTCCTTCACCTCTCCGCGCGCGGAGGCGCGTGGGGAGGACAGACCGCGTAGCGGTCAGGTGGGGGCGACCAGGTGTCGAACGTCGGGCGCCGGGTCGCCCCCTCCTGGTCGTCGCGATGCTCCGACCTGTCCTCCCCGTTCGCCTTCGCGAACAGGGAGGTGAGGCATGAGAATCCTGCTGACCAACGACGACGGCATCGAGGCGGAAGGCCTTGAGTGTCTTGAGCGGATCGCGCGCACCTTGAGCGACGACGTGTGGGTGTGTGCGCCTGCGGTCGAGCAGTCGGGCAAGGGGCGGGGGATAACCCTGACCGAGCCGCTGCGGGTGATGAACCTGGGCGAGAAGCGATTTGCGGTGACGGGGACGCCGACCGACTGCGTCGTGCTGGCGGTCAACGACCTGATGCCGGACAAGCCGGACCTGGTGCTGTCGGGCGTCAATCGGGGGCACAACATCGGCGAGGACGTCAGCTATTCCGGCACGGTGGCCGGCGCGCTGCAAGGGATGGCGTTCGGCATCCGCTCCATCGCTCTGAGCCAGAGCCTGGAGCGGTTCCACGACGAGGTCGTGGCGCATTGGGAGACGGCCGAGGCGTTCGCGCCGGCGATCATCAGCCGCCTGCTGGACCAGAAATGGGCGCCGGGCGTGGTGATGAACCTGAACTTCCCCAACCGTCCGCCGGAGGCGGTGGACCAGGTCGAGGTGACGACGCAAGGGTTCCGCAACGTCGGCGAGATGCACGCGGTGCGGCGCGTCGATCTGCGCGGGCGCGACTATTACTGGATGAGCTTCCGCGGCGAGAAGCAGGAGCATGCAGAGGGCACGGACCTGAGGGCCATCGAGGAAGGGCGTATCTCGGTCACGCCGCTGCATATCGACCTGACGCATATGACCAGCGTGCATGACCTGAAGAAGGTGCTGGGCGGGGCCCCGCCCAAAACTGTGGTGACGGCCGCATGAATCTGCACGACGACCGGGCCGGGCGCTTGATCCTGTCGCTGAGGCAGCAGGGGGTCACGGACCCGCGCGTGCTGAAGGCGATGGAGAGCATCGACCGCGCGGTCTTCGTGCACGAGAAGTTCCTGGATCAGGCGTGGGAGGATCAGGCCCTGCCGATCGACTGCGCCCAGACGATCAGCCAGCCCTATATCGTCGGCCTGATGACCCAGGCGCTGGAGGTGCAGGCGCGGCACCGTGTGCTGGAGATCGGCACCGGCAGCGGATACCAGTGCGCGGTGCTGAGCCGGCTGGCGCGCTATGTCTATTCGGTGGAGCGGTATCGCAGCCTGCTGGTCGAGGCCGAGGCCAAGCTGCGCACGCTTCAGATCGACAATGTCATCACCCGGCACGGCGACGGCGGCCTGGGCTGGGCCGAACAGGCGCCGTTCGACCGGATCATGGTCACGGCCGCGTCGCCGACCGAGCCGACAGAACTGCTGAAACAGCTGAAGCCGAACGGGGTTCTGGTCGCGCCGGTGGGGCGCACATCGGTGCAGATGCTGCATCGGTATGTGGGGCAGGGCGACGGGTCGTTCCACCGCGAGAGCCTGACGGAAGTTCGGTTCGTGCCGTTGGTCGAGGGGACGGCGAAGGAGGGGTAAGTGGGCGTGAATGGTGATTCGTGAGTCGTGATTCCGAGTGTGCGAAAGCCAATCACGATTCACCAGTCACCCCTCACGACCTTCCCCGCCCCAATTCCGCGATGATTGCGGGGTTGGCTTATGAGGCGCGAGCGGGCACACCGGGCGGGCGAGTTTAACCATGTGAGGAGCAGCCGGTGGCGGTGATTTCGGGCTGGATGAGAGCGGTTCTGGTGGCGGGGGCGTCGCTGAGCACGGCGGCCTGCATCAGCTATCCGTCCGAGCCGCGCTATTCGACGCATGCGAATCCGGCGCCGGTCCAGGGGCAGGGCGCCTATCCGCAGCAGCCGGCCTATCCGAACGGAACACAGAACCAGCCCTATCGTCCCTATGAATCGCCGCCGCCCGCGACGGCGCCGATCGGTCAGGTGGAAGGCGGGGCCTTGCCGCCGACCGTCAGCGTGGGGCCGAGCCAGCCGGCCTATCAGCCGCCGACCACGCAGCCTCCTGTCTATACGCCGGCGCCCTATCCGTCCTCTTCGGCCCCGGTTCGTCCGGGTGCGGCCTATGTGATCCAGCCCGGCGATACGATCTCGGGCGTCGGGCGGCGGTTCCAGACGCCGGTGCAGACGCTGATAGACCTGAACGGCCTGGGGCCGCGCGGGGCCATCACGACGGGACAGCGAATCATCCTGCCGGAAGCGGCGGTGGATACCGGCAATGATCCCTATGCGACCGGCGCGTCGCCTGTCGGCGTGCTGGTGCCGAACAATGGCGTGATCCCGCCGCCGCCGCCGCCGCCCTCGGGTAATGCGGCCCTGCCGGTGCAGACACGGCCCCTGACGCAGCCGTTCACGTCGGGGCCGGCCCAGGCGCCTGCTGCGCAAGGCCCCGTGGCAACGGGACAGCCGAACCTTCTGTGGCCCGTGCGGGGCGACATCGTGCGCCGGTTCGGGCCGGTCGGCATGGGCGAGCGCAATAACGGCGTGAACATCGGCGCGTCGGCGGGCGCGGCGGTCAGCGCCTCGGCCGCCGGGCGCGTGGCCTATGTGGGCGACGATCTGGTGGGGCAGGGGCTGACGGTGCTGATCGTGCATTCCAACGGCTGGCGCACGGTCTATGGCCATCTGGGTTCGGCGACGGTTCGGGACGGCGAGGACGTGCGGGCCGGTCAACAGATCGGCACCGTGGGCCTGACGGCCGGCGACGGACGCCCGTCGATCCACTTCGAGACCCGCCAGATGCGCGGCGACGACCCCGTCGCGATCGATCCCCTGACGGTATTGCCGCGCTGATCGATTTAGCCGCGTTGCAATCCGCGAGGCGCGGCCCTAGGTTCCGCGCCTCGTTTTAATGGGGCGCCGACGAGGGCTGCCCCTTCTGTGTTCGGAGACTACCCATGGGCGGAGCGGCTGACGGCGGCTTGGTGGCGCAACTGATCGGCTTCGCGCCCATCATCGGCATCTTCATCCTGTTCTACTTCCTGCTGATCCGTCCGCAGCAGAAGCGCGCCAAGGAACACGCGACCGCCATCGCCGCCGTCAAGCGTGGCGACACGGTCGTTCTGGGCAGCGGCATGATCGGCAAGGTCACGCGCGTCGAAGAGGCCGAGGTCAATGTCGAGATCGCGCCCAGCGTCAACGTGCGCGTGGTCAAGTCCATGATCGCCGAGGTGCGCAACCGCACCGCCATCGCCGCCAACGATTCCAAGGCCTGATACGCTCGCGTATCCGCCGATACCTGGACCGCCCTCATGATTCAGCTGTCGCGCTGGAAAGTCATTCTCGTCGTCGTCGCGGCCGTCTTCGGCTGTCTGCTGGCGTTTCCGAACCTGTTGTCGGATTCCCAGCGCGCGGCGCTGCCGGGCTTCGTGCCCAAGAACAAGCTGAACCTGGGGCTGGACCTTCAGGGCGGTTCGTATCTGCTGCTGGAAGTCGATGTGCCGGCGATGCGCGAGAAGCGCGTCACCAACCTGATCGAAGACGTTCGGGTCACGCTGAGCGGCGCGGGCATCGCCACCAACGGCTTCCAGCGCGAAGCCGGCGGCGTGATCGCGACCCTGGCCAATCCGGCCCAGAGCGATGCGGCGTTCAAGGCGCTGCAACAACTGGGCGGTCAGGCGGGGCCTGGCGGTCAGGTCGAGCGCACCGCAAGCCGCATCGGCGATAACCGCGTCCGCTTCGCCTATACCGACGCTGCGCTGAACGGCATGGGCGCGACAGCCGTTGATCAGTCGATCGAGGTGGTGCGCCGCCGTATCGACAGCCTGGGCACGCGCGAACCCTCCATCACCCGCCAGGGCACGGACCGGATCGTGGTCCAGGCGCCGGGCGAGAGCGATCCGACCAAGCTGGAAGAAGTCATCGGCCAGACGGCCCAGCTGACCTTCCAGATGGTGGACGTCGAGAACTCGGTCACCGAGGCCCAGGCGGGCCGCGTGCCGCCGGATTCCGAATTGTTGGTCGGCGAGGACGGCACGCCTTATCTGGTCAAGAAGCGTGTGCTGGTGTCGGGCGAGAACCTGACCCGCGCGGGCGTCGGTTCGGACCAGAGCGGCCGTCCCGCCATCGATTTCCGCTTCGACGGCGCCGGCGCGCGCCGCTTCGGCGAAGCGACGGCCGCCAACCTGCAAAAGCCCTTCGCCATCATCCTGGACGGCAAGGTCATCTCGGCCCCGACGATCCAGAGCGCGATCACCAGCGGGTCTGGCCAGATCACGGGTCAGTTCTCCATTCAGGAAGCCGCGACCCTGGTGAACCTGCTGAACGGCGGGGCCCTGCCGGCGCCGCTGAACGTCGAGGAACGCCGCACCGTGACGGCCGAACTGGGCGCCGATGCGGTGCAGGCGGGCGCCCTGTCCACGGCGGTGGGCTTCGGCATCATCGTGCTGTTCATGATCCTGGCCTATGGCTTCCTGTTCGGTGGCGTGTCTGTGGTCGGTCTGGTGCTGAACGGCGTGCTGATCGTGGCGGCCATGTCGCTGACGCAGGCGACGCTGACCCTGCCGGGCATCGCGGGTCTGATCCTGACATTCGCGGTCGCTGTGGACGCCAACGTGCTGATCTACGAGCGGATGCGTGACGAGGCCCGGTCGGGCCGCAGCGTCATCGCGTCGATGGACGCCGGCTTCAACAAGGCCATGGGCACCATCATCGACGCCAACCTGACGACCCTGGTCGCGGCGGGCATCATGTTCGTGTTCGGCGAAGGGCCGGTTCGCGGGTTCGCCTGGACCCTGACCATCGGCGTCTTCACCTCGGTCTTCTCTTCGGTCCTGGTCGCCCAGGTCCTGCTCGGCTACTGGCTCAAGACGGCCAAGCCCAAAAAACTGCCGATCGCGGAGTGATGGCGATGCGTGGATGGCCCCTCATCAAACTGCTGCCGCAGAAGACGAACTTCCATTTCGTCAAATACGCCCGGTTCGCCGGCGTTCTGTCTGTGGTCCTGTGCATCGCGGCGATCGTGTCGTGCTTCTATCCTGGTCTGAACATGGGCATCGACTTCCGGGGCGGCGCCTCGATGGAGGTGTCAAAACCGGCCGGTCAGGTGATCGAACTGGACCGCGTGCGTGAGGCCGTGAACGGCCTGAACCTGGGCGATGTCCAGGTCCAGGGCATCGCGCGTCGCGACACCAATGCGGATGACGGCTCGACCGCCATCCTGCGCTTCCAGGTGCCGGAAGGCCGCGACCAGACCCAGGTGGTCAATCAGGTCGAGGGCGCCATCAGCCAGGCGGTCGGCGAAGTCACTTATTCGGGCGTCAGCGTCGTCGGCTCCAAGGTGTCGGGCGAACTGTTCACCTCCGGCCTGCTGGCGTTGGGCGTCGCGATCGGCCTGATGTTCCTCTATATCTGGTTCCGGTTCGAGCCGCAGTTCGGCTTCGGCGCCGTGGTCGGCCTGCTGCACGACGTGATCCTGACGTTCGGACTGATCGTGCTGTTCAAGCTGGAGTTCAGCTTGAACATGGTCGCCGCCGTCCTGACCGTCATCGGCTATTCGATGAACGACACCGTGGTGGTGTTCGACCGTCTTCGCGAGAACCTGCGCAAATACAAGACCATGCCGCTGCGCGACGTGATCGACCTGTCTTTGAACGAGACCCTGTCGCGGACGATCATTACCGGCGTGACCGCCGTCATGGTGCTGGCGGCCCTGGCCATCTTCGGCGGCGAGGCCCTGTTCGGCTTCTCGATCGCCCTGATGTTCGGCATCATCATCGGCACCTATTCGTCGATCTATGTCGGTGCGCCGATCATCCTGCTATGGGGCGTCAAGCGCGGCGCCCTGGCCGACGACGCCAAGCCGGTGAAGCTGGGCATGGCCAGCCGGCCGTAGGTCGGGCGCCATCGTCGAAAATCAGGCCGCCCTTGCATCGCTTGGGCGGCCTTTTCCTTGAGCGTCGTCCATGCAAGGCTGGGCTCATGAAAGCTCTCGCCTATGTCGCCACCGCCATCGCCCTGTCCGCCTGCACCGATAGCAAGCGTGCGCGCAACGACGCCACCTGGGGCGACAAGCCGGCGGACATCACCTGCTGGACCTATGGCGTCGAAAACTTCAAGGGGCGCTCGACCGGCAAGGTAGAGTATGATGACGGCGGTCGGATCTCGTTCGTGGACGCGGCGAACAACCGCTACACCACGATCGATGGCGACTGTCGCGTCGTCTACACCCAGCCGGCGTAATGAGGGGGAGTTAGCGGCAGGCCGCTTCGGCTTCCTCAGCGATCTGATCAGCGATAGCTTCATCGATCGGACCCAATAGGACCTCGGACCCTAGACTGTGTCCTCGGCCGTCATGCGAGACGAAGCGGACGCGGTCCGGGGCTAAAACACCGGATGCAGCTCGGCGTTGGTGATCTTCTCGAACCTGAGAATCCAGGCTGCCGTAATGCAGCGTCATGGGCGCACCCCACGCAGCGAACATTGGAGCGATGGGCCTTTCGTCCGTGAACCAGGACTTCCACCAGCCATAGCTGAATGCCGGTGTCTGAGCGTTGGGGTAGGGAGCGTCGTCGGCCTGGGCCAGGGCGGCTGTTTTAGCTTGTTCGTACAGTGTCGTCTGAACCGTCCGCACGGAGGCGATTTCCTCGGCGCTCCAGGCGCCGTCGGCCTGAAGGAACGGCTCCAGCCGGCCGAAGACGGCGGAGGGCGTGGTCTGCCAGTTCCTGCGGACCTCATCGTTGGTGACGACGCCGTCGCCGTCTTCATCCATCATTAGCAGCGAATCCGCATCCCGACCCGTCGATTGCCATTTGACGGCGGAGACCTTGCTCTCCAGGGGGGCGCCCATGCCAATGATCAGGTCGGGCGCAGGCTGATGGCCGCGATCCGCGATGCCGGCGACGTGAACCGCACCCTCGGAATGGGCGAAGATAACCACGCATCTGGCGTTTAGGCCGGCCGAAGATCGGACCCACGCCAGGACCGCTTCGGCGTCCAGGCTCAGGTTGTCAGCCGTGATGCCGGGGATTGCCTGGGCGTCTAAAGCCGAGGCAGGCGGAGCGCCGTAAATCACGCCGCGACGATCATAGCGGACGGCGGTCAGGCCGCGCGTGGCGAACCTTTGGCCCAGATCCTTGAAGACGGCGTCCCTCGATGTTCCCGAGCGGCCGAACTTCATGTCACGATCAAAGGCTCCGGTGCCGGCAACCAGTATGACGGCCCCGACCGGATTATCTGTCGGCGTGTCGGTCACGCCGTTCAGCACATAGCCGTCGGCCGAGTGGACCGAGAAGGGCTCGGGGGCGGTGTCTGCAGCTGTGATGGCGGCCAGTGCAGTCCAGAGTGCAAGCATGACGTTCCCCGTTCAGACGGTCATCTGAACGAACGCGCGTTCTTTATGCAAGCCCGGAGTGTGTGGGGCGGAGATCGAAACCTCCGCCCGGGTTCGATCAGCGCAGCGACGCGGCGAAGCGCTGGATGCGGGTGCAGGCTTCTTCCAGCACGGCGTCAGACGTGGCGTAGCTGATGCGGAAATAGGGGCTGAGGCCGAAGGCCTCGCCCTGGACCACGGCGACGCCCTCGGCGTTCAGCAGTTCGGCGGCGAAGGTGGAATCGCCGTCGATGACCACGCCCGTCTCCGTCGTCTTGCCGATCAGGCCGGCGATGGACGGATAGACGTAGAAGGCGCCCTCGGGCGTGGCGCAGGTGACGCCGGTGGCCTGGTTCAGCATCGACACGACCAGATCGCGACGCTGCTCGAAGGCGGCCTTGCGTTCAGGGATGAAGTCCTGGGTTCCGTTCAGAGCCTCGACCGCCGCCCACTGGCTGATGCTGGCAGGGTTGGAGGTCGTCTGGCTGGCGACCTTGCGCATCAGGTCAATCAGTGGCTTGGGGCCACCCGCATAGCCGATGCGCCAGCCGGTCATGGCGTAGGCCTTCGAGACGCCGTTGACCGTCAGTGTACGGTCGATCAGGTCCGGGGCGACCTGGGCGATGGTCGTGTATTCGAAGTCGCCATAGACGAGGTGTTCGTACATGTCGTCGGTCAGCACCCAGACGTGGGTGTGGCGACGCAGGACCTCGGCCAGGGCTTCCAGTTCGGCGCGGGTATAGGCGGCGCCGGTGGGGTTGGACGGGCTGTTCAGGATCAGCCACTTGGTGCGGGGCGTGATGGCGGCCTCCAGCACGGCGGGCAGCAGTTTGAAGCCGTCCTTCTCCTCGCCGACCACGGTGACGGGCTCGCCGCCGGCCAGCAGCACCATGTCGGGGTAGGAGACCCAATAGGGGGCGGGCACGATGACCTCGTCGCCGGGGTTCAGGGTGGCGACCAGGGCGTTGAAGATGACGGGCTTGCCGCCCGGCGCGACGTGGATGTTCGCCGCCGTATAGTCGAGGCCGTTCTCACGCTTGAACTTGGCGACGATGGCGGCCTTCAGCTCGGGCATGCCGTCGGCGTCGGTGTATTTGGTCTCGCCGCGATGGATCGCGTCGATGGCGGCCTGTTTGATATTCTCGGGGGTGTCGAAGTCCGGCTCGCCGGCGCCCAGGCCGATCACGTCGCGACCCTCGGCTTTAAGCTTTCGCGCCTGGGCGGTCACGGCGATGGTGGCCGAAGGCTTGACGCGGGCGAGGGCGGAAGATTGCAGGCTGGACATGACTATCCCGTGAGTTTTGGAAGATTCTTGCCTGGGGAGGGCGGGGTTGTTTACGCGCGGTCGCGGCGCGGGACAATGCGCTGAAGCTCGCCAATGCGCGGGCGGGGTGATAAGCGGCGCCTGTGATGCGCTGGATCATCGATTTTCTGTCGAATATGGAGGCGCGTCGCTGGCGCGCCGTGCTGGCGACGGCCCTGTTGCTGGGCGCGATGATCGCCCTGTTCGCCGTGGGCAAGAGCCAGCTGGGACTGGAGGCCGAGGGGCGGCTGGAGGACTGGTTGGCCGGTTTCCGTCAGGGGCCGTGGGGCTTGGTGGCTGCCATCGTGGTGTTCACGGTCGCGGCCTTTTTCGGCGCGCCGCAGTTCATCCTGATCGCCGCCTGCGTCGTGGCGTTCGGGCCGTGGTTCGGGTTCCTCTACAGCTGGATCGCGACCGTGGTGTCGGCGGGCGTGACCTATTGGCTGGGGCGGGGACCGACGGCGCGGCTGCTGGAGCGGCATGGCGGCAAGACGGTCGGACGGCTGACTCGGTTCGTCGGCAAGAACGCCTTCTACGCCAGCTTCATGATCCGCAACGTGCCGTCCGCCCCATTCATCGTCGTCAATATGGCGTTTGGCGCGGCGCGGGCGTCGTTTCCGGGGTTCCTGGCTGGATGCGCCCTTGGTGTGCTGCCCAAGACCGCGCTGGTGGCCTTCTTCGGCGGGTCGTTCATGACGGCGGTCAGCGGCGATGGGATCTGGACCTCGGCCATTCTGGCGGGCGTGGCGTTGGCGTGGCTGGTGCTGATGCTGGTCGTGCGAGAACTGGTGAAGCGGCGCGAGATCGCGCGCGGCGAGTGAGGCCGGACACTGCGTTTACTGAGGGGTTTTGCGTAGTTTTCCCTTTAGACGACCTCCATTCATCGGAGGCATGATGAAGCTTCAGGAGGTGTCGCGATGGATGTCGAGATACTGAAGGCTCAGCATCGTCGGATCATCCGCCTGGCCAGCGCGCTGGGCGGGGTGGCCGAAAGCCTGAAGACGACTGAAGACGCCGGCCGCGCCCGCGAACTGATGGGAGCGCTGAACGCCGCCTTGATCGAACATCTCGTGATAGAGGATGGCGAACTGTACCCGGTGCTGATGACGTCGCACGACCCTGCGGTTCGTCAGTTAGCGCAGGACTATGTCGATGACATGGGCGCGGTCAGCGGGGCCTGGACGCATTATTTCAACGAGTGGACGCAGGCCAAGATCGTTTCGGACCGGAGCCGGTTCGCGACGGCGACCAAGGGCCTGATCGGCGCCCTGGCGCACCGTGTCGCGCGAGAGGACGACACGCTTTATCCGGCGATGGAGGCGGCCGACGCCGGTTCCGGCTCCGTGCGGGGCGAGGGCGTGGGGGAGGCGTGAGGTTTGCATCCACAGGCGGTCGGTCGCCCGATGCGAACCCTATATGACGAGACCGTCATCAGGGCTTGTAATCCCGGTTTCATACAGGCACACCCGCCGCTAGTAGGCGTGGCGAAGACGATCAGGAACTGTCCGGCGTGGGGATGTCGAGACAGTTGGGGCGTCGCCAGGTCGACTGTGAAATCAGAAGACGCCCTGCCAGCTAAGAACGGTATCGATTCCCATGAGTTTTTCCCTTTTCGGCGCGATCTCCAATGACATCGCGATGGACCTGGGCACCGCCAACACCCTGATCTACATGAAGGGCAAGGGCATCGTCCTGAACGAGCCGTCGGTCGTGGCGCTGCGCAATGTCGGGGGACGCAAGGTCGTTCACGCCGTGGGCATAGAGGCCAAGCAGATGCTGGGCCGCACCCCCGGCCACATGGAGGCCATCCGCCCCATGCGCGACGGCGTCATCGCCGACTTCGAAGTCGCCGAAGAGATGATCAAGCACTTCATCCGCAAGGTTCATAACCGCAAGGGTTTCGTGAATCCCAAGATCATCGTCTGCGTGCCGTCGGGCGCCACGGCGGTCGAGCGTCGCGCGATCAACGACAGCTGCCTGAACGCCTCGGCCCGCCGCGTGGGCCTGATCGACGAGCCGATGGCCGCCGCGATCGGCGCCGGCCTGCCGATCCACGAGCCGACCGGTTCGATGGTCGTGGACATCGGCGGCGGCACCACGGAAGTCGCCGTCCTGTCGCTGTCGGGCATCGTCTATTCGCGTTCGGTCCGCGTCGGCGGCGACAAGATGGACGACAGCATCATCAGCTATATGCGTCGCAACCATAATCTGCTGATCGGCGAAACGACCGCCGAGCGCATCAAGAAGGACATCGGCACCGCCCGTATCCCGGCCGACGGCGAAGGCCTGTCGATCGAGGTCAAGGGCCGCGACCTGATGCAGGGCGTGCCGCGCGAAGTCCGTATCTCGGAACGTCAGGCCGCCGAAGCCCTGGCCGAGCCGGTCACCCAGATCATCGAGGCCGTGAAGGTCGCGCTGGAAGCCACGCCGCCGGAACTGGCCGCCGACATCGCCGACAAGGGCATCATGCTGACGGGCGGCGGCGCTCTGTTGCGTGGCCTGGACGTCGAGATCCGCGACCACACCGGCCTGCCGGTCTCGGTGGCGGACGATCCGCTGTCGTGCGTCGCCATCGGTTGCGGCCGCGTGCTGGAACACCCGCGCTGGATGAAGGGCGTGCTCGACTCCGCGCTCTGATCCGTTCGTTGCGGCCAGGCGAAAGCTTGGCCGCAAATCCTTGTCAGGCCTGCGTGATCACGGTTCCATTCCGGCCTTGATTTTGCGATAGGCAGGCTGAGCGGCAGGGGGCGTCCTGCCGATTCCAACCCTTTGAGTGGAAGGTCGCCCGTGGCGTTTCGCGACGGCCCTTTTGAAAACATCAAGGTGCCGCTGGCGTGGACCGCTGCGGTAGTCGTCGTCGTGGCTGTCATCGGGGCGATCGTCCTGTTGCTGGGCGACCGAGCGACGCCCGAGGGCGGCTCCAGCATGGGCGCCGCGCGTGGCGGATTCGAAGCGGCGGCCGGGCCGGTGGGTGGTGTCTTCGCCGCGCCGGTGCGCTGGGCGGGGGCCGCCAGGGACTATGTCGGCGGCTATTTCTTCGCGATCGGCGAGAACCGCCGGCTGAAGGCCGAGATCGTCGAATTGCGCGGCTGGCGCGACGAGGCGATTGCACAAAAGAACATCAATGGTCGGTATGAGGCCCTGCTGGGTCTGCGCACCGAGCCGGCGGTCGCCATGGCGACGGGGCGGGCGATTTCCGACGCCCGCGGGCCGTTCAATCGCGCCAAGCTGCTGGACGTCGGCTCGGCCAAGGGCGTGCGTATCGGCAATCCGGTGATCAGCGAACACGGCCTGGTCGGGCGCATTTCCGGCGTGACCAGCGGCGTCAGCCGGATGGTTCTGCTGACGGACGTGGCGTCGCGCACCCCGGTCATGATCGAACGCACCGATGCGCGGGCCATGCTGACAGGCGACGGTGGCGACAGCCCCCGTCTGGAGTTCATTCGCGGCGTCGGTTCGATCCAGGCGGGCGACCGCGTCCTGAGTTCGGGCGACGGCGGCGGTCTGCCGCGCGGTCTGCCGGTCGGGGTGGCGGCGAAGGGCATCGACGGCGCCTGGCGTGTCAAACTGTTCAGCGACCATGGTGCGGTGGATTATGTCCGTGTGCTGTTGTTCCAGTCCTTTGGTCAGTTGGTCAGCCCCGACGCGCTGAATGCGCCGCCTCTGGCGGGCCTGACGACGGCGCCTGAGCCGAACGCGGCCGAGGTCGGCGCCATCCGCGACGCCGCCGCGCGTCGCCTGACGGCCCAGCAGGCCCAGTCCGAACGGGCGCGTGCTGCAAACGCTGCGGCCGCAGCGGCTGCGACGCCTGCCGCAACGCCGCCGACCGCGACACGCCCGGCAGCGACCACGCCGAGACCGGCGGCCGTGACGCCGCCTCCAGCGCCAGTGGCGACCGCCCCGGCCCCGACTGCGGCTCCGGGAGGCGCGGCGTGAGACGGCCGGTCGCGGTCCGCGTCGTCGGACCTCTGCAATGGATCATCTATCCGGCGCTGATCACCCTGGCCGCCACGGTCGTGCTGGGAACGCCGTTTCATCTGTTCGGCCTGCATCTGCCCGAGCCGGTCATTCCCATGGTGCTGGCCTTCGCCTGGCCGTTGATCCGGCCGTCGATGACCGCGCCGGCGGTGCTGTTCCTTGTGGGGCTGTTTCTCGACCTGTTCTGGAACGGTCCGTTGGGTTTGTGGCCGCTGTGCCTGATGGCGGTCTATGGCGCGGTTCTGCTGTCGCGCAATCTGCTGGCGGGCCACGAAGGCCTGATCCGGTTTTTCGCCTATGCCGCCTGCACCCTGAGCGCCTTCGCCATGGCCTATCTGATCGTGACGGTTCGTGTGACCAATGCGCCAGCGATCCTGCCGCTGATCGGTCAGATCGTGCCGACGCTTCTGCTGTTTCCGATCGCCAACTGGATGCTTGAGCGGTTCGACGACGGGGATATTCGGTTCAGATGAGCGGCGAACCCTCCATCTTCTTTGCGGACGTGAACGAGCGGCAGGGGTCGTTCCTGCGGCGCACTTTCGTGCTGGGCGGGGCGACGGCCCTGGGCATCACGGCGCTGATCGGGCGGTTGGGCCAGCTCCAAGTCGTGCAGGCTCAGGAATATGCGACCCTGTCGTCGCAGAACCAGTTCAACTTCCGCATGGTCCCGCCGCCGCGCGGCCTTATCAAGGATCGCAATGGCGTGGTGATCGCCGGCAACCGGCCCAGTTTCCGGGTGCTTGTCGTGCGCGACGAGACCAAGGATCTGGACCAGACGCTGGACCTGCTGGGGCGGGTGCTGCCCGACACGCTGGAGCGGCGACGGGCCATCATCCGCGACGTCAATGCCGCCTCCAAGTTCAACCCCGTGCCGGTCAAGAGCGACCTGACCTGGGAAGAGTTCGCCAAGGTCAATCAATACGCCAACGAGCTGCCCGGCGTGATGGTCGATATGAACGAGGCCCGATACTATCCGTTCGGCGGGTCGTTCGCCCACGTCATCGGCTATGTGGCAAAGGTGTCGGACCGGGACGTCAAGGCGATCCGCGACAAGGGCGAACAGCCGCCGGCCCTGTTGTTCAACCCCAGTTTCCGCATCGGCCGCCAGGGCGTCGAAAAGGCGCTGGACCTGTCGCTGCGCGGCGAGCCGGGCGGCAACCGGGTCGAGGTCGATGCACGCGGGCGCGTGGTCGCTGAGGACATCGGCGGGTCGCGACCGGCGGTCGCCGGCAAGGAAGTGATCCTGACGCTGGACGCCGACGTGCAGAACCGGGCGCTGGAGGTGTTCGACGACGAGTCGGGCGCCTGTGTCGTCATGGACGTGCGCAATGGCGACATCCTGTGCATGGTCTCGGCGCCGTCGTTCGATCCCAACCTGTTCGTCGGCGGGGTGCCGACCAAGACCTATCGCGCGCTGGCGGACTATGAGCGCAAGCCGCTGCTGGACAAGACGCTGAACGGCACCTTCCCGCCGGGATCGACCTTCAAGCCCACGACGGCGTTGGCCCTGCTAGAGGCGGGCGTCGATCCGAACCTGACGGTCTTCTGCTCGGGTTCGTATCGGACCGGCAACAGGACGCAGCGTTGTTGGGGGCGGCATGGCACCCAGAACATGCACAACGCGATCAAGAACTCCTGCGACGTCTATTTCTACGCCATGTGCAACCGCGCGGGCGTCGACAATATCCGTAAGGCCGGTCTGGCCCTGGGCTTCGAGCACGAGTTCGACATCGGCGTGGGCAACCAGCGCAAGGGCCTGTTGCCGTCCACGGAATGGAAGGCGCGGACCTTCCCGCGCGATCCCGTCTGGCATCCGGGCGAGACGACGTCGGTCGCCATCGGGCAGGGGGCGATCACGGTCAACGCCCTGCAGCTGGCGGTCATGACCTCGCGCCTGGCCAACGGCAAGAAACAGCTTCAGCCGCGCCTGATCAAGTCGATCGGCGGCGTCGAGCAGCCCAGCGGCGCCGAGGCGCCGGACCTGCCGTTCGATCCCGCCCACGTCGAATATGTTCGCCAGGGCATGATCGCCGTGGCCAACGACCGTTCCGGCACCGCCTATCGGCAGAGCCAGCTGGGGCTTGGCGACATCCAGATGGCGGGCAAGACCGGCACGGCCCAGGTCCGCAACTATGGCACCGGGTCGCGAAAGAGCGAGATATGGGCGCTGAAGGACCACAACCTTTTCGTCGCTTTCGCGCCGGTAGATGCGCCGCGATACGCCGTCGCCGTCATCGTCGAGCATGGCGGCAAGGGCGGGGCCACGGCCGGCGCGCCGCGCGCCCGCGAGGTGATGCGCACGGTCCTGTTGAAGGATCCCGACATGCGCGCGCGGATCGAACGGCCGCTGCCGCCCGAACCGACCGGCGCCGCCACCATCGACGAGGGTCTGGTCGGCGCCGCGCCCGAGCCGGATGTTGTCGTGACGCCTCAGGCCGCGCGCCCTGCGCCCTCCGCGACCAGCGGGCCACGTCCCTATCTGTCCGAGCCCGGCCGTTGACCGCCTCGGCTCTTTCACGGCCCGGCGAGCGCGAACGCGTTTCGACCAAGCTCAGTCAGATCGACTGGCGGCTGACGGCGCTGCTGTGCGTCGTGTCCGGCACCGGCGCCCTGATGCTGTATTCGGTGGCGGGCGGGTCGTGGTCGCCGTGGGCGGCGAAGCACCTGATCCGGTTCGGCATGTGTCTGGCGCTGATGCTGGCGCTGTCGATGATCAACATCCGCTACTGGTTCGCCCTGGCCTATCCTATCTATGGGATGGCGTTGTTCCTGCTGGCCTTGGTGGAGACGCCGCTGGGCTATCACGCCCTGGGGGCGACGCGCTGGCTGGACCTGGGGTTCACCCGCATCCAGCCGTCCGAGATCATGAAGATCGGCGTCGTTCTGGCCCTGGCGCGCTGGTATCACGGCGCTTCGGCCAAGGAGGCGAGCCTTCACTGGAAGCTGATCTTCCCGGTCGGGATCATCGGCCTGCCGTTCCTGTTGGTGGCGCACCAGCCAGACCTGGGCTCGGCCATGCTGATCGGCATGACGGGTGCGGCGATGATGTTCGTCGCCGGACTGAGCTGGCGGATCATCGTGCCGCTGATCGTGGCGGCGGCCGTCCTGGTGCCGCCCTATGTCATGTTCGGCATGCACGATTATCAGCGCCACCGCGTGCTGACCTTCCTGAACCCCGAGGCCGACATGTCGGACAAGGGCTATCAGATCGTGCAGTCCAAGATCGCGATGGGATCGGGCGGGCCGCTGGGGCGCGGGTTCGGCCTGGGCAGCCAGAGCCAGCTGGAGTTCCTGCCCGAGCGCCAGACCGACTTCATCTTCGCGGCCTTCGCCGAGGAGTTCGGCTTCGTGGGCACCTTCACCCTGCTGGCCTGTTATGCGGCCATAATCCTGATCTCGTTGAGGATCGCCTCTCTGTCGCATAGTCACTTCGGGCGATTGGCGGCGTCTGGCGTGACGGCGACGTTCGCGCTGTATGTGCTGATCAACGGGGCGATGGTGATGGGGCTGGCGCCCGTGGTGGGCGTGCCGATGCCGTTGTTGTCCTATGGCGGCACCGTCATGCTGACCGTCATGATCGGGTTCGGCCTGGTGATGGCGACGCGGGTTCACCGCTACGCCGAACTGCCCAAGGGCCACGGGCTGATCTGACGTTACGTCAGCTAAGTGATCGGCATTCAGGTTTCGCTTTCTAAGGCGAGGATTTCCCGGATAAGGTCGCGTCCAACGCTGTCTCGCATCGGCTTCGGTCGATCAGCGATGCACGCCAAGGGAGACGACGGATGACTGAGCTGGAGCAATTCCGCGCCGAGACGCGCGCCTGGCTGGAGGCGAACTGCCCGGCCGAATGTCGCGGCCCGTTGGGCGACGACGAGATGATCTGGGGCGGGCGTGACGCCACGTTCAAGACGCCGGCGCACAAGCTGTGGCTGGAGCGGATGGGCGCGCGCGGCTGGACGGCGCCGGAATGGCCGGCGGAGTATGGCGGCGGCGGGCTGAGCCGCGAGCATGCCAAGGTGCTGGCGTCCGAACTGCGGCGCATCAAGGCGCAGCCGGCCTTGGCCAGCTTCGGTGTCTGGATGCTGGGCCCGGCGCTGCTGGCCTTCGGGACCGAGGAACAGAAGAAACGGTTCCTGCCCGAGATCGTGCGGGGAGAAATCCGCTGGTGTCAGGGCTATTCCGAACCCGGCGCGGGGTCGGACCTGGCCGCGATCCAAACGAAAGCTGAAGACAAAGGCGACCACTGGATCGTCAACGGCCAGAAGATCTGGACCTCCTATGCCGACAAGGCCGACTGGATCTTCTGCCTGGTGCGGACGGACCCCGATGCGCCCAAACATCTGGGGATCAGCTTCGTGCTGTTCGACATGAAGACGCCGGGCGTGACGACGCGGCCGATTACCTTGATCAGCGGCAAGTCGCCCTTCTGCGAGACCTTCTTCGATGATGTGCGGGTGGAGAAGGCGAACCTGGTCGGGACGCTGAACCGGGGCTGGGACGTGGCCAAATATCTGCTGGCGCACGAGCGGACCATGATCGGCGCCATGGGCGAGGTCGGGGGCGGGCGGCCCGTGGGGCAGGTGGCGCTGGACGCCATCGGCGCGGACGAGGCCGGGCGGCTGGACGAGCCCATGCTGCGCGCCCGGATCGCCGACCTGGAGATCGACGCCGCCGCCTTCCGCCTGGCGATGGAGCGGGTGGGCGATCAGGTAAAGGCCAAACAGGCGCATCCGGCGATCGCTTCCATGCTGAAATACTATGGGTCCGAGATGAACAAGCGGCGGCACGAGCTGCTGATGGCGGCGGGCGGGGCCGATGCGCTGGAATGGGAGGGCGAGCGGTCGCACGACGGCAAGACGGCTCGCGACTGGCTGCGGACCAAGGCCAACTCCATCGAGGGCGGCACCAGCGAGGTTCAGCTGAACATCATCGCCAAACACCTGCTGCAACTGCCGGGAGCGTGAGACGATGCCGCTGATCCTGACCGAAGAACAGACGATGTTGCAGGACGCCGCCGACGGCTTCCTGAACGAACGGGCGCCGATCGCCCACATGCGCAAGCTGCGGAACGAGCGCGACGCCGACGGGGTGTCGCGCGACCTGTGGCGGGCGTTCGGCGAGATGGGTTTCGCCGGCGTCATCATTCCAGAGGCCCTGGGCGGCATGGGTCTGGGCGCCGTGGAGGCCGGAGTGATCGCCGAGAGCCTGGGGCGCACCCTGACGCCGTCGCCGTATCTGGGGTCGTCGATCCTGTCGGCCAAGGTGCTGATCGAGGGCGGGTCGCAGACGCAGCAGGCCTGGTTGCCCAGGATCGCGGCGGGTGACGCCATTCTGGCGCTTGCAGTGGACGAGGGCGCCAAGCACGCGCCGTCGCGGATCACCACGCGGGCCGATCGGGCCGGCAACGGTTTCAAGCTGAACGGGGCCAAGGCCTTCGTGCTGGACGGCCATGTGGCGGACGCCCTGATCGTTGTGGCCGAAGCGGATGAGGGAACGACGCTGTTCCTGGTCGATCCGGCGACGGCGGGCGTCGTGGTCGAGCGCACGATGATGGTCGATGCGCACAACGCAGCGCGGGTCACGCTGACCGACGTGGCGGTCGATGCGGACGCGGTGATTGGTGCGGTCGGGGGCGGGGAGGCGCTGCTGGACGGGGCGCTGAACCTGGGACGGGCCTGTGCGGCCTCCAGCCTGACCGGCGCGGGGGATCAGGCGTTCAAGACGACGCTGGACTATCTGCGGACCCGCAAACAGTTCGGCAAGCTGATCGGCGAGTTCCAGGCGCTGCAGCACCGGGCCGCGCACCTGTTTTCCGAGCTGGAGCTGGCGCGAGCGGTGACGATCGGCGCCCAGCTGGCTATCGACGAGGGGCGCGAGGATGCGTCGCTGGCGGCCTCCATCGCCAAGGCCAAGGCGGGGCGTGTCGCCGAGCTGGCGGTGCAGGAGGCGGTTCAGATGCACGGCGGCGTCGGCATGACCGACGAGTTCGACGTGGGCCTGTTCATGAAGCGGGTGCGGGTGCTGAACGAACTGCTGGGCGACGCCGGTTTCCATGCCGAACGGGTGGCGCGGGCGCAGGGCTTCTAGTTAGGTTCTAACCCGCCTTCTCGCTCCACAAATCCAGATCCGGCTCGCGGCCGATCAGGGCCAGGCCGGCGGCGATGGATTCGAACTCTCCGCCGGTCTCGATCCGCTCTGCGCCGAAGCGGCTCTGGAAGATCGCGCGCACGGCCGGCACGAAGGAGGTGCCGCCGGTCAGGAAGACCCGGTCGATGGCGTCGGGGCCCAGGCCGCTGCGGCTCATGGCCTCGTCCACCGCGCCTTCGATGGCGGCCAGTTCCGGCGCAATCCAGCGTTCGAAGTCGGCGCGGGCGACCGGTTTTTCGATATGGACGCCGCCGGCCTGGAACAGGAAGGTGGCGGTTTCGTCGGCCGACAGGGCCATCTTCAGCGTGGACACGGCGCGGTAGAGGTCGTGGCCGTGGTTGTCGTCCAGCACCTCGATCAGGCGCTCGATCTTCTCCGGCTCCAGCGCCGTGCGGGCCAGGGAGCGGATGTCGCGCATGTCCCGTGACGCGCGCAGCAGGGCCAGCTGATCCCAGCGCGCAAAGGCGGAATAATAGCGCTGCGGGATCGGCAACTGTTTGCCGACCGAGCTGTAGAGACCGCCCTTGCCCAGTTCGGGCGAGACCAGCTGGTCGATGATCCGATAGTCGAAGGCGTCGCCCGCCACGCCCACGCCCGAGCGGGCCAGAGGCGTCGAACGCAGGCCGTCGTCCGTCCGCTCGAACCGGATGATGGAAAAGTCGCTGGTGCCGCCGCCGAAATCGGCGACCAGAACCGTGGCGTCCTGCTTCAGCGTGCGCGCGAAATAGAAGGCCGCGCCGACCGGCTCGTGCGCATAGCGGATGTCGGTGAAGCCCAGCCGCTCGAACGCCGTCTGATAACGTGACAGGGCCAGAGTCTCGTCAGGATTGCCGCCCGCAAAGGTCACGGGGCGGCCGACGATGACGGCGGGCGGGGTGTTCGCCAACTCGTCGCCCGCATGGTGGCGCAGGCGCAGGAGGAAGGCGGCCAGCAGGTCCTCGAACGCATAGCGACGGTTGTCGATACGGGTCTCGGTGAAGGCGGCGCTGGCGGCGAAGGTCTTGAACGACTGGATGAAGCGGGTCTCCAGCGGATCCTCGACATAGGCGGCGATGGCCCAGGGCCCGGCCTCGACCACGCGCTCGGGCGGCTGACCATCCACGCCCTGATGGATCTGGAAGCTGAGCGCCGAGCGGAATGTGGTGGTCTGGCCCTCGACCGCGTCGAAGGTCACCAGCCGGGCGAGGCCGTCCGCATCGGTCAGGGCCACGACCGTATTGGTCGTGCCGAAATCGATCCCGATCGTCATCGGTTTCGTCGCCGTCATGGCAGGGCTCCAGGCAGGGGAGCCGGGTTCCTAACGTCAGGCGAGGCAATAGCAAGCGTTAATGAGGGCACCCGCCTGTGTCAGACGATGGCGTTGCCGGGGGCGCCCAGAATGCGACGCTTCTGGGCTTCGTATTCGTCGCTGGAGATGGCGCCGCTGTCGCGCAGGGCTGCGAACTTCGTCAGATCGTCCACGGACGCGCTCTCTCGGCGTGGCGTCGCATTTAGCCGCAGCATAAGGTCCGCATTGTAGGCGCTGATGATGCCGCCCAGCAGGAAGACATCGATCAAAAGCCACAGGCCGAGCGCGCCCAAGAAAAAGAAGCCGATACCCAGCAGGATGGTTGTCCAGCCCAGGATCGCCAGAATCAGCTGGCCGACGGCAGAGCCTGTCCGACCCGCATAGAAGCGGTGCCCGCCGATACCGCCCGTGAAGAACCAGAGCAGATAGGCGACGCCTGCCGACTTCTTGTTCGACTCGAACGCCATCAGCGCCTGTGTGTCGGCGCTCAGGCCGTTCGATTGATGTGACATATCCACCCCCGTGAAGAAGAACGTCATTCAACCTGTGGGGCTTGTAGTCAAGACTTTTGGATTGTGTCGAGCGGTCGAGGCAGGTCTATGAACCTGGACCATCGTTGTGGCTTCGTTCTGCGAGGGGAAATCGAAATGGCAAGAGTGGCGACAGAGACGGATTATCTGCAGGTTGAAGGGGACTATGGCTATGTCGATGGAGTCGAAGTGACGTGCAAAAGATGCATGCACTCTGAACAGAGTGGTGGGACTCACGATGGCTCGCTGAAACGCTGCGCATTTCTGCTTCGAGAAAACTGCCCGCTCGGCGAGGACAACTTTTACGATGTGGCTGAATGAACGCGCGGATGCTTAGCGATTTCAAAGTGCCGCAATGACCAGAGGCGCACCTCGCCTGTAATAGCGGCCATCGGCAGTTCCGGCGTCTGTATCGGGCGACTGGCGGAAGCGGTGGGATTCGAACCCACGGACGGCTCTCACCGTCGCTGGTTTTCAAGACCAGTGCCTTAAACCACTCGGCCACACTTCCTCGCCGCCGCAGCGGAGGCGGACGCCATAGCAGG
This sequence comes from Brevundimonas sp., assembly GCF_041648115.1. Taxonomy (GTDB): domain Bacteria; phylum Pseudomonadota; class Alphaproteobacteria; order Caulobacterales; family Caulobacteraceae; genus Brevundimonas. The sequence continues at coordinate 123,834 of NZ_JBAZPR010000003.1, forward strand.
CGAACGGGTCATTAACCAAAGCGGAAATGTCTTCGGTCATCCTGTTTTCGTATTTTTTGCGAAGGCGTTTCGATGACGTTTGGACAGTGGGTGCGCGGCGCCCTGATCCTGGGGCTGTTCTCGCTGCTGGCGGCCTGTTCGACGGCGGGCGGCGTCGATGTCGGCGGATCGCGCGGCGCCGAGCGCCCGCCTGTGGTCAAGAATCCTGCGCCGATCGTGTCGGGAACGATGCGGCCGTATCAGGTGCGCGGGCGCTGGTACACGCCCAAGGAACAGCCGGATTACGAAGAGGTCGGGATGGCGTCCTGGTACGGCGACGCCTTCAACGGGCGGCCGACCTCGACCGGCGAGCGGTTCGACATGCATGCCCTGACGGCGGCGCACAAGACCCTGCCTCTGCCCGGTCTGGTCGAGGTGACGAACCTGGAGAACGGGCGGCGGCTGGTGGTGCGGATCAACGACCGGGGGCCGTTCGTGGACAGCCGGATCATCGACCTGTCGCGCGAGGCGGCGAGCGAACTGGGGATGCTGTCGCAGGGCGTGGGGCGGGTTCGGGTGCGCTATCTGGGCCGGGCGCCGCAGCAGGGCGGGGGCGCGCTGTTGAGGGCGTCGTCGCCCACGCCGCGCGTCTCGGCGATGGTGAGTGCGCCCGTGAGCAACCCTGTGCAGGCGGCCGTCGCGCCGGCTGCGCCTGTGATGACCGAGGTCTCGACCTATTGGGTGCAGGCGGGGAGTTTCTCGGATCAGGGCGAGGCCCGGCGAATCGCCGACAGCCTGAGCGGCTGGGTGCGGGCCGACCTGAACGGCGGACGGTTCAACGTCGTGGTGGGGCCGTGGGACAGCGCCAATGCGGCCGAAGCGGCGCGCCAGTCGGTCGTGGCGCGGGGTTACGCGGGCGCCCTGTTGATATCCGGCAACTGATCGCGCGCGCGGGCTTGCGCCGGGTGGCGCCTGCGCGCCATGAAGGCGCGTGACCCGTGGACAATTCATAAGCTTCGAAGGCGGCGAGGGCGCCGGCAAGTCGACCCAGGTCGGGCGGCTGGTCGCGCGGCTGCAACCCGTGCTTGGCGACCGCAATGTGGTGCGCACCCGCGAGCCGGGCGGATCCAGGGGGGCGGAGGTGATCCGCAACCTGGTGGTGGCCACGGACGCCGAGCCGTGGTCGGCCATGACCGAGACCCTGCTGATGTACGCCTCGCGCTCGGACCATCTGGAGCGGACCATCCGCCCGGCGCTGGCGGTCGGCGACTGGGTGGTGTGCGACCGGTTCGCCGACAGCAGTCGCGCCTATCAGGGCGCGGGCGGCGGCGTGGCCCAGAGCGTCATCGAACAGATCGACGCGGGCGTGGTCGGGGACGATCAACCGGACTTGACCCTGGTGTTCGACCTGCCGGTCGAGGTGGGGCTGGAGCGGGCCTTCGGGCGCGGCCTGTTCGAGACGCGGTTCGAATCGAAGGGCGTGGAGTTCCACCAGCGCCTGCGCGAGGGCTTCCTGCGCATCGTCGAGGCCAATCCGCAGCGGTGCGTGCTGATCGATGCTGTGGGATCGCTGGACGAGGTCGAGGCGCGGGTCTGGCAGGCGGTTCAGGATCGGCTGCTGTGAGCGAAGATCATCCCCGCGACCGGTTCGACCTGATCCCCGACGCGGCGGCGGAGACGGCGTTTCTGGACGCCTGGGAGCGGGGCCGTCTGCACCATGCCTGGCTTTTGTGCGGGGTCGAGGGGACGGGCAAGGCGACCTTCGCCTATCGCGCGGCGCGGCGGTTATTGGGGGCGGCGGCCGATCCGGCGCGCGGGCCGCTGGGCGCGCGGCGCGAGGATCCGGTCAGCCGGCTGATCTCGGCCCAGTCGCACCCTGATCTGCTGGTGCTGGAGCGGTTGGTCGAGGGGGGCAAGACCAAGAAGTCGATCTCGGTCGATCAGTCGCGCGAACTGCCGGAGTTCTTTTCCAAAAGCCCGTCGCAGGCCCAGTATCGGGTGGCGATCATCGACGCGGCCGATGACCTGAACATCAATGCCGCCAATGCCTTGCTGAAAGTTCTTGAAGAGCCGCCCGAGCGTGGTGTGCTGTTTCTGGTGACCCATGCGCCGGGGCGGCTGTTGGCCACGATCCGGTCCCGGTGCCGACGGCTGAGCTTTCCCATCTGGACGCCGGATCGGCTGGAGACCCTGGTGCGTAACCGCACGGGGGCCGAGCCGGAGGACGCCGAACATGCGGCGATCATGGCGGGAGGATCGCCGGGCGCGGCTCTGGCCCTGGCCTCGGGCGCGACCTTCGAGATGGATCAGCTGGCGCGGCGCTGGGTCGAGGGCGATGTGGACCGGGCCGAAGCCCTGGCCATCGCCGACAAGTTCCGGGGCGCGGAGGGGCAGGAGCGGTTCGAGACCCTGATGGACCGGCTGATTGCGGCGGTGCGGATGCGGGCGCTGCAGAGCGCGCCGGGCGCCGGAAATCGTTGGGCCGAGCTGTGGGAACGGCTGCAGCCGCTGCCGGAACGGACGATGGGGCTGAACCTGGACAAGGCCGATGTGCTGGCCGGGGCGCTGGCGGACCTGAAGCGGGTGCAGGCCCAGCAGGAACGGATGGGCTGATGCTGATCGACAGCCATGTGAACCTGCACGCGCCGCAGTTCGACGACGACCGTGATGCGGTCATCGCCCGGGCGCGCGAGGCCGGGGTCGGCCTGATGGTCGAGATCTCCGACAAGCTGACCACCTTCGAGGCCATTCATGGTCTGGCAATGGCGCACGACGACATCTGGTGCACGGTCGGGGTCCATCCGCATGAGGCCAAGGACGCGGCGGGCCTGACGGCGGCGACCCTGATCGAGCTGGCGCAACGGCCAAAGGTGGTCGGGATCGGCGAGTGTGGGCTGGACTTCCACTATGACTTCAGCCCGCGCGAGGTTCAGGCGGCGGTGTTCCGCCAGCATGTGGCGGCGGCGCGCGAGACGGGCCTGCCGCTGGTGATCCACACCCGCGAAGCGGACGAGGTGATGGCGACGATTCTGCGCGAGGAATACGACGCCGGGCCGTTCAAGATGTTGATGCACTGCTACACCAGCGGGGCGGAACTGGCTAAGATCGCTGCGGAAATGGGGGCATGGTTCTCGGTTTCGGGCATCGCCACCTTCAAGGCGGCCGAAGATGTTCGGGCGATGATCCGCGACATGCCGGCGGACCGGATCATCGTCGAGACCGACTGCCCCTATCTGGCGCCCATCCCGCACCGGGGGCGGCGCAATGAGCCGGCCTACGTCCGCCACGTGCTGGACAAGCTGGCCGAGATCCGGGGATGGAGCGCGGAAGAGGCTGATCAGCGCACGACCGAGGCCTTCTTCGGCCTCTTTGACCGGATACCCAGACCCGCATGAGCTTCGAGGTCGTCATCCTGGGCAGCGGATCGTCGGGCGGGGTGCCGCGGGGCGACGGGGACTGGGGCGTCTGCGACCCCGCCGAGCCGAGGAACCGGCGGACACGCTGTTCGATGCTGGCGAGGAAGACCGGGTCGGAGGGGGTGACCAACGTCCTGATCGACACCTCGCCGGACCTGCGTGAACAGATGCTGGCCAGCGGCACGAAGCATGTGGATGCCGTCCTCTATACCCACGATCACGCCGATCAGACCCATGGGATCGACGATCTGAGGACATTCGCCGCGCGGGCGCGGAAGCGAATTTCGGCGTGGATGGATGAGGCGACGCATGGCTCGCTGACGCATCGGTTCGACTATATCTTCGAGAGCAAGTTCGGCTATCCGCCGTTGCTGGACGGGCGGATCATTCCGGCCCACGGGACGGCCTGGTTGGTCGAGGGAGCGGGCGGTGCGATCCCGGTCACGACCTTCGATCAGGCGCATGGGCCGATCCGGTCGGTCGGGTATCGGCTGGGCGACATGGCCTATTCCAGCGACGTATCCGATCTGGACGAGGCGGCGCTGGCGGCTGTGGCCGGGTGCAAGATCTGGATCGTGGACGCCCTGCGTTACGCGCCGCACCCGACCCATGCGCATCTGGACCGGGCGCTGGAGTGGATCGCCGCCGCAGATGTGGAACGGGCGGTGCTGACGAACCTGCATATCGACATGGATTACAACGAACTGTCGGCGATTGTTCCCGCCAACGTCGAGGTCGGGTTCGACGGCTGGAGCCGCATGATCGGCTGAGGCTGGCAGGTTTGGCGGGGCGGACAGCGCAGCCTATGCGCCACCTCTTGTCTACGCCGCCACCTTCGCGACCATCGACCGAGCGACGGCTTCGGCCACCTTGATGCCGTCAACGGCGGCCGACAGGATGCCGCCAGCATAGCCGGCGCCTTCGCCGGCAGGGAACAGGCCGCGTACGTTCAGGCTCTGAAAGTCGGCGCCGCGGGTCATTCGGATCGGGGATGAACTCCGGGTTTCGACGCCCGTCAGAACCGCCTGGGCGTCGTCGTAACGGGCGATCTTGCGGCCGAAGACGGGCAGGGCCTCGCGCATTGCGGCGATCACATAGTCGGGCATCAGCGGCGCGAGGTCGGTTGGGCGCACGCCCGGTTTGTAGCTGGGAACAACCTCCCCCAGCGCGGTCGAGGCGCGGTCCGCCAGGAAGTCGCCGACCAGCTGGCCCGGCGCGAAATAGTCCCCGCCGCCGGCCGCGTAGGCGCGGGTCTCCAGCTCACGTTGCAGTTCGATGCCCGCCAGCGGGTGGTCGCTCCCGTAGTCTTCGGGCGAGATGCCGACCACGAAGCCGGAGTTGGCGTTCCGCTCGTTGCGCGAATATTGGCTCATGCCATTGGTCACGACGCGGCCGGGTTCGCTGGTGGCCGCGACCACGGTGCCGCCCGGGCACATGCAGAAGCTGTAGACGGTGCGACCGTTGCTGCAATGGTGCGAAAGCGTGTAGGCCGCCGCGCCCAGATCGGGGTGGCCGGCGCAAGGACCGAACATCGCCCGATCGATCCACGACTGCGGATGCTCGATGCGGAAGCCGATCGAGAACGGCTTGGCCTCGATATGGACGCCGCGCTCGTAGAGAGTCCGGAAGGTGTCGCGCGACGAATGGCCGATGGCGAAGACCACGTGATCGGCCTCCAGAGTCTCGCCGGTGTGCAGGCGCACGCCCCGGATGGCGCCCTTGTCGAGATCGATGTCAGTGACCCGGTGCTCGAACCGGTACTCGCCGCCCAGGGCCTCGATCTTCTCGCGGATGGCCTCGACCATGGTCACCAGGCGGAAGGTGCCAATGTGCGGGTGGGCGTCGGTAAGGATTTCCTCCGGCGCGCCGGCCGCGACGAACTCGGTCAGCACCTTGCGGGCCAGGAAGCGCGGATCCTTGATCTGGCTGTACAGCTTGCCGTCGGAGAAGGTGCCCGCACCGCCCTCGCCATACTGGACGTTGGACTCCGGGTGCAGCTTTCCCTTGCGCCACAGCTCCCAGGTGTCCTTGGTTCTCTCACGGACCACCTTGCCGCGGTCGAGGATGATCGGCTTGAAGCCCATCTCGGCCAGGATCAGCCCGGCGAACAAGCCGCACGGCCCGGCCCCGATTACGACCGGCCGAAGGCGCCCGGTCTTGGGCGCAACAGCGACCGGGCGATAGGCGACGTCTGGCGTCGGCGCCACGTGCACGTCGTCCGCAAGGCGGGCCAGCACCGCCGATTCATCCCTCACCTCGACGTCGAGGATGTAGACTTTCAGAATCGCAGATTTCCTGCGGGCATCGTGCGCCCGCTTCCATATCGACCAGGACACAAGATCTTGCGGCGGCACGCCCAAGCGGGCGGCGATCGCGGCGGGCAAGGCCTCCGGCGGGTGGTCGAGGGGCAGCTTAAGTTCTGACAGGCGCAACATCCGGGCCGTTCTAGCCGCTCGTGTGTTTTGATCCTAGGCACAAGGCTCAGGATGACGGCGCGGGCGTGGGAGTGGGCGAGGCCGCCCGCTCAGTCCGACCCCGACTTGTGCCCCTTCCAGTCGAACAGCTCCTCCAGCACCTGCAACGCCTGGCCGCGTTCGGAGGTCAGGTCGGGGTCGCGGTTCATGATCAGGCGGGCGTCGTCGGCGGCGACCAGCATCAAGGATCTGTGGCGGATCGGGTCGGCGAAACGATAGGCGGGGAAGCCGCTCTGTTTCAGGCCCAGGGGGTCGCCGCCGCCCCGCAGGCGGAAGTCTTCCTCGGCGATCTCGAAACCGTCCTCGGTGCGGCGCAGGGTTTCCAGCCGTTCTTTCGCGGTTTCACCGAGGGCGCCGTCCTGGCCGCCGTAAAGCAGGATGCAGGAACTGGCCTTCGAGCCCCGGCCGACGCGGCCGCGTAGCTGGTGCAACTGGGCGAGGCCGAAGCGGTCGGCGTGTTCGATGACCATGATCGAGGCGTTGGGCACATCGACACCGACCTCCACCACCGTGGTGGCGACCAGCAGGGGAATGCGGCCGTCGGCGAAGTCGGCCATGACGGTTTCGCGCTCGGCGCCGGGCATCTGGCCGTGGGCCAGGCCGATCTCGACGCCCAGCAGGCGGCGCAGATCATCGGCGCGGTCGACGGCGGCGGCCAGGTCGACGGCTTCGGACTCCTCCACCAGCGGGCAGATCCAGTAGGCCTGGGCGCCGGCGTCGATGGCGGTCTTGAGCCGGGCGGCGACCTCTCCGATGCGGACCAGGGGAACCACTGCGGTCGTGACGGGGGTGCGGCCGGGCGGTTTTTCCAAAAGGCGGCTGACCTCCAGTTCGCCGTACTGGGTCAGCTCCAGCGTGCGGGGGATGGGGGTGGCCGACATGGTCAGCAGGTGGACGGCGCCGATGCGAGGGTCGCCCTTGGCCTGAAGCCGCTGGCGTTCGTTGACGCCGAACCGGTGCTGTTCGTCGATGACGGCGAGGGCCAGGCGGTCGAAGCGGACGGCGTCCTGGAACAGGGCGTGGGTGCCGATGGCGACCTGGGCTTGGCCTGAAGCCAGCGCGGCCAGTTTCTCGCGGCGCTGGCCGTTGGTGTCGCGGCCGGTCAGCAGGACGGCGGTGACGCCGGCCGCCTCCAGCAGGGGGCCGAGCTTTTCGAAATGCTGACGGGCCAGGATCTCGGTCGGGGCCATCAGGGCGGACTGAAAACCGCTGGAGGCCGCGTCGGCCAGGGCCAGGGCGGCGACGGCGGTCTTGCCCGAGCCCACGTCGCCTTGCAGCAATCGGCCCATCTGCTGGCCCGAAGCCAGGTCGCGACGGATTTCGGCGACGGCCTGGTCCTGGGCGTTGGTCAGGGTGAAGGGCAGGGTCTGGAGCAGGTGTTCGGAGGCTGCTCCAGCTGTGATGACGGGCGCGGGCTTGATCTCACGGGCGCGGCGACGGCGTGCCAGGGCCAGTTGGTGAGCCAGGAACTCGTCATAGGCCAGGCGCTGGCGGGCGGGGGCGTCGGGCGACAGGTCGACCTCGCCCGCGGGGGCGTGCAGGGCGTCCAGCGCGGCGCGCCAGGACAGCCAGTCCTGCTTCTTCAGCCAGGCGGCGTCCTGCCATTCCGGCAGGTCGGCGGCGGCGGGCAGGGCGGCCGAGACCAGTTTGCGCAGCTGGCGTGACGTCAAGCCCTGCGTCGCCGGATAGACGGGTTCGGAGGCGGGGATGTCGGCCGCCTTGTCCAGTGTGACGATGTCGGGGTGGACGATCTGGACCTCGCCGTTGAAGCGTTCGACCTTGCCCGAGACCAGCCGCGTCTCGCCGCGCGGCAGCAGACGGTCGATATGCTGGGGCGAGCCGCCGAACCAGACCAGATGGACGAAGCCTGTCGGGTCGCTGGCCCGGACCTTGAGCGGGGCGCCGGGGCGGCTGGGCGGGAACAGCCGGTCGATGGTCACCGTGAAGATCCCGACCTCGCCGTCGACGGCGGTGGCGGCCTCCGTGGCGCGGCGCACGATGACGCCGGAGGGGCTGAGGAAGACAAGGTCGCGCACCAGCGGACCCGCGACCTTCTGCACCAGAGGCAGGACACGGGGCCCCACGCCTTTCAGGGTGGAGACCTCGGCGAACAGGGGAAAGAGAATCTGCGGACGCATCGCCGGGAACATAGCGTGACCATGACGGCTGGCGAAGTGGCCTCAGGAACGCTATTTGCGCTTCTTCCATTCGAGGACGCTAACGCTCGCCACGCGGTGGCTCGCTGCTTGAGCGTCCTTCAACTTTGCCGGGCAAGGATTCTTGTGGCCGAAATCGACGCGCGTCCCCAAAACGAAAGTGGCGGCGAAATGACCCATGAACGCAAGCAGCGGCTGGGCCGCATCCAGTTCCGCGCCTGGCGGCGGGGCTTCCGCGAGGCCGATATGGTGCTGGGCCCGTTCTCGGATCAGGTGGCGCCGACGCTGACGGATGCGGAGCTGGACCAGTTCGAACTGCTGATTGATGAGGAGGATCAGTGGCTCTACGGCTGGATCATCGAACGTGATCCGACGCCGCCCGAGTTCGAGACCCCGGTGATGGCCAAGGTTCGCGCCTTCATGCGCGCCCATGTGGCGGCCGAAGTCGGCAAGGGCATCGGCTGATGGACGCGAAAGTAGTACATCGGACCGACGCCGATCTGGGCGGGGCGCCCGAGGGGTTGGACGCCCTGGTCGTCGCCGAACGCATCAAGGCCGGCGGCGGGGTCGGCGTTTTCGTGGCGCGAGATTATCAGCGGTCGGGCGGCTTCGTTCAGGCGTTCCGCTTCTTCTCGCAAGATATTGAAGTGCTGGAATATCCGGCCTGGGATTGTCTGCCCTATGACCGGCTGAGCCCCACGGCGGGGATCGCGGCGCAGCGGATGGCGACGCTGACAAGGCTTGCGCTGCGCAAGCCCGACGATGCGCCGGTTTTGGTGGTGACGACGGTGTCCGCGGCCATGCAGCGCACACCGCCGAAGTCGGTGACGACACAGGCGGGGTTCGAGACCAAGGTCGGGCGCGACCTCGATATCCAGGCGCTGGAGCGGTATTTCGCCGCCAACGGCTATGTCCGGGCCTCGACCGTGTCGGAGCGGGGCGAGTTCGCGGTGCGCGGCGGGGTGGTCGATGTCTATCCGCCGGGCTTCGAGGAACCGGTGCGACTGGACATGTTCGGCTCCGAACTGGAATCGATCCGCACCTTCGATCCCGAGACCCAGCGCTCGACCGGCCAGATGACGGCGGTGTCGCTGGCGCCCGTTTCCGAAGCCCTGCTGGATGCGGCGGCGATCTCGCGCTTCCGCACCGGCTATCTGAACCTGTTCGGGGCGCCGGGCGACGATCCGCTGTATGCGACCATCAGCGAGGGCGCGCGGCGTCAGGGCATGGAGCAGTGGCTGCCGCTGTTCTACGAGAGCCTGGATTCGCTGTTCGACTATCTGCCGGACCAGGCGCAGATCTTCCTCGACAATCAGGCCGAGAGCGCGCGGGCCGAGCGGTGGGATCTGATCGCAGACGCCTATGACGGACGTGTGGAAGCCGCCAAAACCAAGGGCGCCGCCAGTTCAAATCGCGCCTCGGCGCCCCGGTCGCTCTATCTGGACGCCGGCGACTGGAACCAGGCGCTGGCGGGCCGCGCCGTGCGGCGGTTCACGCCGTTTTCCAGCGGAGGCGAGGATGCGGGCGGCCGGCTGGGCCGGACCTTTGCCGCCGAGCGGGCGCAGGACAGCGTCAATCTGTTCGAGGCGGTGGCGGCCTATGCCCAGACGCTGAAGACCGACGGTAAGCGGGTGCTGTTCGCCTCGTGGACCGAGGGCTCGTCGGAACGATTGGCGACCATGCTGGCGGATCACGGCCTGGATCACATCGTCGCCGTGCGCGACTGGGCCGATGTTCAGGCGGCGCCGAAGGACATCTATCTGCGCGGCGTCTTGCCGGTCGAGCATGGTTTTGCGACGGACGAGGTCGCGGTCATCTCCGAGACCGACATTTTGGGCGACCGTCTTGCGCGGCCGCGCAAGAAGCGGCGGGCGTCGAACTTCCTGGCCGAGGCCTCGGCCCTGACGACCGGGGATCTGGTGGTTCACCTGGATCACGGCATCGGGCGCTACGAAGGTCTGAAGACGCTGGAGATACAGCAGGCGCCGCACGACTGCCTGGAGCTGTTGTATGCCGGTGAGAGCAAACTCTATCTGCCGGTTGAAAATATTGACCTTCTGACCCGATACGGCTCGGATTCAGAAGGCGCGCAGCTGGACCGTCTGGGAGGCGCCGGCTGGCAGGCGCGCAAGTCAAAGGCCAAGGAGCGCCTGCGCGCCATGGCCGAGGGCCTGATCGCCCTGGCCGCCAAACGGGCGCTGCGCGAGACGGACGCTATCGTGCCACCGTCTGGCCTGTTCGCCGAATTCTGCGCTCGCTTCCCCTACGAGGAGACGGACGATCAGCTGAACGCCATCGGGGACGTGCTGGAGGACCTGGGCAAGGGCACGCCGATGGATCGCCTGATCTGCGGCGACGTCGGGTTCGGCAAAACCGAGGTGGCGCTGCGGGCCGCATTCGTGGTGGCCATGACGGGGCAACAGGTGGCCATCGTGGCGCCGACGACTCTGCTGGCGCGCCAGCACTACAAGACCTTCACCGAACGCTTTGCCGGATGGCCGGTGAAGGTGCGGCAACTTTCGCGGATGGTGGGGGCCAAGGAGGCGGCGGAGACGCGGGCGGGCCTGAAGGACGGCTCGGTCGAGATCGTCGTCGGCACCCATGCGGTGCTGTCCGAACAGGTCGGCTTCCGCGACCTGGGTCTGGTCATCGTCGACGAGGAGCAGCACTTTGGCGTCAAGCACAAGGAGAAGCTCAAGTCGCTGCGCGCCGACGTGCATCTGCTGACCCTGACCGCCACGCCGATCCCGCGCACCCTGCAGATGGCGCTGTCGGGCATTCGCGAGATGTCGATCATCGCCACCCCGCCGGTCGATCGCCTGGCGGTGCGGACCTATGTGACGCCGTGGGATCCGGTGCTGGTGCGCGAGGCCTTGTTGCGCGAGAAATATCGCGGGGGTCAGGCCTATTATGTCGCGCCGCGCCTGAAGGACCTGCCGGCCATCGAGAAGTTCCTGCGCGAGCAGGTTCCCGAGATTAAGTTCGTGGTCGGCCACGGCCAGATGGCGCCGACCCAGTTGGAGGAGGTGATGAGCGCCTTCTACGACGGGGAATACGATGTGCTGGTCTCGACCACCATCGTCGAGAGCGGGCTGGACATCCCGACCGCCAACACCTTGGTCGTGCACCGCGCCGACATGTTCGGCCTGGCGCAGCTGTATCAGATCCGGGGTCGGGTCGGCCGGTCCAAGGCGCGGGCCTTCGCCTATCTGACGACCGATGCGGTCAAGCCGATGACCCTTTCGGCCGAGCGGCGGCTGCAAGTGTTGCAGTCGCTGGACAATCTGGGCGCCGGCTTCCAACTGGCCAGCCACGACCTGGACCAGCGTGGCGGAGGCAATCTGCTGGGCGACGAACAGTCGGGCCATATCCGTGAGGTGGGCGTCGAACTGTACCAGCAGATGCTGGAGGATGCGGTCGCCGAGCTGCGCGAGAAGGGCGAGGGGCTGACCGTGGATCGCGGCTGGTCGCCGTCGATCAATGTCGGCGCTTCCGTGCTGATTCCAGAGGAATACGTGCCGGACCTGAACGTCCGTCTCAGCCTGTATCGCCGCCTGTCCGACGCCGAACAGGCCGAGGACCGCGAAGCCCTGGCCGCCGAACTGATCGACCGGTTCGGGCCACTGCCGGACGAGGCGCAGCAACTTCTTAAGATCGTCGGCATCAAATCCAACTGCCGCCGCGCCTGTATCGAGAAGATCGACATCGGGCCGCGTGGCGCGGTGCTGACGCTGCGCGACAACAGCTTCCCCAACCCGATGGGTCTGGTGGGGCTGATCCAGAAGAACCAGGCGTTCTGGAAGATCCGGCCGGATCAGAAGATCGTCGTGACGGGCGACTGGCCCACGGCGGAAGAGCGGCTGAAGGTGGCGGAACGGATCACGGCCGACCTGGCGCGGGTGGCGGGGGCTTAAGCCCTCAGCGCGTCTTTTCGAACAGGTCGGCGGAGGCGCGTTCCAGCAGGGCGGCGGCGCTTTCGTTCGGCTGCATCTCGGCGGCGCCGACGTCGAATTCGGCGACGAAGGGCGAGCGGTCGGGGCCGGCGTCGAAGGCGGTGCAGCCGATGACGGCGGCGATCCGTTCGGCGGCCAGGCGCGCCGGTTCGGCGTGGGTCGCGGGCAGGGCCAGGGCAAAGACTTCCTTGGCCAGGCGGGCGGGCGTGTCCTCGACGCGGACCAGACGCGAGACCATGGCCCCGATCTGAGGCATGGCGCGGTCCAGCCAGCCGCCCTGGCGCGCCCAGGTGACGGATTCGGTTTCGCGAACGCGCAGCACGCAGACGGACAGTGGGCGTTTGCGGGCGCGCGACGCCTCGGCGACGCGGCCCAGATGGCTGGCGAACAGTTCGGGGGTGAACAGGCCCGTCGCGGGGTCCATCAGCTCCAGGCTGCGCACCGAATCCAGCGTCTTGCGGATGCCCAGGTGGGTGCGGTGGGCGCCGGCCAAGGCCAGGATGCGTTCGGCCGTCTCACCTTCGGGCGTATCGGCCGAAGCGACGTCGGCGAAGCCGCGGTTGAACAGCTCCGACAGGCTGATCTCGTTCTTGCCGCGCAGATAGAGCATCAGCGGGATGTGATAGAGGCGCGTGTTGCGCTTCATGCCCGCCGCGATGGAAAGGGCCGGCGCATGATCCTCGGCGCCCCACAGCACGGCAGCGTCGAACGGGCTTTCGTGCAGATAGTCGAAGGCGGTGTAGGGTGTGGGAGCTGCGACGACCTCGACGCCGGCAGCGGTCAGGGCGTTGGACAGGGCCAGGAAGCGGCGATCCGCTATCCCGGCGGCCAGCACTCGCAGCGGGCCGTCGTCGTCGGAACGGGCGTCCAGCTTCACGTCGCGCGTCGCGAAGGTGGTCACCCGCAGATGGAACTCTTCCTCGGCGATGGCGGCGCGACCCAGTTGCTCCAGCCGCAGGGCGGCCTGGGCCGGATGGGGCGGGGTGGACATGGTCAGGTCCGCGCCCTTGATCGAATCGGGGCGGGCGCCGATGACCATGATTGGAAGGCGGCGCGGCTCGGCGGCGGCGCGCAGGCGCATCGCGACGTCCAGGCCGAACGTATCGATATCGATGACGGCGGCTTCCAGCGGGAAATCCTGAAGCGTCAGTTCGGCCGAGACCACGTCGCGCGCCGTCACCGTGCGCCAGCCCAACGCATCCAGACCCGCAGCGAGCGGCCCGATCCGGCCATCGTCAGCCGCCAGGATCAATACACGCGCGTCGAAAGCCAAAACCCGTCGTCTCCGTAAGTCGCCGCGCCCATAGCCGGTCGGAGGCGTGCGGACCATAGCGACGAGGGCGTTAAGGATGCAATGTCATGGCGAATGGAACGAGGGCATCCACGAGAAAGTCCGTCCTCACGCGGATGAGACTTTCACGGCCAACGGAATCCGCTAGGTTCCGCCGCTTGTTGCAACGGTTGTGGGGACCGGCTTGAGTGAACAGCTGACACGATCGGTCCTGAAGGCGCCTGGATTCTGGGGCGGACTGGCCGTGCGGGCCTTTACCCGCAGCTGGGGCCGCGACGTCATGCTCTATACGGGCGGGGTGTCGTTCTTCGCCCTGCTGGCGGTGTTTCCGGCCATCGCCATCCTGATCGGCTTCTATAAGCTGGGTCTGTCGATCAGCGAGGTCAGCGCACAGGCGGCGGCCCTGTCGGACCTGCTGCCCAAGGCCGCGCAGAACATCTTCCAGGGTGAGATCACGCGGCTGAGCAATGCCTCGGCGCGGACGGTGTCGGCACAGAGCGCTTTTGCGTTGTTCGTCGGCGCCTATGCGGCGCATAGAGGATTCAAGGCCTTGTTAGCAGGACTGAACCTGATCCATGACGAGACCGAGCCGCATGGCTTCTTCAAGTTCAACCTGTTGGCCTTCTTCGTCGCCATCTTCGCCTTTGCGCTGTTCACCGTAGTGTCCGGCGCGGTCGTGACGGTGCGGATCCTGGCCCATGCGTCGGCGGCGGCGGGATCGCCGATGCGCAGCGGGATGGCGCCGCTGGACGCCTTTCTGCCCGCCATCGGCCTCGTGATCGGGCTGACGCTGCTGTATCGCTACGCCATGAGCCACCGGACCCCGGTAGCCTGGCTGCCGGCGACGGCGGGCGGGCTGGTGGCGACGCTGATGTCGGTCGTGTCATCGTGGCTGTGCGCCATCTATGTCGAGCAGATCGCGCCACTGGGGGCCACCTATGGGTCGGTCGGCGCCGTGGTGGTGCTGTTGATCTGGCTGTCTTGGAACGTCAACGCCATCTTTTACGGTGGGGCCTTCGCGACTGAGATGGAGCTGGCGGCCAAGAAGCAGGCTGAAGCTCAGGCGGAGCCAGCCAGCGTGGTCAATCTGTCGGAACGTCGGGCGGCGAGCCGCCGGTCTCGACCATAAGGCGCAGCAGACCGTCCGTTTCTTCGACTGCGATCACCCGTCCGTTCTTCTGAGACATCAGGAAGGGTACATCGATCCGTGCCATCGGGTCGGTGGCGAGCAGGATAAAGCGCGAGCCGGGGGCGGCGCCGGTCATCGCCTTCATCAACCTGAGACTGGGTACAGGGCAGCGGTGGCCCTTTGCGTCGACGACTACGGGATCGCTCACGCCAACCTGTCCGCCAGCATGTCCAGGGCGACGCGGACGCTGGCCAGGCGGACGGCGTCGCGGCCGATGTCGCCGAATCGTTCTTCGCGATGGATCAGGCCGGTGGGACCGCAGGCCGCGAAATGCACCAGGCCGACCGGTTTCTCGTCCGATCCACCGCCAGGACCGGCGACGCCTGTGACCGACACGGAGACGGCGGCGCGTGACCGGGCGACGGCGCCCAGGGCCATGGCCCGGGCGGTGGCTTCCGACACGGCGCCGTGGGCGGCCAGGGTCGCCTCCGGTACGTCCAGCATCTGCATCTTGGCGTCGTTGCTGTAGGTGACGAAGCCCCGGTCCAGCGCCGACGACGAACCGGGAACGGCTGTCAGCGCCGCCGCGACCAGGCCGCCGGTGCAGCTTTCGGCCGTGGCCAGCATCAGGCCGCGTTCGGTCGCGGTTGCGACGATCTGTTGCGCCTGGCGCTGGATGTCTTGGTCAAACATGGTCTTTTCATAGGCTGCGAGTCCGGCTCTAACCAGAGCCATGACCGAGGCTGTCGATCCGCTGCGCCCCTCCGCCAAGACATGGGATCGCACCCAGCCGATCCTGTTCGCCGTCGCCATCTTCACCTCGGCCTGTCTGGTCTTCGTCGTTCAGCCGATGGTGACGAAGCTGGTGCTGCCGACGCTGGGCGGGTCGCCGTCGGTGTGGAACGCCTCGATGGTCTTCTTCCAGACCGCGCTTCTGGCCGGATACGCCTATGCTCACCTGCTGCAGCGCATCCCGACGATGCGGGTGCAGGTGGGGGTGCATCTGGGCCTGTTGATCCTGGCGGCCCTGTTCCTGCCGTTGCAGATCAGCGGCCTGTTGGGCGATCCCGACCCGGCGCGGCCGGCGCTGTGGCTGCTGGCGACATTGGCTCTGTCAGTCGGGGCGCCGTTTGCGGTGCTGTCGGCGACTGCGCCGCTGTTGCAGGCCTGGTATGCGCGGGTTCGGGCGGGTCATGCCGACGGAAAGAATCCGTATGTCCTCTATGCCGCGTCCAACCTGGGCAGTTTCCTGGCGCTGCTGGCTTATCCGGTGCTGATCGAGCCGCTGGCCAGTCTGTCGGACCAGCGGATCGGCTGGAGCATAGGCTACGGGCTGTTCGTGCTGATGGTCTTGGGGCTGGGCATTCAGGTCTGGCGGCGGCGTGAGGTCGGGACCGCCGATCCGGCGCCGCTGACCATCAGCGCGCCTATCGCATGGCGCGAAAAGGGAATGCTGGTGCTGCTGGCCGCCGCGCCGTCCAGCCTGATGCTGGGCGTGACGGCGCATCTGACCACGGACGTGGCCTCGGCGCCCTTTCTGTGGGTCATACCGCTTGCACTGTATCTGCTGACCTTCGTGATCGCCTTCCAGACGCGACCGGCCATTCCGCCGGTCCTCGGGCTGGCGCTGCACGCGGCGGCGGCGGCGGCGTGTGCGGCCCTGATCGCGTTCCGCACCGGCGAGTGGCTGCTGGTCTTCACGGTCAATTTGGCGGCCTTCTTCTTCACGGCCCTGATGTGTCACCAGCGGTTGGCGGCGCGGCGGCCGGCGCCCGACCGGCTGACGGAATTCTATCTGCTGCTGTCGCTGGGCGGGGTGGTCGGCGGGGTCTTCAACGGCCTGATCGCGCCGGCGGTGTTCGACATGGTGTGGGAGTATCCGCTGGTGCTGGTCGCGGCGGGCCTGCTGCGGCCGTGGAGCCGGCGCGAGATCCGGCCGTGGGAGATCATCTGCTGCGTTGCTGGCGTGGTCATCGCCTTCCTGGGGCCGCTGTCGATGGAGGCGGTACGCTATGCGCCCGACGTGCGCGCGGCGATCCCCAACGTGCAGCTGATACGGATCGCGCAGGGCGTTCTCGGGATCGCGACTTTATTCGCCTTTCTGGTGCGGGACCGGGCGGTGCTGTTCACCGTGGTTCTGGCCTCGATCGTCTGGTCTGGATATCACCTCGCGCGCGGCTATGACTGGGCGCTGTCGGAGCGCAGCTTCTTTGGCGTAATGCGGGTGGCCAAGATCGACGATCCGCTGATGGGCGGGCCAGTCCATGTGCTGATGCACGGCACGACCCTGCATGGGGCGCAGGCGCGGGCGCCGTCGAAGATGTGTCAGCCCACCCTCTATTACGCAACCTCCACGCCGCTGGGGCAGGCGATGCTGCAGATGCAGGCGCGCCGTCTGGACGGGGCGCGGGTCGGGGTGGTGGGCCAGGGGTCCGGGGCCATGGCGGCCTATAAGCGGGCGCAGGATCAACTGACCTTCTTCGAGATCGATCCGATGGTGGACCGGCTGTCGCGCGATCCCAAATGGTTCAGCTTCATCAACGGGTGCGCGGATGGGCCGGTGCGGACGGTGATGGGGGATGCGCGTCTGACCATGGATCGCGAGCCGGCGGGATCCTACGACCTGCTGGTCATCGACGCCTTCTCGTCCGACGCCGTGCCGACGCACCTGCTGACGGTGGAAGCCATCCGGGGTTATCTGCGGCTATTGGCGCCGGATGGGGTGGTGGTGCTGCACCTGTCGAACCGGAACCTGGAGATCACGCTGCCGGCCGAGGCGGCGGCCCAGGCGCTGAAGGTCCCGCATCTGCATCAGGTCTATATCGAGCAATCAGGCCTGGGACAGATGGCCGAGGCCTCGACCGAGGCCTTGCTGATCGGCAAGAGCCAGGCCTCGCTGGAAGGCTTCAGCGAGGATGGGCGGTGGAGCAAGCTGTCGCCGACTACCGTTCGTCCGTGGACGGATGATTACGTCAATCTGTTCGGATCTCTGGTCCGACAAATGGAGATGGCGGCGCGTTAGGTCGCCGGCAGTTCGACGGTAGCGACCGCCTGAGCGGCCAGGCCCTCGCCGCGCCCGGTGAAGCCCAGGCCTTCGGTCGTGGTGGCCTTGACGCTGACGGCGTCGAGCGGAAGGCCCAGCAGTACGGCGATGCGGTCGCGCATGGCCTGACGATGCGGCTTCACCTTGGGACGTTCGCAAATCAGGGTGACATCGACGTTGACGATGCGCCCGCCACGCTCTGCAACCAGTTCGGCGGCGTGGATCAGGAACTGATCCGACGAGGCGCCCCTCCATTTCGGATCGGTGGGGGGGAAGTGATCGCCGATGTCGCCCGCCGCGATGGCGCCCAGGATAGCGTCGGTCAGGGCGTGAAGGCCCGCGTCGGCGTCGGAATGGCCGATCAGAGTCTGATCGTGCGGCACCTCGATGCCACACAGCCAGACCGAACCGCCCGGTCCCCAGCGATGGACATCGTAGCCGGAGCCGATGCGGATTTGACGGGGCAGTAGGGCCTCGGCCATGGCGAAATCCTCGGGATAGGTCAGTTTCATCAGGCGCGGATCGCCTTGCACCAGAGCGACACGGCCGCCGTTGCGCTGGACGACCACGGCTTCGTCGGCCGGGGCGTCGGCATCGGTCCAGGCGGCGTAAGCCGCCTCGATCACGCGACGGCGGAAGGCCTGGGGCGTCTGGGCGCGCCACAGGGCGTCGCGTTCGACCACATCCGTCATCACCTCGGCCTCGCCGCGTCGCAGGCTGTCGGCGACGGGCAGGACGGGCAGGGCGCCGTCGGCGGTTTCGAGGGCGGACAGCAGGCGGTCGATGACGGCGCGGTCCAGCAGGGGGCGGGCGGCGTCGTGAATCAACACTGGCTGATCCGGCGCGCAGGTCAGGGCCGCCAGACCGGCGCGAACCGAATCGGCGCGGACGTCTCCGCCTGCAACGGCGCGCCAGCGTGGCAGGTCGGACAGCAGGTCCGCCACGCGATCCAAGGCGTCGGGGGCGACGACGACGATCAGTTTGTCGGCGCCGGCGTTCAGCAGGGCCTCGGCTGACCAGCGCAGGACGGGCTTGCCGCCCAGGGTCCGCCACTGTTTGTCGCCGCCGGCGCGCGAACCGGAACCGGCCGCGACGATGATGCCCGAGAATGTCATGGCGGCCTTACTAGAATGCGCCGCGACGGGACGAAACCATCAATCGGCCGCGGTCATGCTTGACGAAGGGGGCTGGGATGCTGCGAAAGACGCCTATGGCCAAGACCTTACAGATCGGCGACGTGACGGTGCACGGCCAGGTGCTGATGGCGCCGATGACCGGGATCACGGACCTGCCATTCCGCGTGCTCGCCTCGCGGCTGGGCGCCGCCTATGTCGCGACCGAGATGGTGGCGGCCAAGGAACTGGCGCGGGCGCGGCCCGACGTGGTGCGGCGCGCGGCGGTGGGGGCGGGGCTGCCGTTGACGGTGATCCAGCTGGTCGGGCGCGATCCCGAACAGATGGGTGAGGGCGCCCGCATGGCCGAGAAGGCCGGGGCGGACATCGTCGATCTGAACTTCGGCTGTCCGGCCAAGGAGGTCACGGGCTCGGCCGCCGGGTCGGCCCTGATGCGCACGCCCGATCTGGCCTGCCGGATCATGGAGGCGGCGGTTCAGGCGACCAGTCGGCCGGTGACGATCAAGATGCGGCTGGGCTGGGACGACGATAGTCGCAACGCCGCCGAACTGGCCAAGCGGGCTGAGGAGATCGGGGTCAAGGCGGTGACGGTTCACGGCCGCACGCGAAAACAGTTCTATACCGGCCAAGCGGATTGGGATGGGGTCGGCGCGGTCAAGGCGGCGGTGGGCATTCCCGTCATCGTCAACGGCGATATCGTCACGGCCGACGAGGCGCGCGAGGCCTTGGCGCGATCGGGCGCCGACGGGCTGATGCTGGGGCGCGGCGTCTATGGTCGTCCGTGGCTGGCGTCGCATCTGGAGCGGGCGCTGATCGACGGCGTGGCGCTGGACGAGCCGGGGCCGGAGGAACGTCTGGCCATCGTGATCGAGCACCTGCGGGCGTCGGTCGAATTCTATGGCCTGCCGCTGGGGCTGAAGATGTTCCGCAAGCATCTGGGCTGGTACATCGAACAGGCGCCTTGGCCGGCCGATCCGCAACACCGACGCGAGGCCAAGGCAAGAATTTGCCGGCTGGACGAGCCGCAGGCCGTGGAGGAGGCAATGAACGACCTCTGGCGACTGGATTTGCCGCAAATCCACAAGTCTGCTGTTGAAAATGCGCCACAGGTGTTGGAGACTGCTGTGGCATGACGGATACGCCTTCAGCGACGACCTCTCCGCCCGACCTCGTGTCGGACGACGAGTCGTTCTGGGGGTGGGTCGATACGGAGCGGGCGCGGACCGGGTTCGGCCTGGCCTATTTCCTGGCGGTGGCGATCACGGCGGCGGCTATCTGGCTGGTGGCGGTTGCGCCCGGCGCCACGTCAGGCGCCGCGCGCGGATCGAGCAGCCAGATTGCGCTGTTCGTGCTGATCGGCAATCTGATCCTGATCTTCGGTCTGGCCTTCATCGTCGGGCGGCGTGTCATTGCCTTGGCGCGCAGCAAGGAAGAGGCGGGGTCGCGCCTGCACCTGCGGTTCGTGACCTTGTTTTCGATGGTGGCTCTGATTCCGTCGGTGCTGATCGCCCTGGTGTTCGGGGTGCTGGTCAATCGAGGCGTGGATCAGTGGTTCAGCGAGAACGTCCAGGCCTCGGTCGAGAACGGCGCCATCGTGGGGCGCGCTTATATTCAGGACGTGTCCTCGGCGATGGACGCCGATCTTGTGACGATTTCGGATCAGTTGGGCAGCGCAAGAAGCCTGTTCGACGATCGCATTCAGTTTAACGACGCCCTGGGTCAGGTCGGCGACATCTTCGGCTATCCCTCCATCTATATTCTGGACAGCAAGGGCGAGGTGCTGGCCCGTGCCGAAAAACCGGGCGCGCCACCATATCTCGCGCCGCCCCATGACGAACTGGCCGCCGCCGCCGACGGTGGACAACCGCCGCAAACCGTCACCCAGCACCCGGACGCCGTCAGGTCGATCATCGCTTTGCCAGCTTACGGCGACGCCTATCTCTATCTGGTGCGTCCGTTGCAGGACGGGTTGGTGGCGCGGATGAATACGTCGATCCAGTCGATCCAGGCCTATCGCGAAGCCCAGGAAAGCCGGGCGCGAATCCAGTCGGCCTTTGTCCTCAGTTATCTGGAAACAGCGCTGCTGGTGCTGGTCGGGGCGGTGTGGCTGGGGATGTCGGCGGCGAGCAGCATCTCGGCTCCTATCGGTAGGCTGGTCCGGGCAGCGGGTCAGGTGGCGGGCGGCGACTTCACCGCGCGAGTGGACAGCGACGGCGCTCCTGCTGAGATCGCCACACTGTCGGACGCCTTCAACCGCATGACCGGAGATCTTCAGGCCCAGCAGGCGGCGCTGAAGGCAGCCAGCGATGAGGCGCACGACCGAAGCCGATTCATCGAGACCGTCCTGTCGGGCGTCAGCGCCGGGGTCATCGGTCTGGACAAGCGCGGGCGGGTGTCGGCCATCAATGACAGCGCCCTGCAACTGTTGCATATCGAGGACGCCGAGGTGCTGGGGCACGAACTGGCGGCCCTTTCGCCCGAACTCAGCGATCTGGTGCGCCGCGCCGAGGCTCATATCGAGGAAGACATCGACGTCAGTCGCGGCGGGGATACGCGCCGTCTACGGGTCCGCATCGAGGGCGGGCTAGGCGGCGAGATGGTTTTGACCTTCGACGACATCACCCGACTGGTGACGGCGCAGAGGAATGCGGCTTGGCGCGACGTGGCCCGCCGCATTGCTCACGAGATCAAGAACCCGCTGACGCCGATCCAACTGTCGGCCGAGCGGCTGAAGCGCAAGTATCGTTCGCGGATCGGCGAAGACGTCGAGATTTTCGATCGCTGCACCGACACCATCATTCGACAGGTCGGGGATATTGGCCGGATGGTGGACGAGTTCTCGTCCTTCGCGCGGATGCCGGCCCCACGCTTCGCCCCCGAAGACCCGGCCGAAATGCTGCGCGAGGCGGTGTTCGCCCAGCGGGTGGCGGCGCCGGATATCGTGGTCGATATCACCGAGCCCCTGCCCAAGGCGACCTTGCAGGCCGACGGCCGCATGGTGGGGCAGGCATTGATCAACATCCTGAAGAACGCCGGCGAATCCGTTGCGGCACGTCGTCTGACGGCCGGGGAAGCTGCGGCGTCGGACAATGCCGGCGTGATCGCTACACTGACGGTCGAAGACGGCGTCGCCACCTTCGTGGTCGAGGACGACGGCGTCGGCTTGCCTGCGCGCGACCGCGACCGCCTGACCGAACCCTATGTCACCACGCGCGAAAAGGGCACGGGCCTGGGCCTGGCCATCGTCAAACGCATCTGCGAGGACCACGGCGGCGAGCTGAAGCTCGCGGATGCCCTGACGCTTCGCGGCGCGCGCGTGTGCATGATCTTCCCCCTGAAACCCCACGGCAAAAGCGGTGACGGTGCGGAGCGCAGGCTCCAGACCCTGGCCGCCGAATAGCGAGGCAAGATGCGACCAACCGGTTCCGACATTCTCGTCGTCGATGACGAGGCCGACATCCGCGACCTGGTGTCCGGTCTGCTGGAGGACGAGGGGCACGCCGTGCGGGTCGCCGCCAACTCCGACGAGGCCTTGGCTGCGATCCGGGCCAGGAAGCCGTCGCTGGCGATCCTGGATATCTGGATGCAGGGCGGCGGTCTGGACGGGCTGGAACTGCTGGAAGTCGTCAAGGAACTGGATCCCGACCTGCCGGTGGTGATGATCTCGGGTCACGGCAATATCGAGACGGCGGTCACTGCGCTGAAGCGCGGGGCCTATGACTTCATCGAAAAGCCGTTCAAGTCGGACCGGCTGGTGGTCGTGGTCGAGCGGGCCATCGAGGCAGCGACCCTGAGGCGCGAGAACCGCCGGCTGCGCGTCCAGACCATGACGCCGTCGGGCCTGATCGGCCGGTCGCAGGCGGCGCAGGCGCTGCGCAGCACCATCGCCAAGGTGGCCCAGGCCAACAGCCGGGTCCTGATCGCCGGCCCTGCTGGATCGGGCAAGGAATTGGTCGCGCGCCAGATCCACGAGGGTAGCCCGCGCGCCCGCGCTGAGTTCGTCGCCATCTCGGCCGCCGGCATGACGCCGGAACGGCTGGATGTGGAACTGTTCGGTGAAGAGGGCCAGGACGGCCGGCCCCGCAAGATCGGCGTGTTTGAACGCGCCCACAACGGCACCCTGTATCTGGATGAGATCAGCGATATGCCCCGCGAAAGCCAGAGTCGCATCCTGCGGGTTCTGGTCGATCAGCGGTTCCGCCGGGTCGGCGGCGAGCAGGACGTTCAGGTCGATGTCCGCGTCGTAACCTCGACCTCGCGCGACCTGAAGACCGAGATCGCGGAGGGCCGTTTCCGCGAAGACCTGTTCCACCGTCTAAATGTGGTGCCGATTCGAGTGCCGGCCCTGTCGGAGCGACGCGAGGACATCACCGAACTGGTCGAATATTTCGTCGAGACGATCAGCGCCTCGCAGGGGTTGCCCAGGCGGATCATCGGCGATGATGCGGTGGCGGTGCTGCAGGTTCATCCATGGCCGGGCAATATCCGGCAGTTGCGCAACAATATCGAACGGCTGCTGATCCTGGCGACCGGCGATCCGGCCGAGACGATCACCGCCGACATGCTGCCGCAAGAGGTGGCGACCTCGAACGGCGGGCCGTCTTCGCTGGGCGGTGAGCGCACCATCGCGCTGCCTTTGAGAGAGGCGCGCGAGGTGTTCGAGCGGGAGTATCTGGCCGCCCAGATCATGCGGTTCGGGGGCAATATCTCGCGCACCGCCGCCTTCATCGGCATGGAGCGGTCGGCTCTGCATAGAAAGCTTAAGTCGTTGGGGGTTTCGCCCGCGCGCGGCGGTGAAGAGGAAGAACCGGCCTGATGTCCCGCGTCGCCTATGTGAACGGCGCCTACAGCGCGCACGGCGAGGCCGTGGTCCATATCGAGGACCGGGGCTTCCAGTTTGCGGACGGCGTCTATGAGGTCTGGTCGGTCTTCGACAGCAGGCTGGCCGATTTCGACGGCCATATGACCCGCCTTCACCGCAGCCTGAACGCGCTTCAGATCGAAATCCCCATGAGCGCAGCGTCCTTGGGCGTGGTTCTGCGCGAGACGATCCGGCGCAACCGGGTGCGCGACGGCCTGGTCTATCTGCAGGTCACGCGCGGGACGGCGTCGCGCAATCACGCCTTTCCGACCGACACCGCGCCCAGCGTGGTAGTCACCGCCAAATCCATCGACCTTTCCCGGAATCAGAAGCTGGCGGAGAACGGTGCGGCCGGCGTCACCCAGCCCGACATTCGATGGGGCCGATGCGACATCAAGACCGTGGGGCTGTTGCCGAACGTGCTGGCCAAACAGGCGGCGCGTGAACGCGGGGCCTATGAGTGTCTGATGTACGACGAGATGGGTCTGATCACAGAAGGGTCGTCCACCAACGCCTGGATCGTCGATGGGGACGGCAGGCTGCGAACGCGTGACACCCAGGCGAACATTCTGCAGGGGATCACCCGTGCGGCGATCCTGAAACTGGTCGAGGCCGAGGGGCTCGAACTGGATGAGCGGCCCTTTTCGGTCGATGAGGCGAAGCAGGCGCGGGAGGTGTTCGTCACCGCCGCCAGTTCCTTCGTCATGCCGCTGGTTTCGCTGGACGGCGTGAAGATCGGCGACGGCAAGCCTGGCCCGATCGCAACCCGCCTGCGCGAACTGTATCTTGAACAGGCGCGCCGAGAGGCCATTTAGGGCGTTGCCCGAGCATGGAGGCGGCGGTTAAGGTCGCGAGTGGCCGCATCGGCCCCGCGCCGCTTCCCCGGCGACGAACAACGAAGAACAGGAAAAACCTGCCATGTCGCAAGACAAACGTCAGAACCTTCAGGACACCTTCCTCAACTCGGTCCGCAAGACCAAGACGCCTCTGACCATCTTTTTGGTCAATGGCGTCAAGCTGCAGGGCATCGTGACCTGGTTCGACAACTTCTGTGTGCTGCTGCGCCGCGATGGCCAGTCCCAGCTGGTGTACAAGCACGCCATCTCCACCATCATGCCGTCCGCGCCCGTGCAACTGTACGAGCCCGACGCCGAAGAAGATTGATTGACCCAAAAACTGATCGACCACGCCGTCCCGCTGATCCGGGCGGTCGTCATCCATCCCGACCGACGTTCCGACAGTCCCCGGCTGGCGAGCGAGCGCCTTGAAGAAGCGGTGGGTCTGGCCCGCGCGCTGGACCTTGACGTGCGCGCCGAAGAGATCGTGCGGCTGCGCGGGGCCACGCCTGCAACTCTGTTCGGGACGGGCAAGGTCGAGGAACTGGCCGCTCTGGTCCGGGCCGCCGATGCCGAGGCGGTCATCATCGACGACGCCCTGACGCCGGTGCAGCAGCGCAATCTGGAAAAGGCGTGGGAGGTGAAGGTCATCGACCGCACCGGTCTGATCCTGGAAATCTTTGGTCGCCGTGCGCGCACCAAGGAAGGCCGGCTGCAAGTCGAGCTGGCGCGGCTGGACTACGAACGGTCTCGGCTGGTGCGGACCTGGACCCACCTTGAGCGGCAACGCGGCGGCACCGGCTCGACGGGCGGTCCCGGCGAAACCCAGATCGAGCTGGATCGGCGTCTGATCGCCGACCGGATCGTGCGGCTGAAGGCCGAACTGGAAGACGTACGCCGAACGCGCGGCCTGCACCGCAAACAGCGCCAGAAGGCGCCGTTCCCGACCATCGCCCTGGTCGGTTACACCAATGCCGGCAAGTCGACGATGTTCAACCGGCTGACGGGATCGGAGGTCTTCGCCAAGGACTTGCTGTTCGCCACCCTGGACACGACCCAGCGCACCATTCGCCTGCCGCAGGGCCGGCCGGCCATCGTTGCGGACACCGTCGGCTTCATTTCCGACCTGCCGCACGAGCTGGTCGAAAGCTTCCGCGCCACGCTGGAGGAGGTGGGCGAAGCCGACCTGATCCTGCACGTCCGCGACATCGCCTCGGCCGACAGCGACGCCCAGGCCAAGGATGTCGAGACGGTGCTGAAACAGATCGAGACACCCGAGGGCAAGACCCGTCGGGTGCTGGAGGTCTGGAACAAGATCGACCTGCTGGACGATGAGGCGCGCGAAGCCGTGTTGGGCCAGGCAGAACGTCTGTCAAAGGAGGGCGAGGCCGTCGCTGTCTCCGCCTGGACAGGCGAGGGGATCGAACCCCTTCGGCAGATCATCGCGGGCCTGATCGACGACGACCCCGAGACTCGGTTGACCCTGGAGCCTGAACACGGCGAGGCCATGGCCTGGCTGTATGAACATGGACGAGTGATTTCGCGCAATACGGACGAGCTTGGCCGTACTGAGGTCACTGTGCGGCTGCACCCTGCGGCGCTCGGGCGATTCGAACGCCTGTATCCCGACCTGGCCGACTGACATCTCATGCATCTGATCGAAACCGTCCTGCTTCTGCTTCTGGCCGTGGTGGTGTCGGGTTCGATCGCGCGGATCACGCGCATCGCCCTGCCTCTGGTGCAGATTGCACTGGGTGCGGCGATCGTGCTGATCACCGGGTCCACGGTGGACCTTGAGCCGGACATCTTCTTCTTGCTGTTCCTGCCGCCGCTGCTGTTCCTCGACGGATGGCGCATTCCCAAGGAAGCCCTGTTCCGTGACCGGGCGGTGATTCTGGAACTGGCCCTGGGGCTGGTGCTGTTCACCGTCGTCGGCCTGGGCTTCATGATCTGGTGGATGATCCCCGAGATGCCGCTGCCGGTGGCCTTCGCCCTGGCCGCCATCCTCTCGCCGACCGATCCCATCGCGGTCCAGGCCATCGCCTCGCGCGCGCCGATCCCGAAGCGGCTGATGCATATCCTGGAAGGCGAGTCGCTGCTGAACGACGCGACCGGCCTGACCTGTATGCGGATCGCGGTGATCGCGGCGACCACCGGCGCCTTCTCCATCGGCAGCGCCATCGGAACCTTCGCCTGGCTGGCTCTGGTCGGGGTGGCGGTCGGCGTGCTGATCACGATGGGGATCAGCTATGCGAAAGGCTTCGTCAGTCAGCGGTGGGGCGAGGATGTCGGCGCTCAGATTTTGGTCAGCCTGCTGATCCCCTTCGCGGCCTATCTGGTGGCGGAAGAACTGAATGCCTCGGGCATTCTGGCGGCGGTGGCGGCCGGCGTGACCATGAGCTTTACCGAACGCAGTCTGTTCGCCGGCCAGTCGATGGCCGTGACGCGCATCCGGCGGGGCGTGGTCTGGGACACGGTTCAGTTCGTCGCAAACGGCATCATCTTCGTGATCCTGGGCGAGCAGATGCCGTCGATCATGTCGCGCGCAGCCGAGGTGGTGGCGGGCACCAGCCGGCCGGAGGTGTGGTGGCTGGCCGTCTATGTGTTCGGCATCGTCGCCGCCTTGGCGACGCTTCGGTTCGTCTGGGTCTGGACCTCGCTGAAGCTGACGCTGTTCCGTCGTCGTCATCGTGGGCCGCCGGCCAAGGTCGGCTTGCGGCTGACAATGGTGATGTCGCTGGCGGGGGTGCGGGGCGCGATCACCCTGGCCGGTATTCTGACCTTGCCGTTCGTCCTGGCGGATGGATCGCCGATGCCGTCACGCAGCCTGGCGATCTTCCTGGCGGCGGGGGTGATCATCGTGTCGCTGCTGGTCGCCACCTTCGCCCTGCCACGCCTGTTGAAAGGTGTGGAGTTGCCGCCTGAGCCCTCGCATGAGCGTGAGGAGGATCGCGGTCGTGTGGCCGCCGCCTCTGCCGCCTTGCGCGCGATCGAGGATGTTTCGCACGCCATGGCCGAGGGCAAGCCGAACCCGGACCTCTATTCCGATATCGCCAGCCGGATCATGGAGACCTATCGCCAGCGGATCGAGACCCACACGCGCACGGACGAGGACGATGCGGCCCTGTCTCGCAAGGTGGATCATGTCGAGCGGCGGCTGTGGCTGGCTGGACTGGCGGCCGAGCGCGACGAACTCGTTCGTCTGGCGCGCGTCAGGCAACTGGACGAGGTGACGGCGAAGAAGATGATCCGAGAAGTGGATCTGCAGGAGTTGCGGTACCTGTAGGCGTCAGCGGTCCATGAAGGCTGCGACCGCCGCGTAGCTGTCGGCGATATGGTGGGCGCCGCGGGCCAGCAGGCGCTCGGCATGTCCGTCGCGGATATGGCCGCCAGCGGTCAGGCCGACGACCGTCATGCCGGCCGCGACGCCTGCGGTGACGCCCGCCTCGCTGTCCTCGATCACCAGAACGCAGGATGGATCGACGCCCATGGTCTTGGCGGCGTGAAGGAAAATGTCGGGATGGGGCTTGCCGCGTTCGACCACCAGACCGGTGAAGACGGCGCCGTCGAAATGTTCGGTCAGGCCGAACAGGTCCAGGCCGACGCCGATCCAGTCGGGGCCGCTGGACGAGGCGATGCACCGGGCCTCGGGACGGGCGCCGACGAAGTCGAGCATCCCCGGCACGGGCTGAAGCTGAAGAGGCGCGCGTTGGCGGCACGTCGCGAACCATGTGGTGTGGAAGTCGTCAGGGCAGGCGCGGCCCAGGGCGGCTTCGACCGTCGGGCGATTGTCGCGCCAGCGTTTGCCCGTATAGGCGGCCAGCACGTCGTCCAGGCTGGTCGGCAGGCCGATGGCGGTCAACTGCTCGGCCATGACGGTGCTGTTCAGCACCTCGCTGTCGGCGACCACGCCGTCGTAGTCGAAGATGATCAGGTCGTAGGTCATGGGCGGCTCAGTTCGCGGGAGCGGCCTTTTCGGCGACTTTTGCGGCGTCCCAGAGGCGGTCCATCTCTTCCAGCGTCGACTGGTCGGGTGTGCGACCGTCTTTGGCCAGTTCCGCCTCGATGAAACCGAAACGACGCACGAACTTGGCGTTGGTGGCGCGCAGGGCGTCTTCGGGCTCGACGTCCAGCTTGCGGGCCAGATTGGCGACGACGAAAAGCAGGTCGCCCAGTTCCTCGCGCGCCTTGGCCTTGTCGCCGGCGGCGATCTCGACCCGCAGCTCCTCGACTTCTTCCGCCAGCTTGTCGAACACTTCGTCGGTCGATGGCCAGTCGAAGCCGACGCGGCCGGCGCGCTTGGTCAGTTTGGCGGCGCGCGTCAGGGCGGGCAGGCCGACGGGGACGTCGTCCAGGACGCCGGGCTTCTTGCGGTCCTTGCGTTCGGCGGCCTTAATGGCTTCCCAGGCTATGGTCTGTTCCTTGGAGGAGCGCTGACCCTCGTCGCCGAAGACGTGGGGGTGGCGACGTTCCAGCTTGTCGGAAATGGCCGTGACTACGTCGTCGAAAGCGAACAGCCCCTGTTCCTCGGCCATGCGGGCGTGGAAGACGACCTGGAACAGCAGGTCGCCAAGCTCGCCCTTCAGCTCGTTCAGGTCGTTTCGCTCGATGGCGTCGGCGACCTCATAGGCTTCTTCGATCGTATAGGGGGCGATGGTGGCGAAGGTCTGCTCCACGTCCCAGGGGCAGCCGCCGTCGGGATCGCGCAGCCGCGCCATGACGCCGAGCAGGCGGTCGATGGGTCTCAAGTGCGGGCTCCGTCGCGAGCTTCGAGGGCCAGGCGGATTTCGTCGTGGCGTTTCGGCGTCAGGGGGTAGCCCTTCAGCACCCAAGCAGCGGCGGCCAGCAGCAAGCCAGGGACCAGGATGAACAGAACCTGGAGCGTCAGCAGGGAGAACTCGCTGTTTCCGCCCGCCTCCGGGATCGCCTTGAAGCCCACCCATTGCAAAATCAGGTAGGGGATCAGGGCCACCACATGGCCGATCTTGGTCGTCGCCGACAGGATGGAGAACATCAGGCCGGTGCGGTCCACGCCCGTCTCCAGCCGCACCTCGTCGCCCGCATCCGCCATCATGGCCCGCAACAGGAACAGGCCGGCGGCATAGGGCAGGCCGGCGATAAACATGGCCCCAGCCGTCAGGGCGAAGTTGCCGCCGGGGACCAGGGTGGCGGCGATATAGAGGCCGGCGAAGATCAGGCTGGCGACCGCCAGGGCCTTGTCCTTGCCGATCCGCGTGGCCAGCCAGGCCCAGATCGGCGCGCCGCACAGGCCCGCGACGAAATAGAACAGCATGAACAGGCCGGCCTGGCTGTGGTCGTAGCCCTTGATCTGGCCGAAGAAGAAGAACAGCAGCGAGCCGGTGATGCCCGGCGCGACGCCCAGCAGCAGGTCGGCGATCAACAGCTTGCGCACCGTCGGCATCTTCAGCAGGGCCAGATAGGCGCCGGCGCCCCCGTGAGGCTGGTCGCCCGCATTGACCGGCTCGGGCACGGCGACCATAGCCAGGCCGATGGTCAGGGGCAGGGCGATCAGGATGGCCCAACCCATGATCCGCACGCCGTCGGCATAGGTTCCCATGCCCGTCTGGACCACCACGGTCGGCAGGACCAGGATCAGGATCACGCCGATGATGTTGAAAACCTGCCACCAGCCATAGACGCGGCTGCGCTGGTCATACTGGGGTGCGAGAACGGCGGCCCAGCCGAGCTGGCCCAGGGTGCCGATCGAGAAGCCGAGATAGAGAACAAGCAGCCAGCCGAACAGATAGGCGGGCCCGGCGCCGGGCTGGACCACCACGAACATCATGAAGGCCGACAGCATGAGGATCGGCGTCGACAGCGCCATCCAGGGGCGATAACGGCCCAGGCGCGTCCGGGTCTTGTCCATGCCCCAGCCGATGAAGGGGTCGAAGACGATGTCGATCAGGCGCACGGCCATGAAGACGGCGGCGACGACGCCTAGCTCCAGCCCCACATGGGTGGCGTAGAACTCCGGCAGGGTGACGGGCAGGGCGACCCCGAAGGCCGCCAGCGGAAGGCAGGGGCCGGAAAAGGCGGCGAGCACCGCATTGGAGCGGCGGGGCGCGGTCGGCGCGGCGGTGGACATGCGTCGGTCCGAAAGGCGCGGCGCGAGTCGGCCGCGCGTCACCATGCCAGCGATCGGCGAAGCATGCACTTGTGAGATCGGCCGGCTTGGGGCTTCCTATGCGCCATGTGGCGAAGCCTTCTTGCGTTCCTGTCCCTTTGCTTTGCGTTGGTCTTCGCCGGCGGCGCGCATGCGGCCGGCCCCTGCCATACCAATGCCGACGGCTGGCAGGCGCAGGCACTGGCGAATGCGGCCTCGGCCTATGGGATGGAGTGGGCGCCGTTCGGTGCGGCGGAGTGGGGGTGGCAGGCCTATCTACCGCTGATCCAGCACGAGTTGCATACGGCGTGCGGTCCTGGCACGCCGATCTTCGCGTCGCAGCTGGCGGGATTTCAGCAGACCTACGGCCTGGCGCCCACAGGCCTGTTCGACGCCGCGACGTTTCAGGTGTTCAGGGGACTATGGCAGGAGCGACGGCCTTTCGTCATGGCGCGCGTCGGCGGGGCCTGTCCCGAGCCACCACCGATCAACCAGCTGGGGTATCTGATCGCCGAGGAGGAACACGCCGACCGGCTGACGCGGTTGCTGCGCCGTGATGTGCTGGACGCCTATCGCCGGCTGGTCGCGGCCGCGCGGGCTGAAGTTCCCGAGGTCGCCGCCAATCCCGAGCTGCTGCAGATCTTCTCCGGCTTCCGCGACCCCGAGGCGGATGCGGCGCGCTGCGCCCAGCAGGGCAATTGCGACGGGCTGCGCCGCGCTGTCTGTTCACCGCACAGGACCGGGACGGCGGTCGATCTCTACGTCGGCCGGGCGCCGGGGCAGGGCGTCGATTCCACCTCGCCGGCCAGCCGCGAACATATGGCGCGGTCGGCGACCTATCGTTGGCTGGTGGCGAACGCCGGCCGGTTCGGGTTTACGCCCTACGTCTATGAGCCCTGGCATTGGGAGTATGTACGGCCGTGGGATCCTTCGTTCGCGCCCTGACCGAGGGGGAGGCGGCGCTGGCGCGAGAGGCGTTCGGCGAGGCCTTGCATCTGGAGACCGTGCGTCTGATCGGCTGGCCGTTTCGTCGCGCCTTCGTCGCCGGGCGCTGGTTCGGGCGCGACTGGATCGTCTGGCCGCACAGGGCGATGGCCGCGGATTTCGCCTCGGCCTCGCTGCATCTGCAGGGCGTGCTGGTGCATGAACTGACCCATGTCTGGCAGGCGCAGCAGGGGGTGAACCTGTTGTTCGCCAAGTTGAAGGCGGGAGACGATGCGGCCGCCTATGCCTATTCGGCCGACCCGAGCTGCCGTTGGGATTCGTTGAACATCGAGCAGCAGGCGATGGTGATGGAACATCGCTTCCATCGGACGCGCGGAGGCAGGGCGCCGGGCAGCGCGGCCTTCTATGACGCGGTCTGTCCTTTCGTGCGTTGAAACCCTGCCGGGGGGCTTGCATAGGCCGAAGGGACACGCCAAGTTAGCAACGGTCGTTGTTGCGAATGACGGCCGGTCATTCAACGGAGTCTCCCCAATGCCCAAAATCCTCGTCCTCTATCACTCGACCTATGGCCACCTCGAAACCATGGCCGAAGCCGTCGCCGAGGGCGCGCGCGAGGTCGAAGGCGCGGTGGTGGACATCAAGCGCGTGCCGGAAACCGTGCCGGAGGAACTGGCCAAGGCGTCGCACTACAAGCTGGACCAGAAGGCGCCGATCGCCAAGATCGACGACCTGAAAGACTATGACGCCATCATCATCGGCGCCGGCACCCGCTTCGGCTCGGCCGCGTCGCAGATGCGCGCCTTCCTGGACCAAGCCGGCGGCCTGTGGTTCAGCGGCGCCCTGATCGGCAAGATCGGCGGCGCCTTCACCGCCACCGCGACCCAGCACGGCGGTCAGGAAACCACCTTCCAGGGGCTGCACAACTTCTTCATGCACCACGGCATGCCGGTCGTGGGTCTGCCCTATTCGTATCAGGCCATGATGACGCTGGACTCGGTCGAGGGCGGTTCGCCCTATGGCGCGACGACCATCACCGGCGGCGACGGTTCGCGTCAGCCCAGCGAGATCGAACTGGGCGGCGCTCGGTTCCAGGGTAAGCATATCGCCGAACTGGCGAAAAAGCTGCACGGCTGATCCGATGCGCCAGCCCGCCGTCTTCTTCGGTCACGGTTCGCCGATGAACGCGCTTGGCGGTCCCTATGGGGCGGCCTGGCGCGCGCTGGGCGAGGCCATTGGAAAGCCCAAGGGCGTGGTGATGATCTCCGCCCACTGGGAGACTCGCGGGCTGGGCGTCACCGCACAGGAAAGACCCGAAACCATCCATGATTTCGGAAACTTCCCGCGAGAACTTCACGAGATGCAGTATCCCGCGCCCGGATCGCCCGAACTGGCGGCTCGGGTGGCGGAACTGACCGGTGCGGTCCAGACCCAGCAATGGGGGCTGGATCACGGGACCTGGTCGGTGTTGGTTCACGTCTGGCCGGACGCCGATGTGCCGGTGGTGCAGCTATCGTTGAACCGCGAGCTGACGGCGCGCCAACATTACGATCTGGCCAAGGCGCTGAAGCCTTTGCGGGACGAAGGGATCGTCATCGCCGGTTCGGGCGACTTCGTCCACAACCTGCGGACCTGGAAGCGCGAGGACGGCGCCGAACCCTATGCCTGGGCGACCGGGTTCAACGAGGCGGTGAAGGCGGCGTTCGAAAGGGGAGACCACGACGCCCTGATCGACTGGGTGGATCTGGCCGAAGACGCCCAGATGAGCGTGCCGACCGACGAACACTATCTGCCGGTCCTCTATGTCGCCGCCCAGCAGGAGCCGGGCGAGGCTGTCAGCTTCTTCAACGACCGCATCGACGGCGGCTCGATCTCGATGACCGGCGTCAGGATCGGCTAATCAGGCCGACTTTTCGGCCTCCACCATCTTCTGGATCGAGACGTAGTCCGTCTTGCCGGTGCCCAGAACCGGCACTTCGGCGACCTTGACGATCTTCTTGGGCACGATCAGCTCGGGTGCGCCGTTGGTGCGAGCCCATTCGGCCAAGGGCGCGACCTCGGCCTCGGCGTGGTCGGTGACGAGCACCAGTTTCTCACCCTTGCGGCTGTCTGGGATCGACACGACGGCGTGGCGCTGGTCCGGCCAGACGGCGCCGGCAATGCCCTCCACGGCGGTCAGGGACACCATTTCGCCGCCGATCTTGGCGAAGCGCTTGGCGCGGCCTCGGATGGTGACATAGCCCTCGTCATCGACATCGACGATGTCGCCCGTGTCCAGCCAGTCGTCGCCGATCGGATCCCAGGCCAGGGGCTCGGCCGAGGTGACATAGCCGCTCATGACGTTGGGCCCGCGCAGCATCAGACGGCCGCCCGCGTCGATGCCCTCGACCGGCTCCAGCTTCCAGTCGATGCCGGGCAGCACTTGGCCGACCGTGCCGGGCGCGTTGCGGTCAGGATGGTTGACGGCGATCACGGGCGAGGCCTCGGTCGCGCCGTAGCCTTCCAGCAGTTCGACGCCGCCGAACTTGGTGTTGAACAGGGTGCGGGTTTCCTCGCGCACCTTCTCGGCGCCGGCCACCACGAACTTCAGCGTCGAGAAGTCGTTCGGCTCGGCGACGCGGCCGTACTGGTTCAGGAAGGTGTCGGTGGCGAACAGGATCGAGGCGTTCACCTGAGGCAGCAGATCGGTGATCTGTTTGGCGTGCAGCGGCGACGGATACTGGAACGCCTTCAACCCTTGCAGCAGCGGCAGGATGACGCCGCCCGTCAGTCCGAAACAGTGGAAGGTGGGTAGAGGATTGAACATCACCCATTCCGGCAGCAGGTCGATATGAGCCGCCACTTGGCGGGCGTTTGCGACGAGGTTCTTCTGGCTCAGCACCACGCCCTTGGGCGTGCCGAAACTGCCGGAAGTGAACAGGACGACGCCCGGCGCATCCGGGTCCGTCTTGACGCGGAACCGCTTGGGCGCAGCGCCGGCGGCCAGTCCGTACAGCTTGTCGGCCAGACCGATGGTCTTGCGAACGTCGTCCAGCCAAACGACCTCGGCGACGGTCTTCAGCTCGACGATCAGGTCGTCCAGCTTGGCCTGGTCGATAAAGCGTTTGGCGGTCAGCACCTTCTTGACGCCCGAAGCCTTGATCGCGGCCTTCAAATTGGTCTCGCCGGCGGTGAAGTTCAGCATGACCGGCACGCGGCCGTGGGCATGCAGGCCAAAGAAGGTGACGACCACGCCCATCGACGACGGCAGCAGGATGGCGACCCGTTCGCCCAGGCTGGTCATATGGGCGATCTTGCGGCCCAGCACGAAGGCGGCGCGGATCAGGCCAGTGTAGCTGAGGGGATGGCGATCCTGGTCCTCCAGGATTTCCTTGTCGCCGAACCGCGCCCGCGCATCGATCAGGGCGTCGATCAGGGACGAGTCGTAAAGCGAGGGATCCAGGGCCTGGCGCAAGCGCGTCTCCTATGGAGGGCGCGGGCGGCCCTCTCTGTTGTTCGGGCGTCTGTCATTAATGACGCCGCGTCATCTTGAAAAGATGCGTAACGTCGCGTGAGTTCCGAGGCGCGATCACGCCTGCGGCAAGTCTGTTACCCTGTGTGCCTTGCCTAAACGCCCTCAAAGTCCGAAATACCGGGAATGGTCACCCTGATCGACACCCTTCAGCGCAAGCCTTCCGAGCTGCGTCACCCCGAAAAACAGAATCGGCCCGAGTCGGTCGTTCTGAAAAAGCCTGACTGGCTGCGCGTCAAGGCGCCCGGTTCGGGACAGTACAATGCGACCAGGGAGATCGTCCGCTCCAAGGGGCTGGTGACGGTCTGTGAAGAGGCGGCCTGCCCGAACATCGGCGAGTGCTGGAGCCAGAAGCACGCCACCCTGATGATCATGGGCGACACCTGCACGCGGGCGTGCGCCTTCTGCAACGTCAAGACGGGCCTGCCCCAGCCGCTGGACCCGGAAGAGGCCGGCAAGGTGGGCCTGGCCGTCCAGCAGATGGGCCTGAACCATGTGGTGATCACCTCGGTCGACCGCGACGACGTGGCGGACGGGGGCGCGGCCCACTTCGCCGAGGTGGTGCGTCAAATCCGCATCCAGGCGCCGGGCGCCACGATCGAAATCCTGACGCCCGACTTCCTGAGGAAGGACGGGGCGGCGGCGGTCATGATCGACGCCAAGCCTGACGTGTTCAATCACAACCTGGAAACCGTGCCGCGCCTGTATCTGAAGATCCGGCCGGGCGCCCGCTACTTCCACAGTCTGCGCCTGTTGCAGATGGTCAAGGAGCGGGACCCGGAGCAGTTCACCAAGTCCGGCATCATGGTCGGCCTGGGCGAGACCAGGGAAGAGGTCATGCAGGTGATGGACGACATGCGGTCCGCCGGCGTTGATTTCATCACCATCGGCCAATATCTGCAGCCGACGCGCAAACACGCCGCCATCGACCGCTTCGTCACGCCGGAAGAGTTCAAGGCCTATGAGGCGATCGCCCGGGCCAAGGGCTTCCTGATGGTGTCGTCCAGCCCGCTGACGCGTTCGTCGCACCACGCCGGCGACGATTTCGCCCGGCTGAAGGCGGCGCGCGAGGCGCAACTGCGCCGCTAAGTTCCTGATGTCCGTCCACCGCGTCACGCGCATCCTTCCCTATGCGCCCGAACAGCTTGCCGATCTCGTCGCCGACGTGCGCGCCTATCCCGACTTCGTGCCTTGGGTCACGTCGATGCGCGTCTGGAACGAGCGGGCCGAGGGCGAGGGCGTCACGGTCTTGGACGCCGAGGCTGGGGTGGGCTTCTCCTTTTTGAAGGAGCGGTTCTCTACCTGGGTCCGGCATGACCGGAACGCGCCCAAGGTCGAGGTCGGCCTGCTGCGCGGCCCGTTCAAGCATCTGAAGAACCGCTGGGAGTTCTTTCCGCATCCCGAGGGGGCGCGGCTGGAGTTCATGATCGACTTCGCCTTCAAATCGAAGATGCTTGACCTGATGCTGTCGGCCAACTTTGACCGGGCGGTGGAAAAGCTGATCGGCTGTTTCGAGGCCGAGGCGAAGCGGAGATACCCCAGGCCATGAGTTTCGATTTCGACGCGACCGTCGTGGGCGCCGGGGCTGTGGGCCTGGCCTGCGGTCGGGCGTTGTCGAAACGCGGTCTGACGGTGCTGGTGCTTGAGAAGGAAGGCCACATCGGTCAGGGCGTCTCGTCGCGCAATTCCGAGGTCATCCACGGCGGCCTCTATTATCCGACTGGGTCGTTGAAGGCCCGTTTCTGCATCGACGGGCGGCGCGCCCTCTATGACTTCTTGGCCAGCCGCAAGATCGACCACCGGAAATGCGGCAAGCTGGTCGTGGTCACGCAGGAGTCGGAGGTCGAGCGGATTGAGGCCATCTTCGAGCAGGCGACGGCGAACGGCGTTGAGGGGCTGGAGCATCTGACCGGCGCCCAGGCGCGGGCGCTGGAGCCTGAACTGAAGGCTCACTCAGCAATCCTGTCGCCCGAAAGCGGCCTGTTCGACAGCCACGGCTATATGCTGGCGCTGCAGGGCGAGATCGAGGACGCGGGCGGATCGGTCGTGGTGTCGGCGCCGTTCGAGGGCGCCGAACCCCTGTCGTGCGGCGGCTTTACCATCCGTGTCGGCGGGGAGGGGGCGATGCAGGTCACCAGCCGCCTGCTGGTCACGGCGCCCGGCCTATCGGCGCAAACCGTGGCGGCGGCCATCGACGGCTATCCGGCCATCGACATTCCCGCCGGTCATTTCGGCAAGGGCGTCTATTTCCGGCTGGTCGGCAAGGCGCCGTTCGACCGGCTGATCTATCCGCCCCCCATCCCGGGCGCCTTGGGCACTCATTACCGCAAGGATCTGGGCGGGCAGGCCGTGTTCGGGCCCGACCTCGCTTATGTCGAGACCGAGGATTACTCGGTCGATCCGGCGAAGGCGGAGGATTTCGCCGCCTATATCCGCCGCTTCTGGCTGGGCCTGCCCGACGGCGCCCTGACGCCCGACTATGCCGGCATCCGGCCCAAGCTGCATGGGCCGGGCGAGCCGCAACCGGACTTTCAACTACATGGACGCGAGCATCACGGCATCGACGGCCTGATGGCCCTGTTCGGCATCGAGAGCCCCGGCCTGACCAGTTCGCTGGCCATTGGCGAGGCCGTGGCCGTCGCCCTGACGGAGACCGCATGACCGAACGCGAGAAGATGCTGGCGGGCCTGCCGTATGATCCGGGCGATCCCGATCTGCGCGACGGTCGCGCCCGCGCGGTCGGCCTGACCGTCGCCATCAACGCCGAGCCGGATCGCGAGCGGCGCGGCGTCCTGGTCAACGAACTGGTGAACGCGGCCGATGGCAAGGCGGTGATCATGCCCGGCTTCTTCTGTGACTATGGCGTCAACATTCACCTGGGCGCGCGGGCCTTTGCGAACGCCAACTGCGTGTTTCTGGACTGCGCCGAAATCCGCATCGGCGACAACTTTCAAGCCGGGCCTGGAGTGCAGCTTTTGACGCCGGAACATCCGCTGGACGCCGTCGCGCGTCGCGGCGAGGAGACGGCGCGGCCCATCGTCATCGGCGACGACGTCTGGATCGGCGGCGGCGCCATCGTTCTGGCCGGGGTCACCGTCGGCGACCGGTCGGTGATCGGGGCCGGCGCCGTGGTGACCAGGGATGTGCCGTCCGATGTCGTCGTGGTCGGCAATCCGGCGAAGATTGCGAAGCGATTGGCTTAATCGAATGCCGACAGCGGGATCGACACCAGGCTGAAGGGAAGAACCGGATCGCCGGTGGCGCGTCGGTTCAGTTGGCTGTTGGCGACGATCAATCGGTCGCCGCTGATGGCCGCTGTCGCGGGCCAGGCCAGTTCGGCGGGCTTGATTCGCTTTGTCTCGACCGCCGTCAGCAGGTCGGACGACAGGTTTAGCGCCACGACCTCGCCCGCCGACTGGCGCACGACAAACAGACGCTGACCGTCCAGGACCAGCCCGTCTCCGCTCGAAAGCTCCGAAGATCCCGCGTCGATGGCCGCGATTTCTCCGGTGTCGGTGGCGATTCGAAACAGGCGGCCGGTCTTGGCGTGGACGACGATCAGGAACCGACCGTCCGGCGTCGCCGCGATACCGTTCAGATTGGGCGCCTCGCCGAAGTCGAGCGCCGTGCCCTCGAAGCTGAGCCACGGCTCCAGCGCTGCGTCGGCGACGGCGCCTCGCGGCACACGCCACATCACCGGCCGCAGGGAATCGGTGAAATAGGCGTGGTCCTGAGTCAGGACGACATCGTTGATCAGCCAAGGGCCTTCAGGCGTCGTGAAGCGCGCCAGGCGGCGACCGGTGGCGCTGTCCACCACATGCATGGAGCCGTCGCGGGCCCCGGCGACCCATATCCGACCCTCACCGTCCGACTTTAGCCCTAGGGCGACCGATTTGGGCGTGGCGGGGCGCGTGTCGGCCATATTCAAAGGATCGCCAAGGATGGCGGCCGCGCCCGTCGTAGGATCCAGTCGCACGATCACGCCGGTGTTGGCGCTGTTGGTATAGAGGGCGCCGGTCGTCGGATCCACGGTCATGCCTTCCGGATAGGCGGCGGCTTCGGGCAGGGGAATGATGCGAATGCCCTCCTGAGCGACTGCAGGCTGCGCCAGTCCAAGGGCGGTGGTCATGGCCGCGCCGACGATCCATCTGGTCTTCATCGTTCGTCTCCCGTAATCGCTTTTGCGCATTGTGCCCGAGCCGTTCAGCCTAGGCCACCGGGGCGGCGATGCGGGTTCGGCATTGGTTTGAAGACCCGCCTTGAAATCCTCGCGAGGTTCATGCATAAGCCGCGCCTCGCGTGGCGGCTCTGCATCCTTTCCAAGGAAGGGTTGGGGGCCGCCGCTATCGTTTTCGCGCTTGATCAGGCTTCGGCTCTGGGCGGCGCCCGACTTAGAAGATTGATACGGACATGGCCGTTCCGAAGCGGAAAGTATCCCCCTCGCGTCGCAACATGCGCCGCGCCCACGACGCCCTGACCTCGAACGTCTATGTCGAGGACAAGGACACCGGCGAGCTGAAGCGCCCTCACCACATCGATCTGAAGACCGGCACCTATCGCGGTCGTCAGGTCATCACGCCGAAGGAAGACTAGTCTTTCGAGTGATCCCGGCTTCGGCCGGACGATGAATTCGACGGCGCGCGGTGACCCGCGCGCCGTTTTCGTGCGTTCAATGCGGTGAAGCTTCCATTTGGAGACGCCGCATGATGATTCGTTTCACCGCCGTCAGCGCCTGCGCGCTGCTCACGCTCGCCGCCTGTGACCGCAAGGAACAGCCCGCTGCCCCGGCTCCAGTGACCGCTGCGCCGGCTGTGGAGACGCCCGCGGCGCCCGCTGCAGACCCTAACGCCCTGACGGCCGAAGGGCTGGGCCCCGTGCGAATCGGCATGACGCGCGGCGAGCTGGTGAAGGTCTGGGGCGATGATTCCCAGCCGAACGCTGTGGGCGCCACCAATCCTGAGACCTGCGACCAGTTCCACCCCGCTAATGCACCGGCGGACGTGCAGGTGATGATCCAGAACGGCGTCCTGACGCGAATCACCCTGGCGCGGGGCGCGACGACCAAGACCGATCGCGGGTTCGGCGTCGGCGATACGGGCATGGCGATCAAACAGGCCTATGGCGGCACCCTCTTCGCCCAGCCGCACAAGTATCAGGATTCGCCGGCCGAGGACCTGTTCGTCTGGTCGCGCGGTGGCTCGACCGCCTATGTCACCGACCCGGCGGCGCGCGGCGTGCGCTACGAGATCGGCAGCGACGGCAAGGTGATGATGGTCCATGCTGGCGACCCGTCGATCCAACTGGTCGAGGGCTGTTCCTGACATCAGGGGCTTCGGCGCCATTGGCGTTTGGCGGGGAGGCGGCTAAACCGTCGGACCTCCCTTGCCCCTTGAGCCAAAGAGCCGAGCCATGACCGACATCGCCGACATCGTCGCCCGCCAGATCCTCGACAGCCGGGGCAATCCGACGGTTGAAGTCGATGTCACGCTGGAAGACGGCTCCTTTGGCCGCGCGGCAGTGCCGTCGGGCGCCTCGACCGGCGCGCATGAAGCGGTCGAACTGCGCGACGGCGACAAGGACATGTGGGGCGGCAAGGGCGTGCAGAAGGCGGTCGACGCCGTCAACGGCGAGATTTTCGACGCCCTGTCCGGCATGGACGCCGAGCAGCAGCGCCGCATCGACGAGGCGATGATCGACCTGGACGGCACGCCCAACAAGGCCCGCCTGGGCGCCAACGCCATTCTGGGCGTGTCCCTGGCCGTCGCCAAGGCTAGCGCTCTGTCGTCCAATCAGGAGCTGTATCGCTATCTGGGCGGCGTCTCGGCACGCGTCCTGCCGACCCCGATGATGAACATCATCAACGGCGGCGCCCACGCCGACAATCCGATCGACATCCAGGAGTTCATGATCCTGCCGACCGGCGCCGAGACCTTCTCGGACGCCGTGCGCATGGGCGCCGAAATCTTCCACGCCCTGAAGAAGCAGCTGAAGGACGCCGGCCATAACACCAACGTCGGTGACGAAGGCGGCTTCGCCCCGAACCTGGCCTCGGCCGACGAAGCCCTGAGCTTCATCACCAAGGCTGGGCAGGCGGCCGGTTATTTGGCAGGCGAGGACTTCCACCTGGGCCTGGACGTCGCCTCGACCGAGTTCTTCAAGGACGGCAAATACATCATGACCGGCGAGGGCAAGACCGTCGACGCCGATGGCATGGCCGCCTACCTGGTCGATCTGTGCGAGCGCTTCCCCATCGTCTCGATCGAGGACGGCATGGCCGAGGACGATTTCGACGGCTGGCGCCTGCTGACCGAGCGTCTGGGCGATCGGGTGCAGCTGGTCGGCGACGACCTGTTCGTGACTAACCCGGCGCGTCTGGCCGCCGGTATCGGCGAAGGCCTGGCCAACTCGATCCTGATCAAGGTCAACCAGATCGGCACCCTGTCCGAGACGCTGGACGCCGTCGATATGGCCCACCGCGCCGGCTATACCGCCGTGATGAGCCACCGTTCGGGCGAGACCGAGGACTCGACCATCGCCGACCTGGCCGTGGCCACCAACTGCGGGCAGATCAAGACCGGCTCGCTGGCGCGTTCGGACCGGGTGGCGAAATACAACCAGTTGCTGCGCATCGAAGAGATGCTGGGCGACCAGGGCGTCTATTTCGGCGACGGCATGCTGCTGAAATAAGAAACCGAATTGTCGGCGGAGAATCAGCGTTCTCCGCCAATTATCTTACGGTCAAGCTACATTTCGTTAGGCATTTTCGGGCACGGTTCCTGAACTGTGTTTTCGCGCTCAGAAGGAGCGTTTTAAGTGCCCGAACGGATGAAACCTTACCGCCTGTCCTTCGCCCTGTTGTTGCTGCTTGCCTATCTTGGGGTGCAGGCTCTGACAGGCGAGCGCGGTTTGTTGAGCGGCTCGTCGCGCGATGCCCTGCTGGGGCAACGCGAGGACCAATTGGCGCATCTTACCGAACAGCGTCGCGACCTTGAGACGCGCGTGCGTTATCTGCGCACCGACAGTCTGTCCCGTGATCTGCTGGAAGAGCGCGCGCGCGCCGTGCTGGGCTTCTCGGACCCGCGCGACTATGTGATCCGCGTGCCGGGGCCTGCCGTTCAAGGGTGAAAACACTCGCCACTTGAACTATTGTTACAGGGCGGCTCGCACCCCTTTGCCTTCCGGGAAGGAAGGCTGCTAAAGCCCCTTTCCGTAACGATAAGAAGGCGTCGGTTCTCGACGCCTAGCCGGGAGATACCGGATGGCGAAAGCCCCAGCCAAATCCGCTCAGACGACTTCGCCTGACAAACTGCCCAACACGCCGACGGCGTCCAAGGAGGACCTGCTTCGCTTCTATCGCGAGATGGTCCTGATCCGCCGCTTCGAGGAGCGTGCAGGTCAGCTCTACGGCATGGGTCTGATCGGCGGCTTCTGCCACCTGTACATCGGCCAGGAAGCCGTGGCCGTCGGCGTTCAGGAGAGCGTCAAACAGGGCCACGACAAGATCATCACCGGCTATCGTGACCACGGCCATATGCTGGCCGCCGGCATGGATCCGAAGGAAGTCATGGCCGAGCTGACCGGCCGCAGCGGCGGTTCGTCCAAGGGCAAGGGCGGGTCGATGCACATGTTCGACGTGCCGACCGGCTTCTACGGCGGTCACGGCATCGTCGGCGCCCAGGTGGCGCTGGGCACCGGCCTGGCCTTCGCCGGCAAATATCGCGGCGACGATTCGGTGGCCTTCGTCTATTTCGGCGACGGCGCTTCGAACCAGGGTCAGGTGTACGAGAGCTTCAACATGGCGCAGCTGTGGAAGCTGCCGGCCATCTACATCATCGAGAACAACCAGTACGCCATGGGCACGAGCATCGAACGCTCGTCTTCGACGACCGAACTCTATCAGCGCGGCGCCAGCTTCGGCATTCCGGGCGAACAGGTCGACGGCATGGACGTGCTGGCCGTGCGCGATGCGACGGCTCGTGCGGTGAAGCGCGCCCGCGAAGGCGGCGGCCCCTTCATCCTGGAAGTGAAGACCTATCGCTATCGCGGCCACTCGATGTCCGACCCGGCGAAATACCGGACCAAGGAAGAGGTGGACGAGGTCAAGAAGACCCGCGACCCGATCGATCACCTGAAGATGCTGCTGTCGGCCGCCAATGCGACCGAGGACGAGCTCAAGGCCATCGACACCGAAATCAAGGCGATCGTCGCCGAAGCTGTTCAATTCGCCCAAGAGAGCCCGGAACCCGATCCGTCCGAGCTCTATACCGACGTCTACGTGGAGGCCTGATCCGTGACCGACATTCTGATGCCGGCGCTGTCCCCCACGATGGAAGAGGGCACGCTGACGAAATGGCACATCAAGGCGGGCGACACCGTGTCGGCCGGCCAAGTGATTGCTGAGATTGAAACCGACAAGGCCACGATGGAAGTCGAGGCCGTGGACGAAGGCGAAGTGCTGGAAATCCTGGTCGCCGAAGGTTCGGAGAACGTGAAGGTCAATACGCCGATCGCGCGGCTTGCCGGCGAAGACGGCGCAGCGGCGCCCGCGCCCAAGGCGGCCGAAGTTGCTGAGGCGCCCAAGGCCGCGGCCGAAGGCAAGACCGGCGATCCCGAGAAGGCCCCGGCACAGACCTCGACCCCCAAGGTCGAATTGCGCGACCCAGAAATCCCGGCCGACGCCAAACTGGTCAAGACGACCGTGCGAGACGCCCTGCGCGACGCGATGGCCGAAGAGATGCGTCGTGACGACCGCGTCTTCCTGATCGGCGAGGAAGTCGCCCAGTATCAGGGGGCCTACAAGGTCAGCCGCGACCTGCTGCAGGAGTTCGGCGACCAGCGCGTCGTCGATACCCCGATCACGGAGCATGGCTTCGCCGGCCTGGGCGTCGGCGCCGCCATGTCGGGCCTGAAGCCGATCGTCGAGTTCATGACGTTCAACTTCGCCATGCAGGCGATCGACCACATCATCAACTCGGCCGCCAAGACCCTGTATATGTCGGGCGGTCAGATCCGCGCGCCGATCGTGTTCCGCGGCCCGAACGGCGCCGCCTCGCGCGTCGGCGCCCAGCACAGCCAGGACTATTCGGCCTGGTATGCTCAGGTTCCGGGCCTGAAGGTCATTGCGCCCTACGACGCGGCCGACGCCAAGGGACTGCTCAAGGCCGCCATCCGCGACCCGAACCCCGTCGTCTTCCTCGAACACGAGATGATGTACGGCCTGGAGTTCGACGTGCCGGACGTCGAGGACTACGTCCTGCCGATCGGCAAGGCCAAAGTCCGTCGCGAAGGCAAGGATGTCACCATCACGGCCCACAGCCGCATGGTCGGCTTCGCCCTTCAGGCCGCCGAGAAACTGGCCGAGGAAGGCATTGAGGCCGAGGTCGTCGATCTGCGCACACTGCGTCCGCTGGACACCGAAACCATCGTCGAGAGCGTCAAGAAGACCAGCCGTCTGGTCTCGGCCGAAGAGGGCTGGGGTCCGATGGGCGTCGGCGCCGAGGTCGTGGCCCGCGTCATCGAACACGCCTTCGACTATCTGGACGCCCCGCCGTTGCGGGTGCATCAGGAAGACGTGCCGCTGCCCTACGCCGCCAACCTGGAAGTGCTGTCGCTGCCGGGCGTGGACAAGATCATCGCAGCCGTGAAGCAGGTGATGGCATGACCGACATCC
The DNA here is from genome assembly GCF_041648115.1 of Brevundimonas sp. Taxonomy (GTDB): domain Bacteria; phylum Pseudomonadota; class Alphaproteobacteria; order Caulobacterales; family Caulobacteraceae; genus Brevundimonas. Next base: position 168,352 of record NZ_JBAZPR010000003.1, read on the forward strand.
TGATGCCCGCCCTGTCTCCGACGATGGAGGAGGGCGTTCTGGCCAAATGGCACGTCAAGGTCGGAGACGTCGTCTCCGCCGGCGACGTTATCGCCGAGATCGAAACCGACAAGGCCACGATGGAAGTCGAGGCCGTGGACGAGGGCGAGATCACCGACATCCTGGTCGCCGAAGGCACAGAAGGCGTTAAGGTCAATACGCCCATCGCGCGTCTGAAGGATGAAGGCGGCGCTGCGGCCCCGAAACCGGCCGCCAAGGCGGAAGAGGCGCCAAAGGCCGAATCCGCTCCGGCGGCCGCCGAGGCGCCAAAGGCGGCTGCGCCCGCCGCGCCGGCTCCGGCTGCGCCGAAGTCGGACAATGGCGAGCGCATCTTCTCGTCGCCCCTGGCGCGTCGCATCGCCGCCCAGAACGGCGTCGATCTGAAGTCGATCAAGGGCACCGGACCGCACGGCCGGATCGTCAAGCGTGACGTCGAGGGCGCGCCGAAGGTCGCCGCTCAACCGGCCGCCTCGACGGCGACCGCCGCAGCTGCGACCTCGGGCATCGAGCCGCGCAAGGCCCAGTCCCTGGCTCAGATGGGTATTCCGGACGGCAGCTACGACCTGATCCCGCTCGACGGGATGAAGAAGGCCGTGGCGCGTCGCATGGTCGACAGCATCCAGAACGTCCCGCACTTCCCGCTGTTCATCGATGTCGAGATCGACCAACTGATGGCCGTCCGCGCGAAGGTGAACAAGATGCTGGAGCCGCAGGGCATCAAGGTGTCGGTCAACGACTTCGTCATCAAGGCCGCGGCCCTGGCGCTGAAGGCCGTGCCGGAGGCGAACGCCTCCTACACGCCGGAAGGCATCGCCATGCACCACAACGCCGACGTCTCGATGGCGGTGGCGATCGACGGCGGCCTGATCACCCCGATCATCAAGAAGGCCGAGACCAAGGGCCTGGCGCAGATCGCGACCGAGTCCAAGGATCTGGCCAAGCGCGCCCGCGAACGCAAGCTGAAGCCCGACGAGTTCCAGGGCGGCACCTTCTCGGTGTCCAACCTGGGCATGTTCGGCATCAAGCAGTTCACCTCGATCATCAACGAGCCCCAAGGCTGCATCATGAGCGTGGGGGCGGGCGAACAACGGGCGGTCGTCAAGAACGGCCAGGTCGTGCCGGCCACCGTCATGACCGTCACACTGACCTGCGATCACCGTGTGGTGGACGGCGCGATCGGCGCACGCTTCCTGCAGGCGTTCAAGCCGCTGATCGAAGATCCCGTCGCGATGCTGGCGTAAGGGGAGGGTGAGGTCATGACCTCGGTCTATGACTTCTCCGCCCGGGCCATCGACGGCACGGACGTTTCGCTGGACCGGTTTCGCGGTCAGGCGCTGCTGATCGTGAACACAGCGTCCAAATGCGGCTTCACCGGCCAATATGATGGTCTGGAAAAGCTGCATCGGACGTTCGCTGACCGGCCGTTCGAGGTGCTCGGTTTTCCCTGCAACCAGTTCGGCGAGCAGGAACCGGGCCGGGCGGCGGAAATCGCCGCCTTCTGCGCTGCGAGTTTCGACGTCAGCTTCCCCCTGTTCGACAAGGTGGAGGTCAACGGGCCGAACCGGCATCCGCTCTATGCCTGGCTGACCCGACAGAAGCGCGGCTTCCTGGGCTCCCAGGCCATCAAGTGGAACTTCACCAAGTTCCTGACCGACCGCGAGGGCAGGGTGGTCGCCCGTTACGCCCCGCAGACAGAACCCGAGGCCATCAAGGCCGACATCGAGAAGTTGATCTGACCATGGCTGCTGAATTCGATCTCGTCGTCATCGGCTCGGGCCCCGGCGGTTACGTCGCGGCGATCCGCGCCAGCCAACTGGGCCAGAAGGTCGCCATCGTGGAGCGCGAGAACCTGGGCGGCATCTGCCTGAACTGGGGCTGCATCCCGACCAAGGCCCTGCTGAAGTCGGGCGAGAAGTTCGAGAGCCTGAGCCACCTGAAGGAATACGGCCTGTCCGCCTCGGGCGCGTCGTTCGATTTCGACGCCATCATTCAGCGTTCGCGCGGCGTCGCGGCGACGATGAACAAGGGCGTCGCCTTCTTGATGAAGAAGAACAAGATCGAGGTGATCGAGGGCTCGGCCAAGCTGGAGAAAGGCGCCGCAGCGCCCAAGGTGGTTATTGCGCTGAAGGCCGGCGGTTCGCGCACGGTCGAGGCCAAGGCTGTCATGCTGGCTGTCGGCGCCCGCGCGCGATCCTTGCCTCAGATCGGCCTGGAGGCCGACGGCGACAGAATCTGGGCCTATCGCGACGCTCTGGCGCCCAAGAGCCTGCCCAAGTCGTTCGTCGTCATTGGGTCCGGCGCCATCGGTATCGAGTTCGCCAGCTTCTATCGCGCCCTGGGCGCCGATGTGACGGTCGTCGAGGCTGTCGACCGCATCATGCCCGTTGAAGACGAGGAGGTCTCCAAGGCCGCCCAGAAGTCGTTCGAGAAGCGCGGCGTCAAGTTCAAGCTCGGCGCCAAGGTGACGAAGGTCTCCAAGAGCGCGACCGGCGTGAAGGTTGAGGTCGAGATCGGCGGCAAGGCCGAGACCTTGGAGGCCGAGGTCTGCATCTCGGCCGTCGGCATCACCGCCAACACCGACGGCATCGGTCTGGAGGCGCTGGGCGTCGAGCTGGACCGCGGCCACATCAAGACCGACAGTCACTGTCAGACCAACGTCAAGGGCCTGTTCGCCATTGGCGACTGCGCCGGCGCGCCCTGGCTGGCGCATAAGGCGTCGCACGAAGGCATCCACGCCGCCGAATTCATCGCCGGTTACAAGACCCCGAACGTCCATTCGCCCATCGCCGGCTGCACCTACGCCCAGCCGCAGGTCGCCTCGGTCGGCGTCACCGAACAGGCCGCCCGCGCCGAGAAGCGCGAGGTCAAGATCGGCCGCTTCCCGTTCCGCGTGAACGGCAAGGCCGTGGCGGCCGGCGAGGTGGACGGCTTCGTGAAGGTGATCTTTGACGCCAAGACCGGCGCCCTGATCGGCGCCCACATGATCGGCCACGAAGTGACCGAGATGATCCAGGGCTATGTCACCGCCATCACCATGGAGGCGACGGAAGAAGACATTCACGGCATCGTCTATGCGCACCCGACCATGTCGGAAGCCATGCACGAAGCCGCGCTGGACGCCTACGGGCGTGTGATCCACATCTGAGCCGTCAAGAGAGGTTGAGGCAGCATTTCTTGAACTTTAGCCCGCTACCGCAAGGACAAGAATCATTGCGGCCAATATTGCGTAATGTATTCAATGTCGGCGTGCTAAATGGCGGCAGTTCAACATTATAGCGCGACACCCAGGACAAGGACTCTACGGCATTGTCGATGTAGCCCAATCCGCAGCGCTCGAAAGGCGCGGGGGCGGACGGGTTTAAGATTGCGGCAGCGAGAGTGTCGTTCAGCCATTCGAGATCATACAAGTCTTTGGACGCAGCGCCCGTCGAGAAGGCCCATTCGGCCTGTAAACGCAAATCCAAGAAGCCCAACAGGCCGACGGCTTCAAGCCAACTCGACCAATCTGTTTCTTCCCAATGCGTCTCAAGCGCAAAGGTTTTTAGGAAGGCTCCCATCGTCGGACGCTCGATGCGTCCATCGCGGGTGAGCACAGTGGCTGCGCCAAGCAAGGCGCTGCGCACAAAGGTGTCCTGATCTGGACGGCGAATGGATTGAAAAAGTGCCTGTTCATCGCCGTTGAACAGGCTAGCCACCACCTTGCTGAGCGTCTCGGTGACACAGTCGCCTAAAATCCAATCCAGCTCATCTGCCGGTTGAGTTAGCAGGACAAGGAGGGGAACAAAGGATTCTACGTCACGTGCCTCCGCCAGGACGTGCAGCCCCACAAGCAGAATCCAAGCGTCTAGTTCGTTAGATGGGTGATCGACTAAATAAGCGCGTATCAGTGGCGCGGCTTCATGAATGCGCAGCAGGCATGATTCCATTCCCGCCTGCACGACACCGAAATCCTCTGATCCGAGGTCTGAGACAAGCTCTTCGATCGAAACGACGTGAGACTGCATATTCAGCGCTTTTTGCCCAACTCCGCCGCGATATCCTTGGTCATGCGGCCGACCTTGCGGTGGGCGGCGGTGATCTGATCCCGCGTCACGCCCCAGCGCTTCATCCAATATTCGACCGACTGACGCTCGGACAGGTCGATCCGGTCCTTGTCGATGAAGCCGCGCTTGTCCTTGAGGCCCGCCATGGTCGGCTCCGTCTGTTGCGATAGGTCGCCGGGTTAGGCCTTCTCGACGAAACTGTCGATCACGCGCTTCTCTCCGGCTTTTTCGAACTCGACCAGCAGTTTGTTGCCCTCAATGACGCGCACGTTGCCGTAGCCGAACTTCTGGTGGAAGACGCGTTCGCCCTTGGCCCAGCCCGTGCTCGACTTGGGATCGGCCGTGGCGATCAGACGGCCGTCACCTTCGATGACGGCCTTGCGGGCCGGGATCTTGGCCGGGGTCTGGGCGGCGGTGAAGGACTGGGCGCGTTTCCATCCGGGCGAGGAATAGCCGCTGCCGAATGACGGCGCGTCGTCCCAGCGGCTCTTGGCTTCCTTCATGCCAGACGAGGCGCCGTAATAGCCGGTGTCCGATTGCGGATCGACGTGGGCGATGGGCAGTTCATCGACAAAGCGGCTGGGCAGTTGCGAGGTCCAGCGGCCATAGACCAGACGGTTGGCCGCGAATGAAATCCGCGCGTCCTGCTTGGCGCGCGTCACGCCGACGTAGGCCAGGCGGCGTTCCTCCTCCAGACCCTTTTCGCCCTTTTCATCGATGCTGCGCTGGCTGGGGAAGACGCCTTCCTCCCAGCCCGGCAGGAAGACCAGCGGGAACTCCAGCCCCTTGGCGCCGTGCAGGGTCATGATCTGCACCGCGCCGTCGCCATTGGGATCGTCGCTGGTGGCGCGCTCCAAGTCCATGACCAGGGAGACGTGCTCCAGATAGGCCGGCAGCGTCTCGAACTGCTGCATCGACTGGGTCAGTTCCTTCAGGTTGTCCAACCGGGTCTGGCCGCTGGTCCGGTCGGCCTTCTGCATGTCGGTGTATCCGCTTTCCTCCAGCACCGTCTCCATGACCTGCCAGTGAGGCGTGGTCTCGGACAGGGCGCGCCAGCGATCCACATCGCGCAAGAAGTTGGACAGGGCGGTGCGGGTGCGGGCCTGAAGCTCGTCGGTGTTGACCAGGCCGCGCACGGCGGTCAGGGCGGACAGGCCGTGCTGGCGGGCGAGTTGCAGCACCTTCTGCACGCTGGTGTCGCCGATGCCGCGCTTGGGCACATTGACGATCCGCTCGAAGGCCAGGTCGTCGTCTTCGGACTGGATCAGCCGCATATAGGCGTGGGCGTCGCGGATTTCGGCCCGTTCAAAGAAGCGCGGGCCGCCGATGACGGCGTAGGGGATGGCCAGCATGACCAGCCGCTCTTCAAACGCGCGCATCTGGAAAGAGGCGCGAACCAGAATGGCCATGTCCTTGTATTTCAGGCCCGGCTCGCCCGCTTGGGGGCGACGCGCGGTCTCGATCTCGTCGGCGATCAGGCGGGCCTCGGCCTCGCCGTCCCAGACGCCGCGCACCCGCACCTTGTCACCGCTTTCGTCCTCGGTCCACAGGGTCTTGCCCAGCCGGTCGCGATTGGCGGCGATCAGGCCAGAGGCCGCGCCCAGGATATGGCTGGTCGAGCGATAGTTCCGCTCCAGCTTGACGATCTTGGCGCCGGGGAAATCGCGCTCGAAGCGCAGGATGTTGTCCACCTCGGCCCCGCGCCAGCCGTAGATCGACTGGTCGTCGTCGCCGACGCAGCAGACGTTGCCGGTCGAGGCCGTCAGCAGCCGCAGCCACAGATATTGGGCGACGTTGGTGTCCTGATACTCATCGACCAGGATGTAGCGGAAGCGACGACGGTATTCCTCGGCCAGGTCCGCGTGCTGCGACAGGATCGTGATGTTGTGCAGCAGCAGGTCGCCGAAGTCGCAGGCATTCAGGCTGCGCAGCCGCGCCTGATAGGCGGCGTACAGGCCCTGGCCCTTGCCATTGGCGAAATCCTCGCCGGGCGGCAGTTTGTCTGGCGTCCAGCCGCGGTTCTTCCAGTGGTCGATCAGGCCGCTGAGCGACTTGGGGGTCCAGCGCTTGGTGTCGATGTTGGCGGCTTCCACAAGTTGCTTCAGCACCCGTTCCTGGTCGTCGGTGTCCAGGATGGTGAAGCTGGACTTCAGCCCGACCAGTTCGGCGTGGCGACGCAAGATCTGGGCGGCGACAGAGTGGAAGGTGCCCAGCCAGCGCAGGCCCTCGGCCGAAGGGCCGATCAGGTGGCTGATCCGTTCGCGCATCTCGCGCGCGGCCTTGTTGGTGAAGGTGACGGTCAGCAGTTCCCAGGGCTTGGCCCGGCCGGTCGCCAGGATGTGCGCCAGACGGGTGGTCAGGACCCGGGTCTTGCCCGTGCCGGCGCCGGCCAGAACCAGCACGGGCCCTTCGGTCGTCTCGACCGCTTCACGCTGTTCGGGGTTTAGCCCTTTCAAATAGTCGCGCGGCGCATCCCCTTCGGGCGCGCGGGCACGCGCCAGGTCGGAAATGCGGGGGGCGGGAAGATCGGTCACAGGCGCAGAAACATCCGTCAGTCAGATTCGAAACCGGAACATAAGGGGACCGCGCGGCAATGTCAGGGCCGCCGCCACAATGAAACCTCGGAACCCGGCGGATCGACGACAGGTTCCTAGGTGCGATGCAGCGAAACACTCACACGAGGAAGGCGGCTTCGGGCCGCATGCCGCAGGGCAAGAAGGCGGGTTGGCTAGCCTTCATCCTGGGCATGGCCGGGATGTTTCTGATCATGGCGGTATGGGTCGCGCTGGTCGAAGTGGGCGAAGACCCGCATGCCGACGTCGAATTCATCGGACAATCGCAATCCGACGATGCGGCATCTGGAGAGGCTACTTCAGACTATAGGTGATGGTCGTAACGACCCGGACCTTCTTGTCGATCGAGGCGGCCTCATCGCTGCCTGAGCCGTCACGCGGCAGGATTTCGAACGAGCCCTGGGTGGCCTGACGGATCTGGCCCAGCGGCGTGCCGCTGTCCTTGGCGAACTGTTCAGCGCCGGTGCGCGCCGCCGCCGTGCCCTCGGCGATCATCTGCGGGCGCACGTCGTTCAGCTTGGTGAAGATGTAGGACGGCCCCTGGAAATCCTGAAGCACCACGTCCTGACGAACCAGGTCGTTGAGCAGCCGCGTCGTGGCCTGAACCCGCGCCACATCATTGGTTCGCACGATCACCGTCTGGGCCAGGATGAAGCGAGGACCACCGTTCTGCGCGGCGTATTCCCGCGACCGCGTGTCGGCGACCTCCAGCCGACCCAGTTCGATGGCTTCGGCAGGGTAGCCTTGCGCCACCAAGAATCGCCGGACCAGCGCCAGATCGCCGTCGATCTTGGTCTGGACTTCCGACAGGACATCCCCCGAGGCCGTGAAGCGTAGCGGCAGGACGGCAAGGTCGGCCTTCACATTGCGTTCGGACAGGCCGCGCACCGTCACCGTGCGGTCGCCGGCACGAGCATGAATGACGCCCTGACCGATCAAGGCGCCGGCGCCGATGAAGCCGAGGGCCAAAAGGCCGCCAACGACGGCGGCGGGGATCAGACGATTGTCGGTCATGAGGCGCTCTCCATTCGGCGGACGCTACGCCTGTCGCCCATGATCCGCCACCCAGTCCAGGGCCAGCAGGCGACAGGCGGAGGCCAAGGGGCGGCGGCCGCGATTGGCGTCGATCTCGGCCAGAAGCTGGGCCTTGCTGAGCTCGCGCGTTGCGGCAATGCGGTCCAGTACGGCCCAGAATTCGGGTTCCAGCGCGACCGAGGTCGCATGGCCCGCCAGGGCGACCGAGCGTTTGCTCAGGCTGCTCAACGCGCGGACTTCATCACGATCTCGGCCGAGGCCGGTGCGCCGTTGGTCAGGATCGCGTGGCGAGTGTCGGTGACGAACACCAGGGCGCCGGCCGCGTCGCGGATTTCGGCGCGGGCGGCATAGGTGTGGCGCGGATCGATCTGAGACGTCGGGAAGCCCAGGGTGACGCGATAGGGCGGGGCGCCGGTCAGAGGCTCGCTGGCCTCGGCCAGCACCTGGGCCGGGGCGTCGGCCAGGCTGACATCCTCGACCCTGACCGTCAGGACATGGCCGGGCGGCAGCATGATGCGCTCGCGATAGCTGGCGGTCACGTTCACGACGGTCGTTCCCGTCGTCATTTCCGGCGCGGTCGCGCAGGCGGCCAGAACCAGGGCGGCTGGCAGGATCAGGGTGGCGTTTCGCATGACGATCTCCTTTGTCGTCCTCAGTGTGTCACACTCCGGCGCAAGACGTGAGCGGCGCCGGTGTCGGTGCGATGATAAGCGGGCAGTCCGCCGCCGGAGATCGACCTTGAGCCGCCCTTTCACGATCGCCGCCATCGCCATCTGCGCCCTGATCTGGGGCACGACCTGGTATGCGATCACCCTGCAACTGGGGCCGGTCGATTCCATCGTGTCCATCGTCTGGCGGTTCGGCCTGGCCTCGGCGGTCCTGTTCGCCTTCTGCGCCGTGACGCGACGGCCGCTGCGCCTGACCTGCGCCCAGCACCTGGCTGCGATCGGGCAGGGCGCCTTCGTCTTCGCGGTCAGCTATGGCTTCGTCTATGCGGCGGAGGGACAGGTCGCGTCGGCCGTGGTCGCGGTGATCTTCGCCGCCCTGGCTTTCGTGAACCTGATCCTGTTCCGACTGATGGGCGGACAGAAGGCGGCGCCCGCCGCGTGGATCGGGGCGGCCCTGGGCGTCATAGGTGTGGGGGTGCTGTCGTACGGCCAGATCACGGCGGCGCGCGCAGGCCTCAATCCGGGGCTGGGCGTGATCTTCGCCCTGACCGCCGTCCTGGCGTCGGCGTTCGGCAATTGGTTCGCCTGGAAGGGACAGCAGGCGGGCGCGCCCGTGATGGCTGCGACCTCCTGGGCCATGGCCTATGGCACTGTAATGCTGGCCTTCTACGGCGTTGCGACCGGCGTGACCTGGCGGATCGAGCCGACGCCGCACTATGTGCTGTCGCTGCTCTATCTGTCGCTGTTCGGGTCGGTGATCGCGTTCGGCCTGTATTTCACCATCGCCCGTCAGCGTGGCTATGCCCTGGCCAGCTATATCTCGGCGCTGACGCCGCCCATCGCCATGCTGGTTTCGGTGATCTTCGAGGGCGCGCGTTTCGGCTGGAGCGCCTTGATCGGCTTGGCGCTGGTGCTGGCGGGGCAGGTGATGCTGATCCGCGCGCCCAAGACCTGAGCCGTCAGCCGTCCGATTTCGGGTCCAGCTTCTGACCGTCCAGCAGCTTGTCTGCGCGATGACGTTCCAGAGCGGACAGGGACTTATCGGCCTTGGTTCGACCGTGGACGACGCGATTGGCGGCGGCCTGCGCCTTGTCCCCGGCCTTGGCGCGTGTCTTTCGCGCCCGGTTCAGATTGACGATTTCGCCCATGATCAGTTCTTTGGCGGCTCTGCCGGCGTTTCTGCGGGCGTGGGCGCCAGCACCGCCGGCACCTGCGAGTCCGCGATGGTGGTCTGGGGAATGAACGGCTGGTCCGCCGGCCGCTCGCCCAGCCGGGTCCAGGCGTCTGCGCCGCGTCCGCGCTGGCGACCCAGTTCGAACATGGCCGTCATGGTTTCCTGATCGAACTTGAGGCTGGAGGCGGCGACATTGTCGGGAATGGCCGACAGGGCCATGTCCAGGCCATTGCGCCGCGCGAAGGCCGCCGTGATCGCCAGATGGATGCGCAGCGACGACTTGCTCATGCTGTCATAGGTGCGCGCCAGGATGCCGGACAGGCGGCCGGGCGTGACGCCGTTGTTGCGACCGACCTGACCGTTGACGATGACATAGAGGGCGCCGACGCGACCCTCGTCCTTGGGCCGGGTCCACAGCATCAGATCCTCGGGTATTGCCAGAAAGGGCGTGTTGACCCCGCCGTCGACGTGCATTTCCAGCACGACCTTGTCGTCGTCCTGAAGACCCGCGATCAGCACGGGCGGGAAGACGCCGGGAATGCTGGCGGAGGCGACCAGCACCTCCTTGAACAGTTCGCGGGCGTTCTCGTCGCCCTGGGTCGCCAGCAGGCCCATGTCCCAGATGACGGTCTGTTCGCTGTCCAGATCTGTCGTGGCGACCAGCAGGCGACGGCCCTTGGCGTGCTCGCGCGCCACGGCCTGCATCAGTTCGGGTGTGACGTTCTCGTCCACCAGGTTTCGCAGCGCTTGCGACGAGAACAGGCTGGGGTTCAGGAAGGCGGCGAAACTGCGCCAGCTCAGCAGGTTGTCAGCACCGCCGCTGGTGTAGGCGTGCTGAAGCTCGTCATCCCATTCCGAGCCCAGGAAGGCGAAGGGAGCCGCAAGGGCGCCGGTGCTGACCCCCGTGACGACATCGAACACAGGCCGGTCGCCCTGTTGGGTCCAGCCGACCAGCAGCCCGGCCCCGTAGGCCCCGTTGGCGCCACCGCCGGACAGGGCCAGGATCGAGGTCGGATGATCCGGCCGCAACCGTTCGCCGATTTCACGGGTGAAGGCCTGCAGTCGCGCGCTGTCGTTGGCGCGAATGCGGGGATCCTCGGCCTTGATCAGCGTGCCGTCGGTGATCCGAAGCGGGCCGGTTGGCCGATCCAGGGTGCCGCACGCGGTCAACGCCAAGGCCATGACGATGCCGAACAGGCCCGATCCGATCCGCCGCATGCGCTTGTTTCCAACCCTGTCTGGAGACGTGCTCTCTACCGCGTCGAGGCGGCGCCTGTCACCACATCAGAGAACAAGCGTCGCCGTTTGAAACCTGGCCTGACGCCGCGTGTTCTCACCGACAGGACAAACCGAACTGTTGGAGACAGACATGGTCGACGTTTCGCTCATCAAGGAACACCTCGAAGTCGTAGGCTCGGAAGGCGGCCACGTGGGGCGTGTCGATCACGTCCTGGGCGACCAGATCGAACTGGCCAAGCTGGATTTCGCCGGCGGCTTCAAGCACCACCTGATCCCGGTCAGCTGGGTCGAGAAGGTCGATGACAAGCACGTCCACCTGAACCTGACCCAGGAAGACGCAAAGGCGCGCTGGTCGGAAAAGCCGCACTGATCACGGCGTCTTAACGCGAATTCACGAAAGGCCTCGCTGCATAAGCGGGGCCTTATCGCTATCTAGAAGACGTCGCGTGAGGCGGCGCTGGAGCTTCGACCTTGATCCGCCTGATCCTCAATGTCCTCTGGCTCATCTTCGGCGGCTGGATTTCCGGCCTGCTGTGGCTGGTCGGTGGAGCCATCCTGGCGCTCACCGTCGTCGGCCTGCCTTGGACGTTCGCGGCGTGGCGTATCGCCAGCTATTCGTTCTGGCCCTTTGGCCGCGAGGTCGTGTGGCAGGATGCCCATCCGATGGCAGGTTGCCTGGGCGTCGTGCTGAACATCGTCTGGTTCGTCGTCGCCGGCTGGTACATCGCGCTGACGCACCTGATCATCGCGGTAGCGGAGTTCATCTCCATCATCGGCATTCCCTTCGCCCTGAAGGACCTGGAGCTGGCCAAGCTGGCGCTGGCCCCGGTCGGCCGCACAATCCGCGACAAAGCCTGACGTTCAGTCGAGGTCCAGCAGGATATCCAGCATCATCTCGCGCCGCGTCAGGAAGTTGCGCGTGACCTGATAATGGTCGGTGTCTTCGTACTCGACCCGCTCAAGCCCGTGCTCCGACGCCTGATAGATCCAGGAATTGGGATAGCCGAGCAGGATGGGGGAGTGGGTGGCGATGATCAGCTGCGACCGGGCGTTCACCAGTTCGTGCAAACGGCTGAGGAAGGAGAGCTGGCGGCTGGGCGACAGGGCCGCCTCAGGCTCGTCTAGAATATAGAGACCGTCGCCGATGAAGCGATTGTCGAACAGGGCGAAGAAACTCTCGCCATGCGATTGCTCATGCAGCGGCTTGTCGCCGAAACGGTCTGCGCCGTGATCTTCCAGATAGCTGGCCGTGGTGAAAAAGCTCTCGGCCCTCAGGAAAAAGCCGTCCTGAACACGCTGCGGCGACCGTACCGGACGCACGAAACGGTGCAGCGGCGAATGCGAGGTGCGGGTCTGGAACTGATGCTCCCGGCCGCCGCCCTCGGCGTTGAAACCCCACGCTACCGCCAGCGCCTCGATCAGGGTGGACTTTCCAGACCCGTTTTCGCCGACCAGAAAGGTGACGTTGGGGTGGAAGGTCAGCCGATCCAGGCTGCGCACGGCGGGCAGATTGAAGGGGTAGGCCTCGGCGTCCCAGCCGTCTCGGCGCTCGAAGAGGGCTTCGATCCAGTAGGGACGCTCCAGCGCGGTCATGATGTCAGCCCGGCGAGATCATCTTCTCGGGCCGCACCGCCTCGTCGAACTCGGCGTCGGTCAGATAGCCGCCGCCGACGGCTTCCTCGCGCAGGGTGGTGCCGTTCTTGTGCGCGGTCTTGGCGATCTTGGCGCAGAGATCATAGCCCAACTTGCCGTTCAGGGCCGTGACCAGCATCAGCGAGTTGTTCAAGCCGCGCGCGATATTGTCTTCGCGGGCCTCGATGCCGACGACGCAGTTGTCGGTGAAGCTGATCGCCGCGTCGGCGACCAGGCGCACCGACTGCAGGAAGTTGTAGGCCATCACCGGGTTATAGACGTTCAGCTCGAAATGGCCCTGCGAACCGGCGAAGGTGATGGCGGCGTTGTTGCCGAACACCTGGACGCAGACCTGGGTCAGGGCCTCGCACTGGGTCGGGTTGACCTTGCCCGGCATGATCGACGAGCCCGGCTCGTTCTCCGGCAGAGCCAGTTCGCCCAGGCCAGAACGCGGGCCGGAGCCCAGGAAGCGGATGTCGTTGGCGATCTTGAACAGCGAGGCGGCGACCGTGTTGATCGCGCCGTGACTGAAGACCATGGCGTCGTGCGCTGCAAGGGCTTCGAACTTGTTCGGCGCGGTCGTGAAGGGCAGGCCTGTGATCTCGGCGATCTGGGCCGCGACCTTTTCCGCGAACCCGACGGGGGCGTTCAGGCCGGTGCCGACGGCGGTGCCGCCCTGGGCCAATTCCATCAGCTTGGGCAGGGTTTGTTCGATGCGCTCGATGCCGTTGGCGACCTGTTGGGCATAGCCGCCGAACTCCTGGCCCAGCGTCAGGGGCGTGGCGTCCTGGGTGTGGGTGCGGCCGATCTTGATGATGTGAGCCCAGGCCTTGGCCTTGGCGTCCAGGGCGGCGTGCAGGTGCTTCAAGGCAGGGATCAGGTCGTTGACCACCTGTTCGGCGCAGGCCACGTGCATGGCCGTCGGATAGGTGTCGTTCGACGACTGGCTCATGTTGACGTGGTCGTTGGGGTGGACAGGCTTCTTGGAGCCGATCTCGCCGCCCAGGATCTCGATGGCGCGGTTCGAGATGACCTCGTTGGCGTTCATGTTCGATTGGGTGCCCGAACCCGTCTGCCAGACGACCAGGGGGAAGTGGTCGTTCAGCTTGCCCTCGATGACCTCGTTGGCGGCCTTGACGATGGCGTCGGTCAGGGCCGGGTCCAGCTTGCCTAGGTCGCGGTTGGTCTCGGCGGCCGCCCGCTTGACTATGCCCAGAGCGCGCACGATCGGCAGGGGCTGCTTCTCCCAGCCGATCTTGAAGTTACCCAGCGACCGTTGCGCCTGGGCGCCCCAGTAGCGATCGGCGGCGACTTCGATGGGGCCGAAGGTGTCGGTCTCTGTGCGGACGTTGCTCATGCGCGGAATCTCGTCTCTCAGGCGTGGCGATGGGTTGCGCGGGGGTGTAGCACGGTCGTCATGCAGGGCAAGAAGAGCGCGGACATCCTCACACCGGCAGGCGTCGCATGACCGCCGGCTGGATCGGAACCGGCAAGGTCCGGGCGCGCGAGGATGGCGACGCCGTCGAGATCGTCATCGACGGCCTGACCACCCAGGCCAAATACTACAAACCGCTGGTCTATGAGTTTATGCGAAAGGAATGGCGCGCCGCGCGGCCGTCCTGGGGCGACCATGTCGTGGAGATCCGCATGGAGCATGTCGGCGAGCCGCCGTGGATGGATCTCGACAACCTGGCCAAGGCCCTGCTTGATTCCATCAAGTGCTATCTGTTCCACGACGACGCTCAGGTCGCGCGGCTTCTGGTCGAACGGCGCGAGGGCGAGCGGGAGCGGATCACGATCCGCTCCTATCCTCGCAAGGACTGAGGGCGGTTATTTCTTGCGGAACTGGTCCAGCGACACGACCTTGGGCCCGTCCGAGATTGGCGACGGATCCTGAGGCGGGGTCGGCTCTTCCTCGATCTCTTCCAGAAGCTGCGGGTCCTCGAACTGCAGCAGGAACTGCACGCTGGGGTCATAGAACCGTGTGACCGCCGAATAGGGGATCACCAGGCTCTTGGGCATGCCGCCGAAGCGAAGCTTGACCGAAAAACGTTCGGGCTCGACGCGGAGGTCGTCGTACTGATGCTGCAGCACGACCGTCATCTCTTCGGGGTATTTCGCCAGGATGTCGGGCGCGACGCTGACGCCCACGGCGCGGGTCTTGAAGGTGATGTAGAAGTGATGCGCGCCGGGCAGACCTTCGGCCAGCACCCGTTCCAGCGCCGCGCGCAGGACGCCGCGCAGCGCCTCGTGCGCCAGGCGCTCATATTGCATCTCATCGACCGGAGGGGCCTGGTCGCTCATCGTCACCTCGCAACAGAGCGCGACTGATAGCGGGCCAAGCGTCCCGGCGAAAGATGCGAGGACGCTAAACCGCATCCCATTATTCGACTATCGGCGCCATTGTGCCGTTCGGCGAGGCGGCATGCCCCGCTTCATGGGTTGAGAGGGGCGGACTTATGGATGTGACCCGACGATTCCTGGGCATAGGTGCGGGGGCGGTTCTGGCGTCGCCCGGCGTTGCGGCTGCGGCGATTTGCGCCCCGCGCGATGCGATCCTGTCGTCCGGTTTCATCTATGACGACGCGCCCTATCCTCAGGCCCACGCCTCGACCGTGGTACAGGTTGCCGACGACGCCATTGCGGCCGCCTGGTTTGGCGGGACGCACGAGAAACATCCCGACGTCTGCATCTGGTTCGCACGAATGGATGGCGGGATCTGGGGCCAGCCGATCCAGGTGGCCGATGGTGTGCAAGCCGACGGCATGCGCCACCCGACCTGGAACCCGGTGCTGTTCCAATCACCGGGTGGGCCGCTGATCCTGTTCTACAAGGTGGGACCCGATCCGTTCTCGTGGTGGGGCATGGTGGTCGAATCGCAGGATGGCGGCCGGACGTGGTCCATGCCGCGACGGCTGCCCGACGGCGTGTTGGGGCCGATCAAGAACAAGCCGGTCGTCATGGCCGACGGCGCCTGGATTTCGCCGTCCAGCACGGAGGCGGGCGAGGGTATGGGCAGCCATGTCGGGGCGAACTGGCGGCTGCATTTCGAGATCAGCCGTGATGAAGGTCGAACCTGGAGCCTGACCGATCCGGTCGAATCGCCGCTGAACATCGACGCCATCCAGCCCAGCGTGCTGCTGCATGAAGGCGGGCGGCTTCAAGCGGTAGCTCGCACGCGGCAAGGCGCGTTGGCTTCGACCTGGTCGCGAGATGGCTGCCGAACCTGGAGCCCGCTCGGCGCCATCGACCTGCCTAATCCCAACTCTGGAACGGACGCGGTCACGCTGAAGGACGGACGTCATCTGCTGATTTACAATCATGCCGCCCATGCGCCCGAGACGCCAGGAAAGGGACCGCGCTGGCCGCTGAACCTCGCTCTCTCTGATGACGGCGTAGCCTGGCGCAATGTTCTGACGCTTGAGACGGAGCCTGTTCAGGCTGGCTATGCCTATCCCGCGATCATCCAGGCGGCGGACGGCCGCGTTCACGCGACATGGACGCATGACCGCCGACGCATAAGCCACGCGGTGATCGATCCGTCGAAACTGGAATAGGAAGGAAAGCGCCGGGATTCTGTTGCCAGGCTCCCGACAGGCCCCGCCCAAGGATCTGAACCCCTAGGACTTAAGATTCGAAATCACCCGAACCGCATTACGCGGCGAGAGCGACTTCTCCAGCGAAGTTATCGTTCGCAGTTAGAAAATGGCCCGATACGGTGGGCCAGGACGAGCGAAAGCAATCCTCTTTACACGTCCGTCGATGCTAGTCGGCCCCATGCTGCCTCCGCCGATAACGCGGGGAGAAAGTTGGTGGAGCCGCCGGGAATCGCACCCGGGTCCGGTCCGCTTATTACAAGCGCGTTTATCGCTATAGTCCGGCCGAAACCGGACAGGACCAATATAGGCCCTAACGCGACGTGTTCCAAGAGTGAGCTACATATAACGGGGGTTAAAAGCCACGACCCGGCATACCGACTCCGCCCTGGCCGTTGCCGGCTGCGCCCGCGCTGACGGCCCGATCCAAGCGGTCGCTTTCCGTTCTGCTGGCGGCGCGGCGCTCATCCCGCTCTGCGACAGTCATGCAGATTCGACGACGGCGATTGGTGCCCACGACAGGTTCGCTTTGGCAAACTAGGCGTGAAGAATCGTCCCGCTGGTCTCGCTGACGGTCTACATTAACTGGAGCGATCTCTGTTGCCGTTTGCGACTGAGAAGGCGATGGAGACGATGCCTGGAGAACTGCAGAAAGAACCAATGCGCTTACAAACATGCTTTTCCCTCTTTCAAAAATGGCACCGATTTAAAAACTCTTACACGGATTGAAAGGCAATATTCCAGCCTTGAGTCTGATTTCTGAACCAGGTCAGTTGTCGTTTTGCGTAGTTACGCGTCGATTGCTTCAATGCATCCGTTGCGGCTTCTAACGAAGCCGATCCATTAAGGTAGGAGGCGATCTCCCGCACACCCACCGCCTTCATGATGGGCAGTGTCGGGTCGATATTGCGCTCGATCAACGCCCAGACCTCTTCGATCGCGCCGCCCAAGAGCATTTGTTCCACGCGAATATCGCATTGCTCATAAAGACGGCGGCGGTCGATCTCCACGACATGGCCTTTCCATTGTCGGTCGCCCAACACTGGACGGGTTTGAGATTTCCATTTTGACAGGGATTTTCCGGTCGCGGCAAAAACGCTCGCCGCTCGGATCAATCTTTGACGGTCTCCCCGTTCGATGTTTTGCGCAGCAAGCAAATCTATCTCGGCCAGACGTGCCCGAAACGCGCTTTCGCCTTGGCTAAGATACTCCGCCTCCGCACTATCACGAATGATCTTTGGGACGGAGGGGATGTCAGCGAGGCCTTTGGTCAGGGCCATGAAGTAGAGGCCTGTCCCTCCAACCAATATGAACTGTCTTTCCCGCATTTGTGGGGCGTCGAGCAGATCGATCACTGACCTCGACCATTTGCCGACCGACCAGGCTTCGGCGGCGTCGGCGACTCCATACAGCCGATGGTCGGCCAGGGCTTCGTCCTCGGCGGATGGCCGCGCAGTCAGTATCCGCAGATCGGCGTAGAGTTGCTGGCTGTCGGCGTTGATGATCACAGCGCCGGTTGCACGCGCCATCTTCAGCGCGAGCGCTGACTTTCCCGAGGCGGTCGGGCCGGCGATCAGGATGATTGAGGGCGGTTGGGACAAATCGTGGCTCGCGGGACGGGTTCGAGGGCGATAGAACGCGCGCATCATCGCCTGCAAGTCTTCTGGAGACCGCCTTGGTCGAACGCACCGCCGTCCTCGCCGCCCTGGACACCGTCATCGACCCGGTTTCCGGCCAGGGGTTGGTTGCCGCCGGTCTGGTCCAAGGACTGGTGGTGGCCGATGACCGTGCGGGTTTCGCGCTTGAGGTCGATCGCAGCCAGGCCGCGGCCTATGCGCCCGTTCGTGACGCGGCGGAGGCGGCGCTGAAGGCCATTCCCGGCATGGCGCGCGTCTCCGTCATCCTGACCGCCGAGACCAAGCCCGCTGCTGCGCCACGCACGGCGGGCCTGTCCAAGGCTGCGGTCGATCAGGGCCGCGCCAAGGCCCCGGTCCCGACCGATCGTCCGGCCCATGTGCGCCGTGTCTTGGCCGTCGCCAGCGGAAAGGGCGGGGTGGGCAAGTCCACCGTCGCCGTGAATCTGGCGGCTGCGCTTGCGGCGCGCGGCCTGTCTGTCGGCATTCTCGACGCCGATGTCTATGGGCCGTCGCTGCCGACCATGCTGGGGATCAGTGGCCAGCCGGCCTATGAGGACGGGGCCATCGTGCCGCACGTCGCCCACGGACTGAAGGCCATGTCTGTTGGCCTGCTGACCAAGATGGACGACGCCATGATCTGGCGTGGACCGATGGCGTCGCAGGCTATCACACAGATGCTGACCCAGACTCGCTGGGGCACGGCCGAGGCGCCGCTGGACGTGCTGGTTGTCGATCTACCGCCGGGGACCGGGGACGTGCAACTAACCCTGATCCAGAAGACGCCGCTGGACGGGGCCGTCATCGTTTCCACTCCGCAAGAGGTGGCGCTGGCCGACGCTCGCCGCGCCCATACGCTGTTCCAGCGCGTCAATGTGCCGACGCTGGGCCTGATCGAGAACATGAGCGGGCCTGTCTTCGGTCAGGGCGGGGCAAAGGCCGAGGCCGAGCGTCTGGCTATTCCGTTCCTGGGCGATCTGCCGCTGAACGCCGCTCTGCGCGAGGGCGGCGACGCGGGGCGTCCGCCCGTCGCCGCCGATCCGTCGGGAGATATCGCCGCACTATTCGACGTCATCGCTGGCCGTATCGCCGCTGCTCTCGACCTTTAGAAAATATCTACGAGGGCGGGGTTTTCAAACGCAACCCTATTCGCCACCTTGGGTCTTACCGATACCCAAGGAGATCCTATGAGCGTCGACGCCCTGTTCAGCCCTTTCACAATCAAGGGCCTGACCCTGCCCAACCGCATCGTCATGGCGCCGATGACGCGGTCCTTCTCGCCGAACGGCATCCCGACATCCGATGTCGCAGCGTACTATCGCCGTCGCGCAGAGGGCGGCGTCGGCCTGATCGTGACCGAGGGTACGGTTGTCGAACGGCCGGCGGCGCGTAACGACGCCGCAGTGCCGGTCTTTCATGGCGAAGCCCTGCCGGAGTGGAAATCCGTGGTGGATGAGGTTCATGCCGCCGGCGGCCTGATCGCGCCGCAAATCTGGCACGTGGGATCGGCGCGCGGACGCGGCGACGACTGGACCCCGCTGGGCAAGGTCGACAGCCCTTCCGGCATGACCGCGCCGGGCAAGGCCAAGTTCGAGCCGATGACCGAAGAGGACGTCGCCGACACCATCGCCGCCTTCGGCCGCTCGGCCCGCGCCGCCCGTGAACTGGGCTTCGACGCCGTCGAGATTCACGGCGCCCACGGCTATCTGATCGATCAGTTCTTCTGGGGCGGCCTGAACGCCCGCGGAGACCGCTGGGGCGGCCCGACCATCGCCGACCGCGCCCGTTTCGGCGCCGAGGTCGTCAAGGCGGTGCGCGAGGGTGTCGGCGACGACATCCCCGTCATCCTGCGCCTGTCGCAGTGGAAGCTGCAGGATTACACCGCCCGCATCGCCGAGACGCCTGACCAGATGGTCGAATGGCTGACGCCGCTGTCGGACGCCGGGGTCGATGTCTTCCACTGTTCGCAGCGTCGCTTCTGGGAACCGGAGTTCGAGGGATCGGACCTGAATTTCGCCGGCTGGACCAAGAAGCTGATGGGCAAGCCGACCATCACCGTAGGCTCGGTTGGTCTAGACGGCGAGTTCATCGCGGCCTTCGGCGGAGAAGGCTCCAAGCCCGCTTCGCTGGACGGCCTGATGCGTCGTCTGGAGAACGAGGAGTTCGACCTGGTCGCCGTGGGCCGCGCGCTTCTTGCCGACCCGCATTGGGTGGCCAAGGTCCGCGACGGCCGCTCAGACGAGCTGCGGAATTTCGAGCGGTCGGACCTGATGACCCTGTCCTGAGACGTGAGGTGGTCGAGCTGGTTCGGTCTCTTCGAAGATCAGACCGGCTCGACGATCACGCCCGTACCGTAGCACAGCACCTCGGTCACGCCCGGCATGATCTCGGTGGCGTCGTAGCGCACGGCCAGGATGGCGTTGGCGCCGTGCGCTTCTGCATGTTTGACCAGTTCGTCATAGGCTTCCTGGCGCCCGGCCTCGGCCAGTTTCACATAGGCGCCGACGCGGCCGCCCAGCATCGACTGGACCCCGCCGATGGCGTCGGAGATGGCATTGCGCGAGCGCACCGTCACGCCGCGCACCAGGCCGATATGGCGGGTGACGCGAAAGCCGGGAAGGTCGTTGGTGGTCGTGACGTACATCTGTCTCTCCTAGCGGCGTTCCAGCACGCGAAAGGTGAAGGCGTGATCGTCCTTCTCGCCCGCCGGGTACGATTCCGACGATACCTCGACCCATGCGGTTTCGTCGAATGCAGGAAAAATGGCGTCGCCATCGGGCGAGGCATCGACCTCGGTGATGTAGAGGCGTCTGGCGCGGGGCAGGGCGGCCTCGAACAGGGCCGTGCCGCCGATGACGCAGATTTCGTCCACGCCGTCCTCTTCGGCGGTCTCGCGCCCGATCTCGATGGCTTCGTCCAAGGTGGCGCAGACCAGGGCGCCCTTGGACATGCCGTCGGTTTCGTAGGATTCGTCCCGCGTCAGCACCATGTTGAGCCGGCCGGGCAGGGGCTTGAGCGGCAGGCTCTCCCAAGTCTTGCGGCCCATCAGGCAGGGCTTGCCCACGGTGATGGCCTTGAACCGCTGCAGGTCCGAGCGCAGTCGCCAGGGCAGATCGCCGTCGCGGCCGATGACGCCGTTGCGACCACGCGCGACGACCAGAGAAATGATGGGCTGGGGCAAGAACCTTGACCGTATCGATGCGTTGAGGTGGCCCAACCCATGAACGCGAGCCCCCTCATGAGCAAGTACATCCCCGCCATCGTCGTCGGTTTCCTCGTCGCAGTCGTCGTCAGCGGCGGTCTGGCGTTCTTTTTCTCATCCGCAGGCGCGGACGCCGGCTATCTGCCGATGATGGTCGGGGCCTTCCTGGGTATATTCACGGCCTACATCATGGCCAATCTGGCGGGCACCAAGCTAGGCAAGGCGGCGACGCCGGAGCAGAAGCAGGCGGTTCTGGAGGCACGGCCCGAACCGGGACAGGCGCTGCTGATCGTTTATCGCGAAGGCTTCGTGGGCAAGGCGGCGGGCATGGACCTGTCGGTGGATGATCGGTTCGTGGCCCAGTTGAAGAGCCCGCGCTTCACAGCCATTTCGGTCTCGCCAGGCGGCCACCAGCTGTCAATGGCGTTCGGCGGCCTGGCCGGCAAGCAGAACAAGCCGACGCTTGAGGGCTTCATCGCCGCGCCCGGCGACGTGATCGCCTTCCGCGCCACCATGCAGATGGGCATGATGAAGAACCGGATCGTGGTCGAACGCATCGAGAGCGACGAGGCCCTGCTCCAGCGCCTGAAGCCGATGATCATGATCGCGCCGGAGGTTTAGGCTACAGTCTGAGGCTCCAGCCACTTCAGCCATTTGCGCTGCATGGCCTGGTCCAGATCGACCCCGGCCCGAGCGCAATAGATCAGCAGCATGCCCAGTATGTCCGCCGCCTCGTCGCCCAGCGCCTGGGCGTCGGGCGCACCCCGCCCGCGGTTGGTCAGGCGCAGATGCTCGGCCGTCAGCTCACCCAGCTCTTCCTGAAGTTTCAGCAGCGCCCAATCCCGGTCGCGGTCGATGTCGTGTTCGGCGGCATAGATGTCGGAGATGCGCAGGACAGAGACGGTGAGGTCTTTCAGGTCCATGTCTTCAACGCCGCTCCACCGTCACGCCGTCAGCGGCGAAGGTCTGGAGCCGCGCGCGAGCGGCGGCGTCGTTCAGGGCATAGGCGTCGAGAAAATCCT
Organism: Brevundimonas sp.; assembly: GCF_041648115.1. GTDB lineage: Bacteria > Pseudomonadota > Alphaproteobacteria > Caulobacterales > Caulobacteraceae > Brevundimonas. The sequence goes on from NZ_JBAZPR010000003.1 coordinate 190,209, forward strand.
CGGTCGCGCGAACGATCTGATCGAAACGCTCGCCGTCCGCCGTTCCGGGCAGTTGATGATCCGCCCCGGCGAAGATCATCAGGGTCTTGTCTCCGGCAGGGCTGGCGTCGAAGGCGGTGCGATGATCTCGCCAGTCGTCAGCGAAACCCGGAACCAGATCCCGGTCGCCGGTGATCATCAGCAGCGGACCGTCGAGGGTGCGATAGGTGTCGGGCGTCACGACGTTGGGGATGTTCCCGGCCGAGGAAAAAGCGATCACGCCCTTCACCGCCGGATCGCCCATGGGGCCGGCGACAGTCACGGCCCCGCCCTCGATCAAGGACATCAGGGAGCCGAAGGAATGGCCTGCCACGATCAGGGGTTTGTCAGGATGCGTGCGCGCAGCCTCAGTACGAGCGACGCCGAGATCGACCAGGCGCGTCACGAAGGCGACCTGGCCCGTCGCGTCGCGATTGGGGTGTTTTTGAGAATCGACATGCAGTGGGGCGATGACGGTGAAGCCATGTTGCGCCCACGCCGACAACAAGCGCCGGTAGGCTTCGGGCGCGCCGCCGAAACCATGGCTGAAGACGACGACGCCGCGTTCATCTGGCGCGGTCCAGACATCCAGCAGTACGGCGCGGCCGTCCGATGCGGGAACAGACAGGCGAGTCGAGGCGATCGCCGTCGTCTGCTGGCCTGGGGCGACCTGAAGCGCCGCGGCGGGCGTGATGGGCGCGGCCAGAAGTAGGAGACTGGCCAGTCCGGCAAGAACAGGGCGAATCGACATCGACGACTCCGAGATCAGAAGGGTGTCAGACCGCGACCTGAGCCTTGATGTGCGGCCAGGCTTCGTAACCGTCGAGCGTGAAGTCGGACAGGTCGAAGGCGAACAGGTCGGTCTTGGGAGCGATGTGCATGACGGGCAGCGCCAGGGGCTCGCGCGTCAGCTGAAGCTCGGCCTGTTCCAGGTGGTTCAGATAAAGGTGGGCGTCGCCGAAGGTGTGGACGAAGTCGCCGGGCTCCAGCCCCACGACCTGGGCCAGCATCATGGTCAGCAGGGCGTAGGAGGCGATGTTGAACGGCACGCCCAGGAAGACGTCGGCGCTGCGCTGATACAGCTGGCAGCTCAGCTTGCCGTCCGCGACGAAGAACTGGAACAGGCAGTGACAGGGCGGCAGGGCCATGTCGTCGACGTCGGCCGGGTTCCAGGCGGTGACGATGTGGCGGCGGCTGTTGGGGTTGGTCTTCAGCCCGTGGACCAGTTTCTCGATCTGGTCGATGACGCGGCCGTCGGGGGCTGTCCACGAGCGCCACTGTTTGCCATAGACCGGACCCAGCTCGCCGTCGGCGTCGGCCCATTCGTCCCAGATGCGGACGCCGTTGTCCTTCAGGTAGGCGATATTGGTCTCGCCGCGCAGGAACCACAGCAGTTCCACGATGATCGAGCGCAGGTGCAGCTTCTTGGTCGTCAGGACCGGGAAGCCCTTGGACAGGTCGAACCGCATCTGGCGGCCGAAGACGCCCAGGGTGCCGGTGCCCGTGCGGTCGTCCCGACGCACGCCATTGTCCAGGATATCGCGCAGCAGGTTCAGATACTGCCGCTCGGGATGATCGGCGGGCGCGGCGGCGATGCGGGCCTGAACGTCGGCCTGAAGCGTGGCGTGGATCATCTGAACGGTCATGGCTTCAAGGTGCCTCAGAATTCGATTCGGGGTCGCGGCAAATCGGCGTCGTCCACAGGAATTGATTCGCTCGGACACGGGTGATCGGCCTCGCGCTTTCGCAGCGAAGTTGATGGAGGGCTGGGCGGAGCGCCGGGCCTTCGCCCGGAATGTGATTAGAGATTACCGTTTCGACGAAGGGTTGACGCTCCGCGCGGGTGGTTGGCCTGCAAGCTCGGGGCGTCGAGCGGTGGCGGTCTTATCGCCTAACCCCATAAGCCTGCGACGGGTCGGCAGGGTCTGCGAAACCCCGTCCCGAGTGCGATCGAGTATCCCCCTCGACCCTCCGACACCGCTCCATGAGTCGATGTCAGCGCGAGCCGTTTCAGACCCGCTCCCGTTCCATCCGCTCCCGCCGCCGCAAGGTCGCAGGCCAAGCGAGCCCTCCATGCGACGGGACGGGTGTAGAATACGCCCGTTTCGGCGGGGGGATGGGAGAAGGGGGACATAAATCGGCAAGCGATTGGATTCGCTGCGAATGGACCAGCGTCATTGTGCGGGTTGGCGAGCGTTTCTCCCTCCCCTTCATGGGGAGGGGCGGCGAAGCAGAGCGTAGCCGGGGTGGGGACGTGTGAAGCGGTTCGCCCGCTCTTACGGCCCCACCCGGATCGCTGCGCGATCGTCCCTCCCCATGAAGGGGAGGGAGAGGCGCTTGTGGGGCTTCAAGCTCCTCCACCGCTTGTAGGAGGAGACGGTGAGGTCAGCCGCCGAAACCGCCTTCGTCGAGGAAGGCCTGTTCCTCTGTCGTCGTCTTGCGGCCCAAGGCGGCGTTGCGGTGGGGGAAGCGGCCGAAGCGGACGATGATGTCGCGGTGGAGCTTGCCCCATTTCTCCAGCTCTTCGTCGCCGGCGATCAGGGTCATGTAGCGGTTCTGATCCTCGATCCGTTCGGAGTGTTCGAAGGGCAGCAGGAGGAAGTTCTTCAGCTCGGGTTCGACCTGAAGATGGAGGTCGCGCGCCACGGCCTGATTGGCGAACATCAGGGCCAGGGGGTCGGTGGCGAACTGATGCGCCGTGCCGCGGAAACTGTTCCTGGGATACTGATCCAGCATAATCAGCAGGGCCAGGGCGCCTTGCGGCGTCGCCATCCAGTCGTCCAGTTCGCGGCGCGCCGCCGCCCAGTGGACCGCGCGGCCATGGTCGCGGAAGTCGGTGTCGAACGCCTCATCCTTGGCGAACCACTTTTCGGGACCGGCCTCTTTCCAGAAGGCGACGACGGAGGAAGGGGTTATGAAGACGGCCATGAGCCAGACCTTATCCAATCCGCTGCCCGTCTTCCATGACCGCGACTGCGACCTTTCGATCATTCGCGGCAAGCGCGTCGCCATGATCGGTTACGGCAGCCAGGGACGCACCCATGCGTTGAACCTGCGCGATTCGGGCGTGACCCACATCGTCGTGGGACTCAAGGCGGGGTCGAAAACGCGTGAGGTTGCGCATGCGGACGGGTTCGAGGTGATGACGGCCGCCGAGGCCGCCGCAGGCGCCGACGTGATCGCCGTCATGACCTCGGACGAGGCGCATCGCGATCTGTGGCGCGACGAGCTGGAGCCGAACGTGCGGCCGGGGGCGGCCCTGGTGTTCGCGCACGGCCTGTCGGTGCGGTTCGGCCTGGTTCAGCCGCGCGCCGATCTGGACGTCATCCTGGCGTCGCCCAAGGGGATCGGGCCGCGCATCCGCGACCTGTATGAGGCGGGGGAGGGGGTTTTCTGCCTGTTCGGAGTGCATCAGGACGCGACAGGCGGCGCCCATGCCCTGGGCCTGTCCTATGCAGCGGCGCTGGGGTGCGGGCGCAAGGGCATCCTGGAAACGACGATGCGCGACGAGTGCGAGAGCGACCTGTTCGGGGAACAGGTGGTGCTGTGCGGGGGGATCGCCGAACTGATCGATTCGGCCTTCATGAAGCTGGTGGACGCCGGTTATCCGCCCGAAGTGGCCTGGTTCGAGTGTTTCTACGAGACCAAGCTGGTGACCGATCTGATGTATGAACGGGGCATCGCCGGGGCCTTCGCCAAGATTTCCAACACCGCAGAATACGGCGCCTACCTGACCGGGCCGCGCATCATCAACACTGCGTCGCGCGAGGCGATGGATCAGGTACTGGCCGAGGTTCAGTGCGGGGATTTCGTGAGACGGCTGATGGCCGATTACGACGCCGGCTCGCCGGACCTGTTGGCACGGCGCAAGGCGCTGGGGCTGCGGACGATCGAATCGGTGGGGGCGCATCTGAACGCCGTGGCGCGCCAGGCGATGGAGACGGCGGCGAACGACGATTGAAGCGATCAGCCGTCGCGGCGGGTGAAAACCCGCCGTCGCGTCGTCGATGTCTTGAAAAGAGAAGATGGTCGGAGTGAGAGGATTCGAACCTCCGACCCCTGCGTCCCGAACGCAGTGCTCTACCAGGCTGAGCCACACTCCGACCGTGGGGGCTGGCCTGGCGGCGTCGCCCCGAAGTGAGGACGCGGCTTATAGCCATGGGTTCAGGAGGCCGCAAGCGCCCATTTCACCCCATCTTCGCGGCGTGTGAAAATAGTCCTGAAAGAGGGTGTTGCATCCCAAAACAGCTTGGCGTATCTGACCGCCTCCGCCGCACAGAGTGCTTCGGAAACGCCGGTCCTGCTGGGGAATGGTGTAATGGTAACACTACGGTTTTTGGTACCGTCATTCTAGGTTCGAGTCCTAGTTCCCCAGCCATCGGCCGACAAAGGTCGGCGCCGCCGAACCACTTCACAGCTTCAGCATTATGATCTGCACCAGGGCTTCCGTTCGGACGCCCGGCTGCCTAGCTTGACTGCAGAGTGCTGCTGAGGAGAACGACGATGGTCACCGCCCGTGAAAAACGCCTGGCGCCGCTGAGAACGCCGACCAGCCTGTCGGAGGAGGCGACGCGCGATATTTCCGCCGCGTTGACCACGCTGCTGGCCGATACGTTCGCCCTCTACATCAAGACCAAGAACTTCCACTGGCACGTGTCGGGGCCGCATTTCCGCGACTATCACCTGATGCTGGACGAGCAGTCGGCGGAAATCCTGGCCATGACCGATCCGATGGCCGAGCGGGCGCGCAAGATCGGGGGCACGACGCTGCGTTCCATCGGTCAGATCGCCAGGGAGTCGCGCGTGTTGGACAATGACGCCGACTATGTCGATCCGCTCGACATGCTGGCCGAGCTTCGCGATGACACCGGCGAACTGATCGGCCGAATGCGCGAGGTTCACGATCTGTGCGACGAACATAACGACATCGCCACCGCCAGCCTGCTGGAGAACTGGATCGACGAGAGCGAGAAGCGCGTCTGGTTCCTGTTCGAATCGGGACGGCGCGGCAACGGCTGAGGAACCGCAGCGCTCGCGCCGTCTTATGTATCATCGATAGTCCATTCGCAGACGGCGCAGGAGAGGCGTGTGAAGCAGGGAGCGGTGATCTGCGGATTGGCGATGGCCAGCGCCCTTGCGGCCTCGCCTGCGTCGGCGGACATGTCCAAAGCGTTTGGAAACACGATCGTCTCCCACTATCCGAACGGACAGTGGGTCAGGCATTATTTCGAGCCGGACGGGCGCTATACGTCGCAGTTCTCTGACGGGCGGCGGCTGAGCGCGCGCTGGTCGGCCGAGGGAGACAAGATCTGCCTGAGCGGCTTCAGCCCGCGTCAGATCCTGCCGCGCTTCTGCAGCCGGATGATCGTGGCCGATATCGGCGATACCTGGCTGGCGCGCGATCCGCTGGGGCGGTCCATTCGCAACGAACTGGTCGCCGGGCGTCGCTGAGCCCCTTGCCCTGATCGCCGTCACCCTCTAGAGGCGACGGCCTGCCCATGCGGATGTGGCGGAACTGGTAGACGCACTAGATTTAGGTTCTAGCGCCGAGAGGCGTGGAGGTTCGAGTCCTCTCATCCGCACCAAAGCAAAAAGGCCCCGGATCGCTCCGGGGCCTTTCTTCTTTTTTGGCCTACCGCCCTTTGGGCTACTTGAGGCCGTTAGTTTAGCGGATCGGCGGAACGGGCGGCGGCGGTGCGTCGCTGTCGGTCTCGTGGACCTCGATCAGGCCGCGACCCAGATGGCTCTTGCGATAGCCATACAGGAAGTAGATCACCAGGCCGATGCCGCCCCAGATCGGCAGCACCATCTTGGCGTCGTGCGGCAGGTTCCAGAACAGGAAGGCGCAGCCGAAGGCCGACAGGGGCGCGAAAACCCAGATCAGCGGCGTGCGGAACGGACGCTTGCGGTTCGGTTCCTTGACCCGAAGAATCAGCACGGCCAGCGACACCATGAAGAAGGCGAACAAGGTGCCGGAGTTCGAGATGTCCGCAAGCTGACCGACAGGGAACAGGGCGCCGGCGATAGCCACCGCGACGCCGGTGCAGGCCGTCACGATATAGGGCGTCTTCCACTTGGGGTGAATCTTGGTCAGGCCTTCAGGCAGCAGGCCGTCACGCGCCATCACGAAGAAGATGCGGGTCTGGCCGTAGATCATCATCAGGATGACCGAGGGCAGGGCCAAGAGAGCAGCAGTGCCCAGGGCGTTGCCGATCTGCGGATGGCCGATCACGCGCAGGACGTGGGCCAGGGCTTCGTTGGAGCAGACCAGCGCCTCGCTGTTGGACGGCAAGGCGCAGGCGGCGACGAAGGCGGGCGAGCCGGGTTGGACGGCTTCGCCGGCCGCGCCGAGCACCGGCTGGGCGCCGATGGCGCCAGCTGCACCCAGGGCGACCAGCAGATAGAAGATGGTGCAGATGGCCAGCGAGCCGATCAGGCCGATCGGCACGTTGCGTTGCGGGTTCTTGGTTTCTTCGGCCGCCGTCGAAACGGCGTCGAAGCCGACATAGGCGAAGAAGATCGAGGCGGCGGCGCCGACGATGCCCATGCCCGAATAGGCGCCGAACAGGCCGTTGGGCGCGAACGGCGACAGGTTGGCCGACTTGATGACCGGCAGGGTGATGACGATGAAGACGGTCAGGGCCGCGACCTTGATCAGGACAAGGACGGCGTTGACGCGCGCCGATTCCGTGGTCCCAAGCATCAGCAGGCCGGTGACCAGCAGGGCCACGACGATGGCCGGGATGTTGACGATCCCCGCCGAGAAGTCGGGCGTGGGGATGAAGCCGTTCATGGCCCAGGTCGGTCCGGCGGACAGAAGGTCAGGGAAGTTGAACCCCAGCCCCTGTTCTATCAGCCCCAGGACATAGCCGGACCAGCCGACCGACACGGCGGCGGCGGCGACAGCATATTCCAGGATCAGCGCCCAGCCGACCGTCCAGGCCAGCAGTTCGCCCATCACGGCGTAGGTATAGGTGTAGGCCGAGCCCGAGACCGGGGCCATAGCGGCCAGTTCGGAATAACAGAGCGCCGCGACAGCGCAGACGGCGCCGGCGATGACGAAGCTGACCATCATGCCCGGGCCGGCTTTTTGCGAAGCCGCAGCCGTCAGGACGAAGATCCCGGTGCCGATAATGGCCCCGATCCCCAGAAGCGTCAGTTGAATAGGACCAAGCGACCGATGAAGCGATTTCTTCTCGGCCGTGGCTAGGATCGCGTCGAGCGACTTAACGCGCCACATAAAATACCCCCACGGTTTGATGCAGCCCCTCGGCTGCTTGGGGCGGACGCTAGCGACGGATGAGGCGGCGCGCAACGCGCATGACGAGGGGGTTAAGGCGTGACGACGCTTTCGTGATCAGTGTGCATCGGGCTAGAGGCGGGGCATGCTGCCCATCCACACCGTTCTGGAACCGCTGAAAGCCGTCCTGTCGCAAAGCAATACGGCGGTGCTGGCCGCGCCGCCGGGGGCCGGCAAGACGACGGTCGTGCCCCTGGCCCTGCTCGACCAGCCTTGGCTGGAGGGCAAGGTGCTGGTGCTGGAGCCGCGACGCCTGGCCGCACGGGCGGCGGCCGACCGGATGGCCAGGACGCTGGGCCAACAGGCGGGTGAGACCGTGGGGTATCGCACCCGGTTGCAGAGCAGCATCGGGCCGAAGACGCGGATCGAGGTGATCACCGAGGGCGTCTTCACGCGCATGATTCTGGACGATCCGGGTCTGGAGGGCGTGGGAGCGGTTCTGTTCGACGAGTTTCACGAACGCAGCCTGGACGCCGACCTGGGGCTGGCGCTGGCGCGCGAGACGCAAGGCCTGTTGCGCGAAGATCTGCGTTTGCTGGTCATGTCGGCGACGCTGGATGTGGTGGGGGTGTCGCGACTGCTTGACGGTGCGCCTGTCATCGAGGCCGAGGGGCGGGCCTGGCCGGTCGAGACTCGGTATCTGGGCCGCAATCCGTCCGAACGGTTCGAAGAGGCCGTGGCGCGGGCCTGTCTGACGGCGCTGGGCGAGCAGACGGGGTCGATGCTGGTCTTCCTGCCGGGGCAGGGCGAGATCCACCGGGTCGCGCGGATCGTAAACGACCGGCTGCGACTGCCGAACGTCGATGTCGTGCCTCTGTATGGCGGGCTGGACCGGGCCGAGCAGGACCGGGCCATCGAACCGGCGACGCCGGGACGGCGCAAGCTGGTGCTGGCGACCGCGGTTGCGGAAACCAGCCTGACCATCAAGGGCGTGCGGGTGGTGATCGACGGCGGCCTGTCGCGGGTTCCGCGCTTCGAGCCGTCCAGTGGCCTGACCCGGCTGGCGACGGTCAAAGTCAGTCGCTCCTCGGCCGAACAAAGACGCGGCCGCGCCGGACGCACCGAGCCGGGCGTCTGCTATCGCCTGTGGGACGAGGAACAGACGCGCGGTCTGGTCCCGCATCAGCGCCCGGAAATCCAGGAGGCGGACCTGACCGGCCTGGCGCTGGACCTGGCGCGATGGGGCGCGCGGTCGGTCGAGGGGCTGGCGCTGCTGGACCCGCCGCCGGCCGGGGCCATGGCCGAAGCGCGCAAGGTGCTGATGCGACTGGGGGCGCTGGATGCGGACGGGGGGCTGTCGAAACATGGGCTGCGGCTGACGCGGATTCCGCTGTCGCCGAGGCTGGCCCATATGGTGGCCGTGGCGTCGGACGGGGGCGATGCGATGACGGGCGCGCGGATCGCGGCGGTGCTGAGCGAGCCGGGCTTGGGCGGATCGGGCGTGGATCTGGCGGATCGGCTGATCGGGCTGGAGCGGGATCGGTCACAAAGAGCGCGCGACGCGATGAAGCTGGCGGATCGTTGGGCGCGCGCGGCGGGCGGTGGGGCGGGCCAGAGGATCGATCCGGGGCTGCTGCTGGCCGAGGCCTTTCCCGAGCGGATCGCCAGGGCGCGGGGCAAGGCGGGCGAACTGTTGCTGGCCAGCGGACGCGGGGCGGTGCTGGAGGCGACGGATCACCTGGCACGGGAACCCTGGCTGGCGGTGGCGGAACTGGGTGGCGGCGACGCGCGCGACCGGGTGCGACTGGCGGCGGCGCTGGATGCAGATCGGATCGAGACCGACCTGGCGCGGCTGATCTCGGTCGAGGACCGGCTGGTGCGCGAGCCGTCGGGGCGTTCGGTGATCCGCCGGTCGCGGCGCATCGGGGCCATCGTGCTGGATGAAAAGATCGTGGGCGCGCCGGATGCGAAGACCTTGACCACCGCCCTTCGAGCCGAGGTCGAGGCGGACGGGCTGGGCGCGCTGAAATGGGGCGAGCAGGCGTCTGGTCTGCGCGCACGGCTGGCCTTTCTGCATGATCGCGACCCAGTCTGGCCCGATGTTTCGGACGCGGCTTTGCTGGCGGCGCGCGAGGACTGGCTGTGGCCCTTGCTGGAAGGGGCCAAGTCGCTGCAGGAGATAGCTGACGGTCGGCTGGCTGAGGCTCTACGCGGACTGATCTCTTGGGATTTGCAAAGGCGTCTGGACGAACTCGCGCCCACGCGTCTGGTCACGCCGCTGGGGTCGGCCGCCATCGATTACGGCGCCGAGGGCGGGCCGCGCGTCGACATTCGCGTGCAGGAGCTGTTCGGCGTGAAGACGCATCCGACCGTCGGTGGCGTGCCGTTGACCCTGGCCCTGCTGTCGCCGGCGCGACGGCCCGTGCAGGTGACGAAGGACTTGCCGCGCTTCTGGGCCGGTTCCTGGGCGGCGGTGCGGGCCGAGATGCGGGGGCGCTATCCACGTCACCCCTGGCCCGAGAACCCGGCCGAGGCGCAACCGACGAACCGGGTGAAGCCGCGCGGGACCTGATCGCCTTGACGCGACGGCAGGGAAACGGGCATCGCTGAGGGCAACTGGGAGCCTACGATGTCCGACGCCGTCCTGCCGAAGAACTCCACCGGTCGCGTGCTGTTCGCCAGCCTTATCGGCACGACGATCGAGTTCTTCGACTTCTACATCTACGCCACCGCCGCCGTGCTGGTGTTTCCGGTGCTGTTCTTCCCCGGCGAAGATCCGGGCACGGCGCTGTTGTCGTCGTTCGCCACCTTCTCCATCGCCTTCTTCGCGCGGCCCATCGGGGCCCTGGCCTTCGGGCATTTCGGGGACCGGGTCGGGCGCAAGGCGACGTTGGTCGTGGCCCTGATGACCATGGGCCTGTCGACCGTGGCGATCGGCCTGTTGCCGACGCACCAGCAGGTCGGTCTGTTGGCGCCCCTGCTGCTCGCCTTGTGCCGGTTCGGCCAGGGGTTGGGCCTGGGTGGCGAATGGGGCGGGGCCGTGTTGCTGGCGACCGAGAATGCGCCGCCGGGAAAGAAGGCCTGGTTCGGCATGTTCCCCCAGTTGGGCGCGCCTATTGGCTTCATCCTGTCGACGACATCCTTCATCGTCCTGACCTCGACCATGAGCGAGAGCGCATTCGAGGCCTGGGGCTGGCGCATTCCGTTCCTGGCCAGCGCCATCCTGGTGTTCGTGGGTCTGTGGGTGCGACTGAAGATCACCGAGACGCCCGAGTTCCAGAAGGCCGTGGATCGCGACGAGCGGGTCAAGGCGCCGGCCGTGACCCTGTTCGCCCATCACAAGGCCGCGCTGGTGCTGGGCACGTTCAGCGGAGTGACGACCTTCACCCTGTTCTATCTGATGACGGTGTTCGCCCTTGGCTGGGCGACGACGGGGATGGGGCTGGCGCGGGCCGATGTTCTGCCGATCCAGTTGATCGGCGTGCTGTTCTTCGCCGCATGCATTCCGGTGACGGCGCTGCTGGCCGACCGATACGGTCAGGTGAAGGTGCTGATCTGGTCGTCGGTGGGGATCGGCCTGTTCGGCTTTTTGTTCGCGTCTTTGTTCGGAGGCGGGCTGACCGGCTTGCTGATCTTCTTTGCGCTGGGGTTCGCCCTGATGGGCTGCACCTATGGCCCCATCGGCGCGGCCATGGCGCGGCCGTTCCCGACAGCGGTGCGCTATACCGGCGCGTCTATGGCCTTCAATCTGGCGGGCATTCTGGGGGCGTCGCTGGCGCCCTATATCGCGCTGAAGCTGGCGGAGCGGTTCGGGCCGGGGGCCGTGGGCGGCTATCTGGTGATTTCGGCCCTGGTCACCATCGTCGCCCTGTGGGGCATGGGGCGTGTGGCGCCCGAAGAGAAACGCTAGGTTTCGTCGGTCGCGGCATAGACCATGATGCCGGTGGCTATGGCCAGGTTCAGGCTGTCGGCCCGGCCGCGCATCGGGATCTTGACGTTGACGTCGCACGCGGCCGCCAGATCATCGGTCAGGCCGGCCTGTTCATTGCCCATCAGGATCAGCGACGGCTGTTTCATGACCGCCGAGCGGTGGCTGACCTTGGCGTCCAGGCGGGTGCCGACGACGCTGCCGGGCCAAGTCTGACGCCAGGCCAGGAAGGCCTCGGGCGTGGTCTTGGTGATCGAGACGGCGAAGACCGAGCCCATCGTGGCGCGCACGGCCTCGACCGAATAGGGATCGACGCAGTCGCCGATCAGGATGACCCCGCCGCAACCGGCCGCGTCCGCCGTGCGGATAATGGTGCCCAGATTGCCCGGATCGCGCACCTGCTCAAGCGCGACCCAGCAGGGGGCGGAGGCGGGGTTAAGGCTGTCCAGAGGGGCATAGGCCTGTTCGAACACGCCGAGCACGGTCTGCGGATTGTCGCGGCGGCTGATCTTTTCCAGGATGGCGTGGGTGACGACGACGATGTCGCCGCCGGCCTTGATCGTTTCGGACTTGGCGCGGTCCAGCAGGGGGTGGGGGCGGGCGTCTTCGCCGACCAGCAGCATTTTGGGCGAGCGGCCCTGGTCCAGCGCCTCGCCGATGAACTTCAGACCCTCGGCCAGGAAGGTCCCGGTCAGATCGCGTTCCTTGCGCATGTGCAGGGCGCGGACGCCCTTGACCGTGTCGTTGGTCAGGGAGGTGATGACGCGATAGGCGTCTTGGGCGCTCATTTGCTCCACCGCGCGAAGAAGGACAGGCCGATGGCGCGGGCGTCCGGGCCGTCTTCCGACAAGGCCAATTCGCCCCAGTCGATCCGGCCGCCTCGACCTTCAGTCGCCTCGACCATCAGGTGCGCCAGGGACAGGCCCGAAACGCGCGCCGCATAGGCGTTCAGCAACAGGAAGTCGGCGTCGTCGGCCAACAGGGCGACGCAATCCTTCAACAGGGCCGGCATGTCCTCGAACAGGCGCCAGACTTCGCCCGTCGGGCCGCGACCGTATTTGGGCGGGTCCAGAATGATGCCGTCATATTTCGATCCGCGCCGAACCTCGCGGGCGACGTATTTGCGCGCGTCCTCGACGATCCAGCGGATCGGATGCTGGGCCAGGCCCGACTGTTCGGCGTTCTCGCGGGCGTAGGCGACCGACTTCTTGGAGGCGTCGACGTGGGTGACCTCGGCGCCGGCTGCGGCGGCGGCCAGGCTGGCGACGCCGGTGTAGCCGAAGAGGTTCAGGATCTTCGGCGCCCGGCCGGCTGTGCGCTCGAAGTCGCGCACGCGATTGTCCAGCCATTCCCAGTTGGCGGCCTGTTCAGGGAAGAAGGCCAGGTGGCGGAAGGGGGTAAAGCGGCCGGTGAACTTCACGTCGCGCCATTTCAGAGGGAAGGCGTCGATGGGGCCGTGTTGGTCGAACTTCCAGCGGCCGGAATCTTCCTCCTCCTGCTGGGGGTCGAAGGTCGCTGTGGCGTTTTCGAAGGCCGCTGGATCGCGCGGGGACCAGAAACATTGCGGTTCGGGCCTGACCACAGTGTAACGGCCGTAGCGTTCCAGCTTCTTGCCGTCGCCGGAATCCAGCAGGGCGTAGTCGGACCAGCCGGAGGTCACGAGCGTTTCGGGAGTTTTTGAAAGGACGGGCGCCATCGTCGGGCTGATAGGCGCTCAGGCGGCCTCGCGTCCAGACTCCTGCGCCACGACGGTCAATTCCGGCGCATGGACTTCGCCGTCGTGCGGGGTCTTGTCCCAGACGTGAGGCTCGACGACCAAGCGCCAGGCGGCGTGGACGAAGGCCAGGCTGAGCAGGGACCAGTAGGCGGGGGCGGCCAACATGTCGCCGAGACGATAGTCCAGTCCCGCGCGCTTGGCGCCGACGGCGTAACCCATCCAGGCGGCAATTACGCCCAGGGCCAGGACGCCTAGAGACCCTGCGGGCGTCGCCGGCGCGATCCCGGCGTGGAGCCCGACCATTAGCGCCGAAGCGAGCCAGGCCAGGGTCGGGGCATGGGCCGCGGCCGACAGGATGCCTGCGCCCAGCGTCATGACCAGCGACAGCAGTCCGCGTCGCCCCAGGCCAAGCGGTCGTCGGGTGTGGACGCCCCAGGTCTGCATATAGCCCTTCAGCCACCGGGTCCGCTGAGGCAGCCAACGGTCCAAAGCGCCGGGCGGGGTCTCCCAGGTCGGGCAGTCGATAACGTCCAGCTTCCAGCCCAGCGACCAGAGCCGAAAGCCGAGGTCGGCGTCCTCGGTCACATTGTGCGCGTCCCAGCCGCCAGCGGCGCGCAGGGCGGTCATTCGGATGTGGTTGCTGGTGCCGCCCAAAGGGAAGGGCAGGCCCAGCCGCGCCATGCCCGGCAGCGTCACCTCAAACAAGGCAGCGTATTCGAAGGCGAACTGTCGATCCAGGAAGGCGGAGCCGGGCCGACCCGAGGGGCGGATGCGCAGCGGCGCCTGGAGGCATCCCAGCCGGGGTTGAGCGACGAAGCGCGCCGCCGCCTGGCGCAATTGTTGCGGATGCGGTCGGTCCTCCGCGTCGTAGATGGTGACCAGATCGCCCGCAGCCTGTCTCAGGGCGTGGTTCAGTGCGCGGGGCTTCGTCAGGGGCGAGCCGGGCGGGACGACCACAATCTTGATCCAGAACGGGCGCGGCGTGGCCTGTGCAACGGCGAGTGTGGCGTGGTCGTGCGTCTCCAGGACGATGAAGGCTTCGATCCGATCGGGCGGATAGTCGATGCGGGCCAGGTTTGCGATCAGTTGCGGCGTCACCGCCGCCTCGTCATGCAGCGCCGCCAAGATGGTGTAGCGTGGCCATACGATAGGTCGAGCGCAGGGCTTTGGTCGGCGCAGGCTGGCGATCGCGACGACGGTCTTCCAGATCGCCGAGACGACGAAGGCGGCCTGGAACAGAACAAGCAGCGCCAGGAAGGCGGCTTGAGGCCAGCGGACCAGGGCGGCAGCGGAGCCCAAGGCCAGCAAGATCATCGCCGTGATCTGAAAACCGCTGGGCATGCGGCGCGCGGCGCCATTCCTGCGAGGCGTGATCCCCGGATGTGTCCAGACCTCCATGTCGCCGCCCCCCGCATCTCCACAACCGTTAATCGCTATTTGAAACAACCGCGTTCGGCAAGCTGGTTGGCGTCTGGGACGGATTGTCGCTATTCAAGGCGCCTTACCCGGAGCAGCCGCTTGTCTGACGTTTCGAACTCTTCGCGCACGACCCGAAAGCCCAAGGGCGAAGGCCATTCGCGACGCGGCGAAATCCTGACGGCGGCGGAGCGCATCTTCGTCGAGCACGGCTATGAGGGCGCGACGATTCGCAAGATCGCGGACGAGGTTGGCCTGTCGTCCACGGCGCTCTACATGCATTTCCCCGACAAGGGCGCGATCCTGCAGGAGATCTGCCGCGACGCCTTTTCGCGCCTGATCGCGGCCAATGCGGCTGTGGCGGACGAGGATGCCCCGCCGATACGCCGGTTGCGTCGGATGATCGAAGGCTACGTCGATTTCGGTTTCGCCCATCCCAACGCCTATCGCCTGATCTATCTGACGCGGCCGGTCGAGGCGCGCGAGGGCGCCCAAGATATGGCGCGCGAACTGGGCGGCGGTCTGTTCACGACGCTGGAAGCGTCGGTGGCTGACGCGGTGACGGCCGGCGACCTGAAAGGCGATCCCAGCGTCTTAGCCCAGGCCATATGGGCGACGGCGCACGGGGTGGTGTCGTTGATGATCACCAAGCCGTATTTTCCGTGGGCGGATCGTCAGACCTTGGTTGACACGATGCTGGACGCCCTGTTCGCCGGTTTGCCTCGACCATGAAGCGCAGTCTTGTGGCGTTCACGGCCCTGATCTTGATCGCCGGCGCAGGCGTGGCTCAGGCAAAACCGTTGCGGGTGATGGCGCTCGATCAGTGTGCGGATCAATATGTTCTGGCGCTTGCACCGGATGCGGAACTGGCGCTGTCGCCCCGCGCCGACGATCCTGATGCCTGGCTGCGGCGCGAGGCGGCCGGGCATAGGCGGTTGAGGCCCACGCTGGAGGCGGCGGTGGGCTTCAGGCCCGATGTGGTGGTGCGCTACTGGGGCGGCGAACCGAGGCTGTTGACGGCGCTAGAACAGCGCGGGGTCAAGGTGATCTCCATCAATGACGCCGTCGATTTGGAGGGCGTTCGCCAGAACATCCGCACGACGGCGCGCGATCTGGGCGAGGTCGAGCGGGGACGCCGGCTGGAGCAGCGGATGGACGCCAAGCTGGCGCGGGCGGCGCCGGATCGCCAGACGACGAAGGCGCCGGGTGCGGTCTATCTGACCTCGGGGGGCTTCACCTCCGGGCCGGGCACGCTGATGGATGCGATGATGCACGCGGCTGGATTTCGCAATCTGACCACGGCGCCCGGTTTCGGCGCCGTCAGTGTGGAGCAGATCGCCCTGAACCCGCCGGCGCGGTTCATTCTGGGCTTCTTCGATCAGTTGCGGGCCGACCTGCGCGGTCCCGGCCGGCATCCGGTTGTTCGCCGGGCGGCCAAGGGGCGGACGGCGGCGCTATTGCCGGCGGCGAGCCTGACCTGTCCGGCGTGGTTCGCGGCCGATGCGGTGGCGATGATGGCTGAGGGGCGGCCGTGACGGGGACGGTGCGACTTTGCCTGATCCTGGGTCTGCTGATCGTGGCGGCCTTGGCGCTGGCGATCCTGGCGGGCGAGACGGCGTTCAGCGGCGCGCAATATGCCGCTGCGTTCGGCGATCCGACGTCTGGGCCGGCTGAAGTGCTGTGGCAGGTGCGGGCGCCGCGCGCGGTCTGCGCCCTGGTCGTCGGCGCGGCCCTTGGACTCGCGGGCGCGGTCATGCAGGGACTGTTGCGCAATCCGCTGGCCGATCCGGGCGTGCTGGGGGTGTCGGCGACGGCGGCCCTGGGCGCGGCGTTGGCCATCGTGCTGGGCGCTGCGGCCGTGCCGGGACTGGTCGAGGTTTCGGCGCTGGCGGGCGCGGCGCTGGCTGGGGGGCTGTTGATCGCGGCGTCCAAGGCCATGCGGGCGCCCGAGGCGCTGATCCTGTTCGGGGTGGCGCTGTCCAGTTTCGCGGGCGCGGCGACCGCCTTGATCTTCAACCTGTCGCCGTCGCCGATCGCCTCGGCGGAGGTGATGTCGTGGCTCTTGGGATCGGTGCAGAACCGGAGCTGGATCGACGTGGCCTGGGTGACGCCCGCAGTGATCGTCGCGGCAGTGTTCGCCGGTCTGTCTGGTTCGGGCTTGCGGATGCTGACCTTGGGCGACGAGGGCGCGGCGGCGTCGGGCCTGAACATGGGGCGAATTCGGGTGTTCGCCCTGATCGCGGCGGCGGTGGCCACAGGGGCGGCGGTGGCGGTGGCGGGCGTCATCGGCTTCGTGGGTCTGGCCGCGCCGCATCTGGTGCGGACGGCGGTGCGGGGTGACGCGAAGCGGATATTGGCGCCCTCGGCGCTGGCGGGCGGGTTGATGCTGGTCGTCGCGGACCTGTTGGCGCGCCTGACGCCTACGGATCAGGAGCTGAAGCTGGGTGTATTCACGGCCTTGATCGGGGCGCCGCTGTTCGCCCTGATCGCTTGGCGGGCGGCGCGGGAGTGGCGGCTGTGAGCCTTTTGTCGCTGGAGAAGGTTCAGGCGCGGCTCGGCAAGGCTGTGGTTCTGAATGGGGTCGATCTGTCGGTTTCGGCCGGCGAGATCGTCGCCCTGTGCGGGCCGAACGGGGCGGGCAAGAGCAGCGCCATTCGTGCGGCCGCCGGCCTGCTGGCGACCACCGGCGGTGAGGTCAGGCTGGGCGGGACGCAGATCACAGACCTGTCCCATCGTCAGCGGGCGGAACGAGCGGCCTATCTGCCGCAGGAACGGCGGATCGCCTGGAACCTGCCGGCGGTCGAGGTGGCGGCGCTGGGCGCGCCATTCCTGTCGGGCGCCGAAGCCTTGGCGCGGGCCGGAGCCGCGCTGGACGAGGTGGGCGCCGGTCATCTGGCGGATCGCGGCGTGGCGGAGATGTCGGGTGGAGAACGGGCGCGTGTGCTGTTGGCGCGAGCCCTGGTGGTCGATGCGCCGCTGCTTTTGGCCGATGAGCCGATTGCGGGGCTGGACCCGGATGCTCAGCGGCTGGTGCTGGAACGGCTGAGGGCGCGCGCCGACGGCGGGGCAGGGGTTCTGGTCAGCCTTCACGACCTGACTTTGGCGGCCACGGTGGCGGACCGCGTCGTGGTGCTGGACCAGGGCCGAGTGGTCGCCGACGCCGTGCCCATGGAGGCGCTGGCACCCGCTGTCCTTCGTCAGGTATTCGGGTTGGACGGCGGCTGGATCGAGGGACCGAACGGACCGCTGCTGGCGGCCCACCGGGCTCAGTAGGCGATATAGGGCCGCGCGCCGGCCGCTGAACCGCGCGCGATGTCGGCCGACGGCGTCAACGGCGCCGTGCCGCCATTCAGCCGCGCCTTGTAGACGGCCATGTTTTCCATCACCCGCATCATATAGTTGCGCGTCTCCGTGAAGGGCGCGCACTCGATGAAGTCGATGGTCTTGACCGCATCGCCGCGCGGGTCGCCGCAGCGGGCGATCCACTGACTCGGACGCGCCGGCCCGGCGTTGTAGCCGACCGTCGCCAACAGCATGGAGCCGTTGTTGGCGGCCATCAGCTCACCCAGGTGATAGCTGCCCAGGGTCATGTTGTAGTCGGGATCCCAGAGTTGGTCGGCCGAATAGCCCATGCCCAGGCGGCGAGCGACGCCCGATGCAGTGGACGGCAGGAACTGCATCATGCCCCGCGCGTCGGCGCCGGAACGGGCGCGGGGGTCGAAGCTGGATTCCTGGCGGGTGATGGCCTGGGTGAACTCCAGAGGGGCGGCGCCGGCGACCTGGGGCGGGACGCGGATGGGATACATGCGCTCGGGCATGACGAAGCCGCGCTGGCTGGCGGCGCGACCGACCATCATGGCGGTGAAGCCTTCGCCATAGCCGCGTGACAGGTCCATCAGCAGGGCCAGGTCGTTGATCGTCGGCAGATCGTTGTCGAGCTGATAGGCGAAGACGCGCAGCAGGCTGGTTTCGCCGGTTTCGCCCAAGATGCGCGTGGCGCGGACGATCTCATTGCTTTCGAAGCGGGCGATGTCCGACTGCGACGGTACCGGTTCACCCGGCAATTGCAGCGTGGTCATGCCCGCCTTCTCGGCCGCCAGCTGACCATAGAAGGTCTGCCAGTGCTGGGCGCCATTGCGATAATAGGCGAGAGCGGCGTCGCGCTCGCCGCGCGCCTCGGCGGCCCGACCCAGCCAGTAATAGGCGCGGCCCTGCGTGATCGGGGTGGAGGAGGCGGTGCGCAGGGCCTCAAAGTGGCGAGCGGCGACCTCGGGTTGGTTCAGCTTGGTCAGGGCGACCCAGCCGGCGAAGAACTCGGCATCCACCATTCGGTCGCCCGAGGTGAAGCCGTGGCCGTTCATGGCGTCATAGGCCGCGCGCCAGTTGCCTTGCTGCAGCGCGTCGAGGAAATAGTTGCGACGCTCGCTCCACAGGGTGTTGTCGCCCGCCGTGTGGGCGGGGGCGGGCGGCAGGTTGGCCAGCAGGGCGAACCCTTCGGCCTGGCGGTTCTGCGACCGCAGGAGGCGGACGCGTTCCAGAACGACGGCAGGATCGGCCGCCTGGGCGGGCGTCAGATTGGCGATGACGGCGTCGGGGCTGTAGGCCGAACGCAATGTCATGACCGTGTTGGCGATGGCGGCGCGGTCGGGCGACACCAGATTGACCATGCTGCGCGTCGCCGGACCGTGCGGGCCAAGCAGCAGCATGTTCAGCCGCGCCTCGTGATCGGCGGGCGTCAGCCAGGATCCCCACTGGCCGAGGATGCGCGACTGGGGCGCGTCGTCGAACGAGCGGGTGCGCCACCAATCGCGAACCAGGGCGCGGGCCTCGTCCTGACGGCCGCGTTGCTCAAGCGCAGAGGCATAGGCGATGGCGCCTTCCACCGTCGTAGGCTTGCCGTCGGACATCAGCGACAGGGCCGCATCGGCGCCCATGCCGGAACGGTCCAGCACCTTTTCGGCGGCGGCGCGGCGTGATTCGCCGCGCGGCCAGTTCGCCAGATCGTTCTGACCTCGCGCCAGGTCAGCGTATGATAATTGCTCACCGGAAGTGTCGATCAGCGCCCATTCGACCAGTTTGCGCGCCGAGGCGTCCCTGATCTGGGACATGGCGGACTGGGCGCCGAAGACGTCGCGGGCGCGCGCCGCCGCCAGACCCTGGCGAAACAGAGCCGTATCCTGATCGTTCAGCACGCGGCCCTGATAGGTGGCGGAATAGCCGGGCACGGACGACGACGCCGAGGCGTAGGGAACAGGCTGGGTCGGCAGGACGTCCTGCGGGTTCGGCGCAAGAACGGCGAGGGCCGCCGCCAGACTGGTCGCTATCATGATCTGTCCTGTTCTCATTCAATCCGGTTGCGGCGAAGCCGCTGGCGACCTAACGTCCCGCGCTCATTGCAAAGGCGATGAACATCCGTCCATCGTCCCTCCCCACGCAGGCCAAGTTTAGTCTCATGACCGCCCCCTTGTTCAAGGGCGTGATCACCGCCCTGATCACACCACTTCGTGACGGAAACGTGGACGAAGCCGCATTCGCCAAATTGCTGGAGCGCCAGATCGCCGCAGGGGTCCATGGCGTCGTGCCGATGGGCACGACGGGCGAGGGCGCCAGCATGGACCTGGACGAGCAAAAGCACGTGATCGAACTGTGCGTGCGGCTGACGGCAGGACGCGTCGCGGTAATCGCCGGTACGGGATCGCCCTATACGAAAGAAGCGATCGACCTGACCCGTCACGCCAAGACGGTGGGTGCGGACGGTGCGTTGATCGTCACCCCCTATTACATCCGCCCGTCGCAGGCGGGCATGGCGGCGCATTTCGAGGCCATCGCCGACGCGGTCCAACTGCCGATCCTGCTTTACAATGTGCCGGGGCGCACCGGGGCCGACCTGTCTAATGAGACGGTGGCGCGGCTGGCGGTCCATCCGAACATCGTCGGCATCAAGGACGCCACTGGCGACATGAGCCGCGTCAGTTGGATGCGGACCAATATCGGCGGCCAGTTCGACCTGATCTCGGGCGATGACCCGAGCTATCTGGGTTATCACGCCACGGGCGGGGTCGGTCTGATCTCCGTAGCGTCCAATGTCGCGCCCGAAGCCATGGTCGCCCTGCACAATGCGGCCGCGGCGGGCGATTACGCCACCGCTCGCGACTGGCAGGACCGGCTGATCGGCCTGTGCAAGGCGCTGTTCCTCGACAACTCGCCGGCGCCGACCAAATATGCTTTGGCTCGGTTGGGCCTGTGCAGCGAGGAGGCGCGCCTGCCGCTGTCGCCGACGTCGGAAGCGGTCAAGCCGATCATCGACCGCGCCATGGCGGACGCGGGCGTCGGCTGATGGCGCCGCAACCCCAGTCCAAATCCAAGGTCATCGCCGAGAACCGCCGCGCCAGGTTCGACTATTTCCTTGAGGAGAATATCGAGGCGGGGATCCAGTTGCTGGGCACCGAGATCAAGGCGCTGCGCGACGGACGCGCCAATATCGCCGAAAGCTATGCGGCGGTGGAGGGGCGTGAGATCGTCCTGATCAACGCCGACATCCCGCCGTACAAACAGGCCAATCGCTTCAACCACGAGCCGCGTCGGCCGCGGAAACTGCTGCTGCATCGCAAGCAGATCGACCGGCTGATCGGCGCCGTTCAGCGCGACGGCCAGACGATCATTCCGCTGAAGCTCTATCTGAATGACGCAGGCAAGGCGAAGCTGGAGATCGCCTTGGCCAAGGGCAAGAAGCTGCATGACAAGCGCGAGGCCTCGGCCGAACGCGACTGGCAGCGCGACAAGGCCCGGCTGATGCGCGACAAGGGCTGAGCCTTAAGCGTCGATCAGTGCGCGGACCCGCGCGAAGATGTCCTCGAACATCTGGGGCGTCAGGCGGCCGGTGTTCGTGTTCAGGCGTGAGCAGTGATAGCTGTTCAGGATCACATAGCCGCCGGCCTCGCCCTGGGCGCCATGGCCTGCGGGCATAGCGGAGGCGGGACGGCCGAACGCCTTGAGGATATTGCGGCGTGACACGTCGCCCAGGGTCACGATCACCTTCAGATTGGGCAGCAGGGCCAGCCGGTCGATCAGGAACGGCCGGCATGTGGTTTCCTCGATCGGCAGCGGCTTGTTGCCGGGCGGGGCGCAGCGAACGGCGTTGGTGATTATGCAGTCCGTCAGCGTCAGGTCGTCGTCGCCGTTTGGATCATAATGACCGTGCGCGAAGCCCGTCTTCTTCAGCGTGTCGTACAGCAGCCAGCCGGCATGGTCGCCCGTGAAGGGGCGGCCGGTGCGGTTGGCGCCGGTGCGGCCGGGCGCGAGGCCGGCGATCAGAAGACGCGCGTTCGTATCGCCGAACGAGGCGGCGGGACCGTTCCACCAGTCGGGGTTCTGGCGCGCATTCTCCTGGCGATAGGCGACCAGGCGCGGGCACAGCGGACAGTCGCGGGGCGGCTCGGGCGTCAGCATCACTGGGGCCCCTTCGGACGGCCGAACTCGGCCATCAGATCGTTCAGATCGAGGAAGGCGTCGGCTTGACGGCGCAGTTCGTCGGCGATGTGCGGCGGCTGGGTCTTCTGGGTCGAGATGACGGTGACGCGTACGCCCTTCGCCTGAACCGCCTGCACCACCCGTCGGAAGTCGCCGTCGCCGGAGAACAGCACCGCGTGGTCGATGTGCGGAGCGAGTTCCAGCATGTCCACCGCGATCTCGATGTCCATATTGCCTTTGATCCGGCTGTGGCCCTGGCCGTCGGTAAAACGCTTCACCGGCTTGGTAACGACCGAAAAGCCGTTGTAGTCCAGCCAGTCCACCAGGGGCTTCACCGGCGAGAATTCTTCGCCCTCGACCACGGCCGTGTAGTAATATGCCCGTGTCAGGATCGATTTCTCGCGGAACCAGTCCAGCATCCGCCGAAAGTCCATGTCGTGCTGCAAGGCGCGCGCGGCGGAATACAGATTTGACCCGTCGATAAAGATCGCCAGCCGGTCGGTGGAATGAAACATGGTCGATGCCGTCGAAAGAGATGAAAAATCGGACTGCGCGGCCGCGCTCGGCTTCGATGTCGGAATCGATGACGGGTTCGACCTGAATGATGCAGTCATCGTGGCGCTGGGCTGCAATGACAAGGGGGCATGGTCCTCATGCCGCGAAGCGCTGGAAGCGGCGCTGGCGCGATTTCGATGCGAGGGGATCGATGTCGTGGCGCGGTCGTCGTGGTGGTCGTCCCTGGCGTGGCCCGATCCGCAGGACCCGCCCTTTCTGAATGGTGTCGTGATGGTGCGCACCGACCATGATCCGCACGAACTGATGGCTGCGCTGGGACGGATCGAGGACGCCTTCGGTCGCGAGCGGTCAGTTCGCAATGCGCCGCGGACGCTGGATCTGGACCTGGTCGCCTATGGGCGGCTGAGCGGCGATCTGGACGGGCTGATCCTGCCCCATCCCCGCGCAGCCGAGCGACGGTTCGTCATGGGGCCTATCGTCGAGATCGCGCCGCTCTGGCTGCATCCGACGCAGGGCGGGACGGCGAGCGAACTGGTGGAGACCGCGTCGGTCGGTCGCGACGCCCATCCCTTGAAGTAGTCGATCGTTCGTGAGCTGATCTCGGCCCTGACACCGGGAGACATTTGATGCTCATTCTTTCGCTGGCCGTCCTGCTCACTGCCGGAGCGATGCAGGAATCGCATCCTGCGCCCGCCTCACCGCCAGCCGGCGTCGGCCTGGTGATCCATGAGGCGGACACGATCGTGCGCCAGCCGCCGCCGCATAACGGAACGGGGATGAGCACCGCCTACCGGATTTCTGGCCTAGCGCCGAACCGGTCGATGGAGTTCAGGAAGCGCGTCATGCATCCGGGATCTTCCATCGGTCTGCATGTCATCGCCCACGACGAGGTCTATCATGTCGTCAGCGGAGAGGGGGACGTGACCACGGACGGTGTCACGACCCGGATGAAGGCCGGCGATACGGCCTATCTGTATGACGGCGGCAATGTCGGCATCCAACAGGTGGGTGAGGACGATCTGGTGCTGATCATCGCCTATCCTCTGGCGCGTCGAACCGACTGACGCCGCACTTTCGCCCCTGTGGCGTTGCAAAAGTCAGTCCCCATCTGTATTTGACGCGGTTCTCCCCCGCGTTCGAGGAATTTCATGGCCCGCGTCACCGTCGAAGACTGCATCGAGAAGGTTCCGAACCGCTTTGGTCTGGTGCTGATTGCCGGCCACCGCGCCCGCAGCATCGCCAACGGCTCCGCCCTGACGATCGACCGCGACAACGACAAGAACCCCGTCGTGGCCCTGCGCGAGATCGCCGACGACACTGTCGTGCCGGACGAACTGCGCGAAACCATCATCACCACGCTGCAACGTGTCGATGAGCGTACGGAAGCCGAGGACGAGGCGGAAACGGTCGCCCTGCTGGCCGCGCCGCAGCACATGAACATGGCCGAGGCGGAACTGATCCGCGCCCTGCAAAGCGACCGCGACGGCGGTCAGGAGGAGCGGTACTGACGCCCGAGGGAGCCCCTGGCGTCACTATCCTGCCGGCGCGGACCGAAACGGTTCCGCCGGCGCCCCAAGCTGCAAACAAAAACGACCCGAAATCGGCCGCGTCCGATCCGGCGGCGCCGGTAAAGCGCGCGCCGATCCTGCGCCAGTTCGAGCTGATCGAGGCCGTAAAGGCCTATGACCCGACCGCCGACGAAGCGCTCCTGAACCGCGCCTATGTCTATGCGATGAAGATGCACGGCTCGCAGCTGCGGGCCTCGGGCGATCCCTATTTCGCGCACCCGATCCAGGTCGCGGGGATTCTGACCGACTACAAGCTCGACACCGCCACCATCGTCACCGCCCTGCTGCACGACGTGGTCGAGGACACCTCGGCGACGCGCGACGACATCGCCGGCATGTTCGGCGAGGAGGTCGCGGTCCTGGTAGAGGGCGTGACCAAGCTGAGCCGGCTGGAGCTTCAGGCCGAGCACACGCGACAGGCCGAAAACCTGCGCAAGTTCATCCTGGCCATCAGTCGCGACGTGCGGGTGTTGCTGGTCAAGCTGGCCGACCGCCTGCACAACATGCGCACGCTTCAGTATGTGAAGCCGGAGAAGCGCGAGCGGATCAGCCGCGAAACGCTGGAAGTCTATGCGCCGCTGGGCCGTTCGATCGGCATCCATTCCATCGCCTCCGAGCTGGAAGAGCTGGCCTTCACCCACCTGAACCCGACCGCCAAGACCGCCATCGAGCGGCGGCTGGAGGCGCTGAAGCTGGAGCACGGCCGCGCCATCGAAGGGGTAGCGGACGAAGTCGAGCGCGTGCTGTCCGAGGCGGGCCTGAAGGCCAATGTCTATGGCCGGCAGAAAACGCCCTATTCGATCTGGCGCAAGCTGCAGCGCAAGTCGGTCGGCTTCTCGTCCCTGTCGGACATCTATGGCTTCCGCGTCATCGTCGAGGCGGAAGACGACTGTTATCGCGCGCTGGGCGTGATCCACCGCGAATGGCCGATGGTGCCCGAACGGTTCAAGGACTTCATCTCGACGCCCAAGTCGAACAACTATCGATCGCTGCACACGACCGTCGTCGGGCCGCGCGGCCTGCGCATCGAGATGCAGATCCGCACCGAGGACATGGACCGGATCGCCGAGGACGGCGTCGCGGCCCACTGGCGCTACAAGAACCAGTCCTATGGCTTCGACCGCGAGGCGATGGAGCAGGGCGGGGGCCGCGATCCCCTGCAGAATCTGCGCCATCTGGTGCAGGTGATCGAGCACGGCGAGGGCGGCGAGGACTGGGTCGAGCACGCCAAGCTCGAAATGTACCTGGATCAGGTCTTCGTCTTCACCCCCAAGGGCCAGCTGGTGACCCTGCCGCGTGGCGGGATGCCGCTGGACTTCGCCTATGCCGTCCACACCGAGGTCGGGGACACCGCCGTCGGGGTCAAGGTCAATGGCGAGCTAAAGCCGATGCGGACGCCGCTGCAGAACGGCGACGTGATCGAGATCATTCGTGGCTCCAAGCGTGAAGTGCCGGCCGACTGGCGCAGTCTGACGGTGACGGGCCGGGCGCGCTCGGCGATCCGCCGCCACATCCGCACGTCGGAGCGGGAAGAGTTCATCAAGCTGGGCCGCGTGGCGCTGGATCAGACGCTGGGTCGCGTGGAGAAATCCCTGACCGACGTGTCGTTGAAGCCGGTGCTGGAGATGCTGGCGGTCGCCAATGACGAGGATCTGTTCGAAGGGCTGGGCCGGGGGCGGTTGTCGCCCACGACCGCTGCCGAAATCCTGTTTCCCGCGCTGAAGGGGCGGCTGAAGGCCGGGCCGGAGAAGCAGCGGATCGAGGGCGACAAGGCGCGGCTGTTCGTGCGCGGCGGCGGGCTGACGCCCGGCGTGACGGTGCATTTCGGACAGTGCTGCACGCCGGTGCCGGGCGACCGGATCGTGGGCATCCTGGAGCCTGAATCCGGCCTGACGGTGCACACCATCGACTGCCAGACCCTGGCGGCTTTCGCCGACGACGATTCGGTCTGGCACGACCTGCAGTGGACGCCGCAGGCCGAGACGGACGCCGTCGCCGCCGCCCGCATCCGCGCGACGATCCGCAATGCGCCGGGCGTGCTGGGCCAGGTCACGACCCTGATCGGCGAGGCCGGCGGCAACATCATCAATCTGTCGATGGCGCACCGGCAGCAGGACTTCTTCGACGTGGATGTGGATGTCGAGGTCGAGGACGCCAAGCACGCGACCATGATCATGGCGGCGCTGCGGGCTAATCCTTCTGTCGATTCCGTCGAGCGCGCGCGGGGCGAATGAGCGACACCCTCAAGCCGAACGCGGCCCAGATGGCGTCGCCGTCCTATCGCATGGCGGCGATGGATCAGGACTTCCTGCTGGGCGATTCCATGCGTGGGGTGCGGTTCCTGATGGAATACGCCAAGCCCGAAGAGGCGCTGAGGGCCTGGGGCGTGCGCTCCACCATCGTCGTCTTCGGCAGCGCCCGCATCCGCGAGGGTCATCGCTGGTACGAGGAGGCGCGCGCCTTCGGTCGGCTGGCGTCCGAGCGGGGCGGGGCGTTTCGGGGTTCGGTGGGCGAGCCGCGCGACAACGTCATCGCCACCGGCGGAGGGCCGGGCATCATGGAGGCGGCCAATCGCGGCGCAGTGGACGCCGGCGCACCCTCCGTTGGATTCAATATCGTCCTGCCGCATGAGCAGGAGCCGAACGCCTATTCGACGCCGGAATTGACCTTTCTGTTCCACTATTTCGCGATGCGGAAGATGCATCTGGCGATGCGGGCCAATGCGTTGGTGGTGTTCCCCGGCGGGTTCGGCACATTCGATGAGATGTTCGAGATGCTGACCCTGCGCCAGACGAAGAAGGCGCCGCCCGTGCCGGTCGTTCTGGTGGACAAGGCCTACTGGACCTCGGTGATCGGTTTCGACGCCCTAGTCGAGCATGGGATGATCGCGCGCTCGGACCTGGACCTGATCGGTTTCGCCGAGGACGCCGAGGGCGTCTGGGCCGAACTGCTGGCGCGCGGGCTGCGGCCGAACGAAAACATCGAATGAAGCGTCGCCGGAGGGTTCATCCGCGCGCGATCCGGGTCTAGAACCCCTTCATGAACACCCAAGATGTCCTCAACGAGTTTCGCGACGCCGGCGCCCTGCGCGAAGGCCATTTCGTCCTGTCGTCGGGCCTGCACAGCCCGGTCTTCCTGCAGAAGAACCTGGTCTTCATGGACGGCGCGCGCTGCGAGCGGCTGTGCAAGGCCTTGGCCGACAAGATCGTCGCCACGGTCGGCCCGGTCGATGTCGCCATCTCGCCTGCCGTGGGGGGCATCATCCCCGGCTATGAGACGGCCAAACACCTGAAGGTTCGTTCGATGTACGTCGAGCGCGAGGGCGGTCAGTTCAAGTTGCGTCGCGGCTTTTCGGTCGAGCCGGGCGAGAAGGTCGTCATGGTCGAGGACATCGTCACGACCGGCCTGTCGTCGCGCGAATGCATCGCCGCCATCCAGGCCGCCGGGGGCGAGGTGATCGCCGCCGCCTGTATCGTCGATCGCTCGGGCGGCAAGGTGGACGTGGGCGTGCCGCTGGTCGCCCTGGCCTCGCTGGAGGTGCCGGCCTATGCGGCCGACGCCTTGCCGCCGGAACTGGCCGCGCTTCCGGTGGAAGATCCCGGCAGCCGCAGATTGTCGAAGTAGAGCCATGCGCGAACGGGTCAGGCTGGGCGTCAACATCGACCACGTCGCCACGGTGCGGAATGCGCGCGGCGGGACGCATCCCGATCCGGCCCGCGCGGCCGAGGCGGCCCTGGCGGCCGGGGCCGACGGCATCACGGCCCATTTGCGCGAAGACCGCCGCCACATCACCGACGCCGACATCGACGTGCTGAGCGCCCTGTGCGCGCGGGCGGGCAAGCCATTGAACTTCGAGATGGCAGTGACGGAAGAGATGCTGGCCATCGCCCTGCGGCACAAGCCGCACGCCGCCTGCCTGGTGCCTGAGCGGCGCGAGGAGGTGACGACCGAGGGCGGTCTGGCGGTCGCCGGTCACGAGGCGCGGATCGCGCCTGTGGTCAAGACTTTGACGGACGCCGGCATCCGGGTCTCGCTGTTCATCGAACCGTCGGAAGAGCAGGTCGAGGCCGCAGCCGTCGTGGGCGCCCAGGTGGTGGAGTTCCATACCGGCCGCTATTGCCATCTGACCGATCCCGGCGAGCGTGAGGTCGAGTTCGAACGCCTGGCCGCCGCCGCCGCGCAGGCCGACATCCTGGGCCTTGAGGTCCATGCCGGTCACGGGCTGGACTACGACACGGCGCCGCGCATGCTGGCGATCCCGGAGGTTCGTGAGCTGAACATCGGCCATTTCCTGATCGGCGATTCGATCTTCATCGGCCTGGACGGCGCGATCCGCCGGATGCGGGCCGCGATGGATGCGGCGAAATGATCATCGGCGTGGGCGCGGACCTGTCGGACATCCGCCGCATCCAGGCCTCGCTGGATCGGTTTGGGGATCGCTTCAAGACCCGCTGCTTCACCGAACTGGAACGCACCCGCTCGGATCGCAAGCCGGACCCGGCCTGGAGCTACGCCAAGCGGTTCGCGGCCAAGGAGGCCTGCGCCAAGGCGCTGGGCACGGGGATGCGGGCCGATGTCTACTGGCGCGACATGGGGGTGGTGAACCTGCGTTCCGGTCAGCCGACCCTGGCGCTGACCGGCCATGCGGCCGAGCATCTAGCGCGCCTGACGCCCGCGGGGCATGAGACGAAAATCCACCTGACGCTGAGCGACGAACACCCCTATGCGCTCGCCTTCGTGGTGATCGAAGCCTTGCCGCAGTCGTAATCAGGTTATAGGCGTGCGCGACGACCGCGAACACGCGGCAAGGGATGCCTGATCGCATGAGCGAAGACCAAAAGCCCCACGACGCCAAGCGTGACGCCACGCCCGAGGAAGTCTTCGCGGCGTCGGAGGCCGACGCGCCGGTCGAGGCGGTCAAGTCGCCGACTTCGAACGCGACCACGTCGAACCAAAAGGTCTATGCGCAAAAGCCGGGCGGTCGCGACAAGACGCCGTCGGCCGCCAGCGAGACCGGCGAAATCTTCAAGACCATCATCTTCGCCCTGCTGATCGCGATGGTGCTGCGGATCTTCCTTTTCCAGCCCTTCACCATTCCGTCGGCCTCAATGGAGCCCAACCTCTATGAAGGCGACTATATCGTCGTGTCGAAGTGGTCGTACGGCTTCTCGAAGCACTCGATCCCATTCAGCCCGCCGCTGTTCGACGGCCGGATCATGGGTTCGGCGCCCAAGCGCGGCGACATCGTCGTGTT
This sequence comes from Brevundimonas sp., assembly GCF_041648115.1. GTDB lineage: Bacteria > Pseudomonadota > Alphaproteobacteria > Caulobacterales > Caulobacteraceae > Brevundimonas. Next base: position 219,336 of record NZ_JBAZPR010000003.1, read on the forward strand.
CAAACTGCCGCGCGATAACAAGACCGACTTCATCAAGCGCGTGATCGGCCTGCCCGGCGACCGCATCCAGATGATCGCCAATAAGTTGTATATCAACGACAAACCCGTTCAGGACGTGGTGGTCAGCGAGCAGGAGATCAACGACATCTTCGGCCCGCGCCCCGTGACCGAGGTCCGCGAGACCCTGCCGGAAGGCAAGAGTTTCATGACCCAGGACTTCGGTCCCGGAAATGATCTGGACGACACCCCGGTCTATGAAGTCCCGGCCGGCCACTACTTCATGATGGGCGACAACCGCGACAACTCGATCGACAGCCGCGTCGAACAGTCCAGCGGCGTGGGCATGGTCCCGGCCGAGAACTTGGTCGGCAAGGCCCAGATCATCCTGTTCTCTTGGAAGCCCGGTTCGTCGCTGTGGAACCCTGTCAGCTGGTTCAACGTGCGGCTCGACCGGTTCTTCAACGTCTTGAAGTAATGGCGAATACGCGAGCCGAAGCCGTCACGGCGCTGGAAACGCGCCTGGGACACACGTTCAAGGACAAGGCCCTGCTGGAGCGCGCCCTGACCCACGCCAGCGTGGGCGAGGGGGCGCCGGTCGGGATTCACGGCCCGCGCGACAACGAGCGACTAGAGTTCCTGGGCGACCGGGTGCTGGGACTGCTGGTCGCCGAGCGGCTGTCGGCCGAGTTCCCGACGGCCGACGAAGGTCAGCTGTCTTCAAGCCTGCATGCTCTGGTCGACAAGACCGCTTGCGCCCGCGTCGGCGAGGCCCTGGGCGTCGGTCCGGCCCTGCGTCTGTCGCCCGGCGAGACCAAGACCGGCGGCCGTCGCAAGGCGGGCGTCATCGCCGATGCGGTCGAGGCCATACTGGCGGCCGTCTACCTGGACGGCGGTCTGGATGCGGCGCGAAGCTTCTTCGAAGTCGCCTGGGCCGACGAACTGTCGGCGCCGCCGTCGCGGACCGTGACCAATCCCAAATCGGCGCTTCAGGAATGGGCGCAAGGCAAGGGCAGGCCGCTGCCGACCTATCGCGTGTCGGATCGGACGGGTTCGGATCATGCGCCGACATTCACCGTCGAAGTTTCCGTGCAGGACGTGCAGCCCTTGACCGCGCAAGGGCGTTCGCGTCAGGAGGCGGAGAAGGCGGCCGCAACGGCTCTCCTCAAACGTGAAGGCGTCATTTGACCGATTTCGAAAACCAGCGCGCGGGCTTCGCCGCCATCATTGGCGCGCCGAACGCCGGCAAGTCCACGCTGGTGAACCGGCTGACCGGATCCAAGGTCTCCATCGTCACGCAGAAGGTGCAGACTACGCGCTTTCCCGTGCGTGGCATCGCCATGGAAGGCGACGCCCAGATCGTGCTGGTGGACACGCCCGGAATCTTCACCCCGCGCCGTCGTCTGGACCGGGCCATGGTCGCCTCGGCCTGGGGCGGGGCCCAGGATGCGGATATAGTCGTCCACCTGATCGACGCACAGTCGCACATCAACTCGGAAGGTCGGGAAGGCACGGCGGCGGATCGCCGCTCGGCCGAGGACACCGAGACCATCATCGCCAACTTGCAGTCCACCGGAACCAAGGTGGTGCTGGCGCTGAACAAGATCGACGGCATGCGGCGCGACACCCTGCTGGCCCTGTCGCAGAAGCTGTTCGAGAGCGGCGTCTATTCCGAGGTCTATATGATCTCGGCCGCCAATGGCGACGGCGTCGAGGATCTGAAACAGCGTCTTGCCTTGTCCATGCCCAAGGGGCCGTGGCTCTATCCCGAGGATCAGGCGGCCGATGTGCCGGTGCGGGTCTTGGCGGCGGAGATCACGCGCGAGAAGGTCTATCTGCGCGTCCATGAGGAACTGCCCTATTCGGCGGCTGTGGAGACGACCAGTTTCGAGGACCGCGCCGACGGATCGGCCCGGATCGAACAGACCATCTATGTCGAGCGCGAGAGCCAGCGGCCCATCGTCCTGGGCAAGGGCGGCCAGACCCTGAAATGGATCGGCCAGAAGTCCCGCGAAGAGCTGAACGAGCTGCTCGGTCGCCAGGTCCACCTATTCCTGACGGTGAAGGTCGATCCGAAGTGGCAGGATTCGCGGGCGCTCTACGCCCAGTTTGGTCTGGATTTCGACGTCTGAGTTCCTGTGTTTGAAGTACCGCGTACTGCCGGGGGCCATCCCCGGCTTGTTCTGGGCGTCCTTGGGGCGCTGATCCTCGGCGGCGCGGTCTGGGGCGGCATCGCCACGGCTGTTCCACCCAAGACCGATGCAGCCTTGGTGACGGAGCGGGCCGATGCGCCGCCGCGTCCGCCTGTGGTAGTTGTTCAGGACTTGCCGCAACTGGCGGCGCGCCTGGATCGCGAGGCGGCGGCAGGACGGTTCATGGGGGCGGTTCTGGTGGCCAAGGGCGACCGGGTGCTGTTCCGCCAGGTCTATGGCAAGGCGAATTACGAGCGGGACGAGCCGCTGGCGCTGGACTCGCGCTTCCGCCTGGCATCGATCTCCAAACAGTTCACGGCGACGGCGATCCTGAAGCTTCAGGACGAAGGCAAGCTGAACGTCTCCGACCCTGTCTGCAAATGGATCCAGCCCTGCCCGCAGGCCTGGGCGCCGGTGCGGATCAGTCATCTGCTGTCGCACACCTCGGGCATTCCCGACCTGATGGCGCGGCCCGGCTGGGGCATGCGGCGCACGACGCACGCGACGCTGGACGAGCTGACCGAGGATTCGAAGCGGTTCGGCCTGCAGTTCGAACCGGGGACCGAGGTCCGATACGACAACGCCGCCTTCAACCTGGCCGCTGCTATCGTCGAAAAAGCCAGCGGCAAGCCGTATCAGACCTATATGCGCGAGACCTTCTTCAAGCCTCTGGGCATGAAGGACAGCGGGCTGGATCTGGACGGCGGCGATCACGGCGTCATCATGGGCTACGCCAACTTCCCAGGCGGTCTGGCGGCCCAGCCGAACGCCAATACCTCCATCGTTGCGGGGGCGGGCGCGGTCTATTCGACCCTGGACGACCTGCTGGTCTGGCAAAGGGCGCTGCACCGCGGCGCGCTGCTGACGCCGGGCAGTTACCAGCAGATGCTGGCCGACCATGCGCCAGCGGACATGAAACCGAACGAGCGCAGCCATCCGCGTCGGGACTGGGGTTTCGGCATCTTCGCCAATCGTCTGGGCGATCAGGTGCAGCCCAGTTTCCAAGACCGCCAGATCTATCACACCGGCAGTTGGGGCGGGTTCCGCAACCTGATGCTGTATCAACCCGACGCCGACGTGACGGTGATCGTACTGTCCAACAATTATCACCTGCGCGACCAGGTATTCCTGATCAGCCAGCAGGCGATGGCCGAAGCCCTGGGTCGCGAGTTTCCGACGACGCTGGCGCGCTGAGGCATCCACCTGGTTTCCCAACGGGGAGAACAGGACTAGAACAGACGCATGATCGCCCTTTTCGCCACCATCGCCCTGTCCGCGTCTCTGATGCAGGCGTCGGATGACCCCAGTGTCACCGCAGGCGTCGTTCTGGACCGGATGCATGAGGCCGCATCACGCGCGGACGGCCCGGCCTATTTCGACCTGTTCACCCCCAACGCCCGGTTCATCGGCACGGATGCGACCGAGCGCTGGTCGCTGGCCGAGTTTCGCGCCTATGCGACGCCGTTCTTCTCGCGCGGAAAGGGCTGGACCTATCGGCCGCATGACCGGGTGGCGACATTGGCGCCGGGCGATTGTCGCTGCATCGTCTGGTTCGACGAACTGCTGGACAACGACGCCTATGGGCTGACGCGGGGATCGGGCGTGCTGCGTCTGACCGACGACGGCTGGAAGATCGAGCAATATGTCCTCAGCTTCACCGTGCCGAACGACAAGGCCAAGGGCGTGGTCGGATTGATCGCCGAAGGGCCGGCCGACTGATGGACTTTCACGAAGAGGCGTTCGTCCTGTCGGCGCGCAGCCATGGCGACACCGGGTCCGTGGTGGACCTGTTGACCGAGAACCATGGTCGACGGTCCGCCTATGTCGCGGGCGGGGCGTCGCGCAAGATGAAGCCGTTCCTGCAAGCTGGAGCGCGGGTCGTGGCGGACTATCGCGCGCGAACCTCGGATCATCTGGGCGCTGCGCGGCTGGAGCCGGTAGGCGAGGGGCCCAGCGCCCTGTTCGACGACGCCCTGGCGCTGACCGGGTTGGCGGCGGCGGCCGGCGTGGCGCAAGGGGCCTTGCCCGAGCGCGAGCCGCACCCGGGCATCTTTCTGGCCTTCGAGGCGCTGATGGCGGCCTTCGCCCTGCCGGATGTCTGGCCCGCCGTCTTCGTGCGGTTCGAGGCGGGGCTGCTGGAAGACCTGGGCTTTGGCCTCGATCTGTCGAAATGCGCGGCGACGGGCACGGCCGATGACCTGATCTACGTCAGCCCCCGCACCGGCCGGGCGGTCAGCCGCGAAGCCGGCGCGCCCTATGCGGACAAGATGCTGACCCTGCCGCCCTTCATGCTGGGCGCCCAGGCGGGGTTAATCGAGGGCGACGTGAAGGCTGGGTTCGATCTGACCGGGCATTTCCTCGAACAGTTCGTATTCCACCCGCAGAACAAGCCCCTGCCGGCCGCGCGCGTGTGGATGCTGGACAAGCTGGGCGACGCAGGCCGGCTCTAGCCGAAGGTGAAGGCGAACACCTGAACGCCGGGATCCAGGAATTCGATCTGGAACGTCCGCTCGCGCACCGCACCCGTCTGGCGAACCAGTTGATAGAGCCGTTCACCATCGACCCGACCCAGGCCCTGGGCGTCGATGTCGCTGCCCGCGTTCGAGCCTGGCGCGGCGCCATCGATCCGGACGCGGAAACGGACCGGGGCGCCCGGCTTGCTCGGCCCCATGACCAGATGCAGGTCGCGGGCCTTGAAGCGGAATGCGACACGCCCTCCAGCAGTCTGAAGGTCGGCGTGTTCGCGGGTGACCCTCCAGCGGCCGGACAGGTTCCAGCCGTTCAGTTGCAGCGGCGCGGCGACGTAGTCCTTGATGACATCATTGGCCAGGCCGCCGGGCGAACGGAAGTTCTCGGCGCGGGCATAGCCGACATAGGTTTCCGGCGATTGGACCTGGGCCATGTCGGCGGCCGCCTCAGCACCCTGAGCCTGGACGCTGACGACATTGCTGGCGACGTTTGCGGCCCCGGCTTCCTTGAGCAGTTGCTGGATCACCCGTTCGGAGCCCTCATAGTCGCCTTCGCCGAAGTGGTGGTGACGAATCTGGCCCTTGGCGTCGATGAAGTAGTGGGCGGGCCAGTACTGGTTCTTGAACGCGCGCCAGATGCCGAATTCGTTGTCCATGGCGACGGGATAGGTGATGCCCAACCGCTGAATGTTCTGGCGGACGTTGGCCTCGGATTTTTCGAAAGCGAACTCCGGCGTGTGGACGCCGATCACCACCAGGCCCTGATCCTTGTACTTCTCGGCCCAGGCGCGGACGTAGGGGATGGAGCGGATGCAGTTGATGCAGGAGTAGGTCCAGAAATCGACCACCACGACCTTGCCGCGCAGTTGCTCGGTCGTCAGGGGCGGGGAGTTGATCCAGGTCGTCGCGCCCGTCAGCGGCGGCATGACGCCCTCGACCGGCAGGTTCGCCAGATCGGTCGGGGCTTCGTTCGTCGGCATGCCGCGCCCGATCCCACCCAGCAGCGCCTGTTCGATCCGGCCTGTGCTGGCGGCGGAAATACGGGTCAGCAGGCCGGTATCGGCGCCCAGGCCGATGACGACCACGCCGATCAGGACCAGCACGCCCAGCCCGCGACGCACCCATTCGCCGACGCCCAATGCGCCCTTCATGGCCTTGAACACACGACCGCCGACCAGCAGGGCCAGACCCAGGGACGTCGCCGCGCCCGCCGCATAGGCCAGCAGCAACACCGTCGTGCCGACGCCCGCGCCCTGAAGCGCGGCGCCCGTCAGGATCACGCCCAGGATCGGCCCGGCGCACGGCGCCCACAGCAGACCCGTCGCAACGCCCAGCAGCAGAGAGGCTCGCACCTCGCCCTGATCACCACTGTGACGTTCCGCACGGTCCGTCAGCCAGGAACCGGCGGCGACGAACGGCCGCATCAGCCGGTCGCCCACTGCGGGGAACAGCAAGCTCAGGCCCAGGACCGCCATCACGCCCAGCGCGACCCAGCGCCCGACCTCATTGGCGCGCACCGCCCACCCGCCGCCCAGCGCCGCCAGCGTCGCCACGCCCGCGAAGGTGACCGCCATCCCAACCAGCAGCGGAAACCCATTGCGCAGGAACGGCCGGCCGGCACGCGCGAAAACGAACGGCAGGACAGGCAATATGCAAGGACTGATGATGGTCAGGACGCCAGCGAGATAGGAAAGCAGGAACAGGATCATGGCGCGGCCTGACGATGATGTGTGTCTCACATACGAACGGCGGAGGACTTTGGTAACTCCGCAACGCGCTTATCCCCCAATCTGCGGCTGGGCGGGCTAGACTTATCGCTTCCGATCCCCGATTCGCAGAGCCATGACGATCCATGCCCCGCCGCCGGAAGGCGGCCGTATCATCGACGAGCCGATGGAGACGGCGCTCAGCCGTCGCTATCTGGCCTACGCCCTGTCGACCATCACCAACCGCGCCCTGCCGGACGTGCGCGACGGGTTCAAGCCCGTGCACCGGCGCATCCTGTACGCCATGCACCAGATGCGGCTGAACCCGCAGGCGGCGGCGCGCAAATGCGCCAAGGTCGTCGGCGAAGTCATGGGCGGATACCACCCTCACGGCGACGCCTCGATCTATGAGGCCCTGGTGCGTCTGGCCCAGGATTTCGCCCAGCGCTATCCGCTGGTCGACGGTCAGGGGAATTTCGGCAATATCGACGGCGATAGCGCCGCAGCCATGCGCTATACCGAGTGCAAGCTGACGCCTGCCGCCGTGCTGTTGCTGGAGGGGATCGATCAGGATTCGGTGGATTTCCGCGCCACCTATGACGATCAGGACGAGGAGCCCATCGTCCTGCCGGCCGGCTTCCCCAATCTGCTTGCCAACGGCTCGTCCGGCATCGCCGTCGGCATGGCGACTTCGATCCCGCCGCACAATGTCGGTGAGCTGATCGACGCCTGCCAGATGCTGCTGGACAGGCCCGAGACGACGACGGCGGAACTGGTGCAACTGGTGCCGGGACCGGACTTCCCGACCGGCGGCGTGGCCGTCGAAGGTCATGCCTCTATCCTGGACGCCTATGAGACGGGCCGGGGCGGGGTGCGTCTGCGCGCGCGTTGGGAGACCGAGGACCTGGGGCGCGGCGTGTGGCGGATCATCGTCACCGAGATGCCGTACCAAGTTCAGAAGTCGCGCCTGATCGAGGCGCTGGCGGACCTGATCGAGCACAAGAAGGCGCCGCTGCTGGGCGACGTGCGCGACGAGTCCGCCGAGGATATCCGCCTGATCCTGGAGCCCAAGAACCGCACCATCGAGCCTGAAATGCTGATGGAAAGCCTGTTCAAACTGTCCGATCTGGAGGTCCGCTTCCCGATCAACATGAACGTGCTGGACGCCAGCGGCACGCCGCGCGTCATGGGGCTGAAGGACTGCCTGCGCGCCTTCCTGGATCACCGCCGCGTGGTCTTGAACCGACGTTCGCAATGGCGGATCGAGCGGGTCGAGAAGCGGCTTCACCTGCTGGAAGGCCTGCGCATCGTCTTCCTCAACCTGGACGAGGTGATCCGCATCGTTCGCGAGGAGGAGCAGCCCAAGGCGGTGCTGATCGCCCGCTTCGGTCTGACCGAAGCCCAGTCCGACTATATTCTCGACACCCGTCTACGTCAGTTGGCGCGGATCGAGGAAATGGCGATCGAGAAGGAATTCAATGCGTTGTCGGAAGAACTTGCACATCTGCAAGCGCTGACGTCGTCGGAAGGCAAGCAGTGGAAGGCCGTGTCCAAGGAGCTGGAGGTGGTGCGCAAGGCGCTGATCTCGCCGCGTCGGACCACCATCGCCGACGCCGTCGACAGCTCGGCCTTCGTCGCGCCCGAGGCCTTCATCCCGCGTGAAGCGATAACCGTCATCCTGTCGGAACGCGGCTGGATCCGCGCCGCCAAGGGCAAGGTCGAGGATCCGTCGGAACTGAAGTTCAAGGAAGGTGACCAGCTTGCCTATCTCGTGCCGGCCTATACGACCGATAAGCTGCTGGTGGCGGCGTCGGATGGGCGCATCTTCACCATCGGGGCCGACAAGCTTGCGTCGGGTCGAGGGCATGGCGAGCCGCTGCGCCTGATGATCGATCTGGACGAGAAGGCCGAAATCATCAACGTCCTGGCGCATCAGCCGGGCGGCAAACTGCTGATCGCGTCCAAGGCCGGTTACGGCTTCATCGCGCCGGAAGACGACACACTGGCCCAGAAGCGGGGCGGCAAGCAGGTGCTGAACGGCGACATGCTGGCCGTGCTGCGGGTCACCGGGGATCACGTCGCGACCATAGGCGAGAACATCAAGGCGCTGATCTTCCCGCTGGCAGAACTGCCCGAGATGGGTCGCGGCAAGGGCGTGCGTTTGCAGAACTTCAAACAGGGCGGCCTGGCCGACGTGACCGTGTTCAACGCCGAACAGGGGCCGGAATGGGCCGATGGCGGCGGACGACGTCGCAACTGGCCCGACTGGAAGGATTGGCTGGGCAAACGCGCCGGCGCCGGCCGTCAGGGGCCGCGGGGCTTAAGGAAGTTCAGGTAGAAAGTTACTTCTCCCTCCCCGTTTCGGGGAGGGTGGCTGAGGCGCAGCCGAAGCCGGGTGGGGAGGGCAGAGCGACGTCCCACAGACCTGTTTTGATGAAAAATGTGCGTCCCTAGCGGGCCGCCCCCACCCCGTCGCTGGCGCGACGACCCTCCCCGAAACGGGGGGGGAGAGGGGCGGGCTTTAGTCTTCCCTCCGGGCCCAGCCCAGCTTGCCGAGGACTTCCATCGGGCGGAAGTCGGCCTTGTAGTCCATCTTGGCCGAGCCCTGGACCCAGTAGCCCAGATAGACGAAGGGCAAGCCGACGATCGCGGCTTGGCGGACGTGATCGAGAATGGCGAACCGCCCCAGGCTGCGGCGCTCCATCGTCGGATCGTAGAAGCTGTAGACCATCGATAGCCCGTCCTTGAGCAGGTCGGTCAGGGTCACGGCGACCAGATCGCCGGGGCCGCCGTCGGTCGAGGGCAGACGATATTCGATCAGATGGGTGCGGACGGCCGTGTCCTCGACCATGGCGACATAGTCGAGCCAGCCCATGTCGCTCATGCCGCCGGTCGGATGGCGTGTGGTCAGATAGCGGCGCAGAAGCTGGAACTGCTCGGTCGTCGCCTCGGCCTCGACCAGATCGCGCGACAGATCGGCGTTGCGGGCCAGAACCTTGCGTTGAGAGCGGCTGAATGCGAACTCGGGCACGGGCAGACGCACGGAAACGCAGGCGTCGCAGGCCTCGCAGGCCGGGCGATAGGCGATGTTCTGGCTGCGGCGGAAGCCGGCGATGGTCAGTTCGTCGTTGACGTGGGCGCCGTCGGAGAAGGGCAGGTTGGCGAACACCTTCCGCTCGGTCTTGCCCGGCAGATAGGGGCAGGGCGCGACCGAGGTCATGAAGAACCGGAGCTGGCGGGTCGGTACGTGCTGGGTCACGGCCTCAGGTCCGCATCCGATCTTGCCAATATTGCGACAGTTGAACGCTCATGGCGCGATTTGGCGTCATTCGTGGCTGGGCTGCAAGCGTGTTCACGTCGCAGCCGAGCGGGGTCACAACGAGGTATCCATCGGCAGGACAGGCGCCTCGCGCAACAGGACGATGGCGATGCGGCGGTTGCCGGCGAGCGTGGGGTCGTCGGGATAGAGGGGGTCGGACCCCGCCTTGCCCGCCACCGAATAGACCCGGTCGGGATCGACGCCTGCGCCCTGAAGCACCAGGCGCGAGCCGTTGGCGCGTTCGGATGACAGGGTCCAGTCGGCCGGCGCGCTGGCGCGGCTGGAACCCGGCGTGGCGCTGGTGTGGCCGGTGATGGAGATCCGGTTCGGCAGTTGATTGATGACCTTGGAGATGGCGCGCAGCAGGACCTGGGCCCGCGCGTTCGGTCGTGACGAGTTGTTGTCGAACATCGACCGGCCTTCCTGATCGACCAGCTGGATGCGCAAGCCCTCAGGCGTCTGATCGACGATCAGCTGTTTCGACAGCTCGGCCAGTTCCGGCATCGACTGCATGGCCTGACGCAAGGATTCGGCGGCGCTGGCGAACTCGGCGGCTTCGCGTTTCTGGATTTCGGCCTGAAGGGCGGCGTCGCTGGCGGAGGACAGGTTCGAACTGGGGCCGGTCTGGTCGGTCGCCGGCGCCTCGGGCGCCAGTTCCTGCAGCACGGATTGCGAGCCGGAACTCTTGGGACCATCGTCGCCCAGCGACGTGCCGCCCAGGATGCCGCCCGAGCCGGAGGTCGTCTCGGACACGCTGGCGGGTGCGAAATATTCGGCGATGCCGCGCTTTTGTTCGGGGTCGGTCGTGTTGATCAGCCACATCAGCAGGAAGAAGGCCATCATGGCGGTCACGAAGTCCGCATAGGCCACCTTCCACGCGCCGCCGTGGTGGCCTCCGCCGGAGACCTTCTTGACCTTCTTGATGAGGATCGGACGATCGCTCACGGACATGGACACGTATCCCGAGGAGTGTTGTCCCATAATGCCCTCGCCAAGGTTAACCGGGCGTTGACCTTGAACCCCGGCGCGACCCGGCCTAGTCCGACGGCGAGATCAAGGAGCCTGTCATGAAGATCGCATTCGCCGGCCTGGGCGTCATGGGCGCCCCGATGGCGCGTCATCTGGTCGAGGCGGGCCACGACGTGACCGGCTTCAATCGCACGACGGCGAAGGCGCGGGCCTGGGCGGCGGCGACAGGCGGCAAGTCGGCCGCGACGGTGGCGGAGGCGGCGCAGGGCGTCGAACTGTTCATCCTGTGCGTCGGCAATGATGACGACGTGCGGGCCGTCGTGACCGAGGCCCTGCCGCATCTGGCCGAAGGCGCGGTTATCGTGGACCACACCACGACCTCGTCCAAGGTGGCGCGCGAGATGGCGGAACTGGCCCAGGGGCAAGGGCGCCAGTTCGTCGATGCACCAGTGTCAGGCGGTCAGACCGGCGCCGAGAACGGGCAGCTCAGCGTCATGGCTGGCGGGGAAGCCGCCGCCCTGGCGACGGCGGAACCGGCGCTGAAAGCCTATTCCAAGGCGATCAAGCACATGGGACCGGCCGGATCGGGCCAACTGACCAAGATGGTCAATCAGATCGCCATCGCCGGCGTGGTTCAGGGCCTGGCAGAGGCGGTGCATTTCGCCCAGGTCGCCGGCCTGGATACCGACGCCGCCTATGAAGCCGTGTCGAAGGGCGCGGCGCAAAGCTGGCAGATGGACAATCGCTGGAAGACGGCGGCCAAGGGCGAGTTCGAGTTCGGCTTCGCCGTCGACTGGATGCGCAAGGATTTGGGCCTGGTGCTGGACGAGGCGCGGTCGAACGGCGCGCGGCTGAGCCTGACGGCTCTCGTCGATCAATTTTACGCCGAGGTTCAGGCCATGGGCGGAAACCGCTGGGATACGTCCAGCCTGGCGGCGCGACTACAACCCCGCGACTGAAGCCTAAAGTTTGCGGTGCATGAGGTGCAGGCCGACCAGGCCGTGGGCCGGATGATCGAAGGCCTCGGGGACTGTGCCGACGATCTCGAAGCCCAGCGCCTTCCACAGGCCGACGGCGACGGTGTTGGTCTCGACGACCGCATTGAACTGCATCGACTTGAAACCGGCGTCGCGAGCGAAGGTCAGAGCGGCCTCGCCCAAGCTGCGGGCCACGCCTCGACCGCGTGCGGCAGTGGCGACCATGAAGCTGCCGTTGGCGACGTGGGCGCCGTTTCCTTGCTGGTTCGGAATGATCTTGGCGGCGCCCAGCACCTGGCCGTCCTCGATCGCGACCAGAGTTCCGCCGGGCGCAGGCGGCGTCCACATTATGCGGGCCTGCGCCTCGGTCATGTCCAGCGGATAGGTATAGGTCTCGCCCGCGCGGGTGACGGCCTCGATGATCGGCCACAGGCCGGGCCAGTCGGCATCCGCGATCGGTCGGATTTCCAAGCCCATCAGCCCAGCAGCCGTGCGGCCTGAGGCGCGAAATAGGTCAGCACGCCTGCACAGCCGGCGCGCTTGAACCCGTGCAGGGTCTCAAGGATCGCGCGGTCCTGATCCAGCCAGCCGTTGGCGATGGAGGCCTGCATCATCGAATATTCGCCCGACACCTGATAGGCGAAGGTTGGAACGCTGAAGGTCTCGGACACACGCCGGACGATGTCCAGATAGGGCATGCCCGGCTTGACCATCACGGCGTCTGCGCCTTCCGACAGGTCCATCGCGACCTCCTTTAGGGCCTCGTCGGAGTTGGCGTAGTCCATCTGATAGGTCTTCTTGTCGCCCTTCAGCAGGGTCGAAGAGCCGACGGCGTCACGGTAGGGGCCGTAGAAGGCCGAGGCGAACTTGGCCGCATAGGACAGGATCAGGGTGTCGGAAAAGCCGTTGGCCTCCAGCGCCTCGCGCACCGCCTGGATGCGGCCGTCCATCATGTCGGAGGGAGCGACCACATCGGCGCCGGCGTGGGCGTGGATGAAGGCCTGTTCGGCCAGCCGGTCCAGCGAGGCGTCGTTGGCGATCCGGTCGCCCTCCATCACCCCGTCGTGGCCGTGGTCGGTGTAGCAGTCCAGCGCCACGTCGGTCATGACGCCGATCTCGGGCGCGGCGTCCTTGATGGCCTTGATACAGTCGGGGATCAGACCGTCGGGATCGGTCGCGCCCGTGCCTACCGCATCCTTGATCGCGCCGTCCACGTTCGGAAACAGGGCGATCATCGGAATGCCCAGGTCGCGGGCCTCAACCGCCGTAGCCGCAGCGGCCTTTGGCGACAGGCGGAAGACGTCGGGCATGGAGGCGACGGGAACCCGATCCTCGGCGCCGTCGTGGACGATCAGCGGCCAGATCAGATCGGCCGGCGTCAGGGTCGTCTCCGCCACCAGCCTACGCACCCACGGGCTGGACCGCAGGCGGCGCGGACGGGCGAGCGGGAAGGGGGCGGGCTGATAGGGAAGCATGACGAAACCTTGGAAACTTGCCGTCGGACTAGCGCCGCAGCGACCAGGGCGCAAATCGCGTGATGCGTCGGATCGTTTCGCGCGTGATGACGGCTTGCGCGGATCGGCGAAATGCGAGCCTATCAGCGCCAAATCCAGGGAGATGACGATGATCAAGCGATTGGCGGCCGGCGCGGCGGTTCTGGCTCTTGCGACGGGCCTTTCGGCCTGTATCATCGTGTCGTCCGACGGCGGGTCGCGGACCGTGGTCGCGGGCGACAACGCCGTGATGGCGTCGCCGTCCTATGTCTCGCTCTATACCGACGCCGTCGCCGACACGAAGCGTCCGGCCGAAGAGGTGGCGCGTGATCCGCTGCGTCATCCGGCCGAGATCCTGGCCTTCGCCCAACTGGCTCCGGGCGACAAGGTCGCCGACATCCGCCCCGGCGCCGGCTATTTCACCCGCCTGTTCTCTGACGTGGTCGGCCCGACCGGCCGGGTCTACGCCTTCGTGCCCGAGCGGACGATGGCGCGGGAGAACGCCGGAGCGGACGCCCTTGCCGCTGCCTATTCCAATGTCACGCGCGTCAACGGCCTGCTGGACTCGATGACCTACGCCGAGCCGCTGGACATGATCTTCATGAGCCAGGAATACCACGACTTCCACATCCCCGGCTTCAACACCGACGTGGCCAAAATGAATGCGGCCGTGTTCGCCGCGCTGAAGCCCGGCGGGCGTTACATCCTGATCGACCATGAGGCGGCGCCCGGCACGGGCATTTCGGCGGTCCAGACCCTGCACCGCATCGAAGGCGACTATCTGAAGCGCGAGGTCGAGGCGGCGGGCTTCGTCTATGAGGGTGAGAGCACGGCTGTCGCCAATCCGGCCGACGACCACAGCCTGAACGTCTTCGACGAGAAGATTCGCGGCAAGACCGACCAGTTCGTCTATCGCTTCCGCAAGCCGGGCTGATGCGGGTGACGGCCGCGCTGGCGACGGCGCTGGTTCTGATCTGCGGGCCGGTCGCGGCGGCTGACGGCGATCCGCCTTATACGGTCGCGCCGAATCTGTTTCGGCTGGATGCGCCCGATCTGGGCCTGACGCCTGCGCCGGGGACCGAGACTTTCACCGTCTTCGCGCCGACGCAGGACACGGATCGGTTCAGCAATGGCGTGGTGCTGATCCCCTTCAGGGGCCGCCTCTACGCCCAGTGGCAAAGCTCAGCGCGGGACGAGGACGCCGCCGACACCTGGGTCGCCTACAGCGTCAGCGACGACGGCGAGACGTGGGCGGCGCCTCATGTGTTGGCGCCAAAGGGGCAGGGCGGGCGGATGCATTCCAGCGGCGGCTGGTGGACCGACGGCGAAACTCTGGTGGCCTATGTCAATGTCTGGCCCGAGGGTTTTCAGTCCGGTGCGGGCGGCTTCACTGAATATAGAACCAGCACGGACGGCGTGACCTGGAGCGATCCGCGTCGCGTGACCGGCGCGGACGGTCGTCCGGTCGAAGGCGTGATCGAACAGGATCCACACCTGATCGACGGTCGGGTGATGACGGGCTTTCACCTGCGACCCGGCATGATCGCGACGCCCTTCTTCACCGATGATTCGCTGGGCGTCACAGGATGGACGGCGGGCCAGATGGAGAACCTGCCGCGCGACGCCAGCGGCGCCCAGGCCGCACACGAGCGTCGTCTCAGCCGCGAGATCGAACCCAGTCTGTTCCGGCGCGCCGATGGCTGCGTGGTCATGGTGTTCAGGGACGAGGAGCTCAGCTTCCGCCAACTGGCGTCCGAAAGCTGCGACCGGGGCGTGACCTGGACGACGCCGGTGTTGACCGACATGCCGGACGCTCGCGCCAAGCAGAGCGCCGGCAATCTGCCGGACGGAACGGCCTATCTGGTCAATGCGCCCAACAGCGACCGACCCCGCCTGCCGCTGGCGGTGACGCTTAGCCGCGACGGTCGCCTGTTCGATCGCAGCCATCTGTTGCGGGGGCAAGGCGACCTTCAGCCGTTGCGGTTCGAGGGGCAGTACAAGCGGCCGGGCTATCACTATCCAAAGAGCGTCGTGTGGGGCGCCTACCTCTACGTCGCCTATGCCGCGAACAAGGAGGATGTGCAGGTCACGCGCGTCCCGCTGCGATCCCTGCAATACTGAGAACCGTTATCAATTAAGGGTTTGGGTCGTTTTGTCCATGTGGCGGACATGGACAAGCCCGCGCCGGGGGAGCAAATAACGCAAAGACATCGCCATAAGCGAAAGAACGCGTAGTTTGTTCGACTATAAGGCCGCCTTTAAAAGCTCGGTGGAGCAGGTTCGCAGCGAAGGACGTTACCGCGTCTTCGCCGATCTGAAACGCGTGCGCGGACAGTTTCCGCTGGCGGTGCGCCGCCGCGACGACGGTTCACAGCAGGACGTCGTGATCTGGTGCTCCAACGACTATCTGGGCATGGGCCAGCATCCCGTCGTTCTGGACGCCATGCACAATGAGATCGATGCGGTCGGCGCCGGCGCAGGCGGCACACGCAACATTTCGGGCACCACCCGTTCGGCCGTCGATCTGGAGGCTGAACTGGCCGACTGGCACCAGAAGGAAGCGGCCCTGCTGTTCACCTCGGGCTACGTCGGCAATGAGGCGACCCTGTCGACGCTGCAGAAGATACTGCCCGGCCTGATCACCTTCTCCGATTCGCTGAACCACGCCTCGATGATCGCCGGCATTCGCCACGGCGGCGGCGAGCGCCATGTGTTCATGCACAACGACCTGGCGCATCTGGAGGCTCTGCTGGCGGCGGCGCCGTCCGAGGCGCCCAAGCTGATCGCCTTCGAGAGCGTCTATTCGATGGATGGCGACATCGCCGACCTGGCCGGCACCATTGCTTTGGCCAAGAAGTACGGCGCCCTGACCTATCTGGACGAAGTCCATGCGGTCGGCCTGTATGGCGAGACCGGCGCGGGCGTGGCCGAGCGTGACGGCGTGCTGGATCAGATCGACATCATCGAATGCACGCTGGGCAAGGCTATCGGCGTGATGGGCGGCTATATCGCCGCCGACGCCATGATCATCGACGCGGTGCGCAGTTGGGCCTCGGGCTTCATCTTCACCACCTCGTTGCCGCCGGCGTTGACGGCGGGAGCGCTGGCCTCCGTGCGGCACCTGAAGGCCCACCCCGAACTTCGCGTCCAGCATCAGGAGCGGGCCGCGACGCTGAAGTCGCGCTTCGCGGCGGCTGGCATTCCGGTGATGGAAAGCGAGAGCCACATCGTGCCCGTGCACGTCGGCGATCCGATCCACTGCAAGATGATCTCGGACATGCTGCTGGACGAGTACGGCGTCTATGTTCAGCCGATCAACTATCCGACCGTGCCCAAGGGGACCGAGCGCCTGCGCTTCACGCCTTCGCCGAACCACACCGACGCCATGATGGATCATCTGGTCCAGGCGATGGACAAGCTGTTCGCCCACTGCAACGTGGCGCGCCAGCCCGTCGCGGCCTGAGGCTCGGCGATGGCGGACGAAGATCTCGGCGAGGTGATCGTCGAGTTCACGCGAAACGGCTCCTACCTCAAATGTTCGGCCATCCACGTCGCCACCGGCCGCGAGGTCAGCGCCATGGGGCCGGTCAACGAACCGAAGTCCGTCGAACGGGTGGCGATCGCCAAGTTGCGGCGGGCTTTGGCTTCAACCTGACCACAAGATGTTGTGGTCGGGCGCTGTGGGGACTAGATAGGCGGCCTTCTGATTTTCGGGGATTCCAGCGTGACGGCCTTCACCCACGACGCCTATTTCACCAAGACTCTCGCTGACGCCGACCCGGACGTCTTCAAGGGCATTCAGGGCGAGTTGGGTCGCCAGAAGGAGCAGATCGAGCTGATCGCTTCCGAGAACATCGTCTCCCAGGCGGTGCTGGATGCGCAAGGCTCGGTGCTGACGAACAAATACGCGGAAGGGTATCCCGGTCGTCGCTATTACGGCGGCTGCGAGTTTGTCGACATCACCGAGGATCTGGCGCGCGAGCGGGCCAAGACGCTGTTCGGCGCGGCCTTCGCCAACGTCCAGCCCCACTCGGGCGCCCAGGCCAACCAGGCGGTCTTCTTCACCCTGCTTCAGCCCGGCGACACCTTCCTGGGCATGGACCTGGCCTGCGGCGGTCACCTGACGCACGGCTCGCCCGCGAACCAGTCGGGCAAGTGGTTCCGCCCGGTGACCTACAAGGTGCGCGAAGACAATCACCTGATCGATTACGATCACGTCGCCGAAATGGCCGAGCGTGAGAAGCCCAAGCTGATCCTGGCCGGCGCCTCCGCCTACAGCCGTCACATCGATTTCAAGCGCTTCCGCGAGATCGCCGACAGCGTCGGCGCCTATCTGATGGTGGATATGGCCCACTATGCGGGCCTGATCGCCGGCGGGGCCTATCCCGACCCGGTGCCGCACGCCCACGTCGTGACGACGACGACGCACAAGACCTTGCGCGGTCCGCGCGGCGGCATGATCCTGACCAACGACGGCGACATCGCCAAGAAGATCAACTCGGCTGTCTTCCCCGGCCTGCAGGGCGGGCCGCTGGAACACGTCATCGCCGCCAAGGCCGTGGCCTTCGGCGAGGCGCTGAAGCCCGAGTTCAAGCTCTATGCCAAGCAGGTGGTCAAGAACGCCCAGGCCCTGTCGGGCGTGCTGATCGAACGCGGCCTGGCCATCGTCTCGGGCGGCACCGACAGCCACCTGGCCCTGGTCGACCTGCGGCCCAAGGGTGTGACCGGCAAGGCGACCGAGCACGAGCTCGAAAAGGCGCTGATGACCTGCAACAAGAACGGCGTGCCTTTCGACACCGCCCCCTTCACCGTCACCTCGGGCGTCCGCCTGGGCACCCCGGCGGGCACCACGCGCGGCTTCGGCGAGGAAGAGTTCAAGCAGATCGGCCACTGGATCGCCGACGTCGTCTCGTCGATGAACGGCGGCGACGAAGCCGATCCGGCCGTGGTCGCGGGCGTGGCGGCCCAGGTTCGCGAGTTGACGAACCGCTTCCCGATCTACGGATAACCCTCTGATGAAGTGCCCCTTTTGTGGTCATCAGGATACTCAGGTGAAGGACAGCCGGCCGTCGGACGACGGCTCGGCCATCCGACGCCGTCGATCCTGCCCCAACTGCAATGGGCGCTTCACCACCTTCGAGCGGGTGCAGCTGCGTGAGCTGGTGATCCTGAAGCGCAACGGCCGGCGCACGCCGTTCGAGCGCGACAAGCTGGAACGCTCGCTGGGCGTGGCCCTGCGCAAACGCCCGGTCCAGGCCGATCAGGTCGAGCAGATGGTCAACCGCATCGTCCGTCAACTGGAAAGCCTGGGCGAGACCGAAATCCCGTCCAGCACGGTCGGGGACTTCATCATGAAGGCGCTGAAGGGCGTCGATGAGGTGGCCTATGTCCGCTACGCCTCGGTCTACAAGGACTTCCGCCACACGGGCGATTTCGCCAAATTCCTCGGCGACGAAGGGTTCGACGAACCGTCCGGCAAGGCCTGATGCGGGTCACTCTGAAACTGGCGACCTCGCTGGATGGGCGCATCGCCACGGCGTCGGGCGAAAGCCAGTGGATCACCGGCGAGGCGGCGCGGCTGGAGGGCCACCGCCTGCGCGCCGCGAATGACGCCATTCTGGTCGGCGTCGAGACGGTTCTGCACGACGATCCCGAGATGACCGCCCGCCTGCCGGGCCGCAGCGTGGACCAGCCGCTGCGCGTGGTTCTGGACAGCCGCCTGCGGACGCCGGGGACGGCGAAACTGGCGGGGGAGAACACCCTGATCCTCACGGTCGCCGAGCCACACCCCGTTGGCGCGGCCAAAGTGAAACGGGTCGAGGCAGACCAGGGTCGGCCGGCCATCCCGGCTGTTCTGCAAGCTTTGAAAGCGGCGGGCGTCAAGTCGGTGTTGATCGAAGGCGGGGGGCAGGTCGCCGCATCATTTTTGCGCGCCGGCTTGGTGGATGCGCTGGAATGGTTCCGGGCCCCGATCCTGCTCGGCGGCGAGGGCAGGCCCTGCGTCGCTGCTTTGGCTCTTGCAAAGCTGTCCGACGCCCCCAAGTTCCGTCGCCTGGGCGTCGAGCCTGTCGGGGACGATCTGTGGGAACGCTACGCGCGTCTCTGACGCGGTAGATTCCAGACGATTGAGACTATTCAGACTGTGTTTTTCGGGTCCGAAAGGGGCCAGCGTCCAATGTTCACCGGCATCGTCACCGACATCGGCCGTGTCCGCGAGGTCCGCGAGACAGATCGCGACCGGCGTTATGAGATCGAGACCGTCTGGAACACTGACGACATCGACCTTGGCGCCTCCATCAGCCACGCGGGCTGCTGCCTGACGGTGACGGAAAAGGGGCACGATATACGGGGGGGCTGGTTCGCCGTCGAAGTGTCGAACGAGACCCTGTCCAAGACCACGCTGGGCGCCTGGAAGGCCGGCGACGGCGTCAATCTGGAGCGCGCCGCAAAGCTGGGCGACGAGATGGGCGGCCATGTGGTCTCGGGTCACGTCGACGGCCTGGGCCGGATCGTGTCGATCACGCCCGAGGGCGGGTCGCATCGGGTCGAGGTCGAGGCGCCCGCGCCCCTGCACCGCTACATCGCCGCCAAGGGGTCGATCACAGTCGATGGCGTATCCCTGACGGTGAATGCCGTCGAAGGCCGGGGCTTCTCGCTGAACATCATCCCGCATACGTGGGAGGTGACGACCCTGGGCCGTCTGAAGGCTGGCGATCCGGTCAATCTGGAGATCGACATGCTGGCGCGTTATCTCGCGCGGTGGCAGGAGACCGCATGATGCAATTGGCCGCCAACATGAACGACAGCCCGATCAGTCCCATCGAGGACATCCTGGAAGACGCCCGCAACGGTCGTCCCTACATCCTGGTGGACGCCGAGGACCGCGAGAATGAGGGGGACATCATCATCCCCGCCCAGTTCGCGACCCCTGACCAGATCAACTTCATGATCCGCCAGGCGCGCGGCCTGGTCTGCCTGGCCATCACAGCCGAGCGGGCGAACCAGCTGCGCCTGCCGCCGATGGCGGCCGACAATCGCGAGAGCATGAAGACCGCTTTCACCGTCTCGATCGAGGCCAAGGACGGCGTCACGACCGGCATCTCCGCCGCCGACCGCTCGCGCACCATTCACGTCGCTACCGATGCGTCGAAGGGCATGGACGACATCGTCTCGCCCGGCCACATCTTCCCTTTGGTGGCGCGCGATGGCGGCGTCCTGGTTCGCGCCGGCCACACCGAGGCGGCGGTGGACATCAGCCGCATGGCGGGCCTGACCCCGGCCGGGGTGATCTGCGAGATCATCAAGGACGACGGCGAGATGGCGCGGATGCCCGATCTGGTCGCCTTTGCGCAGCTGCACGGGCTGAAGATCGGCACCATCGCCGACCTTATCGCCTATCGCCGCCGCACCGAGCGGTTCGTCGAGCGGATCATGGATACGCCGTTCGAAAGCGTTCACGGCGGGCCTTTCCGCCTGATGCTGTACAAGAACACAATCGAGGGCGCCGAGCACGTCGCCCTGGTCAAGGGCCGGATCGACCCATCCAAGCCGACCCTGGTGCGGATGCACCAGGTGGACTTCGCCTGCGATCTGCTGGGCCATGTCGAGGCCCGCCAGGACTATGTGCCCACCGCCCTCAAGCAGATCACCGATCACGACGGCCCCGGCGTCGTCGTCTTCCTGCGGGATCCATCGCTGAACTCGCTGGCTGAACGGTTGGCGGGCGTGGACAAGCCGGCGGCGATGGATCGGTCGCTGCGCGCCTATGGCGTCGGGGCTCAGATCCTGCTGGACCTGGGCGTCAAGGACATGATCGTGATGAGTTCGACGCGACCCGAACCGACGGCGCTTGAGGGCTATGGCCTGCGCATCGTCGGCTGGCGCGACATGGATGGAGAAGACAAGGCGTGACTGACGCACCCCGTATTCTGATCGTCGAGGCGCGCTTCTACGATGACCTGGCCGACGCCCTGCTGGAAGGCGCCAAGGAGACGCTGAAGGCGCGCGGCGTCGACTTCGACGTCATCACCGTGCCCGGCGCGCTGGAAGTGCCGCCGGCGATCGCCCTGGCCGAGGAAGCCGGGCGTTTCCCGACCGCGCCCCGCTATGACGGCTATGTGGCCCTGGGGACGATCATCCGCGGCGAAACCTATCATTTCGAGATCGTTTCAGACCAATCGGCGGCCGGCATCATGGCCCTGGGCGTCAAGGGCGTGATCATCGGCAACGGCATCCTGACGACCGAGGACGAAGATCAGGCCTGGTATCGGGCGCGTCTTTCGGAAGGGGATAAGGGAGGCGGCGCGGCCAAGGCCTGCCTCGACCTCATTGCATTGAAGAAGCGGTTGCGTCATGGCGTCGGCGCATGACTGAACCGAACAGCGTCAAAGCCGTCCTCGAACAACTCGCCGAAGCCGAAAAGCAACGCGCCGAGCCCAATCTCAGCTCCAAGCAGCGCCGGGCACGCACCGTGTCGCGTCTCGCCGCCGTCCAGGCCCTGTACCAGATGGAGCTGGCAGGCGAAGGCGTGGAGACGGTGATCACCGAATTCTCGAACTTCCGCTTCGACACCGATATCGAGGGCGAAGCGCTCGCCGAGGCCGACGAGGCCTATTTCGCCGACATCGTGCGCGGCGTGATCGAAAGCCAGCGCGACATCGACGCCGCCATCAAGGCGCGCCTGGCCTCCAACTGGAAGCTTGAGCGGATCGACGCCACCCTGCGCGCCCTGCTGCGCTCCGGCGCCTGGGAGTTGATCAAACATCCCGAGACGCCGCGCGAGGTCGTGATCGACGAATATGTCGAGCTGGCCAAGGCCTTCTTCGACGACTCCGAAGCGCGCTTCGTCAATGCGGCGCTGGACGGCGTGTCCAGAGACACGCGCAAATAATGCCGGCGCTCGACGTCGCGGGCGAGTTCGAGACGATCGAGAGGCTGTTGCGGCCCCTGGCCCATCCCGAATGGGGCAGGGGGCTTGCCGACGATGTGGCGGTGTTGCCGTCCCGACAGGGCTATGACCTGGTCCTGACCAAGGACGCCATCGTCGAAGGGGTGCATTTCCTGCCCGACGATCCGCTGGATACGGTGGCCAGGAAGCTGTTGCGGGTGAACCTGTCGGACCTAGCGGCCAAGGGGGCCGAGTCGTTCGGTTATCTGCTCGCCTGTTTCTGGTCCGAGCGCTGCGGCTGGCCCGAGCGTGAGGCCTTTGCGGCGGGTCTTGCCGAGGATCAGGCCAGGTTCGGCGTCTTCCTGCTGGGCGGGGACACCGTGAAGACGCCCGGCCCCGCGACGTTCTCGCTGACGGCCCTGGGCTGGGTTCCGACGGGCGCGGCCGTATCGCGTGCGGGCGCCCAGGCGGGAGATCTGGTGTTCGTGACCGGCGCAATCGGCGACGGCCTGCTGGGTTTGAAGGCGGCCCGGGGCGAGCTGTCGCTTGAGCCTGAACGCCTCGCGGCCCTGGCGGACCACTATCGCACGCCGACGCCCAGGGTGGATTTCGCCGACGTCGTGCGGGACTTCGCGACGGCTTCCGTCGATGTGTCCGACGGACTGGCGGCCGATCTGGCCCATGTCGCGGAGGCGAGCGGGGTGGGCGTTTCGTTGAACCTGAACGTCCTGCCGCTGTCGGCGGCGGCCCAAGCCTGGTTTGCTGACCGGGTCGATCCGCAGCTGTCGTTGGAAGACCTGGCGAGCGGCGGCGACGACTATGAGATCGCCTTCACAGCCCATCCGCGCCACGAGGAAACCCTGCGTCGCGAGGCCGAACGCCGGTTGCTGCGTCTAACCCGGATCGGCGAGGTGACCGCCGGATCGGGCCTGACCGTCACCTATGACGGCCTGCCCATCGTAATGGCGCACGGCGGCTGGACCCACGGCTGACGTCGCAAGGGAATCCTAACGGCCTTGCGTCATAAGCGACGGATGAACCGTCGCTCGCTGATCGCCTCCGGAACCGCCGCTCTCGCCGGGGCGGCCGCCACATCCGCAACCGCATCGAGCAGCAGCGACGCGCCCGCCGCACCTGCCGCGCTGAGCATCGCCGGGCTTGGCCTGCCCGTGATCGAGGGCGGCCGATTGAGGAACTACGTCTTCGTGGCGCTGCGCCTTCAACTGGGGCGTGGCAAGACCGTCGAGCAGATGCGGCCCAAGGAGGCGTTTTTCCGTGACGCCTTGGTCAAGGCCGCGCATCGGACGCCGTTCACCGTCGCGGGCGATTGGACACGACTGAACGAACAGTCGCTGTCCGCCGCTGTCGTGTCGGCCGCAAACACGATCTCTGGACGAGGCTCGATCACCGGCGTCGAGGTCGTGTCGCAAAGCCCGAGACGTCGCACCGGCATGCCGACCACGCGTTGAGTGCTCGTCGATCACGGTTGCGCGACCTGTAAGGCCATGACACGCTCCCCTGGCAAATCCCAAAGAACGCACTGACGCGTTCGCCGCGTGCGGGGGGACCGGAAGGCGGACAGAGGCGATAATGCCCGACCGCGCCAAGGCCTGCGCGCCTGTTTGCAAGGGCATGGAAACGCCAATGACGAACTCACTTACGCTGGTCTTCGCGGCCGGTGTGCTGGCGGTGCTGTATGGCGCCTTACAGACCGCCGTGCTGATGAAGGCGAGCACCGGCAACGACAAGATGCGAGAGATCGCCGCCGCGATCCAGGAAGGCGCGTCCGCCTATCTGAAGCGGCAATATTTGACCATCGGCATCGTCGGGATCGTGATCCTGATCGCCGCCTATTTCCTGATCGGCATCTATGCCGCCATCGGCTTCCTGGTCGGGTCCGTCCTGTCCGGCGCGGCCGGTTATGCCGGGATGCTGATCTCGGTGCGAGCCAATGTGCGCACGGCCCAGGCGGCGTCCGAAAGCCTGTCCAAGGGTCTGAACCTGGCGTTCCGCTCGGGCGCCATCACCGGCATGTTCGTGGCGGGCGGGGCCCTGATCGGGGTGTCGGGCTACTATATTGTGCTGACCCACCATCTGGGACTGGCCTCGACCAGCCGCGAGGTGATCGATGGGCTGGTGGCGCTGGGCTTCGGCGCCTCGCTGATCTCGATCTTCGCGCGCCTGGGCGGCGGCATCTTCACTAAGGGTGCCGACGTGGGCGGCGACATGGTGGGCAAGGTCGAGGCCGGCATTCCCGAGGACGACCCTCGTAACGCCGCGACCATTGCAGACAACGTCGGGGACAATGTGGGCGACTGCGCCGGCATGGCGGCCGACCTGTTCGAGACCTATGCGGTGACGACCGTCGCGACCATGGTGCTGGCGGCGATCTTCTTCCGGGGGCAACCCTATGTGGACGTGATGATGGTCCTGCCGCTGGCGATCTGTGCGGTGTGCATCGTCACCTCCATCGTCGGCAGCTTCTTCGTGCGGCTGGGCAAGAGCCAGAACATCATGGGGGCGCTGTATCAGGGTCTGATCGTGACCGGCGTCCTGTCCATCTTCGCGGTCTGGTGGGTGATCGACCAGATGGTGACGGGACCGATCGTGACGGCAAGCGGTCTGGAAATCCAGCCGATGGCGCTGTTCTGGTCCGGCATGGTCGGTCTGGCGGTGACGGCGGCCATCGTGGTGGTGACCGAATACTACACCGGCTCGAACTTCCGGCCCGTGCGGTCGGTGGCCAACGCCTCTGTGTCCGGGCACGGCACCAACGTCATCCAGGGACTGGCGGTGTCGCTGGAATCCACGGCGCTCCCGGCGCTGACCATCATCGTCGGCATCGTGGCCAGCTTCCAGTTGGCGGGCCTGTTCGGCATCGCCATCGCCACCACGACCATGCTGGGCGTTGCGGGGATGATCGTGGCGCTGGACGCCTTTGGACCCGTGACGGACAACGCCGGCGGCATCGCCGAGATGGCGGGCCTGCCCAGCGACGTTCGGCATTCGACGGATGCGCTGGACGCCGTGGGCAATACGACCAAGGCCGTGACCAAAGGATACGCCATCGGTTCCGCGGGCCTCGGCGCGCTGGTGCTGTTCGCGGCCTATACGTCGGACCTGCAGTATTTCTCGGCCAATCCGGCGGACTATCCCTTCTTCGCCAACATGGGGCCGATCGCCTTCGACCTGACCAACCCCTACGTCGTCGTCGGCCTGCTGTTCGGAGGGCTGTTGCCCTTCCTGTTCGGAGGCATGTCGATGATGGCGGTCGGGCGTGCGGCCGAGGCCGTGGTCGCCGAGGTGCGGCGCCAGTTCCGCGAGAACCCCGGCATCATGACCTATGAGGTCAAGCCGGAATACGGGCGGGCGGTCGACATCCTGACCAAGGCGGCGATTCGCGAGATGATCGTGCCATCGCTGTTGCCGGTTCTGTCACCGATAGTCTTGTTCGTCGCCATCCTGACGATCTCGGACAAGGCCAACGCCTTCGCCTCTTTGGGCGCCATGCTCATGGGGGTAATCGTCACCGGCCTGTTCGTCGCCATCTCAATGACCTCGGGCGGCGGCGCCTGGGACAACGCCAAGAAGGTGATCGAGGAAGGCTTCACCGACAAGAACGGCGTCGTCCACGGCAAGGGGTCGGAAGCCCACAAGGCGGCCGTGACCGGCGATACGGTCGGCGATCCCTACAAGGACACGTCTGGTCCTGCGGTGAACCCGATGATCAAGATCACCAACATCGTCGCCCTGCTTCTGCTGGCGGTGCTGGCGAGCGGCAACATCGGCTAGAGCCTGATCGGTCGAGATGGAATCGCTTCGCGATTTCATCGATGCCGTGAATCAGGCTCCAGAATCATGCTGGACCGAAATCTGGGTTCAGATGGACTGCGTCCAACTGAACCGATTTCGGTCTAGGTCGAACGGCCGCCGATACGAAAACGCCCCGGAGAGCGATCTCCGGGGCGTCTTTGTTGAGATCGGTGAGCCGCCTTAGTCGGGGCGGCGTTGGCCAGGCGTGTTTTGTTCTGTCCGGGGCAATTGGCCACGACCGACGTTGCCGAGCAGTTGTTCCAGAACCGTCAGCTCACGACCGCGCGTCGGCGTCTGGTTGCGGTTTATGGCGATCTGCTCGCCGTCCGTCAGGCCCAGGGTGCGGACCGCCGCGACCTGATCGCCCTGAGGGACGAAAGTGATCTCGGTCACCGTTCGGGTCGAGACCTTGGGCAGGTTGTAGGTGTATTTTTCGGTCGTCTGGCTGATGTAGTACCAGACCTGATCAGGCTCGAAGGTCGAGGTGGTCGAGGGCGAGCCCAGCTTGGCCAGGACCGTTTCCTTGGTGTCCGTGCCGGCGACCACGTCCTGAGGCTTGGCGTCGATGGCCTGGAAGCCGTTGGAGCCGATGGTCGGAGCACAGGCGGCGGACAGGCCGGCCAGCGAAACGGCGACGAAAAGCGGGACGAAACGGGACATGGTCGGGCGCCTGCGAGAGAACAAGGTCTTTGACCTAGACGGACCTGCGTCCTAGTTCAACGGCGCGGCGGAAAAGGGGCCGTTGAAACCCATGCTCAAAAACCTGTTCAAACCCCGACCCGGCATCCGAATCGGCGATGATCTGTACGCCAAGGCCGTGAGCCAGGCGCGCAATCCGGCCTTCTATACGCGGCTGGCGGTCGCGGACCGCATCGACGCCCGATTCGAGCTTTATACGCTGCACGTGCTGTTGCTGGTGCTGCGGCTACGCGATGAGAATACGGCCCAGGGCCAGGATGCGGGACAGGCGGTGTTCGACGTCTATGTCTCGGCGCTCGATCATGCCCTACGCGAAGAAGGCGTGGGCGATGTCGCGGTCGGCAAGAAGATGCGCAAGCTAGGCGAGGCCCTGTATGGCCGGATGAACGCCTATGAGCAGCCTCTGCGCGCCGACGACGCCGTCGCTCTGGCGGAGGCGATGGCGAAGAATGTCTATGCTGAGCCGCAGGCGGCGCACGCTCAGACACTGGCGCACTATGCGCTGACCACGCGCGCGGCTCTGGCGGCGCAGGATTTCAACAAGGTGCTGGCGACGCCGGCCTGGGCGGAAGTTTGAGACAGATGAACGTGACGCTCCCCTACAGCGAGACGGTGCGGGTCAATCAGATCGGGGCCGGATTGAACCGGAAGCTCGAACCTGACGCAGACACGTGCAAACGAATCGCGCGTGCCCTGGACCTGCAAGGGCTCGACGACTTCGTGGTGGATTTCGACGTGAAGCCGACCCCGTCCACCAGCGAGTGGACCCTGAAAGGACGCATCACGGCCCATGCCGTTCAGTCCTGCGGCCTGACGCTTGAGCCCTTGCCCGTCGATGTGGATCGCCGCTTTTCGATCCAACTGGTCCAGGCCAAGCCTCAGGAGACTGAGGAGATCGAGGTCACGCTGGACGAGGAAGACGCCGACGTGATCGAGGACGGCAAGATCGACCTGGGTCAGTACGCCGTCGAACAACTGCTGCTGTCGCTGGATCCTTTCCCGCGCAAGCCGGGCGCGGAATTCGTGCAACCGGAGGAGCCGGGCGAGATTTCACCCTTCGCCGCCTTGAAGGCGCTTAAATCCCAGGACGATAAAGGCTGAGGTTGACGCAGGGGCCGGGTGGTTGCATCCCCCGGCTTCGGCGCTATCGTTCAGCGCATACTGCCAAGCGTCGCGCGACAAGACGACGCGGCCAAACGAGGTCCATTTGCCAGCCCCAGTTACGATCTCGCTTGACGCCATGGGCGGCGATCACGGGCCATCCGTCGTCGTTCCCGGCATCCGCAGCTACATCCGCACCCACGACGGCGAGGGGGTTCGTTTCCTGCTGCACGGCGACGAGGCCAAGGTCGCTCCCGAACTGGCGCGTTGCGGCCTGACGACGGACACCTGCGAAATCCGCCACACCGACAAGGTCGTGGCCATGGACGAAAAACCAGCCCAGGCCATGCGGAGGGGCAAGGGCTCCAGCCTGTGGAACGCCATCGAGGCGGTGAAGACGGGTCAGGCGGGCGGCGTCGTTTCGGCCGGGAACACCGGCGCCCTGATGGCGATCTCGAAACTGATTCTGCGCATGTCGGCGCCGGGCCTTGAGCGGCCGGCCATCGTCGCCAGCTGGCCGACCTTCAAAGGTCATACGGCGGTTCTGGACGTCGGCGCTAATATCGGCAGCGACGCCGAACAGCTGGTTGAGTTCGCCATCATGGGCGAGGCATTTCAGTCCGCGGTGCGCGGGATCGCGCGCCCGACAATCGGCCTGCTGAACGTCGGTTCGGAAGACATGAAGGGCAATGAACAGGTCAAGGAGGCGCACGCCATCCTGCGCGACGGCCCGTTCGACCTGAA
Source organism: Brevundimonas sp. (assembly GCF_041648115.1). GTDB lineage: Bacteria > Pseudomonadota > Alphaproteobacteria > Caulobacterales > Caulobacteraceae > Brevundimonas. The sequence goes on from NZ_JBAZPR010000003.1 coordinate 247,701, forward strand.
CTATCACGGCTTCGTCGAGGGCGACGACATCGCCAAGGGCACGGTCGACGTGGTCGTCACCGATGGCTTCACCGGCAATATCGCGCTGAAGACCGCCGAAGGCACGGCGCGCTACATCTCGGCCCTGTTGAAAGAGGCCCTGACCTCGAATCTGCAATCCAAGCTGGGCGCCGTAATCGCCATGCCGGCGCTGAAGAAGATGCGTCAGAAGATCGACCCGAGCACCATCAACGGCGGGCCTCTGCTGGGCCTGAACGGCATCGTCGTGAAGAGTCACGGCGGCGCAGACGCCAAGGGTTTCGGCAATGCGATCCGCATCGCTGTCGATCTGGCGCGCAGCGACTATATGAGCAAGGTGGGGGACAACCTGGGCAAGCTGGACGCGGTGTTCGATCATGCCGCCAAGCCTGCCGCATCCGTGGGAGAACCCCTTCAGTGAGCGTCACCCGCAGCGCCGTGACCGGCGTCGGCTCCTATCTGCCGGAGCAGATCGTCACCAACGCCGACCTGGCCAAGTTCGTCGATACGTCGGACGAATGGATCCAAGAGCGCACCGGCATCAAGCAGCGCCACAAGGCGCGCGACGACCAGCCGACCAGCGACCTGGCGGTCGAGGCCGCCAAGAAGGCGCTGGCCGATGCAGGCAAGAAGGCGACGGATGTCGATCTGATCATCGTGGCCACGACGACGCCCGACATGACCTTTCCGGCCGTCGCCTCGATCGTTCAGGCCAAACTGGGCGCCGGCGTCGGCATCGCCTTCGATGTTCAGGCCGTGTGTTCGGGCTTCGTCTACGCTTTGAGCGTCGCCGACGGTTTCGTGGCGCGCGGTCTGTCGAAATGCGCCCTGGTGATCGGGGCCGAGGAAATGACGAAGCTGATGGACTGGACCGACCGGACCACCTGCGTCCTGTTCGGCGACGGCGCCGGCGCCGTGGTGCTGGAACCGCGCGAAGGGCAGGGGACGTCCGACGACCAGGGCATGCTGGGCTTTGCGTTGCGCGCTGACGGCTCCAAGACCGATCTGCTTTATGTTGACGGCGGCCCGGCGACGACCGGGACAGTCGGCCATCTGCGTATGGCTGGCAATCAGGTCTTCCGCCACGCTGTGGTGAACATCGCTGAGGGCATCACCGCCGCCTGCGCCGCCGCGAACATCGAGATCGCGGACGTGGACTGGTTCGTGCCCCATCAGGCCAATCAGCGCATCATCAAGGGCGTCGGCGACCGGCTGGGTCTGGACGAAAACAAGGTGATCTCGACCGTGGCGACCCATGCCAACACCTCGGCCGCCTCCATCCCCCTGGCGCTGGACGCCGCGATCAAGGATGGTCGGATCAAGAAGGGCGACATGGTCCTGCTGGAAGCCATGGGAGGCGGCCTGACCTGGGGCGCCTGCGCGCTGCGACTTTAAATCGGCCATAGGCATTGATTTTTCGGGGCCTTTGCGGCCCTATGAATGCGAGCGGATCGCATGAGCGGGGATACGATGGCAGGCCAACAGACCGTGACGCGCGCTGACCTGTGCGAGGCTGTGCACAACGAGGTCGGCCTGTCGCGTCAGGAGTGCTCCAGCCTGGTGGAGCGCACCCTCGAACTGATCGTCGAATCGCTGGAACGCGGCGAGACGGTGAAACTATCCGGCTTTGGTGTTTTCCAGGTCCGCGAGAAACGCGCCCGCATGGGCCGCAATCCCAAGACCGGCGAACCGGCGGCGATCAATCCGCGCCGGGTCATCAGCTTCCGCGCCTCGCAGATCATGAAGAGCCGGGTTCACGACGCCGTCGTCGAGGACTGAGGCGCGTGGCCAAGAGCGCCGACGCCTTTCGCACCATTTCCGAAGCGGCCGAACAGGTCGGCGCGCCCCAGCATGTGCTTCGCTTCTGGGAGACGAAATTCGTCTTCGTGACGCCGGTTAAACGCGCAGGCGGGCGGCGCTTCTATCGCCCTCAGGACATCGCCGTCCTCAAGGCGGTCAAGCGGCTGTTGCACGATGACGGCCTGACGATTCGCGGCGTCCAGCGTCTGCACAAGGAACAGGGGCTGAAAAAGCTGATCGGGGCCGAAGCCGCCGCCCTGATCGAGGACGGCGATGTGGAGATCAGCCCTGCTTCGTCCAACGACGTTCGCCTCGAAACCTCGGATTTGCAGCAGGTTCTGGCTGATCTGGAGCAGGCGAAGGTTCGTCTGGACGCCGTTCTTTCACGGTAGGTGGAAAAGTCGTTTTAGCGTTTGCGGACGACGATCCCCCCGTCTATAGGGAGCGCCTTCGGAGCGTGGCGCAGCCTGGTAGCGCACTTGACTGGGGGTCAAGGGGTCGCAGGTTCGAATCCTGTCGCTCCGACCATTCTTGCAAAAGAATGATTGATGGTGGGGTCGTCCTTACGGGCGGCCCCATCGCCGTTTCTAGGCCTGACTCAGCCGCGCTCGGCCCACTTCAGCAGCGGGATGAGAGGCAGGCCCCAGGCGGTGCCGCCAATGCCAAAAAAGAGGAAGTCGATCCACTGCGATGGCGGCAACATTCCGCGCAGCGCGATCAGGCCCCACACCCAGAAGACCAGGAAGGCCAGCACGCCGATCGCGGCGACGAAGCGACGCAGACGCGGGTGCATCAGCGTTTGTTCCGAAACAGGAAGAAGGCGAGCAGGCAGAAGCCCGATCCGACCAAGGCCCACGGCACCCAGACCCAGCTGTCCATCGTGCTGATCGCGAACACGCGCACGGCCAGGAACCAGCCGCAGGCCAGCCCGACGCCGGACACCAGGCTGGTGCCGCCAAAGCCGCGACGGCCCGTCAAAAGGTCCGCGATCCAGGCCAGCAGCAGGCCGCCCACAGCGGCGGCGGCGATATCGGCGTATTGCAACCCTGATCTCCTGCGGCGTCATCGCCGTTAACTCAATCCGACTCGATCTTGTCGCTCCAGGGGGGCATACCGCACCGGTCGCGATTTGATCATCGTCGAGCGCGACACCATATCCGGGTCAGCGTCAGGCGTCGAATGAACCGTTTCGGAAATCCAGATCGCAATCGCGTCGTCGGCGTGTGGCTGTTCGCCACGGCGGCCATCGTCTTTTTGATGGTCGTGATCGGAGGCATCACCCGCCTGACCGGATCGGGTCTGTCGATCACCGAATGGAAGCCCATCATGGGCGCCATCCCGCCGCTGAACGCCGCCCAGTGGGCCGAGGCGTTCGAGAAATACAAACAGATTCCCCAGTACGCCCAGATCAACGCCGGCATGAGCCTGGGCGAGTTTCAAGGCATCTTCTGGTGGGAATGGCTGCACCGGCTGATCGGCCGCCTGGTCGGCATGGTGTTCGCCCTGCCGCTGGTCTTCTTCCTGCTGTGCCGCATCGCGCCGCCGCGTTCGCTGTTCCGTCAGTGGGCCATGCCGGATCGGCTGATCTGGCGCTGTGTCTTGCTGTTGGCCCTTGGCGGCCTGCAGGGGCTGATCGGCTGGTGGATGGTGTCCAGCGGCCTGTCCGAACGGGTCAGCGTCGCGCCAGAGCGGCTGGCGACGCACCTGGGCCTGGCCTTCATCCTGTTCGCGGCCCTCATCTGGACTGGGCTGGAGGCCTGGAACGGCGAGGACCACGGACGGCCGCCGGTCGGCTGGGCGCGCGGCGCCGGTTTCCTGCTGGGCGCGGTCTTCGTGCAGTGCCTGCTGGGCGCCCTGGTCGCGGGCGGCCATGCCGGACTGGTCTATACCGACTGGCCGCTGATGAACGGGGCCGTGCTGCCGCCGGCCGACTGGAGCCTGGGGGCGAGCGCCTTCCTGCACGACCAGGCCCTGACGCAGTTCAATCACCGGCTGGTGGCCTATGGGCTGCTGATCGCCGTCAGCATCTATGCCTTCCAGGCCTGGCGCTGGCGCGTGGCCGAGGGGATGGGCCTGGCCGCCTTCATCCTGGCGGGTGTGGTGTGGTTCCAGGCCCTGCTGGGGATCGTCACCCTGATGCACGCCGTGCCGGTGTGGCTGGGTGTGCTGCATCAGGGTGGGGCCGCCGTCGTGCTGGCCGTGGCGACGGCGAACCTGTGGCTGGTGTTGCGGGCTCAGCCTCGCATCTTCATGTCCGGACCGCGCTCCATGGGCCGGTGATCGCGAAGGTCACGCCGGGATACTGGATGTTGACGAACAATGTCCTGCCGTCAGGCGAGAAGACCGCGCCCGCGAACTCCGAGTTTCCCTGAAACACGTTGCGGCCCAGGGTGTAGATCCTGCCGTCCGGCGTGACGCCCTTCAGGTGATTGCGGATCGCGCTGGAATAGTTGTCTTCGCACACGATCAGATGGCCCCATGGCGCGATGGTGATGTTGTCGCCCATGTTCAGCGTCTTCTCGTTCGTGCTTTCGACGAACAGCTGGAGGCGGCCGGGACGACGTGTCTCGCCGGGGCGGCCTTCTTCGGGCGAGGGAACATAACGCAGGATCTGGCCGCGCTGGATCGAGCCGCCCGAGGTGGCGGTCAGATACATTTCGCCGTCGCCCCACCAGATGCCTTCGCCCCGCGCGACCAGGGCGGCGCCTTCGGCATGGCCGCGCTGGCGCAGGTCGCCTTGCGGGCTCTCGACGTCGGCCATGTCGATCCAGTCGACGCTCAGCCAGTCGCCGACCGACCAGACTCGGGCGTCATGGTTCGAGGTGTCGACGCCCTTGTGATCGCGCAGCACCATGGCCTGAAGTCGGCCGCCCTTGATCAGTTCGCCGGGCGCGTTGGGAATGAAGCGGTAAAACAGGCCGTCGGCCCGGTCCTCCGTCAGATAGACGATGCCGGTGCGCGGATCGACGCAGACCGCTTCGTGGTCGAACCGGCCCATAGCCTTCAGCGGGACTGGATCGACCAGGCCCTCGGCGCGCGCCGGCACCTCGAAGACATAGCCGTGTTCCTTGGTCACGTCGGCGTCGGCGGGGGTTTCCTCCGTCTCCTCGCAGGTCAGCCACGAACCCCAGGGCGTGTGCCCGCCGCAGCAGTTGGTGCTGGTCCCGGCCAGGCTGAGGTGCTGGCGCTCGGTCTTGCCGGTCGCCATATCGTAAACGACCGTGGTCGTGCCGCCGGGCAGGGGGCGGCCGTCCTTGTAGGTGTCATAGGCGCGGCCGGCGTCCAGCAGGTCGATGCGCTGCTGGTTGTAGCCGCCGGGGCCCCAGTTGCGGTGGGCGGCGGACGAACCCTTGAGTTCGTGGTTGCGGACCAGGGCGACACGGTTTCCATCGAGGGCGAAACAGCCCATGCCGTCGAACTGACCGGGGACCAGCAGGCCGTCGGCCATGGTCTCGCCGCCCTGTGACACGATGCGGTAGGAGAAGCCCTCGGGCAGGTCGAGCATGCCGTTGGGATCGCGCTTCAGCGGACCGTAGCCCTCGACCTCGTTGACGTAGGTTTCCTCGGCGGCGGCCTGGACGCTGTGGGCCAGACCCAAGAAGGCGAGGGCGGCGCTGGAGCCGATCAGGCTGCGACGGTGAAGGATCATGAGAGGGCTCCGAGAGAACATCGGCCCTCCGATGGCCCGAAAAGGTCATGGTTTGATGACGGAAGGCGTTATTTCGTAACGCTGAAAGCCGCAATGCGCCGGGTATTTTAATACCGTATTTATAATCACCAACAATAACAGCATCTTGTGGTCATTGTGACGCATTCGAACGCGTTGACGCGACCAATCGTCTCCTGTATCAGCGCGCCTTCATTCGGTTCCCTCGGGGGCCGGACCCGATTTTCGTCTCCAGGAACCCTCTCAATGCTGAAGAGCACTACGGCTTCGTTGAAGCCGGCTGAGGTCGAGAAGAAGTGGATCCACATCGACGCCGAAGGCGTCGTGGTGGGCCGCCTCGCGACCTTCATCGCCAATCGTCTGCGCGGCAAGCACCGCGGCGACTACACCCCGCACGTTGACTGCGGCGACTATGTCGTCGTGACCAACGTCGACAAGGTCGTGTTCACCGGCAAGAAGTCGACCGACAAGGTCTATTATCGCCACACCGGCCACCCGGGCGGCGTCAAGTCGACCACGCCTGAGAAGGTTCTGGGCGGTCGCTTCCCCGAGCGCGTGCTTGAGAAGGCCGTCGAACGCATGCTGCCGAAAGAAAGCCCCCTGGCCCGCAAGCAGATGACGCACCTGCGCCTGTTCGCCGGCGGCGCACACGAACACGAAGCCCAGCAACCGGAAACGATCGACTTCGCGTCGGCGTCGCCCAAGAACACCCGGAGCGCCTGAGCATGACTGACGCGACGCAAGACACCGCCGCCACCGGCTTCGACGCCCTGAAGGGCCTGAGCTCTTCGGTCGAGAACGACGCCCCCGTCTATGTCCAGAAGCTGGACGCCCAGGGCCGCGCCTATTCGACCGGCAAGCGCAAGAACGCGATCGCTCGCGTCTGGGTCAAGCCCGGCACGGGCAAGATCACCGTCAACGGCAAGGACCAGGAGCAGTATTTCGCTCGTCCCGTGCTGCGCATGATGATCGCCCAGCCGCTGACCGTTTCGGACCGCGCCACCCAGTATGACGTAATCTGCACCGTCGAAGGTTCGGGTCTGTCGGGCCAGGCCGGCGCCATCCGCCACGGCCTGTCGCACGCCCTGACGCACTTCGAGCCGGAACTGCGCAAGGTCCTGAAGCCGCACGGCTTCCTGACCCGCGACAGCCGCGTCGTGGAGCGCAAGAAGTACGGCCGCGCCAAGGCACGCCGTTCCTTCCAGTTCTCGAAGCGCTAATCGCGTTCACGCGGTTTGGATTTGGGGCGCTTCGGGGACACCCGGAGCGCCCTTTTTCTTGTCTATCTTCTCCCGCAAGGAAGAACGGTCAGGAGCAGCCTATGACCCACACCATCTTCATCGACGGCGAGGCCGGCACCACGGGGCTGGAGATCCGCGAGCGGCTGGAGGCGCGCCCGGATCTGGAGCTGATCCTGCTGGGCGATCGTCGTCGCGACGTGGATGCGCGGCGCGAGGCGCTGAACGGCGCTGACGCGGTAATCCTGTGCCTGCCCGACGATGCGGCGCGGGAAGCTGTGGCCATGATCGAGAACCCGTCGGTCAAGGTGATCGACGCCTCGACCGCCTATCGGGTTGCGCCTGGCTGGGCCTATGGATTCCCCGAAATGGATGCGGGACAGCGCGCGCTGATCTCGCGGTCGTCGTTCGTGTCGAACCCCGGCTGCTATCCGACGGGCTTCATCGGGCTGATGCGGCCGCTGGTGAAGGCGGGGCTGGTTCCGGCGGCCTATCCGGTCACGGTCAATGCGGTGTCGGGCTATTCCGGGGGCGGCAAGGCGATGATCGCCGAGTTCGAGGCGCCTGAGGCGGCGACCGCCTATCGCGCCTATGGCCTGTCGCTGAAGCACAAACATGTGCCGGAAATGACGAAACACACGGGGTTGAGCCGCGACGTGCTGTTCGCCCCGGCGGTCGGAAACTATCGTCAGGGCATGCTGGTGGAGGTTCCGCTGCATCTGGCGGCCTTGCCGGAGACGCCATCCGTCGAACGCCTTCACGGCGCACTGGTCGAGGCCTATGAGGGGCAGCACTTCGTCGAGGTCGCCGATCTGGAAGAAACCGAGGCCATGTCGGGACTGGAGCCCGAGGGTCTGAACGGCACCAACCGCCTGCGTCTGCACGTCTTCGGCGATCGCAACGGCGAACAGGCGCGGCTGGTGGCCCTGCTCGACAACCTGGGTAAGGGCGCGTCAGGCGCGGCTGTGCAGAACCTGAACATCATGCTGGGGCTGGACGAGACGATCGGCCTGATCTGATCGGCTGAAACCATTTCACCGCGTCCGTCGTATGAAGGGCATGACCCAGTCCCTGATCGTGAATCGCCGGGGCCTTCTGATGGGCGCCGGCGCGCTCGCCCTGTCCGCCTGTTCGCCTGAAACCTCTGAGGCAGGGGAGGGGCCGTATGCGACCTCGCCCTATCGCCGCGTGTCGGATGCCGACTGGCGTCGTCGGCTCGGCGACGCCTCGTGGCGCGTTATGCGGCATGAGGGGACGGAGCGGCCCTATTCCAGCCCATTGAACGACCAGCACGGGCGCGGCGCCTTCGCGTGCAAGGGCTGCGACCTGCCGCTGTTTCGATCACAGTGGAAGTTCGATTCCAACACCGGCTGGCCCAGCTTCTATGACGTGATCGCCGCCAACATCAGCCGAAAGGGCGATCTGGCCATCGGCATTCCACGAACGGAATATCACTGCGCTCGCTGTCTGGGGCATCAGGGACATGTGTTCGACGACGGCCCCCGCCCGACCGGACTGCGCTATTGCAATAACGGCGTCGCCCTGAAGTTCGTCGCGGCCTAGGCCCTACGCGCCCTGATGGCGGAATCGACGGTGAGGCCGAAGATGACCGAGGCGATGATGACCAGCAGCCCGTAGTCATGACCCGCGAAGAAAACGGGCGCGCACGCCATGGCGATGACGATCAGCGGGAACAGGCCGGCCCAGACGGCCGTGCCGGGCGCGTTCGGATGGATCATCGGCTGAACCGTCGGGCGCTTCATCATCCGGGCCATGCGTCCGTTAAGCAGCACAAAGGCGGCTGCGCAGATGACGGCCGAGATGACATATTTCACCGTATTGCCCGGCTCGCCGAAGACGCTGGCCGTCATGATCAACAGGATCAACGCCACCCCCGTGCTGATCGCGAGCAGGGCGTTAGGTTCGATACGGTTCAAGACTTCACTTTCACATAGCTGCCGGGCGCCGGCTCAATGGGCTTGAGCGGCCCCTGTTCAGGATCACGGGCGGTGATCTGAGGCCCAGCGCGCTCGCCTAGCCATGCCGCCCAATGTTCCCACCAGCTGCCGGGATGCTCTACTGCGTCGGCCTGCCATTCGGCCAGTGTCGCGGGCAGGGCGGCATTGGTCCAGTGCTGGTATTTCCTGGCCGCAGGGGCGTTGATGACGCCGGCGATATGGCCCGACCCCGCCAGGGTGAAGGTGACGTCCTTGCCGCCGAACAGCTTTGCCGAGCGATAGACCGAGTTCATCGGCGCGATGTGATCCTCGCGGCTGGCCTGGAAATAGAGCGGGATCGACACCTTCGACAGGTCCGCCGTCAGGCCGCCGATCTGGAAGCCGCCCTGGGCCAGGGCGTTGGCCCCGTACATCTGACGCAGATAGTCCAGATGCAGCGTCTTGGGCATCCGCGTCTGGTCTGCGTTCCAGAACAGCAGGTCGAACGCGGGCGGATCCTTGCCCAGCAGATAGTTGCTGATGAAGAAGGACCAGATCAGGTCGTTGGAGCGCAAGGCGTTGAAGGTCTCGGCCATGGCCGCGCCGGGCAGGACGCCGCCGGCCGCATCCATCTGACGCTCGATCTCTGCGATCCAGTGCTCGTCGGTGAACAGCAGCAGGTCGCCCGCCTCGGCGAAGTCATGCTGGGCGGCGAAGAAGGTCGCGGCGGCGACCCGCTTGTCGCCCTTGGCCGCCATGTGCGCGAGACCCGCCCCCAGCAGGGTGCCGCCGATGCAATAGCCGACGGCGTTCAACTGCTTCGTTCCGGCCTGTTCCAGCGTCTTCTCGACGGCGCGATAGATGCCCTTTTCCAGATACTGGTCGAAACCGAAATCGGCCTTGTCCTTGTCCGGATTGACCCAGGAACAGACGAACACCGTAAAGCCCTGTGTCGACAGCCAGCGGATCAGCGAATTCGCCGGCTGCAGGTCCATGATGTAGAATTTGTTGATCCACGGCGGGAAGATCAGCAGCGGGATTTCGTGCTGGGTCTCGGTCGTCGGGGCATATTGGATCAGTTCGAACAGCTCATCGCGCCAGACGACCTGGCCCGGTGCGGTGGCGACGTTCTCGCCGACGACGAACTTGCCGTAGTCGGCCTGGCTGATGCGGAGCGACCCACCGCCGCGTTCCAGATCGGCAGCGAAGTTCTGCATCCCCTTCACCAGCGATTCACCGCTGGTCTCGGCCAGGGCCTTCAGCGCGACGGGGTTGGACGCCAGGAAGTTCGACGGTGAGAAGGCGTCGGTCAGCAGACGGGTGAAGAACTGGGCGCGGCGTTTCAGCGTCGGATCGACATCCTCCACCCCCGCGATCAGGCCATTCATCCAGTCCGACGTCAGCAGATAGGACCGCCGCATCATGTCGAACATGGGGTTTTCGGACCAGGCCGGGTCCTTGAACCGTTTGTCGGTCGGAGCGGGGTCGGGCGCCTCGCCTGCAGCCTGACGGGCGGTCGAAGACCAGAGCTGCATATAGCGACCGAACAGGTCGGCCTGCGCCTGCATCATCTTGTCAGGCTGAGCCGCCAGGCTGGTCATCACCGAGGTCATGGCGGGCGCGACGTTGAACGGGTCGGCCGACAGGGCGGCGGGGCGGTCGGCCTGTGTCAGGGCGGCTTCCGCAATGGCGCTCTGGGCCATCATGGCCGCCTTGGCCAGGTTCATCGACAGGGTTTCGATCAGTTCTGCTTGTGCGGCGCCGGGGAGGGTCGGTTCGGGCGCGTCCTCGGCGGCGGTTTCAGGGGGCGCCTCCTGTGGTTCGACCGACTTCGGCTTGGGCTGGCGCGGCGGGCGGGGCTTGGCGGAAGTGGGCCGGCCGGCCTTGCGCGCGGGGCGTTCGGCGGCGTCTGTTGGCGTCTTCGGGAGCTTGGCCATGATCGTCCTTCGCGCTTCCTGCACCAGAGGCCGGTTCATCCGCCCTTCCGCGCGTGGCGATGATGGCATAAGACCAGCCAGGAAATGAACGCGCTGAATTCGAAAAAGATGATCCTGATCGCCGTAGTCGCGATCTCAGCGCCGCTGGCCGGCTGCATCGGCGGGTCTGCGTCCAAGACCGAGCCCGTTTCACCGCTGGCGCCGCGCGTCCAGGAACTGGTCAACGCCAATCGCCACTATCCCCGCTGGGAGGATTTCCCGGCCGCCCCCACAGACCTGCCGCCCGTCGCCCAGGTCGCCGCCAATGCTCAGCGCCTGCAGAATGACAGCACGACGCTGAACAGCGAGATCGCGCGGATCGACTGGACACTGACCGATCCCGAGGCCCTCGCCGCCGAGACGGCGGCTGCGGTCCGATCCGTGCCGGTCTCGCCCGACGCCGCCCGCACCCAGGCGGACATCGAAGCCTTCGCCCAGAGCCTGCGCGACCGCGCCAAGGCGCCGCCGCCGCTCGACCGCCGCCCGACGCAATGACCGGTCGCCGGGGATGCAGAATCCCGCGATGATGCGCTGATGGCGGACGACGGCGGCGCAAAGACACTCAACGCATTCCTGGGCGTGACCCGGTCCCTCTCAGGACGCGCCTGGCGTCAGCGACCAGCGGATGCGGCGACGACCCGCGCCCATATGCAGGGCCTCGGGTTGGACGAGCTCCTGGCCCGCGCCCTGGCGTCGCGTGGCGTATCGGCGGATCAGGGGGCTGATTTCCTGACGCCGACCCTGCGCGCCCTGTTCCCCGACCCGTCCAGCTTCATGGACATGGATGCGGCGGCCGATGCGATCCTGAACGCGCTCCAGGCCAAGGCCAACATCCACGTCTTCGCCGACTATGACGTGGATGGGGCGTCCAGCGCGGCGCTTCTGGTGCGCTGGTTCCGGGCGATGGATCATGAGCTGTCGATCTACGTGCCCGATCGGCTGACCGAGGGATACGGCCCCAGCGCAAAGGCTTTCGACACGCTGAAGGCCTCGGGCGCGGACCTTGTCATCACCGTGGACTGCGGCGCTGCGGCGAACGAGGCGCTGGCCCATGCCGCCGCCATCGCCCTGAACGTCGTGGTCATCGACCACCACCTGATGCGCAGCGAGCCGCCGACGGCGCTTGCGGTCGTCAATCCTAACCGGCCGGGTTGCACCTCCGGTCAGGGCAATCTGGCGGCGGCGGGCGTAGTGTTCGTGCTGCTGGCGGCCCTGAACCGTGAGGGACGCCGGCGCGGCCTTTTCACCGATAGGCCGGAGCCGAACATTCGCCAGTGGCTGGATCTGGCGGCGCTGGGGGCCATTTGCGATGTCACGGGCCTGACCGGCTTCAACCGCGCTCTGACCGGATTAGGGCTCAAGGTCATGAGCGACTGGCGAAATCCCGGCTTGCGCGCCCTGCTGGCGGCGGCAGGGGCGGAACCGGGGCCGGCCAAGAGCAATCACGCCGGCTTCATCTTGGGGCCCCGCATCAACGCCGGCGGTCGCATTGGACGGTCGGACCTGGGCGCGCGGCTGCTGTCCACCGATGACCCGGCCGAGGCCGAGGCGCTGGCGATCGAACTGGACGCGCTGAATCTTTCGCGGCGCGATGTCGAACGGCAGGTGACGGACGCCGCCGTCCGGCGCGTGGAGGCCACCGGCGTTCATGCCGACGACAGCGCTGTCGTTATAGTGGCCGGCGAGGACTGGCACCCCGGCGTCGTCGGCATCGTCGCCGGCCGCCTGCGCGAACGCTGGCGCAAGCCTGTCATCGTCATCGGCGTCGATCCGGTGACGGGTCTGGGCAAGGGCTCGGGACGATCCCAGCCCGGCATGAACCTGGGCCGCGCGATCCAGGTGGCGTGGGAGAGCGGCATCCTGATGGCGGGAGGCGGTCACGCCATGGCTGCCGGCCTGACCATGGACAGCGCGCGCGTTGCAGAACTGACAACATTCCTGAACGAGCGACTGGCGTCTGAGCGTGTCGAGGCGGTCGCCCAGGATGTGCTGGAGATCGACGCCCTGATCGACCCCGGCGCGGCGACTCGCACCCTGTTCGAATCGTTCGAGCAGTTGGCGCCCTTCGGTCCCGCCAATCCCGAACCGAGCTTTGCCCTGACCGGCGTTCAGGCGCGCGAACCCGTGGCGATGAACGGCGGTCATGTCCGTTGTCGCCTGGTCGGCGCGGACGGCGCATCGGTGAAGGCCATCGCTTGGCGCTGCGCCGATCTGCCGTCGGGCCAGGCCCTGCTGTCGGGGCAGGGCGGGCTGAGCGTCGTCGGGCGCCTGAAGGCCGACGACTGGAACGGCCGCAAGGGCGTGCAGTTCGAGATCGAGGATGTCGCCGATCCCCGGATGATCTGACGACGTCCAAAAAACTCGAAATCCACGCTTGCACCGTCCCGAGGGCGCGGCTATATCGCCGGCTCTCCCGCGCAGCGGTCCCTTCGTCTATCGGTTAGGACGTCAGGTTTTCAACCTGAAAAGAGGGGTTCGACTCCCCTAGGGACTGCCACGCGGGCAGTTCGCCGGTCGAGCCGCAAGGCTCCTGGCAACGAAATCGCCTTACATTTCAGACGATGCGGAAACGCCTTCCATTATATGGCGTCGCACCTGCGTCTTCATTCCCCAAAGGCACATCCTTCGCCCCGAGCGTGCATTTTCCGCTTTTCAAACTTTCGCGGAACAGTGTTAAACATAAGAATAAGTCCGTTAGAGGCACGGACGGGGGTTCTTAAGTGTCTGAATATAGCGAGACGGAGACGGCGCAGACCGTCCGCGTCACTGGGCGCGTGAAGTGGTTCGATGCGATGAAGGGTTATGGGTTCATCGTCCCGGACGATCCCGCCCTGACGGAAATGCGAGACGTTCTGCTGCACATCAGCAGCCTGCGCGACCTTGGCCGCGACGCCGCCGACGAGGGCGCGCCCATCACCTGCGACTGCGTCAAACGCTCGAAAGGCTGGCAGACGCTCGAAATCCACGACCTGGGGGAGGGCGAAGCGCCTCAGGTCGTGCGTCGGCCGGCCGCCACGACGACCATGCGGCCGCCGGTCGAAACCGATGAAGAGCTGGAGACGGCGCTGGTCAAATGGTTCAATCGCACCAAGGGCTACGGATTCGTCGTGCGAGATCGCGAACCGGGCGATATCTTCGTCCATATCGAAACCCTGCGTCGCTGTGGCCTGGAAGATCTGATTCCCGGCGATGCGGTGCGGGTGCGATTCGCCAACGGCCCGAAAGGCCTGGTGGTCGCGGACATCAGACCGGGCGACTGATCCGTCGCCCAGGAGAGGCGTATGATCGAGACGACGAGACGTTTTCTGATGGCGGGCCTGCTGATGCTCGCTGTCGCCGGTTGCGCCGCCAAGGCGCCGCTTGGTCCTAATGGCGAGCCGCTGCAGAAACTGGCAATCGTCACCACATCCGGCGAACATCCGTTCTGGGTCGAGATCGCCGATGAGGAGCCTGAGCGGCAGCGCGGCCTGATGTTCCGTCCGCCGCTTGAGGACGACCGCGGAATGCTGTTCCAATGGCCGGGCGAGGCGCCGCGCGAGCAGAGTTTCTGGATGCGCAACACGCCCAGCTCCCTGGATATCCTCTACATCGACCCTCGGGGACGAATCGTCTCCATCGCTTCGCACGCCACGCCCTTCTCGGAATCACCCATTGCGTCGAACGGCGCCGCCAATGGCGTGCTGGAATTGCGCGCTGGGCGGGCTGCCGAGATCAACGCCAAGCCCGGTGACAAAGTTTTACATCCTTATTTCAAGCCTTGATTGCGGATCGCCGCGCGAAGTGCCAATAGAGCGCTCCGTTCGGTCCGGGGTGTAGCGCAGCCTGGTAGCGCATCTGGTTTGGGACCAGAGGGTCGGAGGTTCGAATCCTCTCGCCCCGACCAACGGAAGGCCGCTGGATCATACGTCCAGCGCGCGTTATGGCAGGGCCAGAGGCCCCGCCGTCACTGAGGATTTCGCCATGCTGGCTCGCATTTACCGCCCGGCCAAAACCGCGATGCAGTCGGGCAAGGCCAAGAGCCGCGACTGGCGTCTGGAATTCGAACCGACCTCGGCGCGCACCATCGACCCGCTGATGGGCTGGACCAGCTCCAGCGACATGAACGGTCAGGTCCGCCTGAACTTCGAATCGAAGGAAGAGGCGGTCGAATACGCAGAGCGCCACGGCATCGCCTTCCGCCTGTCCGAGCCGAACGATCCGCCGATGATCATCAAGGCCTACGCCGACAACTTCGCCACCAACCGCAAGCAGTCCTGGACGCACTGACGTCTGACGTCTTGCAAGAGCGCCCATAGCTCAACCGGATAGAGCACCCGCCTTCTAAGCGGGATGTTGCAGGTTCGAGTCCTGCTGGGCGCGCCATCCCCGGCGCCTTCGAGGGGCCTGATCCATGACCGACTTTCAGACCTCGCCCGATCACGCAGTCCGTGTCGCGGCGCTCTATCGTTTCGCACCCGTCGCCGATCGTGCCGCCGTGCGCGAAGCGCTTCAGGCCGTTTGCGACGCCGGAGAGGTGAGGGGGACGCTGCTGGTCGCGTCAGAGGGACTGAACGGCACCATCGCCGGGTCGGCGGCGGCCGTCGACGCGGTGTTGTCCACAATCCACGCCATGCCGGGGTTCGAGACGCTGGAGCTCAAATACGCCTGGACGAACGCCTTGCCGTTTCACCGAATGAAGGTGCGCGTCAAACGCGAGATCGTCACCATGGGCCAGCCGGATCTGGACCCGGCGCGACAGGCGGGCGTCTATGTGTCGCCGGCGGACTGGAACGCGCTGATCGCCGATCCGGAGACCTTGGTCATCGATACGCGCAACGACTACGAGGGCGAGATCGGCGCGTTCGAGGGGGCGGTCCAACCCAACACCCGCAGCTTCCGCGACTTTCCCGACTGGTTCCGCACCGAGGGCCGCGCCCTGCTGGAGCAGACGGGCGCCAAGCGCGTGGCCATGTACTGCACCGGCGGCATTCGCTGCGAAAAATCGACGGCCTTCCTGAAGGCGGAGGGCGTTGAAAACGTCCACCATCTGGAAGGTGGCATCCTGCGCTACCTTGAGACGGTAGGTGAAGATGAGAGCCTATGGCAAGGCGAATGCTTCGTCTTCGACGAACGGGTCTCGGTCGGGCACGGGTTGAGCCAGGGGCCGCACACGCTTTGCAGGGGATGCCGTTTGCCGGTGGATGACGCCGGTCGGGCCTCGCCCCACTACGTCGAGGGCGTCTGCTGCGAGCGTTGCCACACGACGCGCGATGACGGTCAACGCGAGCGCTATGCCGAACGCCACAGGCAGATGGAAATTGCTCGCAAACGTGGCGACATTCACCTCGGGATCGCCCACAAGGACTGAGGTCGGTTCAGCGACGCGGCGGGCGAGGGAGAAAGGCGCTGGTTCGCGCGGCATAGGCCTCGAACGCCTTAGGGCGCGAACGCCGCATATGCTCTTCCAGCAAGGGCACGCCTGACACCTGGGTCAGAAGCCAATACATATAGGCTGGCCCCGTCAGCGCCAGCCAGCCCCACGGCCATTCGCCGCTCAGATTGACGGCGAACAGAGGCCAGGCGCACCAGCCCAGCCATTCGAAGAAATAATTCGGATGACGTGACCAGGCCCACAGACCGACATCGCAGACCTCGCCCTTGTTGGCAGGATTGCGCTTGAAAGCCGCCAGCTGCCGATCCGAAATGGCCTCGCCCACGAGCGCACCGACGAAGACCAGCGTCGCGACACCGTCTTGCAGGGTCAATCCGGGCGTCGGATTGCGGGCGGCGGCCATGACGCTGAGCGCAAGGAAAGCGGCAGCTCCGGCTTGAAGCATCAGGAAGCCGAACATCTTGGCCTGAAATCCGGTGCCCCAATCCTGGCGCAGCCGGGCGTAGCGGGCGTCCTCGCCCTCATGGGCGGCGCGCGCTGCGATGTGGGCGCCCAACCGCAGCCCCCACAGACCGATCAGCAGCGCCGCCAGATATTGCCGCAGAGACGGCGCCGCGCCATCGATCGGAAACAGCGCGACGCCCACGCCCGCCGCGCCCAGGCCCAGCGACCAGAAAGCGTCGGCCCAGCCGCCTTGACCCGTGCGTTTCTGCACCAGCCAGGCCGTCGACATCACGATGACGAGAAACAGGGCTGCAACGCCCCACAGGGCCGCCAGGCTGGTCACAGGCGAACGAACGGCTGGATCAGCTTGCCCACCCAGCCGTCCAGCTGGATCTGGCCATCCAGCGCCACGACGCAAAGGCAGGCTTCCTCGGACACCACGCGCGGCTGGTGTAGCACCTCGGGATCGGCTTCTTCGAAGTCGCCCACGTCGAACCGCTCGGTCTCCGTCGCATAGGCGCCGGAGATGACGCAGGTAAGTTCGACGCCGCCGTGCGTGTGCTTGGGCGTCTCTCGGCCGGATTCGATCTTCAGCAGGATCACGCGGCAGTCGCCATCACGAGGCGCATGGACATCGCGCACCCGCATGCCGGGGCCGACCCAGCGCCAAGGGCTGAGCGCATAGCGCCGCAGCGGCTCGGGCAGTTCGGGCATGTCGTTCAGCGGCGCGAGCGCCTTCACCTCACCTGCGTCGGTTTCGATCCGCGCCATCGCCCGGGCGAGCGCATCCTGAGACAGGGCCGACGGCGCCGCGTCGTCGAGGAATTCGCCGCCTACAGCCTGGAGATCACGCACCCAGGCATCGTTTGCCGGCCGCATCGCCAAGTGAGCGGCCATCACGACGGCTTCGGGCGGACTGAGGGTGCCGGCGGCATAGGCGAGCAGCCGTTCTTCGGAAGGATTGCGTTGCGGGTTCATCGCGCGGCTTCCTCTGACGGAGCGAGGATCAAGCGGAGTTTGGTCATGGCGTTACGAATACGGGATTTGACGGTGCCGAGCGGCAGGTCGAGGTGTTTGGCGATTTCGGAATGAGAGCTGTCCATGAAGAAGGCGAGGCGCAGGACCTCGACATGATCGGCGCTGAGCCGAGACAGGGCGTCTCGAACGCGGTCGGCGTCCTGGGACATCGACAGAAGTTCGTCGGGGCGGCGTACATCCTCGCCCGCCAACTCGATCTCCGGCGTCGGCAGAGGGCGCGCGTCGCGACGAAGCATGTCCAGGCGACGATTGCGGGCGATGGTGAAGATCCAGGTCGCGGCGCGGGCCTTGGAAGTGTCGAACAAGTCAGCCTTGCGCCATACGGTCAGCATCGCATCCTGGGCGAAGTCTTCGGCCGCGCCGGGCGTCGCCCCCGACTTGATCAGCCAGGCTTTCAGGCGCGGCGCGAAATAGGCGAACAGGGCTGCAAAGGCCTCCCGGTCGCGACGCAGCGCAATCGCTTCGATCAGCCGATCATGCAGGAGGGGGTCTGAAGGATTGTCGAGTGTCTTCATGCGCGGGGACCGGCATGGATTCGACGTGAAGGGCAGTGACTCGACATGCATGGACCCTAATACGCTCAGCCGAAATGTCTGGATCAATCGCGATCCGATCATGACGGCGGCCCGTAATCCGTTCATGCCTAGGCTTACGCCAGCGGGCGTGTATTCGGAGTTTCCATGTCCCTGTCGCCCGCGAATCCGTCTGCCGATCGCCTGAAGATCGCCGTCATCGGCTCCGGCGTCGCCGCCCTGTCGTCGGCTTGGCTTCTGTCCCAGCGGCATCAGGTGACGATCTATGAGAAAGCCGACCGGTTGGGCGGCCACTCCAACACCGTGAGGGCGGGCGTGCCGTCAGGCGACATCGCCGTCGACACCGGCTTCATCTGCTTCAACGATGCGACCTATCCCAATCTGATCGCCCTGTTTGAACACCAGGGCATCGCGACCCGCGCCACCGACATGTCGTTCGCCGTCTCGCTGGATGACGGCAAGTTCGAATATGCAGCGCCGGGCCTGTTCGCCCAGCGTCGCAATGCGCTGCGGCCTCGATTCTGGTCGATGCTGAGCGAAATCCTGCGCTTCTATCGCGATGCGCCCAAGGATCTGGCCGGCATGTCCGATCCGTCGCTCACCCTTGGCGACTATCTCAAGCGGGAAGGATTCAGCGAGGCATTCCGTGACGACCATCTACTGCCGATGGCCGCCGCCATCTGGTCTTCTCCGGCCCATACGCTGATGGATTATCCGGCCGAGTCCTTCATTCGATTCTGCGGAAATCACGGCCTGCTGAAACTGGTTGGCCGTCCCATGTGGCGCACCGTCGAGGGCGGCAGCCGGGTCTATGTCGAACATCTGGCGCGCGCCATCGACGACGTGCGCCTGGATCGTGGCGTGACATCGGTGCGGCGCACCGAGGAGGGCGTCTTCGTCCATGACAGCCAGGGAGGCGTCGAGCGTTTCGACCAGGTGGTGATCGGCGCCCACGCCGATCAGGCCCTTGCCATGCTGGCGGAACCCACGGCCAAGGAGAAAGCCCTGCTGGGCGCCTTCCGCTACAGCCGCAACCTGACGGTCCTGCATACGGACGCCAGCCTGATGCCGCGTCGTCGTCGCGCCTGGGCCAGCTGGAACTATATCGGCGCGGACGATGGTCTTTGCGTCACTTACTGGATGAACAAGCTTCAGGGCCTGCCGGGGGACGACCTGTTCGTCACGCTGAACCCGCCGCGCCCGCCGCGCGCAGACACCCTGTTGCGCAGCGAACTCTACGAACACCCAGTCTTCGATCCCGCCGCCATCCAAGCCCAGAAAGCGTTGTGGAGCCTGCAAGGGCAGGGGGGCGTCTGGTTCTGCGGCGCCCACTTCGGTGCCGGCTTCCACGAGGATGGGCTGCAATCCGGCTTGGCGGTCGCCGAACAACTCGGCGGCGTCCGTCGCCCGTGGTCGGTGCAGAACGAAAGCGGCCGCATCCATTTGTCGCCGCTGTCGACCCCCGTATTCGAGCAGGCCGCGTGAACCAGGTCTCGGCCCTCTATCGTGGCCGGGTCATGCACCGACGCCTGCGCCCAAAGACGCACCAGCTGAACTACCGCGTCTTCTGGCTGCTGCTGGATCTGGCCGAGATCGATGATCTGGATAGAGGCTTGCGGCTATTCTCTCGCAATCGCTTCAACCTGCTGTCCTTTCACGACGGCGATTACGGCGACGGTTCCGGCGCCTTGAGGCCTCAGGTCGAGGCTTGGATGAACCGCGCAGGCATTGACCTGGACGGCGGCCCCATCCGTCTGCTGACCATGCCGCGCGTGCTGGGGTACGTCTTCAATCCGATCAGCCTCTATTATTGCCATCACGCCGACGGCCGACTGGCGGCGATGGTGTACGAGGTGACCAGCACCTTCGGCATCCGCCACGCCTATGTCATTCCCGTGCCAGCCGAGGATCAAACGTCCGGCCTGATCCGACAGGGCGCCGCCAAGGCGCTGTATGTTTCGCCTTTCATGGGCATGGACATGGATTATCGCTTCCGCGGCCATGCACCGGCTGAACGGGTCGATATGACGATCGACGGCCTGGACGACGATGGCGTGCTGATCACGGCGGCCATGTCCGCTGAACTCCAGATCCTAGACGACCGCCATATCGCGGCGGCTACAGCGGCGATCCCGCTGATGACTTTCAAGGTGGTCGCCGCCATCCATTACGAGGCGCTCAAGCTTTGGCTGAAGGGCGTCAGACTGACGCGCCAACCGCCATGCGCGAAGATGCCGGTGACGATCCAGAACCAGGCGCAGGATAGCCGATTGTGACCGACCATGATTGATTCCCGCGTTTTTCGCGATTGATTGCCGACCGACGCGCTGCGCGGCCTCGCAGAAAATGTGAAATTTGCAGAATTAGGCCGGCTAATTTGGCTCATAATTACTACCGTCACGCCTGAAGTAGTAATTGTGGAATCGTGCATTGCTGGCGCGGCCACTCCTAAAGGCGTTTGTTAATTGGCGACAGGAGTCGCCAATCATGCCTTCCGCATCCCGTGCCTATGACGAACGACTTAGACGACGTTTTGTCGTTGCTCGTCGAATAGCGGCTGGGGAATTCGGTGGCTACGCGCTGCCTGAGAGCGTTCTGAAGGAGACCTTGAATGTCTCCTTGAAAACCCATCAAGGCGATATCAAACGAGCGAAAATCTTCGACACATTCGAGTCATGGAAGCCCGGAAAAACGGGACCAAAACCGGGAACGCGGATCTCTAAGCGTTTGCTGAGGATCATAGAAGCCTGGACGTACGAACGGGCGAACAAGAAGCGGAATGACCGAAAGCTGAGCGCCGATCTCGCATCTCACTTCGAACGAAATGGAGTGCCTGCAGCCGAGCAGCCATCCGAGTCGTCAATACGGCGCGCCATTCTAGACATCTACAAGCGTGATCCGGCGCACTTCGCTTCGCAACGTCACGGTCGGTTGGGGCGTCGGATGCACATGCTGCAGAAAGGTACTTTGCAGGCCGAAAGGCCTCTTCAGTTTGTAATTATCGATCACACGCCCGCCGATGTGAAGGTGCTGAGCATCGAGCACCCTGAACACGTCGTGCGACCCACGCTCACGACAGCTACAGACTTGTTTACTGGCGTGAAGCTTGCCGGCTTTCTCTCCAGGTTTCCGCCCGGACGAGAAACCGTAGCGCTGGCAATGGCGATGGTCGTGGCCGACAAGACGGACTTGCTGCGCACCTATCTGGTGCCGGGAGAATGGGAATGCTGCGGCATTCCAGAATGCGTCATGGTCGATGGTGCTGGCGAGTTCGACAACGACACCTTCAAATGGTCCTGCGACCGGTACGGCATCGATTTGGAGATCGGGCTGCCCGGTTTGCCTGAACAGCGATCGCCGCATGAGCGGGCCTTCAGAAGCCTAACCTCAGATATTCACGAGTGGCCGGGCACCACGCTCAGCAACCCGCAAATGCTGAAAGATCACGGAGGTGAAAGGGCTGCCGAACTTCCGTTCGAAGAGGCCCAGCGTCGGCTATTACTGGCGCTTATGGAGTTCAATAACGAGACCTATGGTGGTTCGGAGCCTCCTCGAATTTATAAATGGAGGCAGTATCAAAGCACTCATCCTACACGGCGATTGGACGCACTGGATCAACGAAGGACATTCATTGAATTTCTACCACATAGAAATGCAAAGCTTCAAACCAGAGGAATCAAGTTCGAAAACTGCTGGTTTCGATCGGGAGACCTTGCCAAGCCCATCTACGAAGGGCGCCGGCAGGTCCGGTTCCATTGGAATCCCCGCGACTTGAGCGAGATCTATGTCTCGATTGAAGATGGACCATACCTGACCATCCCAAGAGTGACCAACCGTCACGCACCCATCGAGCTGTATGAGTTGCGGCTCTACAATAAGGGGCGTCGCCGGGCGGCTGAAGAAGCCAAAGACTCGCTGCTGCTGGCGCATATTCGAGAAGCGAAGAGAGCTGACGTTTCCCCTTATCTCCGTCTTTTGGGTGAGGCTCGCGATCGCGGCCCAACTGCTTCACACCTCGAAGACTTATCTCGGCCCCTGGATCTGTCAGGTTTTCATCCCAGGAAGTCTCTCGATATCGCCACTGAGATAGTGCCCACCGAGCCGCCACTCACAGCTCGTGCTGAACCACCCCCCACAGTGCATGCTGAACAGGCGCTATTGGGTTTCCGAATTCCTGATTTTCCCACGAGGCTGAAATGACCTCGGTCGAGTCAGATCCATTCGCACATTTGATCCCCGACGCCCGCAAGGTCTTGGACGGCTCGGAAGCGGCAAGATTTGCCTTCATCGGCCGCGACAAGTTGATCGAAACCCCAGCCTTGAGGCAGGTGCAGCAGTATGGGGAGGACCTTTACGCTCATGCTCAGATCCAGCGCCCGCCCAATGGCCTGCTGATTGGACCATCGGGTATCGGAAAGACCCATGCCATCTCATCACTGCTTGATCGCCACCCTCCGCGCCGGTCTAGAGCTAGCGGGGAGCTTAGAGTGCCTATCCTTCTCCTGGAATACCCGCCGGAACCAAGCCGGCGCTGGTTCGCCAAGGGCATTGCTGAAGGTCTCGGCTATGCAATGCCGCTGCCTAGGCACAGCGCCGACATCTACGCCCTGTTGTTGAGATTGATCGACAGGGCGCGGACTAGGCTCATCATTTGTGAGGAGGTTGGTCAGCTTCATGGGTGGGGTCGAGACCACGTCTTATATTTCTACGGCCTCACGCGATGGCTTTCCAATCAGACGAAGGTTCCAATTATCTACACGGGAACCGATCAGGCGGCTGATCTCATTGACGGTGACATCCAGCTCAAGAGACGGTTCGAGCGCATGGAGTTGCAGCCTTGGAAGGCGGACGCCGAGTTCGCGGGGTTCATCAAAGCCTACCTTAGAACGCTGCCTCTACGCCACGAGACCATCGTCGATATCAGCCTGGTGGAATGTGTCCACGAGATGGGCGAGGGGATCACCGACACAGTCGTCAAAATCCTCAACCGGGCAGCAAAGCGCGCCATCCAGTCGGGTGCGGAGAGAATAACGGCAGCCGCCATCGTCGCCGACGTTAGTCTGCCGCCGGTGACGACGATCGGCCGCCCGATCGTCAGGCGGCGAAAACGCCGTCGCTAGGTTTGCTGGCCACCATGCAAACTAGATCGAGCGAGAACCCACCCGATGACGCGTAAGCAGCGGCGAGTCGGCTACAGCTATGCACCACCTCCCGTGGACAACGAAACGCTAGGGTCGTGGGTCCAGCGTGTCGCCTGGGGCCAGGAGACGTGTGGATCACGACTGATTGGTCGCATCGACGTCGATTGGTCGCCGCCAACCGAAGTGCTCCAGCTGCTGGCTGAGGGTAGTGCACAGCCGGTCGACAGGCTTCGAGCCATGGCTTTAGATCGGCGCTATCCTGGGACGACCCGCTCCGATTTCGCCCGATCTGACGGGGTTGCGTTCCCCGGATGCCATGCCTTTTGCCCCATATGCGCACGACGTGATCTCGCGTTTTACGGCCATGTCGTATTGAGGGCGCGGAATGCCGGGTTTTGGCGCCTGGCCTGCGGCGAGCATCGCTGTCTGCTCGACAGCGTGGAAAGCGAAGACGAGATCACCCCTCATCGCAGGCTCCATGACCGTGGGTGGCTCGATGGTCGAATCCGCGCAGCAAGACCAGCGTTTGCAGCGCCGCCGACGGCGCTGGCGTTCGAACGCGCAGTACACCGCGCTACTGCCGGACGTTCCCCTGGTCCGTTATGGCTTGAGCAAGACCCGCAACGCTTCAAGGCTGCAGCCACCTTTCTAACCACTCAGGTTCTGTTGGTGAGACGTGACGGAGTCGGCCCCGGTCCATCGCCTGCATGGGCCCTGCTCGGCGCCAGAATGCCTGATATTCACGGAAAGGGGACCGACCGCTGGGATGACAGTTTCGTTCGGCGCGCACCAAGTTGGCTACGCGTCAGGGCGATGACGGCATGTGCCCGTCTTCTCCTTCGACCTCGTGCATGTGGATCGGCGTGGAAAAGGGACCCCGTTAGCGGTGTGATCGGCGTCGAATAAGGACCCCTCATTCCTGAGGTCTAACGGTGGCGGCTTGGCGGATGTCAGGCGGCGAGTTCGGGATGTTGGTGTT
>NZ_JBAZPR010000004.1:0-218421 GCF_041648115.1 Brevundimonas sp.
TCTTCACGAACTATCGCCCGCAGTTCTACTTCCGCACGACGGACGTGACCGGCATCGTTCACCTGAAGGAAGGCGTCGAAATGATCATGCCCGGCGACAACGCCGAGCTGAACGTCGAACTGATCACCCCGATCGCCATGGACCAGGGCCTGCGCTTCGCCATCCGTGAAGGCGGCCGCACCGTCGGCGCCGGCGTCGTCGCCAAGATCGTCGAGTAGTCGACGAAACGATCCGGCCTTCGTGCCGACCAGTAGCGTACAGAGCGGCCCCCGGAGCGATCCGGGGGCCGTTTTGCTGTGGGCCGTCCACCACTTGCCGTCTCCCATAGGGAGAAGGTGGCTCGCAGAGCCGGATGAGGGGGTGCGGTGTGGGCCGGGTTAAACACCGTAACCCCTCACCCTTTCGCGCAAGACCGATCGCTGCGCTCTCGGGCGCTCAAGCCCTCTCCCTATGGGAGAGGGAGGGGAGGTGCGTTTGGATTCTCGCGCCTCGCGCGAGCCGTCTTGCCTGCAACCGGGAACCGGGGTTTACGTTCGGAACGGACGTTAACTTTTCGGCAACCAAATGCGACGCGCCATCCGACTGGGTCTTTTCATCGGCACCGTCCTGGGCATGAGCGCTTGCGCGACCCAGTATGATGCGGACGGGCGGCCGGTTTCGGGGGCCTATGGCTCGGTTGAGGCGGGGCGGGCGGGCTGAGGCTCGAAGGAAAACGTGGCGCTGGACGCGATCCTGCCCTAATGTAGCGTTGCGGACGCCGTCTGTTGCGCCGCGTCGGTCCCCAAAACCCCCTAGATGTTACTCATCGCTATTGCTGTCGTTCTGCTCCTGGTGGTGCTCAACGGCTTGTTCGCCATGACTGAATTGGCGGTCGTCTCCTCGCGGAAATCCAAACTTCAGGCGAGGGCGGAACGGGGAGACCGGGGGGCCAGGGCGGCGTTGAAGCTGTCCGAAGAACCGACTCAGTTCCTGTCCGCCGTCCAGGTGGGCATCACCCTGATCGGCATTCTGGCGGGCGCTTACGGCCAGGCGACCATCGCCGGCGAGCTGGACCGCATTCTGGAAGTCGCCTTTCCGGCGTTGACCGCCTACACAGAATTCTTCGCCACGGCCCTGGTGGTCGTGTGCATCACCTATGTGTCGCTGATCATCGGCGAACTGGTGCCCAAACGTATCGCCCTGATCTTCCCCGAGGCGGTGGCGTCCAAGATGGCGGCCCCGATCTCCAAACTGGCGATCGTGCTGAAACCCTTCGTCCTGCTGCTGACGGCCTCGACCTCGGGCATCCTCAAGCTCTTGGGCGTCAAGGACCGCGACGGTTCGGACGTGACTCAGGAAGAGGTCGCGACCATCCTTGCGGAAGGCACCTCGGCCGGCCTGATCGAGCCCGAAGAACAGGTGATGATCGAAGAGATCCTGCGCCTGGGCGACCGTCCTGTGCGGGTGGCCATGACGCCGCGCCATGACGTGTTCTGGATCGCGCTGGACGACCCCGAGGAGATGCTGCGCGAAGAGATTCGCACCTGCCCCTATTCGCGGATCGTGGTGGCGCGCGAGAGCGACGTCGATAATCCGCTGGGCGTGGTCCACAAGAAGGACCTGCTGGACAGCCTGCTGACGCATGGCAAGTTCGACATCGAGCCGCTGGTCGCCGAACCGGCCTTCATTCCCCAGTCGACCTCGGTGCTGAAGGCACTGGAGATCCTGAAGGGCTCCAAGGTCCACATGGCCTTCATCGTCGACGAATACGGCGCCTTCGAAGGCGTGGTGACGGCCACCGACATCCTGGAAATGATCGCCGGCGACTTCAACGAGGGTCACGACGAGGAACAGGCCTGGATCCATCAGCGCGCCGACGGCAGCTGGCTGGTCGACGGCCAGACCGATCTGGACGAACTGGCCGACAAGCTGGGCGAGAACTTCGGCGAGCACGAAGGCTATCACACCGTCGCCGGCCTGATTCTGCATCAGATCTCGCGCGTGCCGGACGAGGGCGAAGTGCTGCAGGTCGGCCGATTCGAGGTCGAGGTCGTGGATATGGACGACCGCCGCATCGACAAGCTGATCTTCAAGGAACTGGTCAAAGCCCAGGACGAGCGGGCCGCCATCGCCGCGCATCTGGAAGACTAGTCGCAAGTGTCACATCGCCCTTGAAATGCAGGGCGGTGTCGGGCATACGCCCCCCTCTGGCGAACGCACGGACCTCCGGGTTCGAGCGGTTGTCTAGGAGTTTAGCTCAGCTGGTAGAGCACCGGTCTCCAAAACCGGGGGTCGTGGGTTCGAGTCCCCCAACTCCTGCCAATCCCCCCTGTCGCTTCCGGATGGGACTTCCCATCTGGGGCGACAGGAACAATTGTGTGAAGAGCAACTGATGGCCAAGGCCAAAACTCCCGGCAAGCGGCCTCAGGGCAACGCAAAGCCGCAGATCGGCGCCAAGCCACAAGCCGCGGGCGCCGCCGCCATCACGGTCGATTCGCCCGAGCCCAAGAAGCCCCGCACCAGCCCTGGCCAATTCTTCAGCCAGGTTCGCGCCGAGGGCCGCAAGATCGTCTGGCCCAGCCGCAAGGAGACCTGGATCACCTCGGTGATGGTCTTCATCATGGTGATCATCGCCGCGATCTTCTTCTGGATCGTGGACACCGGCCTAGGCTTCGCCTTCCGCTATATCATCGCTCTCGGATCCTGAGAAAGACGCGCCCATGACCGATGCAGCGCCCGCAAAGCCCGCCAATCCGCGCCACAAGTGGTATATCGTCAACGCCTACTCGAACTTCGAGAAAAAGGTCGCTGAACAGTTGCGCGATCAGGCCAAGCAGCAGGGCCTGGAAGACGCCTTCTCCGAAATCCTGGTTCCGACCGAGGACGTCGTCGAGATCCGTCGCGGCCGCAAGGTGAACTCGGAACGCAAGTTCTTCCCCGGCTATGTGCTGGTGAAGATGGAAATGACCGACCAGGCCTATCACCTGGTCAAGAACACCCCGAAGGTCACGGGCTTCCTGGGCGCCGCGGGCGGCACCAAGCCCCTGCCGGTCTCGGAACGTGAAGTTCAGAACATCATCGGCCAGGTGGAAGAGGGCGTCGAACGTCCGAAACCCACCATCCGCTTCGACATCGGCGAGAAGGTCAAGGTCATCGACGGCCCGTTCGCCAGCTTCGACGGTTCGGTCGAGAGCGTGGACGAAGAACACGCCCGCCTGCGTGTCGCGGTGTCCATCTTCGGCCGGGCCACGCCGGTCGAGCTGGAATACGCCCAGGTGGAGAAGGTCGCGGGCTGAGGCTCACGCGTCCGTCGAGATTTTGAAGCCGCGTCCGAAAGGGCGCGGCTTCTTTCGTTTCACCTCCCCATGCGCGGAGGCGCATGGGGAGGACAGACCGCGTAGCGGTCAGGAGGGGGCGTCTCCGTCAGCCGTGATGACCACGCCCACGTCAGAGACCGAGTCGCCCCCTCCTGGCGTCGCTCCGCGCCGCCTGTCCTCCCCATCGGCCTTCGCCGACGGGGAGGTGACGTTCGTCCACCCCGTTTGCCTTTGCGCCCCC
Organism: Brevundimonas sp.; assembly: GCF_041648115.1. Classification (GTDB taxonomy): domain Bacteria; phylum Pseudomonadota; class Alphaproteobacteria; order Caulobacterales; family Caulobacteraceae; genus Brevundimonas. The sequence continues at coordinate 3,538 of NZ_JBAZPR010000004.1, forward strand.
TCTCTGTTACACGCGCGCCTTCGCTCGGCGGGCCTCGGTTCGTGGAGCGTCAAATCCGTGGGAGGCAGCCATGCCGCACCACGGCTCACCGGCCCTGCGTTCAGTCGTCGGGTCATTCATAGGAGAGACCAATGGCCAAGAAGATTCTCGGCTATATCAAACTGCAAGTGCCGGCCGGTTCGGCCACGCCTTCGCCCCCGATCGGCCCGGCTCTGGGTCAACGCGGCGTGAACATCATGGGCTTCTGCAAGGAGTTCAATGCGCGCACCGAGAAGGAAGCCAAGGGCACCCCGCTTCCGACCGTGATCACCGTCTATCAGGACAAGTCGTTCACCTTCCTGACCAAGACGCCGCCGGCGACCTGGTACCTGAAGCAGGCCACGGGCCTGAAGTCGGGCTCCAAGCTGGTCGGTCGTGAAACGGCCGGCAAGATCAAGGTTTCGCAACTGCGCGAGATCGCCGAAAAAAAGATGAAAGATCTGAACGCGAACGACCTCGACGCCGCGACCAAGATCATCGAAGGCTCCGCCCGCGCGATGGGCCTCGAAGTGGTGGAGGGCTAAACCATGGCCAAGCAAACCAAGGCTCAAAAAGCCCGCACCGGCGTCAGCCAAGACCTGCTGCCGTTCTCCGACGCCATCAAGCTGGCCAAGGAAAACGCAAAGTCGAAGTTCGACGAATCCCTTGAGATCGCCGTCAACCTGGGCGTCGATCCCCGTCACGCCGACCAACAGGTCCGTGGCGTGGTGAACCTGCCGTCGGGTACGGGCCGTGACGTTCGCGTCGCCGTCTTCGCCAAGGACGCCAAGGCCGCCGAAGCCACCGCAGCCGGCGCCGAACACGTCGGCGCCGAAGATCTGTACGAGAAGATCGCCGGCGGCTTCATGGAGTTCGATCGCGTTATCGCGTCGCCGGACATGATGGCCCTGGTCGGCCGTCTGGGTAAGGTGCTGGGCCCGCGCGGCCTGATGCCGAACCCCAAGGTCGGCACCGTGACCCCGAACGTGGCCCAGGCCGTCAAGGACGCCAAGGGCGGCGCCGTCGAGTTCCGCGTCGAGAAGGCGGGCATCGTCCACGCCGGCATCGGCAAGGTCTCGTTCACCCAGGACGCTCTGGAAGCCAACGTGAAGGCCATCGTGGACGCCCTGGTGCGTTCCAAGCCGTCGGGCGCCAAGGGCACCTATGTGAAGCGCATCAGCCTGTCTTCGACGATGGGCCCGGGCTTCAAGGTCGACCCGTCCTCGCTGGGCGCCTAAGACCAAAGACAACCGGTACTGAAGAACGGCGGGGAGCGATCCCCGCCGTTTTTTCTTGCCCGGATATGGTCCCAGCCGTCAGGATGCGCGCCTGACTGGGGGATAAGATGAAACGACTGATCGGCGGCCTGCTCCTGGCCTTGACCCTGCTGACCGCGCCGGCGGCCATGGCCGAGACGACCGACGTTTCGGCCGAAAAACTGGCTCTGGCCAACAAGTTCATCGCGCTGATCCAGGGCGAGCAGTTGGGTGCGTCTCTGGGTCAGATGATGGCGATGATGGTGCCGGAATCGACCACCCTGTCGGGGGAACAGGCGGCAGAGGTTCGCGAGGCGATGGCTGAGGCGACCGCGAGCATGTTGCCCCGGATGTTCGAGGTCAGTGCGCCGATTTACGCCGATATCTTCACATTGGAGGAGTTGCAGGCTCTCGTCGCCTTCTACCAGAGCGTCGTCGGCCGCTCGCTGATGAGCAAGAGTTATGCGGCGGCGCCCCGGATCGCGACGGCCATCCAAGGCATCATGCCGGAACTGATGGCCGATATGGGCGACCAGATGTGCAATCGATTGGAATGCTCGCCGGAGCAGAGGCGTGAGATGAAGGCCGCCATGGCCGTCGCAGCGCGCGGCCAGGCGGCGCAAAGTTCTCAGTAGGCCGCCGTGAACCGGGTACGGCTGTGCTGGGGGTTTTCCAGTTCGTCCACCATGGCGATGGCGTAGTCGGAAAAGCCGATCTTGCTCTCGCCCTTGTCGTCCACGACCAACTGATCCGTTCCGGTGCGGAAATGGCCCAGGCGGGGCGTTTCCTCAATCACGGCGGCGGGCGAGAAGAAGGTCCAGTCGATGTCTGTCTCGTGGCGCAGGGCGTCCAGGAAGACGATGCCGCCCTGGGCGAAGACCTTCCATTCCTCGGGGAACTCGGGCGTGTCGATCAGGCGGACGCCGGGTGCGACCTCCAGGCTTGCGGCGCCGCCCGTGACGAGCAGGCGCGGCACGCCGGCGGTCTTGAGCGCGCTCAGAACCGTCTCGGCGGGCACGTCGAAATGCAGGGCGCTGATGACGGCGTCCGAACCCTTGATCAGTTCGGCCAGCGCGGCGGCGTCCGAGGCGTCGCCCGCGACGGGTGTGACGCCGTCGGCGGCGGGGATGGCCTCGGGCTTGCGCGCGATGGCCGTGACCGTGTGACCGCGCGCGGCGAGTTCCCTGGTGATTTCCGAGCCGGCGCGACCGCTGGCGCCGAGGACTGTGACTTTCATGGAAGGCTCCTTTGGGTATCCAATGGATACCAGGTGCGCTATGGGATGCAGCCATGCAAGACGGCACCTTTCACACACCTGGTCACCTTCAGGAAACCTGGACTCGCGGCGACGTGTTCGCGGCGAACTGTCCGACGCGGCAACTGCTCGACCGGATCGCGGACAAGTGGAGCACCCTGATCCTGATCGTGCTGGGCGAGGGGCCGATCCGGTTCAACGCGCTGAAGCAGCGGGTCGATGGTGTGTCGCAGAAGATGCTGAGCCAGACGCTGAAGTCGCTGGAGCGTGACGGCCTGGTGTCGCGATCCGTCGTGGCGACCGTGCCGGTGTCGGTGACCTATGCGGTGACGCCGCTGGGCTGCACCCTGATGGCCGCCATGCAGTCGATGATCGACTGGGCCGAGACCCGGATGCCCCAGGTCGCGGCGGCCCAAACGGCCTATGACGCGCGGTCGCCCGACCCCCACTGACTTTATTATCGGGTGCGGCGAACGGCCACGTTCGAACTGCGTTCCTGTCGCGACCTTGAAGGGGGCGACATGTTCGGACTGGGAAAATTGATGGGCGACAAGCCTGATGTGAGCGGCGGCGACCCGTGGAAGGGGCGGCTGGCGTTCGGCGCCATCGTGCTGGTCTCGGCCTATTTCGCGGTCCAGCTGATCGTGACGTTGCAGACGCTGTGGCTGCTGATCTTCGGCGCCATCGTGGTCGCGGTTATCCTGAGGGCGTTGGCCGATCCCATCGTGCGCTGGCTGAAGGCGCCGGATCCGCTGGCGGTGTTTCTGTCTCTGCTGATCGTTGTGGCCGTGCTGGCGGGAATATTGACCCTGTTCGGCGCCCAGATCACCGAGCAGGTCGTGGCCTTGTCCGCCGTCGTGCCTCAGGGGTGGGACCAGGTGCAGTCGTGGATCCAGGCCCAGCCCTATGCCGCGCAGTTGCTGGAGCAGCTGCAAGGTCTGGGCGGGCGCGCCGGCCAGGCTTTGCAGGTGGCGCAGAAGTTCGCGCTGGGCTTCGCCTCCGGCGTCACGACCATGGTTCTGGTGATCGTCGCTGGCGTGTTCCTGGCCATCGAACCCGCCAAGTCGCGCGAAGGCCTGCTGTCGATGGTTCCGATGGACCGTCGGCCTCGGCTGCGCGAGGTGTTGAACAGTTGTGGCAAGGCGTTGAAGGGCTGGCTGAAGGCGCAACTGTTCTCGATGGTGCTGGTCGGCACGCTGACGGGCGTAGGCTTGACGATCATCGGCGTGCCCTCGGCCCTGGGCCTGGGCCTGTTGACGGGCCTTGCGCAGTTCGTGCCGATCGTCGGGCCGATCGTTTCCACCGTTCCGGCCGTTCTGGTGGGGGCGACCCAGGGGTGGGAAACCGCCCTGATGACCCTGGCCCTCTATGTCGTGGTGTCCCAGCTGGAGAGCAACTTCATTACGCCGATGGTGCAGAAGAATGTGGCGAACCTGCCGGTCGTTCTGGGCATCTTCGCCGTGGTGGGGATCGGCACCCTGTTCGGGCCGTTGGGCGTGCTGTTCGCCACGCCGCTGGCGCTGGTGCTGCACACCCTGATCACCATGCTGTATCGACAGGACGTCCTAGGGGATCCCGATGCCAAGGCGCCCGGCGAAAAATAGGACGCCTGCGTCAGTTCGCTTGACGCAGGCGGCGCGATCACCTTTGGAACGCGCTGATCCTTTCGCTGGTGCAAAACGTCGCATGGCCTGTCCCAAGACCCGATCCTCGCGGAACCGCGCCTGATGCCGTCGGGCACCAAACGCACGGCGCGGTCCGAGACCCGTCAGGTCGCGGCACTGCCGTGGCGCCAGACGGAAGACGGTCGTCAGATACTGATGATCACCTCGCGCGAGACGCGCCGCTGGGTCATACCAAAGGGCGGCCGGATGGTCGGCAAGACCGATCCCGAGGCGGCCGCTCAGGAAGCCATGGAAGAGGCCGGAGTGCGAGGCGAGATGGACCAGACCTCCATCGGCGTCTTCCGCTACGCCAAGGGACTGAAGGACGGCGGCGCGCGCCAGTGCGTGGTTTCGGTCTATCCGCTTCAGGTGCTGGTCCAGCTGGGCGCCTGGCCCGAGGCGCACCAGCGCGAGCGCCGCTGGATGAGCCTGAGCGAGGCGGCGGATCTGGTGCACGAGCCCGATCTGGCCACCCTGATCCGCGACTTCGACGCCACGCCCCTGGAAGATTGAGCGACCTCAGCCGTCCAGTTCGGGATACCGGCGGAAGATGCCGTCTTCGTTGAAGGGGATGCGGCGTTCGCTGGCCAGATAGGCGGCGATGCGGGGCAGGGCGGCGACACGGTCGCGGACGGCGACCACGTGGGGCGTCGTCTTCAGGACGCGGGCCGACGCCTTTGGAAAGGCGTAGGTCAGGCCTTCGACCACCTGAAACAGCGACAGGTCGGCATAGGTCAGGCGGTTGCCGACCATCCAGTCCGAACTATGCGGGTTTCGGTCCAGCACCTGTTCGGCCCAGCCGAGGAATTTGGCGATCCGATCCTTGCGAAAGCCCTCGGCGCGTCGAGCGGCCTCAAGCTTCTGATCGTCGTAATAGGCCATCAGATCGACCGGGTGGTGGGTGTCGTGGGCCTCTGCGACCAGGTCGGCGAAGGTCAGCTGGATCTGGTTCAGCCAGGCGCGGTCGCTGTCGCCATTGGGGCTCAGGCCCAATTGCGGACCCAGCCAGGCCAGGATGGCCGCGACCTGTCCGACGGTTCGGTCGCCCAGGCGCAGGAAGGGCGGGGCGAAGGGCGGCGTGGCGGCGTCGGCCATCAACTTCATCATCGCCTCGCCGTCGTCCTGGCGCGAGACATCGGCGTAGTCGGCGCCGGCCGCCTCCAGCGCCAGCCGGACGAATTCGCCCCGCCCCTGGATGGTCGGCCAGTAATAGAGTTCATAGGCCATGCGATCCCTGCCTTGATTTCCGTGATCCGTCCCTGTAAGAGCGCCGCTTCCCGTCACTGGTTCATTCCTTTGGCGGTCCTGTCCGAGAACTTCGGGGCGTGGGGGTCACCCAGGCCATAACTGTCAGAGAGCCCTCTGACGCCGTGGGGAGATGGGGACGCGACCCTGCGCTGTCAGCCCGCATTCCGGGACGGACGCCGTCAGACGCATCCTTCGGACAATACGACCGGCTTTAACGCTTTGCAGCGATGCACGGCGCTTTGGCCAATCCGTCGTCGGGAATAAGCCCGGCGGCGAATACCAAGACTGGAGACCGCAATGGACCGCGCTCAAAAAGCCGAGTCGATCGAAACGCTCAAGGGCGTATTCGCCGACGCCGGCTCCGTGGTCGTGACCCAAAACCTGGGTCTGACCGTTGCGGAAATGGAAGATCTGCGTGGTCGCCTTCGTAAAGAAGGCGGCGCGTTCAAGGTGGTCAAGAACCGCCTGGCGCTGAAGGCGCTCGAAGCCGAAGAAGGCAGCGAATTCCACGCCCTGTTCAAGGGTCCCGTGGGCATCGCCTATTCCGAGAACCCCGGTACGGCCGCCAAGGTCGCCACCGAGTTCGCCAAGGCCAATGATCGCTTCAAGATCATCGGCGGCTTCATGGGCGACACCGTCGTCGACCAAAAGGGCGTGGAAGTTCTTTCCAAGCTCCCGACGCTCGACGAAGTCCGCAGCCAACTCATCGGCCTGCTCAACGCGCCTGCGACTCGTATCGCTGGCGTGCTGCAAGCACCCGCCGGTCAGCTGGCTCGCGTGTTCAACGCCTACGCCACCAAGGAAGCCGCGTAAGCGGCCCAGCCTTTCATCTCTGCATCACTCTCTAAAACCAATCCTCCGAAGGAAAACTGACAATGGCTGATCTCGCCAAAATCGTCGAAGACCTGTCCGCTCTGACCGTTCTCGAAGCCGCTGAACTGTCGAAGCTGCTTGAAGAAAAGTGGGGCGTCAGCGCCGCTGCTCCCGTCGCCATGGCTGCTCCGGCTGCCGGTGGCGGTGCTCCGGCTGAAGCTGCCGAAGAGCAAACCGAGTTCACCGTCGTCCTGCTGGACGGTGGCGACAAGAAGATCAACGTGATCAAGGAAGTCCGTGGCGTGCGTTCGGACCTGGGTCTGAAGGAAGCCAAGGACCTGGTCGAAGGCGCTCCGCAGAACGTCGTCGAGAACGTCTCCAAGCAGAACGCCGACGAAGTCGCCAAGAAGCTGACGGAAGCCGGCGCCAAGGTCCAGATCAAGTAAGATCTGACTTTCGGCATTTGCTGAATATCGGAAAGGCCCGGCGGGAAACCGCCGGGTCTTTTCTTTTTGGGGCCTACCGCGCGGAGCGCTACTTGAGGCCCATGGACGGCGCTACGGCTAGGGCTTGGTCTGTATCAGTTCTGCGGGCGTGTCCGCGTCGCGAAGAAGGCCCAGAGGGCGTCGTTGTCGGCGACCCAGCTATGGCCGCCGCCGGCGGCGATGCGGCCCACCACGTCCGCGCCGTCGCGGCAGGCGGCGTAGCCTTCCTCATAGACTTTGTCGGCGACCCAGCGGGTGTCGCGGATTTGGGCGCAGCCGTTCAGCTGGGCCCAGCGCTGTTCGGCAGCGTGCATGGTGTAATGCCAATAGCCTGCGCCGCCGCCCTGGATAGGATTGGTCGTGTCGGCGTCGCCGGCGAAGGCGATGACCGGCATGGGGCGCGAGGGGCGGCAGGTGGCGGGATCGGGCTCTTCCGGTCGGTCCTTCCTCGGATTGCCGGCGCGCAGGCCCACGACCGGGGCGATGGCGGCGAACCGGTCGGCGGCGACGCATCCCAACCACGAGGTCATCCGTCCGCCGCCCGACAGGCCGGTGGCATAGACGCGGCTGTCATCGACGCAGCCCTGGTCCGCCAGATAGCGGATGGCGGTCGTCAGATAGGCGACGTCGTCGGCGTCGTTGGGGCCGGGAACCGCGCCGGTGATGGTTGGGACGCCGGGAATGTTCCAGACGAAGCCCCGCTCGACCGGGATCCCGGCGTCGGGCGCGGCGACGATGAAGCCGTGCCGGTCCGCCGTTTCCGCCAGCCGAGACGAGGCCAGCATCTTCTCGCCCGTGCCGCCGCTGCCGTGCAGGATGAAGACCAGCGGCGCGGGTTTGGCGGGGTCGAAGCCGGCGGGCAGGTGGATCTGCATCGTGCGGCCGGTGCGGCCGATGGTGACGGCCTGGGTCGCGCCCGCCTGACCGATGCCGCAGGGGGCTGACGCCTGGGCCGCCTGGGTGAAAGTCATCAGGCCCAGCAGGGCGGCGAGCAGTCCGATCCAACGCTTCATGCGACTTCGCCTCTGGTGAATGCAGCCGGCAGGGTGAGGGGATTTCGCCGTGGAAGCCAGCCTTGAGGCGCGGCGTGCGGCTTCCCATCTGTGGACACCCCAAGAGACGGAGCCTCCCCCTATGAACATCCTGCTGGTGCTGACGTCGCACGATCAACTCGGCGACACGGGCAAGAAGACCGGCTTCTGGCTGGAAGAACTGGCGGCCCCCTATTACGCGCTGAAGGATGCGGGCGCGCAGGTCGTGCTGGCCTCGCCCAAGGGCGGACAGCCGCCGCTGGACCCCAAGAGCGACGACGCCGACGCCCAGACCGACGACACCCGCCGCTTCAAGGCCGATGCCGAGGCGCAAAGCCTGCTGGCCTCGACCGTCGTCCTGTCGTCGGTGAAGGCCGATGATTTCGACGCCGTCTTCTATCCCGGCGGTCACGGGCCGCTGTGGGACCTGGCCAATGACGCGGACTCCATCGCCCTGATCGAGGCCTTCACCAAGGCGGACAAGCCGACCGGCTTCGTGTGCCATGCGCCGGGCGTGCTGAAGTCCGTGAACGGCGCGGACGGCAAGCCGCTGGTCAACGGGCGCAAGGTGACGGGCTTCACCAACTCCGAAGAGGATGCCGTGGGCCTGACGGACGTGGTGCCGTTCCTGGTCGAGAACGTGCTGATCGCCAATGGCGGCGACTATTCCAAGGGGCCGGACTGGGGGTCGTATGTGCTGACCGACGGCAAGCTGGTGACGGGTCAGAACCCGGGTTCGTCGCGTGAAGCGGCCGAGGCCCTGCTGGGGCTGTTGAAGTAGGGCTTACCTCTCCGCACGCGAAGGCGCGTGGGGAGGACAGATCGCGCTAGCGATCAGGAGGGGGCGACTCCGACGGTTGGGATGACCCCAAGAGCTTCAGCCACCGAGTTTCCCCCTCCTGGCGCTCGCTGACGCTCCCGCCTGTCCTCCCCATCGGCCTTCGCCGATGGGGAGGTGACCGTTCTAGCGCCGTCTTGGAGCGAGGATGTCCGAGAGGCGGTCCGGCGTACCCTCGATGCGCTCCAGGCGCGGGTAACGCAGGCCGTCGTGATAGGCGAAGGCCACGGTGCGGAAGCGGTCGCCGGATTTCAGCAGCAGTTCGATGGGGGCGTCGGTCCCTTTCGCGGCGGTCACGGCGTCGCGCAAAACCTCGGCCGAGCCGGCCTTGCCATTGACGGCGACCAGGCTCCAGCCGGCGCCGATCCTTTGCTCGAAGGCGAGGCCGCCCCAGCGGATGTTGGTCAGCTTGTCCGCCGTCAGGGTGAAGCCCAGCGAATACTGGAAGTCATTGGCCCAGCCGGTCTGGACCGACTTCTCCGCCGCCGACGGCGTGTCGGTGTAGGTCAGTCGCCACCCCCCACGCTCGATCCCGGCCAGGGGCGCCTTGGCGTCCGGCCCGACGGCGTCGAGGCGGCTGCGCAGGAACCCGGCCCAGTCGTGCGGATAGACGGCGTTCAGGGCCGCGACCACATCCTCGAACCGATAGCCCTGGGGCGACCATTCGCCGTCGTCGTGGCCGAAGAAGCCCCTGGCGAAGTCGTCGAGAGACTTGCGCCCGTTCGTGCTCTCGCGGATCAGGGTGTCGGCGTCCAGCCAGACCAGCAGGCTTTCGCGGTAGTAGTCGCCGGTGCCGCGCATCCACGAGGTGAACTGGCCCGGTACGCGGTAGCCCAGCAGATTGTGGTTGTTGGTGTCCTGCAGCGCGCGCCACTGACGACCCGGCTGCTCGTCATAGAAGGCGGCGACGCTGGCCAGGGTGGCCAGCGCCACCTCCTTGGAATGCAGGCCCGCGCGGGCGGCCAGCACATCGCCCCAGTATTCGGTCTGGCCCTCATAGACCCACAGCAGGGTGTTCTGGGTCGGGACGTTGTGGTTGGCGGTCAGCTCGTCCGCCGGGCGCATGAACTTGCCGTTCCACGAGTGGGTGTATTCGTGCGGCAGCAGGCCCCGGTCCCCGGCGCTCTTGGTCCAGTTGGTGAAGAAGTCGGGCGCGCCGGTGTTTTCGGATGAGCGGTGATGCTCCAGGCCGATGCCGCCCATCTGGTCGGTCAGGGCGAACAGGAACTCGTAGTCGTCGAAGTGGCGGGCGCCGAACAGGCGGTCGGCCTGCGTCACCAGATTCTCGAACAGCTTCAGCTGGTCGTCTGTGGCGGCCAGGCCCTTGGCCTCGTCGGCCAGGATGTTCAGGTGGACGCGGTCGCCCGTCGGGTCGATGTCCACGCGGCGATAGTGGGCGCCGGCGAAGATGGGGCTGTCGATCAGGGTGTAGAGGTCGGTCGTCGCGAAGGTCGCGACGTCGCCTTTCTGGGATGCGGTGCTGAGGGCCGTGCCGTATTTCCAGCCGGCGGGCAGGACCACGCTCGGGGTGACCTGGATCTGGCGGCTGAAATAGCCGGCCGGATAGAGGATGGCCTTCTCCCACTGAAGATTGACCATGGCCGGGGTCATCAGCACGCGCCAGTTGGAACTGTCGGGCTGGGTCAGCTGCTGGAAGGCGACGTCGATGCTGGTGACCCCGGCCGGGATGTCGAGGTGGAAGGCGTAAGGGTCCAGCGTGTCGCGCAGCCACTCGATCCGCTGGCCGTTGGCGGTCACGGTCAGGCCGGAGATGAGCTGGATCGGGCCGGTGGCGGCGTGGTTGCCGGGCAGGAACTTCGGATAGAGCAAAGTCAGCGGGCCGGGACCGGCGACGGGGATCGTCTGGCTGACGCTGATGATGCGGCGGTCCAGATCGGTGATGTCGGCGCGGTATTGGATGACGCCGGGATAGGGCTTGTCTTGCGGCGCGGGGATGGTCGGCTGGGCGCGGGGCAGGGCCAGCGGGGCCTGGGTGGCGTCAGTGATGACGGGGGTGGACCGGAAGGTCTGGGCCATCGCCGGAGCGGCGGCGGCCGTCATCAGGACGGCGAGGCAGGCGGCGGTCAGGCGGGTACGCGGCATCAGGTCATCCGGGTCGGCAGGGGAAGCCGCACCGTCGGGGGCGGGGCGCGATGCGTCAAGCGTGGCGTTGTGTCTCCTCCCTGCGAAGCGGGGAGGAGACGTCGTCGTTAGATTTTCAGTCCCAGGTCCATCGCTTCGGCCAAGGCCTTGGCGCGTTTCTTCGTCTGTTCGCCCAGCAGGACGTCGGCATAGCCTTCGGTCGCTGTCAGGCGCAGGTCGCCGCCTTTCACCCGCGCGGTCGCATTGGCCAGCAGTTGTGGCGAGCGGCCTGACAGGTCGCAGGCCAGGCGGATGGCCAGGCCGATGGCGCGGGCGCGTTTGGCGGCGTCGCCGTTCAGCAGCCGGTCGATGATTTCGGGCTGGGGCGTGGCGGGGGCGCCGCCGTAGCGGGCGTTCATGGCGCTGGCCAGGAAGGCGCGCTCGACGTGGCTGATGCCCGCGACCGGCGCGCGCAGCACCTGGTCGAACACCAGCTCCAGCCGGTGATCGGGATGCAGGCGTGCGCCCAGGTCCGCCAGACGGCAGGCGGCGCCGACCAGGACCGCGTCGCGTTCCTCGCCGAACACCGCAGGCAGGGCGGCGACGATCTCGGAAATCCAGCCGTTCAAGGCGCCGGGCAGGGTCAGGGCCACGCCTTGCCGACCGCCCAGCGCCGTGCAGCCCGCCAACAGCGGATCGGCCCCGCGCGTCGCCTCGTCCAGCGTCTCGAACAACAGGCCCTCGCGCACGCCCCAGGCGGACATCTCGATCTGTTTCAGGCCCAGGTGCTTGATCAACCCCTCCAGCACCAGTCCGGCATAGGGCAGGGTCTCGGCCCGTTTCCTGGACACGCCCGGCAGTTTGGTCAGGCCGGCGACCGATTGCTGGGCGACCAGGCGCGCGGTCTCCAACGCGTCCTCGGCCGACATCTGATACTGATGCACGACCTTCAGCGGATAGGATTTCAGCGCCATCTGCACCTGGGCCAGGGTCCGCCAGGCGCCGCCGACGGCATAGAGGCGCTCGCTCTGGAACTGTGCCGCGACGGGTTTCAGGGCCTGATCGATGCGGACCTTGATGCGGTCGGCGTCGAACCCCTTGCCCTCGGCCAGGGCGAACGGCCCCAGCGGCAGGGTCAGGCCGTTTTCGACGCCGTGACCGTTCAGCCGCGTCAGCTCCAGACTGGCGCCGCCCATGTCGGCCGAGACGCCATGGGCCAGAGGCGCGCCGGCCAGCACGCCCATGGCGGCGTATTTCGCCTCTTCCTCGCCCGACAGGACGCGGATGGTCAGGCCGGTCTCGGCGGCGACGCGTTCACAGAACTCCGGCCCGTCGATGGCCTCGCGCACGGCGGCGGTGGCGGCGATCAGGGTCGTGTCGGGGCGGACGCCTTCCAGCACGGCGGCGAAACGGCGCAGGGCCGTCATCGCCATGACGACGCCCTCGGGCGAGAGCCTGCGCGTCGTCGGCAGGTCGCGGCCCAGGCCGGCCAGAACCTTCTCGTTGTAGACGGTCCAGATCGCGCGGCCTTCCAGCCTGTACAGCACCAGCCGCACCGAGTTGGAACCGATGTCGATCGCGGCGATGTCGCGGTCGGTAAGCGTGTCGGTGGGCATCAACGGCCCGGACGCTCATAGCGCAGGACGGCAGGCAGGCTCTTGGCCTTGCGGCCGCGTCCCGACAGGCTGGGGTTGGTCATGAAGTATTTGTGGGCCGAGAACGGCCGCTCCGGGTCCGCAGGGGTGACGCGGGTATAGCGCCCTTCTGCGTCCAGAACCCAGCTTTGCGCGTCGTCCTTCAGATTGGCGACCATGATCTGGTCCAGCACCTGGTCGTGGACGGTGGCGTTGCGGATCGGCGTCATCAGCTCGACCCGGCGGTCCAGGTTGCGCGTCATCCAGTCGGCCGAAGAGATGAAGACCTTGGCCTTGTCGTGCGGCAGATCCTTGCCGTTGGCGAAACAGACGATGCGGCTGTGTTCCAGGAAGCGTCCGACGATGGACTTGACCCGGATGTTCTCCGACAGACCCGGCACGCCGGGACGCAGGCAGCAGATGCCGCGCACCACCAGGTCGATGCGCACGCCCCACTGGCTGGCGCGATACAGGGCGTCGATGATCTCGACATCGACCAGCGAGTTCAGCTTGACCCATATGGCGGCGGGCTTGCCTATGGCGGCGGCCGACATCTCCTTTCCGATCAGTTCGATCAGCGTGGACTTCATGTTCAACGGCGAGACGACCACAGCTTCCAGATGATCGGGCGTGGCGTAGCCGGTGATGTAGTTGAACACCTTGGTCGCATCGCGCCCCAGCACCGGGTCGCAGGAGAACAGCGACAGGTCGGTGTAAACCTTGGCCGTGACCGGGTGATAGTTGCCGGTGCCGAAGTGGCAATAGGTCTTCAGCGCCTCGCCCTCGCGCCGCACGACGACGCTCAGCTTGGCGTGGGTCTTGTATTCGACGAAGCCGAAGACGACGTGGACGCCGGCCCGTTCCATCGCCCGCGCCCAGCGCAGATTGGCCTCCTCGTCGAACCGGGCCTTCAGCTCGACCAGGGCGGTGACGTTCTTGCCGTTCTCGGCCGCCTCGATCAGGGCGGCGACGATGGGGCTGTCCTTGGAGGTGCGGTACAGCGTCTGTTTGATGGCGATGACGTTGGGATCGCGGGCGGCCTGACGCAGGAACTGAACCACAACGTCGAAGCTCTCGAACGGGTGGTGGATCAGCAAATCCTTTTCGCGGATGGCCGCGAAGACGTCGCCGCCGTTGTCGCGGACGCGTTCGGGATAGCGGGGCTCATAACCCTTGAACTTCAGGTCCGGGTGGCCGCCGGGGATCAGGTCGGACAACTGTGCCAGACCCAGCATCCCGTCGACCAGCACCACGTCCTGGGGCGCGGCCTCCAGCTCGCCGACGATGAAGGTGCGCAGATCGGAAGGCATGGAGGCCTCGATCTTGACCCGCACGACCGAGCCCAGGCGACGCTGTTTCAGCGCCTCCTCGAACTCCAGAACCAGATCCTCGGCCTCTTCCTCGATCTCGATGTCCGAATCGCGGATCAGGCGCAGCACGCCCTTCTCCATGACGTCGCAGCCGGGAAACAGGTGGTCGATGAACAGCAGCAGCACGTTTTCCAGCGTGATGAAGCGTTTATGTCCCGGCGTGGACCGACCGTCGGTGGGCAGTTGCCAGAACCGCTGAACCTGGGTCGGCACCGGCACGAGCGCGTAAAACGTCTTGGTCTCGCCCTTGCGCTTCAGCTTCAGCGCCAGCGAGAAGCCCAGGTTGGGCAGGAAGGGGAAGGGGTGCGCCGGGTCGATGGCCAGTGGCGTCAGGACGGCGAAAAGCTGGTTCAGGAACTCGGGCTCCAGCCGTTCGCGCTCGGTCTTGGTGATGCGCTGGCGATCGACGACCTCGATCCCGGCGACGGTCAGTTCCTTCTTCAGCTGACGCCAGCGCAGCTGCTGCTCCGCCATCAACTCGCCGGCCGAAACGTTGATCTGATCCAGTTGCTCGCCCGGCGTCAGGCCGTCGGCGGACAGGACGCGGATGCGCTCGCGCAACTGACCCTTCAGGCCGGCGACGCGGGTCATGAAGAACTCGTCCAGGTTATTGGCCGAGATGGACAGAAAGCGCAGCCGCTCCAGCAGCGGGTGATTGGGGTTGGCCGCCTCTTCCAGCACGCGCTCGTTGAACGCCAGCCACGAGATCTCGCGATTGAAGAAACGGGTCGGCGAGGCCATCAGCTCCTCGCTCAGCGCCAGTTGAGGGGCGCGAGAGGCGGGAACCTCCTCGCCTCGGGTGTCGTCATGGATCGCGGCGTCGGTCATGACCCGGTTCTCGCGCGCGCGTGTGACGGCCGCAAGCGGGCAGGGCGAAAATGTCGCCCAGGTCGGCGCTTATCGACAGCCTCTATTCCGAAGCGGCGTCCATCTCATCCAGCGCCTGGCGGGCGAGGACGCGGGTGACGGGGCGATGCAGGGCGTCCAGTCTCGCGACGACATCGGCGGCGGTGTCGGCCGACCGATCCAGGCGGCGCACCAGATAGTCGATCACGTCGTCGGCCGGGGTGATGCTGCGCTCGGCGAACCGGGCGCGCAGGATGGCCGACAGGACGGCGTCGTCGGGCGCGGCGATGCAGACGGCGCGCACAGCGTCCAGGCGCGAACGCAGATCGGGCAGGTCCACCGACCACTGACGCGGCGCCGAGCGCGACACCAGCAAAAGCGCGCCGCCGCCGATGTTGGCCAGGTTGATCAGGTGAAACAGGCTCTCGTCGTCCGCATCGGCCGCCCCGTCCAGCAGCACGGGCCTGCCTTCCAGCTCCAGCGGATCCATCACGGCGGCCTCGGCGCCGTTCAGCGGCACGGCCCCGACCCGTTCGGCCCAGTCGGCGGCCAGGCGGCTCTTGCCCGATCCCGCCGGCCCATGCAGGGCCAGCACCGCCCCCGCGCCGTCGGGCCAGCGCGCCAGCACGCGCACCGCCTCGGCGTTGCTGTCGGATGTCACGAAGGCCTCGCCCACGACATGACGCTCCAGCGGCAGACGCAGCTGTTCGGCGGTCGGACGGGGCAGGGCGCTCAGCGCGGTCATGACCCCGTCTTAGCAGAGGCCACAGTTAACCGCGTCAGGCCCGCTCTGTTGGTTCCGGGGAGCGAACCTCGCCCCTGTGGATGGAATCAGGCGAATTCGGCCAGGGCGGGGTTCAACTTGCCGGCCTTGAACTCGGTGACCTGATAGTCGGCCAGGCCGTGGACCTGGAACGGATCGGCCTTCAACAGGGCTTCCAGCTCTTCTTTCGTGCCGCCGCTGCGCACCACCAGAATGCCGCCCGTGCGCGGCACCATCGGCCCGGCGGCGATGATCAGGCCGCTTGCGACATGGGTGTCCAGCCATTCGCGATGCTCGACCGTCCGCGCCTCGATGGCTTCGATCGGCTGGGTGTAGGTGATGGTGACGATGAACATGGCGGCCTCGGGTGGGACAGGAGCGCCAGATATCATGTGTGGCGGCAGGCTTTGCAACGGCTGAAACCTTGACTTTCCGGGGCGATGATGCGCCCTACGCCGCTTCGATTTCGGGCGCCGACGGCGTCGGATTCCACCGCCAGATACTCCAGACGGTTCGTTTCATGCACGCCTATCGCTCTCATACCTGCGGCGCCCTGCGCGCCTCCGACGCCGGTTCCGCCGTTCGCCTGTCCGGCTGGGTGCACAGGAAGCGCGATCACGGCGGCCTGCTGTTCATCGATCTGCGCGACCATTACGGCCTGACGCAGCTGGTGCTGCACCCCGAGACGCCGGGCTTCGCGGCTGTCGAACGTCTGCGCGCCGAGAGCGTGATCAAGATCGACGGCGAGGTCGTGGCTCGCGAGGCCGGCGTGGTGAACCCGAACCTGCCGACCGGCGAGATCGAAGTCCGCGTCCAGGGCGTCGAGGTGCTGTCGGAAGCCGCCGAACTGCCGATGCCGGTCTTTGGCGATCAGGAGTATCCCGAGGATATCCGCCTGGCCAACCGCTTCCTGGATCTGCGTCGCGAGCGCCTGCACAAGAATATCGTGCTGCGCTCCAGGGTCATTTCCTCGATCCGCCAGCGCATGGTCGGCCAGGGTTTCCTGGAATACCAGACCCCGATCCTGACGGCCTCGTCGCCGGAAGGCGCGCGCGACTTCCTGGTGCCGTCGCGCCTGCATCCGGGCAAGTTCTATGCGCTGCCGCAGGCCCCGCAGCAGTTCAAGCAGCTGCTGATGGTCTCGGGCTTCGACCGCTATTTCCAGATCGCGCCCTGCTTCCGTGACGAAGACCTGCGCGCCGACCGTTCGCTGGAATTCTACCAGCTCGACGTCGAGATGAGCTTCGTGACGCAGGAAGACGTCTTTGCCGCCATCGAGCCGCTGATGCACGGCGTGTTCGAGGAGTTCGGCGAGGGTAAGCCGGTGTCGCCCATCGACGGCGCCCATGTCTTCACCAACGACTTCGGCGAGACGTTCGAGCACAAGGGTTTCGAGCGTCTGACCTATGCCCAGTCGATGGCCTGGTACGGTTCGGACAAGCCGGACCTGCGCAACCCGATCAAGATGCAGGTCGTGTCCGACCACTTCCGCGACGGTGGTTTCGGCCTGTTCGCCAAGATCCTGGGCGCGGACGAGAAGAACGCCGTCTGGGCGATCCCGGCCCCGACCGGCGGTTCGCGCGCCTTCTGCGACCGCATGAACTCCTGGGCGCAGGGCGAGGGCCAGCCGGGTCTGGGCTATATCTTCTGGTCCGAGGATCAGGGCGCCTGGGGCGGCCCAATCGCCAAGAACCTGGGTCAGGAGCCGACCGAGGCCCTGATGTCGTCGCTGGGCTTGGGCCAGGGCGACGCCGCCTTCTTCACCGCCGGCCTGCCTTCGACCTTCGCCAAGTTCGCCGGCCTGGCCCGCACCCGCGTGGGCACGGAGCTGAAGCTGATCGACGAGAACCAGTTCAAATTCTGCTGGATCGTCGACTTCCCCATGTTCGAATGGTCGGAAGAAGAGAAGAAGGTCGATTTCAGCCACAACCCCTTCTCGATGCCGCAGGGCGGGCTGGAGGCCCTGGAAGGTCAGGATCCGCTGACCATCCGCGCCTATCAGTATGACATCGTCTGCAACGGCTATGAGCTGTGCTCGGGCGCGATCCGGAACCACAAGGCAGAGATCATGCTGAAGGCGTTCGAGATCGCGGGCTATGACGCCTCGGTGGTCGAGGAACAGTTCGGCGGCATGCTGAACGCCTTCCGCTACGGCGCGCCGCCGCACGGCGGCCTGGCTCCCGGCATCGACCGCATCGTCATGCTGCTGGCCGGCGAGACGGCCATCCGCGAGGTCATCGCCTTCCCGCTGAACCAGCAGGGCGAGGACCTGCTGATGAACGCCCCGACCGAGGCGGAAGAGCGCCAGTTGAAGGATGTCCACATCCGCACGGCGCTGCCGATCAAGGTCTGATCGGGCGCCATCGCCGCACAAGACAAAGGGGACGCCTCGCGGCGTCCCCTTTTTTCTGAAAAATTGTCGTCTCCAAACCTCGTCACCCTCGCCACAAGCCCGAGGATGACGAAAAAGGAAGCGAGCCTCAGTTTCCGGCGTTGACGAAGTTTCGCACGCGCGGCGGCGCCGGAGGGGCGGGCGGCGAGCGGATGATGCGGATCGAGCTGCTGCGGCAGGCCTGGGCCGTCAGGCGACCGGGCAGGCGGGTCGAGCCGTCGCCGCAGGCCTCGCTGATCTGGTCCTGGGTCAGGCCGCGCGCGCTCGACAGGTCGGCCCCGCGGATGTCGGCGCGGCGAAGGGAGGCGTTGGAGAAGTCAGCGCGGGAGAAGCTGGCGCCGCTCAGCCGCGCGCCATCCAGGCTGGTGTTCGAGAAGTCCGCGTTCGAGAAGTCGCCGCCCGACAGGTTGGAGGCGTTGACCTCGGCGTTGGAGAAGTTGGCGCCGGCCGCACGGACATTGGTGATCGTCGCCCCGAACAGTTCGCTGTTCGAAAAGTTGGTCCCCGCCAGGGTCGCGCCGTTGAAGTTCACGCCGTGCATCTCGCCGCCCGACAGGTCGGCGCGGCTCAGGTTGGCGCGAACGAAGGACGATCCCTGCGCTTCGGCCCCGACCAGGCTGGCGCCGGTGAAGTTGGCGGAGGTGAAGTTGGCGCCGACAATCTCGACGCCCGACAGATTGGCGCGGCTGAAATCACTGCCGGTAAAGTTGGAGCCCATCATCTCGGCGCCGCGCAGATTGGCCCCGACCAGTGTGGCGTTCATGAAGCTGGCGCCGGTGAAGGTGGCGCCCGAAAGGTTGCGGCCCGACAGTTCGCAGCGGTTGCACGATCCGCCCAGCGAGACAGAACGCGCCACGTCGCGGTCCTGCATCGACATCTCGACCCCGGCGAAGGCGGGAGAGGCGACGAGCGCCGCGCCTAGTGCCAGAAGCGCCAGCGAGGGTCGGAACCGGATATGTTCAGCGATCTGTTTCACGAGACCTGAATGCCCCGAAACCCCTGCTGCACCTACTTAAATCGAGGTAACTTCGTTAAATCCGCGCAAGGTCGGCGACCCTCAGCAGGCGGGAATGCGCAGACCCCGCGGCAAAACGGTGGAGCCGTCGCCGCACGCCTGGTTCAGCTGGCCCTGGGTCAGGCCGGTGGCTCGCGTCAGCTGGGCGCCTGACAGATTGGTTCCCGACAAGGTCGCGCCCGAGAAGCTTGCGCCCTCCAGATAGGCGCCGACGAAGCTGGCGTTGGTCAGGTTGGCGCGCGAGAAGTTCGAGCCGGAGAAGACGCCGCCATAGGCCTCCACGTCGCGCATGTCGGTGTTGGAAAACCGCGTGCGGTTCATGACGCTGAGGCTCAGGTCCGCCTGACGCAGGCGTGAGCCGGTCAGGTTCAGGCCCCGCGCCTCCAGCCCCGAGAAGTCGCCCTGGAACAGGTTGCATCCGGCGCAGGACGCGCCGCGCTTCACGCTGGCGATCTGGCTGGCGTTCTGGGCCAGGGCGGGCGCGGCGACGGCCAGCAGGGCGGCGATCAGGCCGAGGGTGAGTGTGCGTTTCATGGACCGGGCTCCGACGTTTGATCGTCTTGCAGCAAACCCTAGGCCAAAACCCTTAACCTACCCCTGATCTCCGCCCTTCAGCGCCGGCGCGGCTCCGCAGGTGTCGCAGACCCAGGCGGCGCCGCGTTGCTGCAGGCTGAAGTCACCGCAGGCGGGGCAGGCGACGGCTTCGCTGTTTGCGGCGACGCGCGGTTCGGGCTCGGCCTTCTTGCCGAAGGGCAGGACGACCAGATTGTCGGGCGCCGATCCGCGCGCGAACCCCTTGGAGATGAAACGGGCGGCGGGCACGGCCTCGTTGGCGTCGGGCTTGCCGTCTCCTAACCCATCCGCGTTCAGGTCGTCCGTCCCGGCGTTGGCCAGTTCGTCGCGGTCCAGATAGGAAACGCCCAGTTCGCGGAAGATGTAGTCCAGGATGGAGGTCGCGGATTTGATGGAGTCGTTGCCGGTGACGCGCCCGGCCGGCTCGAACCGGGTGAAGACGAAGGCGTCCACGAACTCGTCCAGCGGCACGCCGTATTGCAGGCCGATGGAGATCGCGATGGCGAAGTTGTTCATCAGGCTGCGGAAGGCGGCGCCTTCCTTGTGCATGTCGATGAAGATCTCGCCCAGTTCGCCGTCTTCGTATTCGCCGGTGTGGATATAGACCTTGTGGCCCCCCACGGCGGCCTTCTGGATATAGCCCTTGCGACGGTCGGGCAGTTTGCGGCGGGCGCGCTCCCGCTCGATCACGCGTTCGATAACACGTTCCGTTGGGGCGGGGCGGGGGGCTTCGCGGACAGGCTCGGCCCGTGCGGCGTCGATGTTCGGCAAGGATAGCAGCGGGCCGGCTGGCGGGGCGGCGCGGGCCAGGCGGATGGCGCGACGGCCGTCCAGTGCGCCCTGGCTCAGCAGCCGCGCGGCCTGAGCTGCGGTGGTGCGCCAGTCCATCGGTTCGACGGCGATGTCGGCCAGGTCGCTGAACGGCTCGATGGCGCGCCGCAGGTCGGCCGCCGCCGCCGCCGGATCGGCCAGCAGGGCGGCGACGGACGCCGGCGCCTCGGGCCAATCGCTCAGGTCGCCATGACCGAAGACCCAGCGCGTCGCCGCCGTCTCGGCCTCTTCGGACACGCCCAGCAGGGTCAGCAACAGGCCGTCGCCGTCCTCGACGCCCAGCACGTCGCGGATGAAACCGGGGTCCAGCACCGGGGCGGCGAAGACCGTGTCGAAATCCTCGGCCCAGGCCAATGCGTTCTCGATGGCGGACAGCTCGATGTCGGTGAAACCCAGCGCGCGCAGCGACGCATGATCGATGCCCGGCGCCTCGACCAGGGTGCGGCGCCCGAACGTCCACCGCTCCGCCGCCTCGACATCGCCGCCCGCTGCTGACAGCGCCGCCGCCAGGGCAGGGTGCAGCCGGCGACCGATCTCGCCGTCCGCCGTCTGAAACACATTGACCGCCGCGATCCGCCCCAGGCCCAGCCGAAGCCGCGCCTCAGCATCGTCGACGAACAGGCCGATGGCCGAGTGCCGCCGCGCCTCGGGTGCGATCGCTAGGCCCTTTGCAGCGACGGCGGTGAGGGGGTCTGTCAGCCCCTTCAGCACATCGCGCCGCGCCGCTTGAGTCTCGGCGGCGGCGCCCTTCAGCTCGTCCCAGTCGGGGCAGAGACCGCGCACGCTCGCCAACTCGGCCGAGGTCTGCGCCGCCGTCGCCGCGATCAGTCCCGCGAACGCCTGCGCCCGAGCCGTGCGGTCGTCGTCGGCCGCCAGGGCTTCCAGCAATCCGTCCAGCCCCAGGGCGATCACGCCGGGCGTCGCGGCCTGAAGGTCCAGCGCCACCGTCAACAACTGCGTCAGACCCGCCAGATTGGCCGCCGCGTCGCCGTCCAGCGACAGCACGGCGCCCAGGTTGATCACGCCCCGACCCGTCGTCGCCGTCGCGGTCTGCGCATCGCGCGGATCGAAGGCGACGATCAGCCCGCCGTCCAGCGCCGCTTCCGCCGCGAGCAGGGCCTCCGGCGCACCTGCTGCGATCTGCGTCCGATCCGCCAGGGCGACCAGGGGCGCGCCCTCGACCATCGGCTCCAGCGCCATGGACGGCCGTTCGCCATCGACGGCTCTCAGGATGTCGGCGTCGCTGGCTCCGCAGCGTCGCGCCAGCGCCGCTGCCCGTCCCAGCGCGGGATTGCGCGAGGGATCGCCGCAGTCGCCGCGCGGCCCTTCGCACCGGTCCACCGCATCGGCTACGCCCGCCAAAGCCTCGGCCAGGGCGTCGGCCGCCTGGGCGCCCAGGCGCGCGGCCGAGCGCCGTCCGTTGTGCGCCTGCAACTGCGCCGCCGCGCCGGGGTCGTTCAGATCGACGACGCCGACGGCTGCGGGACCAGACGACGCCGGCGCCGCCAGGCCCAGTTTGAAGGCGCCCGAAAGCTCGCCTACGAAGGCGGCGGCCTCGGCCCGGTCGAACACGCCCTCTGTCACGCCCGTCGCCGCCAGCCGCTCGGCCCAGGCGTCGACGCCGCCGTTCAGCCAGTCGCCGGACATCGGCGTCGTGAAACCCGCCGCCTCGACCCAGTCCAGCCAGGCCTCGATCTGAGCGTCGGACCAGCCGGCGGGCGCCAGCACCTGTTGCACGCTGGCGGGGCGTTCGACGGCGCGGGTCTCCATTGCGACTCGTTCGGCGCGAATGGCGAAGCCGGATTGAAAGCGCATGGCGGCGTCTCTCCGAAAGGTTCGGCCCAGCCTAGGCGGTCGCGCGCCCCTTCGCCAATACATCTGGTGTGCTCAGGCCATGTTGCCCACAAGATATCGATTCGGCCTGACCCTTCTGAACGCTGGACGAAGGGGGCGCGGGTTTCTATGATCCGCACCAGACGCCGCCTCCCTTTTCGGCGAACCCTTACGGTTGGATTCCACGACGTGTTGAGCAAGATTTTCGGCTGGTGGGAGGGCGCTACGATCGGCACCCGCTTCACCATCGCCAAGCGCGGTCGCTTCGTCGGCCAGGACGAGAACGGCAATCGCTATTTCGAGAGCCGCGACAACGTCAGCTACGACGGCCGCAAGCGACGCTGGGTCATCTATGACGGCTATGCCGAGGCGTCCAAGGTGACGCCCGACTGGCACGGCTGGCTGCACTACACCTTCGACCTGCCGCCGACCGAGCAGCCGCTGCCGCGTCGTTCGTGGGAGAAGGATCACCTGCCGAACATGACCGGCACGCCCCTGGCCTGGCGTCCGCCCGGCTCGCTGGCCAACGAGGCCAAGCGCCCGGCCGCGACCGGCGACTATCAGGCCTGGACGCCCGAGTGAAGGCGCGCCGCATCCTGTTGGGCGCAGCGGCCGTCGTGGGCGTGCTGAGCGCCGGCGCGGTGACCGCCAGCGTGCTTCAGGACGCGCCGCGCGACGCCCGCCCGGTCCAGGATCCGATCGGCGACATCCTGCGCACCACGCCGTCCGTGCCGACCGAGACCCCGCCTGCAGGCGCTCCGGCGCCGCGCTCGCCCGTTGCCGTAACGCCGCCCCCGACCGTCATCATCGCCGAAGACGCTGCGGTCGAGGAAAAGGCCGAACAGGAGGTCGCCGCCGAGAAACCCGTCGCGACCAAGGCCATCGAACAGCCCGACACCCCGGCCCGTCGCCAGCGCCGCAAGTTCGCGGTCATCCAGGCCATCGACAAGGTCACGGCCGAGTCCATGAAGTTCGAGGTCGAGGTCGGCGGTCGGCCCGTCCGCTTCAACCGCAACCTGATCTTCGCCGCTCGCGCGTGCGAGGTCACGACGCCCGACGAGCTGACCGAGGACGCCATCGCCTATATCGACGTGTCCCTTCAGCCGCGCGGCCGGCAGGAGGGTCGCCAGTTGTTCCGCGGCTGGATGTTCGCCTCGTCTCCGTCCGTAAGCGGCATCCAGAACCCCTATTACGACGCCTGGGTCGTGGGCTGTAAGAACTGATCCCCAATACCGCGAGGAGGCCGGAAATGGATCGCAACAAACCGCTCAAGAAAAGCGAAACGGTCGAAATCCGACTGCCCCTTGCGACCAAGACCGCCTTCATGGCCCGCTGCCGCGCCGAGGGCCGCACCGCCAGCGACGCCATCCGCCGCTTCATCGACGCCGAGCTGAACCAGACGTCGGCGCGCCGCTCGACAGGCCTGAACTGGCGTCAACTGCTCGCCGCCGCCGTCGCCGGCCTGGCCCTGGGCGCCGTGGCCGCGCCCTCCCTGGCCCAGTCGTCGCCGCCCAGCCGCGCCGCCTTCGACCGGCTGGACCGCAATCACGACGGCGTCGTCAGCTTCGACGAATATTGCGCGCGCTAGCGGATGCGGACCAGAAACCGGTCCCACTGAAGGTTCAGCCAGGTCCACGGCTTGAACAGGCCCGCGCCCGACTTCCATGACGCCAGCACGATCTCCGCCCGACCCACGATGTTCTCGACGGGCAGCAGGCCGACCCCGACCTCGGGCGGCCAGCGGCTGTCCAGCGAGTTGTCGCGGTTGTCGCCCATCATCAGATACTGGCCTGGCGGCACGCGGCGCAGGGGCGTGTCGTCGCCCGGCAGGTCCGGCCCGCTGTCATAGGTCACATAGGTCCGTCCGTCGGCCAGGGTCTCGCGCACCTGCTGCACCCGGCGCTGGGGCGCGTCATGGTCGGCGACGACATCCAGCCGGGTCTGGCGCACCGCGTCGCCGTTGACGAAGACCACGCCGCCGCGCACCTGAACCGTGTCGCCGGGCAGGCCCACGACCCGCTTGATCCAGGTCTGTTCCGGATCGCGCGGCAGGCGGAACACCACCACGTCCCCGCGCCGGGGCTCGCGCCCCATCACCCGCCCCGGCGCCATGGACGGGTTGAACGGCAGCGACGCCGTGCTCCAGCCATACGGATATTTCGACACGACGATATAGTCGCCGGTCACCAGCCCCGGCTCCATCGACGACGACGGAATGGTGAAGGGCTGAAACAGCAGGATGCGGAGCGCCGTCGCCAGGATCAGGGCGACGACCAGCGTCACGGCGATCTCTCGTCCCTCGCGAAGAAGGGATGAACGTGGCGGGGCTTTCGGTGGGGTCTGGGTCATGCCTCCATTGACCGTCAGGCCGGGCGAAGACGCCAATCCGAACCTGTCGGGACAGGCCTGAAATCGTGTCCGGACAGACTAAGCGCCGGCGAGGGCGACCGCCTCTGCGCCGGTCAGGGGCGCGCGCAACGCTCCCTGATCCGGCCTGACCGACAGGGCGGGCTGAAGCCGCTCCAGATAGGCCGCCTGCGGTGTCTCCACCGCGCCGAACTGGCTCAGATGCTCGGTCAGGAACTGTGCGTCCAACAGGGTCCAGCCGCCCTTGCGCAACCGCGCGACCAGATGCACCAGCGCCACCTTGGACGCATCCCGCTCGCGGCTGAACATGCTCTCGCCGAAGAAGGCGCCGCCCAGCGACACTCCATACAGGCCGCCCACCAGCCGCTCGTCCCGCCAGCATTCGATGGAGTGGACATGACCCTGGGCGAACAGGGCCGCATACAGCCTCCGGATCGGCCCGTTGATCCAGGTGTCCTCGCGATCTGGCCCTTGCGCCGCTGCACAGCCGTCCAGCACCGCCTCGAACGCGGTGTCGACCCGCACCTCGAAAGGCTCGCCCCGCACGGTGCGACGCAGGCGCGAGGGAATGTGAAAGGCGTCCAGGGGCACGACGCCGCGCTGCTCCGGCTCGATGATGAAGACGCGCGGATCGTCGCGCGCCTCGGCCATCGGAAACACGCCGCGCGCATAACAGGCCAGAAGGTCCTCCGGCCCGAACCCGCCGAACGGGCCGCTGGCGCTGAAATCGGGGTCGGTCATAGACGGGCGAAAATGTCAGTGGGCATCGGGAGGGCGATACTTATTCGCGTGTCCGATGGCTCTAGGCAGTATGAAATGACAGCCGACAGGAACGGCGATACACAGCAACAGGCCCAGTATGTCATCCATCTCGCGATGACCGCCGATCAATCGGCTAATCGGATAGAGCGCCGCTAGGCCGCATATCACCCAAAGCGACCGGGAGAAGATTGTGAACGCAAAGGCGAAATCTTCAATCTTCATCCCGGCTTTCTCATGCTGTCAGGCGTTGTCGCCCTTCTGACGGGCCGCCCATTTCTCCAGCCAGTGGATGTCGTAGTCGCCGACCAGAATGTCCGGCTCCTGCAACAGCTTCTGGAACAGGGGGATGGTGGTGTCGACGCCGCCGATGACGATCTCGTTCAGCGACCGTTTCAGGCGCGCGATAGCCTCCTCACGGTCGCGACCGTGGACGATCAGCTTGCCGATCAGGCTGTCGTAATAGGGCGGGATCGAATAGCCGGCGTAGATGGCGCTATCCAGACGCACGCCCAGGCCGCCCGGCGCGTGGAAGTCGGTGATCTTGCCCGGCGAGGGGGTAAAGGTCTCGGGGTTCTCGGCGTTTATCCGCACCTCAATGGCGTGGCCTTTGAACTCGATGTCGTCCTGGGTGAACGACAGCGGCAGTCCGGCCGCGATCCGCACCTGTTCGCGCACCAGGTCGACGCCGGTGATCATTTCAGTGACCGGGTGTTCGACCTGCAGGCGGGTGTTCATCTCGATGAAGAAGAACTCGCCGTCCTCCCACAGGAACTCGATGGTGCCGACGCCCAGATAGCCGATGGCGGCGATGGCCTTGTTGACCGTCTCGCCGATCTGTTTGCGACCCTCGGCCGACAGGGCGGGCGAGGGGGCCTCTTCCAGCACCTTTTGGTGGCGGCGTTGCAGCGAGCAGTCGCGCTCGCCCAGGTGCACGACATTGCCGTGGCTGTCGGCAATGACCTGGATCTCGATGTGGCGAGGCTTCTGGAGATAGCGCTCCATATAGACGGCGCCGTTGCCGAAGGCGGCCTTGGCTTCGGACTGGGCGGTCTGCACCGCCTCGACCAGGTCGTCAGCCGTCAGTGCCACCTTCATGCCGCGTCCGCCGCCGCCCGCCGCCGCCTTGACGATCAGGGGGAAGCCGATGGTCTTGGAGGCCTCAATGGCGGCCTCGACGGTCTCGACCTCGCCCTTGGAGCCGGGAACGACCGGGATGCCGGCGTCCATGACGGTCTGTTTGGCGCTGATCTTGTCGCCCATGACCCGGATATGCTCCGGCTTCGGACCGATGAAGGTCATGCCGTGGGCCTCGACGATCTCGGCGAAGCGGGCGTTTTCCGACAGGAAGCCATAGCCGGGGTGGATCGCCTGGGCGCCGGTGATTTCCGCCGCCGCGATGATCGAGGGGATGTTCAGATACGACTTGGCGGCCGAGGCCGGGCCGATGCAGACGCTCTCGTCCGCCAGCCGCACCCACATGGCGCCGCGATCGGCTTCCGAGTGGACGGCGACGGTGGAGATGCCCATCTCCTTGCACGCCCGGTGGATGCGCAGCGCGATCTCGCCCCGGTTGGCGATCAGGACTTTCGTGAACACGGCTTAAGCTTCCAGCAGGACGAGGGGTTCGCCGAACTCGACCGGCTGGGCGTCGCCGACCAGGATTTCGGCCACGACGCCGTCGCGCGGGGCCTGGATCGGGTTCATGGTCTTCATCGCCTCGACGATCAGCAGGGTCTGGCCCTTCTTGACCTTGTCGCCCGGTTGGACAAAGGCCGGGGCCTCCGGCGAGGCCTGCAGATAGGCGGTGCCGACCATCGGCGACTTCACCTCTTCGCCCGCGCGAGCGACGATGGTCGCCGGATCCGACGGCATGGACGCCGGCGCAGCAGCAGCGGCGGGCGCAGCGGCGACCGGAGCCGGGGCGGCGGCGTACTGTACCGGGGCGGCGTTGACGGTGATTTCACGGGCGACGCGGATGCGCAGGTCGCCGCGCTCGACTTCGACTTCCGTCAGGTCGGTCTCGTTCAGGATGTCGGCCAGCTGGCGAACCAGGGCGGCGTCGATTTCGGCGTGTTTCTTGTCATCGGCCATTGGAGTGCGCCTTGTCTTTCGTGGTCTTGAGTAAACGGGACGGGCCTCAGCCGCGTTCCCGAACCTTGGTGAGAGCCGCCTGGACGGCCAGTTCATAGCCCGCCGCGCCGAAGCCGGCGATGACGCCGGTCGCCGCGGAGGACACATAGGAGTGATGGCGAAACGCCTCGCGCGCCGCCGGATTGGACAGATGCAGTTCGATCACCGGGATCGACAGCGTCTTCAGCGCATCGTGCAGCGCGACCGACGTATGCCCATAGGCCGCAGGATTGATGATCAGGACGTCCACGCCTTCGCGCGCCTCCTGGATCCAGTCCACCAGCACGCCCTCGTGATTGGTCTGTCGGAACACGACAGTCGCGCCCTCGGCCGCCTTGACGCACCGCTGTTCGATGTCCGCCAGGGTGTCGCGGCCATAGATGTCCGGCTCCCGAACCCCGAGCAGGTTCAGATTGGGGCCGTTCAGCACATGAATGACGGGTGTGTCGGACATGGGGCGAAGAAAATCGTTTCCGGGAATCGCGCTGGCGAGATTCAGCACAAGAGGGGCCTTTTAGCCGACGCGGAGCTTGGGTCAAACGGTCGCCGCATCGAACCTTACGCAAGGTCAGTCATCGTGGATGGCGCGAATTTCGCATTCCTCGTCCCATTCGTCCCTGGTCGGGACAGGGCTGAAGGAGCGCGGAGGATGCGCCAGGACGCCAAAATCGTGATCAGATCCGTCGTTGCGGCCTTTGCCGCCGTGGCCGTGGCGATCGGCGCCTTTCTGTTCGAGGCCGGCTGAGGCTTTGCGCCGTCTGGCGTCGCGAAGCGCCAGCCTCTATCTGAGGTCCGCCCCTCGACGCTCGGAGACCAGACGCGTGCACCAGATTCATCTCAACGGCGAACCCTGCCAGGTCCAGGCCGCCACCATCCTGGCCTTGGTCGAGGAACTGTTGCTGGACCCCCGCAAGGTCGCCGTCGAACGCAATCTTGAGATCGTCCCCAAGTCCCTGCACGCCGCCACCCCCGTCGCCCAGGGCGACCGCATCGAACTGGTCCAGTTCGTCGGCGGCGGCTGATTAGACCTTAAGGATCGGACCCGGATAGGCAGCCAGTCTCGCGTCGGACGTCAGCAAGGTGGCGCCTTCCACCACGGCCTGCGCGAGAAGAATCCGATCGAACGGATCTCTGTGCAGCAATGGAAGCTTGGCGACGTTCAAGGCATGAAGGCTGGTCACGGGCAGTTCCTCGTACCCGCTGTCCAGCAAGGCTTCGCGAAGCGCGTTGGGATCGGCGTTGAACCGATCCGGTCTGGCGGCCCGTTTTATCACGATCTCCCAGATGTTCACGGCGCTGAAAAACAGTGTGTTGGCGGGGTCGGTGATCATATCCACGGCCAACTTCGACAGCCGTTCAGGCTCTTCGCCGCCCCACAGGATGAGATGGGTGTCGAGCAGAAGCCTCATCGTTCGTCGTCGTCCGAACCATAAAACATGGCCTCGATCTCTTCCTGACCCATCGTGTCGAAGTCGTCAGGGATCTTCATCTGGCCACGCATGAAGCCGAGGCGGCGAGACGTATCCACTTTCGCCTCCTCGATCGCCGTCACTTTCACCATCGGCTTGCCGGCCTTGGCGATGATGAAGGACTCACCCTTGGCCGCCTTCTCGATCAGGCGGGACAGGTGAGTCTTGGCGTGATGGATGTTGACCGTCTCCATGACGTCTCTCCCGTGAACTTAGTCCACTTAGTTTAGTTCATTTGGCTCCACCTCGCAACGCGGTGTGATCCCTGCGGCCTTTCGCTTCGCCGCCGGGGCGCGTAGGTCAGCCCCATGACCGATACAGCCAACGAAACCTGGTCCGTCGCCGGCCGCACCTTCAACTCGCGCCTGATCGTGGGCACCGGCAAATACGCCGACTACGCCCAGAACGCCGCCGCCGCCGAGGCGGCGGGCGCCGAGATCGTCACCGTCGCCGTGCGCCGGGTGAACCTGACCGATCCGAACCAGCCGATGCTGGTGGACTATGTAAAGCCGGATCGCTTTACCTTCCTGCCCAACACCGCCGGCTGTTTCACCGGCGAGGATGCGGTTCGCACCCTGCGCCTGGCGCGCGAGGCCGGCGGCTGGAGCCTGGTGAAGCTGGAGGTGCTGTCCAACACCGCCCACCTCTATCCCGACATGATCGAGACGCTGCGGGCGCTGGACCTGCTGATCAAGGACGGGTTCGACGTCATGGTCTATTGCACCGACGACGTCGTGATGGCCAAGCGGCTGGAGGACGCCGGCGCCGCCGCCATCATGCCCGCCGCCGCCCCCATCGGTTCGGGCCTGGGCATCCAGAACCCCATCAACGTCCGCCTGATCGTCGAACAGGCCAAGGTGCCGGTGCTGGTCGATGCGGGCGTCGGCACGGCCTCGGACGCGACCCTGGCGATGGAACTGGGCTGCGACGCCGTCCTGATGAACACAGCCATCGCCGGCGCCAAGGACCCCATCCGCATGGCCCGCGCCATGAAACACGCCGTCATCGCCGGCCGCGACGCCTATCTGGCCGGGCGTATGCCGAAGCGGATGTACGCGGACCCCTCGTCGCCGCTGGCGGGGCTGATCTGACAACACTTCTCCTCCCCACCTGTGGGGAGGGGGACCGCGCGTAGCGTGGTGGAGGGGCTCTTGAAGTCCCACAGGGGCCTCTCCCTCCCCTTCATGGGGAGGGAAGATCGCGCAGCGATCCGGGTGGGGCCGTAAGAGCGGGCGAACCGCTTCACACGTCCCCACCCCGGCTGCGCTCTGCTTCGCCGCCCCTCCCCATGAAGGGGAGGGAGAAACGCTCGCCAACCCGCACAATGACGCTGGTTCATTCGGAGCGATTTCAATCGCTTGCCGATTTATGTCCCCGTTCTCCCGTCCCCCCTTCCAAACGCGCGTATTCTAAACCCGTCCCGTCGCCCGGAGGGCTCGCTTGGCCTGCGACCTTGCGGCGGCGGGAGCGGATGGAACGGGAGCGGTGGTGAAACTCCATCGCGCTGGCGGCGACTCATGGAGCGGTGTCGGAGGGTCGAGGGGGATACTCGGCCGCACTCGGGATGACTCTCGCAGGAGTCACCGACCCGTCGCAGGCTTATGGGGTTAGGCGATAAGACCGCCACCGCTCGACGCCCCGAGCTTGCAGGCCAACCAGCCGCGCGGAGCGTCAACCCTTCGTCGAAACGGTACTTACAAACTCACACTCCGGGCGAAGGCCCGGCGCTCCGCCCAGCCCTCCATCAACTTCGCAGCGAAAGCGCGGAGACGATCACCCCTGTCCGGAGACCCGCATGGCCCGCCCCAAACCTCGTCGTCCCAAACCCGGTCGCGGCCTCCCGCCGCCCTACAAACAGACGCCCGAGGAAGAGGCGGAGGACGACCGCATCCGCGCGGAGCTGTTGGTCGAATACGAACGCCTGGACGCCATCATGATCATCAAACAAGCCGAGGCCGACGAGCGCGCGCGCATCAAGGCGTTGAAACGTCAGGTCGAGGCGCTGGCCGCCGAACCGGTCCATCAACCCGATGTCCAGCCGCCTCGACCTATCGTCTCGGTCGCCGCGTCGCCAAGCATCAGAGACCTGTGGCTCTAATCGTCCAGCAGGGCCTGCAGCAACGGATGGGCCAGGACCGGCGCGGCGAGACGCACCACGGCTTGCGGGTCTTCCAGACGCACGGCGGCTGTGGCGTCGGCGACGATGAAGTCGGCGTGTGTGCGCGACGGTTCGGTCAGGCGCTCGTGGCCCGGACGGACCGTGGCCAGATATTGCGCCACGACCGAATCCGCCGACCGACCCCGCTCGGTCTGGTCGCGCAACAGGCGGCGGATGAAGCGGATGTCGGCGGGGGTGTCCACGAACACCCGGATGTCGAACAGGGCGGTCAGGTCGGGGGTGCAGAGCACGTGCGTGCCCTCGACGATCACCACCTCGGCCGCCGCGATCGGTTCGCCGCCCGGCTCGCGCCCGTGGTGGATGAAGGAATAGACCGGCGCCGTCACCGCGCGCCCGGCCTTCAGCTCTTTCAAATCCGCGATCATCAGGTCGTGATCGCGCGCCGCCACATCGTCGAAGTCGAAGGTCGCCGCGTCGAAGCCGGGCAGGGAGGCGGCGTCGCGGTAATAGCTGTCCTCGCGCACCAGCACAGCCGACCCTTCCGGCAAGGCCGAGACCAGCGCCTCCGCCAGTGTGCTCTTGCCGGAGCCGGAGCCCCCCGTGATCGCGATCAATATGGTCATGGCGCGCCTTCTAGACCGCCGACCCGGCCGACGCCACGGGGGACGATCCGCCGCGCCCCGGCTGACGCTACGTCACGTTGCTTATCGCCGATCACCGATGTTAGCGTCCGCTCAAGCGTCGCATCCAAGCAGGCGCACCAAGGGACAAGGAAACGACATGCTGGGCTTGATGCAGGACTGGCCGCTGACGGTCGACAAGATCATCGACCACGCCAAGCACTGGCACGGCGACCGCGAGGTCGTGACCCTTTCGGTCGAGGGCCCCATCGTCCGCACGACCTATGCCCAGATCCACGAACGCGCCAAACGCGTGTCCAGCGCGCTGAAGGCCTGGGGGATCCAGCCGGGCGACCGCGTCGCCACCCTGGCCTGGAACACCGCCAACCACATCGAGGCCTGGTACGGCATCATGGGCATCGGCGGGGTGTGCCATACCCTGAACCCGCGCCTGTTCCCCGAACAGCTCGTCTACATCATCAATCACGCCGAAGACCGGATCATCTTCGTCGACCTGACCTTCGTGCCGCTGCTGGAAGCCGTCCTGCCGCACATCCCCAAGGTCGAGCGCGTCGTCATCATGACCGACGCCGCCCACATGCCGCAGACCAAGCTGCCCAAGGCCGAGGCCTATGAGGACATCAT
The DNA here is from genome assembly GCF_041648115.1 of Brevundimonas sp. Classification (GTDB taxonomy): domain Bacteria; phylum Pseudomonadota; class Alphaproteobacteria; order Caulobacterales; family Caulobacteraceae; genus Brevundimonas. Next base: position 35,597 of record NZ_JBAZPR010000004.1, read on the forward strand.
CGCCGGTCAGTCGACCGACGTCGTCTGGGGCGACTTCGAGGAAAACACCGCCTGCGGCCTCTGCTACACCTCGGGCACGACGGGCCATCCCAAGGGCGTGCTGTATTCGCACCGCTCCAACTTCCTGCACACCTTCATGGGCTTGCAGTCCACCGTCATGGGCGCCACGCCCAAAGAGGTGATCCTGCCGGTCGTGCCGATGTTCCACGCCAACGCCTGGGGCATCGCCTTCGCCGGCCCCGCCGCCGGGACCAAGCTGGTCATGCCGGGCGCCAAGATGGACGGCCAGTCGATCTATGAGCTGATCGAACAGGAGGGCGTAACCTTCTCGGCCGCCGTGCCGACCGTCTGGCAGGGGCTGTTCGCCCACATGAAGCAGAACGGCCTGGGCTTCTCGACCCTGAAGCGCGTGCTGATCGGCGGCTCGGCCTGTCCCGAAAGCCTGATCCGCGGCTTCCAGGACGATTTCGGCGTCGAGGTCACCCACGCCTGGGGCATGACCGAGACCTCGCCCATCGGCACAATCGCCAACCTGCCGCCCGAAATCCTGCGTCTGCCCTATGACGAGCAGATGAAATACCGCCTGAAACAAGGCACGCCGCCGCTGGGCATCGAACTGAAGCTCAAGGACGAGGCCGGGGCGGAGCTGCCACACGACGGCGCCACCTTCGGCCGCCTGATGGTCAAGGGGCCGACGATCAGCAACGGCTATTTCAAGGAAGAGGGCTCGATCCTGGATGACGAAGGCTTCTTCGATACCGGCGACGTGGCGACGGTGGACGAGATGGGCTTCATGCAGATCACCGACCGCGCCAAGGATGTGATCAAGTCGGGCGGCGAGTGGATCAGCTCCATCGAGATCGAAAACATCGCCATCGGCCATCCCAAGGTCGAGATCGCCGCCGTCATCGGCGCCGCCCATGCCAAATGGGACGAACGGCCGGTTCTGATCCTCAAGCTCAAGCCCGATCAGGCTCTGGACAAGCAGGAACATCTCGACTTCCTGCAGGGCAAGATCGCCAAATGGTGGATGCCCGACGACGTGGTCGCAGTGGACGACATCCCGCTGGGCGCGACGGGCAAGATCGACAAGAAGCTTCTGCGTGAGCGGATGAAGGACTACCGTCTGCCGACCGCAGCCTGAACCGAACCGGAGCCTGAATGCCGATCAGAAACCCTGTCCCCGCCGTCCTGCCGTGGCTGACGGCGCTCGCGGCGGCGCCGGCGGTGTTGATCGTGGCGGCGATTGCGGCGACGCGATTCGGCGGCGTCGATCTGTCGGTCAGCTATGATCTGCTGACCTGGACGGTGGCGCGCATCCTGGCCTGGATCGGTCTGGCCGGCGCGCTGGCGGCGGCCGTGCTGGCGTTGCGCGATCTGAAGGGCAGGGGGCTCTATGCGCTGGCGGCCCTGGTCCTGGCCGGCGCGACAGCGGGCGGCTTCGTCTGGCGTCAGGGGCAGGATGCCGCGCCGAACCCACGTGACGTGACCACCAATGCCGCCGAGCCGCCGGCCTTCTCGCGCGTCGCCGCCCTGCATGCCGGATCGACGCCCCAGACCTGCCCCGACCTGAGCGCCGTCCCGACCCAGGTCCTGGCCCAGCAGGCGACCTCGGCCCTGGTGGACGCCGGCTTCGTCGTCACTCGTGCCACCACCTTCCAGGTCGAGGCCGTGCACGAGGGGGCCTGGTTCGGCTTCGTCAGCGACGCCGTCGTGCGTATCCGCCCCGGCCGCACCGACATTCGCGTCGCCGCTCGCGACACCCGCCCCGACGGCGGCGCGACCTGCCGGCTGGCGACCAAGATCGCCCGGAACCTGGAGGCCGAACGCTAGACCAGACGAAAACGAGCCGTCAGGCCCGGCTCGACATCGCTTAGGGCCGTCCCGTCCTCGACCAGCTTGATCAGATGGGCCAGCACCGACAGCGACGCCGCCGGCCACAGCCGCTGATCGACGGCGGCGTACAGAACCGGGATAATCTCGGCGACCGTCCTATCCCCCGCCGCCAGCCTCTGGACGATCTGCGCTTCCCGCTCCAGCCGGTGGGCGCGATACGCCTCCAGAAACGGCCGCACCTGCATCACCGACGCCCCATGCGTCGGCCACAGCACGTCGAACTCCCGCGCCATCACCGCATCCAGGCTAGCCAGATACTGGCGCATATTCCCATCAGGCGGCGCCACGACCGTCGTCGACCACCCCATGACGTGATCCCCGCAGAACAGGGCGTTCTCCTCGCGCAGGACGAAGGCCATGTGATTTGACGCATGGCCAGGCGTGAACATCGCCTCGATCGTCCAACCATCGCCCTGAATCACTTCGCCACCCGCCAGCACGACATCGGGCGCAAACTCTGCATCGTCATCTTCGTCCAGCGCACCCGATGCATGCGTCTCCCGCACCGGAGGCCGGGCCGCCAGAACCCGCGCCCCCGTCGCCTCAGCGAACGGCCTCGCCAGCGGCGCATGATCCCGATGCGTATGCGTCACCAGCACATGGCTGACCAGCCGCCCCTCGACCGCCTTCAGCAAGGCCGCCAGATGCGCCTCATCCAGCGGCCCTGGATCAATCACCGCCACCTCGGCCCCCGCGTCAGGCCGCCCGACGACATAGGTCCCCGTCCCGGTGAAGGTGAACGGCCCCGGATTGTCGGCGATCACCCGCTGAATCAATGGCGAGACCTGATCACGCCGTCCATAGGCGAAGTCGAAGGCCCGAACGAAAGGGATCATCGCTACGGCTCCCTCTGGCGCAGAGCTTGCGTTAACGCCTCGGTAATCATGCTTGGAGCGCCCGCCATGGCCCGTTCGATCGCCTTCGCTGTATCAAATCGGCTCCCGCTCGTCGCGACCGCCTTCCTCTGTCTCGCCGCGGTGCAACTGATCGCCGCCTCCTGTACCCCCGAACCCGCGCCCTATGCGGCGCGGGTGATGATAGAGCGCTGAACGGCGCTATTCGCGACGGACGCGGAAAGGCGGGTCGTTCGCCACTTTCATCATATAGCTCCCCATGGCGGCACGGCGCACTGTCACCGGATACTGCCGATTGGGCAAAAACGACACATCGGCGCCATCTGTCTTTCGCCACACTGAGCTGTCATCCAGCGTGATCAACCATTCGCCCCTGCCGAGATTTCTAGCTGAAGTAATGGTCGCGGAGATGGACTGCAGGCTTTCGGATCGGCCTGAGTTTTCAAATGGGTTCAGCGTAGAGATGTTGAACCCGAACAGTCGGCGTTGATTCTGCTCCACGTCCTGGCGACTCACTACGGCGACCTCTCCGGCTGCGGCTAATCCGGCTGCGGCGGTGTCAAAACACGACAACCGGGCAACATTGGCCTCGATCTCCCGGCAGCGCGTGACTGTCCCGATCAGGTCGCTTCCAGCCGTCGCGTTATTTTGTCGCGCAACCGCAGGTTCTGCGGTCAAACTGCTCGCGAGTAGCGAAAAAATCGCCATTTTTGATCCAGCTATACGTCTAATATGGGTCATTACGTTCTCGTGAAATTTTCGTTTCAGCCAAGTATATCATTAGAAATCAAGACGCGCCCGATGTCTCTGCGGCGACCATGGTGTGTCGTCTTTGCGACAGACGTGTCTCCAATGTGTTCGAAAGCCGCCTTCTCGCTGGACTTAGCATCGGCGTTGGTATGCTCTCCCACCCAACCGATCGTGGGGTCGGTAAATGGCTATTGATTAAGCGGTCGTTTCTTAACGACTTTGGCTCTTCCCGGGAGAACAAGCCTTGAACACCAACAGATATCGTCGCGGCCTTCTGGCGACCACGATCATCGGCGGCGTCGCTCTGGCGATGGCCGCCACGCCGTCGTTCGCACAATCGACTGAGGACCAGGCGACCGAAGTCGGCGAGATCGTCGTCACCGGTTCGCGCATCGCGCGTCAGGACTATCGTTCGACCAGCCCTGTCGTGACGGTTGGCGCTCAGGACTTCCAGCAAACCGGCGCTGTGACCATCGAGTCACTTCTTAACGACCTGCCGCAGTTTACGCCGTCGATCGGCTCAACATCGAACAACCCGTCCAACGGCGGGCAGGCAAATATCAACCTGCGGAACCTTGGCACCAATCGCACGCTGGTTCTGGTGAACGGACGCCGCTTGGTGCCTTCCAATTCGTCCGGCGCCGTCGATGTTTCCATCATCCCGACCGCTCTGATCCAGAATATCGAAGTGATCTCGGGCGGCGCCTCGGCTGCATACGGTTCGGACGCTCTCGCCGGCGTTGCGAACTTCATCCTTAACGAAAGCTTTGAAGGCGTTCAGTTTGACGCACAGTACGGTCAGACAGACCGCAACGACGGTGTAACGGAAAGCTATTCGCTGACCATCGGCGGCAACTTCGCAGACGACAAGGGCAACGCGGTTCTTTCGTTGGGCCGCTCGACGCGTGAAGTTATCTTCAACGCTGCTCGCCCCTTCTCTGCGGTCTCTGGTGCGTCCACCACGTCTCCACTAGGCTCGACCATTCTTGATGCCGGCAACCGGCCGTCTGCGGCTTTCCTGGCATCGTACTTCGGCAGAGCGGTCGCTCCGGGCGGTCAGTTCGGTTTCAATGACGACGGCAGCATTTTTGCATATACTGGCAAGGTGAACGTCAAAAATCCTGCTGGTGCGGGGATTGAGTATACCCAACCGAACGCCAACTATACATTCAACACTGGTCCGCTGAACTACATGCAGCTGCCGATCGATAGGTTCAACGCCTATGCGTCGGGCAAGTATCATATCAACGACAATGCTGAAATCTACGCCAGCGCCCTGTTCACGCAATACACGGCTGACTCTGAATTGGCTGCAACGCCTGCGGCTAACGGCACGGGCTTCCGCGTTCCCGCGACCAACCCGTTCATCACCGGTGATCTGCGCACCTTCCTGAATGCACGTCCCAATCCGGGTTCGACCTTCCTTCTGAACAAGCGGTTTACGTCGCTGGGCGGGCGCCACTCGACGGACGAATACAACGTCTATCAGTTGACCACGGGTATCCGCGGCCAGGTGCCGAAGAGCACCTGGACCTATGATGTCTATGCATCCTATGGCCGCGTCAGCAATCTGACGACGCAGAGCGGCAACGTTTCGCGCTCGTCCGTTCAGACGCTGTTGAATGCTGCGGACGGCGGCGTGAGCCTTTGTGCGGGTGGTTTCGATCCGTTCGGCGTGACGAATTTGTCGGCTGAATGCGTCAACTACATCAACCGTTCGGCTCGCAACCAAACGACGACGGAGCAACGGGTCGTTGAAGCCACGATCCAGGGCAAGGCCTTCGATCTGCCTGCTGGTGAGGTGCGGGTCGCTTTCGGGGCTCAATATCGTCAGGACAACTTCGACTTCCAGGCCGACAGCTCGTTGGCTCAGAGCAATCCGATCGTGAACCTGCCGGACGGCAGCACGACTGGCGGTTCGGAAATCGCCGGCTTCAACCCGTCACAACCGCTTCGCGGCGGCACCAACTCGCGCGAACTTTACGCTGAAGCGCTGATCCCGGTGCTGGCCGATGTGCCATTCGTTCAGGCTCTGGATTTGACCGTCGGCTATCGTTACGCCGACTACAACCTAACGGGTGGAACGACTGCCTACCGCGCGGATCTTGACTGGACGATCATCGATGGTCTTCGCGTTCGCGGTGGCTACAACCGCGCCGTCCGCGCGCCTTCGATTGGAGAACTGTTCTCTCCGGTCAACGTCGGCTTCCCGGCCATTGGTGCAGCTGATCCCGACGGGATCGAAGGCGATCCGTGCGACGTCAACAGCAGCTACCGTAAACCGGGCAATCCGAATGCAGATGCGATCCGGAACCTCTGTATCGCTCAAGGTATTCGCGCTGATGACTATGGCACGTTTGTCTACTCTAACGAGCAAGTCCAAGGCGTGAGCGGCGGCAACCCTGACCTGATCGAAGAAACTTCGGACAGCTGGTCGGCGGGCATCGTTTGGCAATCGCCCTTCTCTCATCCGCTACTGTCCCGCCTTTCCGCATCGGTCGATTATTACAACATCGAAATCACCAATGCGATCGGCGCCATCACGGTGGACCAGCAGTTGCAAGGTTGCTTCAACGCTACGGGCGAAAACCCCACGTTTGATGCGTCCAACAGCTATTGCGCACTCTTCCAACGCGACCGGCTCTCGGGCAACATCGTCAATACCTTCGAGAACAATGCCAACCTCGGCATGGTCAAGACGTCGGGCGTGGACTTCCAAGCCGATTGGCGCTTCGATTTGTCGGATGTGGGCGCCCCTGCTTGGGGAAGCCTGGACGTCAACACCGTCGTCAGCTGGCTTGAAAACTACGAAGACAACGTGGTCGAGGGCGGCGTTTTCACCGATCGTACGGGCACCATCGCCAGCGTATTCGGCCGCACCTTCCCTGAGTGGAAGTCCCTGACGACGGTTAACTGGACCAATGGAGCATTCGGCGCCGGTGTCCGTTGGCGTCGAGTCGGAGAGATGGAAATCTTCAACGGCAACTCGACGCTGCCTTCAATCGATTACTTCGATCTGAACGGTTCTTGGAGCGTCAACGACAGAGTGTCGCTGCGCGCAGGCGTGAACAACCTTACCGACGAGCAGCCCAATGTTTACTCGCCGGGCGTTCAGGCCAATACCGACCCGTCGACCTATGACGTGCTGGGTCGCCGTTACTACGTCGGTCTGACCGCCAAGTTCTAAGGCCGGTCAACGACACGAGACTGAGGCGGCGGAGCAACGCTCCGCCGCCTTTTTCGTTTAAGCGGCGCCGTAGAAAAACCATCCGGGCGGGTGAGCGTTGATGATCGTCGCCTGTTCGCGACGCTCTCTGAAGGAAGACCATGCCTAGACTTCTCGTCCCCGGCCTTACCGCCCTGTCGTTGCTGGCCGTCGGCCCCGTCTTGGCCCAGGCTCAAAACCAGGATGGTCCGATCGTCACCGGCGCCCGGACCGCAGAGACCGCCGACGCCTTGAAAACGCGCGAGGCCATCGCCTATGCGCGGCCGTTGCCGCGGGGGGCGCCGAATGCGGACTATCCGCTGGTGGCGTGGTGTGATGCGCTGGTCAGCGGTCATGCCGATCTGGGCGACACCCTGACGACCCGTGCGCCCGAGGATATGGAACTGGTTCGATTGGGCCGTCTGGAAGCCCAGGATTTCCGCAGCGCCCTGGCCGTCGCGACGCCGCGTCAATCGGCGGCTTCGAAGGCCGAGGCTGAACAGGCGGTCGCCGCCGTCAAGACCCAGTGGGCGTCGCTGATCAGCAACCCGGACGCCGAGGCGCGCAGCCAGTCGTTCGGTCTGTTCTTCGGCCTGCCGGGCCGATGCGAGCACGCCGCGCGTCGCATCCGCGCCAACATCACGACGCCGCCGGCGACGTTGGAAAGCGTCGGCATCGACTAATCGGGTCTTTGGCTCGCGTCTTTGGAACGGCGGCTTGAGCTTCGGCTCAGGCCGCCGTTTCGCGTTTGGCGGCGTAAGGGTCGTAGTTGAGGATCGGCGCCAGCCAGCGTTCGGCGGTCGCCACGTCCCAGCCCTTGCGGCGTGCATAGTCCTCGACCTGGTCCAGATCGATCTTGCCGACGCCGAAATAGTGGCTGCCCGGATGGCCGAAATAGAGGCCCGAGACCGAGGCCGGGGGCGTCATGGCGTAGCTCTCGGTCAGGGCCATGCCGGCGTTGTCCTCGGCCCGAAGCAGACGGAACAGGGTGGCCTTCTCCGTGTGATCGGGCTGGGCCGGATAGCCGGGGGCGGGGCGGATGCCTTGGTACTGTTCGGCGATCAGGTCATCGACGCTGGCCGTCTCGTCGGCGGCATAGCCCCACAGGGTGGTCCGGACCTCCTTGTGCAGTCGTTCGGCGAAGGCCTCGGCCAGGCGGTCGGCCAGGGCGGTTGCGAGGATGGCCGAATAGTCGTCGCCGGCGTCCTTGAACCGTTTGGCGACTTCCAGTTCGCCGTGTCCGGCCGTGACGGCGAAGGCGCCGATATAGTCTTCGTCCACATCGGCGATGAAATCGGACAGAGCCAGGTTCGGCTTGCCGTTCGACTTCTTGATCTGCTGACGCAGGGTGTAGAAACGGGCGATTTCCGTGTCCCGGCTCTCGTCGGCATAGACCACGACATCGTCACCGTCGGCGCGGGCGGGCCAGAAGCCGACGACGCCCTTGGCCGTGAACCACTTCTCGTCGATGATCCGTTTCAGCATGACCTTGGCGTCGTCGAACAGGTCGCGGGCGGCCTCGCCGACGATCTCGTCTTCCAGGATCAGCGGATAGCGGCCGATCAGCTCCCAACTGGCGAAGAAGGGGGTCCAGTCGATGTGGTCGGCCAGATCCTGCAGATCCCAGGCGTCGAACGCCTTCACGCCGATGAAGGACGGCTTGCCGGGCATGGGCTGGGCACGGTCAATGCGGAACCGGTTCTCGCGCGCCTGTTTGATCGAGGCGCGGGCCTTCACCTCCTGGCCGCGTGCGTACTGCTCGCGGATGCGGATATATTCGTCGCGCGTGGCGGCCTCATTTTTGGCCCGCTCGGTCTTGGACAGCAGGCCCGAGACCACGCTGACGGCGCGCGAGGCGTCCACGACATAGGTGGTCGAGCCCCGGCGATAGGCCGGTTCGATCTTGACCGCCGTATGGGTGCGGCTGGTGGTGGCGCCGCCGATCAGCAGGGGGATGTCGAAGCCGCGCCGCTCCATCTCGGCGCCGACGAAGACCATTTCGTCCAGCGACGGGGTGATCAGGCCGGAAAGGCCGATGATATCAACATTATGCTCGACGGCGGCGTCCAGAATCCGGTCGGCCGGGACCATGACGCCCAGGTCGATGACCTCGTAATTATTGCACTGAAGCACGACGCCGACGATGTTCTTGCCGATGTCATGGACGTCACCCTTGACCGTGGCCATCAGGATCCGGCCGGCCTGTTCGCGCGGCTTGCCGGCCTTTTCGGCCTCCATGAAGGGGTTCAGCCAGGCGACGGCCTGCTTCATCACGCGCGCCGATTTCACCACCTGCGGCAGGAACATCTTGCCCGAGCCGAACAGGTCGCCGACCACGTTCATCCCGTCCATCAGCGGACCTTCGATGACGTGCAGCGGCCGGTCGAACGACAGGCGGGCCTCTTCGGTATCGGCGTCGATGAACTCGGTGATGCCGTTGACCAGGGCGTGTTCGATCCGCTTGCCGACCGGCTGTTCACGCCACTTCAGATCGACGACGCGGGCCTGGCCCTTCTCGCCCTTGTAGCGGGGGGCCATGTCGACCAGCCGCTCGGTGTTCGAGACATTGGTCCGCTGGGGCCGGTTCAGGATGACGTCCTCGACCGCCTCGCGCAGTTCGGCGTCGATGTCGTCATAGACGGGCAGGTCGCCGGCGTTGACAATGCCCATGTCCATGCCCGCCGCGATGGCGTGGTACAGGAAGACGCTGTGGATCGCCCTACGCACCGGCTCGTTGCCGCGGAAGCTGAACGAGACATTGGACACGCCGCCCGAGACGCGGGCGTAGGGCAGGGTGCGCTTGATCTCGCGCGTGCCCTCGATGAAATCGACGGCGTAGTTGTCGTGCTCCTCGATCCCCGTCGCCACGGCGAAGATATTGGGGTCGAAGATGATGTCCTCGGGCGGGAAACCGACCTCGTTGACCAGGATGTCGTAGGCGCGGGTGCAGATCTCGATCTTGCGGGCGGCGGTGTCGGCCTGACCTACCTCGTCGAAGGCCATGACCACCACGGCGGCGCCGTAGCGCAGGCATTTGATCGCATGGTCACGGAAGACCTGCTCGCCCTCTTTCATGCTGATCGAATTGACGATGGGCTTGCCCTGGACGCACTTCAGGCCCGCCTCGATCACCTCCCATTTGGAGCTGTCGATCATCACCGGCACGCGGGCGATGTCGGGCTCGGCCGCGATCAGGTTCAGGAAGGTCCGCATGGCGACGACGCCGTCCAGCAGGCCCTCGTCCATGTTGATGTCGATGATCTGGGCGCCGGCCTCGACCTGTTGTCGGGCGACGTCCAGCGCCGCCGAATAGTCGCCCTCGACCACCAGTTTGCGGAATTTGGCCGAGCCGGTGACGTTGGTGCGTTCGCCGACGTTGATGAAGGTAGGTCTCATTACAGACTTCCGCTCATCCCCGCGAAAGCGGGGACCCAGTGCTTTTGGGAGGCACGGTGCATGGGATCGCGAGCGAAGACATCATGGTGATGGCTATCGCCCAAAGGACTAGGTCCCCGCTTTCGCGGGGATGAGCGGGGAGGGGAGCGTGTCACGCCACCATCTCGAACGGTTCCAACCCCGACAGCCGCAAGGCTACCGGCCGCTCCGGGATGGCGCGCGGCTTCAGCGGTGCGACCTCTTCGGCGACGTGTTTGATATGGTCCGGCGTGGTGCCGCAGCAGCCGCCGACGATGTTGACCAGTCCAGAGGCGGCCCATTCCTCGATGAAGTGGGCGGTTTCGTGCGGTTCCTCGTCATACTGGCCCATCGCATTGGGCAGGCCCGCGTTGGGGTAGGCGGCGACCAGGGTGTCGGCGACGCGGCTGAGTTCGGCGATGAAGGGGCGCATCAGGTCGGCGCCCAGGGCGCAGTTGAAGCCGACGGCGAAGGGTTTGGCGTGACGCACGCTGTTCCAGAAGGCCTCGGCCGTCTGGCCCGACAGGGTGCGGCCCGACCGGTCGGTGATTGTGCCCGAAATCCAGATGGGCAGGGCGTCCATGCCCTCGTCCTCAAGGTCCTTGATCGCCTTGATCGCGGCCTTGCAGTTCAGCGTGTCGGTGATGGTCTCGATCAGATACAGATCGACGCCGCCCTCGTTCAGCGCCTTCACCTGATGGCGATAGGCCTCATAGACCTGATCGAAGGTGACCAGCCGCGCGCCGGGGTCGTTCACGTCCGACGACATCGACAGCATCTTGTTCAGCGGGCCGATGGAGCCGGCGGCGAAGCGCGGCTTGTGCGGCTCCCTCTCGGTCCAGCGGTCGGCCGAGGCGCGGGCCAGTTTGGCGCCTTCCAGATTGATGTCCCACACCGCCTGGGCGTCCAGGGCGTAGTCTTCCTGGGCGATGGTGGTGCCGGAGAAGGTGTTGGTCTCGGAGATGTCGGCGCCGGCGGCGAAATACTGGTCGTGCAGGTCGGCGATGACATCGGGGCGGGTGATGCAGAGGATGTCGTTGTTCCCCTTCATCTGGTCTTTCTCATTGTAGCCGTTGGCGCCGACGAAGCGGTCGGAGCGGAAGTCGGCCTCGTCCAGGCCGCGACGCTGGATCATCACGCCCCAGCTGCCGTCGAGGACCAGGATCCGTTCCCTGGCCGCCTGATGCAGGGCGGCGATGCGTTCGGCGCGGGTGAGGCGAGATGTCATTGCGCCACGGCCTTGGTTTCACGCACGCCCAGCACCCGACAGATCGCATAAACCAGGTCGGCGCGGTTCAGGGTGTAGAAGTGGAAGTCCGAGAAGCCCTCTTCCTGCAGACGTGCGCAGGTCTCGGCGGCAACCGAGGCGGCCAGCAGTTTTCGGGTCTCGGGATCGTCGTCCAGCCCGTCGAAATGCGCCTTCAGCCAGTCGGGGATGCTGGTCCCGCAGGCGCCGCACATGCGCGTCAGACCGGCGAAGTTGGACACGGGCATGACGCCGGGGATCAGCGGGATGGTCACGCCTGCCGCCCGCACCCGATCGCGGAAGCGCAGGAAGGCGTCGATGTCGAAGAAGAACTGGCTGACCGCGCGGGTTGCGCCGGCGTCGACCTTGGCCTTCAGCACGTTGATGTCGTGGTCGATGGAGGGGCTTTCAGGGTGGCGCTCGGGATAGGTGCCGACCGTGACGTCGAAACCGCCGGCGCGACTGATGGCCTGGGTCAGTTCGGTGGCGTTGGCGTAGCCGTCTGGGCGCGGCTGATAGACACCGCCGATGCCGGACCCGCCGGGCGGATCCCCGCGCAGGGCGACGATGTGATCGACGCCGATGGTCTTGTAGCCCGCGATGACCTCATCGACCTCGTCGCGGCTGGCCTCGACGCAGGTCAGGTGGGCGGCGGGACGCAAGGATGTTTCGGCGATGATCCGTTGAACCGTGCGGTGGGTCCGCTCACGGGTCGAGCCGCCGGCGCCGTAGGTGACGGACACGAAAGCGGGGTTCAGCGGCTCCAGCCGACGGATCGCCTTCCACAGATTGGCCTCGGCCTCGTCCGTCTTGGGCGGGAAAAATTCGAACGAGACGCGCACGTCGTCGCGGTTGGACCCGGCGCGGGCCACGGGGCCGAGCGGCGACAGCAGCAGGGCGCGGGCGTCAGCTAAGGAAGCCATCAGGCGGTCTTTCTATCCTGGACGCGGCGTTCCGCCGTCCAGATGGTCACGGTCAGGCCCTCGGCGTCATGCGGCAGGGCGATGGGGGCGGACGGCGTCAGGCCGCCGTCAAGCAGCCATCCGTTGATCTCGCCGTCGGCGAAACCGAGGCGGCGATGCTGGTGCGCTTCGCGCATATGTTCGAAGTCGTGGGGGGCGAAGTCGATGATGACCAGGCGGCCGTTCGGGCTGACCAAGCGGGCGGCCTCGGCGACGGCGGCGGACGGGTCGGACAGGTAGTGCAGCACCTGATGCACGATCACCAGATCGGCGCTGGCGGCGGGCAGACGAGTGGCGAAGATGTCGCCGTGACGTAGCTCGACCTTGTCCAGCCCGGCCTTTGTGACGTTGGTGCGGGCGATGTTCAGCATGTTCTGGCTGAGGTCCAGCCCGACCGACATCTTGGCCTTCTTGCCGAACAGGGTCAGCATCCGGCCCGAGCCGGTGCCCAGGTCGACGACGCGCTCGAACGGGCCGGGGCCGACGGCTTTTTCCAGCGCCGCCTCGACGGCGCTCTCACTGACGTAGAGCGAACGCAGGCGGTCCCACTGGGGCGCGACCTGCTCGAAATAGCTGACGGCGGCTTCCTCGCGGTCCTTGCGAACTTCGTCGAGACGGCGGTGATCGGCCTCGCCGGCGTCTTCGGCCAGGATGTCCAGCACCGTGTCGATCAGCCGGCGCGCCTGGGCGTCGTGCGACAGGCGGTAGTAGACGCGGGCGCCGTCAGGAAAGCGTTCGATCAGGCCGGCGTCGGTCATCAGCTTCAGATGGCGCGACACGCGAGGCTGGCTCTGGTCCAGAATGCGCGACATCTCCATGACCGAAAGCTCTTCACCGGCCAGCAGCGACAGGACGCGCAGACGGGTGGGTTCGCCGGCGGCGCGGAGTGCTTCGACAGTCTGATCGGCGGACAGGCTCATAGGTTCATATAAAGATATCCTTATATGATTTGGCAAGTGAAATCGCTTTCCCAACGGGGCTGCGACGGGAATAGTTCGTGCGTGCGTTCAAGGATTCGCAGCCCTTTTGGAGTGGTCCCATGCGTAACCTGCTGATTGCCGCCTTCGCTCTTGCCGCCGCCGGCCCGGCGATGGCCCAGAGCGATTTTCCCGAGCCGCCCATGCCTCAGATGTCGGGGCCTCCCATGGAAGGGATGCGTCCGCCGGAGCGAGAGAGCCTGGCGCAGATGCAGGCGCGGATGACGCAGGTGTTCGACCGGCTGGACGCCAATCACGACGACGTGGTGGATGCGACCGAACTGGCCAATGCGCGCGGCGGGCGGATGCTGGTGCGGATGGATGCGGACGGCGACGGGCGAGTGACGCGCGAGGAGTTCACCGTCGGTCTGGACGCCCAGTTCAAGGCGCTGGACAAGAACGGCGATGGCGTCGTGACGGCTGACGAGCGGCCGCAGCGTCCACGCTAAGATCAGGCCACGGGTGTCTTCAGCGGCTCGCCCGCGAAATGCGCCTGAAGGTTCTGCATCAGCAACATCAGCATGCCCTGCACCCCGGCGGTCGTGGCCCCGGCGGTGTGGGGCGTCAGGACGATGTTGGGCACGTCGGCCCAGCGGTTCGGATCGGTCGGTTCCTCGACGAAGACGTCCAGCGCGGCCTGGCCCAGAGCGCCTGATTTCAGGGCGGCGATCAGGGCGTCCTCGTCCACGACCTGACCGCGCGAGACATTGACCAGCAGGCCGTCGGGACCGAGCGCCTCAAGGATGTCGCGCGAGATCAGGCCGCGATTGGTCTCGTCCGCCTTGCAGGCGACGACCAGGATGTCGCTGGCCTTGGCGAGCGCCAACAGGCTTTCGGCGCGGGGCCATTCGGCGTCGTGGGGACGCGGCCCCCACCAACTGACAGCCATGCGGAAGGCCTCGGCGCGGTCGGCGACGGCCTTGCCGATATGGCCCAGGCCGACGATGCCCAGTTTCTGGCCGCCGAGGGAGGCGGTGATGGTGCGGGTCTCGGCGGTCCAGCCGCCCGAACGGACCTGACGGTCGCCCGAGGCGATCTGGCGGCGCGCGGCGAGGATCAGGCCCAGGGCATGGTCGGCGACGTCCTCGTGATTGACGCCGGGGGCATGGGTGACAGGCAGGCCACGCGCGCGGCACCAGTCGATGTCGATGCCGTCATAGCCCGAGGTGAAACAGGCGATCAGGTCGAGGTTGGGCAGGCGTTCGATCAGCGTCTTGTCCAACGTCGCCTCGCCGGCGACGACCATGACGCGGATGTCGTGGGCCGCCTCGATCGGCGGACCTTCCCAGAAGCGATAGACGTCGTAGGCGCTCTCAAGGAAGCCCGAGAGTGGGGCGAGATGCCGCTGCATGATGAGAACGGCGGGGCGTTGGGTCATGCAGCGGCTCCTCTTTTCAGGTCAGGTAATCAGCGCCCGAATTTCTGGTGCTGGATGCGTTTGGGGATGATGCTGTCGGCGCCCAGGCGGCGCATCTTGTCCTGTTCGTAGGCTTCGAAGTTGCCCTCGAACCATTCCACGTGGCCGTCGCCTTCGAAGGCGAGGATGTGGGTGGCCAGACGGTCAAGGAACCAGCGGTCGTGGGAGATGACCACGGCGCAGCCTGCGAACCCTTCCAGAGCCTCTTCGAGGTTCTGCAAGGTTTCGATGTCGAGGTCGTTGGTCGGTTCATCGAGCAAGATCAGGTTGCCGCCCGAGGCCAAGGTCTTGGCCAGGTGGACCCGGTTGCGCTCACCGCCGGACAGTTGGCCGACCTTCTTCTGCTGATCGCCGCCCTTGAAGTTGAAGCTGCCGACATAGGCGCGGGTGTTGATCTCGCGCTTGCCGACCATCATCACTTCGGTGCCGCCCGATATGGCCTGCCAGATGGTCTCGTCAGGCTTCAGGTCGTCGCGCGACTGGTCGACATAGGCCAGCTTGACCGTTTCGCCGACCTTGACGGCGCCGCCGTCAGGGGTTTCCTGGCCGGTGATCAGCTTGAACATTGTCGACTTGCCGGCGCCGTTGGGGCCGATGACGCCGACGATGCCGTTGGGCGGCAGCTTGAAGGTCAGGTTGTCGAACAGGGTCTTGTCGCCATAGGACTTTTGCAGACCCTCGACTTCCAGCACGACATTGCCCAGGCGCGGGCCAGGCGGGATCTGGATGTGGGCGTGGGTCTGGGCGCCGCGCATCGATTCCTGTTCGTCCACCATCCGCTCATAGGCGGCCAGACGGGCCTTGGACTTGGCCTGACGGGCCTTGGCGCCCGAACGGACCCAATCCAGTTCGCGGCTGAGGGCGCGCTGGCGGGCTTCGGATTCCGAGTTTTCCTGAATGACGCGCTTGGTCTTGGCTTCCAGCCACGAGGAATAGTTGCCCTCGTGCGGGTGGCCCTTGCCGCGGTCCAGCTCCAGCGTCCACTTGGTGACGAGGTCCAGGAAGTAACGGTCGTGGGTCACCAGGATGACGCAGCCGGGGAAGTTTTCCAGGTGGTGCTGGAGCCAGGCGACGGATTCGGCGTCCAGGTGGTTGGTCGGTTCGTCGAGCAGCAGCATGTCGGGCTTGGACAGCAGCAGGCGGGCCAGGGCCACGCGGCGCTTCTCACCGCCGGACAGGTTGGTGACTTCCCAGTCATCGTCGGGGCAGCGCAGGGCGCCCATGGCCATTTCGATGCGGCTGTCGATGTCCCAGACGTCGCCGGCGTCGATCTTCTCCTGGAGGGTGGTCATCTCCTCCATCAGTTCGTCGGTGTAGTTCTCGCCCAGTTCGGCGGCGACTTCGTTGAAGCGGTTGACCCACTGCTTCTCTTCGCACCAGGATTCGACGTTCTGGCGGACGTTCAGGGTGGGATCGAGCTGGGGCTCCTGCTCCAGATAGCCGCGCTTGATGCCGTCGGCGGCGCGGGCCTCGCCCGTGAACTCGGTGTCCAGGCCGGCCATGATCTTCAGCAGGGTGGATTTACCCGAGCCGTTGACGCCGACGACGCCGATCTTGGCGTCGTTGTAGAAGCTGAGCCAGATGTTCTCGAAGATCTTGCGGCCGCCGGGGAAGGTCTTGGTCAGACCCTGCATCTGGAAAATATATTGCTGCGCCATGAGGTGCGGTGCGCCCTTCGGGTTCGTCTGATTGGGGAATTGGGGCGGATGTAGCGATCCTGAGGCCCGAGAGCAAATAAGGCGACGGGCAGGCGTCTTTGGCCTCGCGCTTTCGCTGCGAAGTTGGTGGAGGGCTGGGCGGAGCGCCGGGCCTTCGCCCGGAGTTTGGTTTTGGTGTTACCGTTTCGACGAAGGGTATGACGCTCCGCGCGGTTGGTTGGCCTTCAAGCTCGGGGCGTCGAGCGGTGGCGGTCTTATCGCCTAACCCCATAAGCCTGCGACGGGTCGGCGGGGTCTGCGAACCCCGTCCCGAGTGCGATCGAGTATCCCCCTCGACCCTCCGACACCGCTCCATGAGTCGATGTCAGCGCGGAGGGATTTCACCCCCGCTCCCGTTCCATCCGCTCCCGCCGCCGCAAGGTCGCAGGCCAAGCGAGCCCTCCGATGCGACGGGACGGGTGTAGAATAAGCGCGTTTCCAAGGGGGGATGGGAAAAGAGGGACATAAATCGGCAAGCGATTGGATTCGCTGGGAATGAACCAGCGACATTGTGATGGTTCGGGTGCGTTCTCCCTCCCCTTCATGGGGAGGGGCGGCGAAGCGGAGCGCAGCCGGGGTGGGGGCGTGTGAAGCAGTTCGCCCGCTCTTACGGCCCCACCCGGATCGCTGCGCGATCGTCCCTCCCCATGAAGGGGAGGGAGAAGCGCCCGCGCGGCTCCAAGAGCCCCTCCACCGCTACGCGGTCCCCCTCCCCACGATGTGGGGAGGAGACGGTGGGGCGGACCGGCGGAACGGCGCGAAAGCTTGTCCGTTGATGAGGCTCAAACGCCTTGATCCGGCCCGAAACCGGGTGCGGTATGGCGTCGCTTGAAGCCTGACTTTTTCGGATGCCCATGAAGACCCGATCGATCGTGCTCGCCGCCGCATTCGCCCTGTCGGCGTGCGGCAATCCCACAAACTCCAAGGCGCAGGAGGGCGAGTTCGCCCAACCGACGCGCACGGCGCCGTCCGATGCGGCGGGGATGAAATCCAGTTTCGCGCCTGTGGTGCGGTCCGCGGCGCCCGCCGTGGTCAATATCTCGGCGCGCAGCGTGCAGCGGGTGCAGGCCGATCCCTTCTTCCAGTTCTTCGGCGGCGGCATACCCCAGGCGCGGGTGGCGGAATCGGTCGGGTCCGGCGTCATCGTCCGCTCGGATGGGATCGTGGTGACCAACAATCACGTCATCGACGGCGCCCAGCAGATCAAGGTCGTGCTGAACGACCGGCGCGAGTTTCCCGCCACCGTCATCCTGGCCGACGAGCGCAGCGACATCGCGGTGCTGAGGTTGGAGAATGTCAGCGACCGCCTGCCGGTCTTGGCCATCGACGACCAGGAGGAGCAGCAGGTCGGCGATCTGGTCCTGGCCATCGGCAATCCGTTCGGCGTGGGTCAGACGGTGACCAACGGCATCATCTCGGCCCTGAACCGGACCGAGACCGGCATTTCCGACAGCGGTTCATTCATACAGACCGACGCAGCCATCAACCCCGGCAACTCGGGCGGGGCGCTGGTGGACATGGACGGCGACCTGATCGGCATCAACACCGCCATCTTCTCACGCTCGGGCTCCTCGGCCGGGGTCGGGTTCGCCGTGCCGGCCGCCATGGTCAAACGGGTGGTGGATTCGGCGCTGGGCGGGGCGACGACGGTCGTTCGGCCCTGGTTGGGCGTGAAGGGCGACACCGTCACGGGAGACATCGCCGGCAGCCTGGGCCTGACCCGGCCGCAAGGGTTGGTCGTTACCGATGTCTACGCCAACGGCCCGGCGGCTCGCGCTGGCGTGCGCCAGGGTGACGTCATCACCGCCGTCGATGGCCAGGAGATCAATGACCAGGGCGGGCTGAACTACCGCGTCGGCTCACGCAATCCGAACGATCAGGTCCAGGTCGCCATCCTGCGCGACGGGCGGGCGCAGACCCTGACGGCGAGGGTTCAGCCCCTGCCGGGCGACGCCGATCCGAAACAGGGAGTGACCATCGCGGCCGGTCCCTTCGCCGGGGCCGAGGTCGTAGCCTTGAACCCGGCCCTGGCCGACCGTCTGGGCGGCGATCCGTTCGCCACGGGCGTCATCGTCACCGGCGTGTCGGGCCGTGGCTATGCGGCGCGCGCGGGCTTCCGCCAGAACGACCTGATCGTCAGCATCAACGGCCGCGCCATCGCCAGCGCCCGCGACGTCGAGGCCGCCAGTTCCGGTCGCGGCCCGTGGGAGGTCGTCGTCAATCGCGGCGGCCGCCAGATCCGCGGGGTGCTGCGCTAAAGGGATTGCCAGCCTCTGCCTCACGACTATCTTGGAGTTGACGGCCCGCACGTTGCGGTCGTCGTGATGGGCCGGACGGGGGATGCCTTGAAGCGATTGGCGTATGCGGCGGGGCTGGTCCTCGCGCTTGTGGGAATCGATGCTGCTCAAGCTGAGGCGAAAGAGGGGGCGTGCCAACAGGCGACCCCCGACACCTTCGTCATTGACGGCGTCATCGACGCGGCCCTGACCGCTTGCGTGGAACAGGCTTTCGCTCCGACCACAAGCCAACTGATCCTTACCAGCCGCGGCGGCAAGGCCGGCGAGGCCATGCGGATCGCCGAATGGTTCGAGGGCAGGCGGCTGACCATGACGGTCAAGGGCGAGTGCAACTCGTCCTGCGCCAACTATTTCCTGCCCCTGGCCGGTCGTCTGATCGTCGAACCGGGCGCGGTGATCGTCGTCCACGGCGGGATCGATCCTAGCCTGATTTCGCGACAACTCGCTCCTGACGGGGACATGGCCGAGCCCGGCGTCGATCTGGCGCCGATCGCCGAGCAACAGCGCGCCTTCGTCGCTCGAAACGGAATCAATCCCGGTTGGTTGCTGTATCGCGAGGCCGATTCACTCAGTGTCGAGCGTCTGGATGGAGCACTGGCCGATTTCGACGCCCGCACCAAGGCTTGGCTCGTCGAGGAGACGATGGCGCGCTCCTGCCTGCCAAATACGGTCGTCGAATACCGCGCCGACCGACGCGGTGAATGGCTGACCGAGTCGCGTCGCCGCGCCCTGCGGCGTCAGAACATCGCCCGCTCCAACACCGTGGTGTGCAACTGATGGCCCTGGGACCGACCTGCCCGAACTGCGCCGCGCGCGTGCCGTTCCTCAGGACGCAGTTCAACTTTGGCAGGACGTTCGCCTGCAGGCGGTGCGATCAGGCTTTGGTGGTTCCGCGATTCCAGGCCTTCGTGATCGGCATGGGGCTGACCCTGATCTTCCTGTTCGGCAGGCATGATTTTCCGCCGGAGTGGGGCGGAGGGCTCGGTTTGTTGGTGCTTATCGTCGCCGTCAGCCTGCCTGTGAGTTGGGCCTTGACGGCGGTGAAGCGCGTCTGACGCCTCAGCCCTTAGCCGGGCCGCCGATGGACCATGTGTGGCCGAAGGGGTCGCGGAGTTGGCCGTAGCGGTCGCCCCAGAACTGGTCGGCCATGTCCATGACGGGTTCTGCGCCGCCGACGGTCATGGCGCGGGTCCACCAGGCGTCGGGATCGGCGACCTGGAGGTGAAGGGTGACGCCGGCGGGGCGGACGTCCTGGACGCCGCTGTATTCCGGGAACTCGTCGTTCAACATGACGCTGGCGCCGTTGATCTTCAGATGGGCGTGGATCAGTCGCTCGCCGTCGTCGGCGACATTGCGGGCCAGCACCTCGGCCCCGAAGGCGATGATGTAGAAGTCCACCGCCGCCGAGGCGCCGCGCGACGGGATCGTCAGGTGGGGCGTCAGGCCCGAGGTCGGGCCTTGATGCGGATTGGCGTCGGTCATGAAGGCGGTCTCCGTGGCAGGTCGGCATACTAACGCGTGAAAAGCCTTTGGCGAACGACTACATAGGTCGCACACATGAGCGACCTGTTCGAAGCCTCCGGCATTCTGCCCCCCGACGCCCCCCTGGCCGACCGCCTGCGCCCACGCACGCTGGACGAGGTGGTGGGACAGGATCACCTGCTCGGTCCCGGCGGGCCGATCCGACGCATGATCGAGGCCGGGCGGCTGGGCTCGATGATCCTGTGGGGACCACCGGGGACAGGCAAGACCACCATCGCCCGGCTGCTGGCCCAGGCGGCGGGCTATGAATATCAGGCGATCAGCGCGGTGTTTTCCGGCGTCGCGGACCTGAAAAAGGCGTTCGAGGCGGCGCGGATGCGGCGGGCGGCGGGGCAATCGACCTTGCTGTTCGTGGACGAAATCCACCGTTTCAACCGCGCCCAGCAGGACGGGTTTCTGCCCTTCGTCGAGGCGGGGGTGGTCACCCTGGTCGGGGCCACGACGGAGAATCCCAGTTTCGAGCTGAACGGGGCGCTGCTGTCGCGCAGCCAGGTCTATGTGCTGAAGCGGCTGGACGATGCGGCTTTGGATCAGCTGCTGGCACGAGCCGAGGCGCATATGGACAAGGCCCTGCCGCTGTCGCCCGAGGCCCGCCACGCGATGCTGGCCCTGGCCGACGGTGACGGGCGATACCTGCTGACCATGTCGGAAGTCTTGTTCGACCTGCCGCAAGGCGAAATGCTGGACGTGCAGGGGCTGGCGGGGGTGCTGCAGCGGCGGGCGCCGGCTTACGACAAGTCGAGAGAAGAGCACTACAACCTCATATCGGCCCTGCATAAATCGGTGAGGGGGTCGGACCCGGACGCGGCGCTGTATTGGTTGGCGCGGATGCTGAACGGGGGCGAGGATCCGCTGTATCTGGCGCGGCGGATCGTGCGGATGGCGGTCGAGGACATCGGCGAGGCGGACCCGCTGTCGATCCTGGTCGCCAATGCGGCCAAGGACACCTACGACTTTTTGGGCAGCCCCGAGGGCGAACTGGCCCTGGCGCAGGCCGTGGTCCACCTGGCGACCGCGCCCAAGTCGGTGGGCGTCTACGAGGCCTTCAAGGCGGCCAGGAAGGCGGCCTATGAGACCGGCTCGCTGATGCCGCCGGCCCATATCCGCAACGCCCCGACCAAGCTGATGAAGTCGCTCGGCTACGGCAAGGGCTACCAGTACGACCCGGACACGCCCGAGGGCTTCTCCGGCGCGAACTTCTTCCCCGACGAAATGGAGCGCCGTACCTTCTACAAGCCCAAGGGCGAGGGGCATGAGGAGAAGGTCAAGGCGCGGCTGGACCGCTGGGCCGAGATGAGGGCGCGGATGGCGGTGGACGGCGCTGTGGACGCGGCGGGCGACTGACCTCTAGAAGCACCCGATGACAACCCGCCAACCCGTCGTCCTGTCCGAGGATGAGATCGCCGCCGTCCGTTCGTGGGTGATTCACGAGGATGCGCATGTCATCGCCTTTTCCAAGCCGTCGGGCCTGTCCAGCCAGGGCGGGCGGATCAAGGCGCATACGCTGGACGATCTGCTGTGGGCGTTCGCGCGGTCGAACGGCAAGCGGCCGGAGCTGGTGCATCGGCTGGACCGCGATACCTCGGGCGTGATCCTGGCGGCCAAGACCAAGCCGGCGGCGAGTTTCCTGGGCAAGGCGCTGCAGATGCGGCGGTTTCGAAAACAGTATCTGGCCCTGCTGTCGGCCGCGCCCGAACCGGCGTCTTCGACCATCGACGCGCCGCTGCGTCGCGAAGAGATCGGGCGCGAGAGCTATATGCGCGTCGTCGCGTTCGATGCGCCGGGCGCGCAAGGATCGCAGAGCAAATATCGCACCTTGGCCTCTGGGCCGGAGGGGGCGGTGGTCGAGCTGGAGCCGCTGACCGGGCGGATGCATCAGTTGCGGGTGCATATGGCCCATATCGGTCGGCCGTTGATCGGGGATGTGCGTTACGGCGGCGCCCTGACCACGCCGGTCGGGCCGGCGCCGCGCCTGATGCTGCACGCCGCCAAGCTGAGTTTTCCCCATCCTGAGGGCGGTACGACCACGGTCGAGGCGCCGCCGCCCGAGGATTTCGCCAAACTGCGTACCGCGCTGGGCCTGTAGGTCACCGGTTTCTTTAGGGAACGCCGTGCCGGTTTTGGCGCTATGTCTTTAAAAGGATACCTATGATGAAGCGTCTTGCCATCGCCTTGACCGGCCTGTCCGCCCTTGCGCTGAGCGCCTGCGCCAGCCTGGCCCCCTATGGCGCCCAGCAGGGACAGGGCGGGCAGGGGTTCTCGGAGCAGCGGATCGAGTCCAACCGCTATCGCGTCAGCTATAACGGCGTGGGGGCGGCCGGGCGTGTCGCCGACTGGGCCTTGCTGCGCGCCGCCGACCTGACGACCGAACAGGGCTATGACTGGTTCGAGGTGACCCAGAGCTGGACCGACGGTCGGCCGGGCGGGGCGGGCGGGGTTCGCCCCAGCGTGTCCATCGGCGGCGGCAGCAGCCGGTATGGCGGCTATTCCGCGTCCGGTGTCGGGGTGGGCGTGGGTCTGAACTTCAGCGGCCCGCAGCCGACATCGACCACGTTGGAGGTCGTCCTGGGCCGGGGCCAGAAGCCGGATCGCCCCAACGCCTATGATGCGCGCTCGGTCCAGGGTTCCATCCCGCGCTGACCATCGCTTTCGGCGCGTGCGGCGTATAGAAGGCCGCACGATGACACGTTTTCTTCTCGTCGCGGCAGGCGGGGCTATCGGTTCCGTCGCCCGCTATGGCCTGGGGCTGGCCGCCGGGCGGCTGGCGCCCAACGCAGCCTGGCCTTGGGGCACGTTCGCGGCCAATGTGGTCGGCGGCCTGCTGATGGGCCTGCTGGTCGGTTGGCTGGCGTTCCGGGGCGGGGCGCAACAGGAGGCGGTGAGACTGTTCGCCGCCGTCGGCGTGCTGGGCGGGTTCACGACCTTTTCGTCCTATTCGCTGGAGGCGGTGCAGATGATCGAGCGCCGCCAGATCGGTTTGGCTTGCGCCTATGTGGTCGGCTCGGTCGTCCTGGCTATCCTGGCCCTTTTCGTCGGCCTGATGATCGCCCGCCGCGCCCTTGGAGCTCCGCTTTGACCGACTATTCTCCCGCCGACGAGCCGCATGAGGCTGAAAAAGACGCCGCAAAGGACGCCCCGAAGCGCGAAGTCCTGACCATCTATGTCGCCGAGGACGAGGACGGCATCCGCCTTGACCGCTGGTTCCGTCGACGCTGGCCGCACCTGTCGAACATTCAGGTGCAGAAGATGGCGCGCAGCGGCCAGATCCGCGTCGATGGCGCCCGCATCAAGCCTGAAGGCCGCCTGACGGCCGGGGCCGCCGTGCGCGTGCCGCCGATCCCCGACGACACTTCGCGCCAGGCCGGGGACATGCACACCCTGTCCGAACAGGACATCCGGTTCGTCAAGTCGCTGGTCCTCTATGAGGACGACATGGTCATTGCGATCAACAAGCCGCACGGTCTGGCGGTGCAGGGCGGCACCAAGACCAGCCGTCATGTGGACCGCCTGCTTTCGGCCTGGGGCGAGGGGGTCAACCGGCCGCGCCTGGTTCACCGTCTGGACCGCGACACCTCGGGCGTCCTGCTGTTGGGCAAGGGGCCGGAGGCGGCCAAGCGGCTGGCCGGCGCATTCGCGCGGCGTCAGGCCAAGAAGACCTATTGGGCGATCGTCATCGGCAATCCGAAACCCTATTCAGGCCAGATCGACATGCCGCTGAAGAAGACTGGCATCAACGACTTCGAGATGATGCGTCCGGCCGAGCGCAAGGACCCCAAGGCCGAACCGGCCGAGACGGCGTTCAGCACCGTCAGCCGCGCCTCGCACCGTGCGTCGTGGATGGCGCTGCGCCCCTTCACCGGACGGACGCACCAGTTGCGCGCTCACATGGCGGGGATCGGCCACCCGATCCTGGGCGATCCGAAATACGGCGACGAGAAATCCAGGGAGCTGTCCGGGCCGCTGAAGCTGCAACTGCACGCGCGCAGCATCGAACTGGACCACCCGCGCGGCGGCGTGCTGAAGGTCACGGCGCCGCTGAGCCCAGAGATGAAGGCCGGCTTCGCCCACTTCGGCTTCTCCGAAGACGAGGCGGAGGACGATCCCTTCCTGGGCGTGAAGCGAATCCGGTGACGGCTATCGGGCAGGCACAGGTCGAGCAGGCCAAGGCCCTGGCCGTTGCCGGACGGCTGGACGAGGCCTTGCAGGTTCTGGCGGCGGTGGTCGCGAAGGCCGATGCGCCGTGGCAGGCGTTGTCGGTTCAGGCCGATCTGCTGAAGCGGGCGGGGCGTCTGGCGGACAGCGCAGCGGTGTCCCAGCGACTGATCGCGGTTCGGCCGAACAGCGTGCCTGCGCGGCACAATCTGGCCTCGACCCTTGGCGATCTGGGCCGGGCGGCCGAGGCGGAGGCCGCCTGTCGCGGGGCGATGGCCATCGGCGGGGATGCGCCGGAGACCTGGCTGGTGCTGGCGCGCGCGATGCAGGCGCAGAGCCGGTTCGATGAGGCGGAAGACGCCTATCGTCAGGCGCTGGCGCGGCGACCCGGCTATGGCGATGCGCTGCGCGATCTTAGCCAGTTGATCTGGATGCGTGACGCCGATCTGGAGGCCGCCTGCTCGCCGCTGGACGCCGCCATCGCGGCATCGCCCGACGTGCCTACGCCACGTCAGATCAAGGCGCGGCTGCTGGAATACGCCGGGGAGGTGGAGCGGGCCTATCGCACGCTGGTCGCCGGGCCGCTGGACGGGCCGGGAGAGCTGGCGGCGGCGCAGGCCTGCCTGACGCTGGATCCGCGCCTGGCGCTGGATCATGCGAACCGGGCGGCGGCGCTGGCCGGAGGCGAGGTCGCGGCGATCATGGTGACCCAGGCCGAATGTTTGCTGGCCCTGGGCGAGGCCGAGGCGGCGCTGGCGCCGATCGAGGCGCTGCGTGTGCGAGAGCCGTTGAACCAGCATGTGCTGGCCTTCCAGGCGACGGCCTGGCGGATGCTGGGCGATCATCGCTATGGCCGGATGTACGACTATGACGCCTTCGTGCGTCCCTATCGGCTGGAGGCGCCGCAGGGGTGGGCGTCGCTGGAAGCGTATCTGGTCGATCTGGCGCGTGCGCTGCATCAGTTGCACACGCTGAAGACCCATCCGGTGGGTCAGTCGCTGCGCGGGGGATCGCAGACTGCCGCTGCGCTGTCCGAAAGCGACGATCCCGCCATCCGGGCCTTCTTCCAGGCCATCGACAAGCCGATCCGCGACTATATGGCGGCGGTCGGTCAGGGCGACGATCCGTTGAGGGCGCGCAACACCGCAGACTATCGCATCCAGGGCAGCTGGTCGGTGCGGTTGCGGCCGAACGGGTTTCACGCCGACCATATCCATTCGAACGGCTGGCTGTCGTCGGCCTGCCATATCGAACTGCCGCCCGTGATCACAGATGAGGTTGCAGGCGAGGGGCGCGAGGGCTGGTTGCGGTTCGGCGCGCCGCCGGGCCTGCCGAACCTTGCAGCCGAACACCATGTGCAGCCCCAACCGGGGACGCTGGTGCTGTTTCCTTCCTATATGTGGCACGGCACCCAGCCGTTCGGCGGCGAGGCGTCGCGCCTGACGCTGGCGTTCGACGTCGTGCCGGCCTGATTTCAACGGACCTTTCATGACTGACAAGCCCGCCCCGCATCGCCCGCGTTTCGTCGAACAGTCGCCGGATCGGATCTCGCGCTTCTGGAAGGAGGCGGTCGTGGGGCCGCATGCTGATGGCGGCTGGGCTGTGCTGTTGGACGGGCGCACACCCAAGACGCCGGACAAGGCGGCGCTGGTCCTGCCGACACAGGCCGCAGCCCAGCTGGTCGCCGACGAATGGGCGGCGCAGGGCAAGTTCCTCGATCCCTCGACCATGCCGGCGACCCGCCTGGCCTCGACCGCCATCGACCGGATCGGTCAGGCGCGCGAGCCGGTGGCCGATGAGATCGCCGCCTACGCCGGGTCGGACGTGGTCTGCTACCTGGCCGAACATCCGACGCCGCTGGTCGAGCGCCAGGCACGGGAATGGGGGCCGTGGCGTGACTGGGCCGCGCGCGAGATGGGGGTGGTTCTGACGCCGGTCGCCGGCATCGTCCATCGGCCGCAGTCGCCGGACGCCATCGCGAGGGTCAAGGCGCACGCCCTGTCGCTGGACGACTTCCGCCTGACGGGGTTGGCGACGGCCGTGCCGTTGCTGGGATCGGCGGTGCTGGCCCTGACGGTGGAGCGGGGCGCGCTGGACGGCGGCACGGCGTTCGACCTGTCACGGATCGACGAGCTGTTCCAGGAAGAACAATGGGGCGTGGACGCCGAGGCCGCCGAACGCACCGAAGCGCGCCGCGCCGAGGCGCAACTGCTGGATCAATGGTTCAGAGCCTTGGATTAGGGGCTGAACTCAGGATGCTGAGTGGGCGATCAGCATCGCGCGCTCTTCGTTCGTCAGGTGACGCCAGCGGCCCTCGCGCAGATCGCCCAGCTCCAGCGGGCCAATGCGGATGCGATACAGGTCCACGACCTCCAGCCCGACCAGGTCGCACATTCGGCGGATCTGGCGGTATTTGCCCTCGTCCAGGATGAACCGCAGGCGTTGCGGCCCGATCTGGGTGACGCGGGCGGGCTTGAGCGGCTTGTCGTTCAGTTCCATGCCGTGTCGCAGGCGGCTGAGCTTGCCCTCGGTGATCAAGCCGTCGACGACGACCAGATATTCCTTGTCCAGCTCTGACGCCGGACCGATCACCGCCTTGGCGACGACGCCGTCGGACGACAGCAGCAAGAGGCCGCGCGAATCCTCGTCCAGTCGGCCGATGGGGGGCAGGGAGGCGTCGCGGGCGGGGATTTCGCCCTCGCCGATGCGGTTGGATTTGTTCAGCAGGCGCACGGCGGGAATCTTGCCGGGGTCGGGCTGGCCCGAGACGTAACCGACCGGTTTGTGCAGCACCAGGGTCATGCCCGACGCCAGGGCTGCCTGGGCTGTGTCGTTCAGGGTCAGGGTCTCGCCGGGCTGAATCTTGCGGCCCGCATCGCTGATGGTCTCGCCGTCGATGGAGACCAGGCCGTTGGCGATCAGGGTGTCGGCCTCGCGCCGGGAACAGACGCCGGTCTGGCCTAGCCACTTGTTCACGCGAACCGGTTCGTCGCCGTCATAGGTGCGGGTGAAGGCCATGCGATTCCGTCGTCCAGTCGATGTCGCTGTCTAGAGCCGGGCGAGGGCGCGAGCAAGCCGGACACGGTTTTCAGGATCAGGAAGGCCAGTCTGTTGGAATTGGCAGGTTGATCCTGGCGGGATCGTCACTATATCTGACGGCATTCCACAAATGATCCAGAGTGCGGGACGACAGTCGTCGGACCCGTCGATTTTCTTTTTTCTGATCATTGGCGTGGGCGGTTCGACAGCGTCGCTTGTCGGATCTGGATCAGTATTGAAACATACCAAGGAGACGTCTTGTTCGCTCAAAACAAATCTTCCGCAGGCCCCCGTCGCACCGGCTACAACCGTCCTGTTCCCACCCGTCTGCGCATGGGGCTGGTGATGCGGCGTGACATGGCGTTCGGCGAGCTGGGCGACGTGGAGGGCGCGTTGCGAGCCGAAGGCGTGGGCCTGGCCCCGATCTCGACGGGCGACGCCAGCCTGATCACCGGCGGCGTGACCGTTTTGGCCACCGCGACGGCCAAGGACATTGTCGAAGGTCGGTTGAAGGGCCTGGTCGTTCCGGGCGGTTCGACGGACGAGGCGTCGCTGGCGGCGATCAAGTCGCTGCTCGACCTGGCGCGCGCCAACGGCCTGACGGTCATCGCCTTCGCCGACGGCGTGGCCCTGGCGGCCGAAAGCTTCGGCGTTTCGGCCGAGGCCGATGGCGCGGTGTTCAAGGACGGCGCCGTGACGCTGCTGAGCGACAACGGCGCACTGTCCAAGATCGTCGGCGCGATCGCCTGAATCAGACGGCGCGAAACAGCAGGATGAGGTTGTTCGCCGGCATCTGAACCCGTAGCGTGGCCGCAAGGCCATGCGCGCGGGCCAGGGCCTCGACCGCCTCGCGGTCGCGCAGACCCCATTCCGTGTTTCGCGCCTTCAGACTGTCGTCGAAGGCGGCGTTCGACGCCGCCAACTCGACTTCGGCCTCGCGATAGGGGCCATAGAGCGCCAGCAGACCGCCGGGGCGTCGCAGGACGCGACCGGCCAAATCCATCAGCCCCTCGGTCGCCGACCAGGGGCTGATGTGCGTCATGTTCGCACAATAGAGGGCGTCGAACGGTCCTTTTGGCCATGTCGCCGGATCGGCGGCGTCGAGCGCCAGCGGCGGGTTCAGGTTCGCCAGCGCGAGTTGGTGCGTCCAGGCGGCTATGCTGTCTCGCGCCTGTTCGCTGGGGTCGCTGGGCGTCCAGTTCAGGCCGGGCATCGCGGCGGCGAAGGCGGTGGCATGTTCGCCAGATCCCGAGGCGATTTCCAACACCGATCCGCGCGCGGGCATATGAGCGCGAAGCACGCGAAGAATCGCCTCCGCATTGCGACGCGCAGCGGGCGAACTGAGAGCCCCGTCGGGCAGGGCGGAGATGGAATCCAGCGTTTGCACACGCCCTTCTAGCGTCCACGCGCGCCCCTGACACCTGCGATCTTTTGCCGACGACACCGGTGGACAGCGGCGCTTTCTTGCACGGTTTGACGCGGTGGAAAGACCGGAGCATTTCGGCTGTAACAGTGCGTGATCGTCGCGTGCTGAAGGTCACGACGGCGTCAGATCGTCGGGCCTGTTCGTTCAGGAGACGCCCTTGTCTATTTCCACCACGCCCGGACTCCATCCGGCGCCGACCGCCCACCCTGGCCTCGTCGCCTGGGTCGAGCAGATCGCCGCCCTGACCCAGCCTGCCCGCGTCCACTGGTGCGACGGGTCGCAGGACGAGAAACAGGCCATCACCGCCGACCTGCTGGCCAAGGGCACGTTGAAGGCGCTGGATCAGGACAAGCGGCCGGGCTGCTATTACGCCGCATCCGATCCCCGCGACGTGGCGCGGGTCGAGAGCCGGACCTTCATCTGCTCGGACGACGAGGCCGATGCCGGTCCCACAAACAACTGGGCCGATCCGGTAGAGATGCGCGAGCGCCTGGACGGCCTGTTCGACGGCTGCATGGCGGGGCGGACGATGTATGTCGTGCCCTTCTGCATGGGGCCGCTGGGATCGGCCATCAGCGCCCTGGGCGTCGAGATCACCGACAGCGGCTATGTCGCCCTGTCGATGGGGGTGATGACGCGCATGGGCAAGCCGGCGCTGGACCAGTTGGGCGACAGCGGCGTGTTCGTGCCGGCCGTCCATACGCTGGGCGCGCCGTTGGTCGAACGGCAGGCCGACGTGCCCTGGCCCTGCAATGACGACAAATGGATCGTGCATTTCCCCGAGACGCGGGAAATCTGGTCCTATGGCTCGGGCTATGGCGGCAACGCCCTGCTGGGCAAGAAATGCTACGCCCTCCGCATCGCCTCGATCATGGCCCGCGACGAGGGGTGGCTGGCCGAGCATATGCTGATCCTGAAGCTGACCGATCCGAAGGGGCGCGCGAAATATGTGGCCGCCGCCTTCCCGAGCGCCTGCGGCAAGACGAACCTGGCCATGCTGCAACCCAGCCTGCCGGGCTGGAAGGCCGAGACCATCGGCGACGACATCGCCTGGATGCGGTTCGGCCAGGACGGGCGGCTGTATGCCGTGAACCCCGAGGCCGGCTTCTTCGGCGTCGCGCCCGGCACCAGCCGCAACACCAACCACAATGCGCTGGAGACCCTGGCGTCCAACACCATCTTCACCAACACCGCCCTGACGGCGGACGGCGACGTGTGGTGGGAGGGGCTGACCAAGACCGCGCCCGAAGGCCTGACGAACTGGAAGGGCCAGCCGCACGACCCCGCGTCCGGCGAACCGGCGGCGCACCCAAACGCCCGCTTCGCCGCGCCCGCCCGCCAGTGCCCGGCCATCGCGCCGGAGTGGGAAGACCCCAGGGGCGTGCCGATCGACGCCATCCTGTTCGGCGGCCGGCGGGCCAGCGCCGTGCCTCTGGTGACCGAGGCGTTCGATTGGGAGCACGGCGTCTTCATGGGCTCGACCGTGGCGTCCGAAGGCACGGCGGCGGCCGAGAACAAGGTGGGGGAGCTTCGCCGTGATCCCTTCGCCATGCTGCCCTTCTGCGGCTACAACATGGGCGATTATTTCTCGCATTGGCTGAAGATGGGGCAGGGGCGCGACGCGTCGAAGCTGCCTCGCATCTTCTTCGTCAACTGGTTCAGGAAGGATCAGGACGGGCGGTTTGTCTGGCCCGGATTCGGCGACAATGCGCGCGTGTTGAAGTGGATTAGCGAGCGGATCGACGGCGAGGCCGAGGCGGTGGAGACCGCGGTGGGGCGTGTTCCGTCCGTGGCAGCCCTGGACCTGTCGGGTCTGGATCTGACGCCGGCGCAGCTGTCGATCCTGCTGGATGTCGATGCGGGCGTCTGGGCCGAGGAGGCGGCGCTCATCCCGGACTTCTATCGCCAGTTCGGCGACCGTCTGCCGACCGCCCTGTGGGACCAGCATACGGCCCTGGTCGCGCGCCTGGATGAAGCTGGCGCGGCCTCGATGGCGGCGGAATAGGCGTCGGCATCTTGCAATAGGGGCGTCGCGGGTTGATCAGACGGCCCGTGATGTCTTCCTCTCCCATCGTGATCGTCGGCGCCGGCGTGCTTGGCCTTTGCACCGCGTTCGAACTGCATCGGCGCGGCCGGGCGATGGTGGTGATCGATCCGGGGGAGGTGAACGCCTCCCTGGTCGCGGCGGGGATGATTGCGCCGGCGATGGAATCGGCCATCGACGACGTGTCGCCCGATCACGCCCTGCTGTTTCGGGCAGGGCGCGACCTGTGGCCCGCGTTCGCGGCGGCGGCGGGGATCGTTCTGGCGCATCGACCGGCCGAGTGGCGGGGCGGCGACGCGGACGGGATGGAGGCTAGGCTGCGCGCGCTGGGCTTCAAAGCTCGGCGCGAGGGCGACCGTATCACGACCGACGAGGATTATCAGGTCGATCCCGAACAGGCGCTGTCGGCGCTGAAACAGGCGCTGGGCGAGGCCGTCGTTATAGGGCGGGTGACGGGTATCGCCCGCACCGACCGCAGCTGGCGGGTCTCTGTCGGCGACCTGACTTTGGACGCCGAGGCGGTGGTGCTGGCGACGGGCGCGGGCGAGGCCGTCGCGGGGCTGCCTGAGGCCGCGCGAGTTTTGATCGACGGCATCCAGCCGATCCGGGGACAGATCGGCGTCGCGGCCCGAGATCTGGTGGATCATGTGGTGCGCGGGCCGGGGGCCTATGTCGCGCCGATGGCCTCGGGTGCGGTAATCGGGGCGACGATGGAGCCGGGGCGGCGAGACACGGGGCCGGATGCCGAGACATCCGAACGACTGGCCCAGGCGGCGTGGCGCGTGCTGGACCGGTCGCCCGAGCCGGTGGACATACAATGGCGCGCGGGCGTGCGCGGGGCTACGGCGGACGGTCTGCCGCTGGCGGGCGCCGCGCCGGGCGGGCAGGGTCTGCTCATGGCCCTGGCGCCGCGTCGCAACGGCTGGCTGCTGGGGCCGCTGGTGGGCGCGATCGTGGCCGATGTGATCGAGGGGCGGGCGGCCTTGATGGAAGCCCGCGCCCTCGATCCTGGTCGGTTCTAGCCCGCCATTGCGAAGCGGACGGTGAAGTTGACCGTGGCGCCGTCGACGGGTCGGCCGTCCACGGTGCGCGGGTTCATGCGGAAGTCGCGCGTCAGACCCTGGGCGGCGCGGCCGAAGCCTTGGCCGCTGGGGGTCTCGCCCACGACGCGGCAGCCGGTTAGACCGCCGCTCACGCCCACGATGCAACTGAGGCTGGCGGAACCCGGCGTGCCGTTTTCCGCCGCGCGTGTCGGATAGGCGCGCGCCATCTGCGCCGGCGACGGGCGGCTGGCCCAGGTCGGATTGTTGATCACCGAGGGCGGGCGGGGCGGGGTCTCGACCGTGGCTGTGCCGCCTTCGACACCGGTCGGGGCGACGCTGATGGTTGGCAAGCCCGGCTGAGCGGTAGTGACGCCGGGCTCAGGCGGCGCCAGCGGGACGGGGGGCATCGTGGTCGGCACGGTCAGAAGCGGCTTGTGGATCGGCGTCGGCGGCGCCGCCGTTGCTGGCGACGGCAATGGCTTGGGTTTGGGTGGTGTTTCCATCGTGACCCTGAAGATCGGCTCATCTGGGATCTGATCGGTCATTCCACTCAGTTCGAACCGCTGGTTATACAGCACCACCCCCGCCGCGACGTGCAGGACGACCGAGACGCCGATGGCGCCCAGCATCCAGCGCGGGATGGGTTTCTTGCGTTCCCCGAAGTCGATGGGGCTGATCAAGCCGGGTCCACTGGCGGCACGGATCATCATGGCTTCACGCCCTCGTTCACCGCCCCCGCAGCGCCCGTAACTGCAAGTTGAGCGCGCAGGTTGTGGCGGCTTTACGGCGGATGTTTCGGGGTTCGACCAATGTCGATCCGTTAACGGTGGCGTTAAGAATTAAGGGTTGGTTAACTACGTTCGCCGACCATCCGCACATGGGCATCGGAGCGATTCCATCGGCAGGCGGGGTAGAGGCGGCCATTCGGCGCGCGTCGAACGCCGTGGGCGTGGACTATGATTTTCTGATTAAGACGGCGCGTCGCGAAAGCGCCATGAACCCGTCCGCCAAGGCGCCGACCTCTTCGGCGGCCGGCCTGTTCCAATTCATCGAGCAGACCTGGCTCGGCACCGTCAAACAGCACGGCGCCCAGCACGGTTATGGTCAGTATGCTGACCTGATCCAAAGAGGCAGCGACGGTCGCTGGCGAGTGGACGGTTCGGCGCGAAATGTCGTGCTGGATCTGAGGTTCGACCCCCAAGCCGCCTCGACCATGGCGGCCGAACTGACGGCGTCCAACGCGGCCTATCTGCGTGGGCGGACGGGCAAGGAACCGGGGGCGGGCGATCTATATGCCGCCCACTTCCTGGGTCCGGCAGGGGCGGCGGGCCTGATGCAGGCGATGGATCGCAATCCGGGCGCCAGCGCCGTGGCCCTGTTCCCCGACGCAGCGCGGGCCAATCGCAGCATATTTTACCGGAGCGGCCGCCCCGCCACGGTCGCCGAGGTTCACGCCAATCTGCAACGCACGGCGGGCGAGGGCGCGCCGGCGGCCGGGACGGGCGAAACCAAATACGCCGTGCCGAGTCTGAGCGACAAGGATCAAATGCTGGCGGCGCGGATGGACCGGTTGAAGCAGGACCAGGGGCTGCTGGCCCTGCTGCTGGGTCAGGATGGGTCGTCCAGCAACGGCTTCGGCGGCGCTTTCTCGCCAAATGGCAAACAATCGACCTGAGTCGTCACTTGGCAACCGATGGTAAACTGCCCGTTAAGCATGGCAGTCTCATTCTGGGATCAACGCCCGATTCCATGACGAGCCGTCCATGACCGCCTTCCGCGCACGCCTGACAGAAGTGGACATTCGACGCCTCATCAAGGCGACGGACGACGACGAGCGCGCCGAGGCGGCGCACAAGCTGTGCCGCAACATGGAACGCGCCGATCTGGACGAGGACGACCGGGTGGCGGCGCAGAAGATTCTGCGGCTGCTGGCCAACGACGCGGCCGAACTGGTGCGACGCGCCATGGCCGTCACGCTGAAGGCGTCGGACCTGATCCCCAATGATGTGGCGCGCAAGCTGGCCGGCGATCTGGACAGCATCGCCCTGCCGATCATCGCCTCTTCTCCGGCCTTCAGCGACGAGGATCTGATCGAGATCGTGCGCGCCGGGTCGGTGGTGCGTCAGGTCGCGGTGGCGGGGCGGTCGCGGGTCTCGCGCGATGTCGCGACCGTGCTGGCCGAGGAAGGCTGCGAACAGGCGGTTCGCACCGTGGCGGCGAACGACAACGCTGACCTGTCGGAAGCCGCCCTGGCGGCCGTTGTCGATCGTTTCACAGAGACGCCAGAGGTGCTGACGGCCTTGGCCTATCGCCAGGTTCTGCCGCTGAGCGTGACCGAGCGCCTGATCCAACTGGCCAGCGACGCGGTGCGCGAACATCTGATCAGCCGCCATGCCGTCGCGCCTGAAACCGCTATTCGTCTGGCGCAATATGCGCGCGAGAGAACGACCGTCGATCTGGTCGATCAGGCCGCCGTCAGTTCGGATCTAGCCGCCTTCATGACCCATCTGAATGCGCGTCGCGTCCTGAACGCCTCGCTTCTGTTGCGTGGATTGGCGCGCGGTCAGATGGCGATGTTCGAACATGGCCTGGCCGAGCTGGCCAATACGCCCCACCACCGGGCCTGGCTTATGGTGCATGACGCCGGGCCGCTGGGGCTGAAGGCCATCTATGATCGGGCGGGCCTGCCGCCACGCCTGTTCCAGGCCTTCCGCGCCGGGGTCGATACCTGGCGGGCGCTGGCGTCCGAGGGGATCGATACGTCCAGCGCCTATTTCCGCGAGCAGATGCTGGAGCGGTTCCTGACCCAGCGGCCCAACGTCCAACGCGACGACCTGGCCTATCTGATGGAGCGGCTGGACCAGTCGCCGTCATTGTCCCTCAGCGCCGCCAACGCTGCATAAGAAGAAGGCCCGCCAAGTCGGCGGGCCTTTCGCAAACGGCTGGAGGGACGTTCAGCCTGCGAGATAGTCTGCGACGCGGGCTTCCAGGGTTTCGGCCAGAGCGCGACCGGTGGGGTGTTCGTCCGTCTTGATCTGGTCGCGGACCACGGCGCGGATGGCGTCGATGTGGGCGTCAAGCACGGCGACCGGCGCGGCCATGCGGCGGTCGGCATCGTCCAGCATCTTGCACAGCGAACCGGCGATGCGCGTCACCAGCGGATATTCGTAGGTCGTGCCCAGGCCTTTCAGGTCATGGGCGCGAAAATACAGGGCTTCGGCGGTGGTCGGGGTGTAGCCCTGTTCACGGATGTCGGCCTGGGCCTTGTCCAGCTTGACGATCTCGTCGTTCAGCCACTGGCCGAACTGGGCCGACATGGCCTTCAGCGCCTCTTCGGCGCGGGCGATGGCGTCGGCATTGATGCCGAAACCGCCGCCGACTTTCATGCGCAGGGCGTTCGTCGGGGGGGTGATCTGCGCCGGATTGCTCATGGCGGGCTCCATAGGACTTTGATGCAAACTTACGGGATCGGACTTAAGAACCCGTGACCGGATCAGTTGGCGAACTGTTCGGCCATCACGCGTTCGTCGAACGAGCGACCGGCGTCGAACAGCATGGTCAGCGTCAGATCTCGTCGCTCACGCACCTCGACGCGGGCGACGCGCCGGACTTCGAAGTTGTCGGCGGTGGCCGAGACCGGGCGTTTGTCGGCCTCCAGCACTTCGAACCGCACCTTGGCGCCGTGCGACAACAGGGCGCCCCGCCAGCGGCGGGGCCGAAACGCGCTGATCGGCGTCAGGGCCAGGATGCGGGCGTCCAGCGGAATGATCGGGCCATGCGCCGACAGATTATAGGCGGTCGATCCCGCCGGCGTCGCCACCAGGCAGCCGTCGCAGGATAGTTCTTCCAGCCGCACCCGCTCGTCGACGGTGATCCGCAGCTTTGCAGTCTGGCGCGTCTGGCGCAGCAGCGAGACTTCGTTGATGGCCAGGCCGGTATGGACCTCGCCGCTCTCGGTCCAGGCGTCCATCTGCAGGGGATGGATGACGGTGCGTTCGGCGGCTGTGATTCGCTCCAGTAGGCCCTCTTCCTCGTAGTCGTTCATCAGGAAGCCGACCGAGCCGCGGTTCATCCCATAGACGGGCGTGCGCTGGCGCAGGTTGCCGTGCAGCGTCTCCAGCATCTGACCGTCGCCGCCCAGGGCCACGATGACGTCGGCCTCCAGCTCGGACACGGCGCCATAGCGCGCGATCAGGGCCTTGCGCGCCGCCTGGGCCTCAGAGCGGTCGCTGGCGACGAAGGCCAGCGAGGGCGAGGCTGGTATGGGGGAGGAGGGACTGGGCTGGGTCACGGCGGGACGTGAGCCGAGCTTGAGCGCGAAGTCAAACGATCGCGGGCTTTTCCATCATCTGGCGGAAGGCGCGAGAGGCCGAATGGGCGTTCATCGGCGTCGCCGTCCAGCCGCCGTCGGCAGGCATTCCGCCTGACAGTTTGCGCACCTCGACCAGCAGGGAGGCGAAGACGGCCTTGTCCACGCCCACGGCGATACAAGCCAGATAGAGGGGTTCGGCGGTCGGGGCGCGTACGGCGTGATGGACCTGGGCGTCGCTGAAACCGCCCAGGGCCGCGAGCGCCTGTTCGAACAGTTCGAACCGCTGTTCCCGCAACGCGCGGACGAGCAGGCCGGGACGCAACTGGCCGGCGGCCTGCAGCTTGTCCACCAGGCGACGTTCCATGTCAGAGCGTTCGCGATCCTCGACCAGCCGACTGGTGGGTGAGGTGCGCCATTCCGGGCTGCCCACGGCCTTGGCGGCGGCCTGCTGGACGGCGGCGTTCAGTTGGGCGTCGTCGATGCGGAACCGTTCGCCGATCGACTGGCGCAAGGCCTGGCCGACCCACTGATAGAGCTGCTGGGCCAGTTGTTCGTTCAGCCGGGGATGGCGCGTCAACGGCGCACGCAGGCCGGCGATGCGGCGCGAATGGTCAACCAGCTTGCGCATGGCCTCTTCGCTGATGTCCGCCGAACGGTTCGACGCCAGGGCCGTCATGGTCACGGCCTCGCCGCGGTCGATGATCGTGTCCGCTACCGGGCGAGACAGTTGGGGCCGGCGCGCCACGGCGATCTGATGTTCCAGCGTCGCCTCGATCAGCAGCCGGATCAGGTCGGCGTCCTTCAGCAGGGGGCTAGCGGTGATGACCGGGCGGGCGATCTCGATCTCGTCCAGCGCCAGCATGTTGATCAGGGCGGGCGGCACCCAATCGACGCCGGCGATGCGTTCGGACAGGGCCAGTCGGATGTCCCGCTCGGCCTGGGCCGCCAACGTCAGGAAGATGTCGCTGAGCAGCGGGCCGACCTCGGCCGGCGGGTGCGTCGCTTCGCAAAGGGAGGTGACCTTCAGCAGTAACCGCTGGCGATCCTCCGCCGAGCGACTTTGCGCCAGGATCAGGAGTTGGGAAACAGTCCGGTCGTCCCAGGCGTCGCGGGGCGTCTCCAATTGAACGACAGACACAGCGGCTCCCCGAACCGACGACGATGCTTAACCATAAGGCGGGGTCGTGAAGACGGCGTTAAGCAAAGCTGACGAACGGCCAGTGACGTCGCGTCAACATCGGTCAAGGCGGGTTGACGGCGCTGGCGTGCAGGGGGACGGTTCCTCAAAGCCCGTTCAGAGGCAGGAGGAAACCATGGCGGACGGAACGAGTCCTTCGATCAAATCCCGCGTGTCCGAGGCCGAATGGCAGGTCCGCGTTGAGCTGGCGGCCCTGTATCGGCTGGTCGCGCTGCACGGCTGGGACGACATGATCTTCACCCATATCTCGGCGCGCGTGCCGGGGCCCGAGCATCATTTCCTGATCAATCCCTACGGCTTCTATTTCGAAGAGATCACGGCCTCGTCGCTGGTGAAGGTCGATCTGGAGGGGAACATCGTCCAGGACACGGCCAACTTCATCAATCCGGCGGGCTTCACCATCCACTCGGCCGTCCACGCGGCACGCGACGACGCCAGGTTCGTCATCCACCTGCATACGGTGAACGGCGTCGGCGTCGCGGCTCAGGCGGAAGGTTTGCTGCCGATCAGCCAGAACGCGTGTTTACTACAGTATCAGGTTGCGTATCATGGGTACGAGGGGTTGGCCTTGAACCATGACGAACGCGAACGTCTGGTGGCCGATCTGGGGGACAAACCGCTGATGCTGCTGCGAAACCACGGCACGCTGGCGGTCGGGGAAACGGCGGCTCAGGCATGGATCGGCATCTTCTTCCTGGAGAGGGCCTGCGCACAGCAGGTCGCGGCCCTGTCGGGCGGGCGTCAGCACATCCTGCTGGCCCCCGACGAGGCGCAGGCGGAGACGAAAGAGCAGGGACGGGGCATCGGCTTCATCTCGGCCCTGGCCTGGCCGGGCGCCCTGCGTCAGCTGGATCGCAAGTCGCCGGGTTACGACGCCTAGGTCTCGCCTGGGCTGCGGCGGTGCTGGCGCTAAGTGCGCTGGCGCCCGCCCAGGCTTTCGCCGGCGCCTGGACCCAGCCCAAGGGCAAGGGGCAGGCGATCGTCAAATATGAGCGGCTGAGCGCCGACACCGGTTTCGACGCCTCTGGCGAAGAGCGCGACCTGCCGGGCGAGCGGCGCGACGCGGCGCTGGGCCTGTTCGCCGAATATGGCGCATCGGACCGGCTGACCCTGCAGTTGAAGGCCGACTGGCAGGACGGCGAGGACGCCTTCGTCGATTACAACGGGCGCGGTCCCATCGAGATCGGCGCGACCTGGCAGGTCTGGCGCGACGACCGTAACGCCGTCAGCCTGTACGGCGGTTACACCTGGGCCGGGGAGGGGCGCAACGCCGGCTATGCCCAGCCGGGCGTCGGCGAACACGACTGGGAGGCGCGGGTTTCGGTCGGCCGGTCGCTGGGCGACATGGGCAAGCGCTGGGGCATGGACGGGTCGTTCGTCGAGCTTCAGGCCGCGCGTCGCCTGCGTGACGGCCTGCCGGATGAGACCCGCATCGACGCCACTGCGGGCGCCCGCATCGGTCGCGACTGGATGGTGCTGGGTCAAGCCTTCGGCGGGGCGGCGGACGGCGGGTCGCGCTGGCTGTCGCTGGAAACCTCGGTCGTGCGCGATTTCGGCGGCTGGAGGGTGCAGGCCGGATGGAGACAAACCGTCGCAGGGCGCGAGGCCGCCATCGCCCGTGGGCCGGTTCTGGCGCTGTGGCGTCGTTTTTAGGGAAGATTTCTGCGACGGAGAATGTGATCCGCCACGTTACTGATACGTAACATTGCGCGCACTTCATTACCCGGTAATGCATGCGGCGTCCCCCTGACCGAGAGACTCCCGCGTGATCAAACGTCACTTCTTCCTCATCGCCGCAGCCATTTTGCTGGGGCTGATGGTCATCGCCGCCATCATCAAGATCACCACCACAGATGACAAGTCGGCCCAGGCGCCGGGCGCGGGCGGCGCGCGACGCGGCGGCCAGCAGGTGTCGCAGGCGGTGGTGGCCCAGCGTCAATTCTCGGACCAGATCCGGGTGCTGGGTGTGGCGCGGGGACAGAGGTCGGTCAACATCACCTCCGCCACCACCGAACTGATCACCCGCATCCTGTTCACCGACGGCCAGGTCGTCTCGACCGGCGCGCCCCTGGTCGAGCTACAGGCGCGTGAGGAAGACGCCGTCATCATCGAGGCTCGCGCGAACGTCAATCAGGCCCAGCGGGAATATGATCGCTACAAGGTGCTGGCCGATAGGGGCATTGCGCCTCAGGTGTTGCTGGAACAGGCCGAGACGGGGCTGGAAACCGCCCGCGCGTCGCTTGAGGCCGCTCAGGCGCGACGCGGGGATCGCGTCATCCGCGCGCCTTTCGCTGGCCGCGTGGGCCTGACGACGGTGACGCCGGGCACGCTGATCAATCCGGGCGCCGTCATCACGACGCTGGACGACACCTCGACCATTCGCGTCGATTTCCCGCTGCCGGAGCGGTATCTGAACCTGCTGCAGCCCGGCGCCCAGCTGACGGCGACGGCCGACGCCTATGGCGACGAACCCTTCCAGGGCCGGATCGCCCTGATCGACACCCGCGTCAACGAAACGACCCGCGCGGCCACGGCCCGCGCCGAGTTCGCCAATCCCGGCGGTCGCATCCGCCCCGGCATGCTGCTGCGCGTCGTGGTCCAGCAGGGCCAGCACCAGGCGGCCGCGGCCCCGGAATCGGCCGTGCAATATGAGGGCGCCGGCGCCTTCGTCTACCGCATCGCGCCGGGTCAGAACGGCTCGACCGCCCAGCGGGTCGAGGTCGAGACCGGCGCGGTCGAGAACGGCTTCGTCGAAATCCTGTCGGGCATCGAGGCGGGCGACCGCATCGTCGGCTCGGGCCTGAACCGTATCCAGCCGGGTGCGCCGGTCAGCGTCGCGGGCGCCGACCGCAAGTCGGGCGCCGCCCAATGATGCTGTCCGACGTTTCGGTCCGGCGGCCCGTCTTCGCGGCCGTCGCCGCCATCGTGCTGTGCGTGATCGGCGCGGCGGCCTTCTTCTTCCTGCCGGTGCGTGAACTGCCGGACGTCGATCCGCCCATCGTCTCGGTCAACACTACCTACGCCGGCGCCTCGGCCGAAGTGATCGAGAGCCGGATCACCGAGCCGGTCGAGCAGCAGATCGCCGGCATCCAGGGCGTCGAACGCATCAACTCGACCAGCCGCGACGGCCGCTCGAACGTGAACATCGAGTTCTCGCTGGACCGCAACATCGACGACGCCGCCAACGACGTGCGCGACCGCGTCAGTCGGGTGGTCGGTCGCCTGCCGGATCAGGCCGATCCGCCCGAAGTGGCCAAGGCCGATTCCGACAGCCAGCCAATCATCATCGTCTTCCTGCGCTCGACCAGCATGAACCGGCTGCAGCTGACTGACTATGCCGACCGCTATCTGATCGACCGGATGGCGACGGTTCCGGGCGTGGCCCAGGTCAACATCTATGGCGAGCAGCGCTATTCGATGCGGGTCTGGCTGGATTCCGCCGCCATGGCGGCGCGCGGCCTGACGGTCAACGACGTCGAGACGGCCCTGACCAACCAGAATGTCGAACTGCCGGCCGGTTCGCTGGAATCGACGGACAAGGACTACACCGTCCGCGTCGCCCGCACCTACGCCCGGCCCGACGACTTCCGCCAACTGCCCATCGGCACACGCGGTTCGGCCACGACCTCGGTGTCGGTCGCCACGGGCACAGGCAGCGGGACTTCGGCGATCGTCCAGGGCCAGCCCACCTATGTGACGCGCCTGGGCGATATCGCCCGGGTGGAGGAGGCGCCGGAAGAGGGTCGCCGCCTGTTCCGCGGCAACGGCATGGATCAGATCGGTCTGGCCGTGACCCGTCAGGCCCAGTCGAACGACCTCGCCATCTCGGACGGCGTCCATGCGATGATCGACGATATCCGGCCCAGCCTGCCGCCGGGCGTGACGATCGAGATCGGGTCGGACAACTCGGTCTTCACCTCGCACGCCATCGACGAGGTCTGGATCACCATCGGCATTTCGATGGCCCTGGTGGCCCTGGTCAACTTCATCTTCCTGGGCAGCCTGCGTGCGGCGCTGATCCCGTCCATCGTGGCGCCCATCTGCCTGCTGGCGACCTTCATCGTTCTGGCGCCATTGGGTTTCTCGCTGAACCTTCTGACTTTGCTGGCCCTGGTTTTGGCCATCGGTCTGGTGGTGGATGACGCCATCGTGGTGGTCGAGAACATCCAGCGTCGTCTGGACCTGGGCGAGCCGCCACTGGTCGCGGCGGAACGCGGTGCGCGTCAGGTCTTCTTCGCCGTCGTGGCGACGACCATCGTCCTGCTGTCGGTGTTCGCGCCGCTGCTGTTCCTGCCGGGCTATGTCGGACGGCTGTTCGTCGAACTGGCGGCGGCGATCGCAGCGGCCGTGGCCTTCTCGGCCTTCCTGGCGCTCAGCCTGTCGCCGATGCTGGCGTCCAAGATCCTGAAGCCGGCGCACACTGGCGGCTGGGTCGCGCGTCGGGTGGACTGGGGCATGGATCGGCTGAAACGCTCCTATGCGCGGTCGCTGGACATGATGCTGGGCCGTCGCATCGCCGTGATCGGCGTCGGCGCCCTGATCCTGCTGGTGGCGGCGGGGGCGGGGGGCATTTTCCTGACCCTGCCCAACGAACTGGTGCCGGACGAGGATCGCGGTCGGGTCACCGTGCGCGTCGCCGGGCCCGAGGGCGCCGGCTTCGACTATACCCGCAAGATCATGCTGGGGCTGGAGCCCCTGCTGGCCGAATACAAGGCCAGCGGCGAGGCGGATAGCTATCTGGTCTCGGCGCCCGGCTTTGGCGGCGGCAGCTTCAACTCCGGCAACGCCGTCCTGACCCTGGCCGACTGGTCCAAGCGCGACCGATCGGCCGCCAAGATCGCCCAGGAGCTGAACGTCAAGCTGCGCAGCCAGACGGCCGCCCAGGTCAACGCCTCGACCCCCGGCGCCTTCCAGCGCGGGGGCGGCAACTCCAACTCCATCGAACTGATCGCCACGGGCAGCGACTATCAGCAGATTTACGCCTGGCTTCAGCCGCTGCTGACTGCGGCCCAGGCTAATCCCGGCTTCTCGCGCCCGCGCCTGAACTATGAGCCGAACTCGCCGCGCCTGCTGGTCGATGTCGATCCGCAGAAGGCGGCGGCGCTGGGCGTGTCGTCCCAGTCCATCGGCCGCACGCTGGAGACCATGTTCGGATCCCGCCGCGCCACGACCTACATCAAGGGCGGCCAGGAATACGATGTCATCCTGCAGACCGAGCGCGACAACCGGCGCGAGGTCTCGGACCTGGAGGCCCTGTACGTCGCGACCGGCGGCGGGCAGCTGGTGCCGCTGTCGGCGGTGGTGACGACCAAGACCACCGGCGACACGCCGGACCGTCGCCGTCTGGATCGCCAGCGGTCGATCTCGCTGCAGGCCGACCTCAACCCCGGTACGACCATCGACGACGCGATCCAATTCCTTGGGGCCGAGGCGGCCAAACAGCCGCAAGGGACTGTCGTGACCCAGTGGGGCGGGGCGGCGCGCGATCAGCAGGAGGCCGGCGGGGCGGTCCTCGCGGCCTTCGGCCTCGCTTTGCTGCTGGTCTTCCTGGTGCTGGCGGCCCAGTTCGAAAGCTGGATCACGCCGGCGGTCATAATGCTGACGGTGCCGCTGGCGGCGGCGGGCGGCCTGTTCGGCCTGTTGATGGCGGGTTCCAGCCTGAACATCTACAGCCAGATCGGCCTGATCATCCTGATCGGGGTGGCGGCCAAGAACGGCATTCTGATCGTCGAGTTCGCCAACCAACTGCGCGACCAGGGCCGGTCGATTCGGGAGGCGATTATCGAGTCGTCGTCGCTGCGTCTGCGGCCGATCATCATGACCTCGATCGCGACGGCTTTCGGCGCCCTGCCGCTGGTGCTGTGGCAAGGCGCAGGCGCCGGCAGCCGTCAGACGATCGGCGTGGTGATCTTCACCGGCGCCATCTTCGCCACCGTCCTGACCCTGTTTGTGGTGCCCGTGATCTATGGCGTCCTGGCGCGCTTCACCAAGTCGCCGGAATGGACCGCCCGCAAGATCGAGGAATGGGAAGCCCAGGAAATGCGCGACGGCGGACCCAAGGAACTGCCCGAAGGCTGAGGGATCAGGAGGCGGGCGCGGGCTCCGGCTTGTAGCCCGTCTCCACCTTCAGGAAGGCGATGACGTCGCGGCGGTCCGTGGCGTCGGGCAGGCCGGGGAAGGTCATCTTGTTGCCCGGCAGGAAGCCGCGCGGGTTTTGCAGCCAGTGGTCCAGCTTCTCCGCGTCCCAGACGAAGTTCGCGTTCCGCAGGGCGTTGGAATAGCTGTAGCGCGGCCGCGCACCGGCCTCGCGCCCAAACACGCCATGCAGGTT
Organism: Brevundimonas sp.; assembly: GCF_041648115.1. Lineage (GTDB taxonomy): Bacteria > Pseudomonadota > Alphaproteobacteria > Caulobacterales > Caulobacteraceae > Brevundimonas. The sequence continues at coordinate 79,399 of NZ_JBAZPR010000004.1, forward strand.
CGGCCCTGTCATGTCCGCGCCGCCCTCGCCGATGGTGTGACACGAGCGGCAGCGCGCGAAGGCGCGGCGGCCGTTCTCCAGATCACCTGCATTGTAGGGGGCGGGCAGGGAGGCCAGCAGGGTCGCCTTTTCTGTCTCCGTCAGGACGTGAACGGGCGGGGCTGGGGCCGTCGAGGACGGCTCGCCCTGGCCGCAGGCGGCCAAAGCGAGGATGGGTGCGAGAAGCAGCGGGGCGGCGAGGGCGAAACGGGTCATGACGGCTCCTGTTCGGCCTGTGATAGCGCAATGCGTCGGCGCGGCAATTGGTCAACCTGTCCTGCTGGACGCGGGGGGCTCGCACCTGATAATCACTGTCAAAGAAACGCGAAGCCGCCGGGGAGCGGCCTCGCCCGTGCGAGCGTAGAATTGACAGACACCATCAAGCTGAGCCAGGCCCGACGCGGCGATCGCGGCGTCATCGTCCAGGTGGGCGCCCATTGTCATCACCAAAGTGAGGCCGTGGAGCTAGAACGCCGCCTGCTCGAACTGGGCTTCGTCGAGGGCGCGCAGATCGAACTGCTGCACGAAGGCCTGTTCGGCCAGGACCCCATCGCCATGAAGGTGGACGACATGCGCGTGGCCCTGCGGCGGCATGAGGCCGAGAGCCTGACGATCAAGCTGGATACGGTATGATGGACATCGCCCTGAAGACCGCCCGCGTCGCGCTTGTCGGCAATCCCAACAGCGGCAAGACGGCCCTGTTCAACGCCCTGACCGGCGCGCACCAGAAGGTCGCCAACTACGCCGGCGTCACGGTGGAGCGCAAGGAAGGCCTGATCCGCGCCGCCTCGGGCCGGACCATGTCGGTGCTGGACCTGCCGGGGACCTATTCTCTACGCGCCCGCAGCCCGGACGAGGAGGTCACGCGCGACGCCGTCCTGGGGCGTCTGGCCGGAGAGGCGCCGCCCGACGTGGTGGTCTGCGTCGCCGACGCCACCAACCTGCGTCTGGTCCTGCGCCTGATCCTGGAGCTGAAGGCCGTCGGCCGGCCGATGGTTCTGGCGCTGAACATGTACGACATCGCCCAACGCCAGGGCCTGCGGATCGATCTGGAGACGCTGGGCGCCGAACTGGGCGTGCCGATCATCACAACGGTCGCCACGCGCAAGCGCGGGATCGACGATCTGATCGTCGCCATCGAGGACCGGGCCGCCGTCGCCGCCGCAGCCGAAAGTCAGTGGCGCAGCCCCGACGCCGCCGAACTGCGCACCGCCGCGCGCGAGGCCGAGCGGATCATGAAGGCATGCGTCCGCCCGCCCGAGCGGCCCGACACCCTGACCGGCAAGATCGACGCCGTCCTGCTGCATCCCGTCGGCGGCCTGCTGATCCTGATGGCCCTGCTATTCGTGATGTTCCAGGCCGTGTTCAGCTGGGCCGCGCCTCTGATGGACGGCATTGAGGCCGGCATCGGCTGGCTAGGCGGTCTGGTCGCGACGGTCCTGCCCGATGGCCTGTTGCAGAGCCTGATCGTGGACGGGATCATTTCCGGCGTCGGCAGCGTGCTGGTGTTCCTGCCGCAGATTCTGATCCTGTTCCTGTTCATCATCGCCCTGGAAGACTTCGGCTATATGGCCCGCGCGGCCTTCCTGATGGACAAGATCATGGGCGGGGCCGGACTGCATGGCCGCGCTTTCATTCCGCTTTTGTCTAGCTTCGCCTGCGCCATTCCCGGCGTGATGGCGGCGCGGGTCATCGATTCCAAGCGTGACCGCCTGACCACCATTCTGGTCGCGCCGCTGATGACCTGCTCGGCGCGGATACCGGTCTATACGCTGATCATCGCCGCCTTCATTCCAAACGAGACGGTCTGGGGCTTCGCCAATCTGCAGGGGCTGGTGATGTTCGGCCTCTACGCCGCCGGCATCGTCAGCGCGCTTCTCGTGTCCCTCGTGATCCGCAAGGTGTTCTGGCGCGGCGCGGTCGAGCCCTTCATGATGGAACTGCCGACCTACAAGACGCCGGACCTGCGCAGCGTCGGCTTCAACCTGTGGCTCCGGGCCAAGATCTTCCTGAACCGCGCAGGCCGAATCATCCTGCCGGCCGTGATCATCCTGTGGGTGCTGGCGACCTTCCCCTATCCGCCCGAGAACGCGACCCTGCCGGCCATCGACTATTCGTTCGCAGGCATGCTGGGTCGCGCGCTTGAGCCGATCTTCGCCCCCATCGGCTTCAACTGGCAGATGGTCATCGCCCTGATCCCCGGCATGGCGGCGCGCGAGGTCGCGGTGGCGGCTCTGGGCACCACCTACGCCATCGCGGATGCGGAGAATGCGACCGGGCTTCTGGCCACGACCCTGGCCTCGCACTGGTCGCTGGCGACGGCGTTGTCCTTCCTGGCCTGGTATATCTTCGCGCCCCAGTGCGTGGCCACCCTGGGCGTGGTGCGGCGCGAGACCAACTCGCTGAAATGGACCTGGATCATGATCGGCTACATGTTCGGTCTGGCCTATCTGGCGTCGTTGGTGACCTATCATGTGGCGGTGGCGCTCGGAGGCGGCTAAGCCACAGGCGTTCGCCGCCTTCTGGACGTCTCGATGCACCCTGTGATCGCCGCCGCCGTCATGGGCGGGCTGGGCCTGATTTTCGGCAGTTTCATCGCCGCCGTCAGCGTGCGCCTGCCGCGTGACGAGGACATCGTCGTCGCCCGCTCGCGATGCCGGGGCTGCGATCAGCCTTTGCGCGCATGGGAGCTGGTTCCGCTGTTCAGCTGGCTGGCCCTGCGCGGCCGTTGCGCGCGGTGCCAGACCCGCATTTCCCAACGCTATCCTCTGATCGAGCTGGGCGGGGCCGTAGTGGGCGTCTGGGCAGGCGTCAGCGGGGCGTCCTGGCTGATGGTCGCGGTGACCGCCGTCCTGGGTTGGCAACTGCTGCTGATCGCCATCATCGACGGCGAGAACTTCTGGCTGCCCGACGTCCTAACCTGGCCTCTGGTCGCCACGGGGCTAGCGGCAGCGGCGATAATCGATTGGGACCTAGCCTTGTCACACTTGGTCGGAGCGGCTGTCGGGTTCGGTGGGCTGTGGCTAGTCGGTTGGATTTACAAGATCGTTCGCAAGCGTGAAGGCCTGGGCGGGGGCGACCCCTTCCTGTTCGCCGGGGCAGGGGCCTGGGTGGGATGGCTGGGCCTGCCCAGTGTACTGCTGTGGGCCTGCGCCGTGGGGCTCAGCCTGGTGTTCGGCATGCTGGTGGTGCGCCGGACGGTCAGCCCGACGGAAAAGCTGCCGTTCGGCGTCTTCCTGGCTGTGGGGATCTGGTTGACCTGGCTCTACGGACCGCTGGGGCTCTAACGCCCCGTCGTCAGCTTGACGATGATGATGGCGGCCGTGTCCAGAATGGCTTCGGGCGTGTCGGCGCGGCGCAGCAGGTCGAAACTGGCCGCCGTCGATTCCGCAATCGAGGCGATCTGGTACGAGGCCAGGCGCGGATTGTAGTCCTTGGGATGCAGGCCGCTGGCGTGGGCCTGGGCCACGCGGCGTTCGATGGCGAGGTGAAGACGGCGCAGACGACGCACCCGGCTCTCGACGAAGGCCACGTCGCCATTGTCCGCCAGCATGTGCTCGACCCGCAGCACCTGGCCGTGGCTTCGCCAGATCGCCATCACGTCCAGGATGAAGGCGCGCGCGATGGCGAAGGCCTTGTCGCCCGGCCAGTCCGCCTGGAAATGCGCCGCCAGACCCTGAAAATCGGTCGCTGCGACCTCGCACAACGCCAGAACAGGCTCTTCGACCGTCTTGAAATAGGTGTAGAAATTCGAAGGGGACACGCCGGCGGCCGAGGCGAGGTCGGCGACGCGGATCTCGCCGTAATGCCGCTCGTTCAACAGGCGCTGGGTCGCGTCGAGGATCGCCTGGCGGGTTCTCCCACCGCGCGCACCGATCTTGTGGCCCAGCTTGTTGGTTGTGTCGGCCATGTCCCCGATGGTCGCATAGAGATGGTGCCGGCTGCAGGAATCGAACCCGCGACATCCAGTTTACAAAACTGGCGCTCTACCAACTGAGCTAAGCCGGCCCGCGTGTGCGGTGTGCGGCCCTTATGTCCAGCCTCGCGCCGGGACGCAAGACGGCCTTGCGCCCCTTACGGACAAATCGCCCGTTAACGCCACCCAACGGACGGGGTGTAACTGGCGACGAAGCTTTCCCAGGCCTCGCGGGTCTTGAAGTCCAGACCGCCGTCCCACGCCGATCCCATGTAATAGGTGAAGGGCTGGCCCGGCGTGACGCGCAGCAGGATCAGATAGTTGTCCGCGTCCTGAGCGAAGCCCTCGACCATGGCCGGATCGACCAGGATGGCGATACCGATGCTGCCGTGCTCGGGGTTTTCCGGTTCCCAGAAGGTCAGCCGACCATTGGCGGCGTCGCGGGTGACGAAGCCGGAGCCGTTGTCATTGGCGCGCCGGGTGATGCCGATACCGACGATCAGGGGCTCGGCGCTGTCCGAGTTCAGCGTCGATGTCATGCGAGTGAAGTTCGACCCCATCGGCAGGGAGAAGTCGCGCGTCTCCCAAACCCGCCGGTTCACATCGACGGGCCAGGGGGCGTAGTCGACGCTGAAGCGCGCCTCGTCGCCGCCCGTCTCTTCAATGCGATAGGTCTTGAAGTTGCGGCTGGTCCACAGCTTGTTGTCCTGCCAGAGGCCCAGACCGCCGGCGCCGCGACCGCGCCCGACGTCGTAGTAGTCCAGACCCTCGCCCCGGTCGGTGTGATAGTTGGGGAACTTCAGCTGGCGGTCCATGAAGGGATAGCGGACCCGTTTGGCCCAGACGTCGATGCCCGATCCCGATGGCGGCTCGCGGCCTTCCAGCGCCGGGCCATAGATGCGGTGGGCGACGCGATCGTTTTCCCACAGCAGGTCGTCGAACCGATCCGGCGCGAAACGGGCGACGGCGCGTGGGCGCTGTTCTCCGGCGGTTGGCGGCGTCAGTCGCTCGATGGTCGAGGGCCGGTTCAGCCCGGCGGGGTCATAGGACAGGGCGGCGGTGGCGCGCATCTCCTCGGCGCGGCGACGCAGTTCCTCCTCGCCGACGACGGTGACGGGGGCGGGGGGCGTCGGCGTCGTGGCGGCGATGACCTCGGGCGTGTCGCGCTCAGGCTCGGCCCGGGGCAGGGACTGGACCGGGCCGTTCAGGTCCGCGATCTCCAGCCCCGCCAGCACATAGGCGCCGGTGGCGTAGAGGCCGGTCTCTTCCGGCCGGGTGTGCACCGGCATGTCGCCGGTCTTCTGCGCCGCGCCGATCAGGCCGCTGGGCAGGACATGGCGGTTCAGCGCCGCCCAGCCCTTGGTCACCGCCGGCAAGTAGGTCTCGCGATCCAGCAGGCCGTGGTTGATGCCCCAGGCCAGGCCATAGACATAGAAGCCGGACCCCGAGGTCTCCGCCTCGGGATAGACCTCGGGCGCCAACAGGCTGGCGCGCCACAGGCCGGCGTCCTGCTGCAGTTCCAGGATGCGGCTCGACAGCTTCTGGAACAGATCGACGTAATAGGCCCGGTTCGCATGGTCGGCGGGCAGGCTCTCCAGCCAGCGCGCCAAGCCCGCCATGGTCCAGGCGTTGGCGCGCGACCAGTAGATGGGTGCGCCGTTCGCCTCGGTGCGGTCCTTGAACCGTTCGTCGCGCAGGAACAGCCGCTGCTCGGGAACCCACAGATGTTCGGCCGTACGCCGCCACTCTCTGTCCGCCGCCGTCAGGTATTTCGGATCGCCGGTCAGGGCCGACATCCGCGCCAGCACCGGCGGGGCCATGAACAGGGCGTCGGCCCACCACCAGACCAGGGCCGGGGTCTCGACCGAGCGGTTCAGGTGCGGAACCTGCCAATCCAGCCGCTGGCGCAACGGCATCAGCAGGCCTTCCTGGCGACGCCGGGCGTAGAGTTCTTCATACAGGTCGCCGATGGCGATATCGTCGGCGTTCAGCATGGTCGGCCCCGACCGGGCGCCGCGCACGCTGTAATTATAGTGTTCGGCCACGGCGGTCAGGAAACGCAGGGTTTCCGGATCGTCCGACACCCGCGCCAGCCGCGCCGCCCCGACATAGAAGGTCGCGGCCACCCAGTTGGACGACATCTGCGTCAGATTGCTGCCGGTGGACAGGGCCAGGGGCTCGCGCGCCATGGCCGCGATCTGGGACGCCGTGACATATTCGGCGGCGGCCAAGGCCTCGGCGCGCGAAGGCAGGACGGTCGGATCGACATTCAGCGCGGGCCTCGGGGTCGGCTCCAGCCAGGCGGTTTCGACGCCGGGGGGCAGGGGCGCGCTACGGCCCGTCTGGGCCGCGACCGGGCCGGTCAGCAGGGTGGTCGCCATCAGAGCGGCGGTCAGGCCTGCGGCCATGCGGAACGAACGATACGCCATCTGTGTCCTCCGAAGCGCCGAGACTTGCGCTTTTCATTATTTGCCGTCGAGTACCATAAGGTGGACAAAATGGCACGCCAAGGTAACCGGTGTCTTTTTCTCCGCGACATAGTATCTGGTGGGATCAGACTCGCGAGACGATCCAACGTCTCCGTATTGAGGACCAGTGAAGGACGTCATGGCTCACCCGCTCAAGCTCAATCCCGACCGCCTTTTTCCCGCCGACGCCGATACCCGCACGGTCGCGCGTCGTCTGTATGCCGAGATCAAGGGCCTGCCGATCATCAGCCCGCACGGCCATACGGATCCCAGCTGGTTCGCGCTGAACGAACCCTTCGCCAATCCGGCCGAACTGCTGATCACGCCCGACCACTATGTCTTTCGCATGCTGCATTCGCAGGGGATGGCGATGGAGGACCTGGGGGTTCCCCGCGCCGACGGCGGCCCGGTCGAGACCGACCCGCGCAAGATCTGGCGCCGTTTCGCCGAGAACTATCACCTGTTCCGGGGCACGCCGTCGCGCCTTTGGCACGACTGGGTCTATGCCGAGGCGTTCGGCATCGACGTGCGCTTGTCGGCCGAGACGGCGGACCACTACTACGACATCATTGATGCCGCGCTGAAGACCGACGCCTTCAGGCCCCGCGCCCTGTTCGACCGCTACAATATCGAAGTTCTGACTACGACCGAGAGCCCGCTCGACACGCTGGAGCACCACAAGACAATCAACGCCTCGGGCTGGAAGGGGCGGGTGCTGACCGCCTATCGCCCCGACCCGGTGCTGGACCCGGACTATGAGGGCTTCCGCGACAATCTGAAGATCCTGGCCGAACAGACAGGCCGCGACACCCTGTCGTGGGACGGCTATCTGCAGGCCCTGCGCGACCGCCGGGCGGTCTTCATCGAGATGGGCGCCACCTCGACCGACCACGGTCACCCGACCGCCTTCACCGCAGACCTGCCGAAGAGTGAGGCGGAGGCCCTGTTCCGCCGCGTTTCGACCGCCCCGGCGACGCCTGCCGACGCCGAACTGTTCCGCGGCCAGATGCTGACCGAGATGGCCGCCATGTCGGTCGAGGACGGTCTGGTGATGCAACTGCACCCCGGATCGTTCCGCAACCACTCGGCCACCGTCTTCAACCGCTTCGGCCGCGACAAGGGTTGCGACATCCCGACCCAGACGGATTACGTCCGGGCGCTAAAACCCCTGCTGGACCGGTTCGGATCGGACACCCGGCTGTCGCTGATCCTCTTCACCCTGGATGAGACCAGCTACAGCCGCGAACTGGCGCCGTTGGCCGGTCACTATCCGGCGCTGAAGCTGGGGCCCAGCTGGTGGTTCCACGACAGCCCCGAGGGGATGCGTCGGTTCCGTGAACAGGTCACCGAGACGGCCGGCTTCTACAACACCGTCGGCTTCAACGACGACACCCGCGCCTTCCTCTCCATTCCGGCCCGTCACGACGTGGCCCGGCGCATGGACTGCGGCTTCCTGGCCAAGCTGGTGGTCGAACACCGGATGGAAGAGGATGAGGCCCACGAACTGGCCCACGCCCTGACCTATGGTCTGGTCAAGGCGGCCTACAAGCTGTGACCCGCCTTTCCGATGCGGTCCTGAAGGACCTGCCCGCCGAGGTCGCCATTCCCGTTTACGACCGCGCCCAGGTGAAGACCGGCGTGGTCCATCTGGGCATCGGCGCCTTCCACCGCGCCCACCAGGCGGTCGTGTTCGACGATGCGCTGGCGAGCGGCGACCTGCGATGGGGCGTGCTGGGCGCCTCGCTGCGGTCGCCCGGCGTGCGGGATCAGCTGAACCCGCAGGACGGCCTCTACACCCTGGTCGTGCGCGACGGGTCGGACGAGCATCTGCGCATCATCGGCGCCGGTCGCGGCGTTCTGGTCGGGCCGGAAGACCCCGCCGCCCTGGTCGCCGCCATGGCCGACGCGGATGTCCACATCGTCACCCTGACGGTGACCGAGAAGGGCTATCGCCTCGACCCGGCGACGGGCGACCTGCTGCTGGACGACGCGGATGTGGCCGCCGACCTGGCCGACATCGCCGCGCCTCGCACGGCGCCCGGTTTCATCGTCGCGGCGCTGCGGGCGAGGAAGGCGGCAGGCCTTCAGCCCTTCACCGTCATCAGTTGCGACAATCTTCCGCACAACGGCAAACGGATCCGCGCCGGGGTCATCGCCATGGCCCGCCGGATCGATCCGCCGCTGGCCGAATGGATCGAAGCCGAGGGCGCCTTCCCCCAGACCATGATCGACCGGATCGTCCCGGCGACCATCCCCGACGACATCTCTTGCCTGACGGCCCGTCTCGGCGTCGAGGACCAGGGCATGGTCAAGGCCGAACCCTTTACCCAATGGGTGATCGAGGACCGGTTCGCCGGCGAACGCCCGGACTTCGCATCGCTGGGTGTGCAACTGACCGACGCGGTGGAGCCGTGGGAGGACGCCAAGCTGCGCCTGCTGAACGGCGCTCACTCGGCCATCGCCTATCTGGGCGCCCTGTCGGGTCATGAGCATGTCCACGAGGCCGTCGCCGTCCCCGACTTCCGCGCCTATGTCGAGGCTTTGTGGGACGAGGCCGAGACCACGCTGAACCCGCCGCCAGGTCTGGACATCCCCGCCTATCGCGAGGCGCTGATGGCACGTTTCTCGAACGCGGCCCTGATGCACAGAACCCGCCAGATCGCCATGGACGGTTCGCAGAAACTGCCCCAGCGCCTGCTGGCCGGGGCCGCCGAACGTCTGGCGGCCGGGCAGGATATCGAGGCCATGGCCCTGGGCGTCGCCGCCTGGATGAAATGGCAGTCGGGCGTGACCGAGAGCGGCGAGACCTTCGTCGTCGACGATCCGCTGGCGGGCAAGACCGCCGAATTGCTGGCCGGCGCCGCTTACGACCAGGCGCGGGTTTCGGCCCTGCTGAGCCTGTCCGCCGTCTTCCCGCCCGCGCTCGCCGCCGACGACCGGTTCGCGGTCGCGGTCACGGGCGCCTATCTGTCGCTCAGCCAGAACGGCGCGGTCGAGGCCGCGCGTCTGGTCGCGGAGTAGTCCATGTCTCGCGTCCTGATTCTGAACCCCGCCGACGACGTCGCCATCGCCCTGGATGATATCGCGACCGGCGATGCGCCGGACGGCCTGGACGCGCCATCGCGCGCCGACATCGCCACCGGGCACAAGATCGCCCGTCATGCGGTGGAGGAGGGCGGTCTGGTCCGCCGCTATGGCCAGGTCATCGGCCGCGCCAGGACCGCCATCGCCGCCGGGGATCACGTCCACGTCCACAATCTGGCCATGGCCGAGGACGGGCGTGAGGCCGAGGTCGGCGCCGACCTGCGCCCGCCCGCGCCGCTATCGGGCGCCACCTTTAATGGCATCGTCCGCCCGGACGGCCGGATCGGCACCCGCAACTACATCGGCGTCCTGACCAGCGTGAACTGTTCGGCCACCGTGGCGCGCCGCATCGCCGACGCCTTCCCGGATTCCAGCCTGCCCCAGGGCGTGGACGGCGTCGTCGCCTTTACACACCAGGGCGGCTGCGGCGGTTCTTCGCTCAGCAGCGACGTGACCCTGCTGCAACGGACCCTGGCGGGCTATGCCCGACATCCGAACTTCCACTCCATCCTGATCGTGGGCCTGGGCTGCGAGGCCAACCAGATCCCCGCCTGGTTGGCCAACGAAGGCCTTCAATCCGGCCCGCATCTGCGCGCCCTGACCATCCAGGAGGCCGGCGGAACCGCCCGCGCTATCGAGGCCGGGATCGAGGTCGTTCGCGACCTTGTCGCCGAGGCCGCCAACGTCCAGCGCGAGCCGGTGTCCGCATCCCACCTGACGGTCGGCCTTCAGTGCGGCGGTTCGGACGGCTGGTCCGGCGTTACCGCCAATCCCGCTCTGGGTGCAGCGGTGGATCTGCTGGTCGCCCACGGCGGATCGGCCATGCTGTCCGAGACCCCCGAGATATGGGGCGCCGAACACCTGCTTCTGCGGCGCGCGGCGTCGCAGGACGTGGCGGACAAGCTGAACGCGCGTCTGGAGTGGTGGCGCGACTATGCCGATCGCCATCAGATGGAGTTGAACAACAATCCCTCGCCCGGCAATCTGAAGGGCGGCCTGACCACCATCCTTGAGAAGTCGCTGGGCGCGGTGGCCAAGTCCGGTTCGACGCCGTTGAACGACGTCATCGGCTATGCCGAACCGCTTCAGGCCAAGGGCCTCAGCTTCATGGACAGCCCTGGCTATGACCCGTGCTCGGCCACGGGCCAGATCGCCTCGGGCGCAAACCTGATCGTCTTCACCACGGGCCGGGGCTCTGTCTTCGGCGCAAAGCCCGCCCCATCGATCAAGGTCGCCTCCAACGCCAAACTGGCGAACTGGATGGACGAGGACATGGACATCGACGCCTCGCCCGTCCTGACCGGGACCAGCCTGGCCGAGGTCGGCGCCGTCATCTTCCAGAAGATGCTCGATGTCGCCTCGGGCGAACCGTCAAAGTCCGAGGCCCTGGGCGTCGGGGACAACGAGTTCGTGCCTTGGCAGGTGGGAGCCTATCTCTGACGACTGCGACACGCTCGCGCTTGCGTCTCACGGCTTGTCCATTATCGTGGGACGAATAAGCATAATGTGAGACGCCGCGCAGACGGCGAAGGAAAACGCCCATGCATCGTCGCTCCCTGCTGCAACTCGGCCTGACCGGGGCGCTCGCCTCCGCCGCGCCGGCTTTCGCTCAATCGGTCGGTCGCACCTTCGACGCCGCCGACTATGGCGCGGTCGGCGATGGTGTAACGATCAACACCCGCCCGATCCAGGCCGCCATCGACGCGGCGGCGGGGCAGGGCGGGGGCGTGGTGGTGCTGAAGCCCGGCCTCTATCTGTCGGGCTCTCTGTTCGTGAAATCGGGCGTGACCCTGTCGATCGGCCGAGGCGCGACCCTGCGAGGGGTTCAGAATCTAGACGCCTATCCGATGGTCCGCACCCGCGTCGCCGGCGTGGAGATGGACTGGCCCGCCGGCCTGCTGAACATCTATCAGCAGCAGAACGCCAGGATCACCGGCGAGGGCCTGGTCGATGGCGACGGCAAGGTCTTCTGGGACAGCTATTGGGCCATGCGTCGCGACTATGATCCGCGCGACCTGCGCTGGGCCGCCGACTACGACTGCCGCCGCCCGCGCCTGATCCATGTCTATGACTCGCAGCGGGTCGAGGTCTCGGGCCTGAACCTGGCGCGCTCGGGCTTCTGGACGGTCCACATCTGCTATTCGCGCGACGTGAAGGTCGCCGACCTGATCATCCGCAACAACCTGGGCGGCCGAGGCCCCTCGACAGACGGGATAGACATCGACTCGTCCGAGCGGGTGCTGGTCGAGCGGTGCGACCTGTCGGTCAACGACGACGCCATCTGCATCAAGGCCGGCCGCGACTGGGATGGGCTGCGGGTCGCCCGCCCGTGTCGCCAGGTGAAGATCCGCGACTGTATCGTTCGCGACGCCCTGGCCGGCATGACGTTCGGCTCGGAGACCTCGGGCGGTTTCGACGACATCGAGGTTTCAGGCCTGCGGATCGAATATCCGGTGCCGCTGGGCATCTTCTTCAAGTCGGGGCACACGCGCGGCGGCGTGATCTCCAATATCCGCCTGCGCGACATCCATCTGCAAGACGTGCGGACGCTGATGCAGGTCAATCTGAACTGGTATCCGAACTACAGCTATGCCCAGATCCCGGCAGGCATCGCCGACGTCCCCGACTATTGGCGCGCCCTGGCCATGCCGGTCCCGCGCGAACAGGGCATTCCCCGCATCCACGATGTCCATCTGTCGAACATCAAGGCCGTCGGCGGCAAGGTCGGCTTTGCGGCCGCTGCCTATCCCGAGGCGCCGCTGAAGGACTTCACCTTCGAACGACTGGACTGGGACGTTCAGGACGCGGGGGCCATCGCCAACGCCGAAAACTGGCGCTTCCGCGATTGCAATATCGACACCCTGGACGGCAAGGGGCCCAAGGTTACGGACTCGACGGGCGTCACCGGCCTGCGCCCTCGCGTGGCCTGACACCCGCCCGCAAACCTTCAGCACCGAACAAAAAGAAGGCCCGGAGCTTTTCGCTCCGGGCCTTAAGTCTATCGCGCTAGAAGCGTCAGGGAGGGAAGATCAGTACTTCCAGCGCAATCCCACGGCGATTTCTCGGCCGGTGTGACGGTAGTTCGAGACGCGGTCCGTCACATCGACGTAGCGGTCGTTGAACTCGTCGGACAGGTTCAGGCCTTCAAGCGAGACGGTCAGGCTGTCGGTGATCTCGTAGGACATGGAGGCGTCGAAGTTGACGGTGTCGTTGACGCCCTCTTCGGTGTTGCCGTTGCCGCCCGGGAAGGCCGTGAGATAGCCGCTGCGATAGGCCGCCGAGACCCGGGCCTGGAAGCCATCGACCTCGTAGTACAGGGTGGTGTTGAAGGCGTTCTTCGACTGGTTCGTCAGCGGTCCCTTGCGGCCGTCGCCATAGGTCACCTCGGAGGTGACGTAGGTGTAGTTGCCGATGAAGCCGAAGTTGGACCAAAAGCCGGGCAGGAAGGTGAAGGGCTGCTGGTACTGGATTTCCAGCCCGTGCAGCGACCCACCGTCGCCGTTAACCCTCCGTGTGACCTCGAAGTCCTCGTCCGGCGAGGCAGGCGTACCGATCAGTAGACTGTCGTCGAGACCCAGGCTGCGCCAGGGCACGACATCGGTGATCGTGGTGATGAAGCTGTCGATCTCCTTGTAGAAGACAGCCGCCGCAAGCAGGCCTTCGCTCTGGAAATACCACTCGGCCGCCACGTCGAAGTTGGTGGCGCGGAATGGCTCCAGCAGAGGGTTGCCATAGGACACGCGACGCGTCGGGGTGGAAAGGGTGCCGCCCGGCGTCAGGTCGCCCAGGGCCGGCCGCGACATCACCTTGGCGGCGCCGATACGGATGACGACGTCGTCGCGCGGCTCGATGGCCAGGTTGAACGAGGGCAGGGTGTCCGCATACTCGTTTTCCACCGTGACATAGTCGGTGTTCAGGAAGCCCTTGGACGTGGTTTCAGTGATCGCGCGGCGGATGCCGGCGTTGCCGCGAACCGTCATGCCCAGCAGTTGGGTGTTGAAGTCGGCCTGGATGAACAGACCCTTGTCAGTCTCCTCGACCTCGCGAATGCCGTTGTAGGTCGGCACCAGCGCGTCGTCGAAGACGCTGAGGAACTCGTTGATCTTCCAGATGTCGGGAACGATGTAGTTCAGGCTCGATCCGTTAGGGATGTCCAGCTTGCCGTCGATGCTGACGATCTTGCCCAGCGCATCGACGCCCACGACGCGGTCGGCGCCCGACAAGATCGACGAGGCCTGCTGCATGCCGAAGGTGTCGAACCCGTAGGTGCGATATTCACCGCCGGCCTTGATCGTGAAGTCCGGCGTGTAGTCGTATTCGAGATTGCCCGCGAAGACTGCATTCTCGAAGTTGGCGCCGCCCGTGCTCTTGCGGCGCTCGGTCAGGGTGAAGCGCGACCCCGAAGTGACGTCGAAGCCATAGTTGATCAGGGGCAGACGATCATCGCCACGGAAATCGTAGGTGAAGCCGTTCTGGTCATTGGCGTCGAACATATAGGCGAACGACTGAGGCGTGCGGGCCTCGGACTTGTTCGCGCCGATTTTCGCCGTGCCGCGCAGGCGATCGGTGAAGGTGTGGCGCAGGTTCAGCGAGGCCTGGTAGAAGTTGCTTTCGTCGCGGGTGAAGCCGTTTTCGGACCGAATATCGACGCGGTCGAACACGCCGTAGGAGATGACGTTCTTGTCGGCGTCGATCGCGTAATCACGCACGATGGTGTCGCGCACGCCGCCGGCGGCGCGGCTGAAGCTGATGGCCTCGATATTGGGGCTCTCGGCCTCAATGTTGAAGCGCGACCACAGCAGGTCCATAACGACCTCGGTACGGTCGCTGGGGCGCCACTGCAGCGACGTCGTCACGCCCAGGCGATCCTCGTTGAACGTGCCGAAGGTATAGCGAGGGATGCGCGGGTAGAAGGCGTTCAGCAGTTCGGTGCGCTGCCCTGTCGTGGTGCAGGGGATGCAGCCGGCGAAGTTGTTGCCGGAGCCATAGGCCATCGAAGCGTTGCCCGATTGCCAGCGCGTCGTGTTGAAGCTCTCGCTGATCGGCGCACGCTCGGAATAGGCGACCGAGACCAGCGCGCCGAAGGTGCGGCTGTCGTTTGACCAGCTCAGCAGGCTGGCGATACGCGGCACGGTCTTTTCGGACAGGTCGTTGTACGAGCCCTGGACCGACAGGGCGGAGTTGAAGCCGCTGCCGCTGAAGTCCAAAGGACGGCCGGTTTGCAGATCGACGGTGGCGCCCAGCGAGCCTTCCTCAATCTCGGCCGACTGCGTCTTGCGGACCTTGATGCTGTTGAACAGCTCGGATGCGAACATGGAGAAGTCGAAGCCGCGATCACGGTTGCCGCCATAGGCCGCCTGGGCCTCAAGACCATTGATGCGGACGCGGGTGAAGTCGGCGCCGAGGCCGCGGACCGAGATCTTGCGGCCCTGACCGTTTTCGCGATCGATGGTCACGCCGGGCAGACGCTGGATGGCCTCGGCCAGGTTTTGGTCGGGGAAGTCGGCGATATCTTCGGCGAAGATGGCGTCGACGGCGCCGGCCTCTTGGCGCTTGATGTTCAGGGCCTGTTGCAGGCTGGAGCGGAAGCCGGTGACGACGATTTCGTCCACGACGGTCGCGTCGTCCTGGGCGGCTTCCTCGGCTACGGGCTCAACGGCAGGGGCGGTCTGCGCCATAGCCGCCGACGCGCCCATCAGGGCCGCCAGGGACACGCCAACGGCGCACAGAGTCCGGGTGTTGGTCCGTCGCATTCGTTCTCTCCCCATCCCGGCGGCCATCTGGCACCGGTGTCATTTTTTGGTATGCTGTCGCGCATAGTCGGATTGGCGACGTGCCGTTTATTGCGACAGCTTCCCGCATTTTGCAACCAGCCCAAATCCGAACTGATACAATTGAGGTCGAATTCTCGACAAAACCTCGACAATTCAGCTGGGCTGCATCGACAAATTGTCGATGTTTCTAGGCGCGACGCGCGACTTCGACGGCATAGACGTGATTGGCGCCATGCATGTTGGACACGAAGACGATCCATTTGGCGTCCGGCGTGAAGGTCAGATTCGGCTCCAGCCGGTAGTCGTGGTTGGACAGGTCCACCAGGCGTTCCGAGCGCAGATATTCGACGAAGATCTGGTCGTCCTTGTCGCTGGACGGATCGGCGTCGACGATCGGTTCGGGACGCAGCAGGACGATCCACTTGCCGTCTGGCGCATGGGCGACCATGTCGCCATCGCCGCCGTCGCCGGCGAACAGGGTTCCGTCCGGCGAGACGTTGTAGTGGACGGACCAGTCGTTCTGCTCGACCCGGCGATAGACGCGGCGGCCCGTCTCCAGATCGACCGAGGCGACCCAGAAGACCTGGCCGCGCGGGGTCTGCAGGTCATAGAGGACCTGTTTGCCGTCGGGACTGAACCATTCGTGGCCGAAGATCTCGAAGTTCATCGTCCGCTGGTGGGTCTTCCTCAGGCCCGTGCCGTCGGCGCGGATGGCCCACATCCGGTCCACGCGGTGCCAGGGGCCTTCGTGGGAGAAGATGATCTGCTGGGGATCGGTGGGCGAGAACTGGGTGTGGCCGATCCACTCGTTGGTCTTGTGGATCACGCGGCGCTCGCCCTTCGCAAGGTCGATGACGAAGATCTCCATCGGATACCCGGCGGCCCAGCGCTGAAGCATCCGCACGCCCTTGGCGCGGGCGAAGTTCAGCGGCTTGCCGTCCGGCCCGTTGGCCTCGTATTCGGCCTGGTCGAAGCGACGGTTGCGCGGATCGGGCACGGTCGGCTGAAGCGGCTGGCTGTCATAGGCGACGAAGCCCAGCAGCAAGGTTTCATCGGCGTTGACCGAGTTGATCTGGCCGTTCGGAATGCGGCCGATCTCGCGCCGCTGTTTGGTGTCGGCGTCGATGACGAACAGGGTCTTGGCCCGGTCCATCAGCTGGCCGTCGCCGGGCGCGGTCACCGAATAATAGACGTTGCGACCCTTGCGGCCGGTGAACATCAGATCGGCGTCGTGCTCGGGGACCAGGACGCTGACGGTCCAGGTCGCCAGATCAACGGTCGAGATGCCCTGGGGCGTCGAGATGACCATCAGGTCGGGCGCGCCGGCCTTGGGCGGCAGGAACATGTTCTTGTAGAAATAAGGCTTTCCGCCGCCGCCATCGGGCGAGACGCGGCGGATGCGGTGGCCGGTCTTCGGATCGACCCACTCGGTCGGCACGGGGCCATCCCAGCGCGGCCGCTCGACCGGCGTCTCCTGGGTCGAGGGCGGGGCGGTGTTGGGCGCGGGCCAGACGGGGGTCTGGCCCGGCGCAGGCGAGGCTGCGGCCTGCCGGGCCTGAACGGTCGTGGTGGCCAAGGCGCCGACGGCGGGGGCCGCGAACAGGGCCTTCAGGGCGGTGCGTCTGGAGGTCGTCATTGGGGCGTTCCTCTCGGTTTTTTCTGGATTACGGCGCGGGGGTCAGGCCTTCGACCCGGACGGTCCAGCCGTCCTTGGGAAAGCCTGGGGCGTGGCCGCTCGATCCGTCCCAGCCTGCCGCCATCAGGCCGACGGCCATCAGCAGCGAGCCATTGGACGGGAAATAGGTTTCGGCGGCGCGGCGGTATCCAGGTCCATCCGGGTTGACCGCCATCGCGACCCCGCCAGCGCCGGCCGACACGGGCACCAGTTCGTCCGCGTGCTCGTCTAGGTGGACGCGCGGGGTCATGCCCGTGACGCCCCACTGGTTGTTCTTCAGGTTGGCGAACAGCCAGTTCACGGCCTTGTCCGGTTCGCCTATGCGGGCCGCCGTCATTGCCATCATCGGGAAGTCCCAGCCCCAGGTCTGACGCACGTCCCAGTTCTGCTCCACCGCCTCGAAGGTGCGGCGCATGGCGGCCGGATCGATCCGCGCGCCGGGGATGAAGCCATAGGCCATCAGGAAGGAGGGATGATCGCGGTTCTTGCACTGAGCCGCCGCCGCGTGCTTGCGGCAGGCGTCGGACATGGCAGTCTCCCAGAAGTCCGGCAGGTTCTCGATCGGCAGATAGAGACCGTCCTTCATCGGCGGCGGTGCGATCTTGGCCAGGGCCTGATCCCAGTCGGCGCGGCGAGCCTGACCCTTGCGTTCGCGCCACTGTTGGGCGGTTTCCAGCGCCCAGCGGAAATACTCGACCTCGAAGGTCGGGTTCACCGTGGTCAGGGGATCGTAGTTCTCCTGCGCCGGGATCATCGGCGTGCCCAGGTTCAGCCGGCCGTCCTGCTCGATGGGCCAGGAGGCCAACAGGTCGGCGGTGGCCTCGACCACCTCGCCGTATCGATCCAGCACGGCCGGATCCTTCTCGGCACGCCAGACCAGTTCGGCCAGAAGGATCGGATGCGGCTGCTGCCACATGATGAAGGGCGAGACCAGGCTGGGGCTGTTGCGGCCCTCGGGCCCGACCATCTTGGGCCACCAGGCGCCCTTCACATGGTGGCGGGCGGCCTCGGCGCGGGCGTTGTCCAGATTGCCGACATACCAGGGCAGGCTGCGCTCCAGCATGTCGGGATGGCCCCACATGGCCTGCCAGCCGGCGTGCCAGGGGTGCATTTCCAGGTGGAACTTGCCGTACCAGCTGTTGGAGAACAGGCCCTCTTCCTGCGGGGGCAGTTCGCCGGCGCCGTTAACGGCCGACAGGTATTGGGACAGGACCACCCGGCGCTCCAGCTCGGCCGCGCGCGGATCGGTGGAGCCCGTGAAATCCACGGCGCCGCCCTGGGTCCAGAAGCCGTTCCAGTGCGTAGTCGTCGCCTGGACGCCGGCGCTGTAGGCTGGGGTGGCTGGCGTCTGGGCTTGCTGGTCGAAACGGACCATGACGGTCAGACGCTCGCGACCAGCGGCGGCCACGCGGAAGGCGTCGGCGCCGCTCTGTTCGATCTTACCCGAGGCGGTGATGCCGGAATAATAGGTGGTGTCGTCCAGGGTGCGGCGAATGCGGACGTCGCCCGTGTCGGAGGCGACGATGCTCAGGCTTTGCGCGCCAGAGGCCTCAAACGTTGTCGGATCGGGATTGATGGCGGGGTTCACGCCCGGATAGTGGACCTGGACGCCCAGACCCTGGGCGGCGACCAGGGGCGAGGCGATCTCGACCATGACCATGTCCAGCGCCGGGTGGACCCGGGTCACGACCTCGACTGGCTGGCCGTCATAGGTGAAACGGCTGGTCAGGGCGCCGGACCACAGGTCCAGCGTCTGGCGCGTGTCGGCGACCTTGGCGAAGTCCAGCGGCCTGCCGTTGGCGAACGTCAGGCCGATGCGGCTGAGCGAGAACCGATGCGGATTGGCCCGCAGCCAGGTGTAGGCGGGCTGGGTCTCGGCGACCGCCCACGACTTCATCCAGGCATAGGGTTGCTCGCCCCGACCCGGCACGGGCACGTCGATCAGGCCGTCCTGTTCGGTATAGCCGTTGGGATTGGGAAAGCTGTGCCAGGCCCACTGGGCCATGGTCAGCAGGGGCGACAGTTCCGAATACTGTTCCGGGAAGGTCTGAAGCCCGGTGATGTCGGCGGTGAAGCCCAGGTCGCCGTTGCCCAGCATGATCGGGGCATGGCGGTCGATGGCGGTCAGGCTGACGTTGTGGCGCGTGACCAGGGCGTGCCTGTCGATCGTCGCGGCGGGCGCGACGGCGGCGGTAGGCGTCACCGTCTGGGCGCAGGCGGCCGTGGGACCGGCCAGCAGGGTGAAGGCGAGGAGGGCGGTGCGAAGACGCATCAGGCGGCTTCCTTCTTCAGTCCAAGGCCGGCGCCCTTCCAGCCGTACCAGGCGACGACGGCGAAGCAGACGGCGGGCAGCAGGAAGGCGACGTTGGCGCCGTAGAGGTCGGCGATCTTGCCCATGGGCCAGGGCAGCAGAACGCCGCCGCCGATGGCCATAACCATCAGGGACGAGGCCTTCTTGGTGCCGGCGCCCAAGCCAGTGGTGCCCAGGGCGAAGATGGTGGCGAACATGGTGGACATGAAGAAGAAGACGGCCAGCAAGGCGATGGGCGAGACCTTGTCGATGCCGGCGGCGACGACCAGGGTCAGGACGACGTTGATCACGCCATAGGTGGTCAGCAGGACGCGGGGCTTGACCTTCAGCAGCAGGGCGGTGGCGAAGAAGCGGCCGACCAGATAGCCGATGGCCGCCAGCGACAACATGAAGGCGCCTTGCTGTGACGTCAGGCCCTGCCAGTTGTGGGTCACCAGATTGATGAAATAGGCGCCGATGCCGACCTGCGCGCCGATGTAGAGGGCCTGGGTGATCACGCCGGCGATGAAGTGCGGCTGTTTGGACAGGGGCAGGGCGGGGGCCTCACCTTCGACCGCGCCGCCGTGATCCGACAGGCCGGTCTCGGGCAGGCGGGCGCGCCAGACGGCGAGGGCGAACAGGACCACGCCGACGGCGATCAGGCCATAGACGATCTGGATCGAGCGGGTCGCGCCGCCCAGAGCCTCGGTCGTGGTCGGGCTGAAGAAGACCGCGCCGCCGATCAGCGGACCGAAGAAGACGCCCAGTGCGTTGAACGACTGGGCCAGGTTCAAACGCTGCGAGGCCTTGGCCGGATCGCCCAGGACATTGACGTAGGTGTCGGCGCTGGTCTCCAGGATGCACAGGCCGGCGGCAAGCACGAACATCGAGCCGACGAAGGGCAGGAAGGCGCCCGCGCCAGCCGCCGGAATGAACAACAGGGCGCCGATGGCGGTGACCGCCAGGCCCGATACGATGCCGAACTTGTAGCCCCGCGCATTCAGCAGCATGCCCGCCGGAATCGACAGCAGCAGATAGGCCCCGAAATAGGCGATCTGCAGCCAGGCGCTGTCGGCCTGGCTGATGCTCAGAGTCTCCTGGAAATGCTTGTTCAGCACGTCCAGCAGACCATAGGCCAGACCCCAGATCAGGAAGCATGCGATGGCGAAGGCCAGCGGGCCCTTCAGCGAACCGGCGGGTTTGGCAAGGCCGCCGGGGGTGTGGGCGGCGTCGGTCTCGATGGCCATGGGGATACTCTCCTGGATTTCCTTGGGGCCTAGCCGTCTTGATGCGGCTTCGGCGGAATGGGGGTCAGATGCGGTAGATCGCCTCGGCGTTGGCGGCGAACAGGCGGTCGCGTTCGGCGGCCGAGAAGTCGGCCGTGATCGCGTCGAAGGCGGAATAGAAGGCGTCGAAGGTTCCGTGGACGCTTTCGACGGGGAAGTCGGAGGCGAACATGGCTCGCTCGGTCCCAAAGGCGTCGATGCATTCCAGAACGACGGGGCGGATACTGTCAGGTGTCCAGGCGCGGTCGGTGATGCCCAGGCCCGAGATCTTGATCGAGACCTGAGGCTGGGCGGCCAGCAGGCGCAGGCCCGTGCGCCAGCGCTCCATGCCCGCCTCGTCCCGGTCGGTCGGCAGGCCGGCATGGTTGACGATCATGGGAATGTCGGGATGGCGCGCGGCGATGATGGCGGCGGTCTCCATCTGCGACGGATAAAGCTGAAGGTCGAACGACAGGCCGTGGCGCGCCAGCTTGGCGAAGCCCTTGACCCACTGCGGATCGCGCAGCAGGTCGCGGTCGGTATAGGTCTTCAGCGGATCCTCGTGCCAGCAGACGATCTGGCGCACGCCGCGCACGTTCGGGCGTGCCGCGTGGGCCTCCAGCAGGGCATCGAGGTCGGGATCGAGCAGGTCGGCGCCCGCGACGATGGCGTGCGGGTAGCCGCGGTCATCGGCCATGGACTGGAGCCAGTCGGTCTCGGCCAACTGCTGGCCCACCGGCTGGCCGGCCTCGACGTGGACGATCTTGTCCACGCGCCATCCAGCCGTATCGGCCAGATAGTCGTCCAGGAGATAGTCGGCGTTGGCGATGGGGCTCATGTCCCCCGCCGGATTGTTCGGCAGGGGATCGTCCTGAAGCCAGCCGTAGCGCGCACGCGACAAGTCCCACAGGTGGACGTGGCCGTCGACGATACGCAGATCCGAACCCACCCGCGCGCCCTAGTAGGTGGTGCGTCCGCCCGACGTGTCGAACGTCGAGGCGGTGGTGAAGCTGCATTCTTCCGATGCCATGAAACAGACCATGGCGGCGCTCTCGTCGACTTCTCCCAGACGGCCCATCGGGATCTTGGATCGCATGTAGTCGACCTGGCTTTGCGGCATCTGGGCCAGGATCGGACTTTCGAAGGTGGCGGGGGTCAGGCTGTTGGCGATGACGCCCTTGCCCGCCAGTTCCTTGCCCAGCGACTTGGTGAAGCCGATGACGCCGGCCTTGGACGCCGAATAGGCGCTGGCGTTGGGGTTGCCTTCCTTGCCCGCGACCGAGGCCACGTTGACGATGCGGCCATAGCCGTTGGTCAGCATGAAGGGCACGATGGCGCGCGAGCAGTAGAAGACGCCGTTCAGATTGATGTCGACGACGCGCTTCCAACTGTCGATCGGAAACTCGTGCACCGGCAAGGTGGCGCCGGTGATGCCGGCCGAGGCGATCAGGATGTCGATCCTGCCCAAGGCCTTGTTTGATTCCTCGGCCGCCGCAGCGACGGCGTCGGCGTCCGAGACGTCCAGGGCCACGACGTGGGTCGCGCCGACCTCCTCGGCCGCCGCCTTCAGCGCATCGGCGTTCAGATCCCACAGTACGACCTTGCCACCCTCGGCGACGATGCGGGCGGCCGAGGCCTTGCCCAGGCCCGAGGCGCCGCCGGTGACGACGGCGGTGCGGCCCGCGAAGCGCCCTTGATAAGCGCTCATCGCGTCCACTCCACGAAGGTCTGGCCCTGTTCGCCCAACTTCTGGATGCCCAGGCGAACCGTGTCTCCGGCCTTCAGATAGAGCGGCGGCTTCTGGCCCAGGCCCACGCCCGGAGGGGTGCCCGTGGTGATCAGGTCGCCGGGCTCCAACGTCATGAACTCCGACAAATAGGAGACGATTTCGGCGACGCCGAAGATCATGGTCTTGGTGTTGCCGGTCTGCATGCGCTTGCCGTTCAGGTCCAGCCACATGTCCAGGTTCTGGACGTCGCCCACTTCGTCGCTAGTGACGATCCAGGGACCGACGGGACCGAAGGTGTCGCAACCCTTGCCCTTGTCCCAGGTGCCGCCGCGCTCGGTCTGATAGGCGCGCTCGGACACGTCGTTGATCAGCACATAGCCGGCGACGTGATCCAGCGCCTCGTCCTGGGTGACGTAGGTGGCGGGCTTGCCGATCACGATGCCCAGCTCGACTTCCCAGTCGGTCTTTTCCGAACCGCGCGGAATGATCACGTCATCGTTCGGCCCGTTCAGGCAGGTGATGGCCTTGGTGAAGACCACCGGCTCGCCCGGGATGGGCAGGTTGGATTCGGCGGCATGGTCGGCGAAGTTCAGGCCGATGGCGATGAACTTGCGGCTGCCGTTCACCGGCACGCCATATCGGGGTTCGCCCTCGACCAGGGGAAGCGTAGCCGGGTCGATGGCCTTCAGCGCCTCAAGCGCCGCACCATGCAGTTGGTCCGGCGTGATGTCGGCGACGACGCCCGATAGGTCGCGAATGCGCCCCTCGGCGTCCAGCGTGCCCGGCTTTTCCTGGCCCCTAGGGCCGTAACGCAGCAGTTTCATTCTTTAAGTGTCTTTCGTCTTAGCGCGCGTAGGGGCGATGCAGGGCGACGTCGCGGTTCAGCTCGACGCCGAAACCGGGCGCATCCGGCACCTTGAGCTTGCCGTTTACGGGAACCGGCTCTCCGATCAGCTGGGGATGGAACATGGGCACGACTTCGTCGGCGTCGGGGGCCATCATCAGGAACTCCGCGAACGGGCTGTTATGGCGCGTCACGACGAAGTGGTAGGAATAGACGGATGATCCGTGCGGGATCATCAGCACGCCCTTGGCGTCGGCCAGAGCGGAGATCTTGATCAGTTCGGTCACGCCGCCGCACCAGCCCACGTCGGGCTGAATGATGTCGCAGCATTCCATTTCCAGCAGCATGCGGAAGCCCCAGCGGGTGGCCTCGTGCTCGCCAGTCGTGACCAGCATCCCCTTGGGGGCGGCTTTCTTGAGCGCCTGATAGCCCCAGTAATCGTCGGGGCTCAGCGCCTCCTCGATCCACTTCAGACCCAGCTTGTGGGCCTCATGGGCCAGGCGGGTGGCGTAGTTCAGATCCAGCGCCATCCAGCAGTCGAACATCAGCCAGAAGTCGTCGCCGCAGGCGTTCCTCATGGCCTCCAACTCGGCGATGTTCTTGTGCAGGCCTTCCTCGCCCTCGGCGGGGCCGTGGTGCAGGGGCATCTTGCCGCCGATGAAGCCCAGTTCCTTGGCTTTGTCGGGCCGCGCGCCGGTGGCGTAGAAGGTCAGCTCGTCGCGGACAGGGCCGCCCAGCATGGCGAAGACCGGCTCCTGGCGCAGACGACCGAGCAGATCCCACAGGGCCAGATCGACGCCGGAGATGGCGTTCACCACCAGACCCTTGCGGCCATAATACTGGGTGGAGAAATACATCTGGTCCCAGATCTTCTCGACCTCGGACGGATCGCGGCCTTCCAGGAAGCGGGCCAGGTGTTTCTCGACGATATAGGCGGCGGGTTCGCCGCCGGTCGTCACCGCGAAACCGACGACGCCGTTCTCGGCCTCGATCTCGACCACCAGCGTGCCCAGCACATTGATGCCGAAGCTGCGGCGGCTCTGGCGATACTCGGGATATTTGGCCATCGGCGTGGCGATATGATCATCGATCCAGTGGCCGTCGCCTTGGTCATGATAGTCGGCGCCGCCCCCGGTTCCGTCGTTCTTCACGACGAAGGCGCGGACGTGTTTGATCTTCGGCAGGCGGCTCATTGAGAAATCACCGGCATTTGGTGATTTGCTCCCATCATGCGGGATTTCACTGGCTTTCCTCCGTGCGCCGCGTCAAACTCAACCCAGTTCCCCGGACAAGCTTGCGTGTTTTGCTACATTCTGAGAATGAGGATTACGAAATGGGACGAGTGACGTCAATCAAGACCGCACAGGTCGATGGGGAAGAAGAAGTCGGCGCCAAGGCGTCCGGCAGTCAGACCCTGCTGCGCGGCCTGGATGTGATCGACGCCCTGATGGAGGGCTCGCTGCCTCTGGCCGAGTTGTCCGAGAAGCTGGACCTGACCCGCAGCACGACCCACCGCCTGGCTTCGGCCCTGGTGGATCGTCGTCTGCTGTCGTTCCGCCCGCGTGAGGGATATTCTCTTGGCCCGAAATTGCTGGAACTGGGCCATGCGGCCAGCCAGCAGATGCACCTGCCGCGCGTCGCCCGGCCCTGGCTGGAACAGCTGTCGGCCCAGACCGACGACACGGTTCACCTGGGCGTGCTCGATGGTCGCCACGCTCTTTATCTGGACAAGGTCGCCGGTCGCCGCCGCATCAACATCGGCTCGCGCCTGGGCGAACGCCATCCCATCGCCTCGACGGGCCTGGGCAAGGCCCTGATTCTCGACAAGTCCGAGCCGGACTGGATGGACTTCTATGCGCCGGAGGGCGCGCCCTATGATTCGTCGGCCCGCGCCGTCTGGCTGGAGCGGATGCACGGCTATGCCCAGAAGGGCTACGCCTTCGACCTGGAAGAGAACGAGGACCAGATCCGCTGCGTCGCCGCCCCGATCCGTTCGGTGGACGGCCATATCGTCGCGGCGCTCAGCGTCTCCTCGGCCGCCCAATACATGTCCGACGCCCGGATGACGGAACTGACCAAGACTGTCACGGACGCCGCCAACGCCATCAGCGCCGACCTCGGTTGGCTGCCGAAACCCTGAATACAGTGAAACGCCGGAGCCCGCATGCTGCTTGAGAACAAGGTCGTCCTGATCACGGGCGCATCGCGGGGTATCGGACGGGCGACGGCGAGAGAGGCCGCACGCCAGGGCGCCAATGTCGCCATCAATACCTACAAGGACGACGCCGTCGCCGCCGAGGTTGTCGCCGAGATCGAGGCTCTGGGTCGCAAGGCCATCGTGGTCGACGCCGACGTAGCCCTGCCGGACAGCGCCACGACCTTCGTGAACGCGGCCGTCGCGGCGTTCGGGCGCGTGGACGTCTTCGTGTCCAACGCCGGCATTTGCCCCTTCCACGGCTTCCTCGACATGCCGGTCGAGACCCTGCGTCGCACGATGGAGGTCAATCTGCACGGGGCCTATTTCATGACGCAGGCGGCGGCGAACCAGATGGTGAAGCAAGGGGAGGGTGGATCGATCGTCGCTATCAGCTCGATCTCGGCCCTGGTCGGCGGCGAGATGCAGACCCACTACACCCCGACCAAGGCGGGGGTGCACAGCCTGATGCAATCCTGCGCCGTCGCCCTGGGTCGCCATGGCATCCGCTGCAACTCGGTCCTGCCCGGCACCATCGCCACTGACATCAACAAGGACGATCTCGCCGACCCGGCCAAGCGCGAATATATGGAAGGCCGCATTCCCCTGGGCCGGCTGGGCCGGCCTGAGGACATCGCCTCGGTCGTCGCCTTCCTGGCTTCGGACATGGCCGGTTACATGTCCGGCGCGGCCCTGCTGGTCGATGGCGGCGCCTTCGCCAACTTCCAGTAGGACGGGCGCGTGATCATCTCGTCGCCGGGCGATTACCGAGAGGCGGCGCGCCGCAAGCTGCCGCCCTTCCTGTTCCATTATATCGACGGCGGCGCCTACGCCGAGCAGACCCTGCGCCGCAACGTCGAGGACTGGCAGGCCATCGCGCTTCGCCAGCGCGTGCTGCAGGACATGACCAGCCTCAGCCTCGAAACCCGGTTGTTCGACGAGACCCTGCGCCTGCCGATCATCCTCGCGCCCGTCGGCCTGACCGGCATGTACGCCCGGCGCGGCGAGGTGCAGGCGGCCAAGGCGGCGGCGTCGCGCGGCGTGCCCTTCACCCTGTCCACCGTCTCGGTCTGCCCTATCGAGGAAGTGGCCCCTGCGATCGACCGGCCCATGTGGTTCCAGCTGTATGTGCTGCGCGACCGGGGCTTCATGAGAAATGCGCTGGAGCGCGCCAGGGCGGCCGGGGTCAAGACCCTGGTCTTCACCGTGGACATGCCCACCCCCGGCGCCCGCTACCGCGACGTCCATTCGGGCATGAGTGGCCCCAACGCCGAGATCCGCCGCATGGCCCAGGCCATGACCCATCCGGCCTGGGCGTGGGACGTGGGGCTGAACGGCCGGCCGCACGATCTGGGCAATGTGTCCGCCTATCTGGGCAAGCCGACGGGTCTGGCCGACTATATCGGCTGGCTGGCCAACAACTTCGATCCGTCGATCTCGTGGAAGGATCTGCAATGGATCCGCGACTTCTGGGACGGGCCGATGATCATCAAAGGCATTCTGGACGCTCAGGACGCCCGTGACGCGGTCAGCTTCGGCGCCGACGGCATCGTGGTGTCGAACCATGGCGGGCGTCAGTTGGACGGGGTGCTGTCGTCTGCCCGCGCCTTGCCGGCCATCGCCGAGGCGGTGAAAGGCGATCTGAAAATCCTGGTCGATTCCGGCATCCGCAACGGCCTGGACGTGGTGCGCGCCATCGCCTTGGGCGCTGACGCCGTCCTGCTGGGGCGGGCGTTCGTCTATGCGCTGGCGGCGGGTGGGGAGGCTGGTGTCGCCAACCTGCTCGACCTTTTCGACAAGGAGATGCGGGTGGCCATGACCTTGACCGGGGCGAAGTCGGTCGAGGGCATCACCCGCGAGATGCTGGCGCTCTGATTTCTTGTTCCTTCTCCCGTTGGGAGAAGGTGGCCGCGAAGCGGTCGGATGAGGGTCGGGTGGTGGGCCAGGTCGCAGACCCGACCCTCACCCTTTCGCCTGACGGATCGCCTGCGGCTCTCCGAGGCTCAAGCCCTCTCCCAACGGGAGAGGGATATGTGCGGCTTACGCTCCCAACGCCTCGATCAGGTCGCCCATGTTGCGGATGAAGACCGAGGTCGAGACACCCTCGACCGGGAAATCCGTCTGATAAGGCGAGGTGTCCCACAGGTCGCCGACACGGGTCATCTGATACTCGCCGCCGGTCACCGCCGTGGGCGAAGGCCCCTTGTACGGATTGGACGTCGTGGTCAGCGGCGTGGGCCAGTAGCCGCGTGTGTTCAGCCCGGCCATCACCTCGGCGGCGCGGTTCGCGTGCGGACGGGTCGGACGACGGGCGTCGCTGGACATGTCCCAGACATCCACGTCCTGAAGCGTGAAATATTTCGGCAGATTCAGCGAGCCGGGACGCGCCTTCAGCGGCGAGCCTTGCGTGGCCTCATCGACCGGCAGGGCGGACAGGCGCGCATATTCGGCGCGCAGGGCAGGGGTGTCCACGTTGCGGAACGAGCCGTAGTGGACGATCAGATTGGTGGGGTTGTCGTCGGAATAATACTGGCCGTTGGCGATGTTGGACCCGCGTCGGTGGATGTAGATCGGCGTGTTGGCGCCTTCCAGAACGAAGGTCGGGTGCGTGCGGCCCGGCGTGTTCAGCGGCGGCTTGGTCGCCACCTGATCAAGCCAGTCCATCGCCTCGGGCAGGCGCGCCAGATATTTCCGGTCACCGGTCAGGCGATAGAAGCCCAGCATCGACTTGATGTTGGTCCCCGTCGCATGGGTGACGAAGGCCTGGGGCTCGATGGTCCGGGCGCCGGCGGGCTTCAGTGTGTCGGGGAAGTGCTGCAAGCCCCAGGCCGGTTGCGGCTGCGGCTGCTGGGTCTTCACGAAGATGTCCATGCCGCGGTTGATGGCGTCCAGCACCTTGGCGTCGCCCCGGCCGTTCCGCGCCAGGCCGTGATAGGCGTAGATCAGGAACTCCAGGTTCTCGCCCGCCACATCGTCGTTGAAGGTGATGTAGGGGGTATAGTCCGCGTGCCCATGCAGGCCGCCGTTCTGGACGAATGGATAGCGCTGGGGCCAGCCGCCGCTTTCGTACTGGCTCTCCAGCACGAAGCTGATCGCCTTGTTCAGCGGCGCCAGATATTTGCGGTCCTTCTTCTCCAGATAGACCCGCAGCAAAAGTTGAGACGCCTCGGCCGTGCCCGCGTCGTCGAACGTCGCATTGCCATAGTAGTGGTGGTATTCTTCCAGCCGCCAGGCGTTGGCGGCGACCGTGCCATACCACTCCTTCAGCGACTCCTCGCCGGCGGTGTCGATGACATAGTTCCAGCCGCCCAATGGGTGCTGGCCCTTGACCAGGGCATCGGCGGCTTTCTTGGCGGCCTCATAGTAATATTCGTCGGCGGTGGCGTGATAGGCGTCCAGGAACAGGTGGCCTACGGTCGCGGTGCCGGGCGGTTGGACCCAGATCATGGTCGGGCTGGCTTCCAGCTCGCCCCAGCGGCGCGAGAAGTCGGGCAGATATTGCCAGACATAGCCGCCCTCGACGGCGGCCTCCTCGCTCATGAACCGGGCGGCGCGCTTCATGGCGTCCAAGACGGCGGCGCGCTCGGGAGAGGTCTGGGCGAAGGCGGGGCCGGATGCGGCGACGAAGGTGGCGGCGGCGCCGGCGGCCAGCAGGGCGCGGCGGTTCATGGACGTGACGGACATGGGAACTCCTGGTGTGACCTCGGACGGTTCTTGGCGACCGTTTCGAAGCGTTACTCAAGCATGACTGACACCGGTTTCCTAGTGCTTCGTCGTCAATGAAAAAGGCCGCATGGACTTCTCCACGCAGCCTCCACCAACATCACGATGTTTGCGGCCTCAGCGGCGGATATCGAACCCGCCGTCGCCCATGGCCGCGCGCACCTCGTCGGCCGTGAACAGATTGAAGTCGCCGGGCACGGAGTGCTTCAGCCCGGCGGCGGCCAGGCCGAAGTCCAGCGCCTCCTGATCCGACCATCCGCTCCACAGTCCGAACAGCACGCCGGAGGCGAAGGCGTCGCCGCCGCCGACGCGGTCCACGACGCCAGCCATTTGAATGGCCTCGGCGTTTGTCTCGATCACCCCATCGCCGTCGCGCGTCAGCATAACCGCCGACAAGGCCTGGTCGGCGACGCTTTCCTGGACGCGCAGGGTGCAGGCGATTCGTTGCAGGCGGGGGAAGGCGGCGAAGGCGGCCTTGGCGGCCTCGCGACGGCGAACGGCCGGATCGGCGCTGTCGAACCTGGTCTTCAGCACCAGGGCGAAGTCACGGTCGTCGGCGAAAGCGACCGTGGCGCCGGCCAGCATCTTTCCCAGGGTGGCGGGCGGATCGCCGTCCCACTGTTCCCACAGCTTGCCGCGGAAGTTGCCGTCATAGCTGACCTTCACGCCCTTGCGGACGGCAGCCTCGATGATGGCCACGGCGGCGGCCGAGCCGTTCGGCCCCGTCGCCGGCGTCACGCCCGAGGCGTGCAACCATTCGACCCCGTCCAGCAACTGATCCCAGTCGAAGGCCGTATCGACATGCTCGACGAAGGCCGAACCGGCGCGGTCGTAAAGCACTTCCGACGGACGACGCACGGCGCCGGGCGTCAGGAAATACAGGCCCATGCGGCCCGGCTTGAACACAACCTGCGAGGTGTCGACGCCGTGCTTGCGCACCTCGTCGCGCACGCCTCGGCCAAGCGCATTGTCGGCCAGGACCGTCGCCATCCCGGTTGGCGCGCCGAAGCGGGCCAGCGACACGGCGACGTTCGCCTCGGCCCCCGCCGGACGGATCGTCAGGGCGGGGGACTGCATCAGCAGTTCGTTGTCGTTGGGCGAGAACCGCAGCAGCATCTCGCCGAAGCAAAGAATCCTGCCGCCCGAGGCGTGGTCTGTCATGGTCGGAAGGCTAGCCTTAGATCAGCGTGCTTGCCAGCCGCCGTCGACCGGCAGGATGGCGCCTTGGACATAGTCCGAGGCCCGGCTGGCCAGGAAGACGGCTGCGCCGCCCAAGTCCGAAGGCTCGCCCCAGCGACCGGCGGGGATACGCCCCAGGATCTCGGCCGAACGCACCGGATCCTCGCGGAGGGCCTGGGTGTTGGCCGTGGCGAAATAGCCGGGGGCGATGGCGTTGGCGGTGATGCGGTGCGGCGCCCACTCGTTGGCCATCAGCTTGGTCAGGCCGGCGACCCCCGACTTGGAGGCGGTGTAGGAGGGCACGCGGATGCCGCCCTGGAAGGACAGCATGGAGGCGATGTTGATGATCTTGCCGCCCTCGCCCTGTTTGATGAACAGGCGGGCGACCGCCTGGCTCATGAAGAAGACCGTCTTGAGGTTGATGTTCATCACGAGGTCCCAGTCGGCCTCGGTGAAGTCCACCGCATCAGCGCGACGGATCAGGCCGGCGTTGTTCACCAGGATGTCGATCCGGCCCATGGCGGCCAGGGCTTCCTGAACCACGCGCTCGACCGGCTCGATCGAGGTCAGGTCGGCGCTGATGGCGTGGGCGCGACGGCCCAGGGCCTGGACCTTGGCGACCGTGTCGTCGGACTCCGACAGGGCGACCGAGACGATGTCGGCGCCGGCTTCTGCCAAAGCCAGGGCGATGCCTTGACCCAGGCCCACATTGCCGCCGGTGACCAGGGCGACCTTGCCGGTTAGGTCGAACGGATTGCTCATGTTTTTCTTCCTCTTGTCCTGATTACTTCAACTGGCAGATGTCGAGCTTGTACATGTCGGTGTAGTCGAGATTTTCACCGCCCATGCCCCAGATGAAGGTGTAGTTCGACGTGCCTGCGCCCGTGTGGATCGACCACGGCGGGCAGATCACGGCCTCGCCGTCGGCGATGACGATGTGTCGCGACTTGTCCGGTTCGCCCATGAAGTGGAAGACGCGGTCGTCCTCGCCCAGGCCGAAATAGAGATAGGCTTCCGAGCGGCGGTCGTGAATGTGCGGCGGCATGGTGTTCCATACCGAGCCAGGCTTGAGCACCGTCACACCCAGCAGCAGCTGGCAGGACTTCACCTTGGCCGGCACGACATACTGGTAGATGGTCCGTTCGTTCGATGTCTCCAGCGCGCCCATTTCCAGCGGCACGGCCTCGTCGATCGAGATCTTGGTCAGGTTGTAGCGGGCGTGGGCCGGGGTGGCGACCAGATAGAATTTCGCGGGCTCGGCGGCGTTGTTCGAGGCGAAGCTGACCTCGCTCGACCCCATCGGCACATACAGGCCGTCGCGGAAGCCCAGTTCGATGGTCTCTCCGTCGACGGTGATCGAACCGGCGCCGCCGATATTGACCACGCCGAGTTCGCGGGCTTGCAAGAACGGCGCGCCGGCCAGTGACGGCGGCTCGGAATGGGTGGGCAGGCTCAGGGCGGTCTCGGCCGGTGTCGCGCCGCCGATGATCATGCGCTCGTGGTGGGAATAGTTTAGGCTGATCTTGCCCGAAACGAACAGACCCTCGATCAGATAGCGATCCCGCAGCTTCTGGTTCGAGGCGCCGTCCATCATGTCGGGATGGGTCGCCTGATAGACTTTGTCGTACATGGGGTCGTACATGCCGTCTCCCTAGGAACTCGCACCGCGAGCCACAGTGACGGATCTTGCGTCCGTCCTTCTGTGGACTAGGTAACCGGTGTCATATTATGATGCAATGGATTAGACCATAATCGCCGACATCTGTTCGGCATCGCTTCGCCACCGTCTTGAGGATTCCCCCATGAAGATCGCTCTCATCATCGAAAACAGCCAGGCCGCCAAAAGCGAGATGGTGCATGCCGCGCTGACCGCCGTCGCGGAGCCCCTGGGCCACGAAGTCTTCCACTATGGAATGTATGCGGCCGAGGATAAGGCCTCGCTGACCTATGTGATGAACGGCGTCCTGACCGCCATCCTGCTGAACTCGGGCGCCGCCGATTTCGTCGTCACCGGCTGCGGCACGGGCACGGGATCGATGCTGGCCTGTAACAGCATGCCGGGCGTCTTCTGCGGCCTGATCATCGACCCGACCGACGCCTTCCTGTTCGGCCAGATCAATGACGGCAACGCCATCTCCATGCCTTACGCCAAGGGCTTTGGCTGGGCGGCGGAACTGAACCTGCAGGACGTCTATCGCAAGCTCTTCGAAGGCGAACGCGGCCTGGGCTATCCGCGTGAGCGGGCCGAGATCATGCGCAAGAACCGCGGCGTGCTCAGCGACCTGAAGGCCGTGACCTGCCACGACATGCTGACGGTGCTGAAGACGATGGACCAGGATCTGCTGAAGGCGGCCATCGCCGGCGAGCGCTTCCAGGAATACTTCTTCGCCAACGCCACCGACGAAGGCATCCGCGACTATCTGAAGAGTGTTCTCGCCGCCAAGTCCGTTCTCGAAACGGCTTAAGGCCTAGAGGTCGGCGCGCGATCACGCGCGCCGACCGACCTTCTTTCAGGCCGCAGGAATCGCCGACTTGCGCACCACCAGGGCCGGTCGGACTTCCGGCTGCTGCATCTTGGCCGGATCGACGCCGCGCATCGGCGCCAGCAGTTTCTCGGCCGCCATCCGCCCCATGTCGCGGATCGGCAAGCGCACCGACGTCAGATTGGGCCAGACCCGCGCCGCCATTGGCAGGTCGTCGAAGCCCACGAGCGACAGGTCGCGCGGCAGTTCCAGCCCACGATCCCGCGCCGCCTGCATCACGCCGATGGCCATGTCGTCGTTCAGGGTGAAGATGGCGGTCGGCGGCGTATCCAGCGCCAGCAGGGCGTGCCCGGCCTCGACGCCCGATTCGAACGTATAGGCGCCCTTGAAGTCATAGGCCGGGTCCAGCGGTATGCCCCGCTCGGCCAGGGCGTCCAGGAAGCCCTTGCCCCGCACGGCCGACGACCGGAACAGGTCCGGGCCGCGCACCAGGCCGATTCGCCTGTGCCCCAGGTCGGCCAGATGCGCCGCCGCCTCGGCCGCGCCGATCCAGTCGTTGGTGACTACCATGGCCTGCGGCTCGTCCAGCGCCACCGAGGCGATGCGGACATAGGGGCAGTCCAGGTCCCGCAGCAGGTCGATGACCTGTTTGTCCTCCGACACCGACGGCGGCATGATGACGCCATACAGACGCTGGCGCTCGACGAAGCCTCGAATGTCCTCGAGCAGGGTAGGGGAGTTGCGGTTGCAGGGGTGGACGACCAGCTCCAGTCCCGAACCCTTCAGCGCATCCAGCACACCCTGCTGCATGTTCACGACATAGGTCGGGCTGGGGTTGTCGTAAATCAGGCCAACGAGGAACGAGCGCCGGAACGCCAGGCCGCGCGCCTGGGGATCGGGGGTGAAGCCCAGGGTCTTGATGACGGCGTTGACCCGTTCGCGCGTGTCTTCCTTGACGAACGGCGATTGGTTGATGACCCGCGAGACGGTCTTCTTGGAGACCTGCGCCTCTCTGGCGACATCGTTGATCGTGGCCCGCTTGCCCGGTTTGCCGGATCGCGGATCGTCTTGAGCCAAGGTTCGGCTCCTTCCCTCTGTGCAACGCAAAGGCATAGCCGCGACTCGCCGTCAGCGCCATGGGGCGTTGCTAAAGCGCATTGACACCGGTTTCCTTCGTCGCTCTTATCGAAGCTTATTCACGAGGCGACCCTTTTGACTTCGACCCCTTCTCTCGCGAGCCAAGCCGATGCGCTGTCGGCAGATCCCGCCGCGATCGCACAGCAGTTCGTCGCAGCGCGCCTAGCTGCGCGCAACACACCCGATTATCCAGGCGTGATTCCTCAGAGCATGGCCGAATCCTACGCCATTCAGGACATCGCCATCGGCCTATTCCCCGATGAGGTCGTGGGTTGGAAGGTGGGCGGCGTGCCGCCGGCGCAGCAGCCGAAACTGGGCATTCACCGCCTGGCCGGCGCGATCTTCGCCCGCAACGTCTGGCCCGCGCCCGGCGACACCGTCGTGCCGTTGCCCGAGATCGAGGGCGGGTTCGCCGCCGTCGAATCGGAGTTCATCGCCCGCATCGGCGCAGACGCCGATCCCGCCAAGACGGACTGGACCATTGAAGAAGCCACGGCCGCCGTGGACAAGGTCTTCGTCGGCGTCGAATTGGCTGGCAGCCCGCTGTCGGCGATCAATGAGCTGGGTTCGGCCGTCGTCGCCTCCGATTTCGGCAACAACGGTGGGCTGATGATCGGTCCCGAGGTCGAGAATTGGCGCGAGCGCCTGGACGGCATCGAGGTCGAGACCGTCATCAACGGCGCCAGCGTCGGCACGGGCGGCTCGCCCTCGCTGGCCGGCGGCGCTATGGAATCGGTGCGCTTCCTGCTGGAGCATTGCGCGCGTTGGGGCCGTCCGCTGAAGGCGGGCACGCTGGTCTCGACCGGCGCCGTCACCGGCGTCCACCGTGTCCACGCGGGCGACGAGGCCGTGTGCATCTTCAAGGGTATCGCAGAACTTCATTGTTCGGTCGTCAGGGCCGAGGCCAAGTAAACATCATCGGACGTCAACCCCGCCGCCGTTCAGGGACGGAAAGAGCAAGGGACGCGTCGAGGAAATTTAGGAACGGGTTTTCATAACCATGTCAGACGCTTCCGTCGCGCCGCCGATTCAGATCAAGGCGCCTTCACCGGGCAAATACCGGTGGCTGATCATGTGGCTGCTGTTCGCGGCCATGGTCATCAACTACGTCGACCGGCAGATGATCGGCTTCCTCAAGCCGACCCTCTCCGTCGAGATGGGCTGGTCGGAGACCGACTATGCCGACATCGTCTTCTACTTCCAGGCCACCTACGCGCTGTTTTATGCGATCTGGGGCCGGCTTATGGACAAGATCGGCGCCCGTTGGGGCCTGGGGATTGCGTTCGCCATCTGGCAGGTGGGCCATATCCTGCATGCCGGGGCGCGCGATCTGTCCCACTTCATCATGGCACGGATGGTGCTGGGCGCCGGTGAGGCCGGGGGCTTCCCCGGCGGTATCAAGGCCGTAACCGAGTGGTTCCCCAAGAAGGAACGCGCGCTGGCGACCGGCCTGTTCAATGCGGGCACCAATATCGGGGCCATCGTCACGCCCCTGATCGTGCCGATCCTGGTGCTGTCCTTCGGCTGGCAAATGGCCTTTGTCATTACCGGCGCATTGGGTCTGATCTGGCTGCCGATTTGGCTGCTGGTCTATCGCAAGCCGCGCGAGCAAAAGCGCCTGTCCGCGACTGAACTGGCCTATATCGAACAGGATCCCGCCGACACGGACGAGAAGGTGGGCTGGCTCAAGCTGCTCACCGTCAAGGAAACCTGGGCCTATGCGGCGGGCAAGTTCCTGATCGATCCGATCTGGTGGATGTTCCTGTTCTGGCTGCCGGACTTCCTGGGCAAGCGTTACGGTCTGGACCTGAAGACCTTCGGTCCGCCTATCGTCGCCATCTATCTGTTGTCGGACGTGGGTTCCGTTGGCGGGGGCTGGCTGTCGTCGCGGATGATGCATATGGGCATCAGCCTGAACAAGGCGCGCAAGATGACCATGCTGTTGTGCGCCGTCTTGGCTGTGCCGGTCATGTTCGCCGCAGAGGCGTCGAACCTGTGGGTCGCGGTCCTGATCATCGGCCTGGCCACAGCGGCTCACCAGGGCTTCTCGGCCAACCTCTATGCCCTGCCGGGCGACGTCTTCCCGCGCAAGGCCGTGGGATCGGTGGTCGGCATCGGCGGGATGCTGGGCGGTATCGGGGGGATGGTCTTCTCGAAATACGTCGGCCAGATCCTGGAGAAGATCGGCACCTATACGCCCATCTTCATCGTGGCGGGTTCGGTCTATCTGATCGCGCTTCTGGTCATCCACCTGATCATGCCGAAGTACGAGCCGGCCAAGGTCTGACGAACGGCGCTGGGGCATAGGCCCCGACGTATCGAGGATGGCGGCCGGGCGAGCGATCGTCCGGCCGTCGTCTTTTCAGCATGTGAGCATGACGATGGATATGGAACGCAGGACGCTTCTGGGTCTGGCCGCAGGGGCCGGGATGGCCTTGAGCGTCAACGGCGCACGGGCGCAGACGATCGCCGACGGCGGACGCGCCGGCCCGCCCGATCCGACCGAGATCATCCACCTGTGGCCCGACGGGGCGCCGGGCGGGCAGGGGGTGACGGTCACGCCGATCGTGCCCGAGCGCTCGACCGATCCCGCCTTCCACGACCGTTACGCCCAATATACGACCGACCCGATCCTGACCGTTTTCCGACCGGAGCGGCCGAGCGGATCGGCCATGCTGCTGATCCCCGGCGGCGGCTACCGCTGGGCGGTGCTGGACAAGGAGGGTTACGATGTCGCGCGCGTCTTCGCGGCCAGCGGCACGACCTGTTTCGTGCTGCGCTATCGCCTGCCGGCCGACGGATGGGCCGCTGGAGCCGACGCGCCGCTTCAGGACGCCCAGCGCGCGATCCGCCTGATCCGCAGCCGCGCCGCCGACTATGGCGTCGATCCGCAGAAGATCGCGGTCCTTGGCGCCTCGGCCGGTGGACACCTGGCGGGTCTGGCCAGTGCGCGGACGGATGCGACCTATGCGGCCGAGGACGCCGCCGATGCTGTGTCTCTCCGCCCCGACCTGACCGTGTTGATGTATCCGGTGGCGACCATGGCGGACCCGCATGTCCACGCCGGATCGCGCACCCACCTGTTGGGCGAGACGCCGTCGCCGGCGCGGATCGCGGCCTATTCGCTGGAGCGGATGGACTGGCGCGGCGCGGCGCCCGTCTTCCTGTTGCACGCCCTCGACGACGCCTCGGTGCCGGTCGAAAACAGTCTGCTACTGCTGACCACGCTCAAGGCCGCCGCCGTCCCGGTCGAGGCGCATCTGTTCCAGGAAGGCGGCCACGGCTTTGGCGTCCGCCTGATCCAGGGCAAGCCCGCCCAGGTCTGGCCTGATCTGGTTCGCGCCTGGGCAGGTCGTCTGGATTTCGCGCTCTAGGTTCCCGGCTGAATGTAGGGGATGGCCGAGAAGAAGGCCCGTTCGTCGCCGCGCGGGTCGTCGGCCATGCGCGGCTGCACGTCCATCAGCATGGTCTGGCGGCGCGGCAGTTCGTAGCGGTGCCAGCGCGGCAGGCCGGCATTGTTCGGATCGCCGTCGCGGGCCAGAGCGATGAAGGCGTCGCTCATCCGGTCCGACAGACCTTGCGCGCCCGGTCCCCGCGTCCGCGAGCCGGCTGCCTCGACATTGTCGAACACCAGAGGGATGTCTGCGGTGTGGAAGGCGCCCTTGCGGCCCGAGGCCAACTCGCCTGGGAAGTCGAGCTGATAGACCCACGCGGGCGCCCCGGCCTTGGCCCGCTCCTCGGCCTCGATCACTGCCCCGCGCCAGGACCGGCCCGCCGTCGTCGCGGCGATCAGCACCTGATCGGGCGACCAGTCGGGATGCATGGCGCGATAGCCGGCGATCACCGCCTCGGGCGTGATGTCGATCCGCATCACGCCGGGCGACAGTCGTGCCGCCAGGGTCTGCCACGTCAGGCCTACGTTCCGAGGATCGTCGCCCATGAAGCCCAGCGTCTCTTCGCGCGTATTGCCGATGATCATCGGGATCGACCGGCCCAGCGGTGCGGCGTCGGGATAGAAGGGGTGGCGGGGCAGGGTGCGGAAATCCAGCACAGGCCCGAAATACAGGCCGCCGAACCCCAGGATCGGATCCTCGGCGCCTTGCGCCTCCAGCAACCGCTCGACCGGCATGGTCGCCGCTTCAGTCGCCCGATCCGGCGTCAGACCCAGCGCCTTCAGCCAGGTCGTCGCCCGCGTCGTCGCATTGATCGGGCCGGACGCCGTCACCTGCTGACCGCTCATGGTCGCCGCGCGATGGAACAGGCCTTGGGCTGCGGGCGTCGCCATCAGGGTCGCGATCTTTGCGCCTCCGCCCGACTGGCCGAACAGCATGACCCGTGACGGGTCGCCGCCAAAGGCCGCGATATTGTCCCGCATCCATTGCAGCGCCAGGATCAGGTCCAGCTGACCGACATTGCCCGAGTCCTCGAACCCCGGCGCCAACCGCGCCAGATAGGCATAGCCGAAGACGTTCAGCCGGTGGTTCAGCGTGACCACCACCACGTCGCCCCGCGCCGCCAGCCGTGCGCCGTCATACAGCGGGTCCGATCCCGATCCGCTCGAATAGGCGCCGCCGTGGATATAGACCATCACCGGCCGTCGGGCGGCGTCGCCCCCCGGCGTCCAGACGTTCAGGAACAGGCAGTCCTCGCTTTGATTCGCCTCGTCGCCTCGCTGGGGACTGGCCGCGCCATAGGCCGTCGTGCGCATCGGCTCGCGCCACGGCGTCGGGCGCTCCGGCGGCTGGAAACGTCGCGTCGGCGCGCCGTAACGCACGCCCTTGAAGACGCTGATTCCTTCGCGTCGAACCCCGACGACGGGACCTGTCGTGGTCTGGGCTTGGGGATCGCGAGAATCGGCCCTTGCGGCGAGGGGCAGGGCGGCGCCGGCAAGGCCCGCGACGATGGCGGAACGTCGCGTGATCATCGCGAGCAATCGTGGAGCGCGGCATGATCCAAGATCAGCAAGCCGGCATTCAAGATGCGGATATTAATGGACATTATTTCCTCCCGTCGCCAGCGTCTTGCGCGTTTGGTCTTGGTTCAGACGCCGTGGATCACCGTCGTCGCCGGTAGATTACAAATTGGAGATCAAGACGGCCACGTTCTTGCCACACGCCGGCAACTGTGCCTAAAACATTTATGACACCGGTAGCAGCAGCTTGGCAAACGAGCGCTGACACCGGTGTCGTCCGCCAGCAGCGGGCGGCTTGAACGAGGACATTCCGATCCTCGATACGCCACACTTGGGAGGAGACACGAGAATGACCCAACGCCATAAATTTGCGCGCCATGCGCTGGTCGCCACCGCCTCGCTGGGCGCGCTCGCTTTAGCCATGATGGCGCATGACGCCGCCGCCCAGACGGCCGAACAGACCCCCGAGGCCGCCGCGCCTCAGGACGCCGACGCCGCCGAAGTCGACGACATCGTCGTCACCGGCTTCCGCGCCAGCCTGCAGAACGCCCTGAACATCAAGCGCCGCGAAGCCGGCGTCGTCGACGCTATTTCGGCCGAAGACATCGCCGACTTCCCCGACACCAACCTGGCCGAATCCATCCAGCGCATCCCCGGCGTCTCCATCGACCGCGATGCGGGCGAGGGGCGTTCGATCACCGTGCGTGGCCTGAGCTCGGAGTTCACTCGCACCCGCATCAACGGCATCGAGGCCCAGTCCTCGACCGGCGCGACCGATTCCTCGGGCGGCGTGAACCGTGGTCGCGGCTTCGACTTCAACGTCTTCGCCTCCGAGCTGTTCAACAACATCACGGTCCGCAAGACTGCCTCGGCCGAGGTCGAGGAAGGGTCTCTGGGCGCAACCGTCGATCTGACCACCAGCCGCCCGTTCGACAAGCCCGGCTTCCAGGGCGCCGTGTCTGGCCAGTACGGCTACAACGACCTGTCCGAGGACTGGAGCCCGCGCTTCGCCGCCCTGGTCTCCAACACTTGGGCCGACGACCAACTCGGCGCCCTGTTCTCCATCGCCTACAGCGAGCGCGACAGCCTGGAAGAGGGCTTCAGCTCGGTTCGCTGGGGGCCGGCGGGTCCCAACCCCGGATTCCCGACATCCAACGACGGCGGCTTCCAGAACGTCGGCGTGCTTCCAAACGCGAACCTCGTCTATCACCCGCGCATTCCCCGTTACGGCAGCCTTGAACACAGCCAGGAACGTCTGGGCGCGACCCTCTCGCTGCAGGCGCGCCCAGGCAACGGCCCCACGCTGTTCACCATGGACATGCTGTATTCGAAGCTCGACTCGACCCGCAGCGAGAATTTTCTTCAGGCCTGGTCGCT
This sequence comes from Brevundimonas sp., assembly GCF_041648115.1. GTDB lineage: Bacteria > Pseudomonadota > Alphaproteobacteria > Caulobacterales > Caulobacteraceae > Brevundimonas. Next base: position 119,488 of record NZ_JBAZPR010000004.1, read on the forward strand.
CAGCCGCGGCGCCGATCAGGGCGGCAAGCCTCAGGTCGATATCATCGACTTCGAGATCGATCCCGCCACCAATGAGATGGTCTACGCTCAGCTGGACGACATGGACATCCGCAGTGAGCAGCGATTCGATGTCCTGAAGACCGAGTTCAAGCAAATGACCTTTGGGGTCGAGCACGAGTTCTCGGATCGCTTGAGCTTCAGCGGTCTGATCGGACGTGCGGAATCGACCTTCGGCAACCCGGTGCAGGTCAGCGCCATCATCGATCGCCAGAACGTCGATGGCTATTCCTACGATTTCCGCGAGAACCGGAACCTGCCGGCCATCAACTGGGGCTTCGACGTCGCCGACCCGGCGCAATGGACGATCGTGGGACCGACGGGTGCGCAACCACGTTCGGAACTGCGATCCAGCTCAAACTTCCAAGAAAATATCTACACGACGGGCGAAGCCAGCTTCAAGTTCGAGGTCAACGACTGGCTGACGCTGAAGGCTGGTGTCAGCCGCAAGGAATTCGAATCCAACAGTCGCAACTTCGCGCGATTGACCAATGGCGCTCCGGCCTTGCCTACAGGTGTGACCATGGCTTCCGTGACGAACCTGCTTCAAGGGTTCGGCAAGAACCTGGACCTTCCCGCCGGCTCCGCCACGTCCTGGGTTCGACCGGATCTGGCTGCGCTTGCCGGCGTCTGGAACTATAACTGCAACTGCGACACCGGCGTCGCGGGTGGTGATTTCCGCCTGATCGGACTGAACGGCAACCCCACCACCTACGGCAACTGGCGCGAAGTGACAGAGAAGGACACTGGCGGATACATCCAGGCCGACTGGAATACCGAGGTCATGGGCGTACCCTTCCGCGGGAACGTCGGTGTTCGTCAGGTGAAGACCGAGGTCGAAGCTATTGGCTACTCCAATGTCGGCGGTGTCGCGACACCGGTCATCGGTGTGAACGAGTACAAAGACACCCTGCCGTCGCTGAACCTGTCCATCGAGCCTTACGAGAACCTCATCGTCCGCTTTGCCGCGGCCAAGGTGATGTCGCGTCCGCCGGTCACCAGCCTGCCGCCTGTCTTCGCGCTCAGCGCCGCCAATGCCGCGACTAACACGGCCTCGCTGGGCAATGTCGAGCTCGATCCGTTCCGGGCCAAGACCTATGACCTGTCCATCGAGTATTATTTCGCGCCCGAGGCCCTGCTGTCCTTCGCCTATTTCTACAAGGACATCTCGACCTATGTGCAGACCACGGCGGAGCCGGTGCTCTACAGCGATCTGACGGCTTTGAATCCCATCGCCTTCCCCGCTGGAGCGCGCCCGGCGGGCGCGACCTTCCAGTTCAGCACGCCGTCCAACACGCCCGGCGGCCCCCTGAAGGGCTTTGAGGTCAGCTATCAACAAACCTTCAGCTTCTTGCCGGGCCTGTTCTCGAACTTCGGCACACAGCTGAACTATACCCATGTCGAATCGGAAATCGACTACTGCACGACGCCAGCCTGCACCGTCTTCGTCACTGCGGATCTGGTCAACCTGTCGCCGAAGGCGTGGAACGCCACGCTTTATTATGACGACGGCAAGCTCAACGCCCGTGTCTCGGCCGCTTATCGCGACTCCTATTTCCAGAACGTGCCAGGCTCGAACGGCGCTCTCGGCTTGATCCCCTATCAAGGCAAGTCGGAAACGACGACCATCGACGCCTCGGCGTCCTACAACCTGACGGAAAAACTCAGCGTCTCCATCGAAGGGCTGAACCTGACGGACGAGGAGAACCGTCAGAACCACGGCGACATCGGTGGACCGCGTGACAGCACCTATGTCTATCACCACACCGGTCGCCAGGTTTACGTCGGCGCGCGGTATCGCTTCTGATCGGAATGACGAGCCGCTGAGGCGGCTCGTCTTTTGAATCAAGAATCATTCTGGAAAAGGCGGTCGAAAGGCCGCCTCTTTTCCTTGTGCGGGGAAAGGCGACAGCGCGCGCGACGTGCTGTCGCGGCACGCTTCAAACTTCAACGATTTCGGAATCTTGGCGTTTGTCAGCGGCGGGCTGACGGATGGCGGAGAGGGTGGGATTCGAACCCACGGTACCCTTCCAGGCACGCCGCATTTCGAGTGCGGTACATTCGACCACTCTGCCACCTCTCCGCGGCGCCGATATCGCTTGGTCGAGCGAGGGGCTTCTCTAATCGGAGCCGCAGCGCTTCGCAACCCGTCTGTGAAAGAAATCCGACGCTATCTTTGAGCGGGCAGGGACAGGCCTGGCGCGGCGCCGGTTTGGGCGTCCACGCCCTTGAATCGAAACAGTTCGGCGGGACGGCCGCCGGTGGTTGAGGAGAGCTGTCCGGTGGGTTCGACCAGGCCCGTTCGCTCCACCCCCCGACGGAAATTCTGCTTGTGCAGGCTGAGGCCCGAGACGGCCTCGGCGCCCGCCTGAAGCTGGGACAGGGTGAAGACGCCGGGGGTCAGGTCGAACAGGACCGGGCGGTATTTCAGCTTGCTGCGCAGGCGGCCAAGAGCGGTCGCCAGGATGCGTCGGTGATCCGAGGTCATGATGCGGCCGGGCATCGGCTGGGGCGGGGGCTGACTGGCGTCGCGCCAGGCCTCGGCGACCAGGCGCGCCTCGTAGAGCAGTTCGTAGCGCTCCAGCACCCTTTCCTCGTTCCAGCGGTGCTCGGGCGTCAGGGCGAACAGGGCGCGGGCGCGGGCCAGGCGGTGTTCGTCGCCGGCGGCCCAGGCGAGCAGGCCGTTGGTCAGTACGGCGGAATGGTCGCCACGGCGGTCTTCCCAGGGAAAGAAATCGAAGACGGCGTCCCAGCGTGCGTCGTGGGTCTGGCCCTCTGCGGCGTCGGGCGTCAGGGCCAGATAGCCGACGGAGACCTCGCGGTGGCGGCCGGGGCCGGGCGTAGCGCGGGGGGAGGCGCGGCCCGCATCCCCGAAAGTGTAGAGCTGTTCGACGAAGCCCAGGCGGAACCCAGTTTGGGCTGTCACGAAGTCACGCAGGGCGCGTTCGAACGTGCGATCGCGAACGGGATCGAACGGGCCGAAGGGCAGGGCGCGCGCGCAGTCCTCGGCCGGGGTGGTCAGGACGACGGCCTGGCGGGCCTTCAGGGTCATGACGACCGCCGACAGACCGATGCGAACGCCGCCCTCCGCCCCCTGCGTCATGGTTCTATTCCGTGTGCCAGGCGTCGTCGGCGGGGATCAGGCCGACGGCCCCGGCGAGGACGCGGTAGCGTTCCAGATAGCGAGCTTGCGCGACCGGAGCGGGCTGGGGCTCGATGGTCAGGCTGTAGCCCTCGGGCGGGCTGCCGAAGAAGCCGAGCGATTCCTTTTCGGTGAACCCGGCCAGTTGCGTCGCCTCGAAGAAGGCGCAGGCCTTGTCGGCCTTCTTGATCAGGGTCTTGATCGTCTGCGGCGTCTTGGGCGGCAGGCCGTATCGCAGGTGGATGGCGGCCTCCAGCCGAGCCTCGAAGTCCTTGTAGCCGGAACCCAGGGCCGCCTTGAACGGCGAAATCATGTCGCCGATGACGTATTCGGAGGCGTCGTGCAGCAGGGCGGCCAGGCGCCATTTGGGGTCCAGGCCGGGTTTGATGTGGGCGGCGATCTCTTCGACGACGCACGAGTGCTGGGCGACCGAAAAGGCGTGCTCGCCAATGGTCTGGCCGTTCCAGCGGGCGACGCGGGCCAAGCCGTGGGCGATGTCTTCGATCTCGATGTCGAAGGGCGAGGGGTCTAGCAGGTCCAGACGACGGCCTGACAGCATGCGCTGCCACGCGCGGGGGGCGTTCTTCTTGGGTGTGCGCTCGGCCAAAGGGCGTGTCCTGATCGCTTGTCGGGGGGTCAGGTGACGCAAAGACGCGCCGGGATCAAGCCGCACGGCCTTATCCGCGCCGATGGGCGAGGAAAACCGGGCCTTTCGACAGGCGTCAGCGGCCGACGTTCAGCGCCACCAGATCCTTGGCGTCGTCGAAGATGCGGCCATTCTCGCGATCCTTGGACCGGACCACGGCGACCACGATAGGGCCGCCGCTGGGCCCTCTAGCCTCGAACCCCACCTGGCGCCATCCGGCGTTGCTAGGCTGATCGTCGGCCAGGATGTAGGTCATGCGCGTGGCGGCGCCCGGCGCACGGGTGCGCACGCGTGTGGAGTTGTCGTTGGTGTCGATGCTGACGCTGGAGGTTTCGGTGCGGGTATTCTGTCCGTCCTTGGACTGGATGTTGATGCCGCCGATACGGACGCTGGCGTTATCGCCCTGGGTCTCGATTTTCAGCCCGGGAAGATTGACCGAGGCATCGTCGCCACGCGCCCGGATATCGACGCCGGGCGCCTGGACCGAGGCGGTCTCGGTCGGCTCTGTCGTCGATGGCGCGGGCGGGGCGTTGCCGGCGCCGGGAGCCAGACGCGCCACAGTGTGGGGCAGGTCGGTGCTGGCGCGATCTTCGAAGTCGCGCAGCACGTCATCGACGGAGCGTCCGTCCAGCTTGACCAGATGCAGCACCACGTCGGCGCCCTTGGGTCCGCCATAAACGCAGCTCGTGCCGCCGGCCGCGATCAGACCCTTGCGCGTCAGCACGCCCAGACTGTCGGGGCATTGCAGGGCGTCGATCACCTTCAGCACACCCGCATCCTGGTCGTCGTTGGACGAGGTGGTGGTGATGCGGACCGAGTTGTCGCCGTCGCAGGCGGCCAGACTGACGCTCAGGGCTAGATAAAGCAGGATGTGACGCATGGTCGAACCTCTGTTGGCTCCATTCTGCGCGTTAGGGGCGCTCGATCCAGTGAAATCGCGGTAATCACGGGATCAGCCGCCGGGGCGCGAGCCTTCGCGGCGGTTCAGGAAGGCCAGGCGTTCGAACAGATGCACGTCCTGCTCGTTCTTCAGCAGGGCGCCATGCAGGGGCGGGATCAGCTTGTTCGGCGTCTTCTCGCGCAGGGTCTCGGCGTCGATGTCCTCGACCAGCAACAACTTCAACCAGTCCAGCAGTTCGGACGTTGATGGCTTCTTCTTCAGGCCAGGCGTGTCGCGGATCTCGTAGAAGGTCTTCAGCGCCTCGGACACCAGTCGCGGCTTGATGCCGGGGAAGTGGACATCGACGATGGCCGACAGGGTTTCGGGATCGGGGAAGCGGATGAAATGGAAGAAGCATCGGCGCAGGAAGGCGTCGGGCAGTTCCTTCTCGTTGTTGGATGTGATGATGACGATGGGGCGCACCTCCGCGCGGATCGTCTCGTCGGTTTCCTGGACATAGAATTCCATCCGGTCGAGCTCCTGCAGGAGGTCGTTGGGGAACTCGATGTCGGCCTTGTCGATCTCGTCGATCAGCAAGACGGGGCGGGCAGGGGCGGTGAAGGCTTCCCACAGCTTGCCCTTCTTCAAATAGTTTCGGACGTCGTGGACGCGCTCCTCACCCAACTGGCTGTCGCGCAACCGGCTGACGGCGTCATATTCATAGAGGCCGCTGTGAGCCTTGGTCGTGGACTTGACGTGCCAGGTGATCAGCGGCGCGTCGAAGGCCTTGGCGATCTCATAGGCCAGCACCGTCTTGCCCGTGCCGGGCTCGCCCTTGATCAACAAGGGGCGCTCCAGCGCGACGGCGGCGTTGACCGCCACCTTCAGGTCGCTGGTGGCGATGTATCGGTCTGTGCCTTCGAACCGGCTCATGAAAAAACCCACTCCGTGTCTTCACGAAGTGGGTAGCGGATCGCAATCCGTGTGAACAGCGATCAGGTGATGCGTTTGGCCGAGACGGGGTCGCTGGCGGGGAAGGTTTCCTCCAGGCCTTCGTCGACCAAGGCCTCCTGTCGGCTTTCGGTCTTGTCGATCTTGTCCAGTTGATCGGGCATTCCATCATCTGAAGCGCAACGCTTGGCGTGCGGGGCATCTGACGAGGAGTCGTTGCGGGCTTTGGTGTGATCCATGTCGATCTCTCCCTTATCGCGCGGAGCTGTCTTGATCGCCGTCCGGGCCATAGCCCAGCTCGGAGATATCGTCGTCGGAGAGGCGTTTGGCTTCCCAGTGGGCTGCGCTGGCCTGGGCGCCGCGTTCGTTTTCCATCAGGCCGGAATAGACCAGCTCGATCTCGTCCGGGCTTGACTGGGGTTCGCCGTCGGCGTCGGACTGGCTGCGGGTTTCGCCGTCCACGCCCAGCAGGGCGTCGGCTTCGCGTTCGATCCCGTCCAGTGCCAGTTGATCGTCCAGATCGACCTCAGCGTCCTCGTCGAACTCCTCTTCGTCGGCGTCGCCATCGGCCTGGGTCACATCCAGAACCTGGTCGGCCTCATCCAACAAGAACTCGCCATCGCCTTCGTCGTCCAAGTGGGTTTCGTCAAAGGTTTCCGACTGTTCCTGGTCGTCCTGATAATCGTTGTCCGGCATGGGGATCTCCTCTTCGGGAAATCAACGCAACGGCGACGATACGCGTTCCAGCGGAGGCGGCGGACAAGGGATGGTTAACTGATGGCGGGCTAAGGTTCGACTCAAATGGACCGGTCCACGCGTGACCGGCTCGCCCCCTGTCTGGAGTTCGGTGCTCAATGGCCCTGAAGCTGTCGCTGAAACCCGGCGAAAAGTTCGTCCTGAATGGCGCCGTGGTCCAGAACGGCGACCGTCGCGGCGTGCTAATCCTTCAGAACCGCGCCAGCGTGCTGCGCGAGAAGGACATCATGCAGGCCGAGGACGTCACCACGCCCGGCCGGCGGATCTATTTCCCGATCATGATGATGTATCTGGAAGAGAGCGCAGCGGCGAAATTCTATGACGAGCTGGCGCTGCGGATCACCGAGTTCATGGGCGCGACGCAGAACCCCGACATCCTGGCGGAATGTGTCTCGGCTTCGCGTCACGTGCTGGCGCGCGAATACTACAAGGCCCTGATGTCGGCGCGTAAGATTGTCGAGTATGAAGAGAGAGTGCTGAATGTCGCTTCAGGCCTACACAGCGGCGACAGCGAGAGCTGAGAGCCCGCGCGACCTGGAGTACCGTCTGTTCGGTCAGGTCACGCGCGCTCTGGTTCACGCCTCGACCGTCGATCCATCCGACATCGCCACGCGTATCGACGCGCTGGACTGGAACCGGCGTCTTTGGTCGACGCTGGCCGGTGACTGCAGCGATCCCGCAAACGCCCTGGGAGGGCCGATGCGGGCGCAGATCATTTCCTTGAGCCTGTTCATCAATCGCCATTCCTCGGCGGTGATGCGGGGCGAGGAGACGTTCCAGGACCTGATCGACATCAATCGGATGATCATGCAGGGCCTGTCGGGCGGGGTATCGCCGACGCAATAAGCCGCTCGGTTCACGAAAGCGCGAAGCCTCTTGGCGCAAGGCGTTGAGGCGTCTTATGTTTCATCTCCCTGTTCAACAGTCGAAAGGAGGTGATCCAGTGTCTCATTGTCATCAATCGCGAGCGGCAGCCGCGACCCTGGTCCTCGGAGAGGGCCTGGTCTGATCCTTTCAGACTGAGTTGCGGCCCGACCGTTCGCGGTCAGGCAATGAAGGGTCGCCGGGAAAACCCGGCGGCCCTTTTTGTTAGGCTCAGTGGAGCAGGCGGGCGAACCAGCCGGCGACGTGATGGCCCACCTCGACCACGGTCGCCCAGATCAGGAACAGGTAAAGGGCGCTGGCGGCCGTCGCCAGGACGCCCAACAGGATCGCGACACCGTCACGCTGCATCATGCCCAGAGCAAACAGGACCAGGGCGATGCCGGGCAGGGCGTCTCCGAACGGGATAGGCAGAGCCATGATCAGCGCCAACACCACGCAGACAAGGCCGGTGAAGGTGTCGGCGATATCCCCGGTCAGGAGGGGCAGTCGCGGACGGGTCAGCTTTTCGATGGCGCGAACCAGCTTCAGGACGCTGACGCCATTGGGCCTTCTGCGCACGGCGCGCCGCATGCGGTCGGAGAAGATGTAGCGACGCCCTGCGATCCGGACCTTTGCCGACAACACCCAGCGACGCAGCCAGGCCGGGGCCGCTAAGGGCGTGGCGATCAGGGCGTTGTAGGCGGCGCGTGACACCGAGGCCTTCAGCATCCACCGCGGCAACCAGACGCTTCGTCTCTGGAAGGCCAGCTCCAATGACATCAGAATGATCGGCACGGCGAAGACCGCCTTGCCGCCCGGCGGCCAGGGAAGCAGCGCCAGCAGCGACAGGATCAGGATCATGGCCCCGAACCCGCGCTCGCCGAAGGACGCGACCAGTTCGGCCATGCTTAGTTTGGGTTCGGGGGCGTGGCCGAGATCTTCGAGGACGTCGGAGAACCGCCGCAGGTCGTCGTTCGGAGGCGGTTGGGCGGGCATCAGGCGGGGCGCTCGGCTGGAGATTGCGCCCATCTAGGCGGTCGGCGTGCGGATCGCCACTTACAGAACGGAAAGGCGGTCAGATAAATCGCCTATGTCTCAGTCCTGCACATGTTCGGGCTTGCCCTTGCGCCCTGTGGCGGCAAGCTCTTCGAGCTGGGTCTCGGTCATGGACGCGGCCATGGATTTGGACGCGCCCTTCAGCTTGGACTTCGGCGTGTCGCCACGCTTGGCCGACAGGGCGACGCCGGCGGCCTTCTGCTGTGCTGCGGACTTGGCGGGCATCGGTTGTCTCCTTCTGCGGAGACAAGCCGTCAGCTTCCCAGCAGTTCCCGGCCGATCAGGAAGCGACGGATTTCGTTGGTGCCGGCGCCGATGTCGTAGAGTTTGGCGTCGCGGACCAGACGTTCGACCGGCCATTCCTTGGTATAGCCTGCGCCGCCCAGGGCCTGAACGGCTTCCAGCGTGACCTTCACGGCGTTTTCCGAGGCCAGCAGGATGGCGCCCGCCGCGTCATAGCGGGTGGTCTTGCCCTGATCGCAGGCGCGGGCGACGGCATAGACGTAGGCGCGGGCGCTGTTCAGGGCGACGTACATGTCGGCCACCTTGGCCTGCATCAGCTGGAACGAGCCGATGGGCTTGCCGAACTGCTTGCGGTCCCGAACATAGGGCAGGACCACATCCAGCGCGGCCTGCATGATGCCCAGGGGGCCGGCCGACAGGACCGCCCGCTCATAGTCCAGGCCGCTCATCAGCACGCCGGCGCCGCCGCCCAGCGGACCCATGATATTTTCCTCCGGCACTTCGCAGTCCTCGAACACCAGTTCGGCGGTGTCAGAGCCGCGCATGCCCATCTTGTCCAGCTTCTTGGAAACGCTGAACCCCTTCATGCCCTTTTCGATCAGGAAGGCGGTGCAACCCTTCGACCCTGCTTCGGGATCGGTCTTGGCGTAGACGACCAGGGTGTCGGCGTGGGGCGCGTTGGTGATCCAGAACTTCGTGCCGTTCAGGACGTAATGGTCGCCTTTCTTGTCGGCGCGGGTGCGCATCGACATGACGTCGGAACCGGACCCGGCCTCGGACATGGCCAGCGAACCGACGTGTTCGCCGCTGATCAGTTTGGGCAGATACTTCTGCTTCTGCTCGGGTGTGCCCCAGCGACGAATCTGGTTGACGCACAGGTTGGAGTGGGCGCCGTAACTCAGGCCGATCGAGGCCGAGGCGCGGGACACTTCTTCCATCGCCACGACGTGTTCGAGATAGCCCAGGCCCAAGCCGCCGTATTCTTCCTCGACGGTGATGCCATGCAGGCCCAGTTCGCCCATCTCGGGCCACAGCTCGCGGCGGAACTCGTTCTTTTCGTCGATCTCGGCGGCCAGCGGGACCAGACGGTCGGCGGCCCAGCGGGCGGTCGTGTCGCGGATGGCGTCGGCGTTTTCGCCAAGGCCGAATTCCATGGATTGGGGCGCGAAGGGAATGCTCATGCGCTAGGGCGTAGCATCGCGCACGGCTGTTCGCCAAGCGTTGTCAGACGCGGTCGGCCCGTCCCCATCGACGATACAAATTATAGCCCGACACCCCGACGCAGGCGACGGCGATCAAGGCCAGCACCCAGGCGACGGTCGCCGTGTCGCTGCTGTCCGACACCGATGCCCGGCGAAACGCCGCCATGGCGACGCCCAGCGACAGCATGCCCAGCCCGCCCATGATCAGGAAGGTGATCAGTTCGCCGCGACCCTGTCGTTTCGCCCGGCCGCGGGCGACGATTTCGCGGGTGCTTGGCGTTTGATCAGGCGTGGCGTCCGGCTCGGCGGTCACCGGGTCAGGATCGGGGGGCGCCACGGCTTCCGGTTCCGACAGGCCGGGCGCAGTCAGGACGACGCTGGATTTCTCAGGCGGCGCAAAACCCGTCGGCGCGACGGACGGCGTGGCTTTGAGCGGCGCCTGCAGATCGTTGGCGGCGACGATGGGCGCAACAGCAGACACGGTTTCCATCTGGCCGACCAGAGGCGCGATGTCTGCGACCGGGCCGACCGCCGTCGCAGCATAGGTCGAATGGATTTGGGAGGCCGCGTTCGGGGATGAATCAACGTCTTGAGAAGGGAAGGGGGCGATAGCGTCGTCAAGCGCACCCTCGACCGCCGCAAGGGTCGGCGCCTCCGTCTCGAAAGGAGAGGGCAGAGGCGCAGCCAACAGGTCCGCCAGAGTCACCGGCGCGTCCGGCGCGGCGTTGAACAACGCATGCTCGGCCGAACGGCGGCGGGTCGGCTTTTCGGCGGCGGCGTCGTCGGCCCATTGGCTGAGGGCCGCCGCCGCCTGGCGGCTTGCACCGGCGTTCAGCCGCTCGACCACGTCGGAGGTCGCAAAACGCTCGGCGCCGATGGAGAAGGCGAAACTGGCAAGCGCATCGAACTGATGCTGGTTCAGCGGCGCGGTGACATTGGCGCTGACCGCCTTCACGACCGGGATCAGGTCGTATTGCATCAGCAGTTCGGCGTCCTGCTCGGACACCGTGGCGCCCTCGCGGGCCGAATGGGTGTGGCCGTAACCGATGACCCAGCGGCCGTCGCTGCGCTGCGTGGCGCGCGGGCGGAAACCTTCGAAGCTCTTGATCAGCAGGACGCCCTCGCGGGACACCTTGCTCGGTTTGGGGCCGGGTTGGGGGAGGACGTCAGACACAGTTGACCCAATTGGAAACAGGCGCGCGGCGCTCGCACGATCATCAGCAAGGCCCGCGCCGGATCGGCGTGGATGATGTCTAGAGCAGCACCAGTGTGGCCAGACCAAGGAAGATCAGGAAGCCGAAGAAGTCGGTGGTCGCTGTCACGAACACGGCCGACGAAACGGCGGGGTCGAACTTCAGCTTTGACAGGGTCAGGGGCGTCAGGACGCCGATGGAGGCGGCGATCAGCAGGTTCAGGATCATGGCGGCGCCGATGACCAGGCCGATCTTCCAGTCTTCATCTCGGAACCAGAAACCGGCCGCTATGCCGATCAGGGGCGCCAGGATCAGACCGTTGGCGAGGCCCACCGCCATCTCGCGCCAGAAGGTGCGAGGGGCGTTCGAGCTGTTCAGTTCGCGCGTCGCCAGGGCGCGCACGGTCACGGTCAGGGCCTGGGTGCCGGCGTTGCCGCCGATGGCCGAGACGATGGGCATCAGGACGGCCAGGGCGACGATCTGCTGGATCGTACCTTCGAACAGGCCGATGACGCTGGCGCCCAGGGCCGCCGTCGCCAGATTGATCGCCAGCCACGGCACGCGGCCGCGCACGATCTCGGACACGGACGAACCGCGATCCTCGTCGGCGACACCGGCCAGACGCAGGATGTCCTCGCGGTTCTCTTCCTGAATGATGTTGACGATGTCATCGACGGTGATCTGACCCACCAGACGGCCGGCCGCGTCCACGACGGGCGCGGAGATCAGGTGGTATTTCTCGAAGATGTAGGCGACCTCTTCCTGATCCTGATCGACGGCGATCTCGTTGATCGGCTCCATCAGCTCGGTCAGGGCGGTGCTGCGCGCGGCGCGCAACAGGCCGCTGATCGGCACGCCGCCGACGGGGCGGTTGACCGGATCGACCACATAGATGTCGAAGAACAGCTCGGGCAGGTCGTCGCCCTGTTTGCGGATGTGGTCGATGGTGTCGCCCACGCTCCAGAACTGGGGCGCGGCCATCACCTCGCGCTGCATCAGGCGGCCGGCGGACTCCTCGTCATAGCCCAGGCTGCTTTCGATCGCGGCGCGGTCGACCTCGGGCATGGCGGCCAGGACGCGTTCGCGCTGGTCGTCTTCCAGATCCTCGACCACGGCGGCGGCGTCGTCGGAATCCAGTTCCTGAAGCGCCACGGCCAGCGTGCCGTGCGGAACCCGCTCCAGCACCTCTTCGCGGATGTTGTCGTCCAACTCGGGCAGGGTCTCGGCCAGAAGCTCCGGCGGCAGCCACAGCACGACGACGGCGCGGTGCTCGGCCGTCAGGAAGCCCATCAGGTCGGCGACGTCGGCGGGGTGCAGATCTTCCAGCAGCGACCGCAGTCGCACCCCATCGCCGTCGTCGGCGGCGTCCACGACTTTCTCGACGAATTGAGGGGTGAGGACATAGTCCTCGTCCAGGGCGGCGTGGTCTTCGTTATCAGGCGCTTCGGCTGGAGCGAAGGCGGAGTCCGTGGTGTTCACGTGGTCGCCTCCCTTGGTATGTCCAGCCGTAGTTAGCCGATGAATCGCCCTGTTTAGCCAGATGGTGCGGTCGAGAAGACTCGAACTTCCACGGGTTGCCCCACAGCGACCTCAACGCTGCGCGTCTACCAATTCCGCCACGACCGCTCGCATCGGAGCGGCGGCGAATAGACGAAGCCGCTGGAAAAGGAAAGCGGGAATTGAACGGTTCGTGGAGAGCCGAGGATACAAGCGTCAGGCGGACCCGGCCATGAAGTCATAGACGTCGGCCTGGCGGGTGACGGTGATGGCGATTCGGTCGTCGCGGATCTCGATCTCGCCGCGCGCCACGGGATAGTTGTTAGCCAGAATCCAGACCTCGTCGCCCTCTGCGGCGTCCAAAGGAATCACCGCGCCACGGCCCATGCGCAGCAGTTGCGACATCGGCAGCACCGATCGACCTAGAACCACGGAGATTTCGACGTCGACGGCGTTGATTTGGGTCACGTAAAGCTCTCGATCACTGAAAGGCCGTCCCTTGCGCAAACGCCTCGCCGACCACATTGAAGCGTCATGCTTGCTGAGCCGTTAAGCCCGTCCCTTCAGAAACTGCGTCTCGACGACGGGCGGCCCGTCGAATGGGCCGTGTCGCAGGGCTATGTCGATTACGCCGCCGCCGAAGCCTTCATGGAGGCGCGCGTCGCCGCCATTGCCGCCGGCGAGGCGCAGGAGATGGTCTGGCTGTTGGAGCATCCGCCGCTTTACACCGCCGGTGTCTCGGCCAGGGACGAGGATCTGCTGGATGCTGGCCGGTTCCCGGTGCATCGGACGGGACGGGGCGGGCAGTTCACCTATCACGGACCCGGCCAGAGGGTGGCCTATGTGATGCTGGACCTGAACCGGCGCGGCAAGGACGTGCGGTGTTTCGTGCGCGGGCTGGAACTGTGGCTGATCGGCGCGCTGGACCAGTTCGGCATCGAAGCCGACATCCGGCCGGGCCGCGTCGGCGTATGGGTCGCGCGCAAGGGGCCGGGCTGGTCGCGCGAGGACAAGATCGCCGCCATCGGCGTCAAGGTCCGCAAATGGGTCAGCTTCCACGGCATCAGCCTGAACGTCGAGCCCGACCTGGACCATTTCGGCGGCATCGTGCCGTGCGGCATTCAGGAGCATGGGGTCACCAGCCTGGTCGATCTGGGCGTGCTGGCGACGATCGATGAGGCGGACGAGGCCCTGAGACGCAGCTTTGGCCGGATCTTCGGCGCGGCGGTCGAGGCTGACGCGCCGTTCTGAGCGCGCCGCATCGCCGCAGGTCGTGTGACAATCGGGCGAAATCCTGTCCGCCGGGGTTGGCAAGCGCGTGACGCATGAGGTTTAACCCTCATCACGAGCTTGAAAATCAAAGGCCGCAGGAAACCTCCATGAACCGCATTATCGCCGCCGCATCGGCCGCCGTCCTGTCGCTGACCGTCGCCGCTGGCGCCGCAGTCGCACAGGATTTTCGCGCCCTGGCGCAACAGGACCTTCAGACGGCGCATGACGCCCTGGCGGCCAACCACCCTGCAGCCGTGATCCCCGGCGCGCCTAGCGAGGCCTTCCGTACGTGGATCGACGCCGGCCTGATCGACGCCAAGGGCAAGGTCGGTCGCGTCAACAGCGGCGACAGCCACGCCTATCTGATGCGCTACTACGCCAACGGTTTCCGCGATTCGAACATCTCGATCCGCCCGACATACGAGGGCCTCGGTCCCTTCTTCGCGACCAGCTGGCCAGGCGTCGCCACAGCGTGGCGCAACGGTGAATATGTCGTCTCCTATGTGAAGCCGGGCGTGCGCAACGTGCCGCCGGTCGGCGCGACCCTGGTCAAGTGCGGCGACAAGACCGCCGCCCAACTGGCCGATGAGCGGCTGGATCGCTGGGAAGGCGACCTGACGACCGAAGCAGGTCGCGTGCGCACCGCCCCCTATCTGCTGTGGAACCGCAACAACCCCTTCACCGGCGGTGTGCCGTCGCTGTGCACCTTCAAGGTCGGTCGTCGCGACCGTGACTTCCAGATGCAGCCCCAGCCGGCCGACGCTGCCAGCCTGGAAGCCGCCTATCGTGCCACCGTCTATGCGCCGGGCGCAAATCCGCTGTCGGTCGAGACGGTCGATGGCCGTCCCTGGATCAACGTCCACACCCTGGCGGACGATGCCGGATGGGACGCCTTCTTCGCCGCTGTCGAGGGCCAGTTGCCCGCCATTCGAGGCGCGCAAGGCCTCGTCATCGATCTGCGCGGCGCCAACGGCGCATCGTTGAACGCCACGGGCAAGGGCTATGGCCTGGCCAACCGCATCTGGACGCCGGAGTTCACCGTCAGCCGCCAGCCGGAAGCCGGCTCGATCACCTATCGCGCCACCCAGGCGAACCGTCAGTGGTTCGCCGACACCCTGGCCCGGATGCAGGCCGATCCGCGCTTCGTCGCTGAGTCCGGCCCGGTAATCGAACAGACCCAGGCCATCGTCGCGGCCTTCGATTCGGCGCTGGCGGCCAACCAGCCGACCTTCACCATGCCGGGCCGCGCGTCGGTGCCGGATACGGGTGCGGCCAACCCCGTCACGGGCCAGGTGGTGGTGCTGGTCGATAGCGGCTGCACCAGCGGCTGCCTGGATACGCTGGACCTGCTGACCCGCCTGCCGAACGTGCGTCTGGCCGGATCGGTCACGGCCGAAGACTCGATTTTCATCGAGCCCACCGTGCTGCGCCTGCCGTCGAACTACGCCGAGCTCAGCTATGGCCACAAGGCCTGGACGACGCGTCAGCGCGGCAACGACGCCCCCTTCACTCCGGCGCAGGGCCTGGCCTACACCGGTGTGGCGACCGACGAGACTGCCGTGCGCGCCTGGGTCGGTACGCTGTTCCAATAGGAAATTTCTGCGTCTGATGGATCGAGGGGCGGGCAGGGCTGGAACCCCGGCCCGCCCCTTCCCATTTGGAGACCATGACCGATCTCGCCCAAACACACGAAAGCCTGCGTTCGGCGTCGGGCTTCGACCTGACCCCGCCCGACGATGCCGAACGCGCTCGTCTGGAGGCCGACCTGAGCCCCGAGGAGAAACGCGTCCTGCTGTCGCACGGCACCGAGGCGCCCTTCTGCGGCACTCTGCTGGGCGAGAAGCGTGCAGGGGTGTTCTGCTGCCGTGAGTGCGGCCTGCCGCTGTTCAAAAGCGGGACCAAGTTCGAGAGCGGCACCGGCTGGCCCAGCTTCACCAAGCCGGTGGACGAGAGCCACGTCCACGAGATTCGCGACACCAGCTACGGCATGGTCCGCATCGAGACGCAGTGCGCACGCTGCGGCAGCCACCAGGGCCACGTCTTCCCCGACGGCCCGCCGCCGACCGGACATCGTTACTGCATCAACTCGGTCGCCCTCAGTTTCGTGGCGGAGGGCGAGGCCCTACCCGACCCGTTGCACCGTGGCGACGGCGTCGCCTGACCTTGGCCTCAATCGCTGTGCTAGGATGATATCGAACGGAGGTGGACGATGCTGATCGCAAGTCTTTTGGCGAGTGCGGCCATGGTCGCGGCGGGGGGTGATCCCGACGGCGTCATCACGACAGCGCCGCTCAACGCGCCGACCCTGGCCCAGGCCATGACGGCGGCGCCACAGACGTCGGTGACCGCCCCCACCGCCCAGGATGCCGCTCCCCACGGCCTGACCACAGAACAGCAAATCCAGAACTGGATCAGCGCGCGCACGCCGGGCGCCAGTTTCGACGAAGGCGCTGTGGCCGGTCCTCCGGCCGAGCGTAAGACATACAGCATGGTCGAGGTGGGAATCGGCACCGGCGGCTATCGCAGCTATGGCGCGGCCGTCTCCCTGCCTGTCGGCGAGAATGGCCGCCTGAACCTCGCCTATCGTGAGGGCCGCAATGAGCCTTGGGGTTATGGCTACAGCGGCCACGGTCTGCGTGGACCGGGCTCCTATTCGCCGTACGGCGGCTGGCGCGGTCACAGCTATGGCGCGGACACCACCACCCAGTCGCTGTCCATGGGCTTCACCTGGAACAAGAACGGCGACGCAAATCAGCGCAATCCGTATCGTCGTGGGTCATACGGCTACGACTGAGCGGCCGCTAAGTCTGTTCCGCAAACTCAAAAAGGCCCGGCGAAAGCCGGGCCTTTTCAGGTCTCAGATGGTGCCGCCGGGGGGAATCGAACCCACGACCTCAGCCTTACCAAGGATGCGCTCTACCACTGAGCTACGGCGGCCCCGACTGAGGAAGCGGCCGTATAGCCAAACCCTTCCGGGGAGGGAAGCGCCTTTTTGATCCTCCGAAAGAAAGTTTGGACATGGCCCGCGATCACGGCATCATCGCGCCATGACTCGCACGCCGCATGACGCCGATACGCCTTCCGCCGCTGCATCGGTGACGCCGCCCGTCGAATCGGGGCCGGAGTTCGAGATCGCCCAGTCTGAAAGGGAACGCGCCAAGGCGGAAAAGGCGATCCGTCTGGCCTCGGCCCTTCGCGCCAACCTGCGCCGCCGCAAGGCCCCGGCGCGGACGCCGGCGACGCCACGCGACAGCAACTGATCCTCGCAACGGAAAGTCATCGGACCGCGACGGTCCAGCCCTTTGGCAAGCGCCCGCCGGCTTGCTAGAGAACCATCCCCCGAGGCGTTTCCTTCGGGCGCGCTTCAAGGACGACATGGACAGCATCGCCATTCAGGGCGGCGCCCAGCTTTTCGGGGACATTCCCGTCAGTGGCGCCAAGAACTCCGCCATCAAGCTGATGGCCGCCTCGATCCTGACGGATCAGCCCTTGCTGCTGACCAATATGCCGCGCCTGGCGGACACCCGGTTCCTGGGCCAACTGCTGCGCCAGTTCGGCATAGAAGTGACCGAGCGCGACGGCGCGGACGGGCAGGAGAGCCTGTTCCACGCCAAGGACCTGACCTCGACCTTCGCCCCCTATGATCTGGTTCGCCAGATGCGAGCGTCGTTCAACGTGCTGGGGCCGCTGCTGGCGCGCACCGGCGAGGCCAAGGTCTCGCTGCCCGGCGGCTGCACCATCGGGGCGCGTCCGGTGGATCTGCACCTCCAGGCCTTGACGGCGCTGGGAGCCGAGATCGAGCTGGACGAGGGCTATGTCACCGCCCGTGCGCCCAAGGGTCTGCGAGGGGCCGAGATCGAGTTTCCGTTCGTTTCGGTCGGAGCGACCGAACACGCGCTTCTGGCCGCCGTGCTGGCGCAAGGGACGACCGTGCTGCGCCGCGCCGCGCGCGAGCCCGAGATCGGCGATCTGGCCCACTGTCTGACGGCCATGGGCGCCAAGATCGAGGGCATCGATACCGACGTCCTGACCATCACCGGCGTCTCGTCGCTGAACGGGACGACCTGGTCGGTGATTCCCGACCGGATCGAGATGGGCTCCTATGCCGTCGCCGCCGCCATGGCTGGCGGCGAGGTGCGCCTGACCAAGGCGCGGGCCGAACTGATCGGCTCGCTGACCGACAAGATGATCGAGGCCGGGGTCAAGGTGTCGCCTACCGCCGACGGCGTGCTGATCAAGCGCGATCCGAAGCAGCGGCTCAAGGCCGTGGACGTGGAGACGGCCATCTATCCGGGCTTCGCCACCGACCTACAGGCCCAGTTCATGGCCCTGATGACCACGGCCGAGGGCGTCAGCACGGTGCGCGAGACCATTTTCGAGAACCGTTTCATGCACGTGCCGGAACTGGCGCGGCTGGGGGCGGACATATCGGTCCATGCCGGCGAAGCGCACGTCAATGGCGTCGAGGCGCTGCATGGCGCCCAGGTGATGGCGACGGATCTTCGGGCCTCGATGTGCCTGGTCATCGCAGGCCTGGTCGCCGAAGGTGAGACGACGGTTGGACGCGTCTATCATCTGGATCGCGGTTTCGAGCGTTTGGAAGAAAAGCTCGGCGCGTGCGGCGCGGACATTCGACGGATCAAGGGAACAGGTGATGAGCACTGAGATCGACGGCGTCATCTCTGAAGCCAAGGCGCCGGTCGAGCCGCTGCGCCTGTTGGCCGAGGACGCCGACGATCTTCAGATCATCTCCGCCGCGCTGCAGGACGCCATCCTGCGGCCGGTCGATATCGTGTGGGAGAAGAGTGCGCGGACGCTGACCATCGCCTTCAGCCGCTTCTGCTGGGAATGCGGCGGTACGCGGGTGATGTGCGCCATGCAGTTCGGCGACGTGCTGGCGGTCAAGAGCCGTCGCCTGTCGCGCAGCCCGGACGCCTCGCTGGAATTGCTGGCGCTCGATTTCATCCCGACGGAGACGCCCGGCGGCAAGGTCATCTTGATGTTCGCTGGCGGCGGCGATCTGCGTATCGACGTCGAATGCCTGGACGCCGTGGTCACCGACATTTCAGAGCGGTGGCCAGCGCGTGTGGCGCCGACCCACCTCGACGGCCCGGACCTGGATGCCCCCAAACGCGATGAAGGGAATGCGGCATGAGCGGTCCCCACAAGCTGGCCTCTGTCGAACTGGACGCGGTGACCTTGCCCGCCGCGACGGCCGAGATCGAGCACGAGCGTCGGGTCGCAATCTTCGATCTGGTCGAGAAGAACAGCTTCGAGCCGGTCGGGGCCGAGGGCGGGCCCTATAAGCTCAAGCTGTCGCTGCAGGACAACCGGCTGGTGTTCGACATCGACGGCGACAACTTCAGCCGCACCTACGCCATCAGCCTGACGCCGCTGAAGGGCGTGATCAAAGACTATCTGCTGATCTGCGACAGCTATTATGAGGCCCTGCGCGGCTCGTCCCCCAGTCAGATCGAATCGGTCGACATGGGCCGGCGTGGCCTGCACAACGAGGGGGCCGATCAGCTCAAGACACGGTTGGATGGCAAGATCGTCGTCGATCACGAGACGGCGCGACGGCTGTTTACGCTGCTGTGCGCCCTCTACCGTCGCGGCTGACCTCGACTATCTCTGCGTTTTCGGGCATTAGGCCCCTCCATTCCGCCCCTCGCGCCCGCCCGGCGTGGGGTCGAACGCATTTTAATCGGGCGTGAGAGGCCGCATGGCTAAGGAAGAACTACTTGAGTTTCCCGGCACCGTCAGCGAACTGCTGCCGAACGCCACCTTCCGCGTGACGCTTGAGAACGACCACGAGATCATCGCCCACACGGCGGGCAAGATGCGCAAGAACCGCATCCGCGTGCTGGCCGGCGACAAGGTGCTGGTCGAAATGACACCCTACGACCTGACCAAGGGTCGCATCACCTATCGCTTCAAGTAAGTGACGACGGCGCGTCCTGAATTGGTGCTGGCCTCGGCCAGCCCGCGCCGCATCGAACTGCTGGCGCAGGTCGGGATCACGCCCGACCATATCGATCCCGCCGATATCGACGAGACGCCGTTGAAAGGCGAAACGCCGCCGCGTCTCGCCGAACGTCTGGCGACCTCCAAGGCTCAGGTGGTCGCCGCACGGCGTCCCGAGGCCGTGGTCATCGCCGCCGATACCGTCGTGTCGGTCGGTCGTCGCTTCCTGGAGAAGGCGGCGGACGAGGCCGAGGCGATCCGTTTCCTGAAACTGCTGTCCGGCCGCAATCACCGCGTCTTTACCGGCGTGGCCGTGGTGTGCGACGGCAAGCTGTCGTCGCGGGTCAACGAGACGCGCGTGACCTTCAAACCGCTGTCGGACCACGAGATCGCGACTTATGTTGCGACCGGCGACTGGCGCGGCAAGGCCGGCGGCTATGGCATTCAGGGGCCGGCCGGGGCCTTCGTCCAGCGGATCGTCGGCAGCCATCCGTCGGTGATGGGCCTGCCGGTCTATGAGGCCGTCCAGCTGTTGAACGGCGTCGGCTGGCGCGCATGAACGGCGTGGTCGAGGTCTTCCTCGACGAGACGCCGGGCGAGACGCGCGGCGCGGTCATGCGCGACGGGCGCTACACCCATCTTCTGATCCAGCGCGACGGCGACCCGGCCCAGACGCGGCTCGGCGCCCGGTCGATCGGGCGGGTGACCGAAGTGAATCAGGGCCTGCGCGGCGCCTTCGTCGACATCGGCGCGGACGCCGCAGCCTTTCTGCCCTTTCCCCGCAACGACAAATTGAGCCAGGGCGAACGATTGGAAGTCGTCGTCACCGCCGAGCCTCGGGCCGGGAAGGGGGCCGTTATTCGCCGTCTGGGGCCGGGGGAGGGCGCGCCGCGCCTGCTTGAGGCCGCGTCCAGCGTCGCCGAACAGTTACGCGAACTCGCGCCAGGCGAGGAATCAATCGTCGGTATCGCAGCCATCGACGCGGTGATCGAGGCGGAGGAGGAGGCCCTGGCCCGGTCGAGCGCTTTCGCTTCGCACGGAATCGACCTGGCCATCGAACGCACCCGCGCCCTGGTGGCCGTCGATATCGATTTCGCCTCCATGCCGGGACGCGATCCGAAACAGGCGAGGGCGGTCGCGAATCGCGAGGGTCTGATACAGGCGGCGCGCCTGATTGGTCTGCGAAGCTGGGCCGGTCTGGTCGTCATCGACCTGGTCGGCGACGGTCAGGACGCCGAGGCGCAGTTCAAGGGCGCCAGGGCCGCCTTCGCCCACGAACCTCAGGCCGTCTTCGGACCGGTCAGTCGATTCGGTCTTCTGCAGTTGTCGCTGCCGTGGCGGCGCACGCCCATCGAGGAACTGTTACGCGGTGTCGATGGACGCCCCTCGGCCCAGACGCGCGCTCTGTCGTTGGTGCGGGCGCTGCGGCGACAACTTTTGTCCGACACTGGATCCGCGCGCATCACCGCACGCTGCGCGCCGGAGGAAGCCGCCATCGCGGGCCCGCTAGCAGTGAGACTGGGGCCGCGAGCCCATGTGCAGGCCGATGTCGCAATCCCCGTCGGCCACGGCCGTATAGAAGAGAGTTGAGCCATGGCGACCTGTCCCATCTGCCGCAAGGCCGACGCCGATCCCAAGTACAAGCCCTTCTGCTCGCGCCGCTGTTCCGAGGTCGATCTGCAGCGCTGGTTCACAGGCGGCTATGCCATTCCGGCCGCCCTGGACGAGGGCGCCGAAGATGATGGCGAAAAGGACTGATTGGGCGCTGGACAGGCGGAAAAGCCTCCCCTATAGACCCGCCTCTCGCGACGCCGCGTCGGCGCCTGGATAGCTCAGCTGGTAGAGCAGCGGATTGAAAATCCGCGTGTCGGTGGTTCGAACCCGCCTCCAGGCACCATCTTCTCCTCCTCATATTGATTGTTATGCGTTTGAGGCATCATCCGATGCTTCTGCGGCTGGATGTCGCCTAATCTTATGTGAGGGGTGAGGCTTGATTGGTCGTTGTTTTGGACGATCTGGTAAGATTTCGCCACATCGAAGCGATCTGCGACAAGCTTGCTCCAAATGATGCGCAATCATCATGAAAACGTCGCGCCCGCAGGTTTTAATGACAAGGTTAGGTGGAACTTTTCTCCACCTCGCGCGGCGGGTTAAAAGCCGCTCTTGTCCCTTGACGCTCCGGTAAGGGTTCGTCAAAGGGTTGAGACGCCTTCCCAAGGAGGCGTTAATACGGATTACAGGAGACGCGTTCTCCGACGGTTCGATCATCAGAGGCTGGGCGGGCGACCGGACAGTCTCTACCGAAGATTTCAGCGGGTTCTGATCCTCGAAAGGACGGGACGCGTTGAAGGAAACATTTCAGGTTGGGGGGCGGTCGCTGACTATGGCCGCACCTTTGGTTCCACGAGTCAGACCAAGCAGGAACTGGCGAATTATGCTGAACAGCAAAAAGACGAACATCCTTCTCGCCATGGCCGGCGCCGCCGCGCTGATGGCGAGCTCGCCGGTTCTGGCCCAGGCCCCGGCCGAGCCCACCCCGGCTGCCTCGACTGCGGCCCCCGCCGCAGCCCCGGCGACCCCGGAAGCCGACCCCGCAACGGTCAACGACGCCGTCGGCGGCGGTCACGGCGACATCACGCCGATCTCCATGTTCATGGAAGCCACGGTCGTCGTTAAGGTCGTCATGGCCGGCCTGCTGCTGGCCTCGATCCTGTCGTGGACCCTGCTGCTCATCAAACTGTTCGAGTTCGGCGCTCTGAACCGTAAGACCGACAACTTCCTCGAAAACTTCCGCGGCGCCCGCACCATCGCTGACATGCGCGCCGTCTCGACCCAGGAAGAGTTCGACGGCAACCCGCTGGCCGATATGGCCGCCGCCGCCACCGAGGAAGTCGAGCTGTCGCGTCAGGCCGGTCTGTCCGTCACGGGCGATCACCTGGACTCGGCTCTGGGCCGCGCCGCCGCCGCCGTCACCGCCGTTCAATCCGGTCTGGCCCTGCGCCTGTCGGGCGGACAGCAGTTCCTGGCTTCGGTCGGCTCCATCGGTCCGTTCGTCGGTCTGTTCGGCACCGTTTACGGCATCATGAACTCCTTCATCGGCATCGCGCAGTCCAACACGACCAACCTGGCCGTCGTTGCTCCGGGTATCGCTGAAGCCCTGCTGGCTACCGGTATCGGTCTGTTCGCCGCTATCCCGGCCGTTGTGTTCTACAACTACTTCAACACGCGGATCGCCGCCTATGGCACCCGCGCCGACGGCTTCGCTGCTGAGCTGCTGAACGGCATCTCGCGTCAGCTCGACAAGGGAGCGTAAGACGGATGGCCGCCAAGATTAAATCGGGCGGCGGCGGCAACCAGGTCGAGGCCAACAGCGATATCAACGTTACGCCTTTCGTTGATATCATGCTGGTCTTGCTCATCATCTTCATGGTCGCGGCTCCGCTTGCGTCCGTGTCGGTGCCCGTCGAGTTGCCAATCGCCGTCGCCAAGGCGGCCCCGAACCCGCCCAAGCCGGTCTATATTTCGATCCAGAACGACGGCGACGTCTATGTGGGCGACTTCAAGACCGACGTCGGATCCCTGGGTGAAGATCTGAAAGAACAGATCGGCGCCCGGAACCCGGCTGATGAGCGGATCTTCATTCGGGGCGACCAGAACACCCGTTACGGCGACTTCATGCAGGTCATGAACGCGCTTCAGGATAACGGCTTCTATAGCGTTGCACTGGTCGGCGAAGACCAGGCGACGAGTTAGGGTGCGGAGATAGTATGACAGACGTCGAATATCATCGCAGTCGTTACGACGTACCCAAGAAGAAGGGCTTCATGGGGGTTTCCTACCCCGTGCTGATCGTCTGCCTTCTGGTCGTCACCATCCTGTTCGCTTTGCTGATCTTCTTCTTGCAACAGTCGAAGTTCAAGCTGAAGGAGTTCAACTACGTCGACGAGTCCGTCGAGGTCGAGTTGGTCGAGCCGGTTCCGCCGCCTCCGCCGCCTCCGCCGCCGCCGCCTCCGCCGACGGATACGCCTCCGCCGCCGAAGCTTCAGGTGCGAGTGCCGGCTCCGGTCCCCAACGTCATGCCGCCTCCGCCGGTGAACATCACGCCGACGAAGAAGGAAGACCGCGTCGAATACACGGGTCCGCCCGTCAATATTCCTGGACCGCCGCCTCCACCCGCGCCGCCGGCTCCGGCTCGGCCGGCGACCATCACGAACGTGTCGTGGTCGCGTCAACCGCGTCCCGAATTCCCCGCCCGCGCTCAAGAGCGTGGGATCGAGGAAGGAACGGTCGTTCTGCTTTGCTCGGTTCAGGCCAATGGTTCGGCCACAAACTGCAGCATCGTATCCGAAACTCCGTCTGGAGCCGGATTCGGTCGCGAAGCGGTTGCGTCCATGCGGTCTGCGCGCTTTGCGCCAGGCACGGTGGACGGGGTCGCTCAAGGTGGACAAGCGCGCTTCACGGTTCGCTTCCGCCTCCAGTAGGTCTTATCTTCTATCCGACAGAACGCCCCGGCATCCGCCGGGGCGTTTTTGTTTGTCCGTGCCGAACTCTATGCTTGATTGGAGGGTAAGGCCTCGGTAGAGAACGCGCCTCGCGATGCGCGGGCCGCCTTAGCTCAGTTGGTTAGAGCGCCGGTTTGTGGAACCGGAGGTCCTCAGTTCAAGCCTGAGAGGCGGTACCATCGCAAAGCGCGGCCGGGCTTGAAGCCGGCCGCCGCAGCGACCATCTCCTGATCGTCGGCCATCGGCCGATCTCCCACATCGACAGGAGAAGGCCTCATGAAGACGCGCAAGCTGGGTCCGAACGGTCCCGAGGTTTCAGCCATCGGCCTGGGCTGCATGGGCATGAGCGCCTTCTACGGCGGCTCCGACGAGGCCCAATCGATTTCCGTCATCCACCGCGCGCTCGATCTGGGGATCACCCTGTTCGACACCGCCGAGATGTACGGCCCCCACACCAACGAAGTTCTGGTCGGCAAGGCGCTGAAAGACCGGCGCGATCAGGCCTTCATCGCCACCAAGTTCGGCATCAACTACAATGCCGACCGCACCAAACTGATGACCGACGGCAGCCCCGCCAATGTGCGCCGCGCCATCGAGGGCAGTCTGCAACGCCTCGGCGTCGATCACGTCGATCTCTACTATCTGCACCGCGTCGATCCGGACACGCCCATCGAGGAGACGGTCGGCGCGATGGCCGAACTGGTCCAGGAGGGCAAGGTCCGCTTCCTGGGCCTGTCCGAGGCCTCGCCTGAGACCTTGCGCAAGGCCCATGCGACCCATCCGATCACGGCGCTTCAGACCGAGTATTCACTGTGGACGCGCGATCCCGAGGACGAATTGTTCGCGGTCGTGCGCGAATTGGGCATCGGTTTCGTGCCCTACAGCCCGCTGGGCCGCGGCTTCCTGTCGGGCGACATCACCTCGATCGATGATTTGGACGCCGATGATTTCCGTCGCACCAATCCGCGCTTCATGGGCGACAACTTCCAGAAAAACCTGGATCTGGTCGAGGCGGTGAAGACCATCGCCGCCGACAAGGGCGTCACCGCCGCCCAACTGGCCCTGGCTTGGGTCCTGGCGCAGGGCGAGGATCTGGTTCCGATCCCCGGCACCCGTCGCATCACCACCCTGGAGCAGAATGCGGCGGCTGCGGATGTGGCCCTGACGCCCGAGGATTTGGCTCGGATCGAGGCGGTCTTCCCCAAGGGCGCCGCGACGGGGCATCGCTACGCCGAGGCGGCGCGAGCGGCCCTGAACCGCTAAGGCCGAGGCGGACATGAAAAAGGCCCGGTCGGATCGCTCCGGCCGGGCCTTTCGTCTGTCTGGCGCGTCGATCCTACTGGATGCGGGTCCAGGTCTGGGTCTTGCACAGGGGGGCAACGACGCAGCCGCGCAGGTTCAGGCTGTTGTCCCCGGTCATGGTGATGGTGCCGCGATAGGTGCGGCCGTCCGCCGGGTTGTAGACCGATCCGTTGCGCCATTCCGTCGGGCCGCCGGTGAAGCCGGTCAGCATGGGCAGATTGCGCAGGGTGCGGCTGCGCTGGGCGGCGTCGCGATTGTTCTGGTCGCGCGCATTGGCGTCGGCGCGGATATGATCCGAAGTCACCAGCGTCCCGCACAGGGCCTGACCGCAGCGCGCAATCCGCACCTGGCCGCCGTTGGTGGGCGTCTGCCACAGGCCGGTCGGATCGCCAGCCAGGGCCGGGGAGGCGAGGGCGGCCGCCAGCGTGGCGGCGGCCAGCATGATCTTGATCTTCATAGTCGTTCCCTTTCGTCGGGTCGGTTGACCGCCCGTTGAAGGCGACGTTGATCCCGGTTTCAGTTGAAAACAAGGCTGAAACAGCGGGTATCGCCAACGAAAACCGGACCTTAAGTCAACTTTGGCCGTCAACCAGCGTCAGCCATTCGTCCTCGGTCAAAACTTGGACGCCATGCTTCTCGGCGTCCTTGAGCTTTGATCCCGCGCCAGGGCCGGCGACCAGATAGTCGGTCTTCTTCGACACCGAGCCCGAGACCTTGGCGCCCAGGCCTTCGGCGCGGGCCTTGGCTTCGTCGCGGGTGAAGCGTTCGAGGGCGCCGGTGAAGACGACGGTCTTGCCGGCGACCGGGGTGTCGGACTTGGGCCGTTCGGCGTCGATGATCTCGGTCATCTCGGCCTCAAGGGCAGTGACGACTTCCAGATTGTGCGGCTCGTGGCAGAAGTGGGCCAGCGCCAGGGCGGCGACGGGGCCGACGCCGGTGACGCCAGCGATCTGGTTCAGCATTTCGGACGGGCCTTCCTCGCGCGCCACGCGGGCCAGTTCGACCAGGCCGGACCAATCGTCGGTCATCGTCGCCAGCGAGCGGCGGGCGGGGGCGGCCATGCCGGGGAAGGCCTGGCTGATCTTCATGTCCATTGTCGCCTCGGGCCAGGGATCGGCGGCGGGGGGCCTCGCCTCGGCCATCAGGGTCAGGACGCGGGGCGATATGGCGTGGGCGGCGGCGAGGGCGGTCCAGGCGTCGGACGGCACGCCGGAAGCGGCCTGGAGGCAGGCGGTCTTCAGCGCGTGCCAGCTCTCGAAGGCGCGGGCCAGGACGATGGAGGTCTGTTCGCCGATGTCGCGTATGCCCAGGCCGAACAGGAAGCGGTCCAGCGCGATGACGCGGCGGGCGTCGATGCCGGCGACCAAGTTTCGGATGCTGGTCTCGCCATAGCCGTCGTCCTTCTCCAGTTCCTTCAGCCGTGCCTCGTCCCGCGCCAGGCGGAAGATGTCGGCGGGCTCCTTGATCCAGCCGCGCGCGTTGAAGGCGACCAGCTGTTTCTCGCCCAGGCCTTCGATGTCGAAGGCGCGGCGGCCGACGAAATGTTTGAGCCGTTCCACGATTTGCGCGTCGCAGATCAGGCCGCCGGTGCAGCGGCGCTTGACCTCGTCGCCCTCGCGCACCGCCTCGGAGCCGCAGACCGGGCATTTGTCGGGGAAGACATAGGGGGCGGCGTCGGCGGGACGCAGGTCGGGGACGACGCCCAGGATCTGGGGGATGACGTCGCCGGCGCGTTGCAGGCGCACCGTGTCGCCGATGCGGACGTCCAGACGTTCGATCTCGTCTTCATTGTGCAGGGTGGCGTTACGCACCACTACGCCGCCGACTGTGACGGGGTGGAGCCGGGCGACGGGGGTCAGGGAGCCGGTGCGGCCGACCTGGATGTCGATGCCTTCCAGCACCGTGGTCGCCTGTTGAGCCGGGAACTTGTGGGCGATGGCCCAGCGGGGGCTGCGGGCGACGAAGCCCAGGCGGCGTTGCCAGTCGATGCGATCGACCTTGTAGACCACGCCGTCGATGTCATAGCCCAGGGTCGCGCGGTCGCGTTCCAGTTCGCGATAGACCGCGATCAGCCCCTCGGCGCCCTCGACCCGGCGCGAGCGGGCGTTGACCGGGAAGCCCCAGGCCTTGAGCTTTTGCAGGGCCTGCCACTGGGTCTCGGCGAAGTCGGTGGAGTGTTCGCCCCAGGCGTAGGCGAAGAATTTCAGCGGGCGTTTGCCCGTGATTCGGGCGTCCTTCTGGCGAAGGGAGCCGGCGGCGAAGTTGCGGGGGTTGGCGTAGGTGCGGCGGCCCTCCGCCTCGGCGGCGGCGTTGAAGGCGGCGAAGGCGTCGTTGGGGGCGTAGACCTCGCCCCGGACTTCGATCCGGTCGGGCCAGACGTCGCCGGCTAGGCTCTGTTGGACATCGGCGATAGTGTTCAGATTGTCGGTGACATTCTCACCGGTGCGACCGTCGCCGCGCGTGGCGCCGATGGTCAGCCGGCCGTCCACATAGAGCAGATTAGCGGACAGGCCGTCGATCTTGGGCTCGGCGACGAAAGCGATGGGTTCGTCGGCCGGCAGTTTCAGGAAGCGCGCGATGCGGGCCACGAAGTCGCGCACCTCGCCCTCGTCGAAGGCGTTGTCCAGCGATAGCATGGGCACGCCGTGGCGGACCTCGGCGAACTGGCTGGAGGCGACGGCGCCGACCTTGTGCGATGGCGAATCCGGGCGGATCAGGTCGGGGAAGGCGGTCTCGATCTCCAGGTTCCACGCGCGCAGGGCGTCATAGTCGGCGTCGGAAATCTCGGGCGTCGCCTCGTTGTAGAGGGCGTCGTGGCGCGCCATCTCGGCAGCCAGCCAGGCCAGGGCCTCGGCTGCCGTTTCAGGCGTCAGGTCGTCAACGGGGATTTCGAGAGGAATCGCGGGGGCCATGTCCGCCGTCATATCATCTGTCGCGGCGGCCGTGCATCGCGCAAAGCCGATGATGACAGAACCGTAGGCTGACGGCCCGATCTGTGGGCGCTAGGGTCCGGGTTCTGTGTTGGAGCCTGTATGAATCGTTCGACCCTTTGCCTTGTCCTGACCGGCGCCGCCCTGGTCATAGGCGGCTGCACCGCTGTTCCCGTTGGCCCGACTTCTGTCGCGCCCGCGCCCATCGCGGCGGGGCCGAGCCAACTGCTGGAGGATGTTCGCATGCTCTCGACGGACGACATGCAGGGGCGGGACACCGGATCGCCGGGCGGCGAGCGCGCCCGCGCCTATATCGTGGCCCGGCTGGAGGCCATCGGCGTGCAGGCGCCGCCGTTCGGGCGCTTGCAACCGTTCGAGGCGTCCGGCCGCACGCGCGAAGGCGTCAAGACGTTCAGCGGCGTCAATATCGTCGGCCTGATCCCCGGACGGCGCGCCGCCGACCGCTACATCGTCGTGACGGCGCACTACGACCATGTCGGGGTCAATGACGGCCAGATTTTCCATGGCGCGGACGACAACGCTTCGGGCGTGGCGACCCTGCTGGAACTGGCCGCGCGGCTGAAGGCCCAGCCGCCGGAGCACAGCGTGCTGATCGTGGCGCTGGACGGGGAGGAGCGTGGCCTGTTGGGCGCACGCGAGTTCGTCAAGGCGCCGCCGGTGCCGCTGTCCTCGATCAGTCTGAATCTGAACTTCGACATGACGGCGCGGGCGGAGACCGACGGCCATCTATGGGTCACAGGTACATATCAGCATCCCAATCTGCGGCCCATTCTGGAGGGCGTGCAGCCGAATGGGGTGGTATCGTTCGTCTTCGGCAAGGATACGCCGCAGGATACGGGCGAGAACAACTGGGTCGAGGCGTCCGACCATGCCGCCTTCCACGCGGCGGGCGTGCCGTTTCTCTACATGGGCGTGGACTATCACCCCGATTATCACCGCCCCAGCGACACGTTTGAGCGAATCACGCCGTCGGTCTTCACCAGCGCGACCGAGATCGCCATCGCCGGCTTCCGCGCCTTGGATCAGGCACTGGATCAATGAGCCGCCGTCTTGGAGCGATCGTCGTCATGGGCGTGCTGGCCCTCAGCGCCTGCGAGCGTCGCGAGGCGGCCGCGCCGCCGCCTGAAACCGCACGGTTCAGCCATCGACTGAGCGCCGACATCTCGGGCGACTATCGCCCCGTCGGCGAGGGGAGCAGCCAGGTGGCGTCGCTGTTCGTCGGTCAGGCGGCGGCGTTCACGGCCTGGGAGGCGGGACGAGGCGACGCGGCGCCGCTGATACTGTCGCTGACCGGACCGCAAGGGCCGATGCGGGTGACGACCGACGCCTATGCGATCACCGACGACACGGTGCAGATGACGGGCTCGGCGCCGGGCGGCGGCGTCGTGCGCCTGCAGGGGCGGATCGACCAGGGGGCGCTGGCGACGGCGCGGCGCAATCTCGGCGACCAGACGCCCGTCATCACCGGAACGGTTTCGGTGGACGGGCAGCGCACGCCTTTCACCCTGAGTTGGTGGGGCGGCGACTGATCAGAGGATGGCGCGGACGGCCAGATAGACCCCGGTCGCGATCAGGATCCAAAGAAGCACGCTGAGGCCGGCGATAAAGCCGACAGACCGGAGGCCGGACCAGCGCGGTTCGGAGTCATTGGGGTGAGGTTCGCTGGATCGAGAAGATTTCTTGGTCACAATCAACTTATGGTAGCACGCTCGCAGATGGTCAATGTTCATGCGGCAGTGGGCGCATTGAGGTTGATAATTTCACAACCCTAAGGAATAGTGATCCTGAGAGGGCGGATGAATGTCGACAGTGGAGGCTGCCGAGCGTCAGGTTGAACCTGCGCGTCGCATCGCGGTACGGCGTGGAGTCGATGACGCCTGGTTGATCCGCCTGCTGGATGTGGTCTTGTCGCTCTGCGCTTTGGTGTTCCTGCTGCCTCTGTTGGTGCTGACCGCCCTGGCGGTGAGGGCGCAGGATGGGGGACCAGCGATGTTCCGCCAGCAAAGGATCGGGCGCGGCGGGCAGGTGTTCGACTGCCTGAAGTTCCGGTCCATGAGCATTGACGCCGAGGCCAGTCTGCCAGCACTCGTGAACGCGGAATGGCAAACGGCGCGCAAGTTTCGACGTGATGCGCGGGTCACCCGCCTCGGCCGCGTCTTGCGGCTTTCCAGCCTGGATGAACTGCCGCAGCTGTTGAACGTGCTGAGGGGCGAGATGTCGTTGGTCGGACCGCGCCCGATCGTGATGGACGAGGCGACGCTGTATGGGCGACGGCTGGCCGACTATTGCGCCGTTCGGCCGGGCCTGACGGGGTTGTGGCAGGTGTCCGGCCGCAACAACGTACACTACCCGCGTCGGGTGGCAATGGATGTCTGGCTGGTCAGGAACCGGACGGTGCGTGTCTATCTGACGATCCTGGCGCGCACGATCCCTGCGGTGTTGAGCCGCAAGGGCGTCTATTAGGGCAGGCGTTCCTCGAAACCGTCATCCGTGCCGATGATGGCCAGGTCGGCAAGGTCCAGGAACAGGCCGTGTTCGACCACACCGGTGATCAGCTTCAGATCGTCCGCCAAACGAACCGGATCATGGATGGCCTTGCAGCCGGCGTCGTAGATCAGATTGCCGCCGTCGGTGCGGACCAGGCCGCGATCCGCCTGGCGCACGCGGGCCGGCTGGTTGATGTCGTGATCGATCAGCACGTCGGCGATGCGGTTCGCCGTGGTCTTGTGACCGAAGGCGACGACTTCGATGGGTAGGGGGAAGGTTCCCAACACCGGCACCACCTTGGCCGCGTCGGCGATGACGATGCAGCGGGCCGAGGCCTCCCACACCAGTTTCTCGCGCAGCAAGGCCGCGCCGCCGCCCTTGATCAGGGCCAGGCCGGGGCCGACCTCGTCGGCGCCGTCCACGGTCAGGTCGATGCGGGGCGTGTCTTCCAATGTGGACAGGGTCAAGCCAAGCTCGCGCGCCAGATCGGCGGTCTTTTCCGAGGTCGGGACGCAGCGCAGCCCAGACAGGCCGCGCGCCGCCAGCGCCTTGACGAACCAGGCGGCCGTGGACCCGGTCCCTAGCCCCACCACCATGCCGGCCTCGACGTGGGCGGCGGCGGCTTCGCCGGCGAGGCGTTTCTGATCTTCTGCGCTCATGCGTGGTCCATAAGCTGTCAGCTATGGTGCGTGAAGAGGCATTGGGACTTGGCCCAGACTGCGTCCGTGCTATTCGCTGTTTTCGACCAGACTGAGGATTCTTGATCATGCGCCAGGACAATGCGCTCGAAGTCGCGCTCGCCACAGCATTGGCGGATCCCGCTCGGCAAGGCGGATTTGAGACGGCGTTTCTGGCGGCAGAGCTTTATGTCTGCCCAACGGGAGGCGCCCCGGCGCCGCATCTCATTCCCGGCTTCGATGTGCCGTTGCGATTGGACGGCGTAGTTCTGAAAAGCGGACAGAAGGCGACGGCGGTATTCAGTCGTCCCGAATTCGCCACTCCCGTATTCGGAGAGCCTGCCAGCATGATCATGCGCGGCCGACACCTGCTGGAAGGCTTCAGTGACGGGTATGTGGTGCTGAATCCAGGTCAGACTCAGGGCCTGGTGCTTACACCCGAAGACATGAGCGCAATCCTGGTTGCGGCCGGCGATGCTCAACCGTTCACCGATTCCGCCGATGTCGTTTTGACCAATCCTGATCCTGAACCTCATCTCTTGGTCGCAAGGCTGAAGATCGCTCTGGATGATGACGCGATCAAGGCTGCATGGTTGGCTCGATCTGCTAACCGTGGAACGGGTGTTCAGGGATGGCGACTGGAGGTTCGTGCAGATATTGATGCAGCCACAGTTCGCGAACGCGTTCAGGCGGCGGTCGAGGGTCTCGATTTTGGAGGCGAACCGCTGGATCTGTTGGTTGCGCCGCCAATCGGTGCAGATGGCGTCGGCTTGAAGGTGATCTGACTACCGGACAGATTCAGGATTTCTGCCTCTTGGCTTTGGCCTCTACGCGGAAGGCAGCGGCCGCTTCGGGTTTGACGGTCTGGCGGGCGCGGCCGAAGGCCATGGCGTCGGTGGGCACGTCCTCGGTGATGACGGAGCCTGAGGCGATCAGGGCGCCGTCGCCGATGACGACGGGGGCGACCAGGCTAGAGTTTGAACCGACGAAGGCGCCGGCCCCCACCTCTGTCCGGGCCTTGTTGAAGCCGTCGTAGTTACAGAAGATGGTCCCGGCGCCGATGTTGGCGCCCGCGCCGACCGATCCGTCGCCCAGATAGGCCAGATGGTTGGCCTTGGCGCCCTCGGCCATCTTGACGTTCTTGACCTCGACGAAATTGCCGACTTTGACGCCTGTCGCCAGGTCCGCGCCGGGGCGCAGCCGGGCGTAGGGGCCGACCTCGGCGCCGGAGGCGACATGGGCGCCCTCGATGTGGCTGAAGCTGCGGATGCGGGCGCCGCCCTCGATCACCGCGCCGGGGCCGACGACGACGAAGGGTTCGATCACGGTCCCGCCGCCGACCTGGGTGTCCCAGGCGAAGTGGACGGTGTCCGGTGCTGCCATCGTGACGCCGGCCGCGAGGAAGGCGTCGCGCTGGACGCTCTGGAACAGGGCCTCGGCTTGGGCCAGTTCGGCCTGGGAGTTGACGCCCATGACGGCGTTCTCGGCGGCGAAGACGGCGCGGGTCGGATGGCCGCCCTTGCGCGCCAGTTCGACCACGTCGGTCAGATAATACTCGCCCTTGGCGTTTGTATTGGTCACATCGGCAAGCAACGAGAACAGCAGGGCGGCAGGCGCCGCCATGACGCCGGAGTTGCAGGCAGTGATGGCGAGCACGTCAGCCGACGCTTCCTTGGCCTCGGTGATGGCGATCAGGGTCTCGCCGTCGAGGATCAGACGGCCATAGGCGCCGGGATCGCGGGCTTCGAAGCCGATCACGGTCACGCCATCCGCATTGAACACCGGCTCGATGTCGGCGGCCTTCAGCAGGGGCACGTCGCCGTACGTGACGACAACCTCGCCGTCGAAACCGGCCAGCGCCTGTTCGGCGGCGCGGACGGCGTGGCCGGTGCCCAGCGGCGGGTCCTGGACGGCAATGGCGGCCTCGCCCAGGCGTTTGACCACATGGGCACGGACCTCGGGCGAGTGGGTGCCGACGACGACGACGATCCGTTCGCAGCCCAGCCCTTCGGCCGCGTCGATGGCGTGGTCCAGCATGGCGCGATGGGCGACCGGGTGCAGCACCTTGGGCAGGGGCGACTTCATCCGCGTGCCTTGGCCGGCGGCAAGAATGATGGCGGCGCGGGGGCGCGTCTGGCTGGTCATGAATCGTCTCGCGGTCTAGTCGTCCTGCGATCTAGCCCATCATGCGGGCCAGCGGGAGATGTGGATGACCGATCGCGACCTGGAAGGCTGGACCATCGCCTTCGATCTGGATGGGACGCTGGTCGATTCCGCGCCGGATCTGATCGGAACCCTGAACCGGTTGCTGGTCGAGGAGGGTTTGCCGCCCGTGCCGATGGAATCCGCCTCGACCCTGATCGGGTCTGGCGCGCGGGCGCTGCTGGCGCACGGCTTCGAGGCCGCCGGGGCATCGGTCGAGCGGGCGCAATCGGACGAACTGTTCGAGCGGTTTCTGGTCGATTACGCCGACCACATCGCCGACGGGTCGCAGCCGTTCGAGGGTGTGGTCGAGACGCTGGAGCGGCTGACAGAACGCGGGGCCATACTCGTTGTGGCGACCAACAAACGGTCGGACCTGTCGGAGCTTC
Organism: Brevundimonas sp.; assembly: GCF_041648115.1. GTDB lineage: Bacteria > Pseudomonadota > Alphaproteobacteria > Caulobacterales > Caulobacteraceae > Brevundimonas. The sequence goes on from NZ_JBAZPR010000004.1 coordinate 153,721, forward strand.
TGCTGGAGAAGCTGGACCTGACCCGGCATTTCGCCGCCATCGTCGGGCCGGATCGGGTCAGCGCGCGCAAGCCTTCGGGGGCGCATCTGAAGGAGGCAGTCGTCAAGGGTGGTGGCGATCCCGAACGCGCCATCATGGTCGGGGATGCGGCGCCGGACGCGGATGCGGCTAAGGATGCAGGCATGCCGTGCATCCTCGTCACCTTCGGCTTCACGCCCGTGCCGGTCGAGGAGCTGGGGGCCGACGTGCTGATCGACGATTTCGAGGACGTCGAAGAGGCCATCGACGGCATACTGTTAGACTTCTACGTCATGAAGGCGCTGAAATTCTGAGGGGCGCCGACAGGAAATCTGACGGCTGAATAATCGCCGGCGCGGTTGCGGATCGACATGGCGATGGACAGATTGGCGCACCCCTGTTGAAAGCAACTCCATGCTCGCCCGATTTTTCAAGATCCCGCTTTGGCAGCGCACCGCCGCCGGCTTCATTCTGGGCATCATCGCCGGGCTGATCTTGCGTGAGCGGGCCGAGGTTTGGCTGCAGCCGATCGGCGACGTCTATCTGAACCTGATCCGCATGGTGGTGGCGCCTCTGGTGCTGTTCACCATCGCCAGTTCGATCGCAAAGCTGGGCGAGGGGACGGGCGCCGTGCGGCTGGGCGTGCGGACTATTGTCTGGTTCGCGATCACCTCGCTGCTGGCCGTGCTGGTCGGATTCGCGTTCGGACACATCATCAATCCGGGCGTCGGCCTCGCCAACCTGCCGCTGGGCGAAGTGCGTGAGCGGGTGATCCCGACACCGCTGGAAGTTTTGATCGGCGTCGTGCCGACCAATCCGTTCGCGGCCCTGGCCGAGGGCAAGGTGCTGCAGATCATCTTCTTCTCGGCCCTTGTCGGCATGGCGCTGGTGGCGCTGGGCGACCGGGCTCAAGGCGTGCGTCGGCTGGTGGACGAGGGCGCTGCCGTCATCTTCCGCATCACCCGCTGGGTGATCCAGCTGACGCCCATCGGCGTGTTCGGCCTGATCGGATCGGTCGTCGGCGGTTACGGCTGGGAGGCGCTGCTGCCGCTGCTGAAGTTCATTCTCGCTATCTACGCGGCCTGCCTGTTCCACATCCTGATCGTCTATTCGGGCCTGCTGAAGCTTCACGGGTTGAAGGTCACCAGCTTCTTCCGCGGCGCCTTCGCGGCGCAGCAGACGGCGTTTGCGACCTCGTCCTCACTGGGCACCCTGCCGATCACCCTTCGCCAGACGGTCGAACGGCTGGGCGTGCCCCAGGCCTATGCAGCCTTCGCCGTGCCCCTAGGAGCGAACGTGAAGATGGACGGTTGCGGCGCCATCTATCCGGCCATCGCCTCGATCTTCATCGCCCAGTATTTCAAGATCGACCTGACGCTGACCCAGTATGTCCTGATCGGCCTGACGGCGGTGCTGGGCTCGCTGGGGACGGCGGGCGTGCCGGGCACCAGTATCGTCATGCTGACCCTGACCCTGTCCACCGCCGGCCTGCCCCTGGAAGGCATCGGCTATATTGTCGCCATCGACCGGATCATCGACATGATGCGCACCGCGACCAATGTCACCGGCCAGATGCTGGTCCCGGTGCTGGTGGCAAAGGAGGAGGGCATCCTCAACGAGGACATCTACAACGGTCACGTCGCCTGGCTGCCAGGCGACCCGGAAACCGACACGCCCGAAGGCGTTCGGGCAGCCGGAATCTGAAACGGACCCTTGCGCAGGGATGGCGAGCGGGCTATGTCGCCGCCTCCGCAAGGCAAGGACGCGTAGCTCAGCGGGAGAGCACCTCGTTCACACCGAGGGGGTCACAGGTTCAATCCCTGTCGCGTCCACCATCTTCTCCCATTTTGAACCTAGCCTTGCGTCGCCCAGTCTTGCGGCCATTGGCCTGTGACCGAGCGATAGGCCAGGGCGAAGGCGCCGATCAAGCCGGCTGATGCGCCGGCGCTCGGAGCCGCGACATAGGCTTCCATGTCGAGATTGCGGATGCTGGCGTCATAGCCGCCCAACTGCCGTGTCAGCGCCTGCCGAACCAAGTCATACATATGCGGCTGCATCACGCCGCCGCCGATGATGATTCGCTCCGGTCGCAGCGTGTAGGTCAGGTTGGTGCAGAGGCCGGCGATGTATTCGGCCGCCATCGCCCAGGCGGGATGGTCTGTTGCAAAGGTCTCGGCCGGTGCGCCCCAGCGGACGTGGAGGGCAGGGCCGCTGGTCAGGCCTTCCAAGCAGTCGCCGTGGAAGGGGCAGGCGCCCGCGAATGTCTCGTCGCCCTTTGCGCGGGGCAGGCGAATATGACCGGCTTCGGGATGGTTCGCCCCGCCATGAGGCGCGCCCTCTATCATCACGCCGACACCCACGCCGGTCCCGATCGTGACGTAGCAGAAGCTTTCCAGCCCTTGTCCGCTGCCAAACAGGCGTTCGCCGATGGCCGAGCCGTTCACGTCGGTGTCCAGTGTCATCGGCACATCCAGCGTGCGCCGCAGATGGGCGAGCAGATTGACGTTGCTCCAGCCGTGCTTGGGCGTCGTGGTGATCGCGCCGTAATCGGCCGCATCGGGGCGCAGGGAAAGAGGACCGAAGCTGCCGATCGCCAACGCCGCCAGCTTGCCGTGGCGCGCCTGGGCCTCGACGAAGAAGGCGGAGACGGCGTCCAATGTCTCGTCAGGCGTGGTGGTGGCGATTCGGATCTGGTCGATGATCCTGCCGCTGGCGTCCGCGACGCCGCAGATGAATTTGGTGCCGCCGGCCTCGACGCCGCCGAGCAGGACGGGATGGGTCATTTTTGATCCCCTGTTGGGTGCGACGAAGGTTCGCGAGACTGAACGCGGAATGCCGTCAGGCGTTTATCGGCCATGACACTTCTTGCTCGCATATTGATCACGCTGGACGCCACGACGAAGATTCTGACCCGCAAGGAACGGCTGCTCTGACGAGCAATCCGTGCGCGGCAGGATTTGGCGATTGCGTTGAACGCGATGCATCGCCACCTTCGCCGTCAGACTAGGACACAAGACGAGGACGCCAATGGCCCGCAAACCCAACTACAGCTTCGAACGCCAGGAACGCGAGCGCGCAGCGGCCATCAAGGCAGCCGAGAAGGCGGCGGCCAAGGCCGAACGCAAGGCCGAAACCGCGACTGAAAAGGCGCCGCCCGCCGAAGACTGACGTTTTGCGGCAAAATCCATCCGTCTTTTCGTTGTTTGGATAGGCGCAAAGCCCTATTCTTGCACGATGACACGCTGGACCCCCGAAAGCTGGAGAACCAAGACCGCCCTGCACATGCCGGCGGACTATCCGGATCCCAACGCCCTCGCGCTCGTCGAGGACGAGTTGCGCGCCCTGCCGCCGCTCGTCTTCGCCGGCGAGGCGCGTCGCCTGACCTCGAAACTGGCTCAGGTCGAACGCGGTGACGCTTTCCTGCTCCAGGGCGGCGACTGCGCCGAGAGCTTCAAGGAGTTCTCGACCGACAATATCCGCGACACCTTCCGCCTGATCCTGCAAATGGCGGTGGTCTTGACCTTCGCTGGCCGCAAGCCGGTGGTGAAGGTCGGCCGGATCGCCGGCCAGTTCGCCAAGCCGCGCTCGTCGCCGCTGGAGGAGATCGACGGCGTCGAACTGCCCAGCTATCGCGGCGATATCATCAACGGCATGGGGTTTACGCCCGAAGAGCGCGTGCCCGACCCGCAGCGCCTGATCCGGGCCTATAACCAATCGGCCTCGACGCTGAACCTGCTGCGGGCCTTCGCCGGCGGCGGCTATGCCGACCTGTACAACATCCACCGCTGGACCCTGGGCTTCGCTGGCGACAACGCCGCCGGCGCCCAGTATCGCGAGCTTGCCGACAAGATCACCGAGGCCCTGGCCTTCATGGAGGCCGTCGGCGTCACGCCCGAGACCCATCCTGACCTGAGCCGGGTCGAGGTCTTCACCAGCCACGAAGCCCTGCTGCTGAACGTCGAGAGCGCCCTGACGCGTCTGGACGGCGGTTCGGGCGAATGGTTCGACACCTCGGCGCACATGCTGTGGATTGGCGAGCGCACCCGTCAGCTCGATGGATCGCACGTCGAGTTCATGAAGGGGATCAAGAATCCCATCGGCGTGAAGTGCGGGCCGACCATGACGTCCGACGACCTGCTGCCGCTGATCGACGCCCTGAACCCGGACAATATCTCGGGCCGTCTGACGCTGATCGGCCGCTTCGGTCACGACAAGGTCGGAGAGCGTCTGCCCAAGCTGATGCGCGAAGTGAAGGCCTCGGGCCGCAAGGTGATCTGGTCGATCGACCCGATGCACGGCAACACGCTGAAGGCCGGCAACGGCTACAAGACCCGGCCGTTCGACCGGATTCTGGGCGAGGTGCGCACCTTCATCGACGTAGCCGAGGCCGAGGGCGTCCACCCCGGCGGCGTCCATCTGGAGATGACCGGCCAGAACGTCACCGAATGCATCGGCGGCGCCCAGGCCGTGACCGAGGACGACCTGTCCAACCGCTATCACACCCATTGCGACCCGCGCCTGAACGCCGATCAGGCGTTGGAGCTGGCCTTCCTGGTGGCCGAGCGGCTCAAGGCCGGGCGGGTGGCGCAGTCGGCGGCGGCCTAGCCGCCGTCAGCGCCCCAAATGCGGGCCGATCCGGTCACGGTGACGCCATCTCTGCAGCGCCAGATCGGAACGATTCCGAGGTAGTGATCGATGGAAGTTGCGGCACAGATTGAAGACAAGCCCGGTCGGGTCGCCTATCAGGGTGCGCCCGGCTCGTTCAGCCACGAGGCCTGTCTGGCCCTTCGGCCATGGGACGAGGCGGTGGCGTTCGAGACCTTCGCCCAGGCGCTGGATGCGCTGCGGGCCGGGGATTGCGGCTGCGCCCTGATCCCAGTCGAGAACTCGACCATAGGCGTCGTAGAGCCGGCGGCGACGCTGGTGGGGGGGCTTGGCGTGGAGCCGGTCGCCGTGGTCTGGCGTCCCATTCGTCATGCGCTCATGGCGGTGCCCGGCGCGCGGTTATCGGACATCCGAACGGTCGAAAGCCACCCCATCGCCCTGGCGCAGTGCAAGGGCACGCTGGCGGGGCTGAACGTCGAGGTGATCGAACATTTCGACACCGCCGGCGCAGCGCGCGATGTCGCCGAAGCGGGCGATCCGACGCGGGCGGCCATCGCCCCGGTCGGCGCGGCCGAGGTCTATGGCCTGTCGATCCTGCGCAACGACTTGCAGGATTCCAGCGATAATCAGACGCGTTTTGTCCTGTTGAGCTTTCCTGAGGGTTGACGACGCACGGTCTTTGCGTCCTTAAGACCTGCACGGATCGCAAAACGATCCGCATAACCGGAACCGGACCATGTCCCGCCAGCGCGCTCTTTCTGTTTCTTTCGACCGTTCGCGCGCGGTTTCCGGCCTCTATTTCGGCTACGGCTTTTACGGCTTTCGATACGCCGGCTGAGGCGTCGGGCGCACTCCGTCCCTGACAGTCTCACCGGCGACCGCTCTGAACCAGAGCGGCTGTTCGCCCCTGCACATATCGAAATCCAGAATGCCGAAAGCCCAATCCCATGCCCAATTCCAAAGTCCAGCAAGTGTGGCCTGACATGGCCGACCTGACGCCCGAGCAGCAGGCGCTCGCCGCCCTGCGCGCCGAAATCGACAGCATCGACGACCAGATCCTGACCCTGTTTGAGCAGCGCCTCGCCGTCGCCGCCACCGTGGGCCGCGCCAAGGATGCGCCCAGCGGCCCGCATACCAAGCTTCGTCCCGACCGCGAGCAGACCGTGCTCTCGCGCATGCTGGCGAAGGCCCAGCCCGAGAACGCCGAGGCGGTCGAGCATCTGTGGCGCGAGATCGTCGGCTGGGGCTTGGCCCGCCAGGGCCGGCTTCAGGTCCAGGTCTGGGCGCCGATCGAACCGACCCGCGCCTATGACGGCGCCCGCCTGCGTTTCGGCGCCGCCGCCGACATCAAGATGGTGCGCGATCCGCAGAAGGCCCTGGCCTTCGCCGCCGAAGGCCACGGGATCGCGGTGCTGGCGATCAACACCGAGGACGCCTGGTGGATGGGCCTGCGTCGTGAATGGTCGATGCTGAGCGTGTTCGACGGTTACGGCGGCGAGACGCCGACGTCTCTGGCCGTGGGCAAGATCGACCCGCCAGCCTTGCCCAAGGGCCGTCGCGTCGTCGTGACGGCCGGTGGTGACGCCGGTGACGGCGGCGGCGCGCGGCGCTGGGGTCTGAACACCCATCACGGCTGGACCATAGCCCTGACCGAAGCCGATCTGGCGCCGGGCGATGCGGAAGGCTGCGTCGGCGCGATCGGTTAGACCTGTCCGCATTTGATGGAATTCCGGGTTCGCGACCAGCGGCTGCTGTGTCACGGTCGCCATCCATCCTTTTCATCTAGGCGAAACCGCATCTTTTCAGTGGCTTGAAGGGTGGAATCGGCTTTTTCCTGAGTCCGATTTCAAACGCGGTTATGATGCCGGCTCGGTCTTTGACATCGCCATCCTTCCACGAAAATTGGACTCGTTGGACTGTTTTTCCGAGTCCAACTTTCAGACCCGAATTGCACTTCGTTGCACAGTGCAACTCGGGCTCTGTTGTTTTCTTCAAAGAAAACAATGATCCGCTGCGTCAATTGCACGTCATTGCACCATTTTTCACGCGTGCAATTCGCCGCCCAACCTGGGGCTGTCGCCGAAGCGGTTTGGAGATCGGATCGCAGAGGAGGGCCGTGTCCAGCAACGGATGCGGCCCTTCTTTTTCAGACGGCCATATTGTCGATCAGTCGCGTCTTGCCCAGCCAGGCGGCGGCCAGGATGCGCGCGGGGGCGTCGACGATGTCGTTGCGGAACGGCGTCAGATCCTCGGCGTGGCGAATGACGACATAGTCGACGCGCTCGAACCCGGCTTTCAGGATGGCGGCATAGGCTTCGCACTCGACGCCGGGCAGGGGGCGGCCGCTGGCGGCCTGGACCCCTGCCTCGGCCAGAATGCCGTTCAGACGCCTCGCGGTCTCCAGCTCGGTCTCGGTCAGGTAGCCGTTGCGCGAGGACAGGGCCAACCCCCAGCCGTCCCGCTCGGTCGGCGCGCCGACGATTTCGACCGGCAGGTCCAGATCGCGCACGAAGCGGCGGATGACCATCAGTTGCTGGTAGTCCTTCTCGCCGAAAACGGCGACATCGGGCTGAACCTGGTTGAACAGCTTGGTGACGATCAGGGCGACGCCGCCGAACATCTGAGGCCGGAAATCGCCTTCTAGGCCCAAGGCCGGGCCGGTCATGGCGATGCTTGTGGAGAAGCCGTCGGGATACATTTCTTCGGCCGAGGGGGCGAACATCAGGTGGCAGCCGGCGCCGGCCAGCAGACGCGCATCCTCTTCCTGCTGACGGGGATATTTGCCCAGGTCTTCATGGGCGGCGAACTGGGTCGGATTGACGAAGTTGGAGGCGACGACGCGGTCGGTGCGGCGCGCGGCCTCTCGCACCAGCGTCAGGTGGCCTTCATGGAGGGCGCCCATGGTCGGAACCATGCCGACGCTCAGGCCTTGTCGTTTCCAGTCCCGGACGATTGCACGCAGTTCGGCGACAGTTCGGACGACGGGGAGGGGGGCGGCGTCTATCATTATGAAGCGATTAACCTTTCCGCTTAAGCCTGTTGATGCACCAGACCGCAAAGTCTGGGCTCTAGGGTCGTGCTTATGACGCCCGCAGAAGCGACCCGTCCAGTTCTGATCGCCCTGGCCTGCGCCAGCGGCCTGGCCTTGGCCGGCTGCGGCGCGGTGGACAGCAATCCGCATCGCTTCAGCGCGATGGCCGAGAACGTCGCCGCGATCGACATTCCGTTGAAGCCCGACGGCCGACACCGAGCCGCCGAACAGGCCGGTCTGCGTCCCGCCCGGTTCACGCCGGTCAAGGTGGCTGTCATGGACCCGCACGCCATGTGGGACGCCCGAGACGCCCAGGCCGGCATCCGCCACGAGGTTGAGGACACGGGTTTGCGCGACGCCGTCATCCGCGTCACCCAGCCCGTGGTCCAGGCGGCGGCGTCCGCCGTCGTCAAGGCCGCAGCGGACGAGGCGGTCGCGCGGATCCAGGCGCCCCTGTTGCGTCCCGCCAGCCTGAGTGTTCCGACCCAGGGGCGCACGATCCAACTCGGCGCCTATTCCAGTCCCGCCGGCGCGCAACAGGCGTGGGCGCGGCTGAGGGCCAAATCGGATCTGTCGGGCCTGTCGCCTGTGTTCGAAGAGGTTCAGGTCAATGGCCGCAGCCTGACGCGCTTGAAGGTCGGGCCGGTCTCGACCGAAACCGCCGCCGCCGTATGCCGATCCGCCGATGTCGCGGATGCATGGTGCGCCCGCAACAGCTGAGGCTCGCCCGCTCGCCGTCCACAGGTCTGCGTTAAGGTTCCGTTGACGTTTGCGGCGCGGAGGCCGAATCTCGCCGGACCTAGGACCGCGCAGTTTGAGTCGCGCGGTCGGCACAGAGGATTCCCTCGAATGACGCAGCCGCATGTGATCGTCCTCGGCAACGAAAAGGGCGGGGCGGGCAAGTCCACCCTGGCCATCCACATCGTGACGGGCCTGCTGCACGCCGGCCGCACGGTGGCGATCATCGACCTGGACCTGCGCCAGCGCTCGATGCAGCGCTTCTTCCACAATCGCCTGGCCTGGCTGGAGGGGAATGGTCAAACGCTGCCTCAGCCCTTCATCCCCGATATGGGCGACGGCAAGGCTCTGGCCAAGGCGGGTGCCGCCGAACAGATCGCCGTATTCGACCGCGCTTTCGACGAGGCGGCGGCGCAAGGGGTGGACTGCATCCTGATCGACACCCCCGGCGGCGACACGGCGGTGTCTAACGCCGCCCACGCCCGCGCCGACCAGATCGTGACGCCGATGAACGACAGTTTTGTCGATTTCGACCTGTTGGGCGAGGTCGATCCGGTGACGCTGGATCTGCTGAAGCCGTCGATCTATTCCGAGAGCGTCTGGGAGGCGCGCAAGCAGCGGGCCATCGCTCAGGGGCGTCACGCCACCATCGACTGGCTTGTCGTCACCAACCGCCTGGCTGTCGCCGAGGCGCGCAACCGCAAGCGTCTGGAAGAGCGGATGAACAAGCTGGCCAAACGGGTCGGCTTCCGCGTCGGGCCCGGCCTGCGCGACCGGGTCATCTATCGCGAGTTGTTCCCGTTCGGCCTGACGGTAGCGGACCTGTCGAACGACATACGGCCCGTAGCGGTGTCGCTGGCTCACGTCGCCGCACGACAGGAAATGCGCAACCTGATGAAGGCGATGGGGCTGGAACAGGCGCTCAGCCCTTTGGACGTAGCGGCCTGATTTCTCCATGGGCCTGATCTGGCTGGCCTTGGCGGCGATCGCCGTCTGGGCGCTGGTGCGACTGGGCCGGCAGACCGAGCGACATGGGCGGGCGCACTGGCGCGTCACGGCGACGCTGCTGGGCGCGGTCATGCTGGCGGGCGGCGCGCTGGCGGCGTTTCGTGGGTCGTGGCTGACAGCTGCCGCCCTGGCGGCGGTGGGTCTCTATCTGGCCTGGTCCTCGCGAATCCGGCCCGTGATCCGATCCGAACCGATCAGCGAGGCCGACGCCCGCGCGGTGCTGGGCGTCGGATCGGGCGCAAGTGAAGCCGAGATACGCGAGGCGTGGAAGCGGACCATGGCGCGCGCCCACCCCGATCAGGGCGGCACCGAAGGCCTGGCCATTCGCGTCAATGCGGCGCGTGATCGACTGCTGAGAAAAACCGGACGCCTTTAAGCTTGGCCTGCGCGCAAACGGATCGTTGCCGTCGTTCTGTAATTCGGCACAGTCTCGAAATCAGAAACCGAAACTGTTGCAAAACAAATCCAGCCGATCTAGATCGGGTCGTCATTTGTTGAACGGAGTTTCTGGATGAAGATCGCACACATCGCGGCATTATCGGCCTTGGTCGTGCTGGCGGCCTGCAACAAGGCGGGCGAGGCGCCTGCTTCGCCAGCCGCCCAGGCAGAAGCGCCGGTGACGCTGAAAGCTCCGGCCGGCGTCTACACCCTGGATCCGACCCACGCGACGCTGCAGTGGTCGCTGCTGCACAACACGATCTCTCACTACACGGCGCGCTTCGACAAGTTCGAGGCCGAGCTGACGCTGGACCCGGCCAATCTGGAAAACTCCAGGATCACGGCGACCATCGATCCGACCTCGGTCAGCGCCGCCTATCCGGCCGACTATCAGGCGTCGCACGGCGGTTCCGGCTTCACCAGTTGGGACGACGACATGGCCAACAGCCCCAACTTCCTGAACGCCAGGGGTTTCCCGACCATCACCTTCGCCTCGACGGCCGTCGAGAAGACGGGCGCGCGGACGGCCAAGGTGACCGGCAACCTGACCTTCCTGGGACAGACTCATCCGGTGACGTTGGACGCCACGTTCAACGGCGAGATCGAGCGTCATCCCTTTGCCCAGGTCCCCGCTATCGGCTTCGCGGCCGAGGGCAAGTTCAAGCGCTCCGACTTCGGCATGGCGGTTGGCCCCGTGGGCGACGAGGTGACGATCCGCTTCGACGGCGAGTTCATCCAGAAGGTCGCCCCGGCTGCTCCGGCGAACTGAACAAGACCCTAGGGCGGCGGACGTGTCCGCCGCCCTTATTCGTAATCGAACGATCAAAGCCGTCATGTCGCACGCCAGCACCCGCTATTCGCCCGTCGCCATCGCCCTGCATTGGGTTATCGCGCTGCTCATCCTGTCGATGATCCCGATGGGATTGTGGATGACGGCAGCGATCGAGCGGCCGGACAGCCAAGCCTTGGCCTATCGGGTGTTCCAGATCCACAAGTCGATCGGCTTCCTGATCCTGGCCCTGACCGTGGTGCGGATCGTGTGGCGGTTGACGCACCGTCCGCCGACACTGCCCAGAGGGATGAAGCGCTGGGAAGCCTTCGCGGCCGGTGCGACCCATGTGGCTTTCTACGCCCTGCTGCTCGCCTTGCCGCTGACGGGGTGGCTGTATGTCTCGGCAGGTTGGGCCGTATCTCAGGATCGGGCGCTGGGGGTAGCGACCAGCTGGTTTGGCCTGTTCCCGATCCCCCACTTGCCGGGCGTCGCCGAACTGTCGATCCAGATGCGGCGGGCCTTGGCGTTCAAGGCCATGGGCGCCCATTCGCTGATGGCCTGGGGTGCGGTCGTTCTGATCGTGCCGCACGTCGGTGCGGCGTTGAAGCATCAGTTCATCGATCGAGACGGCGTGCTGAGCCATATGGTCCCTGGCCTGAAGGGTGGCCATGCGGCGGTCGGGCGCGCGCCGTCGTCGCCCTGGGCCGAACGGGCCGTCGGTATCGCACTGGTGCTGGCCATCGCCGTCGCAGGCGCCATCGCCGCCCAGCCCTATGCCCTGACTGAGAGCCAGGTCGTGGCCGCGAAGACGCCCGTTGCGGCCCCTGTTCCCCCTGCCGATGCTCCGGTCACGCCAGGCTCGGCGACAGCGTGGACCATCGATCCAGCGACGTCGAGCATCGCCTTTAGTGGAACCCATGCCGGCAAGCGCTTCGAGGGTCGCTTCGAGCGTTGGCAAGGTCAGGTCTGGTTCGATCCGGCCGACCTGACAGGGTCTAAGGCCGTGGTGAGCGTTCAGACGGCATCCGCGCGGACGGGCGATCCGACGCAGGAAGGGTCTCTGCAAGGGCCGGAATGGCTGAATCCCGAGCAGTATCCCGTCGCACGTTTCGAGGCGGCGACTTTCCGATCGCTGGGCGGTGATCGCTATGAAGCGACGGGAATGCTGCGCATCAAGGCGACGACGATTCCCGTGGTTCTGCCTTTCCGCTTCACCGAGACCAACGGCGTCGCCCGCGTCGAGGGCGCGCTGGAACTTGATCGAACGGCGCTGGACCTTGGCATGGCGTCGGACGCCACGGCCGACTGGGTGTCGAAAATGATCGGGGTGCGGATCGAGGTGTCGGCTCGCCGCGCTCCGTGACCCGCCGCTTGCCCTGACGGAAGTCTGGCCTTACGGGTCCGCGCCTTGATCAATGATTCAGGGAGCGGTCAATGACCCTCGCACTTCTGTTTCCGGGCCAGGGCAGCCAGGCCGTCGGTATGGGCGCGCAGCTGGCCGACGCCTTCCAATCCGCCCGCGACGTCTTCGCCGAGGTGGACGAGGCTCTGGGTCAGAAGCTGTCCGTGCTGATGCGCGAAGGGCCCGAGGACCAGCTGACCCTGACCGAGAACGCCCAGCCCGCCCTGATGGCGGTGTCGATGGCGGCGATCCGGGCGCTGAAGGTCGAGTTCGGTTTCGACGTGGGGACGGCGGCCTATGTCGCCGGTCACTCTCTGGGCGAATATTCGGCCCTGGCGGCGGCGGGCGCGATCTCGCTGTCGGACACCGCACGGCTGCTGAAGCTGCGCGGCCAGGCCATGCAGCGCGCCGTTCCGGTGGGGCGCGGCGCGATGGCCTCACTGATCGGACCCAAGACCGATCTGGCGCTGGCGGAAGCGGCGGCGGCGGCCGGTTCGGAAGTGGGCGTCTGCGTGGTCGCCAACGACAACAACAACGGCAACATCGTCATCTCGGGCGAGAAGGCGGCCGTGGATCGCGCCATCGAGAAGGCCAAGGAACTGGGCGCGCGGGCGATCCCGCTGAACGTCTCGGCGCCCTTCCACTGTCCTCTGATGCAGCCCGCCGCCGACGAGATGGCGACGGCCCTGGCTTCGGCGACCATCCTGGCGCCGGTCGTGCCGGTCGTGGCGAACGTGCTGGCGCGGCCGGAAAGCGACCCCGAGGTCATCCGCCGCCTGCTGGTCGAACAGGTCACAGGCCGGGTGCGCTGGCGCGAGAGCATGGAGTGGATGGCGGGTGAGGGCGGCGTGACCCGCTTCGTCGAGATCGGCTCGGGCAAGGTGCTGACCGGCATGGCCAAGCGGATCGCGCCGGACGCCGAGAGCCTGCCGCTGAACACGCCGGAAGAGCTGGAAGCGTTCGCGAAGAGCCTGTAATTTACCGCTCATCCCGGCGAAAGCCGGGACCCAGATCTTTGGGCGATGAGCGTTTGAGTTTGCGCTGGAGCGGTGATCCCGGCCATCCTGCGCGTGAAAGCACTGGGTCCCGGCTTTCGCCGGGATGAGCGGAGAAATTCGAATGTTCAATCTTGCAGGCAAGACCGCGCTGGTGACCGGCGCGACTGGCGGGATCGGCGGGGCGGTGGCGCGGGCGCTGCACGCTCAAGGCGCGACCGTAGTGCTGTCGGGCACGCGCGAGGCCGTGCTGGCCGATCTGGCCAAAGAACTGGGAGAGCGGGCGCATTTCGCCACGGCGAACCTGTCTGACCCGGAATCGGTCGACAATCTGGTCAACGCAGCCGAGACGGCGGCGGGCGCGCCGCTGGACATTCTGGTGGCCAACGCCGGCATCACCAAGGACGGCCTGCTGATGCGGATGAAGGACGAGGACTTCCAGTCTGTCTTGACCGTCAATCTGGAAAGCTATTTCCGCCTGACCCGCGCGGCGGTGAAGGGGATGATGAAGCGCCGTTCGGGCCGAATCATCGGCGTCACCTCGGTCGTGGGCGTGACCGGCAATCCGGGCCAGACCAACTATTCGGCGTCCAAGGCCGGCATGATCGGCTTTTCCAAGTCGCTGGCGCAGGAGGTCGGATCGCGCGGGATCACCGTCAACTGCATCGCGCCGGGCTTCATCGCCTCGCCGATGACGGACGTGCTGAACGACCAGCAGCGCGACACCATCCTGGGCCGTATTCCGGCCGGCCGCCTGGGTTCAGGCGACGAGATCGCCGCCGCCGCCGTCTATCTGTCGTCCGACGAAGCCGCCTATGTGACGGGCCAGACCCTGCATGTGAACGGCGGCATGGCGATGATTTAAGGGCTGCGGCCCTTATCACGTCGCGCAACAGACTATTTCCAGCCCGAAAGCCTGTGCTAAAGGGTTGAATGCATCGGCGGTTCGGGCTTTCGGGCTTGCGTCGCCTTCGCTGCCGTGAGACGGCGATTTCTTAGCTACCCCCGCCTCCGCGGCGATTTCAAACAGGCAGAGAGACACTCATGTCCGACACCCTAGAGCGCGTTCGCAAGATCGTCATCGACCACCTGGACGCCGATCCGGACAAGGTTACGGAAAAGGCCAGCTTCATCGACGACCTGGGCGCCGACTCGCTCGACAACGTCGAGCTGGTGATGGCCTTCGAAGAAGAATTCGACATCGAGATCCCGGATGACGCCGCCGAGCACATTCAGACGGTCGGCGATGCGGTCAAGTTCATCGACGAAAAGTCGGCCGGCTGATTTCAGTCGCCGATATCGGCCGAACAGGCTGACGGTTCACAGGGCCGCCCGGCGCTCCTAGCGGAGACGCCCGGCGGCCTTTACTGTTTCTGACCCTTGGGAATCCGCGATGATTCTGAAAGGTCGGGCTGGAGATAAGGGAGCACGCACCATGCGCCGCGTCGTCGTTACGGGCATCGGTCTGCTGACCCCCCTGGGTTGGGGCGTCGAGAAGAGCTGGAAGGGTATCGTCGAGGGACGTTCGGGAATCGGTCCGATCACGTCGTTCGACACCACGGGCTATGGCTGCACCATCGCCGGTGAGATTCCGAGCGTCGATGGACGCGGCGGGGGCGGCGAAGGCGACTTCGACCCCGAGAAGATCATGTCGGTCAAGGATCGCAAGCGCGTCGACGACTTCATCCTGTACGCCATCGCGGCGGCGGACGAGGCCCTGGCCGATGCGGACTGGAAGCCCGAGACGGACGAGGACAAGGAACGCACCGGCGTGATGGTCGGCTCCGGCATCGGCGGCCTGGGCCCCATCGCCGAGACGGCCATCGTCCTGAAGGAACAGGGCGTGCGTCGCGTCAGCCCCTTCTTCATCCCCAGCGCCCTGATCAATCTGGCCGGGGGCCAGATTTCGATCCGCCACGGCCTGAAGGGGCCGAACCATGCGGCCGTGACCGCCTGCGCAACCGGCGCCCACGCCATCGGCGATGCAGCCCGGATGATTGCCCTGGACGACGCCGACGTGATGGTGGCGGGCGGGGCCGAAAGTTCGGTCGTGCCGATCGGCATCGCCGGCTTTCTGGCCTGCAAGGCGCTGTGCACCGCCTATAACGACACGCCGGAGAAGGCGTCGCGTCCCTATGACCGGGGCCATGCGGGCTTCATCATGGGCGAGGGCGCCGGCATCCTGGTGCTGGAAGAATACGAACACGCCAAGGCGCGCGGGGCCAAGATCTATGCCGAGGTCGTCGGTTACGGCATGAGCGGCGACGCCTATCACATCACCGCCCCGTCCGAGGACGGGGAGGGCGGTGTGCGGGCCATGAAGATGGCGCTGAAGCGGGCGGGGATGCAGCCGTCGGATCTTGATTACGTCAACGCCCACGGCACCTCGACCATGGCCGACTGGATCGAGCTGAAGGGGATCGAGGGGCTGGCGGGCGATCACGCCAAGAACCTGACCGTCAGTTCGACCAAGTCGATGACGGGGCATTTGCTGGGTGCGGCCGGGGCCATAGAGGCGGCCTTCTGCGTGCTGGCGATCCGCGACCAGGTCGCGCCGCCGACCATCAATCTGGACGACCCGGAGATGGAGACGCCCATCGATCTGGTTCCGAACAAGGCAAAGCCGATGAAGATCGACGTTGCCATGTCCAACAGCTTCGGCTTCGGAGGCACCAACGCCTCGGTGATCTTCAAGAAGGTCGACTGAGATGTTCGGGCGGGGACGGGTCGAGAAGTCCAATGGGCGGTCGGGGTTCACGGTCTCGCTGCTGACCGCGTCCGCCACCTTCGGCCTGTTCCTGCTCGCTGCGCTTATCGCGGTGTGGGCCATCTACTATGCGCCGGGACCATCGGCGGAGCAGGGCGACAAGACGGTCGTGACCTTGTCCAGTGGATCGGGCGTCTCGGCCATCGCGGCGCGGATGAAGGCGGCGGGCGTGATCCGTTCGACCGACCTGTTCCGCGCGGCGGCGACCCTCACGGGCGCGGATCGTCGACTGAGGGCCGGCGAATACGAGGTGCCGTCGGGCACGTCCCTGGCCGGGGTGCTGAACCTGCTGGTCGAGGGACGGGTAGTACGCCATTTCGTGACCTTGCCCGAGGGCTGGTCGTCGCTGCAGGCCGTGGACATCCTGAACAAGGAGCCGACGCTGACCGGAACGGTGGCGCAGACGCCCGAAGAAGGCAGCCTGTGGCCCGACACCTATGAGGTTTCGCGCGGTGATACGCGCCAGTCGGTGATCGACCGGATGCAGCGCGCCGCGAACGAGAACCTGCGTCTGCTGTGGAGCCAGCGCTCTCCGGCCACGGTCGCGCGCAGTCTTGAGGAGGCGGTGATCCTGGCCTCCATCGTGGAGAAGGAGACGGCTTTGGCGGCCGAGCGTCCGCGCGTGGCGGCGGTGTTCTCGAACCGGCTGCGGGCCGGGATGCGGCTGGAGAGCGATCCGACCATCGTCTATGGCGTGACCAAGGGGCGGCCGCTGGGGCGTGGCATCCGGCGCTCCGAACTGCTGGCCCCAACGCCGTGGAATACCTATCAGATCAACGGCCTACCTCCGACGCCCATCGCCAATCCGGGCAAGGAGGCGGTCAAGGCGGTGCTGAACCCGCCGGCCGATCCAGCATTGTTTTTCGTCGCCGACGGATCGGGGGGACACGCCTTCGCCCTGACCTATGACGAGCATCAACAGAACGTGGCGCGCTGGCGTCAGATCGAGCGCCAGAAGGCGGGCCTGCCGCCGGAAGCGGCCGCACCCGTGACGCCGGGGACCAGTGCGGCGCCGATGACGACCGATCCTGCGGCTGCGCCTGTCGCGGGCGGTCAGGCGACGATCACCCTTCCAGCCGGCGCGACGCAGGGACCACGATGAGCAGCCTGTCGGGAATGACCGGCTTTGGCCGGGCGGACGGGGCCGGCGAGGGCTGGGCCTGGTCGGTCGAGGTGCGCTCGGTCAACGGGCGCAATCTGGAGATCCGGTTCCGGGGACCTAACGGTTTCGATGCGCTGGAGCGCTCGGCCAAGGCCGCGGGCCAGGCGCGGTTCGCGCGCGGCCAGGTCACCATCGGCGTCCATGCCAAGCGAGCCGAGGCGGGAGAGGCGGCGGTCGCGATCAACGCCGCCGTCCTCGCGCGTTATCTGACCCTGGCCAATGAACTGGCCGAAGATGGGGCGACGCCGCCGTCCGCCGACGGCCTGTTGGCCCTGCGCGGCGTGATCGAGGCGCCGGAAGAGTTAGACGATCCTGAGGCGCGGGCGGCGGTGGAGGCGGCCATGGCCCGCACCGTCGAAGAGGCGCTCGATTCGCTGAAGGCCTCGCGCCAGAACGAGGGCGCGCAGCTGACGCCGGTGATCGAGGAGTTCATCGCCCGGATCGAGGCGCTGGTCGTCCAGGCCGAGGTCGAGGCGACGGCCCAGGTCGAGGCCATTCGCGACCGTTTCGCGCGTCGAATCTCCGAACTGGCGCCGGATGCGCCAGGATTGGAGGATCGGATTTTCCTGGAGGCGGCCGCCCTGGCGACCAAGGCGGACGTGCGCGAGGAGCTGGATCGGCTGGCGGCGCACGTCGCTTCGGCGCGCCAGCTTGTGGCCTCGGCGCCCGCCGGGCGCAAACTCGACTTTTTGATGCAAGAATTCATGCGTGAGGCCAACACGCTGTGCTCGAAATCCGCTACGACCGCGCTCACCGGAATCGGCCTGGAGCTCAAGGCCGTCATCGAACAGTTGCGTGAGCAGGTCCAGAATGTCGAATGAACGCACGCCCCGCAGAGGCGTCCTCCTGATCGTCGCCAGCCCTTCGGGCGCCGGCAAGACGTCGCTGTGTCGCCGGTTGATGGCGGATCACGGCGGGTTGGAGCTGTCCGTCTCCATGACGACGCGCGGCATTCGCCCCGGAGAGGTGCATGGACGGGACTATAATTTCGTGGAGCATGAGGAGTTCCAACGGCTGATCGACCAGGACGCCTTCCTGGAATGGGCGGACGTTCACGGCAATCGCTACGGCAGCCCGCGCGCGCCGGTAGATCGGGCGCTGGCCGAGGGCCGCGACGTCCTGTTCGACATCGATTGGCAGGGCGCGCGCGACGTCGCCGAGAAATGCCCGGAGGACGCCGTGCGCGTCTTCATCCTGCCGCCCAGTCTGGAAGAGCTGCGTCGCCGCCTGGTGACGCGGTCGCAAGACGCCGAGGACGTGATCGAGCGCCGCGTCGCCAACGCCAAGGGCGAGATCGAACACTGCGACGCCTTCGACTATGTGCTGGTCAACGAGGACTTCGACCGATCCTACGCCGAACTGGCCCACATCTATCATGCGGAGCGGTCGCGCCGGTTCCGCAACCTTTGGGTTGAGGATTATCGCACCGCTCTGCTGCGCGAAGTCGTCTGAATAAAAAGACAGCGCCGCAGGCCGTGGTGTGGCCGGCGGCGCTGCGGGGTACTCAACGCTACGCTACTGAAGCCCTTTTGCCGGACAGAAGGTTGCAGACGGTAAACGCGGCAGTAAGGAACACCCCGTAGCGGCTGAACGCGCGTGGTTTACGTCCTGTTCGCCCTCTTGACCTAACGTTAGGCGGTGAACGGGGGTATCATGCGCTTTCTGGATTCAATCGGTCCTCTTATGGCGAGCAGCGCCAAGGAACGCGCCAAGCAGGTTCCGGTCAGGCTGTTGCTGGCCAGCGTCGTCGCCTGGGCCATGTATGCGGCCGGCATGGAGCGGTGGATCCCCCTATGGTTGATGGCGGCGCTGTTCGTTCAGGCGTTCGAGCTATTTGCGATGGCGCCTTATCGACGCGCCGAACCGTCCAACGCGCGACTGCCGGTCGCGCTGGCCCTGGCGTCCACGACGCTTATGTCGGCGACTTATGGCGGTATGGCGCTGATCATCTGGTCGTCCAATCATCCGGCCCTGGTGACCCTGGCCGCCTTGACGCTTGCGGGCGGGCTATTGACCAATGTGGCGTCGGGGATCGGGTCGCGGACAGTCTTTTTCATCGGCGGCGGGCCCTATCTGGCGGTGCTGGCGCTGATGCCCGTGGTCAAGATCATCCAAGGCGACACCCATGGCGTCGTGGTGATGACCCTGTCGGCCGCCCTGTTCGCGGGGGCGATTCTGAACGTCTATTGGCGGGTGCACGCCGCACGTCAGGCCGAGGTTCAGTCCCGCGCTGAGGCCGAGCAACGGTTGGAGCAGGCGCAGGCGGCCATGGCGGATCGCGCGGCCATGGCCGCCATCGTCAGCCACGAACTGCGCACGCCCGTCAGCGCCATCCTGGCGGGCGCCCATGTCATTCGCGGCGGCAAGCTGCCCGAGCAGCGCGAGGAGACCGCCGACCTGATCATCGACGCGGGTCGCCTTATGACCGGGATGCTGAACGACCTGCTGGACCACTCCAAGATGGAGGCGGGGGCGATGTCGATGGAGAGCCGCGACTTCGAGTTGGGCGATCTGGTGCGCGACACGGCGCGATTCTGGGCGGCGCCGGCGACCGAGAAGGGACTGACGCTGGAGATGTCGGGGGGCGAAGGTGACGCCATCTGGCTGCGGGGCGATCCCTATCGTCTGCGCCAGATCATCAACAATCTGGTGTCGAACGCGATCAAGTTCACGCTGGCCGGCACGATCCGGCTGCAGGCCGCAGCGCCGGGCGCCGACGGCCGCCATCGTCTGACCCTGACCGTCACCGATCAGGGGGCAGGCATCACGCCCGAAGCCATGAGCCGGCTGTTCACGCCGTTCGCGCAAGGATCAGCCGAGGTGGCGCGCACCTATGGCGGGACGGGTCTGGGCCTGACCGTCAGCCGCGAGCTGGCGCGGTTGATGGGCGGCGACCTGACGGTCACGAGCGTGCCGGGGCAGGGGGCCGCCTTCACCCTGTGCATCGACCTGCCTGCGGGCGAGCCGACGCAGGCTGAAGACAGCCTGGACGCCGCGGCGCCGGTGCTGGCGCGCCGAATCCGGGTGCTGGCCGTTGACGATCACGAGATCAATCGGCGCACCATCGCCCTGGTGCTCCAGCCGCTGGACGTGGATCTGGCGACAGCCTCGGACGGCCATCTGGCGCTGTCGCTGCTGGCTGAGCAGGCGTTCGACGTGGTGCTGATGGACGTGAACATGCCGGGGATCGACGGCAATGAGGCGACGCGACGGCTGCGCGCCTCGGGCGGTTTGAATGCTGCGGTTCCGGTGATCGGGTTCAGTGCAGGGACCGAGGTCGAGCAGGTTCAGGCCTGTTATGCGGCCGGGATGACGGACTGGCTGGCCAAGCCGCTGGAGCCTCGGAAACTTTACGACGCCTTGCACAAGGCGACGTCGTCGGGCGCGCAGGCCCAAGCGGCTTAGGAGAGGGCTGCGAACCAGGTGCGCATGCGGTTAAGCGCCTCTTCAATCTCGGGCGTCGAGACGGCGAAACTGAAGCGGATGAAACGATGGCCATCCACCGGGTCGAAGTCGACGCCGGGCGCGGTGGCGACGCCGGTGTCGCGCAGCAACTGTTCGCAGAAGGCCACGCTGTCGTTCGTAAGATGGCCGATGTCGGCCCAGATGTAGAAGGCGCCGTCCGGTGGCGCGATCTTCTTCAGGCCGAGGGCAGGCAAGGCGTCCAGCATCAGCTCGCGATTGCAGGCGTAGTTTTGGATGTGGCCCTCCAACTCATCGACAGCGTCCATCGCGACCAGACCGGCATGCTGGCTGAGGCTGGGCGGGGTCAGGAACATGTTGCCGATATAGGCGCGGGCGGCGTCGATCTGCGTTTCCGGGACCAGCAGCCAACCCAGGCGCCAGCCGGCCATGCTCCAGTATTTGGAAAAGCTGTTGATCACCACGGCGTCGGGCGCGAACTGCAGCATCGACGGGGTCGGGCCGACGTAGCTGAGGCCGTGATAGATCTCGTCCGAGACGATGGCGATGTCGCGCGCGCGGCAGACCTCGGCGATGGCGGCCAGTTCGGCGTCGGGGATGATGGTGCCGGTTGGATTGGCCGGGCTGGCGATGATGACGCCGGCGGGTGCGGGATCCAGGACTTGGAGCTGGGCGGCGGTCAGCTGGAACCGGGTGTCGGGGCCGCAGGCGATCTCGACCGGTTCAAGGTGTAGGGCGCGCAGGGTGTTGCGATAGGCGACATAACCGGGACGGGCCAGGGCGATGCGGTCGCCGGGCTTGAACAGGGTGCTGAGCGCCAGGACCAGAGCGGGAGACGCGCCACAGGTCAGCAGGATGCGGTCGGGATCGACCGTAACGCCGTAACGGTCGTCATACAGGCGCGCGATGCGGGCGCGCAGGTCGGGGCTTTCCCAATAGCCCATGGCGTCAGCGTCCAGCACCTGATGCGCACGGGCGATGGCGGCGGCGGGGGCGCCGGTCGAGGGCTGGCCGAACTCCATGTGGATGATCGAGCGACCTTCGGCCTTCAGCTGGTGCGCCAAGCGGCTGACGGATATGGCGCGGAAGGGTTCGACCGTCATGCCAGTGCATCCGCTAGGCGCAAGAAGCCCGTCACATCGATGGTCTCGGCGCGGGCGTCGGGCTCTATGCCTGCTGCTTCGCACAAGGCGGCGCCGCCGAGCTGTTTCAGGCTGGAGCGGAGCATCTTGCGGCGCTGGCCGAAGGCGGCGGCGGTGACGCGTTCCAGCTTTTTCAGGCGTTCGGGCGACGGGCGTTCGTCCAGCGGGACCAGATGGACCACGGCCGAGGCCACCTTGGGCGGCGGGGTGAAGGCGGCGGCGGGCAGGTGCATGACGATGCGGGCGGTGCAGACCGCCTGGGAGATCACGGCCAGACGGCCATAGGCGTCCTCGCCCGGCCCGGCGGCCACGCGTTCGGCGACCTCCTTCTGGAACATCAGGGTCAGGCTGTGCGGCAACCACGGGCCGGTCAGCCATTTGATCAGCAGGGGCGTGCCGACGTTGTAGGGCAGGTTGGAGACCAGATGGGTCGGGCCGGAGACCAGATCAGCCTCCTTCACCTTCAGCGCATCGGCCTCGACGATGGTCAGGCGGCCGGAGCCGTCGTCCAGTTCGGTTAGAAGGGGGACGAAGCGCGGATCCTTCTCGATCAGGACCACGGGGCCCGCGTCGGATTCCAGCAGGGCGCGGGTCAGGCCGCCGGGGCCGGGGCCGACCTCGATCACCGCGCGGCCCTCGAACGGGCCGGCCATGCGGACGATCTTGCGCGTCACATTGAGGTCCAGCAGGAAATGCTGGCCGAAGCTCTTCTTGGCCGAAAGGCCGTGGGCGTCGAGGGTTTCGCGGAGGGAAGGAAGGTCGGTCACACGCCCTGTTAGCGCGTGGCGCGGGCCGCCGCCATCTCCGATGCCAGACGAATGGCGGCGATCAGGCTGTCGGGACGCGCGATCCCCTTGCCGGCGATGTCGAAACCCGTGCCGTGGTCGGGGGAGGTGCGGATGATGGGCAGGCCCAGGGAGACGTTGACCCCGCCCCAGAAGTCCAGCGTCTTGACCGGGATCAGGGCCTGATCGTGGTACATGCAGATGGCGGCGTCGTAGGTGGCGCGGGCCTCGTCATGGAACATCGTGTCGGCGGGCCTGGGGTCGGTGATGTCGATGCCTTCAGCGCGGAGCTGTTCGGCGACCGGGATCAGGATGTCGATCTCCTGAAGGCCTAGAGCGCCGCCTTCGCCGGCGTGCGGGTTCAGGGCGGCCATGGCCAGGCGTGGGCGGGCGATGGCGAAGTCGCGCTTCAGGCTTTCGTGGACGACGCGGGCCGTGCGAGCGACGCGCTCGGCCGTGACCAGTTCCGGCACCTGATCCACGGCGACATGGATGGTGACGAGACAGGCGCGCAGGTCTTGCGCCGTCAGCATCATCACCGGGCCGCGCGTGCCGGGGTAGGGCGCATCGGCGGTCAGTTCGGCGATGAACTCCGTGTGGCCGGGGAAACGGAAGCCCGAGGCGTACATCGGCGCCTTGGCGATGGGGGCGGTGACGACGCCGGACGCCTCGCCGGACAGGGCGAAGCTGACGGCCTCTTCGATCCCGTCCGCGACGGCGGAGGCGTTTTCGGGGTCGGGCCGTCCGACCTCGACCGGCGCGGGCAGGGGGCGGTGGATGACCGGAAGCGCCGAGGCGAAGCGGCCATGGCCGTCGCCAGGCAGATTAACTTCGACCACCGGCACGCCCTGGGCGCGCAGCAAGGCGGCGTCGCCTATCAAGGCGAAGGCGAGGGCCTCCGTGTTCAGGGCCTTCCAGGCGGCGGCCACGATCTCTGGTCCGACGCCGGCGGGTTCGCCGAGCGTCAGGACCAGGGGCGCGACCGCTGGGGTCACTTGAACTCGATCAGGGCGTCGCTGCGCAGGTCGCGCAGGTAGCGACGCTCCAGCACGGCCAGGTTCTGGCTGCGGAGGCGGTTCTCGACCTGCTGGCGGTTCGGCGCCTCCGGCCCACCCACGCGGCGACCGCAGACGGCGACGAGGTGCAGGCCCAGCGGCGTGCGTATCGGCGTGGAGACCGTGCCGATTTCGCCGGTGCGGGCGAACTGCTGGAACTGGGGCGCGAGGTTGGCGACGTCGGATTCGCCCAGATCAGCGCCTAGGACGCCCTCGGTCGCGCGCGCCTGGGAGATGATGTTGTCGCAGGTCAGGCCGGTCCGCATCGCTTCCAGCTTGGCGCCGGCGGCCGCGACATCGGCTTCCGAGGCCGTGTCGGGCAGTTCGACCATGACCTGACGCAGCGAGACCAGGCTGGTCGCGGCGCCGTCGCGCTTGTCACGCAGATACAGGATGTAGACGCCGCCATCGACGACGATGGGATTGGACAGCTGACCCGGTTGAAGCTGTTCCAGGACGGTCTGGACGGCGGGTTGAAGCGAATCCTTCACCACCCAACCGGCGTCACCGGGGACGCGGGCGTTGGCGGACGGGGCCGAGGAAAACTGTTGCGCGACGGCCTGGAAAGGCGCGCCGCCGATGATCTGCTGCACCAGTTGACGAGCGCCGTTCAGGGCCGGCTGGGCGCCCCCGACGCGGGCGGCGTCGATGTAGATTTCACCGATCAGGAACTGGGGCTTGGACGCCGCTTCGTTCAGGCGACGGACTTCCTGATCGACCTGCAGGGTGCTGGGGCGAGCGCGGCTGTTGAAACGGCCGGGAATCAGCTGGCCCCAGCCGATCTGGGTGCGCAGGTTCTCGCGGAAGGCGGCGGGCTGGATGCCGCCTTGTTGCAGGAACTGCAGATAGGCGGCGGGCGCCGTGCCGGCGGCGCGGGCCATTTCCGCGATTTCGGCGTCGACCTCTTCGTCCGAGACCTTGAGGCTCTCGAACTTGGCCATCTCCTGGGTCTTCAGGCGATCTTCGATCAGGGCGTTCAGCGCGGCCTGCTGGATAGCGGGCAGGTTCTGCTCGGTCGGCTGGACCTGGGACGAAGCGATCAGCATCAGCATGCGCTGGCGCAGGTCATAGCCGGTGATGATCTTGTCGTTGACGGTGGCGACGATGCCGTCGGCCATCTCGAACTGAGGTTCGGCGCGAGCGGCGGCCGGCGCCTCCTCCGCCGCAGGATTGGGCGCACCGGCCGCAGGGCCTTGCGCGGGAGCCTGAACGGGCGCGGGCGCCGTCTGGCCATGGGCAGAACCGGCGAGCAGGAACGCCGCGAGCGCAGCCCCCGTCGAATAACGCATCAAACCCATTGGTCGTCCTGATTCCTCACAGCGGTCCGCCAGCCAGGCCGGCAGGCGGTCGCGCCCCGTAAAGCGTCATGCTCAACGCATATCGCCCTGTCCATAACCTGAACCTCCGAAAGTGGCGAGGTTTAGGCGCACATAGATGCCTTGCGACGGGCCGCCGGGCCGCGCACGTGTGTTGTCGCGGCGGTAGCCCAGTTCGAAGCGCAGGCAATCGTCGTCGAAGAGCACGCCGACTTCTGATCGGGTGATCTCGTTCTGGTCCAGATCGGCGATGCCGGCGACAGCGACGCCCCAGTTGCCATAGACGAACTGTTGGCCCGCAAGCTGGACGAACTCATAGTTTCGGTTCAGCGGTCCATCGACGGGGTTCGACTGATCCAGGATGTAGCTGACGGTCGCCAGGTTGCGACGACCCCAGCGGCCATCGATCGCAGCCTCCGCGCGACGCACGTCGCCCGAACCATCGATGGTGGCGTGAACCCAGCTGCGGATGCGGTCGGACGGTGAATAGTCGCCCTGAACCACCCAGTCGGAGCTTTCTGAGGCCAGGCCTGTCGGATCGTAGAGACGCGCGGGGGCGTCGGGGATCGAGGTGCGGAAGTCGTTCTGCTGGTCGAAGCGATAACTGCGACCGACGAACAGGCTGGCCTTGCGGCCTTCGGCCCAGCGGATGGTGGCGCGCCCGCCTGCGGTCAGGCGAGCGCCGCCCTCCAGCAGGTCGTAGCCGGAGAAGCGGTCCATTCGGAACAGCGAGGATTCGTCCAGTTCCAGAACCTGGGAATCTTCGATGGGGATGCGGCGATCCAGGCTGACCTTGTTGGAGACGGACAGTTGTCCGACCGGCTCCAGGATGATGTCGGCGTCGCTGACGCGCTTGACCAAAGGATAGCTGACATCCACGCCGGCGCTGAGGCGCGAACGGCTGACGGTTGCGTCGCTGTCGATCCCCAACATCGGGGGCAGGTCGGACATGGAATAAAGATCGACGCGGGTGTCGATGAACGGCTCGATGCGTATGCCGACCGGCAGGATGATGGCGCGCCGCCATTCCATCTGGCCTGTGATGCGGCGGCTGTCGACGCCGCCGAGACCCGTAATGTCGGGGGGCACGATCTCAGGGTTCAGGATCGGCGCGCCGACGAATCTGTCGCGATAGAGAGACACGGCCGAGCCCTTGAGGCGTAGGCGCCCGCCAAAGACGAGTTCGTGCGGTTCCCAGCGCGCGTCGATCAGGGGCGCGACCAGAGGCAGGGTGTCGTCGTTCTCGAACACCTTGAAGCCGTTCGCATCGCGGAAGTCGTTCGCGGCGAAGGCCGAGTCGAGGCGCAGGCTCTGGATCGAGAAGGCCGCAACCGACACATAGGAGCGGTCGGTCTGGTGCTCGGCGTAGATCTGGCTGATCAGGCGACGGCGGTCGCCGTAGTAGAGGCCGTTGTCCTGATAGGGCGAGCGGATGTCGTAACGGTCAAACAGGGTCTTGTCCGAGGTCCGTTCGGCCGTGAACCCGAAGCGCCACGGGCCGGCGGGATCATACTCGCCGTGAGACAGGATATAGCTGCGGCTCTTGCGATCGCCGAATCTGACGTTGCTCTCGAAGTCGCCGTCGCGGTCCAGATCGAAGTCGCCGAAATCGCGTTCGTAGGTATAGCCGCCACGCGCCACGATCATGCCTTCGGCGAACCGGCGGCGCCATTGCAGGTTCAGCAGCGGCGCGACCTTGGTGTTGATCTGGGGGCTGATCAGCCAATCCTCGGACGGCGATACGACGTGAAGATAGGGAACCTCGACCGAGACGCCGCGCCCTTCGTCAAAGTTGGTGATGGGGACAAGCAAGCCCGAGGCGCGCTCGACCGACGGGTCGGGGTGAGCGAAAAAGGGCGTGTAGAAGACCGGCACAGGGCCGATATAGAAGACGGCGTTGCGATACAGGATAGCGCGAAGCTGCTCGTCTTGAACGACACGTTCCGCCTGGATCGAGATGCTCGGCCTTTTGGGGCCGCCTTCGTCGCAGACGGGGCAGGGGGTGAAACGAGCGTAGTTTAGTTCGCTGACGGTCTCGCTGCGGCGGACGGCTGTCGCCGCCATAAGGCTGGCGCCGTTGCCCAGGCGCGTGGCGAAATCGACGGCGACCCCGGTTGTCAGGTCTTTGTCCAGCTCCAGCCGGCTGGCGTAGACGACAGTGCCGCCGGGCGCGACGGCCTCGACATTGCCCTCGCCCGTGGCCGACCCGGCGTTCAGGTCATAGGAGAGATTTTCGCCGCGCAGCACATGACCGCGCGTGCGGACATAGGCGCGGTTCTCTGGCGTGCCGCTGACGATGATGTTGTCGCCCTCGCGACGGGCGTTGTCGGCGTCCACATAGATGGCCTGGGGCGGCAGTCCGTCAGCGGGCGCCATCATGGTCGTCGCTTGGGTCGTCTGGGCCAGGGCAGGCGTGGCGAAGGGCGCGCAGGCGACCAGGGCCGCACCGGCGAGAAGCCTTGCTCTGAAAGCGTTGAAGCGCCGATCGCGGCGATCACCCTGCATAGGCCATCCGTATTCTGAGAAGCGAGCGCCCGATTAGCCGTCTTCGGTGTAGAACAGCAAGGTAAAGGCTGAGAGCGCGGTCAAAACCGGCGGCAGCCAAGCGGCGACGAAGGGCGACACGACCTCGGCCGATCCCATCGCCGACGAAAACTGGTTCAGGAAGAAGAAGGCGAAGCCCAACACCACGGCCGAGACGCTCATCCGGGCCAGGTCGCCCAGACGCATCAACCGAAGCGAGAAGGCGGCGGCCAGAATCGACATGGCGGCGAACACCAGGGGCGTGGCCAAAAGCTGCTGGAAGCGCAGGCGGTAGGCCGTGGAGGTGAAGCCGGCGTTTTCGATGCGGCTGATCTGGTTGGGCAGCGACCAGAAGGGTGTGGATTGCGGACGCGCGAACCGGTCGAAGGCTTCCTCATCGGCCAAGCTGGAGACCAGGGTCAGGCTGGAATAGGTCACGGCGCGCTGGCCGATCTGGGCGCCGACCGCATCGGTCAGTCGCCAACTGCCCGCGTTCAGCGAGGCTGATTTGGCGTCGATCCGTTCGGAGAAGGTGCGGCCGCCGCCGGGCGCGGTCGTGTAGATGAAGAAGCTGACGTTCAGCAGGCGGGCGTTGGCGCGGTCCTGCTGTCCGGCGCGGATGATCATCTGGCGCTGGTCGTCGCCTTCGCGCAGCCAGATCGCTTCTTTCGGGTCGCCGCCGGGCGCTGTGCCGGAAATTCGGGCGCGCTCGCGTTGCCACAGGCCGTCGCCAGACGAGGCCATCGGACCCAGCACGGTGACGGTCAGAATGCCCAAAACAAAGGCCATGCCGGCCGCCGGGAGGACGAAACGCCAAGCGGACACGCCCGCGGCGCGCATGGCGATCAGTTCACTGCGGCGGTTCAGGCTTATGAAGGCCGACAGGGTGCCGAACAGGAAGACGAACGGCATCAGCTGCACGATCACCGACGGCGACTTCAGCAGCACCAGGCCGAAGATCCGCACAGCCGACAGATCCTGGGCCGAGCCGACGCCGCGCGAGACCTCGACGAAGTCGATCAGCATGACCAGGGCCGAGATCACGGTCAGGGCCACGCCAAGGGACTTCAGCTGCTGGACCAGCACATAGCGTTCGATCCCGCCAAGACGGGGAATGTGCGGCGAACGACGAGCGGAAGCGACGGCGGCAGTCATGCGAACTTCGCTTTCAGACCGCGCAGGGCGGCCGAGGTGCGGCTGCGTCGGGGCTTGAGCGCACGGAAAAGAACGCGCAAGGCGACGGCGATGGCGATGAGGGGCACGACATACTGGAGGATGTTCATCCAGCCGTTCCAGGCGCTGGCGGCGACGAGGCCGTAGCCGATGACACGCAGCAGCAGGAACAGGCCCGCCGCCTTGGCGATCCGCAGCGTATAGCCGGTCCTGCTGAAGGCGCCGCCCAGGATGGCGGACAGGGCCAGAGCCATGGCGACCAGGGCGTAGAGCGGCGAAGACAGGCGCGAATGGGCCTCGGCCAGCAGTTCGCCGCGCGATCCGGCGACCTCTACGATCTTGGCCGTCGGGTTCAACAGTTGGCGCAGATAAAGGTCCGTCGGCTTGTAGCGGATCGTGTCGGTGACGCCGACGAAGGGGGCGAGCGAGAAATCGTATCGTCCGAACGACAGTGTCTCCAGCACGCCGCCCGACGAGTAACGCTGGGCCGAGCCGTCGATCATGGTCAGGACCGGCGTCCCGCCTGCGTCGCGACTGAAGCGCGCCTCTGACGCATTCCAGGTCGTGACCTTTTCCTTGTCGTCCAGATAGACGAACAGATTCTTCAGCAGGCCGTTCTGCTCAATCTGCTGGACGTAGACCGTAAGGCCGTCAGGCCCCTGGACGAACTGGCCTTCTTCGACCAGTAGCGCGGCGAGATCAGTGCGAATGTCGAAGGCCTGACGTCGGGCCTCCTGCTGCGCCCAGGGCAACAGGAAGACGTTGACCAGCAGGGTGACCAAGGCGACCAGCACGGCGATGCGGGCGGCGGGCGAGATCACCTGCCAGCGCGTCATGCCGCCTGCGAACGCCGCCGTCAGCTCCTGCTCGCGTTGCAACCGCGTCAGGGCGATCAGGGCGCCGACGAAAAGCCCGATGGGCAGAATCACCGAAAGCAGTTGCGGCAGGGCCAGCAGGGTCAGTTTGATCATGACCCACACGCTCTGGCCCCGCTCCACGATGACCTGGAGTTGGTCGAGGCTCTGGCTCAGAATTCCGATTCCCGCCAGCGCTGCGCAGGCGGCGACCACGGGGAACAGGATCTGGCGAAAAAGGTATCTTTGAATCAGGGGCATGGGCGGTTGGACTTCGCCCGGTTGCAGGCGGCGATATTGAGGCGCATCTAGTAGCACATCAGGGCGCGTCCGCGACAAGCAGACGCGCCGTTGTCTTTTTGCTGTTGCAGACGCCGGGTGGGGCCTGGCTGGAGTTGTTTGAATGAAGATCGAGTTCGCCGCCGCCGTGGACGCCGCCGAGATTCTGGCGGTTCCGGTTTTTGAAGATCGTGCGTTTACGCCTGCTGGAACGGCTCTGGACGCCAAGACCAGCGGCGCCCTGACCAAGGCCGCCAGCAAGGGCCGTTTCACCGGCAAAGCCGGCCAGAGCCTGAGCGTCGCCGCACCGGCCGGGGTTAACGCCGACGCCGTGCTGCTGGTCGGCGCAGGCGCCAAGGACAGGCTGGACGACCTGGCGGTCGAGGCCTTCGGCGGCAACGCCTATGCGGCCGTGAAACTGTCGGGCGCCGAGGTTCTGACCATCGACGCCTCGGACCTGGCGCCGGAACAGGCTGCACGTGTCGGCTTTGCTGCACGTCTGGCCGCCTATCGCTTCGACAAATATCGCACGACGCAGAAGCCGGACAAGACTCCGTCGATCACGACGATCCGCGTCGTGACCTCTGACCTGCGCGCCGCCGAGGCCGCGCTGGAGCCGCTGTCGGCCGTCGCCGACGGCGTCATCTTCGCCCGCGATCTGGTGTCCGAGCCCGCCAACGTCCTTTATCCGGCCGAGTTCGCCAAGCGCGTCAAGGCGCTGGAGAGCCTGGGGCTGGAGGTCGAAATCCTGGGCGAGGCCGAGATGGAGAAGCTGGGCATGCGCACCCTTTTGGGTGTCGGCCAGGGCAGCCGTCGCGAAAGCCAGTTGGCGATCATGAAGTGGAACGGCGGCGAGGCCGGCGCTCAGCCGCTTGCGTTCGTCGGCAAGGGCGTCTGCTTCGACACCGGCGGCATCTCGATCAAGCCGGCTGACGGCATGGAGGACATGAAGTGGGACATGGGCGGCGCGGCCGCCGTGACCGGAACCATGATCGCCCTAGCCGGCCGCAAGGCCAAGGTCAACGTCATCGGCGTGCTGGGCCTGGTCGAGAACATGCCTGACGGCAACGCCCAGCGTCCGGGCGACGTGGTCGTGTCGATGTCGGGTCAGACGGTCGAGGTGATCAACACCGACGCCGAGGGCCGCCTCGTTCTGGCCGACGCCCTTTGGTACACGCAGGAGCGTTTCAAGCCGAAGTTCATGATCGACCTGGCCACCCTGACGGGCGCCATGATCGTGGCCCTGGGCCTGGATTATGCCGGTGTCTTCTCGAACTCCGACGATGTCGCAGATCCTATCCTGGCGGCGGCGAAGAAGGTCGGCGAGAACTTCTGGCGCATGCCAATCCCGGCCATTTACGAGCAGCACATCGATTCCAAGATCGCCGACGTGAAGAACACCGGCAACGGTCGCGCCGGCGGCTCGATCACCGCCGCCCTGTTCTTGCAACGGTTCACCAACGGCGTGCCGTGGGCGCACCTGGACATCGCTCCGACCGCCTGGGCCAACAAGAGCCCCAGCCCCACCGTGCCGGAAGGCGGCGTCGGCTTCGCCGTGCGCACGCTGGATCGCATGGTCGCTGACGCTTACGAAGCCTGATCGCCGGGGGTAGAGCCGGGTGAGCGACAAGCCCGAAATCTGGTTCTACCACCTGGAGCGCTCGACGCTGGATCAGGTGCTGCCGACCCTGCTCGAAAAGACGATCGAGCGGGGTTGGCGGGCGCTGATAAAGTCGTCGCATTCGCATCGGCTGGACGAGGTCGACGAGACGTTGTGGACCTTTCA
Organism: Brevundimonas sp.; assembly: GCF_041648115.1. Classification (GTDB taxonomy): domain Bacteria; phylum Pseudomonadota; class Alphaproteobacteria; order Caulobacterales; family Caulobacteraceae; genus Brevundimonas. The sequence goes on from NZ_JBAZPR010000004.1 coordinate 184,993, forward strand.
TGATCAGAGTTTCCTGCCGCACGGCCGGGCCGATCAGCCTCACGCCGACCGCCAGCCTGTGCTGCTGAGCGAATCGGGAGAGAACCTGAACGGCGCTCAAGCGCTGTTCATAGTCGACGACGCAGAACTGGGCGCGACGGAAGGGTTCGAACGATGTTTCATCATTTTCGACGGTCGGGACGAACCGGCGTTGCAGCACGCACGCGGACGCTGGAAGGCGCTGAAGGAGCAGGGCGCGAACCTGGCCTATTGGCGTCAGAACGACGAGGGGCGCTGGGAAAAGGCGGCCTGATCGGGCTGATCCTGCTGGCGGGCTGTTCGACGCCTGTCGCCGATGCGCCGGCGCCGCGCGCTGTTGAGCAGGCGCAGATGAATCCGCCTGTCGGCAGTCGCATGCCAACCGGACAGACGGACGATGTCTGCAAGGCGGGTGAGATGCAGTATCTCGTCGGCAAGTCGCGCACCGAAATCCCGGTTCCGGTGGACGTCGTGAACCGCCGCGTGACCTGCACCACATGCCCGGTCACGCAGGATTTTTCGGCCTATCGGCTGAACATCTTCTACAACGAGCAGACCGGCGTCATCGAACAGGTCCGCTGCGGCTAGTCGACCGCGACCCACAGGGAGACGATCATGAAGACCCTTATCAGCACACTGGCGGCCGTCGCCGCCCTGGCGCTCTCGGCTTGCGCGCCGACCCAAACCTCCGAACCCGTGCGGCAACCGCTGGAGACGGCAGTCAAGCCGTGCAAGGTCGAGGATTATCAGAGCTACGTCGGGCGCAATCGCTCGACCATCCCGACCGCGCCTGCAGGCCAGACGTTCCGCGTGCTTTGCACCACCTGCGCGGCGACGATGGACTATCGCGAGAACCGGGTGAACTTCGTTTATGACGAGGCGACGAGCATCGTGCGCGAAGTGAAGTGCGGCTGACGTTCAGCGTCCGACCATATCGCCGGGCCATAACGGCCCGCTGAACTTGGCGGTCAGATAGTCCATGAAGGCCGTGACCCGTGCAGGGCGTGGGCCGCCGCTGGGCGCCACCAGATGAAGCGCGATGGGCGGCAGGCGCCAGTCGGTCATCACTGTCTCCAGATGGCCGTCGGCGACGTCCTTCCAGTAGATGAAGTCCGGCTGGGGAAAGAGGCCTAGCCCCGCGCACAGCGACGCCGTCAAAGCGTCTGAGTTATTGGTTCTCAGTGGCCCGCGCGGATGCACCACCACTTCTTCGCCTGCGTCATTGGTGAACCGCCAGGTGTCGGGGCTGGGCATGTAGGCGTAGCCGAGGCAGGCGTGTCGGGCCAAGTCGTCGGGGTGGGTCGGACGACCGCGCTGCTCCAGATACGACGGCGAGGCCACCAGGGCGCGCGCCACTGGCCGCAGTTTGCGCGCCGTCAGCGAGGAATCCGCAAGGGCCGCGATCCGCAGCGCGCAGTCGAAGCCGTCGCCGACCAGATCGATCACCTCGTCCGACAGATGCAGGTCGATGGACACGTCCGGGTGGGTGGCCAGGAATTCGGGCAGGGCGGGGGCGACATAGGCCATGCCGAACGACATGGGCGCGGCCAACCGCACAAGGCCGCGCGGAGTGACGGACATGTCCAACGCCTCGGACACCGCGCCCTCGGCCTCGGCCAGCATGTGCGCGGCGCGGGCGGCCAGGGTTCGGCCCGCATCGGTCAGGGCGAACCTGCGTGAGGTGCGGTGTAATAATGTGGTGCGAAGTTGCTGCTCCAGCCGTGTCACCGCCTTGGACACCGTCGCCTTGGACAGGCCCAGGGTCTCGGCGGCGCCGGAGAAGGACTGGCTGTCGGCGACCTTGGCGAAGATGGCCAGGGCTTCAAGGTCGGGCAGGCGGGACATGGGCGGCTCTGCGGTGCGAAACGATGAGTTTCGGTTGTTTCTATTTCTGATCGGTCCCCGATCTCTATCTTGGCGTCAAGCAAAGGCGTCGGACGGTTCCGACGCGAAAGGACGAGTTCGATGATCGAGCGCAGACCGTTTGAATCCCTTGGCGGCGCCAACCACGGCTGGCTGAACGCCAAACACCATTTCTCCTTCGCCAACTACTATGATCCCAAGCGGATGAGCTGGGGCAATCTGCGTGTCTGGAACGATGACGAGATCGCCGCCGGCTCTGGCTTCCCGCCTCATCCGCACGCCGACATGGAGATCATCACCTATGTCCGCGACGGGGCCATCACCCATGAGGACAGCCTGGGCAACAAGGGCCGCACCGTCGCTGGCGATGTGCAGGTCATGAGCGCGGGCACCGGCATCCGCCACGCCGAATACAACGCCGAGCCGGAGCTGACGCGGATCTTCCAGATCTGGATCGAGCCGACCAAGCGTGGCGAGGCGCCCAGCTGGGGCTCCAAGCCCTTCCCCAAGGGCGAGCGGTCGGGTCAGTTCGTGGTCCTTGCCTCGGGCTTCGAGTGTGATGAGGACGCTTTGCCGATCCGCACTGATGCGCGGATCGTGGCGGCGACGCTGAAGGCCGGCGACAGCGCCGACTATGCGCTGGGCGCCGACCGTCGAGCCTATCTGGTTCCGGCCAAGGGCGAGGTCGAGGTCAACGGCGTCAAGCTGAACGCTCGCGACGGCGCAGCCATCGCCCAGGAGGATGTCGTGACGGTCAAGGCGTTGTCGGACGCAGAAATCGTGCTGGTGGACGCCGCATGATTTTAGGATCAAGCTTCACGGTCGGACCTGATCCGACCGTGAAGTCTGCACCGACAACCGAGGAATGAGAATGTTCAATCAAGTGAATGGCTGGTCTTCTCGCGCGCTGGCGGCGCTGAGGATCGTGGCCGGTCTGCTGTTCCTGGCGCATGGCGTCGTCAAGGTGTTCGGCTTTCCTGCTGGGGCCGAGCAGGGTCAGCAGGAGCTGTTGTCGCTGTTCGGCATCGGCGGCCTGATCGAACTGGTCACCGGCCTTCTACTGATCTTGGGCCTGTTCACGCGTCCGGCCGCGTTGATCGCCTCGGGCCAGATGGCGGTAGCCTATTGGATGTTCCACTTCCCGCGCGATCCATATCCGGCGGTTAACGGCGGCGATGCTGCCATCCTGTTCTGCTTCGTCTTCCTCTACATCTTCACGGCCGGTCCTGGTGCGTGGAGCATCGACAACCGTAGCGAAAGACGCTTCTGACTTGTGAGAATAACAAGGGCCGCTGCGCTGTCCGGCGCGGCAGCTTTTTCGTGTCTAAAGGGTCGCCGCCCAGTCTGCTGCGCGGACCAGGCTGTCGACGATGCCCGGCTCGGACGAGGCGTGGCCGGCGTCGCCAACGATGTCCAGATGCGCCTCTGGCCAGGCTCGGTGCAGCGCCCAGGCGCCCGAGATCGGCGTCACCACGTCGAACCGGCCCTGCGCGATCCAGCAGGGGATGTGGCGCATCCGGTCCACGTTCTTCAGCAGCCAGCCGTCCTCCTCGAAGAAGCCGGCATTGGTGAAGAACCAGTTCTCAATCCGCGCGAAGGCGACGGCGAAGTCAGGTTCGGCGAACTTTTCCGGTTTGGCGTTCGGGCCCTCGACGCTGACGGTCTCGCCCTCCCAGCTCGACCAGGCGACTGCGCAGCGTTCACGTTCGGCCACGTTGTCGCCTATCAGACGTTTGTAATAGGCGGCCATCAGGTCGCCGCGCTCGGCCTCGGGGATGGGGGCGACGAACCGTTCCCAGGCGTCCGGGAAGATCATCGAGGCGCCGTCCTGGTAGAACCAGTGCAGTTCCTTCTTCGTCAGCAGGAAGATGCCGCGCAGCAGCAGGGCCAGAACCCTGTCCGGGTGGGTGATGGCGTAGGCCATAGACAGGGTCGATCCCCAGGAACCGCCGAACACCACCCATTTGTCGATGCCGCATAGCGCCCGCAGTCGCTCGATGTCGTCGATCAGGGTCCAGGTGGTATTGTCCTCCAGCGAAGCGTGAGGCCGCGACAGGCCGCAACCGCGCTGGTCGAACATGATGATGCGATAGACGGCCGGGTCGAAGAAGCGCCGCATGCCGGGGTTCACCGCGCCGCCCGGCCCGCCGTGCAGCACCAGGACAGGCAGGCCTTGGGGATTGCCGGATTCCTCGTAATAGATCTCGTGCACGCCCTCGGTCGTCATCCAGCCCGAGGTGTAGGATTCGATCTCGGGGTGGAGCACTCGACGCGGCTCGGTGGGCGTAGGGAAGGCCATGAAGGAACGGTCTTTCTGCGAGGACGAAGCGATTAGGAACGAAGCGCGGCGATGGCCAGGCAGACCCAGCCGGCGATCATCAGCAGGCCGCCGATCGGGGCGACGGCGCCGAAGGCGGGGACGCTGAGGAAGGCGATCAGGGCCAGCGAGAGGCAGAAGACCAGTCCCCCGATCGCGCTCAGCCAGCCGGCGATACGCGCCAGCCGACCACCCGCGATCCATTGGGCGCAGCCGAAGGCGAAGACGGCGTGGATCAACTGATACTGGCCGCCGGTGGTCAGTAGGGACTTCACCTGAGGCCCTGCGCCGTGAGCCGCAAAAGCGCCCAGGGCGATGGCCAGGACGCCGTTGAGGGCTGCGAAGAGGATCAGGTTGCGACTCGCTGTCATCCGAGAACCCTAGCCCGGCGAATCCCGAATGTCTGCGACCTATGAGGGGTTCAGCCCACGCGAGGCAGGGGCGTCAGGTGGCTGGCCATTGCGGAAGCGGCGGCCTTGATGCCCTTGCGTACCGCAGCTTCGTTGGCGGGAGCAGGCGCGCGCAACAGACCGATGGACGGCGTCAGCGGCCCGTCCGGCAGGTCGGACAGGACGCGATAGAGAAGATAGGATCCGACGTCTTCCTCGACCTCGGACGTGGCATCCGCCGAAAGCCCGGCGGCGGTCAGGGCACGAACCATGTCGGCGACAGGGGCGGTCGTGCGGGCGATGCCGGGGCCGGTGCGCGACAGGCGGTCCTTATAGTCCAGGGTCCGGTTCTCGGCGCGCATCTGAATGCGGAAGCCATCGCCCTTGTGCGTGCGTCCGACCAGCAGCACGGCGCGACATTCGCCGCTGCCCAGGCGCGCGGCCAGCGTCGAGGCGAGGACATCGGGATCAGCGGCGGCGATGGGAACGGAACGCGCGCCAATGGGGCTCCAGATTTCGCCGGACAGGTTCTCGACCAGATCCCAGCCGCCGTCCTCGCTATCGTAGGTGCAGATGATGATGCCTGGGCGGCGGTCAACGCTCGCAGGGCCGTCGATATCGTTCATCGTGCCGGCCATAGCCCCATCCATGACAGTTCGGTGACGCGCAGGAGGCTGTAACTTCCCAACGTCGTCAAGCCCTGTTGATCCTTAACCCAGGTCGCCCACGGCCGCATCAAGCAACATGAAGGCGCGACCGCTGTCGGAGGCCAGGCTGCTCTGCACGGCCGCGCTGTCGCCGGCGCGGGCCGAGGCCGAGAGCATCACGGCGAAGTTGCGGACATAACGTTCGGCGTCGGCGCGCAGTTCGGCGTCACTGAGCACGCGACGCGAGACGCTGCGAACGGCGGCGGGGGCGACGCGGCGTACAATCTGACGCGCGGCGTCAGGATCGCCCTTGCTTATCGCACGGGCCGCCTCTTCGACGCGTGAGCGGGGCAGCAGGGCGTTGGGATCCACGCCCATACGCCGGATGGCGGCGGCGACTCGTTCTGACAGGGCCTCGGCCTCGGCGGGCGAGGGGGAGGGCGTGTCCAATTCTAGCGGGGCCTCATTGTCGTCGCCGGACACCAGATCGCTCCAGTCCAGTCCTTCGCTTGCGGTCTCTCGCGGCGTCTCGGCGGGCTCAAGGCGAAGACGGCTGCGCAAACCGAACCGACGCTCCTCTACCGGCGGCGCCGGCGGAGGGGGCGAGCGTGACGCGCGCGGCTCGGGACGCGCTTCAACTTCAGGGGTCGGTTCGCGACGGCGAGGCGGAGATGATGCATCGCCAGACACCACGCCCATCAGACGTACGGCCTCGGTCAGCATGTCGTAGTTGCGGCGCACCCGTTCCTGGAAGCCGACATCCAGCGCCTCGGTGTCCTCGGCCGCCTTGCGGGATGCGGCGGACAGTGAGGCCAGGCCGTCCTCGACCGTCGCGCGTACGGCGTCGGCGCGGGCGCGGGCTTCCTGCGGCAGGCGCGAGGCGCGTTCGTCGATGTCCGCGACGGCGGTGTCGATTTCTGACAGGGCCGAGCTGAGGCGAGTGACCAAGGTCTCCAAGCGGTTGGCCATCCGCTCGCCGGCCTCGTCCACCAGGCCGGAGGTTTCGCCGACGATGCGACGGGCGTCCGCGATGCGGGCGTCAGCGGCCTGATCGGCCTTCTGGGCGGCGTCGAACAGGGATTCGCCCAGTCGATCGGTGCGAAGCCGAGCCTGTTCGGCCGCGTCGGCGGCGGCCGCGCGGGAATCCTCGGCCGTGGCGCGCATCTGCTCCAGCGCGCGACGGGTCTCTTCCATCAGGGCGTCGCGGGCTTCGGCGGCCAGAGCCTCGAAACGGTCCAGGGCGACCTTGGTGGCGGAATCAAAGCCGTCGGCCTCGCGTTGCGACATGTCCACCAGGGCGCGGAACTGATCGGCGGCGGCCTCGACCAGGTCGCGCATCGACTCGACCGAGGTCTGGGACGTGCGATCCAGATCGCCGGCTGCGGTGCGGGTGGCGGACAGATGTTCGACCAACTGGGCGCGCTGGCTCTCGACCTGGGCGGAGAAGTCCTCCTGATCCGTGCGCAGGGCGTAGGCGGCGGTAACCAGGGCGGCGCGTTGCTGACCCAGGCCTTCCTCGACCGACTGGATCTGTTCGGCGACGCCGGAACCGGCGTTCTCAAGTCGTATAGTCTGGCGCGCCAAGTCGTCGGAGGCGACGCGGGCAGCGTCCTGAGCCTCGCCGGCGGCGGCGGCGAGATCGGCGGCGCGGGCGGCAAGCGCTGCCTCGGCCTCGCGCAGTTGCGCCTGGGCCAGGTCGGAGGCGTCGGCGACCATGCGCGACTGGCGCTCGACCGCGTCGATGACGCCGGACGCCTGGGTGTCCAGGTGAAGGCCCAGCGTCTGCATCTGGTCCCGCTCCCGACCCAGGTTTTCGGTCAGGCGGCGGGCGGTGCGGCCGGCGTTCTCGGCGGCTTCATTCAGGCGAGTGGTTTCCTCGGCCAGGGCCTCGCGCAACATGGACATGTCGTTGCGGGCGCGTTCGGCGGCCAGGGCGGCATGGTCGATGTCGGCGCGCAGAGATTGCAGGACCTCGCCGGTCTGCTGGGCGGCGAGGGCGGTGGGGGCGACCAGGGCCTCGGCCAGTTGTCGGGCGCGGCGAGTCTCGGCGGCCAGACCCGCGCCTTGGCGCACGGCATGGGCCAGCATGATGGCGAGGCCCGCGGGCGCCAGGGCGATCAGGGCGTAGATGGCGATCCGCAACGGGTCCAGCTCCGCTCCGCCCGCGCCGAACTCATAGGCGGCCCAGGAAGCGACGCCGCCGATCCACAGGGCGGACGCGATGCCGGCGATCAGATAGGCGTGACGACCGGACGGCTCGGCCTGGGTCTTGGTCGAGACGGTCTTCACCACAGGCGGTTTGGACAGTTCGAAGGTCGCGGGCGGCTTTCCGGCGGCGACCGCCATTTCGACGGATGCCGTCGATTCCGGCATAGGCTCGGCGGTCAGTTCAGGCGGGACGACCGAGGCCGGTTCGGCGATAGGGCCGCGCGCGGCGGTCTCGGCGCGTTCCTGGGCCAGACGTTGCTCTTCCAGCAGGCGACGGCGACGGCGCTCGGACATCGGCGCTTCGAACGTCGGCTGAATGATCTCCAGCTCGGGCTCGGGGATTGGTTCGAGCTCGGGCGTCGCGTCGTCCGACGGCGTTTCGTCGGCAGTCGACAGTTCGACGGGGATTTCGACCTCGTCGTCGGTCAGCTTCAGCGGCGGCCGTTTGGGAGACTTCATCAGCTCTAAAACTCGATCTCTACGCGGGCGCCCGACAACGCCGATGAAACCCTAGAGCATGATTGGTTCGGACGGAACCGACTCGAACGCGATCAGCAGTCGCGCCTGGTTTCCGACAGGACGGCCGAGGACGATCCGGCGTCGCGACATTCGACGACACGGCGGACTTCGCGGTCGGAATGCGACGGGGTGTGGGTGTCCACGCCGAACTGGGACAGGACGGCGGCGGCCAGAAGCGCGATGAAGCCGGCGATCAGTTCGACCAGCGCCTGCATTCCACCCTCCCTCGCGGCCCGAATGGCCACGCTCCTTATGCGCCAAATCGACGAACGTCACAATCCCGCCTTCAACGCCCGCCCCTTCAAAGATTGACCGCGCGCGAACTGCGTGGAACGGAGGCAGGAGGCGCTCCGACACCGTGTCACGCGAATCAGTCAGATGGGTCGCATGACGCAGAGCGGCGACAGTTACGAAGGCAGTTTGCTAGACCCCGGTCCGGGGCTGTGGACCGTCGCGGTCGCCAATCGCTTTTCCGTGCTGATGGAGAACGAGGCCTATTTCGACGCCCTGTCGTCGGCGATCCACAAGGCAGAACGCTCCATCGTGCTGCTGGGCTGGCAGTTCGATCCGCGCACCCATCTGGACCCCGAAACCCGGCCCGGCGACAAGTCGGCCGAGATTGGTCGCCAGTTGCGGATGTTGGTTAAGAAGAAGCCCGATCTTGATGTGCGGCTGCTGATCTGGAAATCGCCGCTGCTGATCGCGGCGTCGCAGGGCTTTTATCCGCACCGGGCGCAACGCTGGTTCCGCAAGCGGATGGTGGAGTTCCGACTGGATTCGCCGGGACCGATCGGCGCCTGCCATCACCAGAAGGTGGTGGTGATCGACGACAAGGTGGCCTTCTGCGGCGGGGGCGACATCTCGACGGACCGCTGGGATTCCGACGAGCATCTGGACGGCGATCCGCGCCGCGCCCTGCCCAGCGGCCTGATCTGCAAGGCGCGCCACGAGGTGATGAGCGTGATGGATGGCCCGGCGGCGCGCGCGCTGGGCGATCTGGCGCGGGAGCGCTGGTTCAAGGCGACCTGGGAACGCACCACCCCGGATGAGGTCGAAAGCGATCCTTGGCCGGATGGCGTGCCGGTGCAGATGACCGACGTGCCCGTCGGCATCGCCCGCACCGAGCCCAAATGGTCGGGCCGGCACGAGGTGCGTGAGAGCGAGGCTCTGCACCTGGAAGCCATTCGTCGGGCTAAGCGTCTGATCTATTTCGAGAACCAGTATTTCACCTCACCGGTGATCGCCGCCGCCCTGGCCGAACGGCTGGCCGAAGTGGATGGACCGCAGGTGATCGTCATCTCGACGGCGAAAAGCCCCAGTTGGTTCGACAGTCTGACCATGGACACGGCGCGGGCCGAGGTGCTGCATCGGCTGGAGCAGGCCGATACCTACAACCGCTTCTTCGCCTTCGCCCCGCTGACCGAGCATGGCGACCGGATCATCGTCCATGCGAAGGTGACGATCATCGACGACCGGCTGCTGAGGATCGGATCTACGAACCTGAACAACCGCTCGATGGGGTTGGACACCGAGTGCGACATCGCCGCCGAGCCGACAGATGCGGCTGGGCGGGCCGTGATCACCGCCCACCGCCACCGCACCATCGCCCATTGGCTGGGCGTCGCGACCCAGGATTATGCGGCGGTGGAGGGGGTGTTCGGATCGGTCGGCCAGGCGATCTGCAGCTTCGAGACGGATCGGTTGAAGCCGCTTGGGTCGGACCCGCCGACGCGCATCCAGAGGATGTTCGCCGAATGGCAACTGGGCGATCCGACCTCTTCGACCGACGCCTGGCGGCCGTGGAAGCGGCTGAACCGGTCGCACCGCACCCGCCCCGCGTCCGAGGGCGGTCAGGCGCCGGGCTGAATTACGTCGAAGTCGATGATCAGCGGCAGATGGTCCGACGCCACCCTCGCCAGGGGCGAGAAAGCCGACCGCACCGCGCGGATGCGGATCTCCGGGCTGACGAAACAGTGGTCGATGCGGATGGCCGGGAAGGCAGAGGGGAAGGTCTTCACGCTGGGCTTCAGGCCCAACTGACGCTGACAGTCCTGAAGGCTTCGGCACAGGGTCTGGTAGGGGCGGGTGATGGAGGTAGCATTGAAGTCGCCCGCCAGCAGCGTCGGACCCGTGCAGGCGCCGACCCAGCCTGAACCGGCTAGCGCCGCCGCCTGAAGTCGTTGCTCGCGCGGCACCAGGCCCAGATGGGTGTTCAGAACGTTGATGGCGGTTCCGCCGATCTCGATCTCGGACCAGATGGCGCCGCGCGGCTCCAGACCCGGAATGCCCTTGATCGTCGGGAGGGCGTCGGCGCGCATCAGTCGTTCGGGGTGGGGTGTCAGGATGGCGTCGCCATACTGTTCCGCCTCGACCCGCATCGCCGCATGAAAGCGCGAGGTCATGGCCAGACCCTTGGCGATAGCCTGCGCCTGATCCACGCCGCCGGTGCGGACGCGGCCGACATCCAGTTCCTGAAGGCAGACGATGTCCGGTTCGTATTCGCCGATGACGGCGACGATCCGGCTGACGTCCAGCCGGCGATCGGTGCCGACGCAGCGATGGACATTGTAGGTCAGAAGACGGGGCATGATCGGGCGGATCTGTGAGCGTTGACCGTGGGCTAGGCCTTCTGACGCGCGATTGCGACCCCGATACGACGGTCAGAGCAGGATCAGGTGATCAGGCAGTTCGTTGGGATTGTTCGGGCGCGGCGGGAAATGTCGGGCCAACACCTCTCCGCACAGGGCGATAGCCGCCGCAAACCCTTCGACCGGACGGTCGGCGCGCAGTTCGCGGGTCAGAACCGCGACGGCCTGGGCCCAGGCCTCTTCATCGACCTTGGTGTAGATGCCCTCGTCCGCGATCAGCTCGACCTGCTGCTCGTCCAGGGCGGCGAAGATCAGGACGCCGGTGCGCTGGTCGGTGACATGGACGCCTTGGGCCAGGAACTGCTGAAGGGCCGCCTCTCGCACTCGCGCCCGTCGGATGGCTGGGGGCGTCGCCAGACGACGGACAGCGGAAATGCGGGTGAACAGGAAGACGCCGATGAAGACCATCGCCTGGGACAGGGCATAGAGAGCCAAGGCCTGACCCGTGGTCGCTGCCTGTGCGGCTTGATGCGCGGCTTCCCACCTGTCGCCGGGCCAGCGGAAATCCAGCACGAAGGGAATGAAGACGATGGGCGTCAGCAGCGCCATCGCCGCCGCCCAGGCCAGGCTGACATCCACATAGGCGGACACCCGTCGTGAGACGACGCAGAAGATTTCGCCCGACGTCTGCTGCTCAGCCGTTGAGATGGCCTCGGCGATCCGGGCGCGGTCGTTGTCCGTGATTTGCATCACCATCCCCCCGAGGCGCCGCCGCCGCCGAAACTGCCGCCTCCGCCACCGAATCCACCACCGCCGCCGCTGAAGCCGCCGCCGCCGCGCCCGGAGTTTCGCAAGGCCTCGGATGCGGCCCACAGCAGGACCGAGCCGACGTTGCTGCGGCGTCCCCGCCCTGAACGCATGGCGATCAGGAACATGAACAGGAAGATGGCCGCGATGATGACGATCGGCACGATGGATTCGCCCTTGGCATCCTGTTGCTGGACCGCCGCCTGGGCCCGAGCCTGGGCCTCTGCGGGATCGAGCGACAGCTGCGCGATCAGGGCGTCCACGCCCTTGATCACGCCGGCCTGATAATCGCCGTCGCGGAACGATGGCAGGATGTCGTTGCGAATGACCTGGGACGAGAAGGCGTCGGTCAGGATCGGCTCCAGCCCGTAGCCGACCTCGACGCGGACCTTGCGTTCGTTCGGCGCGACGATCAGCAGGACGCCGTTGTCGTTTTCCTTCTGGCCGATGCCCCAGGCGCGACCCAGCTGATAGCCGTAGTCCTCGATCGCCTGGTCCTGAAGACTGTTGACCGTGACGACCGCTAACTGGTCCGTGGAGCTGGCTTCCAGCGCCGCCAGCTTCTCGGTCAGGGCCTGTTCGGTCGCTGGATCGAGCAGATTGGCCTGATCGACCACCCGGCCGGTCAACGCGGGGAAGTCGAGCTTGCTTTGGGCGGCCGCCGGAAAGGCCAACAGCAGAGCGGCGATCAGGCCCAGAAGGAGGGCGGCGAGGCCCGTCGGACGCCGCGCTGCCGCGTGAAACGCTGTCACTGAGCGGGCGGGGGCGCGCCCGGCGCCACAGCCGGTGCACCGCCGCCGGGCGCCGAGGCGTTGGCGGGCGGGGCGTTCAGGTTGAAGTTGACTTGGGGCGCCGACTGGGCCGCTGCCGTGGCGGTGAACAGCTGCATCGGCTGCGAGCCGCCGTGCAGGGTCTTGGCCCAGATCACCTGCGGGAAGGTGCGCAGCGTGGTGTTGTAGTCGCGGACCGCCTCGTTGTAGTCGCGGCGCGAGATGGCGATGCGGTTCTCGGTGCCTTCCAGCTGCGACTGCAGGGTCAGGAAGTTCTGGTTGGCCTGAAGCTGGGGATAGGCCTCGACCGTGACCAGCAGGCGCGACAGGGCGCCCGACAGTTGTCCCTGGGCCTCCTGATACTGCTGGAAGGCCTGCGGGTTATTCAGGTCGTCGGCCGAGACATTGACCGAGGTGGCGCGGGCGCGGGCGTTGATCACGTCCGTCAGGGTGGTGCGTTCCTGGATCGCGGCGCCCTGAACGGTGGCGACCAGATTGGGAACCAGGTCGGCGCGGCGCTGATACTGGCTCTGCACGTCCGCCCAGGCCGCCTCGGCGCGTTCCTGCTTGGTCGGAATGGTGTTGTAGCCGCAGCCCGCGACTGCGGGGACGATCATCAGAGCGCCGGTCAGAGCGACGGCGCGAACGTTGAAGCGGACCATGACATCTCCCAGTCGGCGATAGCGCCGCAGAGCGGGACTATTCACCGGCCCAATAAATGCATCAAGCGTCCAATGGCTCCGGTTGGATATTGTTGATGCGGCAGGCCGCCGAATAGGTGTTGGCCAGCAGACAGGCGATGGTCATGGGGCCGACGCCGCCCGGCACCGGGGTGATGCGACCGGCGACCTCGACCGCCTCCTTGAAGGCCACGTCGCCGACGACGCGGGTCTTGCCTTCGGCGGCCTTGACCGGGTCGGCCGAGGGGACGCGGTTGATGCCGACGTCGATGACGGTCGCGCCCGGCTTGATCCAGTCGCCCTTGATCATCTCGGGACGACCGACGGCGGCGACCAGGATGTCGGCGCGGCGGCACACCTCGGGCAGGTCACGCGTGCGGGAATGGGCGACGGTGACGGTGCAGCTTTCGCCGAGCAGAAGCTGGGCCATCGGCTTGCCGACGATGTTGGAGCGGCCGACGATCACGGCGTTCAGACCCGACAGGTCGCCCAACTGATCCTTGAGCAGCATCAGGCAGCCCAGCGGCGTGCAGGGGGCCAGGCCCGGCAGGCCGACGGCCAGCCGACCCGCGTTGACGACGTGGAAGCCGTCCACATCCTTGTCCGGAGAAATGGCGTCCAGCACGACCGAGGCGTCGATGTGGGCGGGCAAGGGTAGTTGCACCAGAATGCCGTGGATGCCCGCATCCGCATTCAACTGGGCGATCAGGGCCAGCAGCTCTTCTTGGCTGGTCGTATCAGACAGGCGGTGGGTATCGGATCGCATGCCGGCGCGCAGGGTCGTCTCGCCCTTGTTGCGCACATAGATCTGGCTGGCGGGATCCTCACCGACGATGACGACGGCCAGGCCGGGTTTGACGCCGTATGCGCTCTCCAGCCGGGCGACGGCAGCGCCGACACGCTCCACCAGGGCAACCGAAAAGGCCTTGCCGTCGATCAGGGTCACAGGCGTGGATTGGGCCGACATGGCAGCTCCGTCTGGCGGGAAATCAGGATGGCGGCGATTTACAGCCGTCACGGTTCGGCGTCTATGATCCGCGTCCACTACTGGAGGAATTCATGAACCGTCCGTCTCTTGCCGCCGCTGTCAGCACCGTCGCCCTTCTGTGGGCCGCCGCGCCGGCGATGGCCCAGGACGCCCAGCCCTTGCGGATCGGCGCGACGGTCAACGGCGCCCTGACGGACGCAGACGGCAAGGCCGCGGACGACGAATATCGCTATGACGACTATCGGTTCGACGCGCGCGCAGGCCAGCGTCTGGAAGCCATTCTGAGGTCCGACGCCTTCGATGCGTTTCTGGCGGTCTATGCGGACGGCGCCGAGGGCGAGCCGCTGGCGACCGACGACGACGGGGTGGAAGAGGGCACCGATGCCCGCCTGCGTTTTACGCCCGAGCGGGCCGGCGCCTATGTCCTGCGGGCCAGGACGCTGAGCGGACTGGATGGCGGCGACTATCGACTGTCGCTGCAGGAACGGCCGGCCCCGCCGCGTGCGCCGCGACCCAGCGGCATCCGCCTCGGCGCGACCCAGAGCGGCGAACTGACCGCTCGTGATCCTGAGCAAGAGGATGGTGGCCGCTATGACGCCTACACCTTCAGCGCCAACGCCGGCGACCGGTTCGTCGTGACCCTGGACTCCAGCGCCTTCGATCCTCTGGTGCGGGTCGGGCGGATGAACGGTCCCGATTTCGTCGAGATCAGCTCCAACGACGACGCCCCCGGCGGCGGATTGAATTCGCGCCTGACTTTCACGGCCCCGACGGCGGGCGAATACATCATCCGCGCAACCTCGCTGGAAGACGGCTTGGGCCGCTACGAGGTTGGCCTGGCCGAGGCGCCGCCCGCCCCGCCCTCCAAGCCGATCGCCGTGGGCGACGAGATCAAGGGCGAACTGGGTTCCGACAGCGCCACCAACGACAACGGCCAGCGCGCCGAGACCTATCGCTTCACCGGCACGAACGGCCAGCGCGTCGCCATCGAGATGAAGTCGAGCGATTTCGATACCTATCTGACCCTGCGTCGCGCGTCGGACGATTCGGTACTGGCCGAGGATGACGACGGGGCCGGATCGGGCACCGATTCCCGCATCGCCCGCACCCTGGACGCCGATGGCGACTATATTATCGAGGCGCGCGGCTTCAGCGACGAGGCCGAAGGAGACTATACGCTGAAGGTGACCGAAACCGCGCCGCCGCCCCCGCCTACGGCGGCGACCTTTGGGGAGAAGGTCGAGGGTGAGATCACGGACGAGGACCCCCAGGGCGACGACGGCAAACGCTATGACGCCTATGTCTTTACCGGGACGGAGGGGCAGCGCGTCCAGGCGATCCTGCGTTCGGGCGATTTCGACGCCTATCTGGAGATCGGCGAGGCGGGCGATACGTTCGAGGCTCTGGCCAGCGACGACGACGGCTTGGCGGAAGGCACGGATTCGCGCCTGAACTTCACCCTGCCGTCGGCCGGCGATTATGTGGTGCGGGCCTCGCCGCTGAGCGCGGACGGCAAGGGGCTGTATTCGCTCGAACT
Organism: Brevundimonas sp.; assembly: GCF_041648115.1. GTDB lineage: Bacteria > Pseudomonadota > Alphaproteobacteria > Caulobacterales > Caulobacteraceae > Brevundimonas. The sequence continues at coordinate 200,324 of NZ_JBAZPR010000004.1, forward strand.
GCTGGATCGCGGGCCTGAACCCAAGCCGGGCAGTCTTCTAGTTGGCGGGACCGTGCGCGGAACCCTGTCCAACAGCGCCGCCCTGAGCGACGAAGGCGCCTATTTCGACGCCTATCGGTTCCAGGCCAAGAAAGATGAGAAGTTGCGGATCACCATGGTCTCGAACGCCTTCGATTCCTTCATTGACCTGGGCCGGGTCGATGACGACGGCGACTTCACCAGCCTGGCGACCGATGACGACGGCCTGTCGGACGCTCACGCCAAGCTGGATTGGACGGCGCCGGACGATGGTTGGTATCTGGTGCGCGCCCGCGCCTATGGCCCCAACCAGACAGGCGCCTACGCCCTGACGGTCGAACGCCAGCCGGCTGGGGCTTCGGCCGTCGCCCACGATGAGATCCCCGTCATTGTGATGCCGAAATAAGGCCTGTGACCGACGCGGCTCCGCTAAACCGCAAAGACCAGCACCTGGACGTGGTGCTGGCCGGGCGCGGCCGACACGCGCGCGACGCGGGTTTCGACCGGGTGCATTTCGTCCATGAGGCGCTGCCGGATCTGGATCACGACAAGATCGACCTCGGCGCCGACTTCCTGGGCCGGCGGCTGAAGGCGCCTTTGCTGATCAGCGCCATGACCGGCGGACCGACGCGCGCCGAGGCGATCAATGCGCGCCTGGCCGAGGCGGCCCAGCATCTGGGCATCGCCTTGGCTGTCGGTTCGCAGCGCGCGGCGGTCGAGGGCGGGGCGGCGGGCGGTCTGGACCGGACGCTGCGTCGTCGGGCGCCGGACACCTTCATCCTGTCCAACATCGGGGCGGCCCAGTTGACGCGCGGCTTCGGGCTGGACGAGGCCCGGCGGGCGGTCGAGATGATCGACGCCGACGCCCTGGTCGTTCACCTGAACCCGTTGCAGGAGGCCTGTCAGCCCGAGGGCGACCGCGACTGGTGGGGCGTCGGGGCGGCGCTGGAGGCTCTGGTCCTCAAGCTGGAGGTTCCGGTCGTCGTCAAGGAGACCGGCGCGGGCCTGTCGGGACGCACGGCGCGGCGGTTGGTGGATATGGGCGTGGCCGCGGTGGATGTCGCCGGAGCCGGCGGCTCCAACTGGGGACTGGTCGAGGGCGAACGCGCCGTCGATCCGGCAGACAAGGCCCACGCCGCCGTCTTCTCCAACTGGGGCACGCCCACGGCCCATGCGCTGGTGGACGTCAGGCGCGCCTGCCCGGAGGCCGTCATCATCGGATCGGGCGGTGTGCGCAACGGGCTGGACGTCGCCAAGGCGATTCGTCTCGGCGCCGACGTGGCGGGGCAGGCGGCGGGGGTGCTGGCGGCGACGACCATCTCGACCGATGCCGTCGTCGATCATTTTCAACTGGTCATCCGACAACTGAGAACCGTCTGTTTCTGCACCAACTCCGCCAATCTGGCGGCCCTGAGACGGGCCCCGCTGCACCCCTTCGATTGATCTGCGCGGTTGCTAATCCCTCGGCGCCGCGTGTAGAGGACCGCCTCCTGTTGGGGAGTAGCTTCCGGCGTCAGCGTCGGGATCGTGTCAACATACTCGCGTTTCGACGCGTGGCGCGATCAGCGGACAATCACCGCCTAGCGAGACCAGCGCGTTCCACCGCCGCACCGGCCGGAGTGGAACCGCTGTCTTGCGTCCGGTCGAGTGCAGTCCATGACCCCAGGAACCATCGCCATCCTGTCCCTCAGCATGTCCACGGACGCCTTTGCGGCGGCCGTGGGACGCGGGGCCTCGCATCGACCGGCCGTCAAGGACGCGATCAAGGCCGGGCTGGTGTTCGGCGTCATTGAGGCAATTACGCCCCTGATCGGCTGGGGCTTGGGCATCATCGCCGCCGGCCTGGTCGAGAAGGCGGATCACTGGATCGCCTTCACCCTGCTGCTGATCGTCGGCGGCAAGATGATCTGGGAAGGCGCCAAGTCGCGCGATGCGGAAGATGACGCCGCGCCGCGCCGGTCCGGCCCCTGGGCCCTGATCGCCACCGCCGTCGGCACCAGCATCGACGCGGCGGCCGTCGGCGTGGGCCTGGCCTTCATCGGCGTGAACATCTGGGTGATCGCCGCCTCTATCGGCTTCACCACCTTCGTCCTGACCACCATCGGGATGCTGATCGGCAAGGCTGTGGGAACCCGGTTCGGCAAGACCGCAGAGATCATCGGCGGCGTGGCCCTGATCGGCCTGGGCACGACGATCCTGCTGGAGCACCTGGGCATCCTGGCCGGTTAAGCGGTCAGGCCGATGGCAGCAAGTCACCGGCAAACCTCCGGTACCTGCCCGCCCTGACGCCGTCCGTCGCACGGGCGATGTCGGGCGCGAAATAGTGGTCACTGGTGTAGGGGGCGGCGGCTTCGCGGACGATGGCGAAGACCTGTTCCAGCGCGGGGGAACTGGTCAGGGGGCGATGGAACTCAATCCCCTGCGCCGCCGCCAGCAGTTCGATTCCGACGACCGTCGCCGTGTTCTCGGCCATATCCAGCAGACGGCGCGCGCCGTGGGTGGCCATGGAGACGTGGTCTTCCTGATTGGCGCTGGTGGGCACCGTATCCACGCTGCACGGATGGGCGACCATCCGGTTTTCGGCGATCAGTGCGGCGGCGGTCACCTGCGCGATCATGAAGCCGGAGTTCAGGCCGCTTTCCTTGACCAGGAAGGCCGGCAGTTCGCTCATCTTCGGATCGACCAGGATGGCGGTGCGACGCTCGGAGATATTGCCGATCTCGCACAGGGCCATTGCGATCTGATCGGCGGCGAAAGCAACAGGTTCGGCGTGGAAGTTTCCGCCCGAGATCACGTCTCCGTCCTCGATGAATACCAGAGGATTGTCGGTCACGGCGTTGGCCTCGCGTTCCAGAGTGGCGGCGGCCGTGTTCAGCACGTCCAGGATCGCGCCCATGACCTGGGGCTGGCAACGCAGGGAATAGGGGTCCTGAACCTTGGCGCAGTCGTCGCGGTGGCTGTCGCGGATGGCCGAGCCGGTCATGAGTTCGCGAAGGCGGGCGGCGACTGCGATCTGGCCCGGCTGACCGCGCAGCGCATGGATGCGCGGATCGAACGGGGCGTCGGAACCTTTCAGTGCATCGACCGAAAGGGCGCCGGCCGCGATGCCGGCGGCGAATACGGCTTCGGCCCCAAACAGGCCGGCCAAGGCCAGGGCGGTGGAACATTGAGTGCCGTTCAGCAGGGCCAGGCCTTCCTTGGGGCCGAGCGTCAGGGGCGTCAGGCCGATCTTGGCCAGGGCCGCTTCGGCCTCCAGCATCTCGCCGTTCAGCCGCGCCTCGCCCACGCCGATCAGGACGCAGGACATATGGGCCAGCGGAGCCAGGTCGCCCGAGGCGCCGACCGACCCCTTGGACGGGATGCAGGGCAGGACGTCTGCGTTGACCAGCGCGATCAGCGCCTTCAGCGTCTCGCGCCGAATGCCCGAGGCGCCCCGCGACAGGCTGGCGATCTTCAGCACCATCAACAGGCGCGTCACCGCATCGGGCAGCAACGGTCCGACGCCGCAGGCGTGGCTGAGCACCAGGTTGCGCTGAAGCGTTTCCAGATCCTCCGGCGCGATGGAGGTGTTGGCCAGCAGGCCGAAGCCCGTGTTGACGCCATAGACGGTGCGGCCCTCCGCCACGATGTCGGCGATGGTCGCCGCGCTCTTCTCGACATCGGCCCAGGCGGCGGGGGTGACAGAGACGGTCACGGGGCCGTCCAGCACGGCGCGTAGCTGGCAGAGGGTAAGGGGCGATTGGCCGATGGTCAGGGTGGTCATGGCTCAGGCCTTCAGGCTCGGAAGGTTCAGTTCGTGCTCGCGGGCGGCCGCGCGGGCGATCTCGTAGCCGGCGTCGGCATGACGCATGACGCCGGTGGCGGGGTCGTTCCACAGCACCCGCTCCAGCCGTCTGGCGGCCTCAGGCGTGCCGTCGGCGACGATGACGACGCCTGAATGCTGGGAATAGCCCATGCCGACCCCGCCGCCGTGGTGCAGCGACACCCAGCTGGCGCCCGAGGCTGTGTTCAGCAGGGCGTTCAGCAGGGGCCAGTCGGAGACGGCGTCGGAGCCGTCCATCATGGCCTCGGTCTCACGGTTCGGGCTGGCGACCGAGCCGCTGTCCAGATGATCGCGGCCGATAACAATGGGGCCGGACAGTTCGCCCGAGGCCACCATCTCGTTGAACATCAGGCCGGCGCGGTGTCGATCACCCAATCCGATCCAGCAGATACGTGCCGGAAGGCCTTGAAATGCAATGCGCTCGCCCGCCATGTCCAGCCAGCGATGCAGGCCGGCGTCGTCGGGGAAGAGCGCCTTCATCGCCGCGTCGGTCTTTCGGATATCGTCTGGATCGCCGGTGAGGGCGGCCCAGCGGAAAGGGCCGATCCCCCGGCAGAACAGCGGGCGGATATAGGCCGGGACGAAGCCGGGAAAGTCGAAGGCGTTTATGACGCCGGCATCGAAGGCGACCTGGCGGATGTTATTGCCGTAGTCGGTCGTCGGCACGCCCATCGCCTGGAAGGCCAGCATCGCCTTGACGTGTTCGACGATGGAGGTGCGCGCGGCGACGGCGACGCTGTCAGGATCGCTGACGCGCTTGTCTTCCCATTCGGCGACGGTCCAGCCGGAGGGCAGATAGCCGTTGATCAGGTCGTGGGCGCTGGTCTGGTCGGTGACCAGATCGGGGCGAACACCGCGTTTCACCATTTCAGGCAGGACATCCGCTGCATTGCCCAACAGACCGACAGATGAGGGTTTTCCCGTTCGCCCGGCGTCTTCGATCAGAGCCAACGCCTCGTCCAGCGTCTCGGCCATGACGTCGAGGTAGCGGGTCTTCAGCCGCATCTCGATCCGGCTGCGCTGGCATTCGATGGCCAGGCAGGAGGCGCCCGCCATGGTCGCGGCCAGGGTCTGGGCGCCGCCCATGCCGCCCAGGCCAGCCGTCAGGATCCACTTGCCCGACCAGTCGCCGCCATAGTGCTGGCGCCCGGCCTCCATGAAGGTCTCATAGGTGCCTTGGACGATGCCCTGGGTGCCGATGTAGATCCACGACCCGGCCGTCATCTGACCGTACATCATCAGGCCTTTGCGATCGAGTTCGTTGAAATGCTCCCAGGTCGCCCATTTGGGCACCAGGTTGGAGTTGGCGATCAGCACCCGCGGGGCGTCGGCATGGGTGCGGAAGACCCCGACCGGCTTGCCCGACTGAACCAGCAAGGTCTCGTCGGCCTCCAGCGTCTTCAGCGTCTCGACGATCTTGTCGAAGGCGGCCCAGTCGCGCGCGGCCTTGCCGATGCCGCCATAGACGACCAGGTCCTGAGGCCGCTCGGCCACTTCTGGGTCGAGGTTGTTCATCAGCATGCGCATGGCGGCTTCGGCCGCCCACGTCTTGGCGGACTTGTCCGGCCCGCGCGGGCTGCGAACGATCCGGGCGTTGGGCGTGTTCATCTTTGGCTTTCCGCGAAGTCGATGCAGGCGGTCAGGACGCGGTGCAGATGCCGACGCATCGGCTTGGCGCGCTCCGGTTCGTAGGCGCTGGGCCAGTTGTCGGGCGACACAGGACCGGCGTGATCGAGGGTGTAACCCCGGTCCGCCAGTTCCATCTGGATGGCGTGAACGCCGGTTTCGGGGCGGCCATAATGGCGTGTGGTCCAGCCGCCCTTGAACCGGCCGTTGACGATCAGGCTGGCCCCACTGACGGCGCAGGCGGCTTCGACAGCCTGGGTCAGTTCAGCGGCGCAGGTCGCGCCGTCGTTGTCGCCGATGTTGAACTGGGGCAATTCGCCCTCGAACAGGCGCGGCACCACCGAGCGGATCGAGTGGGCGTCGTAGAGGACGACAGGGCCTTTGATACGCAGGCGGTCCAACTGATTCTGAAGGGCGGCATGATAGGGATCGAACCAGGTCGCCCGTCGCTCGGCGATCTCGGCCGCGTCGGGTTCTTGGCCCGCCGGATATAGTGGCTCGCCGTCGAAGGTTTCGATGGGGCACAGGCCGGTGGTCGTCATGCCGGGGTAGAGGGAGGCCCCCGACGGATCGCGGTTCACGTCGATGACGCTGCGCGACACGCCGGTGCGGACCAGGGTTGCGCCCATGTCGACGGCGAAGTCGTACAGCCGATCAACCCACCAGTCTGCGTCCTTGCGCGCCAGCCAGCCTGAATTCATCCGCGCCTCGATGGCGGCCGGAATGTCGGTCCCCGTGTGCGGCAGGCCGATCACCAGCGGCGCCGAACCCTCATGGACGGTCAGCCAGTCCTGCATCCGTTCAGCCTCCCTCGCCAAATCGATCCATCGTGGTATGTCTAGACATATTGATCGTAATCAAACGGACCTGTCCAGTGACCCTTCAGCCGCAGCCTGTGGATCGCACCCTCTGGTTCGAGGCGGCTCTGCTGCCGGACGGCTGGGCGCACGATATCCGCGTCGGCATGGCGGACGGGCGAATCGCCAGTCTCGAAGCGGGCGTAGCGCGCATTGGAGGGGATGAGGGCGGCGGAGTCGCCTTGCCGGGCGTGGCCAATGTCCACAGCCATGCCTTCCAGCGGGCCATGGCCGGTCTGACCGAGGCGCGCGGGCCATCCGACGACGACTTCTGGACCTGGCGCGAACTGATGTACCGCTTCCTCGACCGGGGCGGGCCGGAAGAGATCGAGGCCATCACCGCCCTGGCCTTCATGGAAATGCTGGAAGGCGGCTTCACCCGCGTCGCCGAGTTCCATTATCTGCATAACGAACCATCGGGCGCCGCCTATGCGGATCGGGCCGAGATCGCCGCGCGGATCGTGGCGGCGGCTGAAGGGACGGGCATCGCCCTGACCATGCTGCCGGTCTTCTACGCCCATGCCGGGTTCGGGGGGCAGCCGCCGTCGCACGGACAGCGTCGCTTCATCAACGATCTGGACGGGTTCGCGGATCTGGTCTCGCAGTGCAGGACTTTGACGGCCGATCTGCCGGACGCCGTGGTCGGCGTGGCCCCGCACAGCCTGCGCGCCGTCAGCCCGGACGAGCTCGCAGCCCTGCCTGCGCTGGCGGGCGATGGGCCGATCCATATCCATGTGGCCGAACAGACCAAGGAGGTCGCGGACTGCCTGGCATGGTCGGGCGCCCGGCCGGTCGAATGGCTGCTGGCCAATGCGCCGGTCGATCCGCGATGGTGCCTGATCCACTCGACCCATGTGACCGAGACCGAATGGCGAGGCGTCGTTGGGCGCGGCGCCGTCGTCGGCCTGTGCCCGATCACCGAGGCCAATCTGGGCGACGGCGTGTTTCCGGCGGCTGAGTTCACACGGGCCGGCGGGCGGTTCGGGATCGGCACGGATTCCAACGTCCAGATAGGCGTGGCCGAAGAGTTGCGGATGCTGGAATACAGCCAGCGTTTGGCGCTGCGCGGTCGCGCGGTCATGGCGGACCCTCAGCGCTCGACGGGCCGCGCCCTGTTCGACCGCGCGCTGGCCGGCGGCGCCCAGGCGACGGGCGCGGCAACGGGTCTGTGCGTCGGCGCATCGGCGGATCTGGTGTCGCTCGATACCAGCGGCGTGGCCTTCGCCGGACGGTCGGGCGATGCGGTGCTCGACAGCTGGATATTCGGCGCGCCGACGGGCTCGATTTCGTCGGTTTGGCGCGCGGGGCGCGAGGTCGTGAAGAACGGCCGCCACGTCGCGCGGGACGCCATCGAGACGCGCTATCGCAAGGCGCTGGCGACGGTGCTGGGGTGAGCCTTCATCGCCGCATCTACGCCGATCTGGAGGGGCGCATCCTGTCCGGCGATCTGTCGCCCGGCGACCGGATTCCGTTCGAGCACGAACTGACCGACCGCTACGGCTGTTCGCGCATGACGGTGTCGAAGGCCATCTCCGAACTGGCGGGCCGGGGGCTGGTCACGCGCCGTCGCCGCGCTGGCACCTTCGTCGCCCAGCCTAAAGCGCATGCCGCCGTTCTCGCCATTCCCGACCTTTGGGCCGAGGTGATCGAGCGAGGACAGGTTTATGGCTATGTCCTGCTGGTGCGGGTCGAGCGCGAGCCGGAGGGCGCGGACGAAATCGCACTGGCGTCGGGCGGTCGTCTGCTGGATCTGACCTGTTTGCACAGCGCCGACGGCGCACCGCTGGCGCTGGAGCATCGATTGATCGCCCTCGGGGCTGCACCCCAGGCTATAAATGTAGATTTTCAAACGGTTCCGCCGGGAAGTTGGCTGCTGGACTCCGCGCCCTGGACCGAGGCCGAGAACCGCATCTCGGCCGTTGCGGCCGACGCCCGTGCCGCGCGCCTGTTGAAACTCAAGCCCGGCGCCGCCTGCCTGTGCGTCGAGCGGCGGACGTGGCGGGACGGGCAGGGGGTGACGCGGGTCTGGCAGACCTTCCCCGGCGACCGCTATGATCTGGTGGCGCGTTTCTCGTCAGCCCATTCACCCGTTCTGGCCAAGGAGCCCCGCCGATGAAGGCCGACCGTCTGCTGATCGACTGTCACGTCGCCACCATGGTCGAGGGACCGGTTCCCTATGGCGCAATCCACGACGCGGCCGTGGTCGTCGCGGACGGCCGCATCGCCTGGGTAGGGCCGCGCGCCGATCTGCCCGCCGTAGACGCCACTGAGACCGAGCGGCTGCACGGGCGCTGGGTGACGCCGGGCCTGATCGACTGCCATACGCACCTGGTGTTCGGTGGCGACCGCTCGGCCGAGTTCGAGCAGCGACTGGGCGGCGCCACATATGAGGAGATCGCACGCGCCGGCGGCGGCATCGTCTCCTCGGTCAAGGCCACGCGGGCGGCGTCGGAAGACGAACTGTTCGCCTCGGCACTGACGCGGCTGGCGGGGCTGAAGGCCACCGGCGTCACGATCGTCGAGATCAAGTCCGGCTATGGGCTGGATCGCGAGACGGAGCTGAAGATGCTGCGTGTCGCCCGCCGGATCGGACGCGAAGGCGGGGTGCGTGTCCGCACCAGCTATCTCGGCCTGCACGCCGTGCCGCCGGAGTATCGCGAAGATCGCGCCGCCTATGTCGATCTGGCCATCGACGACATCCTGCCCGCAGCCCATGCCGAAGGCCTGGTCGACGCGGTCGACGCCTATTGCGAGCCCATCGCCTTTTCGACCGACGAGGTGTCGCGCCTGTTCGACAAGGCCCGCGCCCTGGGCCTGCCGGTCAAGCTGCACGCCGATCAGTTGTCGAACGGCGGCGGCGCGGCGCTGGCGGCGCGCTATCAGGCCCTGTCCGCCGACCACATCGAACATGCGACTGAGGAAGGCGTCGCCGCCATGGCCGCCGCCGGGGTGGTCGCCGTCCTGTTACCAGGCGCCTACCTGATGCTGCGTGAAACGAAAGCGCCACCCGTCGATCTGCTGCGCCGCCACGGCGTGCACATGGCCGTCGCCACCGACTGCAACCCCGGCACCTCGCCCTTGGGCTCCATGACCGCCGCCCTCAACCTCGCCTGCGTCCAGTTCCGCCTGACCCCGGAAGAGGCCCTGGTCGGCGCGACGCGAGAAGCGGCGCGTGCGCTTGGGATGCTGGACGAAATGGGCACAATCGAACCGGGGAAGGCGGCGGACCTTGCGATCTGGGACATCTCCCGCCCGGCGGAGCTTTGCTACTGGTTGGGCAAACCCGTGCTCCACGCCATAGCGTAAAACACCCCATGATTGTGGCCGTGATAAATACACGTTAAAGAGGTCTTCAGTTGGGGGATTCTCTTTATGGATGTGGACGAGTTCATCAGGATCTGGACGAACACTCCGGCTTCGGAGCGGGATGCAGCGCAGTCGTTTGTCATCCATCTCTGTAAGATAATTGGTGTCGCCGCTCCGAACGAGAAGAAGGTCGGTGATCTGGACTACGGGTTTGAGCGGATCGTTCGGTTTCGTCATGATGACTCCAGCTCCCACTGGGGGTTCATCGACTGCTACCGTCGCGGATCCTTCGTTCTGGAAGCAAAACAGACGGCGAAACGGCTGGCTGGCGGGCCGGACACCAACCAGATGAAATTCGTCGGGCCAGACGTCGTCGAGCGAAAAATGGAAAACGCCAGGGCGCAGGCCAAAGGCTATGCGCGCGCACTGGACGAATGGCCGCCGTTCCTCATCATCGTGGACGTGGGGCGATCCATCGAGCTTTGGTCCGATTTCAGTCGGATGGGAAAGACCTATCTCCACTACCCGGATCGCGAAAACTACAGGATATCGATCTCAGATCTAAGCGATCCCAAGATCCGAGAACGGCTTGCGGCCGTCTGGACCGATCCAATGTCGCTCGACCCGGCGAAAAAGGTCGAGGATGCGACCACCGAGATTGCAGCGATCCTAGGCCGGTTAGTCCAATCGTTCCGCACGCGCTTTTCACGAGATGCCAATGGGGCCGGCGATCCGGTGCATCGTGCGGCCTGGGAAAAACGGGTGGCCGTCTTCGTCATGCAGTGCGTGTTCGCCATGTTCGCCGACAGCGTTCAACTGATCCCGGACAGGGCGTTTGCGCAGTTTTTGAAGAGCTACAAGGGCGACGCGAAGAACCTGCACAGAGCGATCAGCCAAGTCTTCCGCACGATGGACACCGGCGGTCATTGCACGGTGCTTCGATGCGATATGCGCTGGTTCAACGGCGGTCTGTATGCCGAAGACGCCGCGATCGCCGTGTCGGAGGGTGAACTCGATATCCTCTGCCAAGCTGCTGGCTGTGATTGGGCGAGGGTCGAGCCGGCGATTTTCGGCGCACTGATGGAGAATGCGCTTTCAACCGAGGAGCGCGGTGAGCTGGGCGCTCACTACACCCCGAAAGCCATGGTCGAGACGCTCGTCCAGGCCACCATAATGGATGTCCTTCAGAAAGAGTGGGAAGCTGCCGCCGTTCAGATCGACAAGTTCGAGAAGCACGGCGATCTGCGCAAGGCGACGGATCTGGCGAAGTCGTTCCATCTGGCCCTGTGTCACATCAAGGTGCTCGACCCCGCGTGCGGCACCGGCAATTTTCTTTACATCGCCATGGACAGAATGAAGGGCCTCGAAGGCGAGGTGATAGAGCGGCTGGCGGCTCTTGGTGAGTCTCAGAGGGTTCTTGACACCGATGGGTCATCGGTCGGCCCACGCCAGTTCATGGGGATAGAGAAAAGCACCCAAGCCGTCTGGATCGCGACGGTGGTCATGTGGATCGGCCATTTGCAGTGGCATTATCGCCTTTCAGGAAAAGTACACCCATCCAATCCCATCCTGAAGGACTACTGCGTCGTCGAGCAGGGTGACGCCATTCTGGCATGGCGCGGAATGTCTCCGGCGCCAACGTCTAAAGACGGTATTCGCTATGTCGAGCCCTATGCCCCGACGTGGCCTAAGGCGCATTTTATCATCGGAAACCCGCCGTTCATCGCGGGCAAGGATCTTCGCGCCGAGTTGGGTTCAGCCTATGTCGAAGCGCTCTGGTCCTCTCGTGGTGATCGCTTTCGATCAGCGGATATCGTGACGGTATGGTGGGATCGGGCCGCTGAAATCCTTGTCTCGGATATCGGAAAGCAGGGACCGTTCGAGAATATCTCCGACCTGCCCAAGAAGCGTTCGATACCTGAGCCGGCTCTTCAGCGCTTTGGATATGTAACGACCAATTCGATCACGCAAAACTTCTCGCGTCGTGTTGTCGAGGAAAGGCTTGGCGGCGCGTCGCCGATGCGGCTGACCTTCGCTATCGCTGACCACCCCTGGATCAAGGGCGAGGCAGCTGCAGCCGTCAGGGTCGCGATGACGGTCGCAGAGGCCGGGGCGCCTGATGGTCGCGGGCGCCTGTTGCAGGTCGTTCAGGAAAGCGTAGACGGCTTAGTCTATACTGAAACCAGAGGCGATATAGGAAGCGATCTGACGATCGGGCGCGGGATTGATCGCGCGGTTGTGCTCAAGGCCAACCGCCTGCTGGCCCATCGCGGCGTGCAACTGATGGGGGAGGGCTTCCAGGTCTCTTCGGACAAGGCTGAGACGTTGGCGAGCTTATCCGTGGATCGTCATATCATCCCGCTTAGACCTTATCGAAACGGCAAGGATCTGACAGAGCGGTCGCGCGATCTTCAGGTCATCGATCTGTTCGGCTGGTCGCAAGAGGACGCAAAACGACAGCATCCCGGCTTCATGCAGCATTTGATGGAGACGGTGAAGCCGGATAGGGATGTCAACAACCGGCCCTCCTATCGCGATAACTGGTGGATTTTCGGCGAACCAAGACGAGATCTTCGCGACGCCGTGAAGGGACTGCCTCGTTTCATCGTTACGGTAGAGACGTCAAAACACCGATGGTTCCGATTTCTCGATGCCTCGATATTGCCGGACAATCGTCTGGTCTGCATTGCGTCCGACGACCCGTTCGTCCTGGGCGTCCTTTCGTCCAGAGTACACAGGGCGTGGGCGCTCGCTGTCGGGGGGAGGCTTGAGGATCGTCCCGTCTATTCAAAAGGCTTATGTTTCGATCGGTTTGCGTTTCCTGACATAAGCAGTCTGGCGCGGCAGGAAATCGCCACCGTCGCCGAGGGCCTGGACGATCGGAGAGCCCATGTGCTGGCCTGCAATCCCGGCATGGCGATGACGACGCTCTACAACGTCATGGAAAAGACATCTGCGGGTGTTGCGCTGACTGAGGCCGAACGAACCGTCCGCCAAGTCGGATGCGTGGACCTGCTGCTGGATGCCGGCCAGCGTCTGGATCGACTGGTGTTCCAAGCTTACGGATGGGCGTCCGATGTCGGTGACGCGGCTATCGTTTCACACCTGGTGGCTCTCAATCAGAGTCGCGCTCTGGAGGAAGATGAGGGGCGAATACTCTTCCTTCGTCCCGAGTTCCAAAAGACCAGGCTACCCAAGCTACGAAAATTCCTTCCGTCGGCGCACGTCGAACAGAATGTCTCTCGTCCACCGCTACCCTCGGATGAGATTGGCCGGATAATGAGCGTTCTGGAGGTATTGCGCGGCGTCGGTCGCCCTTTGGACGCTGACGATCTCAAGTCGCTTTTCGAAGTTCCGAAGGGCGCACAGAGCGTAACCAAAAGTCTTCAGCACACCCTTGATATTCTGACTGCCGCAGGAAGCATCTACCGCACCGACGTTGGCTGGTTCGCGCCGAGGCGGATGCCGAGCTAGGGCTCAGGCCTGGGCGACGCCAATGGCCTTCATCAGGGCGTCGCGGATGGCGGCTTCGGTGAAGGGCTTCTGGATGGTGGGTTGGCCGCGCCATTCTTCGGGCAGGCCGCCTTCGCCATAGCCTGTGGAGAAAACGAAGGGCACGCCGCGCGCCTTGAGGATTTCGGCGACGGGAAAGACCTGGCGGCCGGAGACGTTGACGTCCAGCAGGGCGGCGTCGAGGTTGTCGGTGTCGCGGGCCAGGGTCTCACCATCGTCGATGTTGGACGCGGGACCGACCGGAATGCATTCCATGTCTTCCAGGATCGTCTCCAGCAGCATGGCGACGAGGGATTCATCCTCGACGATCAGGACGCGGCGGCCGGTCAGGGGTTGGGTCATTGTGCGGCCGTCCTGTCGAGCGGAACCGTCAGTTCCGCGATCAATCCATCGGGGGCGTAGACCAGATCGATCTCGCCCGCCAGATCATGGCGAATGTTTCGTTCAATCAAGCGGCTACCGAAACCTCTTCTGTCCGGTACCGTAACTTTTGGGCCGCCCATTTCGCGCCAGCTGAGCTTCAGCTTGTGGGCCCTCTGATCGGCCAGAGACCAGTCGATCAGGATGCGGCCTTCAGGCGTGTGAAGCGCGCCGTATTTGGCGGCGTTGGTGGCCAGTTCGTGGAAGATCATGCCGAGAGACAGCACGATGGCGGGTTCCAGCGAAACCGGCGGGCCGTTCAGACTGATGCGCGTATGGCCGTAGGCCTCGGTCTCGTGCTCCAAGATGGCGCGCAGGTCGGCGCCTTCCCAATGGCTCTGCGTCAGCAGGTTGTGGGTGTGGGACAGGGCCATGATCCGGGACTGGAAGGTCTCGGCGAAGCCTGCGGGATCGGTGTTGGAACGGGCCGTCTGGATGGCGATCGACTGGACCGTGGCCAGGGTGTTCTTCACGCGGTGGTTCAGTTCGTCGATCATCAGCTTCTGGCGTTGGGCGGCCAGGACGTTCTCGGTGATCTCGTGACCCTGGACGAAGATGCCGACGACAGCGCCCGCGTCGTCGCGGATCGGCTGGTAGATGAAGTTGAGATAGACAGTTTCCAACGGGCCGTCGGGCGTGCGCTGAAGTTGGGCCACGCTCTCGCGGCCTTCGTAGGGTTCGCCGGTCGCGAACACCCCGTCCAGAAACTCATAAAAGCCTTGGCCCACCAGTTCCGGCAGGGCCTCACGGACCGGCTTGCCGGCGATGTCGCGGTGGCCGATCAACTGGCTATAGGCGTCGTTGTGCATCTGGAACCGGTGTTCCGGGCCGGACAGGATGGCGACGAAACCCGGCGCCTGCATGAACATTTCGACCAGACGATTACGCTCTGTCTCCAAGCGGCGGTTGTCTTCCTGCACGGACTGGGCGCGGCGCAAGACCGAGCCGCCGACGATGGCGTCGAGGGCGGTGGTGGGCTCGTCCGGCTGGATGGTCGGGGACAGGTCGGTGACATCCGTGGTGTGCTGGAGCAGCAGCACCACCTCGCCGGCGTCGTTCAGGATCGGCGTGTGGGTGGCGCTCCAGATCCGTTCCACGAAGACCTCGCTGCCGTCCGGCAGCGTCTTGGGCATGGAGTAGCGCACGACGGCAAGGTGATCCCGTTGTCGAGTATCGCGCGCCTTTTCCAGAGAGGCGCGGACCTGGCGCACATTTTCCGGCGCCTCGGTTCCGGGGCCGGAGTCGAAGGTCGCGAACAGAGGTTGGCCCAGCACGTCGTCGCGCCTGGCGCCGGTAACGTCGATATAGGCCTGATTGACCTCAGCGATGCGCAGGTCAGTCGTGAGCAGCAGATAAGGGTTGGGCGAGGCCTCGAAGGCCGCGCCCAGATCGACGGTCAGGTCGCTTGATTTTGTCGTGTCGTTCAACGCCTACCCCGTCCAGCTTGACGATAACGCACGATCTCGAAATCGGTTCTACCGCGAGATGTCGTCAACTGTGATCGCGAGGTCATTGGCCTGATCTCAGGATTTGCTAATCAGCGAGGATGACAATCGCCGGCGTCTTCGCCACCCTCTCGCTCATGATGGCGCCCGCAGCCGACCAGCCCTCCGTCCGCATTCAGCAGGGCGTCCTGATCGGACGCGCCGATGCCGACGTGGCCGCGTTCAAGAACATCCCCTACGCCGCACCGCCGATGGCCGATCGACGCTGGCGCCCGCCGGGCCCGGCGCCGACGTGGCAGGGACAGCGCGACGCCGGCGCCTATGGGCCCCTGTGCATCCAGGCGCCGCCCAACGGAGACCCGGGCGTCGGACCCTTGCCGATGAGCGAGGACTGCCTGAACCTGAACGTCTGGCGGCCGGTGGGCACGCGCCAGCCGGCGCCGGTCATGGTGTGGATCCACGGCGGCGGTCTGGTGAACGGGTCGGGCACGGCGCCGCTCTATGACGGCACGACCCTGGCCAAGCGCGGCGTCGTCGTGGTGACGCTGAACTATCGGCTGGGGCGGTTGGGCTTCTTCGACCATCCGGCGCTGGCGGCCGAGCGACCGGCGGGTGAAGCGGCGGGCAACTATGGCCTGATGGATGTGACGGGGGCGCTGAAATGGGTGCGCGCCAATATCGCGGACTTCGGCGGCGATCCCGAGAACGTCACGATCTTTGGCGAGTCTGCGGGCGGCGCCATCGTGACGCGGCTGATGATCTCGCCGCCGGCGCGGGGGCTGTTCGACCGGGCCGTGGTGCAGTCGGGCCTGGGGCGGGAGTTGCAGACGCCGCTGGACAAGAAAGGGCCGCACGGCGCGCCGTCGGCGCGTGAGCGGGGCGAGGTCTGGTCGTTCGGCGCGGGCCTGAGAAGCGCCGCCGATCTGCGCGCCGCGCCAGCCGAGATGTTCCTGACGCCGCCGCCTGTTTTCGCCAACGGCGACCTGACCCTGATCGACGGGCGGATCGTGCCGTCCACGGTCGAGGCGGCGTTCAAGGCGGGGCGCCAGGCGCCCGTGCCGATGATCATCGGCACGAACAGCGCCGAGTTCTGGTGGATGCGGCCGACGGATCGGAACGGCTATGGCCAGATCGACGACGACATGACCTGGCTGGAGCGGGCCGACGCGGTCCAGGCCTATGGCGGTCTGGAGGCGTTCGACAAACTGGCCATCACGGATCTGGTTTTTTCCGAACCGGCGCGGATGCTGGCGCGGCTGCACAACAAGGCCGGTCATCCGGCCTGGCTGTATCGGTTCGACATCTCGTCGCCGCAGAACCCCGAGCCGCACGGCGGGGCCACCCATGCGATCGAGCGGCCTTATGTGTTCGGAACCCTGAACACCTTGCCGTACCCGGTCGAGGATCGGGATCGCAAGGCGTCGGAGGCGATGATCGGCTACTGGACCGCCTTTGCGCGTTCGGGCGATCCCAATGGCGTCGGCCGGATCGAATGGCCTCGCGCCAGGGCAGGGGATACCCGGCTGATGAACTTCGGCAACGTCGGGCCGACGGTGACGCCGGTGCCGTTCAGCGCGCGGCTGGACCTGCTGGAACGGTTCCGCGACCGGCCCCGGCCGTAAGGGCGTCAGCCGGCCGAAGTGGCGCCGGACTGCTTCTCCTTCAGGGTGACCAGTTCCTCTGCCATGGTCGGATGGACGGCGCAGGTCGCGTCCCACTGGGCCTTTGTCAGGCCGGCCTTCACGGCGATGGCGGCGAGCTGGATCATCTCCGGGCTTTCGGGGCCGACGATGTGGACGCCGACCACGCGTTGGCTGTCGGCGTCGACCACCAGCTTCATCAAAACCCGCTCGTCAGAGCCGGTGAAGGCGTATTTCATCGGACGGAAACGGGTGACGTAGACGTCCACGCCCTTGGAGCACGACCGGCGGGCCTCGGCCTCGCTGAGGCCCACGACGCCGACCGGCGGCTGGCTGAAGACGGCGGTGGCGACGGCCTCGTAGTCGAAGTGCTGGGGATTGTCTCGATAGACGGTCTGGTGGAAGGCGACGGCCTCGCGGATGGCGACGGGCGTCAGGTTCATCCGGTCGGTCACGTCGCCGATGGCCCAGATGTTGTCGGCGGTGGTCTTCGAGTACGGATCGACCTTGATCGCACCCTCGTCGTTCAGCTCGACGCCGGCGGCTTGCAGACCCAGGTCCTTGACGTGAGGGATACGGCCGGTGGCGAACATGACCACGTCGGCTTCCAGCTTCATGCCGTTCTCCAGGTGGTTGACCAGGCCGGTGACGGTCTTTTCGATCTTCTCGTGCTGGCAGCCCAGGATGACCTTGATGCCGCGCTTCTCGATCTCGCCCGCCAGGTGCGCGCGCACGTCGTCATCGAAGCCGCGCAGGATGTTGGGGCCGCGATAAATGAGGGTTGTCTCGACGCCCAGGCCGGCGAAGATGCCCGCAAACTCCACCGCGATGTATCCGCCGCCCGCGATCAGGATGCGCTTGGGCAGTTCGGGCAGGTGGAAGGCTTCTTCCGAGGTGATCGTATGTTCGATGCCGGGCATATCTTCCGGCTTCCACGGGCGACCACCGGTGGCGATCAGGATTTTCTCGGCGGTGATGGTGCGGTTCTTGCCGACGATCTCGACGGTGTGGGCGTCCTTCAGGACCGCGCGGCCGTGGACCAGTTCGACCCCGGCCTTGCCCAGGTTGGCGGCGTAGATGCCCGACAGGCGCGCGATCTCGACGTCCTTGGCCTCAAGGAAGGTGGGCCAGTCGAACTTGGCGTTGTCGAAGGACCAGCCGTAGCCCTCGGCGATCTCCAGCGCGTGGCTGACCTCGGAGGCCATCACCATAAACTTCTTGGGCACGCAGCCTCGGATGACGCAGGTGCCGCCGACCCGATACTCCTCGGCGACCGCGACCTTCTTGCCGTCGAGCGCCGTCAGCCGCGCCGCCCGAACCCCGCCCGAACCGGCGCCGATGACGAAGAGGTCGTAGTCGTAGTCGGCCATGGGTGGATTCCGTTCAGCAGAGGGCATCGGCATTTAAGCCGCGCTGCGCGAAATCCAAGAGGTTCAAGCTATTGGGAAAC